>JBAZRB010000004.1:0-265306 GCA_041663105.1 Rhodanobacter sp.
TGCCGTGGTCGATCGCGACCTTGCGCTTCCGCCTCGCCCGCGTCATCGCGCGCCATCTGTCACGCTGTCCGTGCTGCGGCAGAGCGCACCGAGGCATCAGGCGTGTTTAGTAACACAGTAGAACTAGCAAACCGCTGCCGCCCGACTGTCGGCGCATGCCGCTCGCACTGTCACTCTTCGCGAGTGAAGGATGCCGGTGGAAGCCGGTTTGCGCTCACTGCCGTGCGAAAAACGCCCTGAATGCCGCGGCCGTGCGCTCGATACCGTCATCGTCGATGTCCAGGTGCGTCACCAGACGCAAGGTCGGCAGATAGCCGATGCTGATGCGGATGCCCGCTTCGCGCAGGTGCACATCCAGCTCGCGCAGACGTGCCGCCGGCACGTCGATGAATACCATGTTGGTGTGCTGACCGAGCAGGTCGATGCCGGCGATTTCACGCAGGCAACCGGCCAGATACGCGGCACGGCGATGGTCGTCGGCCAGCCGTTCCACATGGTGGTCAAGCGCATGCAAGCCCGCCGCCGCCAGCATGCCGGCCTGGCGCCAACCGCCGCCGGTCACCTTGCGCCAGCGTCGCGCCTTGTCGATCAGTGCATGCGAACCGACCAGCACCGAACCCACCGGCGCACCCAGGCCCTTGGACAGGCAGATCGATACCGTATCGAAATGGCGGGTGATCTCGCGCGCCGGCACTCCGCAGGCCACCACCGCATTGAACAGCCGCGCGCCATCCAGATGCAGACCCAGTCCGTGCGAACGCGCCACGTCGTGCGCGGCGACCAGGTAATCCAGCGGCAGGGTGCGGCCATGCCAGGTGTTTTCCAGCGCCAGCAGACGGGTGCGCGCGAAATGCGAGTCGACCGGCTTGATCGCCGCCTCGATCTGCTGCAGTGGCAGGGAGCCGTCTGCGGCCTGCACGATCGGCTGTGGCTGGATCGAGCCAAGCACCGCCGCGCCGCCGCCCTCGAACTTGTAGGTATGTGCGTCCATGCCGACCAGGTACTCGTCGCCACGTTCGCAATGCGCGAGCAGAGCCAGCAGGTTGGACTGCGTACCGCTGGGGACAAACAGGCCGGCGTCGAAACCGAGCTCGTCGGCGAGGCGCTGCTGCAGCGCGTTGACGGTGGGGTCCTCGCCGTACACATCGTCACCCACTTCCGCCCGCAGCATCGCCGCGCGCATTGCGTCGGTAGGCCGGGTGACCGTGTCGCTACGCAGGTCGATCTCACGCATCATTGTTTCCTCATGAACTGATGCAAGCCGGCGCCCCCTCTCCGGGCGATCAGATCCGCTTGCGGAAATACAGCCAGGCGCCGGTCGCCAACAAGGTCGCCGGCAACAGATTGGCGAGCAATGGTGGCATGCCGTAAACCGTGCCGAAGTTCACCATCGCCTGCTGCAGGAAATACCAGCCGATCGCCAGCAGCATGCCGATGAACATGCGCTTGCCCAGGCCGCCCGAACGCAGCGCGCCAAACGCAAAAGGCATCGTGCACAGGACCAGCACCAGCACGTTGAACGGATACAGCGCGCGCGCCCAGAACGCCACAGCATAGACGCCGGGGCTCTCGCCGTTGCTTTCCAGGTAACTCATGTTGCGGCGCAGGTCGCGCATGGAAAGGTATTGCGGCTGGATCACCGACTGCGCCAGCACCTGCGGGTTCAGGCTGGACTTCCATGGCTCGCTGGCGGTCATCGTTGTATGCACACCCTGCGCGTCGAGCGTGGTGCTGCGCACGTCGGACAGGATCCACTGATGGCCGTTGTGCTCGCCGGTCTTCGCCCACTGAAAACGGCTGAGCTGGCCATCCGCAGTGAATGTGAAAACGCGCACGTCGCTCAATTGCACCGTGCTCACCCCGTCACGCTGCTTGAGCGAGGTGCCACGCGCGTTGATGATGTCGTTGCCGTCGCGCGCCCACAGACCGCTGTCGGTGCCCATGCCGAGGTCGCCGGACTTCATCCGCAACTGCATCGCCTGCGCCTGCTGGTCACCCCACGGTGCGGCGGTCTCGCCAAGGATCACTACGCCGACGATGAATACCGCCACTACGCCGACGGCCGAGCCGGCGATGCGCAGGCGCGACATGCCGGCTGCGCGCAGCGCGGTCAGTTCGCCGGTGCCGGCCAGCCCGCCCAAGCCGAGCAGGCCACCGATCAGCGCGGCATTGCCGAACATGGAATAGGCCCGACGCGGAAACGTCACCAGAACGTAGGCGATCGCGTCGCTCGTACCATATCCGTTCTTGCCGACGTGACCCAGCTGCGCAAGCAGGATCCTCACCGCATCAAACCCGGTCAGCACCAGCCACACCATCAGCAGCGAGCCGAGCACGCTCATCGCCACCAGGCGGTCGACCCGCTTGATGTTGAACATGCTCATGCCGCCATGCCCGTCGACTTTGGCGGCAGCTTGCGCGGCGAGTACTGCCTCCACAGCATCCAGCCCGCCATACCCAGCACCACCAGGTGCAGGCCCCACAGCGGCAGCTCGTTATGCCAGTGACCCTTGGCGATCTGGCCACGACCAAGCGCCAGCAAGGTGTAGTAAAGATAGAAGCTGAGGATCGCCAACAGCAGGCGGCCATACTTGGGCTCGCGCGGACTCTGTCTTGACAACGGCAGCGCCAGCAGCAGCAGGACCAGGGTCAACGGCGGCGCGTTGGCACGCCAGGCAAACTCGGCGCGGTCATCCGGATCGTTCGACTGTGCCAGTGCCCAGCTGTCCTTGGCATGCGCCGGGTCCTCGTCGCCATCGGCCTGCACGGTGGACAACGAGGTGTCGTTGCGTTCGTACTGCATCTTGCGCCAGTTGTCGGCACCCAGCGGAATGTCGTACTGCCAGCCGTCCTTGAAGGAGATGAAGCGGCCGCCGCCGTTACTCTCCTGATACAGCGAACCGCTGCTGGCGCTGACCACCTTGAGGTGTTGACTGCCGTCCTTGCTGGCGCGCTGGGTCGCCACGAAAGTACGCCCCAACTGCGTGCCATCGCGGCTGAGGCTGTCGACGAAGATGATGCCGCCCCTGCCCGGCAGGTTGGTGAATCGCCCGGCATCAAGCCCGGCAGCGATCACCGAACGGTTTGCCGCTGCCACCATGGCGTCGCTGGTGCGAACCGCCCATGGCCCCAACCACAGCGACACCACGGACGTCAGCGAGACCAGTACCAGCCCCAGCAGAAGCACCGGGCGCAACAGGCCCGCCGGCCCCATGCCGGAAGATGCCAACACGTGCATCTCGCTCTCGCGATACATGCGCCCCAGCCCCATCAGCACGCCGATGAAACTGGCCAGCGGCATCAGGTTGGTCAACCCGTCGAGTGTCTGCAGACCCAGTACCTGGAACATCACGCTGGCCGGAAAACTGCCGTTGGCCACCTGTTGCAGCACCTTGGCGAACGCGCTGCCAGCGACGATCACCAGCAGCACCACCACGGTGGCAGCCACCGTCTGCGCCAGTTCGCGCAGGAAATACCGGTCGAGAATGCTCAGCATGCGATAAACTTGTCCGCTTACCCGCCAGCCCGATCGGGTTGGCAAACCACAAGTCTAGCCTGTCCGGCCATGGCCGGGCTCATACAGGAAACCCCCGATGACACTTCAGTTCAGCCTCGCCACCGCCGCTCCGGAAACCATTGACAGCGCATGCATTCTGGTCGGTGTGTACGAACAAGGGGTGCTTTCCAGCGCCGCCGCGCGGGTGGACAGCGCCACCGACGGGTTGATCAAGCGTCAGGTCGAAGCCGGTGACATCAGCGGCAAGGCCGGCAGCAGCACCTTGCTGTTCGCCCCGACCGGGATCAACGCCAGGCGCGTGCTGGTGGTTGGCCTGGGCGCGCAGAAGTCGTTCGACGCCGCCCGCTTCCAGAAAGTGAATGTCGAGGCGGCGCGTGCGCTTGGCCGCGTGCCGGTGGACAACGCCACCTCTTACCTGACCGAGCTCGATGTAGCCGGTCGCGACAGCGGCTGGCGCGTGCGCGTGGCGGCGCTGGCCAGCGACTATGCCGCCTACCGCTACACCGCCACATTCAAGCCGCGCGACAAGAGCAAGCAACCAGAATTGGTCACGCTCGCCTTCGCCGCGGGTGAAGAAGCCCAGGCCGGGCTGGATCAGGGCATTGCCATCGCCGAGGGCGTGCGATTCGCCCGCGAGCTGGCCAACCTGCCGCCGAACATCTGCAATCCCGCCTGGATCGCCTCGCAGGCGCAGGCCTTTGCCGAGACCCAGGCCAACACCAGCTGCCGCGTGCTCGATCATGTCGAGATGGAGCAGCTCGGTTTCGGTTCACTGCTCGCCGTTGGCCGCGGCTCGGTCAACAAGCCCAAGCTGGTGGTACTGGAATACAAGGGCGGCAACGAGGGCGACAAGCCGTATGCCTTCGTCGGCAAGGGTGTCACCTTCGATTCCGGCGGCATCAGCCTCAAGCCCGGCCCGGGCATGGAGGAAATGAAATTCGACATGGGCGGCGCAGCCGGCGTGCTGGGTGCCTTCGTGGCCACGGTGAAGATGGGCCTCAAGCTCAACCTGGTCTGCGTGGTCCCGGCCGTGGAAAACATGCCCGACGGCGACAGCTATCGCCCCAGCGACGTGCTGACCAGCCTGTCCGGCCTGACCATCGAAGTGCTCAACACCGACGCCGAAGGCCGCCTGATTCTGTGCGACGCATTGACCTGGACCGCCAGGACCTTCCAGCCGAAGGCGATGGTCGACGCCGCCACGCTCACCGGCGCCTGCGTGATCGCACTGGGCAAGCATGCGTCTGCCGTGATGAGCAAGCACGACGACCTCGCGGCCGAACTGATCGCCGCCGGTGAGGAAACCCTTGACCGCGCCTGGCGCCTGCCGCTGTGGGACGACTACCAGGCCCAACTTGATTCCGGCTTTGCCGACATCGCCAACATCGGCGGCAAGAGCGCCGGCGCGATTACTGCCGCCTGCTTCCTGTCGCGTTTCACCGAAGGCCAGCGCTGGGGCCATCTGGACATCGCCGGCACCGCCTGGGAGGAAGGTCGCAAGGGCCTCGCCACCGGTCGCCCGGTGAGCTTGCTGGTGCAGTGGCTGTTGAACCAGCAGTAAATGCAAAGGAGTGGGGAACGAGTGCGGCGCGAGCCGTTACACTGGTTTCCCCCCTCCTCTCCACTCGCTCCCCCTATGCCACGCGCTGATTTCTACCTGATCGACAAGCCTCGCTTTCGCGAGCAGCCGCTGCTGCTGGTCTGCGAACTGGCGAAGAAGGCCTTCGCCTCGCAGCAACCGACCCTGATCCTGACCCGCGATCACGAACAGGCACAGGAGCTCGACGAATTGCTGTGGGCGTTCGACGACGACGCGATGATTCCGCATCAGCTGGCCGGTGACGATGACGACGAGCAGACGGCCGTACTGATCGTTCCGCCCGGTGTTGATACCGCCGAGCGTCCGCTGCTGATCAACCTGCGCGAGACCTGTCCCGGCGGTCGCTACCAGCGCGTGCTGGAAGTGGTAGCCGCCGATCCGGCCGCCCGCGACGGTTCACGCACACGCTGGCGCGAGTACCAGCGCCTGGGCTTCGAGCTGCACAAGAACGACATGTAGCTCAGGCCGACGCGGTCCCGCTCGAAGCCGCCTGCCCGACCATCCGCGTCAGTGCCTCGCCGAGTTGTTCGCCCGTCAGCGGCTTGCGCAGGAAACCATCCATGCCCGCCGCCTGCGCGCGTGACTCGTCCTCGCTGCCCGAACGCGCCGTCACCGCCACGATCGGCAGGTGTTCACCTGTCTGCTCGCGCTGGCGGATCAACCGTGCGATCTGGAACCCATCCACGCCGGGCAGGTCCAGGTCCAGCAGCACGGCGTCGAACGTTCCATGCGCCAGTTCGGTCAGCGCCGCCAGCCCGTTGATCACGTGCACCAGGTGATGACCCTGACGCTCGAGCAGGCCGCGAATCACCGCCGCCACGATGCTGTCGTCCTCGACCAGCAACAGCCGGTAGCTGCCCTTGGCGGGAACGGGTTCGGGCAACGGTGAAGACGCCACCGGCTCGGTCAGCGGCAGGCGCACGCGGAACGTGCTGCCGTGACCCAGCCGCGAGACCAGCTCGATGCTGCCGCCCATCATCTCCACCAACTCTCGGCAGATCGCCAGGCCCAGACCACTGCCGGCCCGACGCTGCGGCCCTTCTTCCTGCTCGAAGCGCTGGAACAGCCGTGCCTGGCTGGCTTCCGGAATGCCCGGGCCGGTGTCGCTGATGCTGAACAGCAGGCCATCGGCCAGCCGCTCGGCGCGCAAGGTGACCAGGCCGCGCTCGGTGAACTTCAAGGCGTTGTTGGCCAGGTTCAGCAGCACCTGCTTGATCCGCAGCGAATCGCCGATCACCTGCACCGGCAACACCTCGATCCCCTCCAGCAGGAAACGAAGGCCCTTGGCCTGCGCCAGGCCCTGTTCAAGCTGCGCCACATCCTGCAGCAACTGGCGCGGGTCGAACGGTGCCGGCTCCAGCTCGAGTTTGCCTGCCTCGATCCGGGCCAGGTCCAGCGCGTCGTTGAGCAGCTTCAGCAGCATCGTGCCCGAACGCTGCATGGCCTGCGCATAGTCATGCTGCAGCGGATTCAACGGTGTGCTCAGCAACAGCTCGGCCATGCCCATCACGCCAGTCATCGGCGTGCGAATTTCGTGGCTGAGGGTGGCCAGAAACTGGGTCTTGGCTGCGCTCGCCGCTTCGGCCATCTGCCGTTGTTGCTCGATCAGTTGCACATGGTGTCGTTGCGCCAGGCGACGGCGCCAGCCACGCAGGCCCAGATATACCAATGCCACACCCAGCAGCACATAGGCCAGCCATGCCCACCAGCGCATCCACGGTGGCGATTGCACATGGATGTCCAACGGCGTATCCAACCGACTCCACCCACCATCGGCACCGGCGGCCATGACCTCCAGCCGGTAGTTGCCCGCGGCCAGGCCGGCAAAGTCACGCTCACCGCGACTATCCACGTCGACCCAGCCGCTGTCGAACCCACTGAGGCGGAAGCGGTAATGATTGGCTTGCGGGTTGATATAGGAAGCAAAGCGCGCTACCACCCGGAGGTCGCGGTCGCGCCAGCCCAACTGCACGAGACGGCCATCCAGCGGCAGGACGTGCGTGGAGCCATCGCGGCGAACCGCCAGACTGACCAGGCTTAGCGGCGACGGACGCGGCCGTTGTGCGGCAGGCCGCAGCAGGCGCTCAGGCTGGAACGCCGCCACCCCCTCGCTATCCAGCGCAAAGATCATCCCGTCCGGCGCCTCGTCGGTCATGCCGGCACCGAATGCCGCATTGGAGAGGCCCTGCTCGGGCCCGAACGCGGTGATCCGATGGTTGGCCTTGTCCAACCGCCACAGACCTGGGTTGCCGAACAGCCACAGGCCACCCTTGTCGCCGACACGCACGGCGGTGAGATCGGAGCCGAGTCCGGCGCGGTCGACGTCGACAACATCGTCGCGCACGGCCGTGCCTTCGGTGTAGTGGTAGTGCTCGAGCAGCTTTTCCGTGGCGATCCAGATGCCATCGGCATCGAAGTCGAAGGCCCGGATATTGGATGGCGCCATGCCTGGCACCAGGGCAAGTTGGTGATCTCCCGCCTGCATCCGCATCAAGCCGCCGGCACTGCCGTACCAGAGGCTGCCGTCGTGAAAGCTCAGCTGAGAGGGCAACAACAACGCGTGGTTCGCGCCAGCGCCCTGTAGCGGTACCGGCGTGATCGCCAGGGTATCGGGATCGATCGCGAAGATCCCCTCGCCCCACGAGGCCAGGTAGATTTTGCCGTCATCTGCCGCAACCACCAGTACCGGACGGCTGACGTGGGCACGCTCGATATCAATGTCGTGCACCACGCCGCGATCGAACATCTGCAGACCACCCGGCTCGACGATCCACAGCCGCTGGCGGGCATCCTCGGCAAGCGCCGCCACCTGCCCGTGCAGGTTCTTGATCGTGTGTTCGACGCGACCGGTATGCACGTCCAGTTTGTCCACCCAGCCATCATCGCCCCCTACCCACAGCTTGCCGTCGCGGGCCACGCGAATATCGGAAGGCGCGATGTTGGAAAGGCTGGCGGGGTCATCGGGGATGTGGGTGAAGCGCGCAAAGCCATCCCAACCCGGTGCGAGATAGGCGATGCACGATTCCTCGAAGGTGATCCACAGACCGCCTTCGCGATCGATGAAGGTTTGCCACACCTTGTTCCCGGGCAAGCCTCCGGGCAACAGCGGGTGACCCTGGATCGACTGCAGCCGGTGATCCCGATGCTGAAGCAAAAGCCCGTCGGCCTTGCCAATCCAGAGCCGGCCGGCAAGATCCCGCACACTGCTCTGGATCCGTGATGCGCTCAGCGGCTCCTCCACCAGCGGTCGCGCCACACCATCCGCGCCGACTATCAACAGGCCTCCGTCCATGGCCACGCGAACCTCGCTGCCATCACCCTCGATCGCCCAGATCTTGTGCAAGCTGCCTTCAAAGGAAGGTGGCAGCGCGATTTTTTGCAGGCTGCCGTTGGCCTGACGCAGGTACAAGCCGCTCTCCGCGGCGATCCACAGCCGTCCGTCCGGCTCGGCCAGCAAGGCACGGGTCTCGCCAAAGTTGGCGGTGTGCTGACCGCCGACATCCAGCGGCACGTGGTCAAAACCCTGGCCGTCCGGACGCAACCGATCGAGGCCTTCCTGGGTAGCCACCCATACGGCGCCGTCACTGGTCTGCGCAATGCTCCAGACCTCGTCGCTGGCGAGGCTGGCCGAGTTGGCGCCGTCATGTTCCCAATGCCGAAAGCGATCATCGGCCTGGTCGTAGGCGAGCAGGCCGCCGGAAATACCGCCGCCCCAAATCCGGTTCTGGCGATCGACCATCAGCGAGAAGATGGCATTGAACGGCAGCGAAGTCGGGTCCCCCGTCGCATGACGAAACACCTTGAAATCGACGCCGTCGTAGCGCACCAACCCACCGGCCGAGGCAAACCACATCAGCCCACGGCGGTCCTGCGCCACGGCATACACCTGACCACCGGGAAGTCCGTCAGCAATGCCAAAGCGGCGAAACTGCGGTGTGGACAGCGATGTGGTGGCCGTGACTGGAGCCGCAGCCGTGCTCGCCGAAGCTGCCGGACCAGCCGGGATGGTCCTGGACGACGCGATCGCGAGAACCGCATTCAGCACCACCGACGCGAACATCCCCTACCCCTCTGACCCCAACGCCCATCATGCCAAAACCGGCACGCCACCGCGAGCGAACCTCGTCACGTGGCCGCACAGGGGGCTCAGTCTTGCTGTGACAGTGCCTGCGGTGGCGTGCCAACCATCAGCTGCAATGCATGGGCCAGCTGCTCGCCGGTCAATGGCTTGCGCAGGAATCCGTCCATTCCCGCCGCCTTGGCGCGGGCCTCATCCTCGCCGCCCGAACGCGCCGTCACCGCCAAGATCGGCAGGCGTTCGCCAGCATGCTCGCGCTGGCGGATCAAGCGCGCGATCTGGAAACCGTCGACGCCGGGCAGGTCCAGATCCAGCAGCACCGCGTCGAACGTCTCGTGCGCCAGTTCTGCCAGCGCCGCCAACCCGTTGATGACATGCACCACGCCGTGACCCTGGCGCTCAAGCAGGCCGCAGATCACCGCCGCCACGATGCCGTCGTCCTCAACCAGCAGCACACGATAACTGCCTTGGGCGACCACTGGTTCCGCTGGCGGCGGCAGCGTGACGGGCTCGGCCAGTGGCAGGCGCACACGGAAGGTGCTGCCGTGACCGAGCCGGGAGACCAACTCGATGCGGCCACCCATCATCTCCACCAGCTCGCAGCAGATCGCCAGCCCCAGGCCGCTGCCGGCGCAGCGCTGCGGCCCCTCTTCCTGCTCGAAGCGCTGGAACAGACGCGCCTGGCTGGATTCCAGAATGCCGGGGCCGGTATCGCTGATGCTGAACATCAGGCCGTCGTCGATGCGCTCGCCGCGCAAGCTCACCTGGCCGTGCTCGGTGAACTTCAAGGCGTTGTTGGCCAGGTTCAGCAGCACCTGCTTGATCCGCATGGCATCGCCCAGCACCTGCGTCGGCAAGGCCTCCACGCCTTCGAGTTCAAACCGGAGGCCCTTGGCCTGCGCCAGACCCTGCTCGAGCTGGGCCACATCCTGCAGCAGCTGGCGCGGGTCGAACGGTGCCGGCTCCAGCTCCAGCCTGCCGGCCTCGATCCGGGCCAGGTCCAGCGCATCGTTGAGCAGCTTCAGCAGCATCGTGCCCGAGCGCTGCATGGCGTCGGTGTAGTCCTGCTGCTGCTCGCTCAATGGCGTGCTCTTCAGCAGCTCGGCCATGCCCATCACACCGGTCATCGGCGTGCGGATCTCATGGCTGAGCGTGGCCAGAAACAACGTCTTCGCCGCACTCGCCTGCTCAGCCAGGCTGCTGCGCTGTTCGGCCAGCTGGATCTGGTGACGATGCGCCAGCCGGCGACGCCAGGACAGCAGCACCATCCACGCCAGCAGCCCCACCATCGCGACATACACCAGCCAGGCCCACCAGCGCTCCCACGGCGGCGCCTGCACCTGCAGTCGCAGTGGCGAGGCACGATGAGCCCAGGCGCCGCGGGCACCGGAAGCCATCACGCCCAGGCTGTAATCACCGGCAGCAAGACCGCTCAGGTCACGCTCGCCGCGATCACCGGTATCGACCCAGCTGCGGTCGAACCCGGCCAGCCGGAAACGGTAATGATTGGCCGCTGGATTGACGTACGAGAACACCCGCGCTTCGACCTGGAGCTGGCTGTCCTTCCAGCCAACGCGCGAGGGCTCCGGGCCGATCGGCAACACCTTGCGCTTGCCGTCATGCAACACACTGACCCGGGTAATCGACAGCTGCGGCACCTGCGCCTGCGGACTGCTGCCATTCGGATCAAAAGCTGCCACGCCTCCGAGCGTCGCGGCGTAGATGTAGCCACTGGGCATCAGCGCGTAGCCGCGGAAAAACTCGCCATTGGTCAGGCCATCCTGCAGGCCAAACGAGCGGAAGCGTCCCGTCTGTGGATCGAAATACCACAGCCCGTCGTGGCCAAAAATCCACACGCGGCCGCGTTTATCCACATGCAGGTCGGTCACGCTGACCGACGGCCAGCCGTGCGTCACGTCGATCCGTCGCGCCAGCTCCACGCCGTCACCGCTGTAGCGGTAGAACGCCAGGCTGTTGACGTTGGCCATCCACATGCCGTCACCGGCAAAGTCGAACGCATCGACCGAGTGGCCCGCCGGCGCTCCCGGCACCATCTCGAAGCGTGCATGGGCCGCGTTCAAACGCATCATGCCGCCATCGCTGGCGTACCAGTAAACGCCATCCTTCAGCGTCATCTGGCTACCCCACAACACCTTGTCGCCGGTGCCCTCCATCGGCACCGGGGTGACCGCCAGCGATTGCGGGTCGATCCGGAACACCCCCTGGCCGAAGGTGCGCGCGTACATCTGGCCATCCGGCCCGGGCTCGACCTCCAGCGGACGTTGCATCCTTGAATCGGGATCGAGCCGCCTTGGCTTGCCGTCGGTGATCAGATAAAGCGCTCCCTGCGCAACCACCCACAACCGGTGCTTCGCATCCTCGGTCATGCCCACCACGTCGCCGCCCAACCCCGAAAGCGCATGCTCGACCTGGCCGGTCACCGGATCGAGCCGATCGACCCGCCCGCCACGCTCGCCGACCCATACATGACGGCCATCCTTGCCGCGCGCCATCGTGGTGGCGATCGAATCGCGCAGACTGGCCGGATCATCGGGGACATGGGTAAAGCGGCTGAAGCGGTCCCAGCCCGGCGCCAGGTAGGCGACGCCGCCGTCGTACAGCGCCGCCCACAAGCCCCCTTCGCGATCCACCATGAGCTGCCATATCCAGGTGCCCGGCAAGTTGCCGTAAAGCATCGACTGGTTACTCACCGCCGTCACCGGGCCGTTGGCTCGCTCTTGCAGAAAAAGCCCTTTCTTGGTGCCAACCCACAACCGACCGGCCTGGTCGCGCACGCTGGTCATGGTGTCGGTATCCGGCGTTTGCGCTGGCGCAAAACGATGGGCGACGCCATCCCTGCCGACGATCATCAGGCCATGGCTGGTGGCAATTCGCACCTCGTCGCCATCACCATCGAAACGCCATGCGTCCAACATTCGCCGCGCGGGATCATCCGACTCCACCCGCCGTACTTGCCCGTCCGCCTGCCACACAAACACGCCATTGCTGCTGCCGATCCACACCCGTTGCCGCGGGTCGACATACAACGCCGCGACTACCCCGAAGGACGCCGGCCTTTCCCCCGGCAGCGGATTGAGTACATGCTCGAAACCGCTTTGGCCGGGGCGCTTGCGATCCACTCCGCCCACGCCACCCACCCAGATATCGCCGTCGGCACTCTGGGCTACCGCCCATACACGATCACTGGCGAGACTGGCCGGGTCGTTGGCCTGGTGCCCCCAGTGCGTGAACTTTCCGGTAACCGCATCGTAGCGATTCAAGCCGGCATTCAGGCCTGCCGCCCATAGCCGCCCCTTGCGGTCGATCAACAATGTGGCGATGCCATTGTCGAACAGCGAACCGGGGTCATTCTCGGCATGCCGGTAGACCTTGAACTGCACCCCGTCGAAATAAGCCAGTCCGCCCTTGGTGCCGAACCAGATCGCGCCATCGTGATCCTGCACCATCGCGTAGACATTGGTGCTGGGCATGCCATCGGCAGTGCCGTAACGACGGAATTGCGGAGTCGGCAGCGGGGCGTTCGCCGTCGCTGGCATCGCCGCGACCGTGCTGGCCGGGGCAGCTGTCGCAGGTGTGCCAAACGCGGGCGCCAACGCACCCTGCCAGACCAGCAAGCCGAGCAATACAGTGGCTTTCATGAATTCCCTTTGACCCCCACAGCCCTATGCGCAACCGTCTGCTGACACGACGCGCAACCCCAGCCTGACCAACATCATGGCAAATCCCCCGCTTCACCGCGAGCGTGCGGACGCTGCCGGTACACTGGCACCCATGTCAAAACGCCTGCGACTGTTGTTCACCGCGCTAGCCATGGCTGCCTTGCTCTGGCTGCTGTTCGCCGCCGCCGAGCGAGCGCTGGCGCTGACTCAGCGCTTCCTCGCCTTGCCGACGGCGCTGCAATGGACACTCGGCAGCGTGCTCGCCTTGTTCGCCGCGGCCGGCCTTGCCGTGATGTGGTGGCTGTTGCGCCCGCGCCGCCAACGCCGGCCGATGCCGGTACCCGATCGCGGCAGCCTGGAGCAACGCATCGACCAGTTGCGCGAACACGGCGCCGACACCAGCGCCCTCAGCGCCGAACTCGGCGAACTCGACCGGCGCCGGGCGAGCGCCCGCATCTACGTCGCCCTGTTTGGTGAAATTTCCACCGGAAAATCCAGCCTGATCCGCGCCCTCGCACCGCATGCCCAACTCGCCAGCGACGCTCGCGGCGGCACCACACGTGAGGTTGGCCACTACGACAGTCGCCTGCCCGATGGTCGCAACGTGGTGCTCGCCGACGTGCCGGGTAGCCGCGAAACCGGTGGCGAGGCACGCGAAGCGATGGCGCGCGAAGAAGCGCTGCGCGCGCATGCGGTGATCTATCTGTGCGCCGGCGACCTCACTCGTCAGCAGTCCGATGAACTGCGCTGGCTCGCCGACTTCGGCAAACCCCTGCTGCTGGTGCTGAACAAGGCCGACCAGTGGACGACCCCGGATCGCGAACAACTGCTGTCCCATCTGCGCCAGCAGTCGCACGGCATCGCCGGCGCCGTCCTCGCGATCAGTGCCGGCGGTAGCGAGCGCTACCAGCGCCAGCTCGCCGATGGCCGCACCGAGTCGGTCAAACGCCAGCGCCAACCCTCGATCGACCTTCTGCTGCAAGCACTTTCGCGGCTCACCGCACCCGGCGCCGAGGGCTTGGAAAACCTGCGCGAAAACGCCGTGCTCGCCGGCGTGCACCAACGCACCGGCACGCTGGAGGCGCAGACCCGCGCCGAGCGGGCCGAACGCATCGTGCGCAAATACGCCCGCCGCGCCATCGTCGGCGCGATGGCCGCCGTCGCTCCCGGCAGCGACCTGGTGATCCAGGGCGTCCTCGCCACCGGCCTCACCCGCGCATTGGCCGAGTTGTACAGCGTCAAGCTCAGCGACGTGCAGATCGAGGATTTCGTGCAGCAGGCCAAACTCACCCTGCGCAGCGGCAGCTCGATCGTGCTGGCGGTGGCGGGTAACGCATTGAAGGCTTTTCCCGGCCTGGGCACGCTCGGCGGCGGTGTGTTGCATGCGTTCGCCTACGCGTTGATCTTCGATTCGATGGGTCGCGCGCTGGCCGCTTCGCTGGCCGAGCGGCATACGCTGGATCAGGATGATGCGGGGGCGCGCTTGAAGGAGTTGCTCTCCGATGCGGGGAGCGGGCGATTGCGGCAGTTGGCGTCGTTGACGATGGAGGCTGTACGCGAGCGCGACCACTCGGAGTGAGTTGTTTGCGATTGCCGCGTGCTATCGGGAGAGCCCTCTCTTGCGAAAATCGCAACGCCGACGAAACCTGGTTCGCCTGCCGCGGGCTTTCGTCCGCCACCGGCGGCCGAGTCACTTTCTCTTTGCGTGCTCAAAGAGAAAGTGACCAAAGAGAAAAAGCACCCCACTTGGCGCTTGCCGGGCATCCATGCCCGGCAAGTCCGTGAGGCGGGGCCGGGCTTTTCGACAGGACTCCTGTCCTGGCGAAAAGGAGCCGACATCCATGTCGACTCCCGCTACGCGGCCTGTCGACCCCACCTCACCGCCGCACAGGGGCCTCGGGTAGAGCTGCGGGCCATCCTGGCCCGCACTATTCGAAATGCCAGATCACGAGCGCGGCTCCTTCGATCTGGAGACAGCGCACCGATCACCAATAAGGCCTCAGCGCGCTTTGAGTATCGCGCGCCATGCCGGGAGCCCCTTCAGGTCACAATGGCAATCACCGTCAGATACCGACCCATTGCTGCCGGTCGCACTGATCCTGGTCGCGGCCGTCCAAGGCCGCGAGCGCATTCAAAGGGAGCACTCGAGCAGCCCCGACTCGAACCGGCAGCGCCTGAACTCGGCGCTGGTGTTGTCCTATCGGTAACGTGGGGTCTCGGGCACGGCGATCACCGTGGCACGGTGCCCCACGAACCATGGAGGCACTATGGACGGCAAGGGATTCCCTGGCGGCTCGCGAAAACGCATCAACGAGGCGGGGGATCGTGTGCGTGGGTTGACCGGGTGCTTCACGCGTCAGCACACGATGCCGTGATTGACAGAGCAGAAAACACGACTGTGGCACTGGTTAATCACATTCATGTTGAAGCTGCGCAGCAAGTCCGTGTTTTCATGGGCAAGATTCAGACTGACCGGCAGGTCGGATTGCATGAAAGCGTCAATGGATGCTTGAGGCATCCAAGCCGGTACGTTTCTGGGCTTTCGATCCATCACGACGTACCGGATGAATGCATTGCTACGCAGGTTGAAGTCGAATCCGTCTACGCATTCATTATGTACGTTCGTGCTGAAACCACGATCCGACAGCAGGCATGTCGGCGAATCGTAGGTGCTCACAAGCACGCCGATCGCAAAGGCCTTCGAGTTGAACATGTTATTTACCAACTGATCCAGCATCGGCGGAAATCCGGGTGCCAGCTTCATCAGCATGTTGAAGAGCATGCGAAGCCACTGGTCGTACTGCGCGTCCGTGATGCCAAGTTCGCCGCAGAGGTATATCTGGTGCTTTCGACGGCCAAACAACACCTTGTCGAAGAGTTGACCGACCTCTTGTCGCAATGGTGTGAAGTTCGCGAGCGCACCAAAGGTGTTGAGAATCTTCTGAACGGAGAACGGATTCCTCGCGAAGTTCAAGATCTTCACTGCGAAGATGTTTGTAACCTCGTGCCCGACCGAATGGTCGCCGGCGGCGAGCTTGGCAAGCAAACTCTCGGTGTGCGTCCTCACATCCGTCTCGTATCGATTGAACAGCGCCTCGAAGTTGTGGCGAAGCGGTTGCTTCCTGTCCACGTCGAAGCTGAACAGGTCGAGCATCGAGAGATGCTTCTCGATGCGAGTGCTCTGTGCGGGGCCGAGCTGGATCGGCTCCCGGCTAAGTACCTCAAACTCGTAGATGCTCTGTTTTTCTTTGCAGACCGTCGGATCAATGGCGTTCAGCCGCTGCTCGACCTGTGGAAGGAAGTGCTGGTTCCGCGTTGGGTCGAACAGGTTTATGGACATTGGCCGATTCTGCTGGATGCGCACACGTTATTGCGACCTCGTTGATGCACATCGAGCCGCGTGCAGACGGTGCGGAGGCCGTTCATTGAACACCCAAAGGCAGCCGCTGACGAGTGTCGACTTCTTGCCGATAGCGAACTTTGGTGTCACCGGTCGGCGATAGTTGTCCGATGGTCGCGATGCGACCCAAAGCGGACAGGCTGGTCGAGACCCCGCTACAAACTCTCCCGGAGCATTGTCGATTTCCGATCATCAGCTTCGTCGTCAATACATCACCACCCAAAGGATCTCCCATGAAATACCTCGGTCTGGCCTACTTCACTCCCGAAAAGTTCGCCGCGATGGCGCCAGACGATGTCAAGGAATTGGTGAGCCAATGCCCGGCATTGGACGAGAAGATGCGCGCTACCGGCAAGGTTCTGGTTTCCGCGTCGCTTGGCGACCTGGACAGCTGGAGGACGCTTCGCCCGCGCAGCGGCAAGACGCACGTCAACGATGGGCCTTACGCCGAATCGAAGGAGGTGGTAGGCGGCCTTTTCATCATCGAGGCGGACAGCCGTGACGAGGCGCTGCGCATCGCATCCATGCACCCGGCCGCCACGCTGGGCGAAGAAGGCGGATGGGCCGTCGAGCTTATCCCCATGGATTTCTACCTGGCCCAATGATGGCTTGGACGCCTGCATCAAGAATGCTTTGGCGCCCTTTTCGTCACAAACACCTTTACGGCTTCGTGAGTCATCGCGGCGATGCCCGCTGTTGGCCGAACGGAGACGTTGCCAGCATTGAGAAATCCAGTGAGACGCGGGATTTTCGCTTTTTGCCTTTGGGCTCTCGCCACCGCACAGCGGTGGCGCACCGAGTGCGCGCCAGGATGGCGCGCTGCTCTGCCCGGGGCCCCTGTGCGGCGGTGAGGTGGGGACGACAGGCCCGCAGGGGAGTCGACAGGGATGTCGGCTCCTTTTCGCCAGGGCAGGATGCCCTGTCGAAAAGCCCGGCCCCGCCTCACGGACTTGCCGGGCAGGGATGCCCGGCAAGCGCCAAGTGGGGTGGCCTTCTCTTTTGGTTACTTTTCTCTTGGCCACGCAAGAGAAAAGTGACTCGGGCCGCGCAGCGGCTCGACCGCTCTTGCTCGACCGCCGTTGCCCGAGCGCTATTGCTCCAACGCTCTTGCTTGCAGGTCGCGCGATACCCCCGTCGCGCACCCGCCCCAAGAGGCGAGCTTGCCAAGCGACTCAGCTGACCACCGTCATCGGCACCTCATTGCTGCTGACCGTGTGATCATTCATCTGCAACGTCGAGCGCACGGTATAGCGCCCCTCCTTGATACCCTTGGGAAGATTGAAGACGAAGCTGGTCTGGTATTCGCCGGTACCACTGATTTCCCTGGCGGGCTTGGTCACCGTGGACAACTGCTTGCCATCTGGCGAATACAGCGTCAGCGTCTCAGACAGTTTCGGCGCCACGTCGCTGGTGCCGTTGATGACCACGATCTTCGACTGCATCTCGGTCTGAGTGCCAGCCTTGACCGTGCTCGACGGCGCCATCTCGCTGACATACGAGGAAACCGTATTGTTGGCCGGCAACGCGCCGCGCTGGCGCACGTAATCGGCGTTGACCGCGCTGGCGTCACGCACTTGCTTGACGTGATAGTTGTAGGCCATGCAGGCCAGCGCACCGACGCCGGCACCGACCGCGGCACCAACTACCTTGTCCTTGCCGCTCTTGCCGAAGAGGCTGCCGACGACGGCGCCGATGGTTCCGGTCACCACCGGGTTGCATGAAGGTGGCGAACCAGCATCGCTGTCGTTCGGTGCCGCGCTGCTCGTTGATGATTCCGCGGGCATCTGGGCACAAGCCGTCAACATGACAAGACACATGCTGCCCGCCAGCATGCCGATGGATGGGAAACGCCGTGTATTGATGCTCATGACAAGCCCTCCGCTCATTGGATGGAAATACTTTTCATTGCCTCTTGCTGGGCATTCTCGGCCTTGCTCAACAATTGCGATGCCTGGGGATCGCCGGGCTTCAGCCTGAGCGCCGCCTGGGCGTTGGCGATGGCCGCCGAATAGTTTTTCTTCAGGTAGGCCTGCTGTCCCTTGCGCACCAGCGTGAGCACCGCGTCGTTTGCCGGGGTGGTGGCCTTGTCCGGATCAAGCCGGCCGATCTGCTGCGCCAGCGAGCCTGCCGGGAGCTGGCCGCGCAGTTTCATCTCCGACTCAAGCTTGCTCAAGCCGGAGGGATCGGCCCTGCGCGCAGCGTCCAGCTGCTGGCGAAGCTTGTCATAGGTGCTGCTTGATGGCTGCTGGACGCCGGCCGCCATCATCGCCACCACCAGATCGTAGCGTGACTTGGCTGCACGCAAGGACGAACTGGCGGGCAACGCACCCAAGCCCCTGGCCAACACGGCAGCGGCCTGCTGATAGCGGCTTTTCTGGAACGTGTCGCGGGCGAGCCCCAGGTAAGCGTCGGCCAGCAGCCTGGGGGCTTCGGCCTGCAGGAACGGATTATCCGGTTGCAGTGCGCGAATCCGCTCCAGCGACTGGCTCGCCTTGTCGACATCATCGGCCGCTGCGGCACTGCGCATCGACTCGATCCGCGCCTTCACCTCTGCGTCTGTGCTGGCCTGGGCCAGGCTGGCATCGGAGGCTCTTTGCAGCGCGTCGACCCGCGCAGCCTGCGCCAGCAGCGGCTCGGATTTTGGTGCGTAATTCAGCCCGAAATCGAGCTCAAGCCGGGCCTGCGGCAACTGCTGCGGATTGCTCTGTTTCGCCACGTCGTTGACGATCGAGGCCACCACTGCATCGATCGCACGTTGCGTCTCCACCGAGTTGTCGCCGTGCAGGGCATCCATCGCCGCCGCCACACGTGCCTGCCATTCGGCGCTGCCGACAGCGGATCCACTGCTCAGCGCGAGCAGCGCCTGGCGCGCTTCGGCAGCCGTATGCAGCGGCGCCGCGGTGCTGCCAGCGACCACCGGTGCGCTGGCAGCTACCCGTTGACCAAGCTGCGCCTGTCGCTGCTGCAACCGCGCGGACGTCGGAAACAGCGACTGCGCCAGCTTGAGTTGCTTGCCAGCCTCGTCGAGCTGCCCGTGGCTGATCGACTGGCCTATCGCCACGTCGTATTTCAATTCCAGCTCGCCATTCTTCAGCAACGGGCTGGCCGGATCGATGGCACGAATCTGCGCCAGCGTGGCCACCACGTTGCCCGGCTGGTCGTCGAAGATCTTGTTGTCGCCGATCTCCTGCGCCAGCCGGGTATCGAGCGAGTTGAGCAGGTCGTTCTTTTCCTTGTCGATGGCGCTGCGCTTGAGGTCCAGCGCGGGCGAATACAACTGCAGCTCATCGCGCAGCTTGAACACCTGCTGCGCACCGGCATAGTCGTAGTGATTCCTGGTCGGGTCCCAGTGGGCACCGACCCGATCCAGCAGAAAACCCTGGATCAGCTTGCCCTGATCGATGATCAGCCGCTTGCGGTCATCTTCATTGAGCGCATTCAGTGCCGCCAGCGCCTGCGACTCGTCGACGTAGTGGTCGGAACGGCTCATCTCGAAGCGTGCGGCCACCCTCTGCAAAAGCTGTTGATGCTGCCAGGTGAGCCAACCCCAGATACCGCCAGCAACCAGCAAGGCCGCCGGAATGCCATACCTCAGCAACGGGCTCATCCGTTCGCGCAAGCCGATGTCGCGCAACCCGTTGACCAGCGCAACCGCGCTTTTCAGTCGCTGCCCGACGGGGAACGCGACACTGGCGCACAGCGCCTTGTATTGCAGCGTGGTCAGCCCCTGAACCGGCGGTGGCTTGCACCCCTCCTTCATCGCCAGCTCGGCACTTTTCTTGTCGTACGGATGCTTGCCGGTCAACAGCTCGAAGGTGACGCAACCCAGCGCATAGACATCGTCGGCCGGGCTCGGCTCCTTGCCCTGGATCATCTCCAGGCTGGCGTAGGCCGGCGTCAGCGCGCCCAGCGTGCCGGCATCGAATACGGTCTGCTCGCCTGTCGCCTCACCCTTGTGCTTGCCAGCGCGCGCAATGCCGAAGTCGAATACCTTGGGTACGCCGTCACGGGTAACCATGACGTTGGCCGGTTTGAAGTCCGAGTGGACCACGCCGGCCGCGTGCGCCCGTGTCAGCGCACGCGCCATGCCCTCGATCAGCGGCCGCGCCTGCGCCAGCGGCATGCCGTTGAAGGCACGCTCGCGAATCAGCTGCTTGAGGTCGGAGCCGTCGATGTACTCCATCGTCATGAACACGACGGTGCCGTCCTTGTCGAAGTCGAACACGCGCACGATATTGTCGTGGGCCAGCAGCTGCGATCGCCGCGACTCGCGCTGCAACGCGATCAATGAATCGGGATGGCGGCGGAATTCATCGTTGAGGATTTTTACCGCCACGTAGGGATCGCGATCACGCGCCTCCACCTTGCGTTCATCGCGCGCCTTGAACACCACGCCCATGCCGCCGCGACCGATCTCCTTCTCCAGGTAGAAGCGCCCCTTCAGCAGCGAGCCCTCAGCCACCCCCTCGCCGGCCTCAGCCTCGGCCAGCTGCTGCCAGCCCGATGCACCGCTGACCGCGTTCGAACCGGTAGCCGACGGGCTCGAGATGGCATCGTTGTCCGCTGCCGACGACTCGTCCACGTGCTTCGGCACCAACGAAACGGGCTGCACCCGGGTAGCATCGCCACCCGGCTCGAAACGCATTGACCCGGTCGCTGGCTTGACCACGGTAGCGTCTTCAACCGGAGCCGCTGCCGCGGCAATGGATGTGGTCTGGACAGCCTTCAGCTTGGCCAGCAAGGCATCGATGATGGCCGGGGGCAGGGCTTCGTCGGCACGCCACTGGTTCAGCAGCTCCACTTCAGCTTGATGCTGGGCGAAAGGCAACGCCCCGCGCGCTGACAACGCCCCGAAGATATCCGGAAGCTTGAGCTTGGCGGCTTGATACGCGGCAACCAGTTCGGCGAGCGAGTTCATGCGTTCTGTGGCTCATTCGTCAGGGAAGGCTAACGACATTCACAACATGGTGCTGCGCAAAACCCACTACACGGTGCTCCGGGTCGGTTGCCGCAGGCGTGAAACCAGACGTTCCTTGCAGATGCCCCTGACTCAAACCGTACCCTGCCAGCAGACCAGACGTCTGGCCGATGCGGCGCCCCTGAAAACTGTCATTTGCTTTCCGGACAGGTCCGGGATTATGCACAACATCCCTTTCAGTCACTGAGGCAGCAGCCCCCGCTGGCGCCTCAACGGCCCGACGATCCTCCCATTGCCCAACCGGGTCAACCGCTCGCCCGGATCACCGCCCATCACGCTTTCGCAAGCGTGCGCCGGCACGGCGACAGCGCGACTTTTGGCAGGCCGGCGCCCGCCCCGTACAATCACCGGTCCAACCCCATGACGAAAGCGCGCGCCCTGCGCGCGTTACCGAGCGCAATCCCGATGGAAAAGAGTTTCGAACCCGCCCAGATCGAGTCCAAGTGGTATGCGCGCTGGGAGGCCAGCGGTGCGTTCAAGCCGTCGGGCCAGGGCGATCCGTATTGCATCCTGCTGCCACCACCGAATGTCACCGGCACCCTGCACATGGGGCATGCGTTCCAGCAGACCGTGATGGACATGCTGGTGCGCTACCAGCGCATGCGCGGCATGAACACGCTGTGGCAGGTCGGTACCGACCACGCCGGCATCGCGACCCAGAAGATCGTCGAGAACCAGCTCGCCGTGGAAGAAAAGACCCGCCATGACCTGGGCCGCGACGCCTTCATCGAGCGGGTGTGGAAGTGGAAGGAGGAGTCCGGCTCCACCATCACCAACCAGATGCGCCGCATCGGCGCGGCCGCCGACTGGTCGCGCGAGCGCTTCACCATGGACGAGGGACTCTCCGCTGCGGTGCGCAAGGTATTCGTGACGTGGTATCGGGATGGCCTGATCTACCGCGGCAACCGGCTGGTCAACTGGGATCCGGTGCTGGGCACCGCGGTATCCGACCTGGAAGTGAACAACGTGGAGCGCGACGGCCACATGTGGTCGATCCGCTATGACGTGGTCGATCCACAACCAGGAGAACTCGACCATCTGGTCGTTGCCACCACCAGGCCAGAGACCATGTTGGGTGACGCCGCTGTGGCGGTGCATCCAGAGGACGAGCGCTACAAGAACCTGGTGGGCAAGCAACTGCGCCTGCCGCTGACCGGACGCACCATCCGTGTAATCGCCGACGATTACGTCGACAAGGACTTCGGCACCGGCTGCGTGAAGATCACTCCGGCGCACGACTTCAACGACTATGCGATGGGGCAACGTCACGATCTGGCGCAGTACAACATTTTCACTTTGGATGCGAAGATAATCGACGACAGGGATTGGGCCGTTGGTGCTTCGAAACCCGGTGGTTCCGGAAGAATTCGGAGCAAGTATTTCGACACGGCTACCGACATCGGCATTCCCGAAAAGTATCAAGGCCTGGATCGCTACGACGCCCGCAAAGTTGTCCTGGCTGATCTCGAAGCTCTGGGCCTGCTGGTCGAGACCAAGCCGCACAAGCTGCAGGTACCGGTCAGCGACCGCTCCGACGCGGTGATCGAGCCGATGCTGACCGACCAGTGGTTTGTCGACCTCACCTCCGACACGCTGGCCGATGGCCGCCCCGGTGGACGCAAGTCGATCACCGAGCCCGCGCTCGATGCCGTGCGCTCGGGCGAGATCAAGTTCGTGCCGGAGAACTGGGCCAACACCTATACCCAGTGGCTGGACAACATCCAGGACTGGTGCATCAGCCGCCAGCTGTGGTGGGGCCACCGTATCCCGGCGTGGTACGACGAGGCCGGCAACATCTTCGTCGGCGAGGACGAGGCTGACGCGCGCGCCAGCGCCACCACCGAGCCGGTCGGCGCGCTGCGCCAGGACGACGACGTGCTCGACACCTGGTTCTCCTCCGCGCTGTGGCCGTTCTCCACCCTCGGCTGGCCGGCTGACGGCCCGGTGAAGAACGAACGTGGCGAGGTCGTGGCGAACTGGGAGCAGGACAAGATCTTCCTGCCCAGCGCGGTACTGGTCACCGGCTTCGACATCATCTTTTTCTGGGTCGCACGGATGGCGATGGCGACCAAATATTTCGTGGGTCAGGTACCGTTCCGCGAGGTCTACATCAATGCCATCGTGCGTGATGCGGAAGGCCAGAAGATGTCCAAGTCCAAGGGCAACACGTTGGACCCCCTGGACCTGATCGACGGCATCGCATTGGAGCCGCTGGTGGAAAAATCCACCAGATCGCTGCTGCTGCCGCAGGTGCGCGCCAAGGTCGAGAAGCGCATACGCAAGGATTACCCCGACGGCATTCCCTCGATCGGCACCGATGCGCTGCGCTTCACTTTCGCCGCGCTGGCCAGCTACAGCCGCACGATCAATTTCGACATCAAGCGCGCCGAGGGCTACAAGGCGTTCTGCAACAAGTTGTGGAACGCCTCGCGCTTCGTGCTGATGAATTTGCCGGAGGGCGCGATCGCGGCGCCGGCGGGCGCGCCGGTGACCGAGGCCGAGCGCTGGATTCTCACGCGGCTCAAGCAGACCCTGGTCGAGGTGGAGCAGCACTTTGTCAGCTACCGCTTCGATCACCTCGCGCAGGCGTTGTACGAGTTTGTCTGGAACGAGTTCTGCGACTGGTTCCTGGAACTGTCCAAGCCGGCCCTGAATGGCGATGACGCGATCGCCGCCGCCTCCACCCGCCACACCTTGCTGGTGGTGCTGGAAAGCGTGCTGCGCGCGATGCATCCGGTGATCCCGTTCATCACCGAGGAAATCTGGCAATCGGTGGCGCCGAAGCTCGGCCTCAGCGAGGACAGCCTGCTGCTGCGGCCGTGGCCGAACGCCGACGAGATCGTGGCCGATAGTGCCGCCACGGCCGAAGTGGAATGGTTCAAGAACGTGCTCAGCGGTATCCGCCGCATCCGCTCGGAAATGAACATCTCACCGGCCAAGACAATCCCGCTGCTGCTTGCCGATGGCGATGCCTGCGATCGGGCGCGTGCGGCCAAGTTCGCCGCACAGATCAGCTTCCTGGCCCGGGTCGAGGCACCGGCATGGATCGCCTCGGGCGCGGAGGAACCAGCTGCCGCCGCGGCCGTGGTCGGCTCGCTGCGGGTAATGATTCCGCTGGCCGGCTTGATCGATGTCGATGCCGAGAAGGCGCGACTGGCCAAGGAAATTTCGCGCATCGAGGTCGAGATCAGGAAGTGCGAGGGCAAGCTCGGCAATGCCAGCTTCGTGGCCAATGCGCCGCCGGAGGTGGTGACGCAGGAGCGCCAGCGCATCAGCGACTGGAACGTGACCCTGGGCGCGCTGCGCGAGCAGTCACAGAAGCTGGGCTGAGGTACTCACGACGACGGCTCGAACGCATCCGGTTCGAGCCGGTCGTCTTCCACTGCCGCCGGGGCCTCCCCGGCGAGCCCTGCAAAGAAGGCCTGCACGTCCTGCAGCTCTCGCGTACGCGGCATCGGCGGCAGGCTGGCCAGGAACAGCTTGCCGTAGCCCTTGCTGGTGAGGCGCGGATCGCACAACACCAGCACGCCGCGGTCGCGCACATCGCGGATCAATCGCCCCGCGCCCTGCTTCAGTGCAATCGCCGCGCTGGGTACCTGCCAGCCCATGAACGGGTTGATGCCCGATTGTTCCAGTGCCGACAGCCGCGCCATCAGTACCGGATCGTCGGGCGCAGCGAAAGGCAGCTTGTCGATCACCACCACGCTCAGCGCATCGCCGACCACGTCGACGCCTTCCCAGAAGCTGGCCGCACCCAGCAGCACGCCATGACCGCTGGCGCGAAATTCCTCCAGCAACCGCGGTCGCGGCGCCGTGCCCTGCACGAACAACGGCCACGGCACCTTCTCCTGCAGCAGCTCGGCCGCCCGGCGCAGCGCGCGATGCGAGGTGAACAACAAGAACGCGCGACCGTTCGATGCCTGCAATACCGGCAGCACCGCCTCGATCACCCGGTCGGTGTAATCGCGGGCGTTCGGGTCGGGCAAGCCCGGCGGCAGGTAGCACAGCGCCTGCTGCGGGTAGTCGAACGGGCTGTCGAGGCTGAGCGTGCGCGGCTCCTCCAGGCCCAGCTGGCGGGCGAAGTGATCGAAGTTGCCGGCCACCGACAAGGTCGCCGAGGTGTGTATCCACGCGGCCTGGGTGCGCTCGCGCAGGCTGCGCAATGGCAGCGCCAGATCCAGCGGAGTGGCATACAGCACGAACCCCCGCGGGTACTGCTCGTACCAGCGCACATCGTGATCGCCGTGCCCCTCGAGGATGCGCTCGAGCCGTCCGGAAAGCAGCTGGGCGCGTTCGTGCAGGTTGCTGAAACCGCGTGAACGCTCGGCCTGCGAGGCCAGCAATTCGGCCAGGGTCGCCAGCAACTCGCGCAGGTCATGCAGGCCCTCGCGCACGCCGGCGCGATCCTCCAGTTGCTGGAAAGCGCCGCGTTGCGGCAGCACGTCCATCGCCAGGCGCAGTCGCCGCACCGCGTCATTCAATGCTTCAACCGGCTCCAGCAGCAAGCTGATCGCGCCGGTGACGCCGCTGCATTCGGCCAGCGCATCCTGCCCCAGGTCGCCAAGCTGGCGCGCGCTGATGCTTTGCGAGAAGAACTGCCCGGCCAGCTCCGGAATCTGGTGCGCCTCGTCCAGAATGAAGGCGGCCGCGCCGGGAAGGATTTCGCCAAAACCTTCCTGCTTCAGTGCCAGATCGGCAAACAGCAGGTGATGGTTGACCACCACCACGTCGGCTTCCATCGCCTCGCGCCGCGCCTTCACCACATGGCAATCATCGAAGAACGCACACTCCACGCCCAGGCAGTTTTCCGGGGTGGAGGTGACGCGCGGCCACAGTGGCGACTCCTCGGGCACCTCGGCCAGCTCCATGCGGTCGCCACGGCGGGTACGCGCCGACCAGGCGCGAATGGTGGCCAGCTGCGCCGCCTGCGTGCGCTCCCAGGTGGCGCCCTCGCGCACGGTCTGGTCGAGCCGGTACAGGCACAGGTAATTGGCGCGCCCCTTCAACAATGCCGTCTTCTGGCGGCTGCCAAGCACCGAGCGCACGCGCGGCAGGTCGCGGAAAAACAGTTGGTCCTGCAGCGCCTTGGTGCCGGTGGAGATGATCACCCGTTCGCCCGACAGCAAGGCCGGCACCAGGTAGGCGTAGGTCTTGCCGGTGCCGGTGCCGGCCTCGGCGATCAGCGTCTCGCGCTCCTCGATGGCCTGCGCCACCGCGCGCGCCATCTGCTGTTGCGCCTGGCGGGGAGCAAAGTTGGGCAACTCGCGGGCGAACGGGCCATCGGCGCCGAGCAACTCACCGACAGCGTCGGATCCGTCGTCTTCAAGATCGATCATCCGCCAAGTATCGCTGACTACGCGGCACAACGGGTTCCGCGGCGAGGTCAATTGATTCTTTCCTATTAGTTGCCAAGGCAATTACTAGTTGGCTATCATATCCACATGACGACTCTCGACACCCTCCGCAGCAGCGTGACCGCCGGCCTGGCCGTGGCTGGCCGCCAATGGGTCCGGCTGGTGGAACATACGCTGGAAAGCTACGACGTCCCCGGCTCATGCGCGCTCGCCCTCGTGCTGATCGGACGGACCCCGGGCATCCATCAAGTCACCCTTGCCGAACAGCTCGGGGTCACCGGGCCGACCCTGGTACGACAGCTGGACCAGCTCAGCGCCGCCGGCCTAGTCCGCCGGGAACCCGATGCCTGCAATCGCCGCGCGAATACGCTATGGCTGTCGGATGCCGGCCAGGCCCTGTCATCGCAACTCGAGGCACGGCTCAATGCCACGCGGCAGAAGGTGCTCAAGACGAATACCCGGGAGGAGTTGCTGGCTGTCCAGCGCGTGCAGCAAACCATCGCCCTGGCTTTCGCCGAGCTGGAAGCCGATCGCGCCGCACAAGGCTGAGGAATCACCATGAACCTGCCGCACCGGCGCGACTGGCTGTACTCGGTGAAAGCCTTCGCGGCGGCCATGATCGCCCTGTACATCTCGCTCGCCCTGTCGCTGCCCAACCCGTACTGGTCGGTGACCGCGGTCTACATCGTGTCGCACCCGCTGTCGGGCGCGACCAGCTCCAAGGCGCTGTACCGCGCGCTGGGCACCATGATCGGCGCCGCGGCGGCGATCGCTCTGGTGCCGCCGCTGGTCGGCAGCCCGGTGCTGATGAGCCTTGCCACAGCCTGCTGGACCGGCACCCTGCTCTACCTGGCCCTGCTCAACCGTACGCCAAGCAGCTACATCTTCATGCTGGCCGCCTACACGATGCCGCTGATTGCCATGCCGACGCTGATGCATCCGCTGACCGTGTGGGATGTCGGCCTGGCGCGTACCGAGGAAATCCTGATCGGCATCGTCTGTGCGGCCATGATCAACTCGGTGGTGTTCCCGAAGCGGATCGGCCCGGTACTCGGCGAGCAGATGGCGGAGCTGCTCGATGCTGCCGCGCAGTGGACCACCCAGCTGCTCGCCATCACCTCCAGCACGGAGCGGCGCAAGCACATGCGTCACCGGCTGCTGGCCGACATGGTGGCGCTGGATGCACTGATCCGTCAGCTGTCCTACGACAGTGCCAGCCACCTGCAGGCCGGTCATGCACAGCAGATGCGTCTGCGCATGACCATGCTGGTGCCGCAGGCCTCGGCCTTGTCCGACCCGCTCCACGTGCTGCGCCAGCGCAATCCGACGCTCGCCGCGGCACTGGGCGAGTTGGTCGACGCGCTGACCGCCTGGATGCAAGAGGGCGTGGCAGCCGATCCCGCCGATGCCGACCTGTTGCGTCACGCGGTAGCCCACCGGCAAGCCACGCTCGCCTGCGACCACATCGATCAGGTGCTGGCCTCGAACATGCTGCTGCGACTGGGCGAGATGATCGACCTGTGGCAGGACTGCCTGAACCTGCATTGCGCCTACAGCCAGTCCGGCGATGGGCTGGTTCCACAGTTGACCTATCGGACGCGCCAGAGCATCGAGCGTGTCAGTCATTTCGACCACGGCCTGTTGCTGTTCTCCAACATCTCGACCGCCGCGGCCATCTTCTGCGCCTGCATGCTGTGGATTCAATCGGGCTGGGAGCCGGGCGCCGGCGCGGTGATCCTGGTCGCCGTCGCCTGTTGCTTCTTCGCCGCCATCGACGACCCGCGGCCGCAGCTCAACGCCTTCCTGCAATGGGTGGTGATCGGCAGCGCCTTTGCGCTGGTCTACCTGTTTGCGATCCTGCCGCAGGTCCACAGGTTCCTGGGCCTTGCCGCGGTGCTCGCGCTGCCGCTGCTGTGGGCCGGCGCGTTCACCGGACGCCCGCAACACACCATGACCGTGCTGCTGTTCACCTCCCAGGCGATCACCGACCTCGGTCTGGCGGAACGCTACACGGCGCACTTCGAGAGCTTCGCCGCAGGCACGCTCAGCGCGATCCTCGGCATGGTCTTCGCTATCGTGTGGACCGCGGTCAGCAAACCCTTCGGCACCGAACTGATCGCCCGCAGGCTGGCCCGCGCGATGTGGCGCGACCTGTCCCTGCTTGGACACAGCGGGCGCCGCGCAGACCAGGTCGATGCCGCCTCGCGGCTGGTCGACATGACCGGTCAGTTATTGCCACGCATGGCGCTGATCAAGGACGAGTCGCTGGCACGTCTGGATGCCGTTCGCGACCTGCGCATCGGCCTGCGTCTGCTCGACCTGCAGACCCACCGCGATGCCTTGCCGCCGGTCGTTGCCGACACCGTCGATGCCGTGGTGCTCGAGGTCGGACGGCATTTCGACGACTGTGTCGCCGCCGGCCATCCGCTGGAGCCATCGGTCGCACTGCGCAGCCATCTGGACGCGACGATCCAGGCCATGATCGGCCAGACCGACGCGCCTGTCCGGCACACCACGCAGGCTCTGGCCGGCCTTCGCCTGGCGCTGTTCCCGATGTCCTCGACTACGCGTCCGCAACCACCCGCCGGCGTCTTTGCCGACGCTCCCCAACCAAGTCTGAGCTGACGCAGATGCCCGGAGAATTCAGTCTGTACGGCGTGTTCGTGCCGACCCTGCTGGCCCTGATGGTGCTGGCGTATGTTGTCAAGTCGCTGCTGCGCCTGGGGCTCGCGCGGCTCGGCTTTTATCGCGTCGTGTGGCATCCCGCCCTTTTCAACAGCGCCCTGTACGTGATCGTGCTGGGCCTGCTGTTCCTGCTCGCCCGCCGGATACTGTCGTGAAAAAGATACTCAAATCCCTGGGGCCGATCGTGCTGACCCTGGTCGCCGTGGTGATCGCCGCCATCGTGTTGAAGCACCTGTGGCACTACTACCGCGACGAGCCATGGACCCGCGACGGTCACCTGCGCGCCGACGTGGTGCAGGTGGCCCCCGATGTGTCGGGACTGGTCACCGCGGTCGAGGTCGCCGACAACCAGCCGGTCCACCGAGGCCAGGCCTTGTTCGTGATCGACCGGTCCCGCTACGAGCTGGCCCTGGAGCAGGCCCTGGTGGCCGTGGAAAAGGCCACGGCCAGCCTGCACCAGTTCCAGCGAGAGGCGCTGCGCAATCACACGTTGAGCGACCTGATCTCGAAGGAGATCGTCGAAGAGGGCCGCTCCAAGGTCGAGGTGGCACAGGCCGCCCTGGATGAGGCGAAGAATGCGGTGGACCTGGCGCGCCTGAACCTGCAGCGCACCACGGTGTGCAGCCCGGTCGACGGCTTCGTGAACGACCGCACGGTACGCGTCGGCGACTACGTGAATACCGGCCATCCGGTGCTGTCGGTGGTCGACCGCCATTCGTTCCATGTGGACGGCTATTTCGAGGAAACCAAGCTGTCACGCATCCACATCGGCCAGCCGGTGAAGATCGAGGTCATGGGCGAGTCGCAGCTGCTGCACGGCCACGTGCAGAGCATCGCCGCCGGCATCGAGGATCGGGACAGGGCGCCCGGCTCCAACCTGCTGCCAGACATCAATCCCACCTTCAACTGGGTGCGCCTTGCGCAGCGCGTGCCGGTGCGGATCAAGCTCGATGGCGATCCCGGCGACATACGGCTGATCGTCGGGCGCACCGCCACGGTCACGGTGTTGCGAGACAACGACGCGTCCGCCCGCCCGCGACAACCGGCAGCCCCGGCCGCGACACCAGCCCGCCCGAGCCTGGCGCCCGCAACGGCCGGGAGCACGCCGTGAACACGCGCCACCTCGGCATGCTGCTGGCCGCGTTGTGCAGCCTCGCCGGCTGCAAGACCGTCGGCCCCGACTATCATCGCCCCGGCAGCGCCGTGATCAACCAGCCCGGCGCGCAGAAGCCATTCGTGGATATCGTGCCGGGCACGGCAGTGGATCCAAGCCGCAGCGGACCTGACGCCTGGTGGAAACTCTACGACGATCCACTGCTCAACCAGCTGATCGGGGATGCGTTGCGCAACAACGCCGGTCTGCGCGAAGCCACTGCCAACCTCGGACTCGCCTCGGACATCTACGACCAGGCAATCAACGCCGGCGGCTTCACCTATGGCGCCGACGCGGAGGCCTTTCGCGGCCTGATTCCCGCCGAAAGCCTGCTGATGTTCGACCAGCTTCCCGTGTCCAACATTGCCACCGGCAAGCTCAGCGCCAGCTACGAATTTGACCTCTTCGGCAAGCTCAAGCGCGTCAGCGAAGCAGCCCTGGCGGACAGCGAGGCGGTGCAGGACGCGCTCGACATGGCGCGCATCACCGTCGTCGCGCAGGTGGCCGGCAGCTACCTCGAAAGCTGCCACGCCAACCGCGAGATCGTGATCGCTCGGCAATCGCTGGCGCTGCAACAGCGCAGCATGGACGTCGCCCGGCGGCTGTTCGATGCCGGCCGTGGCACCCGCACCGACGTGACCCGGGCCAGGGCCCAGTTCGACCTGCTGAGTGCGAGCCTGCCGCCGCTGATCACACAGAAGAAGACCGCCCAGTACGCACTCGCCGCGCTGCTGGGCCACACGCCCGGCGACCTTCCGCCCGGCGTCGACGCCTGCCAGGAAGCCCCGGCGCTCAAGCAGGCCATCCCGATGGGCAACGGCATGGTGCTGCTGCAGCGCCGACCGGACGTGCGGGCGGCAGAGCGCCGACTGGTGGCGGCCACGGCACGCATCGGCGTGGCCGTGGCCGATCTCTATCCCGATGTCAAGCTGGGCGGCTCGGTTGGTGCCTTCGGCCTGCTCGATGACCTCGGCGAAGCACCGACGCGCTCGTGGCAGATCGGCCCGCTGATCTCATGGACGTTCCCCTCCAGAAGAGCCCATGCGCAGGTGCGTGCCGCCGAAGCCGGAGCCGACGCGCAGCTGGCCGCGTTCGACCAGACCGTGCTCAACGCCCTGCGCGACACGCAAACCGCACTCACCGGCTATGCGCAACTGCTGGATCGGAAACAGGCGCTGCACGAAGCCGCTGCCGAGGCACGCGAGGCGGCATCCCAGGATCGCCAGCTGTATCGGGGCGGTCGCGCACCGTATCTGACCAGTCTCGACGCCGAACGCACGCTGGCCAGCACCGAAGCGGCCGCGGCCGCCACCGATGCGCAGGTATCGCTGGCGCAGATCAGGTTGTTCCTTGCCCTGGGCGGGGGCTGGCAGAGCGCGCGCCAGATGCCGGTCGTCCCGCACGACGCAGCGCGCGCCCCGCAGGACGGGCCAGCACGCACGAACGACAAGGCCACTCCATAGCAGGCCGACGCCCCGTCGACGCTGGTGCTGGGTGCTGTGCAATGGAACCAAAGGTGCCGTGCCCTTGCTGGCGGGGTATGGTCAGCGGCGCCGTCAGCTGCGGTCGAAGTCCCGTTTGCGAACCCCGCTGCCGATCCACGACCGCGCTCGCCGGCAGCGGCCTTCAACCGCGCCGCCGTCATTCGTCAGGCCGAGACCAGTCCGCGATGGCTCGCTCGTGGCCGGCTCAATAGCGACTAATGCCCGCCTTGTGACATTGCAGTACCCACCTGCGCGCGCTCTCCGCGCCGGCACGATCGCCGGCCCGCAGGCGCACCTCGACGATGGTTTGCCAGTTACGCGCACACAACGGGCCGAGTTTGGGGCCCAACGACCACGATTGATGGGCCAGCTTTTCGGCGTCGCCGAAATCCTTCAGGCGCACCGCAACCTCCGCCCGATCCTGCAGCAGGTCCGGCGAATCGGGGGCGAGCTTCAAGGCCTGGTCGAGCGTGTGCGCGGCCGCGCCGTATTGGCCGGCCAACTCGTCGTGTCGCGCCGCAACCTGCAGTTCGGTGACCGCCGGGTCGCTCAGCGGGGTGACGTCGATAACGGACTTCTCACCTGCCCCGGCGGCGCGGATCGCCGCCACCATGTCGTAGGTGGGCACGGTCGCCACCGGCGCAGGCGGCGCCGGTTTGGACGGAAACAGGCTGCAACCGGCAGCAAGCGAAGCCAGCAGCAGCAGGGAAATTTGCGCGAAGGGTTTCAATGGATACCGCATGATCAATTCCGAACTGGACTACTGGAGGACGCGGCAGGCAACGTGCTGCCCGCGGGTGAAGGATTGTCGCCGCCACCAAACAGGTTCTGCACACCCTGCCAGAAGCAGCCCTGGGTCTCGGTCGGCAAGCTGCCAGCCACCAGCGGCACCTGCTGTGCACCCTGACATTGCGGCTCGGTGCGCTTGCCGTCGGCCGGGTTGACCCAGGCCATCTCCAGCCCGGGCCCCGGGGCCGCCGACAACGGCGTGCTGGGCAACTTGGCAAACAGGTAGCGCCAGGCGCGCAAACCACCGCTGGCACCGAACAGCGTGGTCGGCTTGTTGTCATCGCGTCCCATCCAGAATACCGCCAGATGTTGCTGGGTGAAGCCGGCGAACCAGCTGTCGCGCATGTCATTGCTGGTGCCGGTCTTGCCCGCGGCATGCAGCGACGCCAGCGCCGAGTTGCCGATGGCACTGGCCGTGCCGTACTCGGTCACCTGCTGCATCGCCCAGGTCACCAGGCGCACCGCCTCCTGGTACTCACCCCGGCCACCCTGCACCTGGTAGCGCTTGATCGTGCGACCGTTGCCATCGAGCACGCCACGCACGGCGACCAACGGCAGTGCGTGACCATCGGCAGCCAGGTATTGATAGAGCTGCGCCACCTGGATCGGTGCCAGATCGATCGCGCCGATCAGCAACGAGGGACTGGGGTTGACGTCGGTGAGCCCGAACGACTGCAGAAACGCCCTGATCCGCGGCAGGCCCACCGCCATGCCAAGATGGATGGTGGCGAGGTTCCACGAATGCGCCAGCGCATCGACCATGGTCAGCGGGTCGTGGCTTCGATGATCGTCGTTCCGCGGCGTCCACACACTGCCGTTGGGCTGGCGCATGCTGATCGGGCTGTCGTCCATCAGGCTGGCCAGGTTCCAGCGCAACGGATCGGTCAGTGCGACCAGATAGACGAACGGCTTGATGGTCGAGCCGATCGGCCGCCTGATGTCGAGCGCGCGGTTGAAACCCTGATCGCCCGGGATGCTGCTGCCGACCACGGCCAGCACGCTGCCGTCCTGTGCATTGGTGACCACGCCTGCCGCCTGCACGCCGTCACCACGCTTGCCCAGGCCCTTGAGCGTGCTGCTGATCGCCTGTTCGGTATACAGCTGCGCGGCCGGATCGAGTGTGGTGAAAATCGACAGGTTGCCCTCACGCAGGGCTTTCTCGTCGAAATCCGCGGTGATCTGCGAGCGGACCAGGTCCATGAAGGCGGGGAACCGGTTGTGCGGTAGCTGCCCGTTGGCGATCACGTCCAGCGGTGCGGCCTGCGCGGCATTGAGCTGGGCGGCGGTGAGCAGGCCAGTGTCGGCAAACTCCTTCAGCACCAGGTTGCGGCGGGTCAGTGCGCGCTGCGGAGAGCGACGCGGGTCATAATAGCTCGGCCCTTTCACCAGCCCGACCAGCAGCGCGATCTCCTGTGGCCGCAGATCCTGCAACCGGCGACCGAAATAAAACTCCGACGCCGCGGCAAAGCCGTGCACCGCCTGACCACCCTGCTGGCCGAGGAAGACGTCATTGACGTAAGCCTCCAGGATGCGGTCCTTGCTGTAATGCGCCTCCAGCAGCAGCGACATCAGGGCTTCGTTGATCTTGCGGGTGAAGTTCTGATCGCGATTGAGAAACAGGTTGCGTACCAGCTGCTGGGTCAGCGTGGAGCCACCTTGCACGGTATGCCCGGCACGCAGGTTGGCAAACGCCGCGCGCGCGATGGCGCCGAAATCGATGCCGATGTTGTGCTTGAAATTGCGATCCTCGACCGCTTGCAGGCCCTTGACCAGCAGCGGCGGCACATCGCCGATCTGCACGAAACGGCGTTCCTCCTGGGAGGCGCCGTACAGGGTCGCAATGCGGGCGGGGTCGAGATGGGTCAGCGCGATGGGCTTGCCGCTGGCGGCGTCCTGCACCGACTGCACCCGGCCTGCGCCCAGGCTCACGCGGATCCGCTTGGGCAACTCGCCGCCATCCGGGCCGGCGTAGCCACGCGAGGAAATCGTGAAGCGCTCGCCCTGCTTCATCCAGCTGCCGGCTACCTGGCCACTGCCGTCATGGCTGTAGCCGGCGAAGGTCAGTTCCAGCTCCAGCGTGGCCGGGTTCATCGGCATGTCGGCATGCAGCGGCAGCGGCCGTGCATAGACGCGCGTGGGCACCGCGAAGACGAGGTCGTTGAAACTGTCCTGCACGCGCTTGTTCAACACCAGCACGTAGGGCAGCACGAAACCGAACAACAGGCCCATGCTGATCCAGAACGGGATACGCAGCCATGGCCAGCTGCGATGGGCGAGTGAGCGTGTACGGGTCAGTAAGGCCAACGTGGGAATATCCGGCAATCAAGTGGGACGATCATAGGGCCTGCATCCCGGCGCGCATATGAACGCAGGAGCCGTTTCGCGGGCAAAACCCGGGCAATCTCGCAGGAGCCCGCTGGCGGGCGATGCTTCTGTCTTGATCTCCAGCACAGGACATCAGAGCAAAGGCATCGCCCGCCAGCGGGCTCCTACGAGTGGGGGAGCCACATCGAGGAGTCCGGCTGGAACGGTCTGGGGCTGATGCCGAGCAGACGCTCCAGCTCGGCATTGTCTGCCACCAGATCGCTTTCCAGCCGACTCAGCGGGCCGCGCAGACGCGGTACCGCACCGCGCCCCAGCCGCAGCAGCCAGCCCGGCAGCGGCAGCGGTACGGTCGTACGCGACAGACTGTGCCGTACCCGCGAAAACATCTGCCGGTAAGGCAATCGCTCGCCACCGCCGATCGACAGGATCTTCCCTGCCGCCGCCGGACAGTCGAGCGCCGCCAGCACCGCCTGCGCGATATCGTCTGCATGCACGGGCTGGCGCAGACCATTCGCCAAGGGCAACGGAAACAGGCGCAGGCGCATCGCGCGGCGGGCGATCGGGCTAAGGCTCTGATCGAGGCCGGCGCCGTAGACCAGGGTCGGCCGCAACACGGTCCAGGCGCAATCATGGCGACGGCATGCCGCAACGAGTGCCTGCTCGCCGTCGCGCAACTGGCGCGAAATCTCGCGCTCGGCGGGCACCGCCGAATCGCGCTTGGTTTCGGCACTCATCGAACTGGTAGCGATCAGCCGCGGCACACCGGCGAGCGGGCTGCGCTGCAGCCAGTCGGCCAGCGCCTGCAGCGGACCGAAACTGATGATCGCCGACAACGCCGGCAGTTGCTCGGGCATGCGATCCGGCAGGGCACCATGCAACCAGTCCACACCGGGGAAAGGCGTCCGCGGGAGCCGGCTGAGCGCGAGGATCGGCTCACCGCTGGCAATCAGTCGCGGCAACAGAAAGTGGCCGATCTGACTGCTGCCGCCAATCACCAGTACCGTCATGCCAGGCTCACTGACCCGCCTGCAGGCGGGCGGTCAGGTCGAGCACGCGCGGATGATTCGGCGCCAGCTTGCGCGCATGCTCCAGCGACTGGCCGGCACCGATGCGGTCGCCGCTGGCCAGCTGCTGCTCGGCCTGGTCGAGCCAGGCGCTGGCAAGCCGGGCGCTCAACGCGGCCTGCGCGGCATCGCCCGGCGACAGCTCGCCCAGACTGGCCAGCATGTCGCCCGCCTGCGCCAGGTTGCCGGCTGCCAGGGAATGGTCGAACAACTTCTCGACCTGCGCGGGCAGACCCTGCAAGCCCTGCACGGCCTGGACGTTGTTGCCATCGATCGCCAGCGCGCTGCGGTACAGATCGTAGGCGCAGTCGCCGGGCGGCATCATGATGTTGCCGCTGAGCGTGGCCTGCTGTGCCCGCTTGACCAGTTGTGCAATCGCTGCGGTCTGCTGCGGGGTCAACACCGGCTGGGTCAGCGCCAGCGAATCATCCGAAGCGGGTGCCTTGTGAGTCGCGGTCGCGGTCGGCGTCGCCGCCGCCGCGTGGCCGGCCAGTCGCGCGCGCGCGGCGGCGATATCCGCCGACTTCGGCGCCAGTTGAATCGCCTGATCAAGCAGTTGCATGGCCTGCGCGGTATCACCCGCGTCGATCGAGGCATTCGCCTGCACGGTCAGCGCCTGGGCCACGTCGCCCAGACCGTCTTTGGCTTGCGCGTTGTCCGGGTCCAACACCAGCGCAGCCTTGAAGTAGGCCAATGCAGTATCGTCGCCAGCGCCCGCGACACGCCCGGCGCGCAGGGCGTCCTGACCCTGCTTGATCGCGTTATCCAGCGCGACGTCCTTCTGCTGACGCACCTGCGCCTGCATCGCGCGCAGCGCTGGCAGCGCGCCATTGTTCGGTTGCAGCGCGGCAAGTTCGTCGATGGTGGCGCTGGCCTTGGCCTGGTCATTCGCATCGAACGCTTGCCGCGCCTGCGCGGCCAACGCACTGCCTACCTGATCGAGCCCATGTGCGGCGACGGCATTGCCGGGGTCGGCCTGCATCATGCGTTGATAAAGCGCGCCGGCACCCTGCGGCCCGTCTAGCTTGCCGGCGGCCAATGCCTGTTGTGCCTGATCAACCAGATCCACCGTCTGCACCTGTGACGCCTGCGCGCGGCTGATCAGGCTGTCGAGCCGATCCACATCGCTGCCGCCGCCCAGCAACTCGCGGGCGACCGCCGCCTGCCGGGCCGCCTGGGCCACGTTGCCGCCCTGCAGCGCGGCATCGGCCTGGGACAGCTCGGCCTCGCCTACCTGACGCAGGCCATCACGGGCACGGTCGTTGTCCGGCTCCAGCGCCACCGCCTGCTGAAACAATTCCCGCGCGCTGGTGCCGTCCTGGCCATCCAGATGGCCTTGCTGCAGGGCCGCCTGGGCCTGGCTGAGCACGTTGTTGAGATCGGTGCGCGGCAGCATGTTGCGCAGACGGCCCTGGTTGAACCACAGCGCGCCGACCACGACCAGCAACACCAGCACGACGACCGTCCAGCCGCGACCACGCCGCTCAGACTTGCCTACGCCTGACCCGGGGCGATGCTCGCGGCGGGGCTCGACTGTTACGTGCGGCAGACCGTCACCGCTGGGTGTACGGGGTGCGTCAAGGTGACCGAGATCACCCAGGGTGGGCTCGGTGCGATGGTGTGTCGCGGCATCGTGCAAGTCTCGGCGTACGCTCATGATCCGGGGTGGTTGGGGTAACCGGACCAGCTTAGCATCGGGCTACCGACGCGCTTCGCACCGTCACACCGGGCGTTCAGGATTCAGCCCACGCCGACCCGGCGCACGTCGACCACATTGGGCAGCGCCAGCAGTTTGGCCAGCAGGGTCGACAATTGCTCGAAGTCGCGTACGCGCAACGTAAACCGCATGTTGACCTCGCCGGTCTGTGCATGCAGGCGGCTGGACGAGGCGATGATGTGCGCCGCCCCATTGCTGATGACGCTGGTGACGTCTCTCTGCAATTCCTTGCGGTCATAGCCGCGCAACTCGATATCGACCTCGTAAGCCTGGCTCGCCGCGGTGCCCCAGCTCACCTCGATCACCCGGTCCGGATCACGCCGTGCCAGCCGCGCCAGACTGGCGCAATCCGCGCGATGCACGGACACGCCGCGGCCCTTGGTGATGAAGCCACGCACCGGATCACCTGGCAACGGCTGGCAGCAACGCGCCAGCGTGGTCAGCAGGTTGCCCACCCCTTCAATGGTCAGCGCGCCGTGGTCGAGTGCAGGTGTTCGTGCCACAGATACCACAGGCAAGATCGGTGCTGCGGGCTGGCTGGCCTCCTGCAATACCCGGGCGATCTGGCCGCTGGTGATTTCGCCCAGCGCCAGCGCCACCAGCAGCTCGTCCTGGGTCTGCAGATGAAAGTGCGCAGGCAGGCGCGACAGGTCGGCGCCGGACAGCCCCAGACGCTTCAATTCGCGCTCGAACATCGCGCGCCCGACCGTCAGGTTCGCGTCGTGTGCGATGCGCCGGAACCAGGCGCGCACCTTGTCCTTTGCCCGCGCCGTATGCAGGTAGCCATGATGCGGCGACAACCAGTCGCGACTGGGCTCGCCCAGCTTGGTGGTGAGGATCTCCACCCGATCACCGCTCTGCGGCTGGAAGGTCAGTGGCACGATGCGCCCGTTGACCTTGGCACCACGACAGCGATGGCCAACCTCGGTGTGCACGACGTAGGCGAAGTCGAGCACGGTGGCGCCGCGGGCCAGATCGAATACCTCGCCCTTGGGCGTGAGCAGGTAGACGCGGTCTTCCAGCAGCTCGGTGTGCAGGTCACTCGCCAGCGAGCTGTCGTCCTCGCCGCGCGGCTCGAGCAGCTTGCGCATCCAGGCGATCTTCGCCTCGAATTCCGCATCGCCGCTGCCGCCCTCCTTGTAGCGCCAGTGCGCGGCCACGCCCAGTTCGTTGGCGCGGTGCATCTCGTGGGTGCGGATCTGCACTTCGAGGGTCTTGCCCGCCGGCCCGATCACTGCTGTATGCAGCGACTGGTAGCCGTTCGCCTTCGGCCGCGCGATGTAGTCGTCGAACTCGTTGGCCAGGTGCGGCCAGCGCGCATGCACCACACCGAGCGCGCCGTAGCAGTCGGTGATGTTGTCAACCAGCACGCGCACCGCGCGGATGTCGTACAGGTCGGAAAAATCCAGCGACTTGCGCTGCATTTTTTTCCAGATCGAGTAGATGTGCTTCGGTCGCCCGGCCAGATCGGCATGGATGCCAGCCGCCTCCAGCGCGCGATGCAACTCGGCCAGCGATTCGCGAATGAAGCTCTCGCGATCGCTGCGTCGCTCGTCGAGCAAGTTGGCGATGCGCCGGTAGGTGTCAGGCTGCAGGAAACGGAAGGCCAGATCCTCCAGCTCCCACTTCAGCTGCCAGATGCCGAGACGGTTGGCCAGCGGTACATGGATGTCCTGGGTGAGCCGTGACAATGCCGCCGCCTGCTCAGTCGGCAGCAAGGCAGCGGCGCGCATGCGCGCCAGCTGCCGCGCCAACAGCACGAATACCACGCGCAGATCGCGCACGATGGCCAGCAACAGCCGGCGCAGACCTTCGGTACCTTGTTGCGGCGTGCGCTGCGCGTGCAGCGTCCAGACTTGTTCCGCCGCCTGCTGCCCGGTCACCAGGCGCTGCAGCTCGACCGGCAGCGTATGGGCACGCGCCTTCCACACGGCAGGGTCGACGCGCGCCAGCTCGAACCACAACGCCGCCGCCTGGGTCTGCGCGTCGCAACCGAGCATGCCCAGCAAATCCAGGACGTCGCAGCATTCGGCCTCAGGTAACGCGTGCGTCTGGCACGCCTGCAGCGCATCGACCAGCACTGGCGACAAGCTGCCGGCGCGATCGCGCCACTGGATCAGGCTGGAGGATTTTGCAGGTTGAACCATCTGAGCTTACGTCCCTTGCACAGGCCCATAGTAACGAGAGCCGGCGCGAATGCGTGCCCGGCAACGCCGTTCTGGCGGCGAAGCTTGGCTCGCGACGAGTTACCGCGCAAAATTGCCCCAGCCTACCGCGCCCAGAGGATTCAACCGATGCCGATCCGCCCCCGCCACCTGCTGCCGCTACTGCTCACGCTCGCTGCCTTGCCCGCACTCGCACAGCAGGACGGCGGCTTGCAGCAACGCATGAGCAAGACCGAGTTCACGGCTGCCGGACTGGACAAGCTGTCGCCGCAGGAGCTGATCAGTCTCAATGCCTGGCTCAGCGGCCACCCGAAGGTGACCACCCGTGTAGTCAACGCCAGTGGCGAGCCGGTGTTCTACACGAGCAAGCAGAAGCGCAGCAAATTCAGCGCGCACATCGTGGGCCACTTCGATGGCTGGAACGGACACAACGAGTTCACCCTGGACAATGGCCAGGTCTGGAAGCAGCTGGGCTCGGAAATTCCATCATGCATGACCTCCACCAATCCGGTGGTCAAGGTCAAACCTTCAATGATGGGCGGCTGGCTGATGTACGTGCACGGCTGCAATGACAGCGTCCACGTTACCCGAACCCGCTAAACCATCGCTCAGGCCAGCGCCTCCAGTGCCCTGGCCAGGCGCTTGGTGGATACCGGTTCGGCGGTTTTCAGTTCCTGGGCGAACAGCGATACGCGCCACTCCTCGATCAGCCAGCGCAACTCGTCCAGCGCGGCCGCGCCCGCGGCGCGATGCTGCAGGTAAGCGCGCCAGTACGGCAGCACCTGCAGCATGCGTTGCTGATCCCTGGCCGGATCCCGCCGCAAGCGCTCACCACGCAGGCGCATCGCCTTGAGATAACGCGGAACGTGGGCCAGTCGCGCCGAAGGCAACTCGCGCAGGAAGCCGGGCGTGAGCAAGGCGTCGAACTGCTCGCGCAAATCATCGTAATTGGCACGGGCAAAGCCCAGCAGCGGCGGCTGCAGCCACGGCTTCAGCTCGGCTTGTGCCTCGATGATCGGCTCGGCCAGCTTCAGGCGCTCGACACCGGCAGCGAACAGTTCGCGCGTGCATTGCGTGCGCAGTACTTCGAACGCAGCGGCCGTGCGCACATTCAGATCATGGCGTTCGAGCAGATCGCTGAAGCCGCCTTCGAGCAGGTCCTCGCGCAAGCCATCCATGCCGCCCAGCGGTGCGTATTTCAACGCGAGCGCATTGCCAATCGGCAAGCGTCGACGCGCCTGCTTCGCCTCGTTGGCCAGCGCGTTGCGCAGCAGCCGAACGACGCCCTGCCGATGCGCCGCCAGCGCCTCGTCGCTGCGCTCGAATACCCGCAACGCCACTGTCTCGCCCAGATCGACCAGGGCCGGAAACGCGACCAGACCGGCATCGGAATGCACCTGCGCCGGAATCTCGGCAAAGTCCCAACTGGTCACGTCCTCGCGGGTCAGCTCGATATCGGTCTTGCGCGAAAACGCCGCGCGCGCCTGACCCTCCCACTGTCCGCGCAGGGCAGCCAGATCACGCCCGCTGGCGAGCGTCTGCCCCGGCCTGGACGAGGCATCGCCGTCATGCAGGTGGTATCGCATATGAAAATGCACAGGCAACACAACGGCAGCAAACTCGGCCGCCGTCACCTCGACACCGGTGGCGCGCTTGAGAAAGCTTGCCAGCACTTTCGCCAACGGTTCGTCGCGCGGTGATTCCGCCTCGACGAAGGCGCGCGCAAAATCCGGCGCGGGCACGAAATTGCGGCGCAGCGCCTTGGGCAAGCCGCGAATCAGCTCGGCCACCTTGTCCGCCAGCAGCCCCGGCACCAGCCACTCGCAGCGCGCGTTGGGCAAGGCATTGAGCATCGCCAGCGGCAGATGCAGGGTCACGCCATCGGCCTCGTCGCCGGGCATGAAGCGGTATTCCAGACGATAGCGATGTCCGCCCAGCTCGATCGCCGCCGGGAACGCCTTCGCATCCAGCCCCGCGCCACCAGCCATCACCTCGTCCAGCGACCAGCGCAAGGCCGCCTGCTCGGCCGGGCGTGCCTTGCGATACCACGCATCCAGCGCGCGGCTGCTGGCGATCTCCTCGGGCAACTTGCCCTCGAAAAACGCGACCAGGTCATCCTCATGCCGGATCAGCCCCTCGCGACGCTGCTTCGCCTCGATGTCGGCCGCCTCCTGCAATACACGCTGGTTGGCGCGCACGAAATCCGACCGGCTATCAATGTCCCCACGTACCAGCCCTTCACGCACGAAGATTGCATGCGCCAGCGTCGAATCCTGTTGCTGAAACGTGACCGGGCGCTTTTCCACCAGCACCAGTCCGAACAGGCTGACCTGTTCCCACGCCACCACGCAGCCGCGCTTTTTCGACCAGTGCGGCTCGCGACAATGCGTGCGCAAAAGATGCGCCGCCTGCTGCTCGATCCACAGCGGTTCCACCCGCGCATTGCTCATGCCCCAGACGCGACCACCGACGTCGAGGATCTGCGCGGAGAAGATCCAGTTCGGCGGCGCCTTGGACAAGGCCGAACCAGGGAACACATGGAACTTGCGCTCGCGCGTGCTGAGGTAGACGCCCTTGTCGTCCTTGCGCCCGACCTGGGTCGGCAGGCCGGCCAACAGGGAGCGATGGACCGCCTCGAACAGGCGGTCCATCGCTCCCTGTTGATCAATGACATGCTCTTCGCGTTCGCCTCCTCTCCCTCTGGGGGAGAGGGTTGGGGTGAGGGGCGGGTGCTCCCGGGAATCTCTCCCGCTTCTACTCTTTCGAGCCGCGGCAGCGCCGGCGCGTGAAGTTTGGCGCAAGCGCGCCCCTTCCCCCCAACCCTCGGCAATCGCTCCCTGCATTGCTCTACCTCCCGCTTCCATGCGGTCGTCTCCCCGCAGTGGAGAGGGAGACAATTGCCAGCCCAGCTCCTGCACCACCAGCAGCAACTGCCGGTGCAGCTCGCGCCATTCGCGCATGCGCATGAAGCTGAGGAAGTGCCGCGAACACCAGTCGCGCAGCTTCGACTGGGTCAGTTCTTCGTGCGCGTCGTGATAGCTGCGCCACAGATTGAGCACGCCCACGAAATCGGACTTGGGATCGGCGAATACGGCGTGCGCCGCATCCGCCTGTTGGCGCGCATCGGAGGGCCGCTCACGCGGATCCTGGATGCTGAGAAACGAGACGATGGTGAGCAGCTCGCGCAAGGCATGCAGTTTTTCGCCCTCGACCAGCATGCGCGCCAGTTGCACGTCGATCGGCAACCGGGCCAGCGTGCGGCCAATGGCCGTGAGTTTGCGCGTCTCGTCGATCGCGGAAATTTCGGCGAGTCGGCGATAGCCGTCCAGCACCACGCGCGGATCGGGCGCTTCCAGAAACGGAAACGCATCCACGTCGCCCAGCTGCAACGACAGCATGCGCAGGATCACGTTGGCCAGCGACGAGCGCAACAATTCCGGGTCGGTGAACTCGACCCGACTGGTGAAATCCGCTTCGTCGTAAAGGCGATAGCAGACACCCGGCCCGACGCGGCCACAACGGCCCTTGCGCTGGTTCGCCGCCGCCTGCGAAATGGGCTCCACATGCAGCCGCTCGAGCTGGCTGCGCTGGCTGTAGCGCTTGATCCGCGCGGTACCGGTATCGATCACGTAGCGGATTCGCGGCACCGTCAGCGAGGTCTCGGCCACGTTGGTAGCCAGCACCACGCGGCGCTTGATGCCCGGCTTGAACACACGGTCCTGGTCGCCGGCCGACAGTCGCGCATACAGCGGCATGATCTCGGTCTCGCGATACTGCCGGCGCGACAGCAGCAAGTGCGCGTCGCGGATTTCGCGCTCACCAGGCAGAAAGATCAGCACGTCGCCGCGCGGATCTTCACTGGTGATCTCATCGAGCACGGCGACGATATGCTCCGCGCTGCCCTGCTGCATGCTCCCGCGCTGGCTTTGCAGGAGCGCACCCTGTGCGCGATTGCTCTTCGCCGAGCTTGCAGCAGGAGCATCGCGCACAGGGTGCGCTCCTACAACGTCGTTTACCGGTCGCCAGTGCACTTCGACAGGAAACGCCCGCCCTTCCACTTCAACCACTGGCGCGCCGCCGAAGTGTTCGGAAAAACGCGCCGTATCGATCGTGGCCGAGGTAACGATGACCTTCAAATCAGGCCGCTTCACGAGCAACTGCTTCAGGTAGCCGAGCAGGAAATCGATGTTGAGGCTGCGCTCGTGCGCCTCGTCGATGATGATGGTGTCGTACGCGCTCAGCCACGGATCACCCTGGGTCTCGGCCAGCAGGATGCCGTCGGTCATGAACTTGATCAGGCTGCGCTCGGACACCTGGTCGTTGAAGCGCACCTGGAAACCGACGATCTCGCCCACCGGCGTGCCAAGCTCCTCGGCCACTCGTCGCGCCACCGAGCGCGCGGCCAGCCGGCGAGGCTGGGTGCAACCGATCATGCCGGCTTCGCCGCGACCGGCGGCCAGGCACAACTTGGGCAACTGGGTGGTCTTGCCCGAACCGGTCTCGCCGGCGATCACCACCACCTGATGCTCGCGGATCAGCTTGATGATGTCCTCGCCACGGGCACTGATCGGCAGCGATTCGTCCAGCCGCAGCGGTGGCTTGGCCGCGACCCGCGCCGTCCGCTTCGCCGCCGAGCGCTCGATCTCCACCTGCAGCGCCGCCAGCTTGCCCTCCTCCGGCCGACGCGACAGACCGCGCCAACGGCCCAGCAGTCGACCGAAGTCACGGCTTGATACCGCATCGAGTTGCCGCCGCAGCGCACGCAGCTGCGCATCAAAGGAGGGAGGGATGGAAGCGGGTTTGTCGTTCATCAGCCGCGCATGATAGCCGCAGCCCTCGCCTGCATGGCATCGACTACCAAAAAGCATGTGGTCAATAGGTCACCCCTATCGACTACATCGGCAGGATTCATTTCCACGCCAGTCACCGAAAGACTATGGTTGACCCATCGAATTTACTCACTCGGAAGGAGCAGCACATGGCCATTTCCATCGGCATTGCCAAGAAGGATCGAGAAACCGTCGCCAGGCATCTGTCCAAACTGCTGGCTGACACCTATTCGCTGTATCTGAAAACCCACAGCTTCCACTGGAATGTCACCGGACCACAGTTCAACAGCCTGCACCTCATGTTCGAAACCCAGTACAACGCGCTGTGGCTCGCCGCCGACGAAGTGGCCGAGCGCATTCGCACGCTCGACGTGTTCGCCCCCGGCTCCTACAGCCAGTTCGGCAAGCTCAGCTCGATCAAGGAAGAACCCGGCGTACCGGACTGGAAGAAAATGGTGAACCAGCTGGTCGAAGGTCACGAGATCGCCGCCCACACCGCACGCGAAACGACCAAGGCCGCCAACGCCGCCGGCGACGAAGGCACCGCCGACCTGGTCACGGGGCGCCTGATCGAACATGAGAAGACCGCGTGGATGCTGCGCTCGCTGCTGAAATAGCCAGCTCGCTTTACCCTGTAAAAAGGCCCGTCAGTGACGGGCCTTCTGCTTCATGGATACCCGACAAGCATCAGTCAGCTTTTCGGTGCCGGCCCCTTCACCGCAGTAACAAAGCCATTCGGGTGGATGTGTTTCGCATAGGCTTGCTGCACGTCTTTGGCGGAGAGCTTGAGGTAGTGCTCGGCGGCAATCGTCATCGCGTCCAGCGGCTTGTCCTCGGTGGCAAGGCTCAGCAGCTGGCCACCGATCGCGCCGAAGCTGGATTCGCCCAGCGGGATCTGCCGCAGCAGGATGCCTTTGGCGCGCTTCAGTTCGGTCTCGGTCACCGGCTCGCTCTGCATCTGTTTCAGGTCGCGGATAACCATCGCCCGCGCCGCCGCGACCTTGTCCGGGTCGCTGCCGTAGGAGACGGTATAGGTCCCGCGATGCTTGTCCAGATCGAAGGCGGTGCTTACGTTGTAGACCAGGCCATTCGTGTCGCGCAGGTCGTGGTACAGCCGCGAAGCATAGAAGCCACCACCCAGCACCTCGTTGCCGAGATTCAGCGCGAATCGCTGCGGGTCGTCGCGGGTGACGTCGATGGTCTGCGCCAGCTGCACACTGTCCTGCGAGGCGCTGCTGTCAGGCACCTGCAACTGGCCAGGCTTGCTCGCCGGCACGGCGGCGTAGTTCACCTCGGGCCTGGCGCCCTCGGCCTTCCAGCCGGCAAACGCCTGCTCCACCTGCCGCTTCGCCTGAGCCGGGTCAACTTTGCCGACGATCACGATGGTCGTCATGTCCGGGCGGAACGCCGAGGCGTAATAGCGCCTGACCTTGTCCAGCGTCAGCCCCATCACATCCTGCGGTGTGGCATGGCGCAGCTGCGGGTCGTTCGCCGGCAACAGCGCCTTGCCCAGGCCCAATTGGGTGAGGAAGTCAGGCGACTGCAGCTGGCCGGCCGCGATCCCGGCCATCTGATGCCGCACTACCGCGAATGCCTGCGCCGGCAACGCCGGATGCAGTTCGTTGTCGGCCAGCAGCTTGATGCCTTCAGCGAAATGTGCAGAAGGCACGGCCAGCGAGAAGCGGCTGCCAGCCGATGCCGTGGCGCTGATCGCGTCCAGCGCCTGCTGCAACTGCAAGCGGTTCAGGCTGGTACTGCCAAACGGGAACAGGCCATCGAGCACATCCGCCACACCCTCCTCGCCCTTGGGCGCCTGCAGATCCTGGTTGGTCTTGATCTGGCCGAACACCTCCACGGTGTCGCTGATCGACTCCGGCTGCACGATCAGGTGAATGCCATTGGACAAGGTGTATGACACCGGCTTGAGGGTGGAACGCGGCACCGCCAGTTTGGCGAACGCCTGCGCGGCCCAGGCCGGTAGCTGCACCGGCTTGTCCGGGCTGGAGGAGAAGCTCTCGGCACCGCCGAAGCCCTTGCCAGCCACCGGCTTGCCCGAGCTTTGCGGGGTGAGAACAGCGGTGACGGCCTGCGCCGGATTGAAGGTGGCCTTGGCCAGCGCGTCAACCGCAGCCGGGGTCACCGCCTCGATCGCCTGCTTCATCGCGTCGGGCGAATCCAGGCCCTGGAACGCCAGCGCGCTGGACCAGGCGTTGGCCAGGCCCTCGACCGAATTCTTCTTGAACTCAAGCCCGGCGATCGCCTTGCGCTTGGCCGCCTCGATCAGTGCCGGGTCGATGCCCTTGCTGGCCGCCTCGGCCAGGATCGCGCGCATCTTGTCCAGGATCAGCCGCGGGTTGCCGCCCTTGGGGAAAATACCCACGGCCATGCCGAAGCCGGCCTGTGGCATCAGGTTGGCGCCAAACGTGCCGAACAACGCGGTGCCATCCATGCCCATGCCGAACAGTGCCGCGCGCTGCGACGCCAGCGCACTGCTCAGCACCAGCGCGGTGGCGTAATCCTTCGACTGCGTGCCCGGCATGCGATAGCCGAGATAAACCGAGCCGTACGGGCTGTCGGTGGGCGCGGTAATCGTCTTCGCCTGCACCGGCTTGAAGGCGAACGTCGGCCGCGCCGGCAGCGTCTTGCGCGCTATATCGCCAAACTCCGCCTTCACCGTCGCCAGCGTGGCCACCGGATCGACATCACCGGCAATCACCAGGATCGCGTTGTTCGGCGCATACCAGCTGTCGTGGAACTGCTTCAGCATCGCCGCGGTGGTCTTGTCGAACGAATCGCGCGTGCCCAGCGGCGTATGCGCGTACGGCGTGCCGTTGAACAATTGCGCCTGCAGCTGCTCGTAGAACTTGTACGAGGGGTTGGACAGGTCGCGCGACACCTCCTGCTCGATTGCACCACGCTCCTTCGCCCACGCCGCCGCATCCATGTCCACGCCGCGCATGCGCAGGCTCTGCACATGCAGGGCCACGTTCAGATCCTGCGATGGCGCCACGAAGTAATACTGGGTCACGCCCTGAGTCGTGTCGGCGTTGAACGCGCCGCCCATGTTCGCCGCGATCGCTGCCAGTTGATCCTTGCTCAGCCCGGGGCTGCCGCGAAACATCATGTGCTCCACCGCGTGCGCCGTACCCGGGAAACCGGCCGGCACCTCGTCCGAGCCAGCCAGGTAATTCATCTCGGTGGTCACCACCGGCGCCAGTGTGTCGCGCACGATCACCACGCGCAGGCCGTTGTCGAGCGTGGCGCGGGTGACGTCCGCATCGTTGGTCTTCGCCATCGTGGCCGAGGCCGCCAAGGCCAGAGAAATCGCGGCGGCCAGTTGCACTACTCGTTGCTTCATCAAGTGTTGTCCAAGTTTGGTTTTGGGGAAAGACGGACGCGAAGCTCATGTCCCCATGTGAAACTGCCGACGACATACCTTGCTGTCTAGTGCCATCTGGCTCGTACGGTATGACAAAACAAGATCTGACCCTGAGGTTTCGCTCATGGTCTCCTTCGGCCTCGATACCCGTGAGGAATGACTGCATCATGCGTGCACCGTTCAATCACCGTGCGTGTAAGTTCTTGATTGGGCGCTAAGATTCGTGGGGAAACCTCAGGATCTGACCCTAGGCTCCCCTGACCCAGGCTCCCTTTGTTAGGCTTTGCGTGCTTCGCTTAACGCCGAGGTCACTCTAACTCCGCAAGCTCATCAACACTGCCATTAATACGCACATCCTCCATTGAAATTATTAGCTCTATAGCCCGCTCACAACGACGCCGCAATCTATTAACCTCAAAAAAAATGGCGTTACCTAATATAAAGGAAGCAGCGGCTACAGCCCCCGTTAGTTGGCCAGGCAATTGCCCAGCGAAACCGATCAGGAACCCCGGAGCAATATATAGGGGATAAGTCCAAACCCTCATGGAGCTCTTATACGGCGCCTTCAATGCCTTGTACAAGGAATCTCTATTATCTGCAGCCCTGTTAGCAATAAAGATATTTTTTTGCCTATTCATTATTCTCACCATAAATAAATTTGGGCGAGCAAAAGAACCCTGCATTCGCCCAAAAGGCTAACATTAACCTAAGTGATAGTGATCACTACCCCGCGCAAGCGGCAGACTCCTTGATCGCATATACGCCGCCAGCCACAAATCCCACTTCTGCGCCCAGCCAGCCGCCTACAGCACCGACCAAACCGCCGATACCCGAATAGGCTAGTATCGTGTTCGCACAGTCTTTGCTCGTCCCAGCAGCTACTTCAAACATCTCATCAACAGTTAATGTTTTCATCTCAACATCCTTTGCTCTAAAACCGAAGATTCCGGCATTATATAGCCCGAAGTATCGAGCTCGAGTGATTGGGCCGCCGAAAGTAACCCAAACCAATTGTTGTACCGTTATACCTCCAACGTCTACGCGCTTTCCTTAAAACACATTTCGACAAACCCATAAATTACATCAGCTAACCCCTGATAGACAAAGACGTCGTTGTCATTCGCATACATAAGCGATGGGGTCTTCTTTACGTTAAATTTACTGAAGCAATCACCACCGTTGCAGGAAATCAATTGCAATCCCTCCAACGTTACCACCTCCGACTCCTCGGAGAGTGTATATCCCTTTATTGCGCAATAAACTTTGTGCTTCCACAAGGATTGCAGGTGCACTATGACGGTCGCTGCGGTTCTGCATAATGTACATTGTCGCGACATAAATAGAACCATTACTTCACCACTCGTCCTATTGACCTCAGGATCCAAATCATTTCCAAACATCGCCTGCAAACCACTCACGCCAGTTCGTCGAAGATCATTCATTACGCGGCGGCGAACCCGTTGTCCGTTAAATGCCGATAGCAACAGTATCGTAACGAATAGGATTTCAACAGTGCGCGATATTGCCGCATAACCTGAACCACCAGATTTGGAGTAAATTACTAAGTCAATAAGCGCGACACATAGCAGAGATATATAGATTACCAACGGGTTAGTTCGCCCTTCACCGGAGAGTGTTCCAAAACATGGGCAATTTTTTGAACGTCTCCACCTAATAACTAGTTGTATAGCAATCGATGAGCTTATGAATACGGTGCTTAACACTAGTTTTGCTAGATCCTGTTTGGCGATAACTAAATAAACAAGCGCCATTACTTCTGTTAATTGAATTACAAAATATATAAATTTCCCGTTGAGTGATCGAAAATTTTCCTCAATCCATGAGAAAAAGAAATCTCTATCTAGGTGCTTTTGCATTACTGCCAAAAGCAGGATGATTGGTAGCAATACGCTAATCACGCTTATTACGCTCCTATGGGCCTGTCGGCGGACAGAAACTATCCACCGGATGGTTACCGGCGGCTGGCAAAGCTAAGCCATCGATTAGGGCAACAACTTTGTCCACACTCGCGATCGTCTCTGGCCGATGGGCAATAGTGATTCGAGTCATCCTTAAACTCTGCACGGCGGCATTCACCATACGCTCGCGCTCCACGTCTAGATGACTCGTTGCCTCATCCAGCACCAGGAGCTTCGGTCGCCGATACAACGCCCTCGCCAAAATCACCCGTTGTTTCTGACCGCCGGACAGGCTACTACCCATATCGCCGATCAAGCTTTGGTAGGCCATAGGCATCGCCACAATGTCGTTGTGGATCGCCGTCATCATGGCTGCTGCTTCAACCTTGCCAGGCGCTGCGGAGGAGTTAAAAAAACTGATGTTGTCGGCAACGGAGCCTGCGAAGAGCTGGTCATCCTGCATCACCGCACCGACCCACTGACGGTAGTTGTCCAGTCCCAGCTTCCTGATGTCGATGCCGCCAAAGCGCACTTCGCCTTCGGTGGGTTGCAATAAGCCCAGTAGGATCTTGGCCAAGGTGCTTTTACCGCATCCGCTGGGGCCGACAATGGCGACGGATTCGCCCTCGGCCACGAGCAGACTGAAATTCTTCAGAATCCAAGGCTCCCCGTCGGCGTAACGGAAGCTGACGTTGTAAAGCTCCACGCTAGCCTTCGGAATCGATGCATTCCAAGTCACTGTTGCGTTTTGCTCGGGTTCCGTAAGTGCGATGTCCGCGACGCGCTCCGCATGCAGCTTGAGCATGCTGAAATCCACCCATTTGTTGATCAGAGCGGCGGCACGACTGGTGAACTGATCTGCATAGGCGATAAACGCGATCATCATGCCTGCGGACAATGCGTTTTTCAGCACCAATCCGGCGGCTATCCATATCATCAATACGCGACCGATGCCGAACATTAATTTGTTGCTCAGTGTAAACGCGATGTCCAGTCGCTGAATGCCGATACCGCGGTTGGCGGTTTCAACGGTCGCATTGGCATAGCGGCTCAACCGTTCGACCTGTTTGTTAGCCAGCTTAATCGGCATGACGCCGCGGATTGATTCCAGCAGCTCGCTTTGCTGCCGTGCGCCATAGATGATCTGCTCCTCGTTGGCACGGCGCAGCGGATTGAAGAAGACCCAGCGGATCAGGCCATACGTCACGAACAGGCTCACCACCAGCACGGTCAGCCAGATGCTATAGAACGCCATCACCACGAGCGTCACGATCGACATCAGACCGTCCAGCAAGGAGTCGATTGCCTGCGTAGTCAGCGTTCGTTCGATTGTCTGGATGGAACCGAAGCGCGACACCACGTCGCCCACATGGCGCTTCTCGAACCAGTCCAGCGGCAGCCGCATCAAATGCCCGAACAGGTTGCTCGCCCATTGCACGTTGAGCGTGGCACCGAGCCAGGTGACCGCCCAGGAACGTGCGGCGGTGATGATCGCCGAGAAGATCGCGATGCCGATGAAACCCAAGCCAAGCAGGGTCAGCAGATCCCGGTCGGCGGACACGAGCACCTGGTCGAGCACCCACTGCATGTAAAACGGGCCGGCCAGCGCAAACACTTCAAGCGCCAGCGCCAGCAGCAGAATCTGTCCCAGCGCCGGCAGCAGGCCGCGGACGGTGCCGGTCAGCGCGCGCAGCGACACTGCCTGGCGCTCGCTGACCGGCGCAAAGTCGGCAGCGGGCGTGAGTTCCAGCGCCACACCGGTGAAGTGTTCGGACACTTCGTTCATGCGCAGCTTGCGGATGCCGCGCGCTGGATCGTGAATCACGATGCGGCGCTTGCCGACGCTCTTGAGCACCACGAAGTGATTGAGGTCCCAGTGCAATACGCACGGCGTTTTGAGTTGGCGCAGCTCATCCAGATCAAGTTTCAGTGGCCGGCAGGTCAATCCGAGTTGGCCGGCCATGACCATCACGCGAGCCAGGGTCGCGCCTTTGAGCGAGGTGGAAAAGCGCCGCCGCAGGCCGGCCAGATCGACATCGTGACCGTGGAAGCTCGCAACCATCGCCAGGCACGCCACGCCGCACTCGGCGGCTTCGATCTGCAGCATCATCGGCAGCGTGCGGCGCCAGCCGAACTGCAACGCAGCGCGATAGCCGCGCGCCCGCGCAGCCGGTGCTTGCTGGCTACCGTCAGCCATGCGCGGCACCTCCCGCCAGATGATGCGCCATGCCATACAGCGGTTCGAACACCCACTCGATCAGGCGGCGGCGATCCATCAGGATGTCGGCGCTCAGCGCCATGCCGGGCTTGACCGACTCTTGCTTGCCATAGGCCAGCACATGCTGGCTGTCCAGCGCGACCTGCACCCGGTACAGCGGCTCCTGCTGTTGGGACTGCTGACCAATCAGGGCGACGAGTTCGGCGGGACTCAGCGCGCTGCGCGAAATGTCCGTGACCCGGCCGTACTGCTGGCCGAACTTCTGGTAGGCAAACGCCTGGTAGCGCATCACCACGCGGCTGCCTGGTTCGATGAAACCGATCGCACGGCTGGGCACCAGCAGTTGCGCCTGCAGACTGGAGCCGGCGGGCAGGATCGACAACAGGGGCTGGCCGGCACTGACCATCTGCCCTTCCTTCAGCAGCACGGTGGAGACCACCCCCGCACGCGGTGCGCGCAGCACGATCGCGCGCTGCTGTTCGTTCTGCGCCATCGACTGACTGAGCGAGGCCAGCTGACGCTCGGTATCGTTTCGCCTGGTCACGCCATCGAGCGGCAACTGCGCCAGTTGCTGCCGGGTCGCGTCCAGTTGCTGGCGGGCATCGAGCTGCTGGCGCATCAGCGTCTTGTACTGTGCCTGCGCGTCGAGCACGGTGGTGGTCTGTTGCTGGATCTGCACAGCCGAAACGTAGCCCTTGGCACCGAGTGGTTTGAGGCGTTCCAGCAGTTGCTGGTTGCTGCTGACCTGTTGCTGCTGCAGCGCCAGCTGCCCGCCAATTTGCGCCAGTTGCGAATCCAGCAGCACGATCTTGGCGCGCAACGCATCGGCCTGCTGCGCCGAGAGCTGTTTCTGATTGACCAGATCGGCCTGCAAGCCGGCTCGCTGGATCTCGAGTTGTTGCGCGACAAGGGTATGGGTATCGCCGAGCGCCGCGCTGTCCTGTTCGCTGGACAGCTCCAGCAGCACATCGCCGGCTTTCACCTGCTGGCCATCATGGACATGTAGCCGGGTGATCGTGCCCATACTGGGCGCGGCGATGTTCAGCAGGCCCGCGCTCGGCACCAACTGCCCGGTTACGGTTTCACGGCGGGTGTAATGGCCGACGAACAGAAACAGCAGGATGGCCGCAGCGAGAGCAAGTGCCAGCGCGGTCAGCAACCAGCGCGACAACGGTGCAGCGACGATGATCGAGCCCAGCCATTCGCCGCGCCTGGCGTCGATGACTTCCTGGCGAAACAATCCCTGTGACATACCCAAGCTCCCCGTGACTCGATTCGGTGCAGGGAAGACCTCAACGATCATTCCCGCGAACTTCACCCTTTTTACGTTTCAGGTTTCAGCGACAGGGGTCTATAGGAAATATTCGTGGTCATCGTATGCCGCGAGAATTTACGCTCACTGAAAACGGATCAGCCGACCGCCTCATCGCCCGTAATCGACGGCTCTCAGGCCGAGTATGGCCAACACCGGCCTGGTCAGGTCTGCGCTACCCCTTGCCGGAAATGCAATAACTTTCGTTCGCCATACGCACAACTGGACCGCTCTGCACCGCTGACAGCCCCCTCGTGAGAGGGTTGACCAGGAAACCCGGCGATCGGTGGACGTGTCGGTTCGCTTGCACGGCCCCGGACATCGGCTGGCCCTTCAATGGCCGCTCGCCCCACTGGCTTCAGCGTGCGTCCGACCCTCGCGCTACTGGCGAAAAGGGTCGCCAGGGTTTGTTCTGACCTTGCGCTGACCGGCCGGCCGAAGGTTTATTGGCCGCCAGCCCCACATTGGTTAAGCTCCTGAGGCTTTACCGCCTGTTGCGCAGGCTCCCCCGGGGATTTTTTTGAGCGCTTCTGCAACAACCCACGACAGTCGGCACCCTCTTTTCACCGCCCTGGTGCTCGCCCTGGTCGTGGCGGCGATGAACATCGGACTCTGGTGGTGGGGCAACCTGCCGCATGGCCCGGAGGACTGGCACGGCAAGATCGACGGCTTTGCGCTATCGGCGTTCCAGCGCTACCAGAGCCCGCTGAAGAACGACTACCCCAGCGACGAGCAGATCGACGGCGATCTGAAGCTGCTCAGCGGCTACACCTCGCGCATCCGTACCTACTCGATGCTGCAGAACCCGCAGATTCCACGACTGGCCGAGAAAGAAGGCCTGAAAGTGATGGCCGGCGCCTGGATCGACCGGCGGCTGGACAACAACGAGAAGGAAATCGACACCCTGATCGCCCAGGCGCGCCACTACCCGGGCACGATCAACCGGGTGATCGTGGGCAACGAGGCGCTGTTCCGCAACGACGTCACCCCCGAGCAGATGATGGCCTACGCCGACCGCGTGCGCGCTGCGCTGCACCAGCCGGTGTCGATTGCCGAGCCGGACTACATCTGGCTGAAGTACCCCGAGCTGGTTCAGCACGTGGACTTCATCACGATCCACCTGTTTCCGTTCTGGAACGGCGTGCCACTGACCGATTCACGTGGCGACCCCGTCGCGGTGAACCAGGCGATTGGCGCGTATGAGGCGATCCGCGCCCGCTACCCGAACAAGCCGGTGGTGGTCGGCGAGATCGGCTGGCCGTCCAACGGTGACCGCCACGAATATGCCTCGCCGTCGGTCTCCAACGAGGCGATCTTCCTGCGTACGTGGTTCAACGCCGCCAAGCGCGACCACATCGACTATTACGTGATGGAGGCGTTCGACCAGCCGTGGAAGGAAGGCCTGGGCGAAGGCCGCACCGGCGCCTACTGGGGCATGTTCAATGCCGACCGCCAGGCGAAGTTCCCGTTTACCGGCCCGGTCACCGAAGACACCGCGTGGCCGCTGAAGGCGCTGGCCGCCGCGCTGCTGGCGCTGGGGCCGATGATCTGGTTTGGCCGCCGCTTCAGCCGCTTCAAGCTGACCGGACGATTCTTTTTCGCCGCGCTGATCCAGCTCGCCTGCGGCCTGATCGTGTGGGCCGCCACGCTGCCGTTCAATTTCTACCTTAGCTGGATCGACTGGACCATGCTCACGCTGCTGTTCCCGGCACAGATCGCGATCCTGGCGATCCTGCTGATCAACGGCTTCGAGTTCACCGAGGTGTTGTGGCGACCGACCTGGATGCGCCACGCCGGCATGCTGCGACCTGATCGACCGGAAAAGCAGCCGTTCGTGTCGATCCATCTGGCCTGCTACAACGAGCCGCCGGAGATGGTGATCATCACCCTCGACTCGCTGGCCGCGCTGGACTACGCCAACTACGAAGTGCTGGTGATCGACAACAACACCAAGGACCCGGCGGTGTGGAAGCCGGTGCAGGCATACTGCGAGAAGCTCGGCAAGCGCTTCCGCTTTTTCCACCTGGAACCCTGGCCCGGCTACAAGGCCGGCGCGCTGAACTTCGGCCTGAAGGAAACCGACCCGGCCGCCGAGGTGGTGGCGGTGATCGATGCCGACTACGAAGTGCGCCACGACTGGCTGGCCACCCTCACCGGCCATTTCCACGACCCCAAGGTGGCGGTGGTGCAGTGCCCGCAGGCGCACCGCGAGTTCGAGCACAACGCCTTCCGCCGGATGACCGCGTGGGAGTACGACGGCTTCTTCCGCATCGGCATGCACCATCGCAACGAACGCAACGCGATCATCCAGCACGGCACCATGACCATGGTCCGGCGCAATGCGCTGGAAGGCACCGGCGGCTGGTCCGAATGGACGATCTGCGAGGACGCCGAGCTGGGCCTGCGCCTGATGCACGCCGGTTATGACCTGGTCTACGTCGACGAGATCATGGGCAAGGGCCTGACCCCGGCCGACTTCAAGGCGTACAAGAGCCAGCGTTACCGCTGGGCGTTCGGCGCGATGCAGATCCTCAAGGGCCGCTGGAGCTGGATGGTGAAGCCGGGGCCGCTCTCGGCCGGCCAGCGCTTCCACTTCCTCACCGGCTGGTTCAGCTGGTTTGCCGACGCGCTGCACCTGATCTTCACCCTGATGGCGCTGTTCTGGACCGCCGGCATGGTGGCCTTCCCGCAGTACTTCAGCCTGCCGATGCAGCTGTTCCTGATCCCGGTGATCGGCTTCTTCTTCGCCAAGGCGATCTTCGGCATCGTGCTGTACCGCGCCCGCGTGCCGTGCAGTTGGTACGACACGCTGATGGCCTCGCTGGCCAGCATGGGTCTGTCGCATGCGATCGCACGCGGCATCCTGCATGGCCTGACCCGCGAGAAGACCTCATTCGTGGTCACCGCCAAGAGCCGGCGCCTGGGCGGCAGCAATTTCGCCGCGTTCGCGCCGGTGCGCGAGGAACTGCTGATGGCGATCGCGCTGGCGCTGTGCATCGTCGGCATGGCCGAAGGCTACGGCACGCGCTACATCGAAGGCACCTTGTGGATGTTCATCCTGGCGGCACAGTCGATTCCCTATGTCTCGGCGGTGATCGGTGCCTGGATCGCGCACAAGGCGGGTGACAAGGCCGGCTGATGCAAACTGTGGATGCGGCTTCGGCCGTATCCACAAATCAGATCGGCGCCCTTGACCCACCCACCCACGGAGAAGTCGGCAGAACTTCATCCGGAGCCGACGCAAAAATGGGTAAGCTGGGTCTACCCGCGATCACGCCCCGAGGACGGATCCCCACGCATGCACCGACAGCCCCGACGCCTGAGCCGGTTGCTGCTGCCCGCCCTGATGCTGGCAGCGCAAGCCCACGCCGCCGTGCAACTGACCGTGGATGGCGTCAACGACCCGCTGAAGGCGGCGGTGATTTCAGGGGTGGAACTGTCACAGTACGCGACGCGTGAAGTCACCGCGGCGCAGGCCACGCGCCTTTACGAGCGCGCGCCCGACCAGGTGCAGGCAGCATTGCAACCTTACGGTTACTACGACGCCAGCATGAGCGGTGACATCAAGCAGGTCGGCAAGAACTGGCAGGTGACCCTGCATGTGAAACCGGGCGAGCCGGTGAAAGTCACTCGGGTCGAGCTGCAGCTGGATCAGGCGGCCGCCGCTATCGCACCGATCCGGCGCGCGGAACGGGCCATTCAACGACTGCAGGGCAAGACGCTGGACCACGGCAGCTACGACGCCGCGCGCGATGCGCTGAGCAGCCAGCTCACCGCCAACGGTTTCCTCGATGCACGGCTGGTTACCCACCGCGTGGAGGTGACCCGGGCCGAGCGCAGCGCGGTGATCAAGCTGGCCTGGCAGGTGGGGCCGCGCTATCGCTACGGCAAGGTGCATTTCGAGGGCTCGCAGCTCAACGAGGGCTTCCTGGATCGCTATCTGCCGTTCAAGAGCGGCGACTATTTTGCGCAGGATCAACTGCTGGAATTGCAGCAGGCCCTGAACGGCGCTGACTACTTCGCGGTGGTCAACGTGCAGCCCGACGTGGACGAAGCCAAGGCTGGCGTAGTCGACGTCACGGTGAAGCTGCAGCCGGCCAAGCGCACGATCTATACCGGCGGCCCGTTCGTCGGCACCGATACCGGGGTGGGCGTGCGCGGTGGCATCGAGCGGCGCTGGGTCAATCGGCGCGGCCACAAGTGGAAGAACGAACTGGTGCTGGCGCAGCGGCTGAAGACGCTGTCCACGCTGTACTCGATCCCGCTGCCCGGCCCCGACCAGCGCAGCTACAACTTCGGCGCCAACTACCGCGACGCCAACACCGACACCTCGCAATCGCGCACGCTGGAACTGGTCGCCAACGAAAGCCGACAGTGGCATGGCTGGGTACGCACGCTCGGGCTGCACGCGCTGGACGGCACCTTCACCGTCGGCAAGATCGGCAACGAACCGGACAATGCCCCCGGCATCGAACACGGCCGCAGCACCGAAGTGTTCGCCGAGGCCTCGCTGACCCGCAAGAAGGCCGACAATGCCACCTTCGTGCGCGACGGCTGGTCGCTCGCCCTGGCCGCGCGCAGCACCGCCGGCCCCCTGCTGTCCGACGCCAGCTTCAGCCAGCTCACTGCCGATGCCAAATGGATCCATGCCTTTGGCGCGAAGAAGCGCAACCGGCTGATCCTGCGCGGCAGCGCCGGCGTGACCTGGACCAACGATTTCACCGCGCTGCCCCCGCAACTGCGCTTTTTTGCTGGCGGCGATCGCTCGGTGCGCGGCTATGGCTATGAGTCGATCGGCCCTCTCAACGGCTACGGCCGTGTCATCGGCGGGAAGAACCTGCTGGTAGGCAGTACCGAGGTCGAGCACTACTTCACGCGCAGCTGGGGCGTGGCTGCGTTCGTCGACGCCGGCAATGCGTTCGACGGCACTGACTACCGGCCAAAAATCGGCGCCGGCCTGGGCGTGCGCTGGCTCTCGCCGGTCGGCATGATCCGGGTCGACCTGGGCACGCCGATCCACAATGCGCAGAAGCACGGCATCGAGCTGCACGTGGTGATCGGGCCGGATCTGTGAGGCATATCGAGCTGCAAACCTACCGGAGTACGTGCCTGGCATGAAGTGGGTCAAGCGCCTTGCCATCGTTGTTGCCGGCCTGCTGCTGATCGTGGCGGCGCTGCTGTGGTGGCTGCTCGGCACCGGTGGGGGCCTGCGTTTTGCACTGGCGCGAGCACAGGTCGCCACCGATGGCGCACTGCAGGTGCAACAAGCACGCGGTCGACTGATCGGCCCGCTCGATCTTGCCGGCGTGCGCTACGACGACGGCAAGGGCACCGTGGCCAGCGTGGCGAAACTGCAACTGGATCTGCGCTTCTGGCCGTTGCTGGTCGGGCGCGTGCATGTATTGGCGCTGGATGCCGATGGCGTGGATGTAGCCCTGCCCCCGTCCACGCCGGATTCGAGCGCTGGCGCTGGCAGCTACTCACTGCAACCACCGGTGGATCTGATGCTCGACCGGGTGCATGTCGGCACGATCAAGATCACCCAGGGCGGCAGCTTGCTGTTTGCCTCGAACCAACTCGACCTGAGTGGACGCTGGAGCGGCCAGGGTATCGAACTTGAGCAATTCGCCCTGCAGGCACCGGACGGTCACGCCGAGCTGACCGGCAAGCTGGCGCTCGGCGGCAACTACCGCGGTGACGGCACGGCTGCCTTCGCCTGGAAACTCGGCGACAGCGACTACGCGGGCGACCTGGTTGCGCACAGCGATGGCGACAAGGCGCACCTCGACCTGAAGCTCCGCGCGCCCGCCGTCGCGCATCTGCAAATCGACCTGATCCAACGCGGCGGCTACGCCTGGACCGCGCGCCTGGATGCCCCGCGTTTTGATCCCCGGCCCGTGCTTGGCGACAGTGCGCTCACTTCGCTGGCAGTAACACTCCAAGGCGAAGGTGACCGCCACAACGCCAGCGTGAACGGCAAGCTCGGTCTCAATGATTACAGGCTGCAGTTGCAGCCGCTGCGCGTGCAGTTCGATCACGACTACCGCACGCTGGCCGTGCAGCAGCTCGTGCTGAGCTCGCCGCAGATCAAGGGTCAACTGGATGCCGGCGGCACGCTGCAGCTCGCCACAAAACCACTGAGCGGAAAACTCGACATCCGCTGGCACGACCTGCTGCTGCCGGCAGATCTTGCCGGCCAGGTACTGGCCAGCCAGGGCCGCCTGAGCGCCCACGGCAGCGCGCAGAACTATCACGCCGAAGGCAATGTCGACATCGGCCCACCCGGCAAACTGGCCAGGCTCGCGCTGAACCTCGATGGCGACCCGCAGGCAATCACCCTGCACACGCTGGCGCTGAAACAGGCCGTGGGTGGATTGCAGGCCAGTGGCAACCTGACCCTGAAGCCGGTCCTCGCCTGGCAGGCCGAGCTAGACGCCGACCACTTCGACCCCGGCCAGCTGTTCGCTGGCTGGAACGGCACTCTGGACGCGGACATCGCCAGCCACGGCAGCTTGCCCACTGCCGGCCCCGACGCCAGCGTGGAGATTCGCAAACTGTCAGGCACCCTGCGCCAGCGCGCCATCAGCGGCAGCGGCAAACTGCATCTGTCATCGAACCAGGTGCTCGACGGCTCACTGCAACTGGCCTCGGGCAAGAGCAAGCTGCAGCTCGATGCCAAACCCGGCAACAGCAACGACGCCAGCGTGCAACTGGTGGTGGCCTCGCTCGGTGACTGGCTGCCCGATGCCGGCGGCCATCTGGATGGCCATTTCAGCATCCGCGGGCGGCAGCCGAAGCTCAGCATCAACGGCCAGCTGCAGGGTCAGGCGCTGCACTGGCAGCAACAGCGCGCCGATCAGGTGCACCTGATCGTGGGTATTCCCGATGTCAGCCGCCCAGCCGGCAAGCTGGACCTGCAAAGCTCGGGCGTCCTGCTGCAAGGCCTGTACTTCCAGCAGCTCAAGCTGCTGGCCGAAGGCAGCCAGGGCGACCATGTGCTGAAACTCGACGCGCAGGGCAGCCAGCTGTCCGGCACGATCAAGCTGCACGGCGCACTCAAGGGGTCGAGCTGGAATGGCACGCTCTCCACCCTCGACCTGCAACCCCAGGGCATGCCCGGCTGGCGCCTGCAGCAGCCATCGACGCTGAGCTACAGCAACGGTGCGATGAGTCTGTCCGAGCTGTGCCTGAGTGCTGGCGAGCCCCTGCTTTGTGTCGCGGCGAAACAGGACAAAGCCGGCAACCTCGATGCCAGCTACCGGCTGCGAGCCTTGCCGCTGTCCCTGCTGTTGAATGCCGCCGGTGAAGCCGACCTGCCGCTGCGCGCCGATGGCACGCTCGATGGTGATGGCAAGATCCGCCGCAGTGCCGCCGGCGCGCTCAGCGGCAACGCCGCCATCCACTCCAGCACAGGCAGCATCACCTATACCGACCACGCCGAAGCACCGTTGTTGCGCTACACGCAGCTGCGCCTCAACGCCGAGCTCGCCCCCGGCAGCCAGCACATCGAGGTGCACAGCGGACTGGACCAGGGCGGCCGCATGGATGGCCAGCTCAGCATCAGCGGCGCGCAACAGGCGCTGGCCGGTCAACTCGAGCTGCACCTCAACAACCTCGCCCTGGTCGAACTGCTGAGCAACGAGGTGGCCAATGTGAAGGGCAACCTCAACGGCAGCTTCCGTTTTGCCGGTACGCTGCAGAAGCCGGCAATCACCGGTCAGGCCACCGCCGCGCACTTCGCCGCCGAGGTGCCGGCGGTCGGGCTGAAACTCAACCAGGGCCAGCTCACGGTCAGCACCACCGATGCCAGGCAATTCGACATCAGCGGCAGCGTGAGCTCGGGCAAGGGCTCGCTGAATGTCAGCGGCCACGCCGGTATCGGCGCCGGGGCACAGGCCGACCTGAGCCTCAAGGGCAGCCAGTTCACCGCGGCAGATATCCCTGCCGCGCGGGTGGTGGTTTCGCCCGACCTCACCGTGCAGCAGGATGCCAAGGGCATCCGCATCGGCGGCAGCCTCACCATCGACAGCGCCGACGTGAACGTGGAGAAGCTCCCCGGCGCTGGTGCCACCAAGGCCTCGGCCGATGTGGTGGTGGTCGACGAGAAGCAGCAGGAAGTAGCCAGCCGGCTGCCGATCAGCGCCCTGGTCAAGGTCGATATCGGTCACAAGACCCATGTCATCGGCATGGGTCTCAATGGTCACGTCAGCGGCATGCTGACGGTGAGCGAGCAACCCGGCCGCAACACCACCGCCCAGGGTCAGCTTGCCGTGGATGGCACCTACCGCGCCTACGGCCAGAACCTGCAGATCCAGCGTGGCCAGCTGCTGTTCGCCAGCACCCCGATCGACAACCCGGGGCTGAACATCCGCGCGATCCGCAAGCTCAATCCGAACGCCACCATCGACGAGGGCCAGGAAGTGGGCCTGTATATCGCCGGCACCGCGCAACGGCCGCTCCTCACCGTGTTTTCCAACCCGGTGATGGAGCAGTCCGACGCGTTGTCCTACCTGATCACCGGCAAGCCGCTGTCCGAGGTCAAGGGTGGTGAGGGCAGCATGGTCAGCGCTGCGGCGCAGGCGCTGGGTTCGGCCACCGGCGACCTGCTGGCAAAGAGCATCGGCTCCAAACTGGGCATCGACGATATCGGCGTCTCCAGCAACGAGGCGCTCGGTGGCAGCTCGGCGTTTACCGTCGGCAAGTACCTCTCGCCGCGGCTTTATCTCAGCTATGGCGTAGGCCTGTTCGAGCCCGGCGAAGTGGTGACCCTGCGTTACCGATTGAGCCGGCGCTGGAATTTCGAGGCGCAGCAAGCCACCGAGTTCAGCCGCGCCAGCCTCAATTACCGCATTGAAAAGTGACCCGCTCAGCTGCCGTGGGTTTTCAGGTACATCGAACCGGCGAAGCCCTGCTTCACCCGCCTGGAGGTCTCGTCCGACAGCACCTCGGTGTCGCCCGCCTCGATGCCTGCGATCACGGCCGCGGCGATGTCTTCCGGCCGTGATTTCGGGCTGTCAACATCCTTCACCATGTCGGTGTCGATATAGCCCGCATGCACGCTGACTACCTGGGTGCCCTGCCCGTGCAGCTCATTGCGCAGGCCATTGCTGAGCGCCCAGGCAGCTGCCTTGCTCACCGAATACGCACTTGAGCCCGGCAGGCTTGCCCAGCTCAGCGCGGACAGCATGTTGACCAGCGCGCCGCCGCCGTTCTTCGCCAGTACCGAGGCAAATGCCTGGCTTACTGCCAGCATGCCGTAGAGATTTGTCTCCATCGCCGCGCGCAGGGCATGCGCACCCTTCGCGCCGAGGAGCGGCTCGCTCGCAATCACGCCGGCATTGTTGATGACCAGATCCACGTCGCCGTATTGCGCCGCGGCCGCGGCGACATCAGCGGGGTCGTTCACATCGAGCTTCACCGGCACCACGCCTGCGAGCGTCACGGTCGATGGATCACGTGCGCCGGCGTAGACCTTCTTTGCACCTGCGGCCAGCAGCGCCTTGGCGTAAGCCAGGCCGAGTCCGCGATTGGCACCCGTGACGAGTGCGGTACTGCCTTTGATTTTCATGAGAGTTGCCTGGTTCGCATGGCGGAGGAGAAGCCGGGCGCAGCGCCGTTGCTGTGCTGCCCGGCCATGCGACGCGGACCATTCCGCATCGCGGGAAATCGATGTACTCAGCGTGAAACTTCGCGTACGGTCCCGCTGCTCAGTCGCACGGTAACCGTGCTCGACAAGCCGGGACGCAGCCGCGCCAGTGCCGCCTGCTCGGGGTCGAAGCGGATGCGCACGGGTACGCGCTGCACGATCTTGGTGAAGTTGCCGGTGCCCGGCTCGAACGGCAGCAACGAAAACTGCGAGCCGGAGCCGGGGGCGAAGCTCTCCACCCTGCCCTTGAGCGTCTGGCCAGGCAAGGCATCGACTTCGACATCGGCGCGCTGCCCGACCACCATCCGCGCGGTCTGGGTTTCCTTGAAATTGGCGATGACGTACAGCGCGTCCAGCGGTACCACGGTCAGCAAGCGGCTGCCCGGTTGCACGTAGTCGCCCGGCTCGACCTGCCGGTCGCCGACCACGCCGTCGATCGGCGCACGCACGATCGTGTTCGTCTGATCCTGATGCGCCAGATCGAGGGTGGCCCTGGCGCTGGCCACCGACGCCTCGGCCTGGGCCAGGTTGGCCTGCAGCGTGAGCCGCTTGGCGTGCGTCACCGAAGCGGCGTCACGGCTCACCGCAAATTCGGCGCGGCTGTGCTGCGCATTCGCCTGCGCGGTCACCGCCGCGGTGCGAAAATGCTCGGCCGCGCTGCGCGCCACGGCACCGCTGGCGATCAAGGCATCGTAGCGGCGACGATCGGCTTCGGCCTGATTCTGCTCGGCATCAGAGGAGAGGATCGATGTCCGCGCCGCGCGCATGTTCGAGCTCGCGAGTTGCTCTTCCGCATCCAGCGCCACCAGCGCCGCCTGCGCCGCCTCGACCGAAGCCCTCGCATTCTGCAGCGAGGCAGCCGCAGCCGCGACTCTTGCATCGAACTCTTCCGGATCGATGCGCACCAGCGGGTCGCCGCGGTGTACGGCCTGATCGTGCCTGACCAGCACGTCGGCCACCAGCCCGCGTACCTTGGGCGCCACCACCGAACTGTCAGCCTGCAGATAGGCGTTGTCGGTGGACACGCTGCGCTTGGGCGAGGCGATGTACACCGCGCCGGCCAGCGCGATCACGACGGCCACGGCGCCAGCCACCAGCGGGCGCCGCGACAGCGGCGGGCGAGGCATGGCCGCGACCTCGGGAACAACGGGGATGACGGTACCGTCGGCGCTCATTTCTGCATCACCAGCAAGGTCGATGTGGCCGACGCATGGAGCTTGCCTGCAGCATCGACGAGACGGGCTTCGGCGAACGGCACGCGGCGGCCGATCGAGAGCACACGGCCTTCGGCGCGCACGCGTCCGCTCTGCGCGGTCAGTGCCTTGTGGAAGGCCACTTTCAGCTCGAGGGTCGTATAAGCCTGCTCGGCAGTCAGTTTGGAATGCACCGCGCAGCCGCAGGCCGAGTCGAGCAAGGTGGCGAACCAGCCGCCATGCACCATGCCCATCGGATTGAAAGTGTGCGGCCCCGGTTCGCCGGCGAATACGGCAAGGCCGTCGCCCACCTCGACCAGGTCGAAATCCAACGCATCACCAATACCCGGACGCTGGCCTTGCTCCATGAAGGCTTCGAGCTGCGCTCGTCCCGCGAGGCCGGCGCCGATGTCACTGACCATGCTCATGCCTTGTCCTCCAGGCCGAGACGCCGGATCAGCTGCGCTCTGGAAGCAGCCAGGATCGCGTCCGAACGCTCGCGATCGGGCTCGACCCGGGCCAGCGACAGCGCACCGACCAATTCGGCGACCATCGAACTTCCCTCCTCTTTCGCGTTGCTGTGACCAAGCGACTCGAGCTTGTCCGCCAGAGCCTCGGCCAGCCGCCGTACCCCGCTGGCGAATGCCTCGCGCGACGGCTCCGCCAGCCGTGGCAGGTCGGAAGCCAGTGCCGCGATCGGGCAACCACCACCACGTGCATCGCGATGTTTCGTGGACAGGTAGAACTCGATGTAGGCGAGCAAGCCCTCGGCCGGGCTGCGCCCTTCGGTTTCACGCACGACCCGTGCGCGCGACTCGTCGAACATGGTGCCGATCGCGGCGGCAATCAGCTCGTCCTTGGATTTGAAGTGGGCGTAGAAACCACCGTGGGTCAGCCCCGCCTCGGCCATCACGCCAGCCACGCCGACCCGCTCGGGGCCTTCGGCGCGAATGGCCCGTGCGGCCACCTGCAGCACCTTGGCGCGGGTCTTCTGTTTGTGCTCGGCGTCGTAACGCATGGACTTTTGCCCTTCTTTGTATGATTCTCATCATACTTAAAATTTCCGCCGATGCAAGAGGCTTGCGTGAACACCGCCGTCGCCACCCTTCGCCACATCCCCATCGTGCCCGCCGAACTGCCGTTGCCGCGCAAATACCTGATCTTCGGGATCATGGCCTTCGGCCAGTTCATGGCACTGATCGACATCCAGATCGTGGCCGCCTCGCTCAACGACGTGCAGGCCGGCCTGTCGGCCGGGCCGGACGAGATCAGCTGGGTGCAGACCGGTTACCTGATGGCCGAACTGGTGATGATCCCGTTCGCCGCGTTCCTGGCGCAGGCGCTGTCGACGCGGTGGCTGTTCGCGCTGTCGGCCGGGCTGTTCACCCTGGCCAGCGCACTGTGCGGCTTGGCCTGGGACATCCACTCGATGACCGCCTTCCGGGTCATCCAGGGCTTCGTCGGCGGCGCGATGGTGCCCACCGTGTTCGCCACCGGTTTCACCCTGTTCAGCGGCAAGCAGCGGGCGATGATCCCCGCCATCCTCGGCATGATCTCGGTGCTGGCGCCCACCCTCGGCCCGACCGTGGGCGGCTGGCTCACCGACGCGATCGGCTGGCGCTCGATCTTCTACATCAACATCGTGCCGGGTATCGCGGTGACCGTGCTCTCCGTCCTGTTCGTGAAAGTGGATGCGCCCAACCTGTCCATGCTGAAACGCATCGACTACGTGCACCTGGGGGCGATGGCGGTATTCCTGGGCGGCCTGGAATACGTGCTGGAGGAAGGCCCGCGCCACGATTGGTTCGGCGACCCGACCATCGTCACCGCAGCATGGTTGTCGTGCGTGGGCTTTGCGCTGTTCCTCGAGCGCTCGTTTCGCTCGAGCACGCCAGTGGTCAAGCTATCGCCGTTCCGCCACGCGACGTTTGCGTTCGCCTGCCTGTTCAGCCTGGTAATCGGCTTCGGACTCTATTCGGCGACCTATCTGATCCCGGTGTTTCTCGGCCGCGTGCGCGACTACAACAGCCTGCAGATCGGCACCACCGTTTTCGTCACCGGCATCGCGCAGATTGCCAGCGTGGTGGTCGCCGCAAGGCTCTCGCAGAAGGTCGATCCCCGCTGGATGATCGCCGCCGGCCTGCCGCTGTTCGCCGCCAGCCTGTGGCTGTCCTCGACCATGACGCCCGAGTGGGGCTTTGCGGCCCTGCTCGCGCCGCAGATGCTGCGCGGCTTCGCGATCATGCTGTGCATCGTGCCCAGCGTGACCATGGCGTTGGGCGGTTTCGCGATGGCGGAGCTGCGCTACGCCTCCGGCCTGTTCAACCTGATGCGCAATCTCGGTGGCGCCATCGGCATTGCCGTGGTCAACACCTGGCTGCAGGATCAGACCCGCATCCATGCCGCACGGCTCGGCGAAAGCCTGGGCGAAGCCGGACGCTCGGCACCGGATACAGTGGCTGCGCTGGCGGCACGCATCGGTACGGTCACCAGCGACTCGGCACATGCGCTGCTGATGGCACAGGCTGAAATCGCTCATGTGGTGGCGCGCAACGCGCTGACCCTGGCATTCAACGACGTGTTCCGGCTGATGGCCTGGCTGTTCATCGTGGCGCTGCTGCTGGTGCCGTTCTGTCGGCCAGCGGCCAGCTCACCGGCGGCGTCGGCCGCGGCGCACTGATGCGCATTCGTCCGTGACGCTCGCTACCCGGGCGCCAGCCTCCTAGAATGGGATGTTTGCGGCGACTCTCGCCGCATCGACCCTGGAATCCATGCGCCTCTATCTGCAAACCGTGCCCGGCAGTACCGACGCACCCCGCTATGTCCAGATCACGCTGGAGCAGGATCTGCTCGGCGGCTGGACGCTGTATCGCGAGTCCGGTACCCAGGGCGGGCGCGCCAGCATGAAGCGCGAGCAGTTTCTCGAACGCGACGAGGCGATCGCCGCGTTTGAGAAGACCCGTGACGCACAGCTCAAGCGCGGTTTTCGCGTGATGTTCGCACAGGGTCAGGAAGGCCCCTACGGCCGCTGAGGCCCCCTCACAAAAGTTGATGACGATGCCTGATGTGCTGAAGAACGACCGCTTCCTGCGTGCGCTGCGGCGCGAGCCCACCGACACCACGCCGATCTGGGTGATGCGCCAGGCCGGTCGCTACCTGCCGGAATATCGCGCCACCCGCGAGCGTGCCGGCAGCTTCATGGGGCTGGCGCAGAACCCTGAATTCGCCTGCGAAGTGACCCTGCAGCCGCTGGAACGGTTCGATCTTGATGCCGCGATTCTGTTCTCCGACATCCTCACCATTCCCGACGCGATGGACCTGGGCCTGTCGTTCGCCCAGGGCGAGGGTCCGCAATTCGCCCGTCCACTGCGCAGCAAGGCCGATATCGACAAGCTTGCCGTGCCCGACATGGATGGCGAGCTGCGTTACGTGATGGACGCCGTGCGCCTGATTCGCCAGGAGCTGCACGGCCGCGTGCCCCTGATCGGGTTCTCCGGCAGTCCGTGGACGCTGGCCTGCTACATGGTCGAGGGGCAGGGCTCGAAGGATTTCGCCACGCTCAAGACGATGTGCTGGAACGAACCGAAACTCGCCCACCAGTTGCTCGACACGCTGGCGCAAGCCGTCACCGCCTACCTGATCGCCCAGGCCGCGGCAGGTGCGCAGGCATTGATGATCTTCGACACCTGGGGCGGCTTGCTTGGCCCCGGCCCGTTCCGCGAGTTCTCGCTGCGCAGCATGGCGCAGATCGTCGCCGCGCTGAAGGCCGACCCGGCATCACGCGAGCTGCCGGTGGTGCTGTTCTCCAAGGGCGCAGGCCAACACCTTGCCGCGCTGGCCGACACCGGCTGTGCTGGTCTTGGCGTGGACTGGACCATGGATCTGGCCGACGCGCGCACCGCCGTCGGTGGTCGGGTAGCCCTGCAGGGCAACCTCGACCCGGCGATTCTGCGCGCCAGCCCCGAGGTGATCCGACGGGAGGCGCGCATCGTGCTGGACAGTTACGGCAACCATCCCGGCCACGTGTTCAATCTCGGTCACGGCATCACCCCGGAAGTGGACCCCGAGCACGTGAAGATCCTGGTCGACGAAGTACACCGGTACGGGCGCGCGTTGCGGGTCTGATCAGAAGTGGCCGCTGACCTGGATGTCACGGCAGCCGACACGGTCATGCATTGCTCAAACAAGTGCTGCCGGGCGAAACATGATTTCTTGGTGTGAAACCTGCATGATTCAGCCACCGCTCAGGGCAGGCAACCGCGGGACGGCCCAGCTCCGCCACGGCTGCTATCCCATTGAAGTCGCCGAACGATCGGACAAGGACGCATGACAGCCATCGAACAACTGCGACTCAACGGCGGCCTGCCCAGCCCCAAGGGAGTGGCGCTTGCGATCATGCAGATCTGCCAGCGCGACGATGCCAGCCTTGAGGAGATCGCCCGGGTGGTGCAGACCGACCCGGTCACCTCCAGCCGGCTGCTGCACATGGCCAACGCGGCGCATTCGGCCGGCAGGCCGGTCGCCAGCATTCCCGACGCGATCATGCGCCTGGGCCTGGAAGCGGTGCGGCAGCTGGCAATGGGCTTCTCGCTGGTTGACCAATACCGCGAGGGCTCGTGCAGAAGCTTTGACTATGCGGCGTTCTGGTCACATTCGCTGCTGATGGCGGTGGCGATGCATGAGCTGGGCAAGCTCACGCGGATCGCCTCCCCCGACGAACTTTTCGCCTGCGGCCTGATGGCGCGTATCGGACACCTGGCCCTCGCCACGCTCTATCCGGATGACTATTCGCGGCTGCTGCAGATGCGCAGCGACAACATGCTGGAGCTCGAACGCGAGCATCTGCACGTGGATCACAACCAACTCACCGGGTTAATCCTGGCCGACTGCGGCATCCCCAAGGCGCTGGCCGAGCCGGTGCATTTCCACGAGGCGCCCGAGGCCTCCGGGTTTGCCGACGGCTCCAGGCCGCACAAGCTGACACATCTGTTCTATCAGGCCCGGCGCCTCGCCGACCTGGGATCGGCCGCGGCCGACGATCGCGCCGGCAAGGCGTCCGAATTGATGCTGCTCGGAGGAAAGATCGGCCTTGATGCCGACCAGACGGGTGAGCTGGTCGACCAGATCCTCGTGCGCTGGCGCGACTGGAGCAGCTTGCTGAAAGTGCCCGCCGCCACCTTGCCGCCCTTCGCCGAGCTGGTCAGCCGCTCGCCCAGGGCGGGCGCCAACGAGCCGGCGTCGGCCAAGCCTCGCGTGCTGTGGGTAGCACATGACCCTGCCGTGCGGGTGGTGCTGGGAGAAACCCTGCAGGGCCTGCTTGGCCCGCAGGTGCAATCGGCTGAAAACGGGGAGCAGGGGCTGGCCATGGCGCTGCAGATGATGCCGCAGATCGTGGTGGTCGACGCTCACATGCCGGTGATGGACGGCTGGGCGCTGTGCCGTGCGCTGCGCGCCACCGCCTGGGGGCAATCCATTTACCTGATGGTGCTCAGCAGCCCCGACGCGACGGCGGCACAACAGACGCTCGACAGCCATATCAACGACTGCCTGACCGCGCCCGTGCTGGCCAGCACGCTGCAGATCCGCCTGACGGCGGCCATGCAATACGTGAAGCTGCTCAACCACTGGGAGCAGGATCGAGCCCAGCTGAAACAGTTTTCCGCCGAACTGGCCATCAGCAATCGCAAGCTGGAACGCTACGCGCTGACCGACCTGCTCACCGGCCTGCAAAACCGCCGTGCCGGCATGGACTCTCTGTTACAGGCGTGGGGCGCTTCGGTGCGATCGAGCGATCCGGTGACGGTGATGATGATCGACATCGACTCGTTCAAGGACGTGAACGATACCTGGGGCCACGCCGCTGGTGACCAGGTGCTGATCGACGTCGCCGCCGTCATTCGTGCTTCCGCTCGCAAGGAAGATTCGGTGTGCCGCATGGGCGGTGAGGAATTTTTCGTGCTTTGCCGCGGCAGCAACCTGGAAGCCTCGCTGCATGCCGCCGAGCGATTGCGCCAGAAGGTGGCCGGCCTGAAGATCCGCGTCGAGAAAGCGGAGGTCACCGTGACCATCAGCATCGGACTTGCCGCCAGGGAGGCCGGCATGTCCGACCCCGGCGCGCTGGTCAATGCCGCCGACAAGGCGCTCTATGCGGCCAAACAGCAAGGCCGCAATCGAACCTGTCTGTTCCGCGATGGCGCTGTGCTGCCCTCGCTGAGCTGACCGCCGAGCCCGAACCAGCCGTCACTTTCGCCCGGCATTGGATCAGGGCGTGCCAGCGAAAGCATGGTCAAGCCAGTCATGCATCAGCCGGTAGCTGCGTGCGGCGGCACCCGCATCGTAGCGACAGCCGGGGGAATTCTCGCCCACCTCGGTGAAACAGTGCACGGCATGATCGATCACCACGAATTGCCACTCGGACGGGCTGCCGCGCATCTCGTCCAGAAATTTCCCCGCATCCGGCATGGTGCCCTGGTCGTCGGCACCGTTCATCGCCAGCACGCGTGCCTTGATGTGTTTCGCCAGCGCCGGATTATCGGTATCCAGTCCGCCATGGAATGAGACGACCGCAGCCACATCGGCGCCACTGCGGGCCAGGTCGAGTACGGCCGAGCCACCAAAGCAGAAACCGATCGCCGCCAGCTTCGACAGATCGATCGGCGCGGTGCCTGCCTGTGCCTTGAGCTGGGCCAGGGCGACGTTGACACGCCGGCGCATCAGCTCGCGATCAGCGTACAGCGGCTTCACCGCCGCCTTCGCCTGATCAGCGTTGCCCGGCTGCGGCCGCACGCTGGCGCCGTACATGTCGGTGAGCAGGATCACGTAGTCCTTGCCCGCGATCATCTCGGCCTTCTTCACCGCCGCCTGGTTGATTCCATACCAGTTCGGCACCATCACCAGCCCCGGCCGCTTTGTCGCGCTGGCGTCGTCGTAAACCAGCACGCTGTGGAAGCGGGTACCGTCCTGGGTCCATTCGACCGGCCGATGCACCATGCTTGCCCGAGCAGCAAAGCTGGAACCCACGAGCAAGAGCAGACAGCACAGTCGCGCGAATCGCATGAGTGGCACCCTCACATGGGAAAAACTGATTGATCCGCAAACCGCTTGCGCGGCATTCGTGACGTTGAAATTCATCGTCCCGCAGCGTGATCCGACAAGCGGCGCTTCAGTGGCGCAAATTTGTCCAGCAAATGCATGCCCAGTCCGCGCGCAGCCACCAGCGCCGGTGACTGCAAGGCGTAAACGCGTGCCAGCGCATCGAAACCAAGTGCATCCAGGGTGTCGGCGCTGCGTCGACGCCTGGCGTAACGGCGCAATACGTGGCTGGCGCCGATATCGCGACCTGCCATACGCGCCGCCAGCAAGGTGTCGCGCAACTCGACCACATCGCGCAAGCCCAGGTTGACGCCCTGTCCAGCCAGCGGATGCACGGCATGCGCCGCGTCACCGAGCAGGACCATGCGTTCAGCCTGGTAGCGATCGGCCAGTTTCAATCGCAGCGGGAACCCGGCACGGGCACTGACGGCGGTGATCCGGCCAAGCCTGAAATCACTGGCCACGCCCACTTCCCCGGCAAAGGCCTGCTCGTCCAACGCCAGCACGCGTTGCGCCTCGGCCTCCGGCAACGACCACACCAGCGAACTGCGGCCATCAGCCAGCGGCAGCAACGCCAGCGGACCGCGGTGCAGGAATCGCTGCCATGCGGTGTGCTGATGCGGGAGCTCGGTCGACAGATGCGCGACTACCGCGCGCTGGGCATAGTCGCGCCCCTGCGTGCCGATACCAGCGAGTTGGCGCAGCGGCGAGGAAGCGCCGTCAGCGGCCACCAGCAAACTGGCCGAGAGCAGTCCGCCATCGGCAAGCTGCAGCTGGATGCGATCCTCGCGCGCTTCAAAACCCGTCACGACAGCCGGACACAGGCAGCGAACGCCGCCCAAGGCTGTGCCCGTGCTGCGGCCGGATGGATTGGAGCTGCCGCCTGCGGCCTGCAACTGCTGCCACAGCATCCACTGCACGAGGTTGTTCTCGACGATGTAGCCGAGCCGGTCGCGCCCCTCGCTGGCCGCGTCGAAATCGATCGCCGCGCCGCTCTCGGCATCCCACACGTGCATGTGGGTATACGGCCCGACCCGCGCTGCCCGTATGGACGGCCAAACGCCAAGCTCACCCAGCAAGACCACCGACGAGGGAGCCAGCCCGACCACGCGAAGATCCACCTCCGCATCAGTGCTCCACGGTGTCGGGGCGTGCGCCTCCAGCAGTGCCGTGCTGAAGCCGGCGCGCGCCAGCACCAGCGCCGTGGCGGCGCCGACCATGCCGCCACCGACCACGGCGATATCCAGCGCCGGCGCACGGCGCCGCGCCGAGGATTCTGAAACCGGCACGCTCATGGCAGACGCTCCAGCACCGCCAGCGGTGGCTCGCCGCGGAAGCCCATGCCGCGGCGAGCGAGGGCGCGTTGCAGTGGCGGCACGCGGTCGCAGGCCAGCAAGGCCAGTGATCGCAGCGGCGCCAGCAAGGGCTGCGGCAGGCAGGCCAGCCGCACCAGGCCGTGGCTCATCAGCATCGTGCCGTCGCGATCGGGCGCTCGCCGTTCGGCATAGCGCTGCAACAACTCCGGCGCGCCGGGATCAGCTGCCCTGGCGACCAGTTCGGCCAGGGTCAGTGCGTCACGCAGACCCAGGTTGAAGCCTTGCGCGCCGATCGGATGCACGGTTTGCGCCGCATTCCCGACCAGGACGGCACGCGGAGCAGTCAACTGCGATGCCGCGATGCGCTGGATCGCGTAAGGATGCCGCTTGCCGGGCCGGCTGAGCTTGCCCAGCCGCCAGCCAAATCGTTGCTGGGCCAGCGCGATATAGTTGTCATCGTCCAGCGCTGCCACGGCCGCCGCCTGATCTGTGGCCACGGTGAGCACCAGACCACAGCGCCGCTCGGCCAACGGCAGCAAGGCGATCGGACCCTCATCGCTGAAGCGCTCGTAGGCGCGATGAGCGTGATCGCGCCCGGGCGTCACCGTGCAGACGAACAGCGTCTGCTGGTAATCATGCCGCTGCGCCTCGATGCCGAGCCGGCTGCGGACCAGCGACTCGCTGCCGTCGGCGCCGACCAGCAAGGGCGTATCGATGGAACACGTACCTTCGGCGGTCTGCACCTGCGCGCGCCAGCCGCCGGCCAGCGGCTCCAGCGCCACCAGCGTGGCAGGCGCCAGACGGGTCAGACGGGTGCACTCGTCGAGCCGTCGCAGCAGGGCGGCACCGAGTTCGCGCGCCGGCAGGGTCCAGCCCAGCGCGTCGACCCCATGCCTGTCTGCATCAACACGGGCACTGCCGAATTCACCGGCGCGGCTGACATGGATGTGGCGGATCGGCGTGGCGCCGGCACAGGCATGGCGCCACACGCCGATCGCCTCGAGCCCATTGACGCTGGCACGGGCCAGAGCGAGGTTGCGCTCGTCGTAACTGGGCTGGGCATCGGTCCGTGGCGCGGCGGTTTCCACCAGGGTCACGGCCAGGCCGGCGGCATCCAGTGCAATGGCCAGGCTGGCGCCGACCAGGCCACCGCCAATGATCAGCACGCCGGACTCACGAGAGGTGGTGGAGGGTGTCGTGGCATTCATGCCGGAATGATACGCGCTGCGCCCGGGTGGCCCGCAACGCATTCGCAGACCATTCGACCGGGTCATTCGGCTAGACTAGTGGACTATCCAGACGCCTGAACGGAGCTCCACATGGCCCATACGCAGACCCAACGCCTGGGCATCTTCCTGATGCTTGCCCTGGTGATGGCAGCCACCCGCCTGCATCACTTCGACGCCTTGCCCGACGCCTCGTGGGGTGTGTTCTTCCTCGCCGGGTTCTGGCTACGCGGCTCCGCCCGCTGGGCCTTTCCGCTGCTGATCGCCGAAGCGGTGCTGGTCGATTTCTTCGTGATTACCGGTCAGGGCATGGATTTCTGGAGCCACTACTGCGTGTCGCCGGCGTACTGGTCGATGCCGGCGTATTTCGCTGTGCTGTGGCTGGGTGGCAGCTGGGTGGCAAAGCGCCAGTTCGGCCTGCGCCTGTCGACTCTGGGCCTGGCGGCGGCCGCGCTGATGGTCAGTGAAACAGGTTGCTATCTGATCTCCAACGGCAGTTTCTACTGGCTCAGCGCCAGCGTGCCGCTGCCGCGCAGCTTCGCCAGCTGGTTCGTGAATCTGGGCGACTGGTACCTGCCCTTTCTCGCCACCACGGCGCTGTATGTCGGCCTCGGTGCAGCCGTGCATGTGATCGCCACCCTGGTGGCCCGTTCGCTGCGCGCGTCCGCACAGCCCGGCCTGAACCACTGAGCCAGCAGCATGGGCAACCGCCTCTCCAAAATCTACACCCGCACGGGTGACGACGGCAGCACCGGCCTTGGCGACGGTTCGCGCGTCGGCAAGGACTCGCTGCGGGTCAGCGCCTATGGCACGGTGGACGAGCTCAACAGCAGCATCGGCATGGTGCTGGCAGCCGAGGGCGTCACCGACGAGGTGCGCGAGGCCTTGAACCAGGTGCAGCACGACCTGTTCGACCTCGGTGGCGAGCTGTGCATTCCCGGCATGGCGATGGTCGAAGACAGCGATATCGAGCGGCTTGAAGTGATTCTCGATCGGCTCAACGAAGCGCTGCCGCCGCTGAAGGAATTCATCCTGCCCGGTGGCGGCATGGCCGCGGCCTGTGGCCATCTGGCGCGAACCATATGCCGGCGTGCCGAGCGCGAGGTGATTGCGCTGGCTCGGGTGGAGGATATCCGCGGCCAGCCGCAGCGTTATCTCAACCGCCTGTCCGACCTGCTGTTCGTGATTTCGCGCGTGTTGGCCCGTGCCAGCGGCCATGGCGAAGTGCTGTGGCAGCACGAGCGTCGCCGCAAACCCGAGCCCGGCGTCTAGTCAGCAGCATGCTGCGGCTTTATACCCACCCTGCCTGTCTGCAGCACGATCCCGGCCCGGGACACGCCGAGCGCCCGGCACGCCTGCGCGCCGTATTGCAGGCACTGGATCACGATCGACACGCGGCACTGGACCGGATCGACGCGCCGCGGGCGACACGCGAGCAATTGCTGCGCGTACACAGCGTCGAGCACCTTGAGCGCATCCTGGCCGGCGAACCGCCCGAGGGTACGTTCAGTCTGGACGAGGACACCTTGATGTCGGTTGGCTCGGTCGAGGCCGCGTTGCGTGCAGCAGGCGCCACCGTGGCCGCGGTGGATGCGGTGATGTCCGGCGCGACGGCGCACGCCTTCTGCGCCGTGCGCCCACCCGGCCATCACGCCACGCGCGACCAGGCGATGGGTTTCTGCCTGTTCAACAACATCGCCGTGGCCGCTGCACACGCCCTCGCCGCGCATGGGCTGAAGCGCGTAGCCATTGCGGACTTCGACGTGCACCACGGCAACGGCACCCAGGCGATCTTCGAGCATGATCCACGAGTGCTGTTCGTCTCCAGTCACCAGTCGCCGCTTTACCCCGAGTCGGGTGCTGAAGACGAGCACGGTGTGGGCAATATTTTCAACGGCACGCTCTCGCCCGGCGCCGGCTCGCATGAGTTTCGCGAGCTGTGGGACGGCCTGCTGTTGCCGCGGATACATGCATTCAAACCGCAACTCGTATTGATCTCGGCGGGCTTCGATGCGCACCGCAACGACCCCCTGGCCGACATCCGGCTGGGCCAGGAAGACTACAGCTGGGTCACCGAGCGGCTGGTAACCCTGGCCCATCGGCACGCCCACGGGCGCGTCGTTTCCACGCTGGAGGGCGGCTATGACCTGGCCGCACTGGCCGCCAGCGCCAGCGCGCATGTCGGCGCGCTGGTGGGCTGAGAGCGTCGATTTACCGACGCGGAGGGACCGGACTGCCGCGCCCTGTCGCCACCTTGCTCCCGCCAGCCGATGCAGAGGGCTTCACACCTCGCTGACTCGCTCAATACTGAATTCCGGCGCACCCGATCACGCTGCGTCTGCCTTCATGATGGGCTTTCTGCTAGCTTAACCAGCCTTCAAAGCCGGCAGATTTCCATAGTGACGTCCAAGCCCCCCCTGCGCCGCCTTCTGGCCATTGCCACCGCCCTTGCCCTGATTGGTGGCCAGGCCGATGGCAAAGGTGGCCAGAACCGCCCCAAGTCGTCACTGGATGGGTCCGAAACAGTGTGCCCGCTGGGCTCGTTCAGCTGCACGCCACGCCCGTACAACTTCGCCATGTGCCGTCCAAATGCCCTGCTCGAGTTCTACGACCCGACCCTGAGCAAGGACGCCAGCCTGCGCGACACCAGCCCGTCCCATGTCAACGCGCAGCATGTGGACAGCTCCAACCGGACGGTCTACCACCTGTCGGGCAACGTGATCATGCAGCGCGCCGACCAGCAGTTGCAGGCCGACACCGCCGACTACAACAGCGTCACCACCGACTATGACGCGCGCGGCAACGTGCGCTACCAGGAAGCCGGTGAACTCATCGCCGGCACCCATATGCGTGGCAATACGCAGGCCAGCCGCGGCATCGCCGACAACGTCCGTTACCAGATGCTGGAAGCGCGCGGCAATGGCGTCGCCAAGCAGGGGCAGATGCTGGACGCACAGCACAGCGTCTATTCGCAGGCGACCTATTCGACCTGCGATGTCGGCGCTCACGTGTGGGAGTTTCGCGGCAAGTCGATCACCATCAACAAGGAAAGCGGGGTCGGCGTGGCGCGCAACGCCACCATGCGCATCGGCCATGTGCCGTTTATGTACCTGCCCTACTTCAGTTTCCCGATCGATCACCGGCGCAAGACCGGCTTTCTGTACCCGAGTTTTGGACGCAGCAGCCGCGCCGGCTTCGAGTTGAGCACACCGTACTACCTCAACCTGGCGCCCAACTACGACGCGACCCTCGATCCGCGCATCTACACCGACCGCGGCATCATGCTGGCCAGCGAGTTCCGTTACCTGACGGCCGGCAGCAAAGGCCAGATCAATGCGGAATATGTGCCAAACGATCACGGCAGCAATGATGGCCTGGCAGTGACCCAGGGCACCTCACGCTACCTGATCGCCGCGACCGACCAGACCAGGTTGTGGGATGGCTGGCAGTTTGTCGGCTCATACAACCACGTCTCGGACAGCAGCTACATCTACGACTACGGCAATGGGCTGTCGCATACCGTGGTCTATTCGCTGGCATCCAGCGCCGCGATCATGACCAGCGGCAAGTGGTGGAACGCCTCTATCGGCGGCACCATCTACCAGAACACCAATCCGTTTGCGACGGATTCATCGCTGCCGTACCAGCAACTGCCCTATGCGCGCTTCAGCATGGATCTGCCGCTGTCGCGCTGGCTCGAAACCGGTGTCGATGCTTCGGCGGTATCGTTCAGCAAGAATGGCTACATCGAAGGTCAGCGCGAAGATCTTTACCCATATATCACCGCCGATTTCGGCAGCCCCGCCTGGTTCGTGAAGCCCAAGCTGGCCTATCGCTATACCGCCTACCAGCTCAGCGGCGACTACCAGGATTACGGCTACTCCGGCCTGCTCACAGGTGGCGCGACCAGCCCGTTCAACCAGCAGTCGCCGAGCCGCTCGGTGCCAGTCGCCAGCATCGACAGCGGCCTGGTCTTCGATCGCAGCACGTCGCTGTTCGGCGACAACTACACGCAGACGCTGGAGCCGCGGCTGTACTACCTGTACGTGCCGTATCGCAACCAGAACAACCTGCCGCTGTTCGATACCAGCCTGATGTCGTTCGACTACTGGCAACTGTTCTCGCCGAACCAGTTCTCCGGCTCGGACCGTCAGATGAACGCCAACAACCTCACCGCCGCCGTGACCACCCGGTTGCTGGACGACGATGGTGTGGAGCGCATATCCGCCAGCCTCGGCCAGATCCACTACTTCGACCCGCAACGGGTGCAACTGCCGAACGGGCAGAACACCGTGAGGCCAGGCACCAACTGGGTGCACTCAGCCTATGTCGCCCAGCTGGACATCCTGCTTGACGACAAGTGGAAGCTGAGCAGTTCGTACCAGTGGGACCCGAACGCGCGCCAGACCGACCTGGCCACGCTGCAATTGCAGCGCCGACTGGGCATCGATGGCGTGCTGAATTTCTCGTACTACTTTCGGCGCGGACTGCTGGAACAATACAGCGCATCCGCTGTCTACCCGGTGTCCGACCGTTGGCGCCTGGTCGGCGCGTGGACGTACGCCAAGCCGGTCGCGGGCAGCACAACGCCAACCGGCAACATCGAGGCGATGGCTGGCGTCGAATACGACAGTTGTTGCGTGACGCTGCGTCTGGTTGATCGCAATTACGTGAACCAGGCGTATTTCGGTACGGTACCGCTTCCCACCGGCAGCAATAGCAACAAACGTGACAACGCGATCATGTTCGAAGTGGTCTTCAAGGGGCTCGGCTCATCGGGCGGCCAAATCGATCCACTGCTGCGCCATGATATTCTCGGCTATCAATAAACGTAATCGCCCCGGCGACCCAGGCTTTCCACTGATGAAGCAACTCATTGCGTCTTTCCTGTTCGCACTCGCGATCATGCTCCCCGTCCATGCCCAGTTGTTGACACCCGGCGCCGCCGCAAGCCAGCCGCTGGATCGCATCGTGGCCGTCGTCAACGACGACGTCATCCTGCAGAGTGACCTTGACGACGCCGTGCACGCAGTCCAGCAGCAGTACGCCAGTCACACCGACCAGCTGCCGCCGATGAATGTGCTGCAGCAGCAGGTGCTGAACCGCCTGATCCTGATGCGCCTGCAGATCCAGAAGGCCCAGGACCAGGGCATCACCGTTTCCAGCGCCGATATCGACCAGGCGGTGGCCGGTGTGGCTCAGCAGAACAAGCTCACTCCGGACCAGCTTCGCGCGGCGGTGGAACAGAGCGGGTCCAGCTTTGCCGCGTTCCGACAGCAATTGGCTGACCAGATCACCGTTCAGCGCCTGCACCAGAGCGTGGTGCAAAGTTCGGTCGCGGTAACCGACGGCGAGATCGACAATCTGCTCAGCAGCCCGACCTACAAATCCGGGGAGATTCATCTCGGACATATCCAGATCAGCATCCCCGGCGGTGCCGATGCCGCTGCCATCCAGGCTGCACAGGCCAAGGCCGAACAGGCGATTGCGGCGATCAGGGGCGGCATGGATTTCAACGCTGCCGCGATCCGCTTTTCCGATGCACCGGACGCGCTGGACGGTGGTGACCTTGGCTGGCGCAAGATGGACGAGATCCCGGCCGCCTTCGCCTCTACCGTCGAATCCATGAAGCCCGGCGAGGTCAGCTCGGCGCTGCGTGGTCCGACTGGCTTCCACATCCTCAAATTGATCGGCGAACGCAAGAATGATCGCACCATGGTCACCGAGTTCCATGCGCGTCAGATCCTGATCAAGCCCAGCGACCTCGTCTCCGCAACGCAGGCCGAGCAGCAGGCGAAGGATCTCTACAACCGCATCGTCAACAAGCACGAAGACTTTGCGGCCCTGGCCAAGGAATATTCCAAGGACGACACCACCGCCAACATCGGCGGCGACATGGGCTGGTTCCAGCAGGATGCCTGGGGTACCACGTTTGGTGCGCAACTGAACCAGTTGAAGGACGGTCAGGTTTCACCGCCATTCCAGAGCCCCGCCGGCTGGCATATCCTGCAGCGCCTCGGTACCCGTCAGAGCGACCAGACCGTGCAACTCAAGCGCGAACAGGCCCGCCAGGCGATCGGCAACCGCAAGGCCGACCAGGTTTATGACGACTACCTGCGCGACATGCGTTCCGGTGCCTACATCAACATCCTGGTGCCCGCCCTGCGCGGCGCAGATGACCAGGCTGGCGCCGGCGCCCCGCCCCACGCCGGTTGAATACGATGCCGCTGCCCCGGCTCGCGGTCACCGCTGGTGAGCCGGCCGGCGTTGGCCCGGAACTGTTGATCAAGCTGGCCGCCACCTCCGTGACGGCCAGTCTTGTTGCGGTCAGCGACCGGGACTTGCTCAAGCGCGCTGCCGCACGATGTGGACTTTGCATTAAGCTGATTGACGATGATGGCAGCGCAACCGACCAGCGTCGCCCCGGTACGCTGCGCATCCGTCATGTCCCGCTGGTTGTCGAGGAAGTTCCTGGCCGACCCGATCCACGCAATGCACAGCATGTGCTTGCCACCCTGACCGAAGCGGCCGATGGCTGCCTGGCAGGCCGCTACGACGCCATCGTGACGGCGCCGCTGCAGAAGTCCTCGATCAACGATGCCGGCATACGCTTCAGCGGGCACACCGAATTTTTCGCTGAGCACGCCGACTCCGACGTGGTGATGATGCTGGCCAGTCCGGAGCTTCGCGTGGCGCTGGCTACCACCCATCTGCCGCTCGCGGCTGTCTCGGCCGCCATCACACCAGTACTGCTCGAACGCTCGCTGCGCATTGTTCACCGCGAGCTTCGCGCCAAGTTTGGCCTGAACGAACCGCGCATTGCGGTACTCGGCATCAACCCGCACGCGGGTGAAGGTGGCCATCTGGGTCGTGAAGAACTGGATACCGTGATTCCGGTGCTCGAGGCGCTGCGCCGCGAGGGCATGCATCTGCTTGGCCCACTGCCAGCCGACACCGCTTTCGTGCCATCGCAACGCGTTCACTACGACGCCGTGCTGGCGATGTACCACGATCAGGCGCTGCCCGTGCTGAAGAGCGAGGCATTCGATCGCACCGTGAACCTGACCCTCGGCCTGCCGTTCATCCGCACCTCGGTGGACCATGGCACCGCACTGGACCTGGCCGGCAGCGGCGAAGCCGACCCGGCCAGCCTGATTGCCGCAGCCAGGATGGCGCTGGCACTGGTGCAACGCCGAAACGAGTCACCGGGAGTGAGCAACGAGTGAACCATCACGGCCGCTACTCACTCCTCACTCCCATCCACTCTTTGCCGCCCCTATGAACGCACGCCCAAAAAAAAGCTTTGGACAGCACTTCCTGCACGATCGTCGTTACATCGACTGGATCGTCAGCTCGATCGCGCCGCGAGCCGAAGATTTTCTCCTCGAAATCGGCCCCGGTGAAGGAGCGCTCACGCTGCCGCTGCTTGCCGCCGCGGGCAAGCTCACCGCGGTCGAGCTTGATACCGACCTGATCCCCGGACTGAAGGCTCGAGCCGCTGCCGCAGGCGAACTGAACATCATCCAGGCGGACGTGCTCAAGGTGGACTTCAGTGCCATTGCCCATAGCCACGGCGTGCCGCGGCTGCGCATTGCCGGCAACCTGCCGTACTACATCTCCAGCCCCATCCTGTTCCATTGCGTCGAACATGCCGCGGCGATCCAGGACATGCACTTCATGCTGCAAAAGGAAGTGGTCGACCGGATGGCCGCCGAGCCCGGCAGCAAGGTCTACGGGCGGCTTTCGGTGATGCTCCAGCTCGCCTGTCGCGTGGAGCCGCTGTTCGACGTGCCGCCCGAGGCCTTTCGTCCACCGCCGAAGGTCCACTCATCGGTCGTGCGACTGATCCCGCTGGCAGCCCACGAGTTGCACGATGCCGATCCAGGTCACGTGTATGCCGTGGTCAAGGCCGCCTTCGGGCAACGTCGAAAAACGCTGTCCAATGCGCTCAAGCAACTGCTCGACAGTGACGCCATCCGACGCGCAGATGTGGACCCCAAGGCCCGTGCCGAGACGCTGGCACCGGCGGACTTCGTTCGGCTGGCCAAGGTCTGCACCAGCCTCACGCAGGCGCGTGCAGGCGAGTAACAATGAGCCGCCCCATTCGTGGCGGCAAGCCTTACAATCCCTGTATGACTGAAAAATCTTCCTACACGATCGACGTGCAGGTCGAAACCCGCTTCGTCCCCGACCAATCGAAGCCCGGTGACAATCGCTACGTTTTCGCCTACACCATCACGCTGCGCAACGCCGGCAAGTTGCCCGCGCGCCTGCTCACCCGTCACTGGATGATCACCGATGCCAATGGCAAGGTGGAGGAAGTGAGGGGTGATGGCGTCGTCGGTGAGCAGCCCTGGATGCGGCCTGGTGAAAATTTCGAATACACCTCAGGCGCGGTGCTGGAAACTCCGGTAGGTATCATGGGTGGCAGCTATCAGATGCTCGCCGACGATGGCACCGAATTCGAGGCGACCATCCCGACATTCACCCTGTCCATTCCGCGCACGCTGCACTGATGGCCCTGCTCTGACATGGCTACGTACGCGATTGGCGACGTGCAGGGTTGCTACCCCGAACTTCAGCGCCTGCTCGAAAAACTGCGTTTTGATCCCGCGCAGGACCAACTCTGGTTCTGCGGCGACCTGGTCAACCGCGGCGGCCAGTCGCTGGAAACGCTGCGGCTGATCCACGACTTGCGCGAGTCCAGCGTGGTCACCCTGGGGAATCACGATTTGAGCCTGCTGGCGATCGCGCAACGACGTCCTGATGCGCAGGCCCGGGTAAACCCGGAGTTGCGCGAAGTGCTCTTCGCCGATGATGCTCCGGTGCTGTTCGAGTGGCTGCGCTCGCAGAAGCTGCTGCACCACGACGAAAAGCTCAACTGGACCATGGTGCATGCCGGTCTGGCGCCGATGTGGAATCTGCGGCAAGCCATGCGCGCTGCCCAGGATGTGGAACGCGAACTATCCAGTCCACGTCATCCACGCCTGCTGCGCAACTTGTTCGGCAATCGACCTGCCGTGTGGTCAAGCCGTCTGCAGGGCCTGGACCGGCAGCGCGCCACCATCAACACGATGACGCGGATGCGTTACTGCGACGTCAACGGACGGATCGACTTCGAAGCCAAGGACATTCCCGGCACCCAGAAGCCCGGCTTGTATCCATGGTTCTCGGTGCCAGGCATGCGCCGCCGGGACACGCGCATCGTCTGTGGCCACTGGTCCGCACTGGGTCGCTTTGCCGGCCTCGGGGTGTATGCGATCGACACCGGCTGCGTGTGGGGTGGTGAGCTGACCGCGTTGCAACTCGATGCGGAGGAGCCCCGTTACATCACGGTCAAGGCCGAACCCCATCGCACGCGGCCACCGGGTGGCGGGGACTGAGGAACTTCGAGGAACGAGGGGCAAGGGCGCGATGCCGTGTCCAGCTGGCTTCGCTAACCGTTTGAACGACTTGCAAAAAAAAGAGAGCGCATTTCTGCGCTCTCTTTTTTTCTTGCCACCTGATCCGGTTGTCAGGCCAACTGGCCGTGGCAATGCTTGTATTTCTTGCCCGAGCCGCATGGGCATGGCTCATTGCGCCCCACTTTCGGACCATCCTGAGCGGCAGGCGGTGGCTGCGCCAGACGCATGCCGGGACCGACCCTCGGCACCTCTTCGCCACCAAAGGCTCCGACCGGAGCGCCACCACCGGTGGCCAGCATCTGCTTCTGCAGACGCTCAGCCATGCGCTGCTGCTCTGCTTCCATCGCTGCCACTTCTTCTTCGCTGCGGACGCGAATTCGCGCCAGCATCTGCACGACTTCAGACTTGATCCTGCCGAGCATCTCGGAGAACAATCGGAACGATTCGCGCTTGAATGCCTGCTTCGGATCCTGCTGGGCGTAACCGACCAGATAGATGCCCTGGCGCAGGTAATCCATGCTGGAAAGGTGATCTTTCCAGGCGTTGTCGACCACGGTCAGCATGATGTGCTTTTCCAGCTGACGCATCGTCTCGGCACCAATCTGCGCCTCCTTCGCCTCGAACAGCTGATTCACCTGCTCACGCGAGTGCTGCAGAATCGTCGCGGCATCGAGCTCGTGCTGCTGCTCGACCCAGTGCTTCAGATCGACCGACAGGCCGAACTCGCTCTCCAGCTCGCGATCGAGACCGGCCAGGTCCCACTGCTCATCGATGCTGTCGGCCGGCACGTACTGCAATACCATCGACTGCACCACGTCCTCACGGATGTCTGCCACCGTGGCGGAGACATCCTCGCCCTCAAGCAATTCATCGCGCTGGCGGTAGATCACCTTGCGCTGGTCGTTGGCGACGTCATCGAACTCCAGCAAATGCTTGCGGATGTCGAAGTTGTGCTGCTCGACCTTGCGCTGCGCCTTCTCGATCTGGCGGCTGATCATGCGGTCTTCCAGCGCATCATCATCCTTCATGCCGAAGCGCTTCATCCAGCGTACGAGACCTTCGCCACCGAAAATACGCAACAGGTTGTCTTCCAGCGACAGGTAGAACCGCGACGAACCAGGATCGCCTTGACGGCCGGAACGGCCACGCAACTGGTTGTCGATACGGCGCGACTCATGCCGCTCCGTGCCGATGATGTGCAGGCCGCCGGCAGCGAGCACCTGCTCGTGCAATTTCCTCCATTCCGCCTTGACGCGCTGGCGGTCCACTTCGCTGGCACCTTCTGGCAGGGCGGCCAACGCCACCTCCAGGCTGCCGCCAAGCACGATGTCCGTGCCGCGACCGGCCATGTTGGTGGCGATGGTGACCTGCCCGGGCGCACCGGCCTGCGCCACGATATGCGCCTCGCGCTCGTGCTGCTTGGCGTTGAGCACCTCGTGCACCACCTTGGCCTTGGTCAACAGACTCGACAACAACTCGGAGACTTCGATCGAGGTGGTGCCGACCAGCACCGGCTGGCCACGCTTGTGGCAGTCCTTGATGTCCTCGATCACCGAGCGGTACTTCGGATCCTGCGACAGGAAGATCATGTCCGAGTTGTCCTTGCGGATCATCGGCTTGTGGGTGGGAATCACCACCACCTCCAAGCCATAGATGCTCTGGAACTCGAAGGCCTCGGTATCGGCCGTACCGGTCATGCCGGCCAGCTTCTTGTACATGCGAAAAAGGTTCTGGAACGTCACTGTCGCCAGCGTCTGGTTCTCGCGCTGGATCTGCACGCCCTCCTTCGCCTCAACCGCCTGATGCAATCCATCGGACCAGCGACGGCCGGCCAGGGTACGGCCCGTGAATTCATCGACGATGATCACTTCGCCGTCGCGCACGATGTAGTCCACATCGCGCTGGTAGATGCCATTGGCGCGCAGCGCGGCATTGAGGTGATGCACCACGGCGAGATTCTTGGAGTCGTACAGGCCGCTGTCCTGCTCGATCACGCCGGCCTCGCGCAGCAGTTCGTCGGCGTGCTGCATACCCGCTTCGGACAAATGAACCTGTTTCTGCTTTTCGTCGACCCAGTAGTCGCCCTCGCCCTCTTCGTCGATCTGGCGGATCATCCGCGGCACGATCCCGTTCACCGCCAGATACAGCTGCGGGGAATCCTCGGCTGGTCCGGAAATGATCAACGGCGTACGGGCCTCGTCGATCAGGATCGAGTCAACCTCATCGACGATCGCGTAGTGCAGGCCTCGCTGGTAGCGCTGCTCCTTGCTCAACGCCATGTTGTCGCGCAGGTAGTCGAAGCCGAATTCGTTGTTCGTGCCGTACGTGATGTCGGCGGCGTAAGCCGCGTGCTTGTCGGCGTGATCCATGCCCGGATAAACCACATCCACGGCAAGGCCGAGGAAGTTGTAAAGCTTGCCCATCTGCGCGGAATCGCGGCGGGCGAGGTAATCATTCACCGTGACCACATGCACGCCCTTGCCGGCGAGCGCATTGAGGTACACCGGCAGGGTCGCCACCAGGGTCTTGCCCTCGCCGGTGCGCATCTCGGCGATCTTGCCCGAATGCAGCACCATGCCGCCGATCAGCTGCACGTCGTAGTGCCGCATGCCCAAGGTGCGCCTTGCTCCCTCGCGGACCACGGCAAAGGCCTCGACAAGCAGCTTTTCGAGTGACTCGCCTTCGGCGACGCGGCGCTTGAACTCATCGGTCTTGCCGCGCAGCGCGTCATCGCTCAGCTTTTCAAATTCGGGCTCCAGCGCATTGATACGTTGGACAGTCTTGGAAAGCTGGCGCAGAACGCGCTCGTTGCGGCTACCAAACAGACTCGTGAGGGCACGGTTGAACATCGATCTTCCGGATTGGGGAACAGAATGCCCGCCTTGGTCGCGAGCTAATCGGGCATGGTACTACATGGCTGCAACGGCCCGGCTGCAAGCAGGACGCCACGGCTGATGACCTTCCGATCCAGCGTCCTGCATGGCGTCGGCCTGCGCCGGATTCAAGGGGCGCCACGCGCAATCCCGGCCTCAACGATGATTGCGTACAAAGGCGAGCGGGTTGACCACGCGGCCGTCGTACCAGACTTCGAAGTGCACGTGCGAACCGGTGGAGCGGCCGGTGGACCCCGCCTGCGCGATGACAGTCCCCACCTGCACATGCTGGCCGGGACGCACGTCAAGCTTGCTGTTGTGTGCATAACGGGTCATGTAGCCGTTGCCGTGATCGATTTCTACGACGTTGCCGTAGCCATTGCGCACGCCCGCAAACGTGACCATCCCCTCGGCGACGGCATGTACCGAGGTGCCATAGGGAGTGGCAATGTCGATGCCGGTGTGACGCGCCGAATGCCCGTCGAACGGATCCGGGCGAACGCCAAAATAGGATGAGATATAGCCCGCAACCGGCATGCCGGTGGGCTTCAGGTTTGACTCGATTCGCGCGTCCAACAACAAGCTCTGCAGCGCTGACAATTGCGCCTGCTGGGTATCGAATTGCGCGGCCAGCTGGTTGATGCTGCTGTCCAGCGCAGGCGACAGGGCATACCCTGCTCCACTGGCCTCCTCGACGCCGCCGACCGCGGGCTGCTGGTCAAAATTGAACTCGCCATCATCCAGCTTGCCGACTTCCGCCAGCCGCTCACCCAAGGCATTGAGCCGAGTCGACTGAGCTTGCAACTGCCCCAGCTTCACCGCCAAGGCGTCCAGATCGCGCTGGGCGTCCGTGCGCACGCCATCCAACTGGGCATTCTGACTCCGGATCTGCTTTTGCAAGCTGCGGATTTCGGTCAACGTCCGATCCCGTGGGCTGGCCACCATCAAGGCTAGTGCGACACCAGCCCCGACCAGGCCAAAGACCGCCAGCGACAGCATCGAAAACAGCTTCCAGCGCACGCGCCAGTCAGCGAGATCGAGTGTTTTCGGCACTTTCCTGGCTCGTGATACGAGTATGATTTGCATGTCTTTCCAAAATCGAATTTCGGCACCATGCAACGCGCTACGCCAGCGATGACTCGCCGCCTGGGCAACGGGCCAAGGCCCCTAGCCGACTGCGGCTCCTTCGCCACACTGGCCGGCAAGGCCAGTGCGCTCGAAGCGCTGGATCGCGCCTTGCGCCAGACGTTGCCCTCGCCATTGCGCGAGCAGGTAAGATTCGCCAACCTGCGCAACGACCGCCTCGTCTTTTTGGCATCTTCACCGGGCTGGGCGTCGCGCCTGCGTTTGATGCAGACACAGATCCTTGCCACCGCACGCGCCGTCGGCGCGTCCGCCAGTTCCGTCACCGTGAAAGTGGCCCCCCAACCACCGGTTGCAGTTGCGCCGGATCGGTCAAAACCGCTTTCGCCCGCGGCGGCCACCCACCTCAGGGCCGCTGCCGCGTCATTCACCGACCCCGAATGGCGGGCCATGTTCCTGCAGCTGGCGTCCCTCGCCGAAATCGCTGATTCCTGAAGCCTGCCAGCAAGACGCGCTGGCGCAGCATGGTTGCAGCTGGTGAGAGAGCACAGCAGATCACGCACTCTTCACGAAGGTTGGTTTTATAGCATGGCCGGTCCGGCAAACACCAACAGCCATGGCCAAACCGTGAACTTGACAAGAACGATGCGATCTGGCGCACAAAATAAAACGGCCACTTCTTGCGAAGTGGCCGTTCGTATGCAGCAGTGGCAATAGGCGCCGATGAAAGCCCCGCTCAGATCGCCTGTGCAGGATGTGCGTAGGAGATCGGCGAGGTCGCCGGATCGTCCTGGTAGCTGACTTCCTCCCACGCCGACGCATCGGCAACGAGGGCACGCAGCAACTTGTTGTTCAACTCATGGCCCGACTTGTGCGCATGGTAGGCACCGATCAGGCTGTGGCCGAGCAGGTACAAATCGCCAATCGCATCGAGGATCTTGTGCTTGACGAACTCATCCTCGTAACGCAGACCGTCTTCGTTGAGCACCCGGTAGTCGTCCAGCACCACCGCGTTGTCCATCGAACCGCCCAGCGCAAGGTTGTGCTCGCGCAGCATCTCGATGTCGCGCATGAACCCGAACGTACGAGCCCGGCTCACTTCCTTGACGAAGGAGGTGGTCGAGAAATCGATCTCCGCACGCGATGTGCGCTTGCTGATGATCGGATGATTGAAGTCGATCGAGAAGCCGACCTTGAACCCTTCGAACGGGTCGAAGCTGGCCCACTTGTCGCCTTCCTGCACCTTGATCGGCTTCTTGATGCGAATGAAGCGCTTGGCCACGTTCTGCTCTTCGATGCCTGCCGACTGCAGCAGAAACACGAAGGGACCGGCGCTGCCGTCCATGATCGGCACTTCCGGTGCCGAAAGGTCGACGTAGGCGTTGTCGATGCCGAGGCCCGCCATCGCCGAGAGCAAGTGCTCGACCGTGGAGACACGTACATCGCCGTTCACCAGCGTGGTCGACAGCCGGGTATCCCCGACATTGTCCTGACGCGCGCGGATGTCCACCGGCGGATCGAGATCCGTCCGGCGGAAAACGATGCCTGTATTCGGGCCGGCCGGGCGCAGGGTCATGTAGACCTTGTCGCCGGTATGCAGGCCGACGCCGGTCGCCCGGATAATATTTTTGAGCGTACGCTGCTTGATCATTGTTGTTGGTACCGGTGGAGGCAGCAGCCAATGAGGGGCGGATGCTAACACAGTTTTAACCTGCGTCAAAAGCAAACCGTACCGTTCAGTCTTGTTAAGCCTTCATCTTCCTTTCATCCTCAGGAAGGCACCGGCACCACTTTCCCGATATCTGCCGGCAAACCGCAGAAGCAACACGATGCTCCGTGCCTGGGACGGGAATCCGGCACGGAGATCGGGCCAGTGGCCGCGAGCAAGCCCGTGGACTGGCCGTGCGTCATCCGGACGCACAGTCTTGATGCATAACCGCAAACTTGAAACGAAACACCAACCACTTGCGTTTACAGCGTCGGCACGGTTCGCGTGACAACCTGGATCAGGCGCCATCGGTACCGACCCGAGTGATCACTGACCTGCCAGGCGCGCGTTCGTTCCGAACCCGTGACGATGGGATGCACGGGGAACGCTCGCCCAGCCCGGGACTCAGTCAGCCTGGCGGCGCAGGAACGCCGGAATATCCAGGTAGTCGAAGCCCGCCTCCGCCTGCTTCTGCGTTGCCGGCTCCGAACGTGCCGGGTTGCTCACCATCATCTCGGGCTGGGCATAGTCGACCACCTCATGACCTGTACCGGTACGCAACACGACCGGGCGCGGGCGCATCTGCACCTGCTGGGTCTCGACCATGCGGATCGGCGGCTGTTGACGCGTGGCGTTGACGCGATTGAGGCCTGTAGCCACCACGGTGACACGTACATCGTCCTTCATTTCCGGGTCGAGTGACGTTCCGATCACGACGGTCGCATCTTCACTGGCGAAGTCATGAATGATGCGGCCGATTTCGTCGAACTCGCGCATGGTCAGGTTGGGGCCGGCAGTAACGTTGACCAGAATGCCACAGGCGCCGTTGAGGTTGACGTCTTCCAGCAGCGGGTTCTTGATGGCTGCCTCAGCCGCTGCCTGTGCACGATCGTCGCCACGAGCGGTGCCCGAGCCCATCATGGCCAGACCCATCTCGGACATCACGGTGCGCACGTCGGCGAAGTCGACGTTGATCAGGCCAGGTGCCGTGATCAGATCGGCGATACCCTGCACCGCCCCCTGCAGCACGTCGTTGGCTGCCTTGAAGGCATTCAGCAAGGTAACGTCGCGGCCGAGCACGCTCAGCAGTTTTTCGTTCGGTACGGTGATCAGCGAGTCGACGTGCTGGGATAGATCCTCAATGCCCTTCAAAGCCACCTGCATGCGCCGACGGCCCTCGAACGGGAACGGCTTGGTGACCACTGCCACCGTGAGAATGCCCTTCTCCTTGGCCAGCTGCGCCACGACAGGGGCGGCGCCGGTACCGGTGCCGCCGCCCATCCCTGCCGTGATGAACACCATGTCGGCGCCTTCCAGCATCGCCTCGATCCGTTCGCGATCTTCCAGGGCGGCCTGACGACCTACTTCCGGATTGGCGCCAGCACCGAGACCCTTGGTGACGTTGCCACCGAGCTGCAGATGGGTTCGCGAACCACAACTGCTCATCGCCTGCGCGTCGGTATTGGCGACAACGAATTCGACACCTTCGATATTGGCGTTGAGCATGTGTGCCACGGCATTGCCGCCGCCACCGCCGATGCCGATGACCTTGATGACTGCATTGGGTGCGAGTTTATCAATCAGTTCAAACATTTCCCGTCCTCCGTAGAGTTGTTGTCGTTGTAACCAGAATGCCGACTCCTGCCGGATCCTGGTGGTGGGCTCATGGTCCTTCTGCCCGCGGCTGCGCATCCTGCACCGCCAAAATTGTCATTGCTTGCAGCGCGGGTGCTCAGAAATTCCTGGTGAGCCAGCTGCGAATTTTCCCGATCATGCCGCCGACGCTGCCGCCGGCCGGGCCGCTGACCCGCATCCCGCCCGCGCGCGAACCGTGCAGCAGCAGGCCTACGCCGGTCGCATGCAGCGGGCTGGTGACTACGTCTCCAAGTCCTTCGATGTGCTGCGGCACGCCAATGCGTACCATCTTGTGGAAGATCTCCTCGGCCAACTCCAGCGCACCCTCCATCCTCGACGCGCCGCCGGTAAGCACCACGCCGGCGGCCACCAGGCTCTCGTAGCCGGATCGGCGCAGCTGGTCCTGGACCATTTCGAAAATTTCCTCGTAACGCGCCTGCACGCTCTGCGCCAGCGACTGGCGGGCGAGCCGGCGCGGTGGGCGGTCGCCGACGCTGGGGACCTGGATGGTCTCCTCCGCATGCGCCAGGCCGGTCTTCGCGCAGGCGTACTTGATCTTGATTTCCTCGGCATGCGCCGTGGGCGTGTGCACGCCGTAGGCGATGTCGCTGGTGACCTGATCGCCACCAATCGGCAAGGATGCTGTAAAGCGGATCGAGCCCTGCGTGTAGATGGCGATGTCGGTGGTGCCCGCGCCGATATCGACCAGGCATACGCCAAGCTCGCGCTCGTCGTCGGTCAATACCGCCTTGGCACTGGCCAGCGCCGAAGGCACCAGCTCATCGACGGTCAGGCCACAGCGCTGGATGCACTTGCTGATGTTTTGTACTGCGGCAGCTGCGCCGGTCACCAGGTGGACGTTGGCCTCAAGCCGTACCCCACTCATGCCGACGGGCGAACGGATGCCGTCCTGACCGTCAATGCGATATTCCTGCGATTCCTTGTAGAGGACCTTGCGATCGGCCGGGATCGCCACTGCGCTGGCCGCTTCCAGCACCTGCTCCAGATCCGCCGCGGTGACCTCGCGATCGCGAATGGCGGCATTGCCGTGCGAGTTGCGGGTTTCCAGGTGGCTGCCGGAGATGGATGCGTAGACCGAACGGATATCGCAACCGGCCATCAACTCGGCTTCTTCCACCGCGCGCTGGATCGAGTGCACCGTGGATTCGATGTCCACCACCGAGCCGCGCTTCATGCCGCGCGATACGTGCGTGCCGATACCGATCACGGTGATCGGCTCGCCTGGCTCGTATTCGCCGACGATCGCCACCACCTTGGAGGTGCCGATATCCAGGCCGACCACCAGCTGCTTGTCGTTGCGCGATTTCATAGCGAGATAGTCATGAGCGGGTGGAACCTCCAGCGTTGACACCGGCCACAGCGGGCCAGCGCACGGCAAATCCATTGGTGTAGCGAAGATCGGCGTAGACGAAGCCGTCGCTGTGACCGGCCATCAGTTGCGGATAGACATCGAGGAATCGGCGCAAACGGTGGCCGGCCTGCTCGCGATCGCCGATCACGATCTGCGCGCCGCTGGCCGTAGTGACACTCCAGCTGCCGCGATCGGTCAGTGCCACGCCGGTGATCTTCAGATGAGTGCCCGCGAATGCCTTGCTGGTCTGCGCATAGAAACTCACCACCTCGGCAAGCCTCGCGTCCGGGCCATGCAGGTCAGGCAGGCTGGTCACGTCGCTCGCGTCTGGCACATCAAAAACCTGCCCCTGCTGACTGATCAACTGCTTGTCGTTCCAGCGGGCAAACGGCTGGCGCTCGTAGATGCGCAACTGCAGCGTGTCCGGCCAGCGCTTGCGCGCCTCGACCGACTCGACCCAGGGCAGCGCGGCCACGGCCTTCTGCACGGCATCGAGGTCCAGCGCGAAGAAGCCCTTGCCCAGGCGCGGCAACACCGCCGCGCGCACATCGGCCGCACTGACATGCTTGAACTCGGCCTGCACGGTCAACTGCGTCACCGGCCAGCGCCCGGCGGCAAACCAGCCGCGCAGCACGCCGACAATCGGCAGCGTGACCAGGGCGATGGCCAGCAACCAGGCGATCAGGCGGACCGATCCTTTCACGCATCCCCCCTCAGGCTGGTTTCGAGCACGCGCCAGCACAGTTCCTGATAGTCGATGCCGGCCACCGCGGCAGCCTTCGGCACCAGCGAGTGGGAGGTCATGCCCGGCGCGGTATTCACTTCCAGCAGCCAGTTTCGAGCGTTGCGGTCACGCATCACGTCGACGCGCCCCCAACCGGAGCAACCGAGTGCATCGAACGCCGCCAGCGAGAGTGCGGCCAGCTCATCGGCGGCCACGCCCTGCGCGCCCGGGCAGATGTACTGGGTATCTTCGGCCACGTATTTCGCGTTGTAGTCGTAGAAGGCGCCCTTCGGCACGATGTGGATGCTCGGCAACACCTGGCGACCGAGAATGGCCACGGTCAGCTCGTCGCCTTCGATCAGGGTTTCCATCAGCAGGTCGCCCGGATACTTCGCTGCCAGTTTGACCGCCGCGTCCAGATCCTTCTCGGCAAACACGCGAGTCACGCCAACGCTGGAACCTTCGCAGGCGGGTTTGACGATCAGCGGAAAGCCGACCCGACGCGCGGCGGCGTACACATCGGCACCGCGCGGCAGCGCAGCGAAAGTCGGGGTCGACAAGCCGAGCGACTGCCACACGCGCTTGGAGCGAGTCTTGTCCATCGACAGCGCCGAGCCAAGCACGCCGGAGCCGGTATACGGCACATTGAGCGACTCCAGTGCTCCCTGCAGCACGCCGTCCTCACCACCACCGTGCTGGCCGTGCAGGATGTTGAACACGCGGGCGAAATGGCCGGCGCGCAGGGCATCGAGCAGCGCCGGGATACCGTCGATCGCATGCGCGTCGATGCCGCGTGCGCGCAGCGCGGCGAGCACGTTGCGACCGGAATCGAGCGACACCTCGCGTTCGGCCGAGCTGCCGCCCATGACCACGGCGACACGACCGAACTGGGCCGGATCGCTGACCTTGCTTTTATACATAGTGCTCACTTGCTTGTCCTCAGATGTCCGACCTGGGCCAGCTCCAATGCAGTCGCGCCGATGTCGCCCGCGCCAAGCAACAGCAACAGGTCACCGTCATGCAGCAGGCTCGGCAGGCTGTCGCGGAACTCGCGCGGATGCTCGACCAGCACCGGGTCGACCTTGCCGCGCGCACGCACGGCACGCGCCAGCGCACGCCCGTCGGCACCGGCAATCGGCGCCTCGCCGGCCGGATAGACATCGGCCAGCAGCAGCACATCTGCCTCGGCCAGCACATTGGCGAAGTCGTCGAGCAGGTCGCGCGTGCGGCTGTAGCGATGCGGCTGGAAGCCCACCACCAGGCGACGACCCGGCCAGCCGCCGCGAACCGCCGCGAATACGGCAGCAAGCTCGCGCGGGTGATGACCGTAATCGTCGACCAGCAGGACGCTGCCCTGATCAAGGGTGATCTCGCCGCGCCGGTGGAAGCGGCGACCGATGCCCTCGAAATGTTTCAGCGCATGGGCGATCGCCTCCGCCTCCACGCCCAGCTGCCAGCCGATGGTGGCTGCCGCCAATGCGTTCAGGACGTTGTGACGACCGGGCAGGTTGAGTGTCACCGCCAACGTCTCGGCGCGACCCGGCAGCTGCAGGTCGAAGTGCATCTCGAAGCCATCCTGACGCAAGTTCAGTGCCCGCACATCCGCATCGATGGTATCGATGCCGTAGGTGGTCACCCGGCGGTTGGTGGTGCCCGCCAGCGCCGCCACCTCGGTATCGTCCACGCACAGCACCGCCAGACCGTAGAACGGGAGCCGATGCAGGAAGGCATCAAATGCCTGCTTCACCTGGGCGAAGTCGCCGCCATAGTTTTCCAGGTGATCGGCATCGATGTTGGTGATCGCAGCGATCACCGGGGAAAGCAGCAGGAACGAGCCGTCCGACTCGTCCGCTTCGGCGACCAGGTATTGACCCGTGCCCAGGCGGGCGTTGGCACCGGCGGCGTTGAGCTGACCGCCGATCACGAAGGTCGGGTCGTAACCCGCCTCGGCCAGCACGCTGGCGGTGAGGCTGGTGGTGGTGGTCTTGCCGTGCGTGCCGGCAATGGCCACGCCGCGGCGGAAGCGCATCAGTTCGCCCAGCATCTCCGCCCGCGGAATCACCGGAATCCGCGCCACGTGGGCGGCGACGAGTTCCGGGTTGTCCTGGCCGATCGCGCTGGACGTCACTACCACATCGGCATCTGCGATGTTCTCGGGGGCATGGCCCACATACACCTTGACGCCCATCTGCTGCAGGCGCTTCGCGGTAGTGGAGTGGGCCCGGTCGGACCCCGAAACCGCGTAGCCCAGATTGTGCAGCACCTCGGCAATACCGCTCATGCCGACGCCGCCAATACCGATGAAGTGAACCCGACGGAAGGTCGTCATCAGGTCTTCGTGTGCGAGCAGACGACGCAGGGTCATGCCGCCACCTTGATGCAGGCCTGCGCAATCACCTTGGCGGCATCGGGCTTGGCCAGCGTGCGCGCAGCTTCAGCCATCGCCAGCAAGGCTTGGCGGTTGCCCAGCAGCGACTCCAGTCGCTGCGCCAGTACCTGGATATCCAGTTCACTCTCCTGCATCAAGATCGCGGCACCGGCGGCGGCCAGCACCTCCGCATTACGGGTCTGATGGTCGTCGACGGCATGGGGAAACGGCACCAGCACGGCGCCGAGCCCGGCCGCCGAGAGTTCCGCCAGGGTCAGCGCGCCCGCCCGGCATACCGCCAGATCAGCTGTCGCATAACTGCCGGCCATGTCGTCGATGAAGGCCACCACATCGGCCTCGACACCGGCCGCGGCATAGGCCGCGCGCGCCTCGTCCAAGCCGCGGGTGCCACACTGGTGCAGCACGCGCGGACGCAGCTCCGGCACCAGCCTGGCCAGTGCCTGCGGCACGGCCAGATTCAGTGCGCGCGCACCCAGGCTTCCGCCGAGTACGAGCAGCTGCGCCCGGCCATGGCGACCTGCCATGCGCCGCGCGGGTGGCGGCAAGGCAGCGATCGCGTCGCGCACCGGATTACCCACCCACTCCGCCTGAGGCAACACGCCGGCAAAGCCCGCCAACACGCGCCGCGCCAGACGGGCCAGCTTGCGATTGGTGAAGCCGGCCACTCGATTCTGTTCGTGCACCAGCAGCGGTTTGCGCAACAACCACGCCGCGACACCGCCGGGGCCGGCCACATAGCCGCCCATCGACAGCACGCTGCGGGGCTGCAAGCGGTGCAGCAGCAGCAACGAGGCAGCCAGGGCGCGCAGCAGCATCAGTGGCGCCAGCAACCGGGTCTTCAGGCCCTTGCCGCGCAGACCACCGACCGCCACCGTGTGCAGCTCGATGCGATGTGCCGGAACCACCTTGGTTTCCATGCCGCCCACCGCGCCCAGCCACACCACCGGCACGCCCTGCGAACGCAGGCACTCGGCCACGGCGAGACCGGGGAAAATGTGACCGCCTGTGCCGCCGGCCATGATGAGCACAGGTGCTGAACTGTTCATGCGGCCTCCGCCTCGCGCTGCTTGAGCGCCGTATCCATGTCTGCGGCGACGACGGCGGCAGGCATGCGCGTGGCCATATGGCGCGCATCCAGTGCGCGATTGATCTCGAAGGTGGCGCGCAACAGCACGCCAGCCATGGCGCAGGTCAAGGCCATGGACGAGCCGCCGTAGCTGATCAGCGGCAGTGTCAACCCCTTGGTCGGCAGCGCACCAAGATTCACGCCTACGGAGACGATCGCCTGCATTGCCAGCATCAGCGAGATGCCGAACGCGACATAACCGGCAAAGCGCTGGCCGACTTCGACACCCTTGAGGCCGATGTAGAGCCCGCGCCCGACAACAAGCGCGAACAGGCTGATGACCAGCACCACACCGGCCAGACCCAACTCTTCACCAATCACGGCAAAGATGAAGTCGGTATGCGCCTCGGGCAGGTACGAGAGCTTCAATACGCTGGAGCCGAGTCCCACGCCGGTCCATTCACCTCGACCGATCGCCATCAGCGACTGGGTCAGCTGAAAGCCGTCGTTGAACGGGTCTTTCCACGGGTCCATGAACGACGTCAGTCGCTTCATGCGGTAGCTCTCACCGGTCGCGGCGATATACAGCAGCGGCATCAGCGGCAGGCCCATCAGGAACAGGAAGATTGGCCGTGCGCCGCCAAGCCAGACCATCGCAATGGTCACCGCGATGACCAGGGTGGCCGAGCCAAAGTCGGGCTGTGCCAGCAGCAGCAGCACGATCACACCCGCCACCATCACCGGCTTGAACAAGCCGAGGAAGCGGGTCTCGACGCTCTCACGATGGCGCACCAGATAGCTGGCGACATACACCACCAGGATCAGCTTCACTGCCTCAACTGGCTGGAAACTGGTGAACAGAAGATTGAGCCAGCGCCGCGCACCGTTGATGCGCATGCCAAAATGCGGCACGAACACGGCCAGCAGCAGCACGAAGGCCAGCAGCATCAGATGAAACGCGTATTTTTCCAGCAGTTTCAGTTCGGTGCGCATGGCGACAGAGGCGGCGACCAGACCTACGCTGAGGAAGATCAGGTGCTTCTTCAGAAAATAGAAAGCACCCAGATGCTGGCTGTCGGCCACGGCGATCGAGCTCGAGGTAATCATCACCACGCCCACGCTGGCCAGCCCGATCAGGCCGACCAGCAGCAATGAGTCGAAGCGGCCGCGGGGGCCGCTGCGCTTGATCGCCTGGCTTGAGCCGAAGTCGAACATCAGCGCACCTTCAACGTGGCAAGGCCGATCAGCACCAGCACGACGCTGATGATCCAGAAGCGCACGATCACGCGCGGCTCGGGCCAGCCCTTCAATTCGAAGTGGTGGTGGATCGGCGCCATGCGGAACACGCGCTTGCCGGTCAGCTTGAAGCTGGCCACCTGGATCATCACCGAGGCGGTTTCCATCACGAACACGCCGCCCATGATCAGCAGCACGATCTCCTGCCGCACGATCACCGCGACGCAGCCCAGCGCGGCGCCCATCGCCAGCGCGCCCACGTCACCCATGAAGACCTGCGCCGGATAAGTGTTGAACCAGAGGAAGCCCAGCCCCGAGCCAGCCAGCGCGCCACAGAAAATCGCCAGCTCGCCGGCCCCCGGAATCGACGGAATGCCGAGGTATTCGGAAAACACCTTGTTGCCGGCCAGGTAGGCGAACACACCCAGCGCACCGGAAACCAGCACGGTCGGCATGATCGCCAGACCATCCAGACCGTCGGTCAGATTCACCGCGTTGGAGAAGCCCACGATCATGAAATAGGTCACCACCACGAACAGCAGGCCGAGCGACACGGCGACGTGCTTGAACAGCGGCAGATACAGCGCAGTCTCTGCAACCGCCACACCGGCGGCAGCGTGCGGCGCCGTGACATAGAGGGTGACCGCCGCCGCCAGACCAAACACCGACTGCCAGAAATATTTCCAACGGCTGGCCAGCCCGCGACTGTCCTTCAGCACCAGCTTGCGATAGTCGTCGTAGAAGCCGATCGCGCCGAAGCTCAGCATCACCGCCAGCACCACCCACACGTAGCGGTTCTGCAAGTCCGCCCAAAGCAGGGTCGACACGCTGACCGAGAGCAGGATCATCACCCCGCCCATGGTCGGCGTGCCGGCCTTGACCAGATGCGTCTGCGGGCCATCGCTGCGCACCACCTGGCCTGCTTTCAGCGCACTCAGCTTGCGGATCAGCGCCGGTCCCAGCAGCAACGACACCGCCAGCGCAGTAAGCGCCGCCATGATCGTGCGGAAGGTGATGTACTGGAACAGGTGCATGGCAGTGAAATGCCGCGCCATCCAGTCGGCCAGTTCAAGCAGCATCGTTTGCACCTCCGTGACTTGAAGACGTATCACCAGTGCGATCACTCAGCGCCTTGACCACCTGCTCCATCGCGGCCGAACGCGAGCCCTTGACCAGCAAGGTGACGCCGGCATGCAGGTCGGCCAGCAACGCGGCAACCAGACTGGCCTGGTCGTCGAAATGTCGCCCGCCCGCGCCAAACGCTTCCACTGTGGCCTGTCCCAGCGGCCCTACCGCGAACAGGTGATCCACGCCGCTTTCGCGGGCTCGAGTGCCAATGCCGGCATGCAACGCGCGCGCATCGGTGCCGAGTTCGGCCATGTCACCGAGCACCAGCCAGCGCTCGCCCCTGGCGAGGGCCAGCGTGTCGATCGCCGCCGCCATCGAACTCGGATTGGCGTTGTAGCTATCGTCGATCACGGTCCAGCCGCGGGCCGTCACCTGCGTCCGCAGCCGCCCGGCCACGCCGGGCACTTGCTCCAGCCCGCTGACGATGGTTGCCAGCGGCACATCGAGCGCCAGCGCGATGGACGCCGCGGCGAGCGCATTGGCGATGTTGTGGCGCCCCGGCAGAGGCAGCGCCACTTCGGCGTCGCCACTCGGCGTACGGAGCACGAAGCGGGAACCGTCCAGCCGCTGCTCGATGATCTCCGCGCCGATGTCCGCCGGATGGTCGAGGCCATAGCGAAGAATCGTGCGCGCGCCGACCAGCCCGGCGAAGAAGCTGGCGAAGTTGTCATCCGCGTTGATGATCGCGACCCCGTCGACCGGCAACGCGCGGTACAGCGCGCCCTTGGTTTCGGCCACGCCCTCGATACTACCCATCCGCGCAAGATGCGCCGGGGCAATGAGCGTGACGAGGCCGATATCTGGCCGCGCGATGGCAGCCAGGTATTCAATGTCGCCCGGCTTGCCGGCGCCCATCTCGAACACGGCGTATTCCGTGTCGCGTGGCATCGCCAGCAGGCTCAATGGAACGCCGAGCTCGTTGTTGTAGTTGCCGGCGCTGACGTGGGTGCGGCCATGTTGCGACAGAATCGAAGCGGTCAGCGTCTTGACCGTAGTCTTGCCGTTGGAGCCGGTGATGCCAACCACATGCAGGTTGCGCTGCGCACGCACCGCACTGGCCAGATCGCCCAAGGCAAGCGTGCTGTCATTCACCACGATCTGCGGCAGGGCGCTGTCGATCTGCCGTGTGACCAGGGCGGCCACGGCGCCTTGCGCGGCAGCCTCCGCCAGATAATCGTGGCCGTCGACGCGCTCACCCTTGATCGCCACGAACAGGTCGCCCGGCTGCACGCGGCGGGTATCGATGCTGACGCCGGTGATCTCGACGTCGGCGCCCACCAGGCGGCCGTGGGTCCAGATCGCGATGGTATTGGTGCTCATCATGCGCGAGCCCTCCGCTGCCATAGTTCCAGCGCAACGTGGGCGACCGCCAGATCATCGAAGGCGCGCTTGCCTGCCGCGCCCTCCTGATAGGTTTCGTGACCCTTGCCGGCGATCAATACCACATCGCCGGTACGCGCCAGTTGCAGCGCCTGGCCAATCGCCTGCGTCCGGTCGCGCTCGACCGTCATCGCGCGCGCTTCGGTCATGCCGGCAACGATCTGCGCCACGATCGCGTCACCGTCTTCGCCACGCGGGTTGTCATCGGTGACGATGGCAATGTCAGCCAGCCGCGCAGCAATCGCACCCATCAACGGGCGCTTGCCCGCGTCACGCTCGCCGCCGCAACCGAACACGCAGATCAGGCGACCCGCGCAATGCGCGCGCACTGAGGTCAGCGCCTGCTCGAGTGCATCCGGAGTATGTGCGTAGTCGATTACCACCAGCGGCTGGCCGTGCAGGCCGCCGATCCGGTTCATGCGTCCGTTGACCGGCTGCAGTTGCTCCACCGCCGTCACGATGCGCGCGAAAGTTTCACCCAGCGCGCCGAGGCAACCGACCACCGCCAGCAGATTGGCCACGTTGAAGCGGCCCAGCAAGTGGCTATGGATCGCACGACTGCCCCATGGCGTACGCAGTCTGAAGGAGAGCCCTTCGCTGGAGGTCACGACCTGGCTGGCCGCGATCTCCGCGTCGGCGTCGTCCGCCATGCTGAAACGCAAGGTCTTCACGCCAGCCGGCAAGCGGGCGGTCAATGCCAGACCGAAGGCGTCGTCGATATTGATTACCGCCGTACGCAGACCGGGCCACGCGAATAGCTTGGCCTTGGCCTCGCCATAGGCCTGCATGCTGCCGTGGTAGTCCAGATGGTCGCGACTGAGATTGGTGAATGCGGCAACCTCGAATTCCACGGCCGCTACACGCCCCTGCTCCAGCGCATGCGATGACACTTCCATCGCCACATGACTGACTTCGGCATCGCGAAATTCAGCCAGCAGCCGCTGCACGGTCAGCGCATCGGGTGTGGTGCGCTCGCCCTCGTGCAGCTGGCCATGCACGCCTGCGCCAAGGGTTCCAATGGACGCGGCACGATGGCCCAACAGCGTCAGCGCCTGGGCCAGCAACTGCACGCAGGACGTCTTGCCATTGGTGCCGGTGATGCCAACCATGCGCAGTGATTCGCTGGGTCGGCCATGGAAACGGGCAGCGATTTCGCCGACCTGCTCACGCAGGCCATCGATCCACAACACCGGCACACCAGGGTCTTCGCAGGCCACCGCCGGCGACTCGGCCAGCACCAGCTGCGCGCCACGCTGAACTGCGGACGCCGCGAAGTCAATGCCGTGACCCTTGCTGCCGCGCAGCGCAAAGAACGCATCGCCACCGCTCGCCTGGCGCGAATCCAGGGTCAGGCCGGAAACGAACATGCGCGCAGCCTCCGGCGTCGCCGCCAGCGGCACGTCGGCAATGCCGAGCAGCAGTTGATCGAGGCGCACGGCGTTCATGGCGCGCCCTCGTCGATGGGGGCGTCATCGATCGGCTTGTCTGCCGGCGGCTTGCTGCCGGCCAGGCCGCCGCTGCCCTGCAACGGGCCACCGACGTACCAGCGGCCGATGTTGTCAGGCGCTACGTCGAGCAAGCGCAGCGCGCCGCCCATCACCTTGGAGAACACCGGGCCGGAGACGGTGCCGCCGTAATAGCTGCCTTTCTTTGGGTTGTCGATCACCACGACGCCCGCCAGGCGCGGGTTGCTGGCAGGCACGATGCCTGCGAATGCGGCGGTGTAGTTGCTCTTGGCATAGCCGCCCGCATTCGCCTTGTGCGCGGTGCCGGTTTTGCCCGCCACGCTGTAGTTGGCGATACGCGCCTCCGAACCGGTACTGCCGGGGCCGGTCACGGTTTCCATCATCTGGATCAATTCGTGCGCCACTTCGGGCGTGATGATCTGCTTGGCCGGATTGTCATCGCCCTTGATGAAGGTCGGGTTGTGCATCACGCCGCCATCGGCGATGGTTGCATAGGCGTTGGCCAGCTGCAGCACGGTGACGTTGACGCCATAGCCATAGCCCATGATGGCCTGCTCCAGCGGGCGCCAGTCATGACCGATGCGCAGATGCCCGGATGCCTCACCCGGGAAACCGCTCTCGGTGCTGTTGCCCAGCCCGAACGCGCGGTAGGTGTCGTACATCAGGGTGGTGTCCAGCGCCATGGCGATGTGCGCCGCGCCGACGTTGCTGGATTTGGTGATCACGCCCGTCGGCGTCAGCAGCCCGTAATTGTGGGTGTCATGGATGTCATGCCCCTGGAAGAACCAGTGGCCGCCGGTGGTATCGATGATCGGACTGGTCGGCGTGAACTTGCCGCTGGACAGCGCCGCCGCCATCAGGATCGGCTTGATCGTCGAGCCCGGCTCCAGCACGTCGGTCATCGCGCGGTTGCGGCGCTCATCGGGGTTGCTGGCGTTGACGGCATTGGGGTTGTAGGTCGGCAGGTTGGCCATGGCCAGCACCTCGCCCGTCTTCACGTCGAGGATCACCATCGAGCCGGAGTCAGCCTGAAATTTCTCCAGCGCGTTCTTCAGTTCGCTGTAAGCCAGGAACTGGATACGCCGATCGATGCTCAGCGTGAGGTTCTGGCCCGGCTTGGGCGCGCGCACCTGCTCGACATCCTCGACCACATGACCCATGCGGTCGCGGATCACCCGCTTGGCTCCCGGCTTGCCGGAGAGCCAGTCGTCGTAGGCCAGCTCCAGGCCTTCCTGGCCGTGGTCGTCGATATTGGTGAAACCCAGCACGTGGGAGGTGACTTCACCCGACGGATAGAAACGTTTGAACTCGCGCTGACCGTTGATGCCGGGGATATTCAGATCGAGAATCGCCTGCGCCGCTTCCGGTGACATCTGCCGGCGCAAGTACACGAATTCGCGATCGGAGCGCTGCGCCAGGCGGCTCTTCAACTCGTCCGCATTCACGCCCAGCGCCTGCGCCAGTTGCGGAATGCGCTCGTCGCTGTCCAGCACCTCGGACGGATTGGCCCAGATCGACATCACCGGGGTTGACACCGCCAGCGGCTCGCCATTGCGGTCAAAGATGGTGCCGCGAGAAACAGGGATGGTCATCTCGCGCAGGAAACGCGCGTCACCCTGGCTCTGATAGAACTGCTTGCGCACGACCTGCAGATCGAAGGCACGCGCCACCAGCCCGGTCGCCGCCAGGCCCAGCAAGCTGACCACCACCACCATGCGCCTGCGCGCACTCGGCCCGGCCGAACGACGATGTCCGTGCCGGGGGGCGGGATGGATGGGATCGCGGCGGTTCATCAGCGCAGCAGCCGGATGTCTTGCGGGAGGGGATCGACCATGCCCAGTTTCTGCCGGGCCTCGTCATCGATGCGGCGCGGTTCGGCATAGGTCGCCTGCTCCAGCTCGAGCCTGCCGTATTCGATATTCAGGTCATCGCGCTGGTTCTGCATCGCGGTCAGGCTGACAAACAGCACCCGGCTTTCATGCCGGGTCCAGACCACGCCGAGCGCGCTGCCGATGACCGCCAGCAGCAGGGCAAACACAAGCAGGGCGCCGATCACCCTCATGCGGCCACCTCGTCAGGCAGCTTTTCCGCCACCCGCAGTACGGCCGAGCGCGAACGCGGATTTACCGCCACCTCCGCATCGGCAGGAAATTGGGCCTTCCCGATCGCGCGCAGGCGCGCCGCAACTGCGGCCACCGGTGGCCCGCGCCGGCTGTTCTGCACCCGGCCGGACTGGTCGCGAATAAACAGCTTCACCGCACGATCTTCCAGCGAGTGGAAGCTGATCACCGACAGGCGGCCACCGGGTTTGAGACAACCTAGCGCGGCGTCCAGACCCTGCTGCAGGGCATCCATCTCGCCATTCACCCGAATCCGCAACGCCTGAAAACTGCGCGTGGCCGGATGCTTGCCCGGCTCACGACGCCCGACGATACGCTCGATCAAGGCAGCCAGCTGGCCGGTGCGGGTGAAAGGCGTGGTCATCCGATCAGCGACGATGGCGCGCGCGATGCGCCGTCCATGCCGCTCTTCACCGAAGTTCCACAGCACCTCGGTGATTTCCTGCTCACTGGCGTGCGCAAGGAAATCCGCCGCGCTTTCGCCCTGGCTGGTATCCATGCGCATATCCAGCGGAGCGTCCGCCATGAAACTGAAACCGCGGGCGGCCTCATCCAGCTGCGGCGAGGACACGCCGAGATCCAGCAGCACACCATCGAGCCCGGCGGCGGTTTCGTTCCACTCGGCCATGCTCGAAAAATTGGCGTGCCGAATGGACACGCGCGGATCACAGGCAAACTCGGCCTGCGCCGCGGCAATCGCCTGCGGGTCACGATCCATCAGCAACAAGCGACCATCGGGGCCCAGACGCGACAACACCTCGCGGGCATGACCGCCGCGTCCAAAGGTGCCATCCAGATAGCGCCCGCCTGGCTGCACGGACAATCCCTCCACCGCCTCGCCCAGCATGACCGGGACATGCTGCAGCGGCCCGACGCCTGAATCTTTGTTCCGGCTCTGGGCCATACCGCACTCCCGCTCCCGTTTCTTGATCGTTACCACGCCTCACCGACCAGCGGTTACAGGCGCAGCTCTGCCATTTCGTTGGTTATTTCGTCTTCGCCAATGCTCTGGCGGATCTTGGCCATGTGTGCCTGCTCGCTCCACAACTCGAATTTGTCGCCCATGCCCAGCAAAACCGCCTTCTTCTCGATACCGGTCGTCACGCGCTGACTCACCGGCAGCAGAATGCGCGCCGCACCGTCGGGCTCGACCACGGCCGCCGCGCCCACCAGCTTCATCTGCAGGGCACGATGAGCGGTCTTGACCTTGGACAGGGCGTTGACCTCATCGCGCACTTTTTCCCAGACCGCGTAGGGAAACAGCCAGAGACAGCCGGACTCGAACGGGTTGTAGGTCAGCACCAGTCGATTCGCGCACTCGCCCGCGACCAGTTCCCGATATGCCGTCGGGATGGCCAGTCGGCCCTTGTCGTCAATGGTGATGGCGGTTTCGCCTTGGAACACGGTGTCCTGACTCCACTAAAACCCACGATTTCACACTGGAACCCACGATAGTCTCGCCCCATGAGACTGTCAAGGGAATTTCGCTTGTGAATCAAGGAGTAAAGGCGGAAATCTGACCGCATATGCAGCGATTTCTCAGGAACAGCCGCAAGGTGTTTGAAAGCATGGAATTTTTTCTTTACGTCGTATGCGTCAACAGGCCTCGAATGCGATCAGATCGCGATTTCCCGAAGGCCGGACATGAATCACCATTCACACAGCCAGACACATCCTCAGCGCGGTATTCCGCACTGAGGATGAGCTTGAAAAAGAGGTGGAGTCGGCCTGTAAGCCGGGTTCTGTACGCCTTGCGACGCGACAGTCATTCCTCTCGGCCAGACGTCGCCGTCTGGCTCCAGCAACCTACCCGGGAACAACGCGGGCCGCGTTATCGTTCCCCTATTTGGTCTTGCTCCGAGTGGGGTTTACCGTGCCGTACGACGTTAGCCCCGTACGCGGTGCGCTCTTACCGCACCCTTTCACCCTTACCTGTGCCCTTGCGGGCCATCGGCGGTCTGCTCTCTGTTGCACTGGCCGTCAGCTCACGCTGCCCAGGAGTTACCTGGCACTCTGCCCTGTGGAGCCCGGACTTTCCTCGATGCGCTTGCGCGCGACGCGACTGTCCGGCCGACTCCACCGACGAGTCTAGTAGGAGCGCACCCTGTGCGCGATGCTTTTCTCCTACACCAGCCAAAGAGCATCGCGCACGACCAGAGGAAGTCCCCTCTTGTGGACAGGGTGCGCTCCTATCCCTCATACAGGAGCTTGCGCGGCGCGCCGCTGATCGCCGCGGCCAGCTTGGCCGCCTTGGCCGGCGGCAGTTCCTCGCGCAGGATCGCGAAGATGCGCCGGCCCTCGGTCAGCTTCGCATCAGCTTCCTCGCCACGCCCGGCCACCAGGATCACATGCTCGCCGCGCTGCTGGTCCGGGTCGGCAACCACCCGCGCCGCCAGCTCGGCCAATGGCTCACCCAGCACCGTTTCGAACATCTTGGTCAGTTCGCGCGCAAGCACCGCCTCGCGATCACCGCCGAAAACGTCACGCATGTCAGCCAGGCTCTCAGCCACCCGGTGCGACGACTCATAGAAGATGACGGTACGCGCATCACCCGCCAGCTCCTGCAGCCGGCTGCGTCGCGCCGCTGCCTTGGGTGGCAGGAAGCCCTCGAAGACAAAACGATCGCTGGGCAGGCCCGCCACCGACAGCGCCGCGATGGCGGCGCAGGCACCGGGCACCGGGATGCAGCGGATGCCGGCCGCGCGCGCGGCACGTACCAGCCGGAAACCCGGGTCGCTGATCAGCGGTGTGCCGGCATCGGAAATCAGCGCCACCGACTCGCCCGCCTGCAGCCTGCGCACGATCATGTCCACCGCATCGCGCTCGTTGTGTTCATGCAGGGCAATCAGCGGCGTGACGACATTATGGTGCACCAGCAGTGGCCGGCTGTGACGGGTGTCCTCGGCCGCGATCACCGCGACGGCACGCAACGTTTCGATCGCCCGCGCCGAAAGATCGTCTCGGTGGCCGATCGGGGTGGCGACCACCCACAGACAACCTGGTTGAACTGATGACATCGGAGACTCCGTGGGCCTGCAAGACGATCGGCTATGATCGCGCATTGACGACCATGACGAACAAGGGATCGCCCATGCGCTTGAAGCGCCTCATTCGCGCCGCTGCGATTGAACTGGTTTTTTCACTCGCGCTGACCGCCTGCGTGCCGACCAACGTGCAGCGCTCGCCGGCGGAGATCGATGCCGCACAAGGCGTCGCCGCCCTGGCGCAACAAGGCCATTTCGATCAGGCCGCCCAGGCCTACCTGAATCTCGCTGGCCAGTATGGTGGTCGCGCCGACCACTACCGCCTGCTGGCGGTGGAAGCCTGGCGGCAGGATGGCCAGCTTGCGCGTGGCGCCGGCACGCTGGCCGCGATCGACCGAAAGAATCTGGTCGGCGACGAACCGCTGCGCCTTGACCTGTTGCGAGCCGAACAGGCGCTGGACCAGCACGATGCACCGACGGCGCTTCGTCTGACCACCCAGCCCAACGTGACCGTACCGAAGGTGCTGCAGGTGCGCCTGCTCGAACTGCGCGCCCGCGCCATGGTCGCCACTGGCGACCTGTGGGGCGGTGCCCGCACCCGCGTGCAAATGGACGACTTGCTGACCGGCTTCGACCAGGCCCAGAACCGCCGACAGGCGCTGGATCTGCTGGTGAAGCTGGGCGTCGGCCCGCTCAAGCAGCGCGCCAGCGCGATGCGGGCAGGCGATCGCATGCTGCCGTGGGTCGACGAAGCCCTGAGCCGGCTCGGCGTCACCGTGGCGCAGGCGCAACCGGACCTGCAGCAACCGGTTGGCACCCTGCTCCCCGGTACGGATGCCAACGTGCGCGAAGGCTACAAGTCGCCGACCCAGGTGGCCTTGCTGCTGCCCGCCGATGGCAACTACGCGGCAGCCAGCGCGCCGATCCGCCAGGGCTTCTTCGCCGCCTATTTCGACGCTGCCCGCAACCATGCGCCACGGCCAACCGTTCGCGTATACGACAGCAAGGGCACCGCCGATGGCGCTGTCGCGGCCTATCAGCAAGCCGTCAGCGACGGCGCCCGCCTGGTGGTCGGCCCATTGACCCGCGGCGAAGTCGCTGCCGTGTTTGGCCAGCCCCACTTGCCCGTCCCCGTACTCGCCCTGAATCATCCGGATGACCGCCAGCTGCCGCCCGCCGATACCAGCGAGTTCGGCCTGCTGCCGGAAACCGAAGGCGCCCAGGCCGCCGACCACATGGTCGAGCGTGGCGTGCGCAAGGCCTACGTGATCATTTCAGGCGATGACTTCGCCCAGCGTGCGACCAACGCGTTCAAGGCCGAGATGATTGCCCGCGGCGGCGACGTACTGGGCAGCAGCACCCTGCCCACCGGCGTGACCAGTTATGCCGACGTCATCGGCGGCATGCACATGCCGGCCTCCAGCGCCGCGTCCGCCTCGGCACCAGCTGCCGCTTCGACGGTTGCCGGGGCATCAGCCATCGCCACCGCGTCGACGACCGCCGTGCCCAGCGCCATACCTGTCACGGGCGGTACCGGCGACACCGGCATCTTCATCAGCATGCGCCCGATCCAGGCACGACTGTTGCTCCCGCAGTTGCGCATCGCCCAAGTCAATCTTCCCGTATTCGCCACCTCGCATGTATACGAAGGCAGCGACGATGTCTCGTCCAATCGCGATCTCGACGGCGTCGAGTTCTGCGACGCGCCGTGGCTCTTTGATGCACAACCTGGCCTGCCCAAGCGTGACGATATCGCCGCGCGACTGCCAACAGCCCGCAGTGGTGCGGCACGTCTGTTCGCCTTCGGCATGGACGCCTGGAACCTGGTGCCCTATCTCGACTGGCTGCGCGCGCATCCCGGCAGCTATATGCCCGGCGCCAGCGGGCAACTGACCGCCGACCGCTTCGGCCGCGTCCGTCGGGTGCTGATCTGGGCGAAGTTCCAGGATGGCCTGGCGCACCCGCTGAGCGGCAGCCTGCAGACGGACGACGTGCCCTCCGCCGCACCGCCGGACATCGGCGCCCCGGCGCCAGCCAGCTCCTCGCCCGCCGCCAACCCCGCCGTACCCGCCGGCTGATGCGAGCCGCGGGCGACGGCTACGAGGCACGCGCCTGCGGCGAGCTGGAGCGTGCCGGGCTGACGTTGCTGGCACGCAACTACACCACCCGCCACGGTGAACTCGACCTGGTGATGCGCGACGGTGACGCCGTGGTCTTTGTCGAAGTGCGTTACCGCAGGAGCGCCAGCCATGGCGATGCCGCCGCCTCGGTCACGGCCAGCAAGCAAGCCAAGCTGATCCTGGCCGCACAGCACTGGCTCGCGGCCCACCCGAAGCACGCGCAACGCCCCTGCCGTTTCGACGTGGTCAGCTACGACGGCCCACCGGAGGCGGTGGAACGCCGCTGGCTGCGTGACGCCTTCGACGCCAACTGATCTTCCCTGCCTCGACCCACACCCACGTTGATATACGCTTCAAGCATGCCGCTTCCCGCTCCCCTGATTGCCCGACTGCGCGAGATCTTCCCCGTCGACGCGATGGCTCTGGATGACGCCGAGCGGATTGCCTATTCCTACGACAACTCACGCCAGCACGCGCTGCCCGATGCCGTGGTGTTTCCCACCGCGCACGACCAGGTCGAGGCACTCGTCCAGGCCTGCCGCGCGCACCGGGTTCCGGTGATCGGGCGAGGTCGCGGCAGCAACACCACCGGCGCCACCGTGCCGGTCGACGGCGGTGTCGTGGTCAGCTTCGAGCGCATGAACCGGATCCTGCGCATCGACCCCGACAATCGCCTCGCCGTGGTCGAACCGGGCGTGCTCAACGGGGATTTGCAGAAAGCATTGGCGGCACACGGCTTCTTCTGGCCACCCGATCCCAGCTCGGCACCGTGGTGCACGATCGGCGGCAACCTGGCCTGCAACTCGGCCGGGCCACGCGCGGTGAAATACGGCAGCCCGCGTGAGAATACGCTCGGCCTGCACGCCGTCGCCGGCAGCGGCGAGAGCTTTCGCTGCGGCACCTATACCAGCAAGGGCGCCACCGGCTACGACCTGACCCGGTTGCTGATCGGCTCCGAAGGCACCCTCGCCCTGATCACCGAAGCCACCTTGAAGCTGACCCCGAAACCCTCGGGCCTGCGCACCTTGCGCGCGACCTATCGCGACGTCGGCAGTGCCGCACGCGCCGTGTCACGGATCATGGCGCAACCGGTCACGCCGTGCGCACTGGAATTCGTCGACGACGTGGCGCTGAAGCTCGCGCACGATCACGGCGGCAACGACGTGCCGCTGGCCGGCGCGATGCTGATGATCGAAGTGGATGGCGAGCCGGAAACCCTGAACTCGGCGGTGGAGGCCGTCTCCAGGGCGGCGCGCGGCGACGGACTGGAACAACTGCGCGTGGCCGAAACCGGTGCGGAGACGCAAGCCCTGTGGGCCGCGCGCAAGGCCTTGTCGCCGGCACAGCGCACCATCTCGCCGAACAAGATCAACGAAGACGTGGTGGTGCCGGTCAGCCGCCTGCCCGAGCTGGTCGACGGCATCAAGCGGCTCTCGGCAAAGCATCAGCTATTGATCGTCAGTTTCGGCCATGCCGGCAATGGCAACCTGCACGTGAACCTGCTGCCGCGCGACGAAGCGGAACGCCACCGCGCGCACGCCTGCCTGGCCGAGCTGTTCGCCCTGGTGATTTCGCTCGACGGCACCTTGTCGGGCGAGCACGGCATCGGCCTGGTCAAGCGCGAATTCATGCCGCTGGCGCTGTCGGCAAACACGCTCGGCCTGATGCGCAACATCAAGATGGCGTTCGACCCCGATGGCATCCTCAATCCCGGAAAGTTGCTGCCTTCAACCTCACGTCGTGAAGACTGATCGCGTCGACAGGCTGCTCGCAGAAATACGCGCCTGCCAAATCTGCGCCGCGCAGCTCCCGCGTGGTCCGCGACCGGTGGTGCAGGCCTCGGCCAGTTCGCGCCTGCTGATCGTGAGCCAGGCACCCGGCCGCAAGGTGCATGAAAGTGGCATCCCGTTCGACGACGTCAGCGGGCAGCGCCTGCGGGCATGGCTTGGGCTCGACAAGGCCGCGTTCTACGACGCGAGCCGGGTGGCGATCATGCCGATGGGGTTCTGTTTTCCCGGCACGGGGCGCAGCGGCGACCTGCCACCGCGGCCGGAGTGCGCACCGGCGTGGCATCCCCGCTTGCTGCCGTTGTTGAAGCAGGTCCGGCTGACCCTGCTGGTTGGCCAGTACGCACAGGCAGGCTTGCTTGATGTACCGCGCGGCGCTCGACTCACCGACACCGTGCAGGCATGGCGCGAGCATCTCTCCCGCGGGTACCTGCCACTGCCGCACCCCAGCCCGCGCAACCAGCTCTGGCTGGCGCGCAATCCCTGGTTCGAGAGGGAGCTGCTGCCGGTGCTGCGTGAGCGCATCGTGCTGGCCCTTGGCGCAGAAGCGGATCAGTCCCACTGAGTCAAGTTGCGGTGAGCCTTGCCGCGCGCGCGCCGGTTGTCTAACCTGCTTCGAGCTTCTGTGGCCCCGGGATCGTCTCGCGGCCGCGTCAGGGGAATACACGTGCCGGAAAACCACGCATGAGCATCAAGCTTCGCCTGATCGCGATGAACTTTCTGCAGTTTTTCGTGTGGGGTTCATGGCTGATCACCATCGGCGCCTACTGGTTCCAGCATATGCACTGGTCCGGTGCGCAGTTCGGCGCGATCTTCTCCACCATGGGCATCGCCTCACTGTTCATGCCTTCACTGATGGGCGTGATCGCGGACAAATGGGTCAATGCGGAGAAGCTCTACGGCTTGCTGCACATCGCCGGCGCAGCCGTGCTTTTCATCGTGCCCGACATCGACAATCCGGGCACCCTGTTCTGGGTGATGCTGCTGAACATGATGTGCTACATGCCGACGATCTCGCTGTCGATCGCGGTGGCTTACTCGGCCTTGAAGGGCGACGGCAAGGATGTGGTGATCAACTACCCGCCGATCCGGGTCTGGGGCACGATCGGCTTCATCGCCGCACTGTGGACGGTGAGCCTGCTGCATCTGGAAACCTCCAGCGGCCAGTTCTATGTGGCGTCTGCCGCCGCGCTGGTGCTGGGCATCTACGCATTCACCCTGCCGCCGTGCCCGCCCAAGCTCGGCCGACTGGCGGACAAGTCGCTGCTGGACACGCTGGGGCTGACCTCGTTCAAGCTGTTCCGCGACGGCAAGATGGCGATCTTCTTCATCTTCGCGATGCTGCTCGGCGCCGCCCTGCAATTGACCAATGCGTATGGCGATACCTTCCTGCACGACTTCGCCAACGTCGACGCGTACAAGGGCCTGATCGCAGTGCGCTACCCCGCGATCATCATGTCGATTTCGCAGGTTTCCGAAACGCTGTTCATCCTGGCCATCCCGTTCTTTCTCAAGCGCTTCGGCATCAAGACGGTGATGCTGATCAGCATGCTGGCGTGGACCCTGCGCTTCGGCCTGTTCGCCTACGGCGACCCGGGTGCCGGCCTGTGGATGATCATCGCCTCGTGCATCGTCTACGGCATGGCGTTCGACTTCTTCAACATCTCCGGATCGCTGTTTGTCGAGGGCCAGAGCGACCCGGCGATCCGCGCCAGCGCGCAGGGTCTGTTCATGCTGATGACCAACGGCGTCGGCGCCGTGCTGGGCAGCTCGCTCAGCGGCCTGATCATCGACGCCTGGTTCACCCATGCCGACGGCAGCAAGGACTGGCACGGCATCTGGATCACCTTTGCGTTGTACTCGCTGGTGGTCGCGGTGCTGTTCGCCATCCTGTTCCGGCACAAGCACGACATTCACGCGATCACCAGCGCGCATCCCGGCCGCGGCGAGGTGGCCGCACCCTGATCCCTGCACCGGCAAACCACCAGCCCGAAATTTACGGGTGGTCGGACCCACTACAATGCCGCCATGCAGATTGGTCCCTACCGCATCGACCCACCCGTGGTACTCGCTCCCATGGCCGGCGTCACCGACAAGCCGTTTCGCCTGCTGTGCAAGCGGCTGGGCGCGGGCCTGGCTGTGTCCGAGATGACCAACGCCGACCCACGGCTGTGGCATACGCGCAAGTCGCTGCAGCGGATGGATCACGCCGGCGAACCCGAGCCGGTCAGCGTGCAGATCGCCGGCTACGATCCGGTGATGCTGGCGGAGGCTGCGCGCTTCAACGTCGCCAATGGCGCGCAGATCATCGACATCAACATGGGCTGTCCGGCAAAGAAGGTCTGCCATGTGTGGTCGGGCTCGGCCCTGCTGCAGGATGAGCCGCTGGTCGCACGCATCGTCAAGGCGGTGGTCGATGCGGTCGAGGTGCCGGTGACGCTGAAAATCCGCACCGGCTGGGATCGACAAAACCGCAATGCGCTGACCATCGCCCGCATTGCCGAGGACAACGGCATCGCCGCGCTGGCGGTTCACGGCCGTACCCGTGCCGACAAGTACGAAGGCGAGGCCGAGTATGAAACCATCACCGCGGTTAAAGCCGCGGTGCGCATACCGGTGCTGGCCAATGGCGATGTCACCACGCCACAGCAGGCGCGCCACGTACTGGACGTCACCGGTGCGGACTCGGTGATGATCGGCCGCGGTGCCCAGGGGCGACCGTGGATCTTTCGCGAGATCGGCCACTTCCTTGCCACCGGCGAATTGCTGCCCGAGCCGGCGCCGGTCGAGGTAGCGGACATCCTGTTGGGCCACCTCGAACAGCTCTACGCGTTTTACGGTGAGCAGGCCGGCGTGCGCATCGCGCGCAAGCACCTCGGCTGGTACGCCAGGGACCGCACCGAAAACGCCGCCTTCCGCCACGTGGTCAACCGGGCGGAAAGCGCCGATGAGCAATGGCGTCTCACCCGCAACTATTTCGACGTGCTGCAGAATGAGGCCTGCGCGGCAACCTGACTCTCGGGCAAAACCACGGATCGACCCGTGCCGGGGCCAGTCGCCGATAACCGGCAGTCACGCCCGCGTGCGTTCCTCCACAGCGCGAACTACCATGCCCCATCAGCGAATGGCAACCACCGTCCATGAATAAACGCCAGGCCGCCGGCACTCCGCAGGAAGTCATCGACGAACTCGAACGCGCGCAGGCGCGCTGGTTCGGCATCGATACCCTGCTGCGCCGACTGATCACCCGCCTGACCTATGCCGCCGAGGGGCACACCGCGCCGCTGGACCAGACCCTGGGCAAGATCCGGACGAGGATGAAGGAGTCGCCTGATGAACGGCTGATCGAGCAATTGCTGCACGAGCTGACCGAAGCCGTGCGCTCGCTCGACGATACCCCCTCCCCAAACAACAAGCCACCCATGGCAGCGCCATCGCCCGTGGCAGCGCCGGTGATAGTCGACCACGCGGCCGCCCGCGTAGTGCTGCTGGCGGTACTGGAACGACTGCAGCCGGATGAAGCCATGCTCGCCCAGCTCGGCGCGCTGCGTACCGGCATCGCCGCGGCCAGCGAGCCTGCGGCGCTGGCCCAGCAGGCTGAAGCACTGGCCATCGCGGTCAACCGGCACATCCAGCGGCTGGGCGAACAGAAGGATGCCGCCGAGACCCTGCTCAACCATGTGACCGAGCAGTTGCTCGAATTGACCCGCTACCTCAGCAGGGAAGACGTCGAGCAGCGCGAAGGCAGCGGCTCCCGCCAGCAGCTTGACCAGCATCTGATCAAGGAAATCAGCGCGCTGGGCACGCAGATGCGCCAAGCCGGCGACCTTGAGACCCTGCAGGCGGAAGTCGAGTCCCGCATCGGCGCGATCAGCACGCATATGAAAGCCTTCCGCGAACGCGAGGAAACACGCGAACGTGACTGGCAGGCACGCGCCGAACAGATGAACAAGCGCATTCGCGAACTGGAAAGCGCGGCGCAGACCATGGAGGCGAGCCTGAGCCAGAAGCAACAGCAGGCATCGACCGATCCGCTGACCGGCATTGCCAACCGCATGGTCTACGAACAGCACATCGTGCAGATCTGCCAGCGCGTGCGCGACGAAGCGGCCGAATCCTGCCTGCTCATGCTGGACATCGATCATTTCAAGCAAATCAACGACCGCTTCGGACACGCGGCAGGCGATCGAGCGCTGCGCATCGTGGCCGATCAGTTGAAAGCACGGCTGCGCGCCGACGACCTGCTGGCCCGCTATGGCGGCGAGGAATTCGTGGTGGTGCTCTCCGGCACCAACGGCGAAGCCGGCCTGCGGGTGGCGCAGACCCTGCGCACATGCATCGAGAGCCTGAGCTTTCGCGGCCAGCAGCAGCCCGTGAGCATCACCATGTCATGCGGAGTCACCCAGCTGCGCGTGGATGACGACCCGCAGCGCGCGTTCGAGCGGGCCGATCGCGCGCTCTACCAGGCCAAGGGCAACGGTCGCAATCGATGTGAGATGCTCTGACCCGAACGGGCTGGCCTTCCAGACGGCTGAACGCCAGCCATGGCATTCAGGCAGCCTCGCTGCAAACCCGGCCGAGCCGTTGTATGATTCGCGGCCTCAATTGATCTCTTCATCCGAAAGGAAGGATATATACCCCGATGAGCAACCACCTCTTCACCTCCGAGTCGGTCTCCGAAGGCCATCCGGACAAAGTAGCCGACCAGATCTCCGACGCCGTACTCGACGCGATCCTCGCGCAGGATCCGCGTGCACGCGTGGCCTGCGAGACGATGGTGAAGACCGGCGTTGCCATCGTTGCCGGTGAAGTCACCACCAGTGCGTGGATCGACCTGGAGGCGCTGACCCGCAAGGTCATCGTCGACATCGGCTACAACTCCAGCGAAGTCGGCTTCGACGGCGAAACCTGCGGCGTGCTGAACCTGATCGGCAAGCAGTCGCCCGACATCAACCAGGGCGTGGACCGCAAGAACCCGGAAGACCAGGGTGCCGGCGACCAGGGCCTGATGTTCGGCTACGCCACCAACGAAACCAGGGACTTCATGCCGGCGGCGATCTACTATTCGCACCGCCTGGTCGAGCAGCAGGCGAAGATCCGCAAGCGGAAGAACTCGCCGCTGCCGTGGCTGCGCCCGGACGCCAAGAGCCAGGTCACCCTGCGCTACGAGAACGACAAGGCGGTGGCGATCGATGCGGTGGTGCTGTCGACCCAGCACGATCCGGACATCAAGCAGAAAGACCTGATCGAGGCGGTGCGCGAGTACATCCTCAAGCCGGTGCTGCCTGCCAAGCTGCTGCACAAGGCCACCAAGTTCCACATCAACCCGACCGGCAAGTTCGTCATCGGCGGGCCAGTGGGCGACTGCGGCCTGACCGGCCGCAAGATCATCGTCGATACCTACGGCGGCTGGGCCCGCCATGGCGGCGGCGCATTCTCCGGCAAGGATCCGTCCAAGGTCGATCGTTCGGCCGCCTATGCGGCTCGCTACGTGGCCAAGAACATCGTCGCTGCCGGCATCGCCGACCGCTGCGAAGTGCAGGTCAGCTACGCGATCGGCGTGGCTCATCCGACCTCGATCTCGGTCACCACCTTCGGCACCGGCAAGATCAGTGACGAGAAGATCGAGAAGCTCATCCGCAAGCATTTCGACCTGCGCCCGTACGGCATCATCAAGATGCTCGACCTGATCCACCCGATGTACCAGCAGACCGCCAGCTACGGCCACTTCGGCCGTACCCCGCAAAAGGTCAAGGACGCCAACGGCAATGCCTACACCACGTTCTCGTGGGAGCAGACCGACCGTGCCGAGGCGCTGCGCGCCGACGCCAAGCTGAAGTAACTCGCTGCCGTCATCGACACACAAGAAGGGCGCCTTTCGGGGCGCCCTTCTTGCTTTTCCCGGTCGTGGCACAGGGCATGCCGAAGATCAGCCCGCGTGCTCTTTTTCTGCAGCTTCGGCGAGCGCCTTGCGCAAGGCCACCAATTTCTTCCGCCACTTCGAGTCTGCTGGCGCATGACTCTCATCGAGTACCGCCTGGTAGCGGACCAAGGTCTTGGCCACCTCGGCAGGCTTGTGCAGGGTCATGTAGGCCCACGCCGAGTAGTACGGGATGTTGACGTATATGCCGAGAAATTCGCCGGCTTGTTTGCCGAGCACCTGCTCCGATTGCTGCAGCGTCCGGATCCCCGCCAGAAGGTCGTGATCGCCTTTCATCTGGATCATGCCCAGCACGTTGAGGGCGTAGGCATAATTGATGTCGCCATTGCCGGGCCCCGCCTGCGCCTTGAGCCGGGGAAGCACATCGGCCAGAAGAACCTTGGCATCGGCATAGTGTTTGGCATCGACCATGCGCATCACTTGGGTGACTGCCAGCTGGAGATAGAACCGATTGTCCGGGCCATCCGCATTGCGCGCGATCGCGACCGCCTGCGCCCCGATATCAATGCCTTGCGTCTTGCGTTCAAGCTTGTCCAGCGCCACGGCGACATCGTTGAGCAGTACCGCCCGTTGAAGCGTGCCGGGACCAACCAGCCTAACGTAGTCACGATCTACCTTCTGGAGTTCGGCCACCCCCTCTTCCAGTTCACCATGCAGGATGAGTAGCTGAGCCAGGTTCTGGCGTGCGGTCAGTCGGCTCTCCGGCACCGTGCCGTCTTGATCAATCTGGAGTACGGCGAATTTCATGCTCGCCAGCGATCCCGCCAGATCGCCCTGACGCTCCTGAAGCGCGGACAGTGTTGTGTAGATGTTCCCAAGCAGCTCACGCAGGTCAGGATTCTTGCGTTGCTCGATCGAAAGAGCCAACTCGCGCACCTCGGGGATCAGAACGCCGGGCGCCTTGGCGCTCTGGCTGTTCTCACCGTCAAGCTCCAGCCATCGAAAATAGGCCCATTGCGGGAACATGGACTCCCTGTGTCCGGCCAGCAGCTGCAGGCCCTGCCGACTCAGAGCAATGCAATCGGCATTCTCACCCGACAGCTCGGCTGCCAACGCGAGTTTCTCCAGCGCCTTGGCCCGATCTTTCAGCGGCGCATGCACGCGGTCCAGCAGTTGTCGCCCTGCCAGCAGCGGAACCCGCGCATTTCTGACCAGGTGGAGGCTGAGATAGGTATCTCCCATGGTGACCAGCAGGTTGCCCTTGATGACGGGATCGATGTCGTTGCGCTTGATCAGGCTGGCGACGCCCCGGTCAAGCGCCTCGCGTACCGTCACCTTTTCGCCCTGCGCCTCGGAGGGTGCCGCGTTGGCGAACAACTGGGTCATGAACCCGGAAAGCGCCTGCGCCTTGTTGCGCTCATCCTCCACCTGATGCAGATAACTGGTGCGATCGAGCAGGAATGCCGCCCCCAACGCCAGCAGTACACCCGCCGCCAGCATGGGCAAACGGTTGCGCCAGACAAAGCGGCGCACACGATAAAGGCGCTGCCCCCTGCGTGCCTCGACTGCACGGGTGGCCAGATAGCGCCGCAGGTCCAATGCCAGTGCCGCAACCGACCCGTAGCGCTCGCCGGGGTTTTTGCGCAGCGCCTTCAGCGTGATCGCATCAATATCCGCCGAAACGCGCCACGAACGCGGGGCATCGCCGGCAACCTGCCTGCCCGGCGGCACCACATCCGAGCTGAGGATCGCATTCATCAACTCCACCGGAGTGCCCTTGGCGGCAAACGGCGTGCGCCCGCTGACCAGCTGATACAACACGGCGCCGAGCGAATAGACGTCCGTCGTGGTTGTCAGCGGCTTGCAGGCAATCTGCTCCGGGCTCGCAAAGGACATCGACATCGCATGCTGGCCAGTCTGGGTCAGCGCATCCATTGACTCGTCATCCATGAGCCGGGCAATGCCGAAGTCCAGAAGCTTCGGCTCTCCGCTCGAGGTAACCAGGATGTTCGCTGGCTTCAGGTCACGATGGATGACCAGGTTGCGATGCGCATACTCCACCGCCGCGCACACCTTGAGGAAAAGGGTGATACGCGCGCGCTGGTCCAATCCGCGCTGGTCGCACCACGTGTCGATCCGTATGCCATCGACGTATTCCATCGCCAAAAACGGCTTGCCATTGGACAGCACACCGCCATCAAGCAGCCGCGCAATGCCAGGATGCTCCAGTCGCGCGAGCAGCTGACGTTCGCGCGCAAATCGTTCATGCAGGATCGGCGAGCTCTCCGCCGCCGCGCCCAGCATCTTCAGCGCCACCTGCTGCACGTAGCCACCGTCGTAGCGCTCGGCCAGGTAAACCACGCCCATGCCACCCTCGCCAAGCAGACTCAGTACACGGTAGTGGCGCGGCGCGGTCGCCTCGGCATCGCGGCCGCTGAGGTCGGCGGTGGCCAGCGCCAGCAGCGGCGAATCCAGCGACCCGCTATGTTCCATCGCGGCAAGCATCCAGTGCACTTCGGCCTCGATGGCCTCGTCACCCAGAACTTCGTCCGCAATGAAGCGCTCGCGCTGGCTCTGCTCGAGGTCGGCCGCCGCCATCGCAATGCGCTTGGCGGTCAGATAGCGGTCGGTAAGCTGTTGGCTCATGATTTTCTCGGTGGCAGCATCGTTATATGACATGGCTGCACACGATCACATCGGCGCCCCATGCGGTCACCAGCATGCGCACAACGTCACGTGCAGCGGTGCCGCCGCTGCATTTCACAGATCAATTACTCATGGCAGGGAGCGTGCGACCAGGCTGGCCTGAAATGACCTGACCTGATCAATGGAGCTCTGCCTCACATCCCGCATGCCGGCATTGAGCTTGGCCGGATCCATTGCGATGACCGGATCCAGGTAGTGCTTGCGCACGGCCGCGGCCGCGGCAACATCCTTGAGCTTGCTCAACACTCCGTACAGCCGCGAGGCAGTCTCGATGGTATGGGCATCGGCGACACCGAGCACCCGGTCGCGACCTGCCAGGGCCTTCTCGTAAGGATCGCGGGCGGCCGCCCAATGACCTGCGGCCGCCTCGATGTCGCCAAGCAGGTTGTCGGTGGCGAAAACAATCGGGTGATCCGCGCCGAGTACCCGCGTCTGTCCCGCCAGCGTCAGGCGCGCCTCGGCCAGCGCCCTCGCATACTGGCCGTCGTAACTGAGCAGGTTGGCCAGGCTGCCATGTGCCATCAAGGTCTTGGGGTTGTCCTCGCCGAGCACGCGCTGATGGGAGGCCAGGATGGCCTGCTCCAGCGCAATCGCCCTGGCCATGTAGCGATGCATCGCCTGCGGGTCGGTCGCGGCATTGCCTTCCTTGGCAAGCAGACGCACCAGCAGGGTCTTGGAGGCAATGGTGTCGGCATGATTCACCCCCAGCACGCGCTCACGCGTGGCGATGAGATGCGCCAACGCCGCATCGGCCTGCCTGAACGCCGCCTCGTCCTGCGCCAGATAGACCTGATCCGTGACCACCATGTGCAGCGCATCAAGCGTGTCGGGGTGGTCTGAACCCAGCCTTTTCGTCCTGACAGCGAGCACTTGCCTTGCCAGTACCAGCGACTTTTCATAGTTGTTGCGATAGTGCTGAAGCCGCGCCAGCGTGATCATCGACGCCAGCGCCTGCGGGCTTTGCGGCCCGAAGGCGGACTTGTTCAGTGCCACCAGTGGTTCAGCCAGGGCAATGGCCTCATCGCGTTGCCCCAGACCGATCAGGGTCATCACCAGATCGCCGCGCAACTGCATCATGGCCACGTTGGCCGGTGGCAGCCGCAGGCGCAAGCGCTCATACAACGCCTGCTGCAGTTGGCGTGCCTGCTGCAGGTGACCCTGCGCAGAAAGCACGCGCGCCTGACCGGCTTCGGCAGCTATGCGAAGAGGATCAGTCGGCAAGCGTCCGGATGCATCTGCCGCCGAGCGCCCGAACAGGTCGCCAGCCTTGTCAAGGTCACCATCGCGGTACAGCGCATCGGCCAGCGTCAGCCGCGCGGACAGCAGCCCATCGACGCTCAGCGGCCGTTGCGCCATTCGTTCGGCGAGCACCGCGCGCAACTGCGAAACCGCGTGACCATAGCTGCCGATATGCACCAGGACCTCGGCCAGCGACTGGCGCAGGTCGGCGGCCAGCGCCGGTGAATTCGAGAATTCGCGATCGAGACTGTCCAGCGCGTGGGTGACCACGAAGGTATCAAGCGCATTGCGCGCCATGTCGGTGGAACCCACCGTGCCGGATGCCTTCGCCAGCACAGCGTCCAGCCGCACGCTGTCGGGCGATCCATCAATCTGCTTGCGCAGTTGCTCAAGTTGAGCGCTGGCCATCGCATGACCCATCGCCTGGATGTCCACGCTATCGAGCGTGGAGCGCTGGAAATCAACCATGCGCTGCAGCTGCTGCTCGCGATGCTCAGCCAGATCGCGGGCGACACTCGCCTTGTGCAGGGCCAGCAACGAGCTGACCAATCCGGCAAACACGGCCAGCACTACGGCCGAAGATGCCGCCAGCACCCATCGGTTGCGCTGCAGATAGCGGCGAAAGCGATACAGCAGCCGCCCCCTGCGCGCTAGTACCGGACGCCGGTTGAGGAAACGCCGCAGGTCGGCGACGAGCAGCGGCACACTGCTGTAGCGCTCATCCACCTGGCGACGCAGTGCCTTGAGCACGATCGCATCGATGTCGCGCGGCACGCGCCGTGCAGGTCGGGTCTCGCCCGCGCCACCCGGGCGGCCAGCGCGCGCGGCCCGACTCGGCGGCACCACATGGCCGCCGACGATGGCGTTGGACAGCAGGTGCGGGGTGCTCAGGTGCTGGTAGGGCCGCTCGCCCGCCACCAGCTGGTACAACACGACCCCCAGCGAATAGACGTCTGCCGCGGTGGTCAATGGCAGTCGCTCGATTTGCTCGGGACTGGCGTAAGCGAGGGTCATGACCTGCTGGGCAGTCGCCGTCAGCTCGACTTCGGCATCCTGATCGAGAATGCGGGCAATACCGAAGTCCAGCAGCTTGGGCGTGCCGCCCTCGGTCACCAGAATGTTGGCCGGCTTGATGTCGCGATGGATGATGAGGTTGCGATGGGCGAAATCCACCGCAGCGCAGACCTTGAGGAACAGTTCGATGCGCGCGCCAAGGTGAATGCCGTGACGGTCACACCACGCGTCGATACGCTCACCTTCGACGTATTCCATTGCCAGGAACGGTCGACCATCGGCAAGTACGCCGCCATCGAGCAGTCGTGCAATGCCTGGATGCTCCAGCCGGGCCAGCAGTTTCCGCTCCTGTGCAAAGCGCTCGGTCAGCACCGGCGAACCTTCGGCAGCCGGGTTGAGTAGCTTCAGTGCGACCTGTTGCACGAATTCATCGTCGGTGCGTTCGGCCAGATAGACCGAACCCATGCCACCTTCTCCGAGACGACGGATGATGCGGTACTGATGCGGCGCGGTGGCGCGAGCATCAAGTCCACTCAGATCAGGCGAGATCCACTCGGCTACGGGCAACAGGGCCGTATGCGTTGCGTCCATCGCGGCAAGCATCCAGTGCACTTCCTTTGCCAGCTCGGCATCGCTCGCCGCCTCCCGCTGCAGCAGGGCTTCCCGCCCGGCGGCACCGAGGTCCGCCGCCAACATCGCGATGCGCTTGGCTTCCAGATAACGATCAGTCAGATGCCGACTCATGCCCTTCCCCCGAAAGGTCTACCACGGCGATTGCATCGCCCCTGATCGCGACAACCCATGGCGCGGCGGTTTGCGGGCGACCAGATCGATCAGCGCCGACATGCCATCATGCCCCAGCCCCTCGTGGATCTCGGCGTCATGAACGGCCAGATGCTCGATCGCAAGATCGTTGAATGCCCCACGCAACAGTTGCTCAGTGTAGAGGTTGGCAAGCTCGGATGGGCCGCCCGTACCCAAAGCCAGCTGCTCGGGCCGGTAACCCTGGATCAGCAGCAGCCCACCGGGCTTGAGCGCCGACTGCATGCCGGCAAACAGGCGCTCGCGCAACGCCGGGGCCGCAAGCTGGATGAAGATCGCGGCAATCACGTCTAAACGGTCGACACCGAATTCCCAGTGCGCCAGGTCGGCCAACTCCTGCCGCAATGTCACGCCGCGCTCGGCCGCCCACCGCTGGCCCTTGGCCAAGCCGACCGTCGAGGCATCAACAGCCAGCATGTCGAGTCCCTGCTCGGCCAGCCATACCCCATTGCGCCCCTCGCCATCGGCGACGGCCAGTGCACGGCCGCGCGTGGGCAAGCGCCTGCGCTGGGATGCCAGAAAGGCGTTCGGTGCGGTGCCAAACAGGAAGCCTTCCGCGCTGTAACGCTCGTCCCAACGATTCATCGCCCGCCTCATGCCTGCAAGGAAAGCCGGCTTTCCGGCTCGAACACGGTCACCTCAGCTGCGCGCCAAGGGCAAGCCGAGGGAGCAGCGGCTTCAGCGGGTCGACGCCACCGCCAGCACGGGCTTCTTGACCACGCGGCGAGCCAGTTTGACGCGTGTGTGTCGCGACTGATGGGCGAGATGATGCGTGACAGGACAACTGGTGCGCCGATGCTTGCTGCATGCAGCGCGCGCGACGATCTCCCGCTTGCCGCGACGATGGTGATGCGCGGACACCGGCACCGGTTCAGCCTCTGCGGTTCCAATCGGTGACAACGCGGCCAGCACGCGATGGGTCATCCTGCCGCGGCTGTTCACACCCGCGGCCTCGGCCACCAGGATCGCCGGAGTATCACGATGATCAAAGCCGTCATCGAGCAGGCGCGCCATCAACTGGTCACGCGCTGCCGCCGTGCGCCCGCCGAGCACCACCGCGAACAGGCGATGACCATCGCGAACCGCGGTCGAGGCGAGATTGAAGCCGGAGGCATCGGTGAAGCCGGTCTTCAGGCCATCCATGCCCGGATAGCGATCCATCAGGTGATTGTGTCCGCGCACCAACTGCCCGCGGAACATGAATTCCTTGGTCGAGAAGTAATGGTCGTACTGCGGAAAGTCGCGGTACAACGCCATGGCCAGCTTGGCCAGATCCCGCGCGGTGGTCTTGTTCCTGGGATCGGGCAGGCCGGAGGCGTTGTCGAAATGGGTGCTGCTCATGCCCAGCAGGGCGGCCTGGGCATTCATCATGTTCGCAAACTGGCTCTCGGTACCGCCCAGCCCTTCGGCCACCACGGTCGCCGCATCGTTGGCCGATTTGGTCACCATCGCCAGGATGCAGTCAGATACCGAGATCGTCTCGCCCGGGCGCAAGCCGAGCTTGGTCGGCGCCTTGGCGGCCGCCCATGGCGATACCGCAAGTTGCTGATCGATCTGCAGCGTGCCGTTCTTCAAGCCCTGGAAGGCGAGATAGAGCGTCATCATCTTGGTCAGCGAGGCCGGATAGTTCTGCTCGTCGGCGTTGACCTCGTTCAATACCTTGCCGCTGGATCCGTCGATCACGATCGACGCATAGCCCGCGTGTGCCACGCCGGTAAAAACACCCAGACCACAAAGCAACACCGCCCACATCCTTTTAAGCTGGTCTAGCAGCGGTCGTTGCCTAACGAACTGGATTGCCAAAGCCTATTCCTCACTAGCGGACTGCTACGACGCACAAACATGGGCGCGACGATAGTGCATGGGCGCCACAATATCCATAGATCCTGCTTTATCAGCTGGCTCCAAATACCTGTTTTACCGAAAGTTAACGAACCCAGCGGATGCCTCTGCAGAGAGGAGCGAGCCGGCATGCCCACGCTTTCAATGACCACGGCGAACGCGGGCTTCGACAAGCCAGCAGCTATGATGGGCGGATGTCTCTAATCCAATTGCAAAGCGTCGACTTCAGCATCGGCGGCCCCCTCCTGCTCGAACATGTCGATTTGTCGATCGAATCGAACGAGCGCGTCTGTATTGTCGGCCGCAACGGCGAAGGCAAATCCACCCTGATGAAGCTGATCGCCGGCGAGCTGCATGCCGACGACGGCGAAGTTCGCGTGCAGAGTGGCGTGGTGATCGCGCGCATGGCACAAGAAGTGCCCCAGGGCACTACCGGCACGGTTTTCGACGTAGTATCCGAAGGGCTGGGCGACCTTGGCCGCCTGCTTGCGCGCTACCACCACCTGCTGCATGAGCTGCATACGCAAGCCGATTTCGACGCACTCGGCGACATTCAGCACGAAATCGAGGCGCAGCACGGCTGGGATCTGGACCGCCGGGTCAACGAGGTCATCACCAAGCTGGAGCTGCCGGCCGACACCGATTTCAACGCCCTCTCCGGCGGCATGAAGCGGCGCGTGTTGCTGGCGCAGGCACTGGTGCGCAAGCCGGATGTACTGCTGCTGGACGAACCGACCAACCACCTCGACATCGAAGCCATCGGCTGGCTCGAGAACTTCCTCAAGCAGTTCGCCGGCAGCCTGATCTTCATCACCCATGACCGCAGTTTCCTGCGCGCGCTGGCTACCCGCATCGTCGAGATCGATCGCGGCGCCCTGACCGACTGGCCGGGCGACTACGACAACTACCTGCGTCGCCGCGAAGAGCGCCTTCATGCCGAGTCGCAGGCCAACTCGCTGTTCGACAAGAAGCTGGCGCAGGAAGAGGTGTGGATCCGCCAGGGCATCAAGGCCCGGCGCACCCGCAACGAAGGCCGCGTGCGCGCGCTGAAAGATCTGCGCAACGAGCGCGCCGAGCGGCGCAATCTCAACGGCAACGTCAAGATGACCGCGGCCAATGCACAGGCCTCGGGCAAGAAGGTGATCGACCTCGAACACGTGCACCAGGCCTACGACGGCCGCGTGCTGATCGACGATCTCACCACCACCATCATGCGTGGCGAACGTATCGGCATCATCGGCCCCAACGGCGCCGGCAAGAGCACCCTGCTCAAGATCATGCTGGGTGAACTCACGCCCCAGCGCGGCACCGCGGAACGGGGCACCGGCATCCAGGTGGCCTACTTCGACCAGCACCGCCTGCAGCTCAACGACTCGTTGAACGCGCTGGACAACGTCGCCGAAGGCCGCGAGTTCATCGAGCTCAACGGCCAGCGCAAACATATCATCGGCTACCTGCAGGATTTCCTGTTCTCGCCCGAACGTGCCCGCTCGCCGATCACCCGCCTGTCCGGTGGCGAACGCAACCGTCTGCTGCTGGCCAAGCTGTTCGCGCAGCCGTCCAACCTGCTGGTGATGGATGAACCGACCAATGACCTGGACGTCGAAACGCTGGAACTGCTGGAAGAGCTGCTGACCGATTACCAGGGCACCTTGCTGCTGGTCTCGCACGATCGCGCCTTCCTCGACAACGTGGTCTCCAGCACCCTGGTGCTCGAGGGCAACGGCCAGATCGGCGAATACGTCGGCGGCTACACGGACTGGCTGCGCCAACGCCCCGTTGCCGCTGCGGCGGTCGCCGCGGCAGCGGCAAAGCCCGGCCTCACCCGCAGCGAGCCGGCGCCGGTGGCCGCGGCGGCAAAGCGCAAGCTGAGCTTCAAGGATCAGCGCGAGCTGGAACTGCTGCCCAAGCGCATCGAAGAGCTTGAAGCCGCCATCGCGGCGCATGCCGCGGCGATGGCCAACCCGCAGTTCTTCAAGCAGGATAGTGCCGCCATCAACCAGGCCAACGAGGCTGTCGCAAGACAGCAGACGGAACTGGAAACGGCCTACGCGCGCTGGTCGGAACTGGACGGCTGAACCTGGCCCACCAAGGTCGGCGCGCGCTCAGTGGGCTGCGCGCGTGCGGCCCAGTCCGGCCTGCATGATGCGGTCGGTCCAGGCAATGCCGATCGCCGAGACGATGAACACCACGTGGATGATGGTTTGCCACATCACGCCCTGCGGCGTCAGCGTGGAGCAACGCTGTGCAGCACCCTCAACCACCTGAGCCATGCTCGCAAGCACCTCGGGCGAACAGGGCGGCAAGCCACCGAGTGTGCCGGCCTCGATGAAGGTCTTGAGCAGGTGAATCGATGAAATGCCGATGATGGCCATCGCCAGTTTCACCTTCAGCACCGAGGCATTGACGTGACTGAGCCACTCCGGCTGATCGGGATGATCCTCCAGCCCCAGGCGGGAAACGAAGGTCTCGTAGCCACCGACAATCACCATGATCAGCAGGTTCGAGATCATCACCACGTCGATCAGTCCCAGCACGATCAACATGATCTCCTGCTCGCCCAGATGCCACGCCTCGTGGATCAGGTGCCAGAGTTCCTTGCCAAACAGGAACACATAGACACACTGCGCCACGATGAGGCCGAGGTAGAGAGGTAGCTGCAGCCAGCGCGAACCAAAAATCAGGAAGGCAATGGGATTGAGCGGGGGCGGTTTGCGGTCTGGCATGGCGGTTTGTCTGACAGGGGAAGCTGCAGCCTACCGAGCCGTCACCGCCATGCCAAGCCGCACGGTCACCATGGAATCAACCGGTGTTCTGCAACCCCTGCGACACACCGTTGACGCAGGCCACCAGCGCCTGCAACAGGGCGTCGTCGCTGCAGTCGCTGGCACGCCAGCGCTGCAGCAGATCGACCTGCAACAGGCTCATCGGGTCGACGTACGGGTTGCGCAGTCCGATCGATGCGGCCAGACGCGGGCTGTCCTGCAACAGCGATTGATGGCTCTGCAGTCGCAGCAGCCATTTTCGGGTGCGCTGGAACTCGTCGCGAATCATGCCGAACATCTCTTCGTGCAGGTCACCAGACAGTCGCGAGAACGCCTCGGCAATATCCAGATCCGACTTGGCCAACACCATTTCGACGTCGTCCAGCATGTTCTCGAAGAATGGCCAGTCGTTGGCCATCTCGATCATCGCCGCTTCGCCGAACTCCTGTACGCCATGCTCCAACGCACTGCCCAGCCCATACCAGCCGGGCAGGATCGTGCGGCACTGGGTCCAGGCGAACACCCAGGGGATCGCCCGCAGATCCTGCACGCCGCGCATGCTGCGGCGGCTGGCGGGGCGCGAGCCCAGCGTCATCCGTTCGATCACGTCGATCGGCGTGGCACGGCGGAAGTAGCTGACGAAATGCGGATGGTCGACGAAGGCGCGATAGGTGGCCCGGCTGCTGGCCGAAAGCCACTCCATCTGCGCCCGCCAGCGCTGCTCGCGTGGCTCGTCATCGCGCGGACGCAGCGAGGCGCTGAGCACGGCGCCGATAGTCTGCTCCAGGTTGCGCAGCGCGAGCGCACGAATGCCGTACTTGCGATGGATCACCTCGCCCTGCTCGGTGACGCGCAACACGCCGGCCACCGACCCGCGCGGCGAGGACATCAGCGCGGGAGCGATGCGTGCACCGCCGCGGCTGGCCGAGCCACCGCGGCCGTGGAAAAAGGCCAGCTGGATACCCGCCGCGCGTGCCACGTCGAGCAATTCGACCTGGGCCCGCTGCAGTCCCCAGCGCGAGGCCAGCGTGCCGCCATCCTTGCCGCTGTCGGAATAGCCGAGCATCACCCACTGCTGGTCGCTACGCGCGGTCAGATGCTGGCGATATACCGGATCGTCGAGCAAGGCTCGCAGGGTGGCTGGCGCATTGCTCAAATCGTCGACGGTCTCGAACAATGGCGCGATGTCGAGCGGCACGTGGTTGCTCTCGATCAGGCCGCCATAGCGCGCCAAGGCCAGCACCGCGAGTACGTCAGCCGCCGAACGCGCCATGCTGATGATGTACAGACCAACCGATTCCCGGCCGTAGCGACGACGCGAGTCGCCCAGGGTGGCAAATACGTCGTACAGGGATTTCACGACGTCGGCGTGGCCGATCGAAAATCGCTCCACACCACTGGCATAGGCGCGCAGCTGCGCGGCGCGCGCGTCTGGCGCGAGCTCCGGCCACGCCGGGTTGTCGAATAGCGCGGCCAGCGCATCGTCATGCACCTGTGAGTCCTGGCGCACGTCCAGCCGCGCCAGATGCAGGCCGAACGTGCGCACCCGGCGAATCAGCCGCTGTACGGCATAGGCACCGGCATGCAGGCCACGATGATTCACCAGGCTGTCGACCATCAGTTGCAGGTCGGCGAGCAACTCGACCGCCGAGCTGTAGCCTTCCGCGTGATCATCATCGAGGCTGGCTTCCAGCCGCGCGCCGACCAGGGTGAGCAGGCACCGATAGGGCATGTCTGCGTGGCGCGGACGAATTCTGGCCGCCGCCTGCGGGAAGCGTTCGCGATATGCGTCGAGGCGCTGCAGCAGCTGCGGCGAGGTTTCCGTGCGCCCTTCGGTCTGGCTGAGCAATCGCGCCAACGCAGACACGTCGGCGAGGTAGTGCTCGATCACATGCGCACGCTGGGTGGCCAGGCTGGCGGCAATGGTGTCGGCACCCACATTCGGATTGCCATCCATGTCGCCGCCTACCCAGGTGGCAAAACCAAGCAGCTGTGGCAGCTTGGCCGCCACGCCGTAAACCGCTTGCAGTGCATCGGCCAACGATTCGTACAGCGCTGGCACGATGCGGTACAGCGGGTTGGCCAGGTAGAATCCGACGTGGTGGTGTTCGTCCTGCACGGTGGGACGCACCGGCGAGGCCTCGGCCGTCTGCCAGCCGGAGGACAACGCCATGTAGATGCGGTCGTCGTCCTCCTTGCGTTCCTGCGGCGTGCGGGTGGGGTCGAAGTTGTCAACCAGGGCCCGCACGATGGCCTGTTCTTTTTCCAGCAGCGAGCGGCGCACGGCCTCGGTAGGGTGCGCAGTGAATACCGGCTCGATCCAGAGTTTGTCCAACCAGCCCAGCAATTCATCGGCGCCCACGCCCTGCGCCTTCAACCGCCCCAGCACATCCAGCAAGGACTCCGGCTGTGGCGCCTTGCCCTCGCGCTGGTAGTCGCGGCGACGGCGGATGCGGTGCACCCGCTCAGCCGTATTGACCGCCTGAAAATAAGTGGCGAACGCCCGCGCCAGCGCTTCGGCATGAGCGGCATCGAGCCCCGCCAAAGATTCAGCCAGCTCGGCAACCGAGGCTCCTTCGCGGCGACGCCGGATGGCGGCAATGCGCACCTGCTCGACCCGGTTGAAGAAGACCTGGCCATCCTGTTCGGCCAGCATGCGCCCGACCATGGTGCCGAGCCGCCCCACGTTTTCACGCAGCGGCTCGTCTTGAGGCAGGAATTCGGGCTCGCGGTTGCTTTCCATCCATCAGGTCCATGTAAAGGCGAAGCCCTCAGCCTACCAATTTCCGTGGCTGGAGAGACGTCAAATCGAATCTCCCGCTACAATGGCTGACTTGTACTGCCCGCCGAGGGGCGCTGCGACCGTTCGTGAACACGGAGCGATCCGTTGACTCATCACAAGAACGGCCAGGCTCGGCACGGCACGTTCCACAACGGCGCTCTGTAAGCGAGTCCCTTCGCAAGAAACCGGACATCCATGGCCGGACTCTTCGAAAGAGCCTCCAACTAACCGGAGATACACATGAACGCTGTCAGCAAAGAAGCTGCTACCCACGATTACAAGGTCCGCGACCTCTCGCTCGCCGAATTCGGCCGCAAGGAACTGGATATCGCCGAGCCCGAGATGCCGGGCCTGATGTCGATCCGCCGCAAGTACGCCCCCAGCCTGCCGCTGAAGGGCGTGCGCGTGACCGGCTCGCTGCACATGACGATTCAGACGGCCGTGCTGATCGAGACGCTGAAGGACATCGGCGCCGATGTGCGCTGGGCCTCGTGCAACATCTTCTCGACCCAGGACCACGCCGCCGCCGCGATCGCCGTCACCGGCACGCCGGTGTTCGCATGGAAGGGCGAGACGCTGGAGGAATACTGGGACTGCACGCTGGATGCGCTGTCCTTCCCCGACGGCAAGGGCGGCTTCCTCGGCCCGCAGCTGGTGGTGGACGATGGCGGCGACGTGACCCTGCTGATCCACAAGGGCTACGAGCTGGAGAACGGCGCGGACTGGGTCAATGAGAAGGCTTCCTCGCACGAGGAGCAGGTGATCAAGAACCTGCTCAAGCGCGTGCACAAGGAACGCCCGGGTTACTGGCATGCCGTGGTCAAGGACTGGAAGGGTGTCTCCGAGGAGACCACCACCGGCGTGCATCGCCTGTACCAGATGCTGGAGGCGGGCAAGCTGCTGGTGCCGGCGATCAACGTCAACGATTCGGTCACCAAGAGCAAGTTCGACAACCTCTACGGCTGCCGCGAGTCGCTGGCCGACGGCCTCAAGCGCGCGATGGACGTGATGCTGGCCGGCAAGGTCGCGGTGGTCTGCGGCTATGGTGATGTCGGCAAGGGTTGCGCCCACAGCCTGCGCGCCTACGGTTCACGCGTAGTGGTCACCGAGATCGATCCGATCAACGCGCTGCAGGCGGCGATGGAAGGCTTCGAGGTCAATACCGTCGAGTCGACCCTGGGCCGCGGTGACATCTATGTCACCACCACCGGCAACAAGGACGTGCTGACGCTCGAGCACCTGAAGGCGATGAAGGACCAGGCCATCGTCTGCAACATCGGCCACTTCGACAACGAGATCCAGGTCGACGCGCTGAACACGATGGCCGGCGTGACCAAGATCAACATCAAGCCGCAGGTGGACAAGTACGTGTTCCCGGACGGCCGCGCGATGTTCCTGCTGGCCGAAGGTCGACTGGTCAACCTGGGCTGCGCCACTGGCCATCCCAGCTTCGTGATGTCCAACTCGTTCTCCAACCAGACCTTGGCGCAGATCGATTTGTGGGCCAACAAGGACTTCTACGAGAACAGGGTCTACATCCTGCCGAAGAAGCTCGACGAGGAAGTTGCCCGCCTGCACCTGGAGAAGATCGGCGTGAAGCTGACCACGCTGACCAGCGAGCAGGCCGCCTATCTCGGCGTGCCGAAGGAAGGCCCGTACAAGCCGGATCATTACCGCTACTGATGACTTGCCTCGCCGCAGGATGCGGCAAGGCAATCGCCTGAAGCGCGCAGCTCGACTGCGCGCTTTTTTTTCGGTCGATTTCCGCACAGAATCGAAATCCGTGGCTGATGTCGATCACCGTCGATTCCCCACCAGCGGCGCTCGCGCTCCGCAATCCATGCGTGGACAGACCGCCTGCCTTGGCGCGCAGCACCTGAATCATTTGGCCTTGGTACTTACAGCTGCGCGCGCCGTGGGAAACGCGCCCACCGATCGGAGATACGACATCACTCGGACATTTCGATAGTCTTGCCGGGGCGGCTGGTCGTCAGCATCGAAACCCACACGCAAGAGCCGGCCCCTTCGGATCGGGGGTGCCGCATGGAACATGACTGCAAATCTCTATGGATGACAGCCTCGATATGCCCTATCTCCAGCGCATGCCAACAGATGTCCATGAAAGAGGCTGGCTGCATTTGCCACGAAGCCGGTCCTGCAACCGCTCGAACTACCCAAGCCTGGCCAGTTACCGGCAGCTTTCACGCCATGCCCAGGGTGGCCAGGGCGCGCTCTGCGGCGCAGACCAGTGAGCGCGCCCCCCGCATTGGGCAGCACCTTGATCTGCGATTCGCTGCGAAGCGCCGGCATCGATTGTGTCTTCGGCCTGCCCGGCTCTCAGACCATCTCGCTGTACGAAGCCCTGCGCACATCGTCGTTACGCACCATCGTCGCCACACACGAATTGTCAGCAGCGATGATGGCCAATGGTTACTACCGCTCATCCGGCCGTATGGCTGCACTGGTCACGATCCCGGGCCCGGGATTCACCTGGGCTCTTACCGGCCTGGCCGAAGCCTTCCTCGATTCCGCCGCGCTGCTGCACATCGTCGGTCAGCCCGCCAATTCACCAGGCCAGAGATTCCAGTTGCAGGCAATTGAGCAGGAGGCCATAGCGAGGGCCTTGGTCAAGTCCCTGCACTTGATCAATCACGCAGGCGACATGCCGGGCACGCTCGCATCCGCGCATGCTGATGCCCTGGCAGGTGAACCAGGGCCCGTACTGGTCCAGGTCGCACGCGGCGCACTGGCGGAATCGGCAGACATATTGCCGGCCGTCCCATCACAAGCCGCCTCGCCGTTCGTCGATCCAGCTGCCATCGATCAAATCACCGACGCGGTGACAAGGGCCAAGCGCTGCGTGCTGTTTCTTGGTCAGGGCTGCAACGACGCCGCCGACCTGGTGCTTCGGCTCGCCGAAAACCTGTCCGCGGTCGTCATGACCACCACCTCCGGCCGCGGTGTCGTCCCGGAAGACCACCCCTTGTCGCTGGGGTTTGAGTCAGATGTCGGCGGAACCGACACGCTCAATGCACTCATTGATTCGAGCGATCTGGTGCTCGCCATCGGCTGCAAATTCTCACACAACGGCAGCCGCGGATTCTGCTTGAGGATTGATCCGGACAAACTTGTCCACGTCGATGCGTCGGCACAGGTGCTGGGTGCGAATTACGCCGCCCGGCTCACACTCTGCGCTGATGCCAGGGCATTCCTGGCCGCGTTGCTGCAGCAACTCGACATCCGCACGGGAGCGCCACGTGGATTCAGCGTCAACGAGATCAAACAATGGCGCCAGCGTTGTCGCGAAGAGATGCTGAAGGACCTGATCGAGCCGCGTATCCCCGGTGTCCCGTCCGGCACTCCGGCGGCCTTCTTCGATGCGCTGCGCAAAGCCATGCCACGACGTTCATGCCTGGTCACGGACTCCGGACAGCATCAATCGCTGGTGCGGCGTCACTTTCGCGTGTTGCACCCGCGCGGCCTGATTGTGCCAACCAACCTGCAGTCGATGGGTTTCGGGATCGGTGCCGCCATTGGCGCTTGCCTGGCCAACCCGAATCGGCCGGTCGTGGCCTTGATCGGCGACGGTGGACTGGCGATGTCCGGACTGGAGCTGCTGACGGCGGTGCGCGAAGGTTTGCAGCTGACCGTCATCGTGTTCGTGGACGGCGCCTACGGCCTGATCCGCTTCCAGCAACTCGCCGCGCACGGCTGCACTCATGGCACTGAGCTGAAGGGTCCCGAACTCACGGCATTCGCCGCGGCGATCGGCGCCCGCTACCTGCATCTCGGCACTGCCCCCGAAGCCACCTTGCGAAAGGCGATGGCTTTGCCCGGTGTCACGCTGGTGGAAGTGTCGCTCGGCGATACCCTTCCCATGCACTGGATGCGCGCCAAGGGATCGGCCAAAAGACTGCTTGGGCCACGGGTTAGAGCATGGCTGCAGAGCCTGCGGGGCTAGGTGGAAAGCTGTCCGCTCCGGTTGATCGGTTTGCCTGTTTGAGAGCTGTCGAAATCACTTGTGGCGAACCTGGAGCACGGCCGATTACACTGCCAGCCATGGCGGGCGTACCGGTGCCCCCCGGCTTCAATGGGATCTGCGACTGAATCCTCGAACGGTTGTTTTGCAGGAAAGCCGCTTCAATTCGCACAAACCTGCGAACAAGCCCGAAGTCGCGGGCGCCGGCCGCAAACCCTTTCGGCCAGCGCAATGCTAGGCTCGCGAGGCTCACCGCAAAAGCAGAACACCAATCTGCTGCAGGGGAAGAAATCGATGGGGGAGTCAGGGAATCATCGCGTGCCCGCCATCGTGCTGGGTCGGGGGCCGACTGCGCTGGGCATCCTGCGCAGCCTGAAACTTGCAGGCATACCTGCCTATGTGGCGTGCCCGCCAGGTGATCATGTGAGCCGTTCGCGCTGGTTTCGACCAACGCCAGGCGCGACACCCTGGGACGGCAGCACGGGAGCGCATGCCTGGGACATCCTGCGCGACATGCCTTTGCCCGAGGCAGTGCTGATTGCCGGTGCGGATGATGCCGCGTTATGGCTGGCAGACTTGCCGAACCATGCACTGGGCATGCGCTTTCGGACCAGCACCAGCTCTCGCCAGACCCAGGAAATCCTGCAAGACAAGTCGCGCTTCGCCGCCCTGCTGCGCGACACCGGTATTCCTCACCCGCCCACTTTCAGCATTGAATCAACCGCCGACATCGAAGCGATTCCGTTCGACCGACTCGACCGGATTTTCATCAAGCCGGTCAATTCCCAGAAGTTCAGCGATGTGCTGGGTGTCAAGGGAATATGGGTCAGCAGCAAGGAGGAGATGCTCGCTGAATGGAAACGCCTGCACTCGCTTGGCTTTCAGCTGATGGCACAGGAGTACGTTCCTGGCTCGGCGGCGGACCACTATTTCGTCGACGGATTCCGCGAAGCCAGCGGCAGGCTGACCGGACTGTTTGCGCGGCGGCGTTCCCGCATCTACCCCGCGGACTTCGGCAACAGCTCCTACTGCCAGAGCATCCCGCTCACGGACGTTCAAGCACCCGTAGAGAACATGACCGAGCTGCTGGAAAAGCTGGATTACCGCGGCATTTTCAGCGCCGAGTTCAAGCGCGACGCCCGTGATGGGCAGTTCCGCATCCTCGAAGTGAACACGCGCGCCTGGACCTATGTCGAGTTCGCGACGCGCTGTGGAGTCAATGTGTGCGAGATGGCATGGCAGGATGCGCTGGGACTGCCTGTGACGGTTGCGGCGACGAACTATCCCGTCGCTGCTGGCTGCCTCGATCTGCATCGGGACATCAACTCGGTACGGACACAAAACGCAGCGACTCGAGAACCAATATCGGCAATCTTGCTGCAATGGGCGCGGGCCCACTTGCACTCCTTTCGCTTCGATGACCCGCTCCCAGGACTGTCCTGCGCCTGGCAGATCATGACCCGGCATCTGATGCGGCGACCGAGAAGCTAGGCATCCCGGTCCCGGCGCGTCTGCCGACTTGCACTGCCCGCACTTGTCGCCGTTGACCCAGCCACTTTCCAGGTGGCTTACCCCCGGAAAAACATGCGGCAAATGATCAGGCACGTGCCGCCAGGCGCCGCCTGGATCTTTTGCTGCGGGCCGGCATCCGCGGCTTGGCACGGCAAGTCATCGACAACGGATTTTATATATCGCTCCATCGCGACGCAAAGATATATACTCGCCGGCACCGCTATCAGGAACCTCCGCCATGCCGGCGATCAGCTTTGAATTCTTCCCGCCCAAGACGGACGAACAGCGCGCTCAGCTGGATCGTGCCGCCCTGGCGCTGAAGGCCTACCAACCGGACTATGCATCGGTCACCTTCGGCGCTGGCGGGTCGACCCTCAGTTACACCAGCGACACTGTGGCGCACCTGCACCAGCAGCATGGCTTGAACGTGGCGCCGCATCTGTCCTGCATGGGTGGCACTCGCGCCGAGATCGGCGAATTGCTCGATGGTTACCGTGCTGCCGGCTATCGGCGCCTCGTCGCGCTGCGCGGCGACATGCCCTCGGGCATGGCCACGGCCGGAGATTTTCGCTATGCCGCCGAACTGGTGGATTTCATCCGCGCCCACAGCGGTGGCCACTTCCACATCGAAGTGGCGGCCTACCCGGAAACCCATCCCCAGGCAGAGGACGCATTGCGCGATCTGCATCATTTCAAGGCCAAGGTCGACGCGGGTGCGAACGGCGCCATCACCCAGTACTTCTTCAACCCCGACGCGTATTTCCGCTTCGTGGAGGATGTGCGCAAGCTCGGCGTGAGTGTGCCGATCGTGCCGGGCATCATGCCGATCTCGAACTACAGCCAGCTGAAACGTTTCTCCGACATGTGCGGCGCGGAGATTCCGCGCTGGATCGCCAAGCGCATGCACGCGCACGGTGACGATACCGATGCGGTCCGCGCGCTGGGCGCCGAAGTGGTGGCGCAGATGTGCCGGCGCCTGCTCGAGGGCGGCGCACCGGGCCTGCACTTCTATACGCTCAACCGGGCCAGGGCGACGCAGCTGGTACTGCAGCAACTTTCCTGAGACCGGGCCCGGCTATGCTGCGGTCATGCGCCAACCGCCCGCCCTGCTCTGCCTGATTCTGTGTTACCTGATCCTTTACTGCCTGTCTGGCCAGGCGATGGCCCAGACAACCATCCACCGCTGTATCGGCGCCAATGGTGGCGCCGTGTTCTCCGACCAGCCCTGCGCCGCGCTGCAGGCCACGCCGGTCGGTGCCAGCAAGCCACCGACGGCGGTTTCCACGGCAGACGCCAGCACGGCACCTCCCCCGATCCTGTGTGCCGCCAGCGTCGGCAAACTGCGTCAAAGCATCATCGAGGCCTTCGCCAGACACGATGCCAACCGGCTGGCCGGCCTGATCCTGTGGGACGGTTACAGCGAGGACTCGGTCACCGGCGACATACAGTCACTGAACAAGCTGGTAAAAGAGGCGTTGCTCGATATCAACGTGCCCGGCACAGCGGGTACCAACAGCGGCCCGGCCCCCGCGCAGTCGCTGGGCGGTATCGAACTCGATCCATTCGATCCCGCTACCCCCACCGCCCCCGCGCCAGCCCCGGACGGCGATCGACTGCTGCTGCACACCGCGGGCAATGATGGCTCGCAAGAACGGCGCTTCGACCTTGTTCGCCGTGCCGGCTGCCTTTGGCTGCGCATCGCGGATTGAGCCGCAGCGGTTATCATGGGCGATCCCCCCAGGAGCACCGACATGGCCCAGCAATACCCCGATTGGATCTGGCAGAACGGCAACATCAAGCCCTGGGCCGAGGCCACAACGCATGTGATGTCGCATGCGCTGCACTATGGCTCATCCGTGTTCGAGGGCATCCGCAGCTATGCCACGCCCGATGGCGCTGCCATCTTCCGCCTCACCGACCATATCAACCGGCTCTACCAGTCGGCCAAGATCTACGACATGGTGCTGCCGTATTCCGCCGAAGAACTGGCCGCCGCCTGCCGTGAAGTGATCAGCAAGAACGGGCTCGGCGCGGCGTATCTGCGTCCGGTCGCCTATCGCGGTCTTGGCGGCTTCGGCCTGTCTGCGGATACCCCCATCGACGTGGCGGTTGCCGCCTGGCCGATGGGCCCCTACCTCGGGCCGGAGGCGCTGCAAAATGGCATCGATGCCTGCGTGTCGAGCTGGCAGCGATTCGCGCCGAACACCATTCCGGCAGGCGCAAAGGCGGGCGGCAACTACCTCTCCGGCCAGCTGATTGCCCGCGAGGCACGTCGACTGGGCTTCGGGGAGGGCATTGCGCTGGCATCGACCGGCCTGCTCAGTGAAGGCGCGGGCGAAAACCTGTTCCTGGTGTTCGATGGTGTGCTGCACACCACGCCGGCCAGCGCGTCCATCCTCGCCGGCATTACCCGCGACACTCTGAAAACACTGGCTCGCGAAGACGGCATCGAAGTGGTCGAACGCGATATTCCGCGTGAGTATCTGTACCTCGCCGACGAGTTGCTGATGTGCGGCACGGCGGCGGAAATCACGCCGATCCGCTCGGTCGATGGCAAGCCCGTCGGTGCCGGCAAAGCCGGCCGCGTAACCCTGCGTCTGCAGGAACTGTTCTTCGGCCTGTTTGAAGGTCGCACCAACGACAAGTGGGGCTGGCTCGAAGCCGTCTGATCCGCCTGCTCCCGCAGGAGCCCGCTGGCGGGTGATGCCGTTCGTTGTGCATCAAAAGCAACCGCATCGCCCGCAAGCGGGCTCCTGCAACGTTCTTTTCAGCTGAACACGATGCTGGCGATGGCACCATTGCCATCGGTACGTGGGCGCATCGAGACGTCCCAGCCGTACAGCTCGCACAAGCGTCGCACGATCGCCAGGCCAAGTCCGGCACCACTGCCGCCGACGCCCTCGCCCCGCACGCCACGCTGGAACAGCCGCTCGGCGTCCTCCGGCTTGATGCCGGGGCCAGTGTCGATGACTTCGATGCCGCCAGCACCCACCTCGACCCGCACGCTGCCTTCCAGCGTGTACTTGATCGCGTTGCCGATCAGGTTGGTCAGCGCCACCGCCAGCACCGAAGCCGGCGCATTGACGTTGACCGGCTCATGCACCGTCAGGTCGATCGTCAGCGGCTTGCCGCGCATCTGCGGGCGCTGGCTCTCGATGACATCGGCTGCCACCTTGCCGACCTCGGTGGTTTCGCCGCGGGTCGGGCCGCGACGCTCGGCGCGCGACAGCAGCAACAACGCCTCGATCAGCTCGGTCGCCTGACGCGAGGCACGCTCGATCCGCTTCAACCGCTCGCTGAGCTTTTCGGTAAGATCCGGCGAGCCCTGCAGCAATTCGGTGGTGCTGGCGATCACCGCCAACGGCGTACGCAGTTCATGGCTGACATCGGAGTTGAATTCCCGATCGCGCGCGACCATGGCGGTCAATCGATCGGAATACTCGTCCAGCGCGAACGCCAGCTCACCCACTTCGTCGTCCGCAAAATGCGGTGCCAGCGGTTCGGCCTTGCCGGCCTTGCGGAAATCGCGCAGGCGTGACGCCAGTTCACTCACCGGCTTGAGAACCTTGCGCGACAGCCACATGCCCAGCACCAGCGAGAGCAGTCCGAACAGAAAAACCGCGCCGATCACACTGATCAGAAGTTGCTGCTTGCCGAGCTCATCGCGAGAAACGTCATAACGCAGGAAGCTGATGACACCTCCCTCGCGCCGGACGGCCAGTTTGTAGCGCTTGGTCTGGCCCTCTGCATCGGTTTCAGTGATGTCATGCACGCCGGTCGTCATTTGCTGCCAGTTCAGCGGCGCCTTGTAGATCGTCCGATCACTCCACGTCCACGCCTTGACGATGGAGAAATGGGGTATCTGCGTTGGATCGGCACGAACCTGGGCATTGAGGCTGTCGACTTCCTCCTGCAGGCTCGCTGTGACAAGTTGATCCTCAACCTTGGCGCGGATATTCAACGCAGCCACAGCAAACAACGCGCTGAGGCCAAAGCCGAACAGCGCGAAGGAGACAATCAATCGAAAACGAAGCTTACGCCTGGACCGCATCCGGTTCGACCATCCGATAGCCAATGCCATGTCGTGTATGAATCAGCGGTTTCTCGAAGGGTTTGTCGATCGCCGCACGCAGACCATGGATGTGCACGCGCAACGAATCGCTGTCTGGCAGTTCCTCGCCCCACACGCGCTGCTCCAGATCCTGCCGGGTCACCACCGACGGGCTGGCTTCCATCAGGGCTTGCAAAAGCTTGAGGCCGATCGGGTTGAGCTGAATCGACTTGCCCTCGCGATTGACCGTGAGCGTGTCGAGGTTGAAGGTGAGGTCGGCCACCTTCAGCACTCGACTCTGCGGGCCCTTGCCACGACGGGCCAGCACCTCCAGGCGCGCCGCCAGTTCCTGCAACGCGAATGGCTTGGTCATGTAGTCGTCGGCCCCCGACTCGAAACCGGTGAGCTTCTGCTCCAGCGCGTCGCGCGCGGTCAGCATCAGGATCGGAGTCTGCTTGTGCGCCTCGTGGCGCAGCTTGCGGGCGACCTCCAGGCCGTCCATGCCGGGCAAGGTCAGATCCAGCACAATCACGTCAAAATCGTGCACCACGGCCAGATGCAGGCCGGTCACGCCGTCACCCGCAAAGTCGACCACGTTGCCGCGGTCCTCCAGATAATCACCGATATTGGTCGCGATATCGCTGTTGTCTTCGATCACCAGTACACGCATGTTCTACTCCTGCACAACCGACGCACGGGCCGACTGGGGTTGCCAGCTTAACAAGCTTGCGTGAACGAAGCGCAGCGCTCGCTCAGCGAATCTGAACGACACCCGCTGCGGCCAAGAAAAAGGCCCAGATGCACGACTCGCCGTCGTCACACCTGGGCCCAAACTACCGCCCATACCATCATTTGTCGTCACCAGGTTCGCGTGGCGCAAATGAATAGTCCCGCCGTTATAAGGGGTCAACGGTTACGATGCGGTTAATCCACACACGCTTGGCGCTGCCTGATCTGCAACATCACACCCGGCATTCATCGCGACAACTGCAGCCCTTGGACAGTCGAACTTGGAACCTGTGCGTTCGCCTCGTCCGGCCAGCGGCAGATATGCGTGCCGGTGACGATCTGACAATCGGCACGGGCATGAATATTCCGGCTGGCGGCGCCACCGGCCCGCGCCGTATTCAGGCTGAAAGCAATAGTCTGGCGAAAGCGCCGCGAGGCCACCGTGGCGTTCGGCAAGTTGTAACGCCATCCCCGCATCGCCTCGAGCGCGGCCTGATCGAATACTCCGGCAGGCGTTGCCTTGACCAGACGTAAATCAATGACGCCACCATCGCTGGCCAGACTGAATTCGACCACGACTTGCCCTTCAATACCACGCTGGAGCGCCAGCTGCGGATAGACCGGCTGGCGCACATGGACAGGAACCGGCGCCGCATCGGAAAGGGATGATCCCGACGTAACGGGATTCATGTGCAGGGAGAACGGCGCTGGCCGATCTGGCTGCACATCGGTCACGCTCCACGTATGGGCACGCGGCAAGTTTGCTACGCCCAGTGACAACAGCGGTGGAGCTACCGCCGCCTTCAACGCCGGCGTGGGCAGGCGAATGCTGCCGAACTGCATCGCTGCAAGATCAAGACCGGGAATATCTGCAGCTCGATTTGCCAAAGGCACTTTCATACCGGCCACCAGGGCCTGCAGTTGCTTCATCGACGCATCCATGCCGCGACGCAGATGCGCCTGGGTCCACTGCAGTTGCAGCGCAAGGACCACCAAGACCGCGCCCAGCAGCACAGCTGCCAAGTGACCTGACCTGCGCGCATCGGAAACCTGCCGCCCGGGCAGCATCATCATTTGCTGCGCGCGATCCAGCAGCACACCACCACTGGCAGCAAGCAACAGCGTTTCGTGCTGCATGCGCAAGTCGCCGAGTTCAGCCAATACCGTGATGAACTCCCGGCGACTTCCACCGCTGATCGTCAAGGCGAGGCGGTCACAGCAGATCTCACGTTCGTTGCGGACCTCCCGCGAAATCCAGCGCACCACCGGATGGTAGAAATGCATGGTTTCCACAACGACCTGGAACAGGTTGGCCAGTGGGTCCAGGCGGCGCAGATGCGCCAGTTCGTGGGCCAGAATCAATTCCACCTGTGTAGCAGGAAATCCGGTAGCGACCGCCAGCGGCAGCAGGATCACTGGACGGATCCAGCCAATCAGCACCGGCGTCGAAATGACGCGGCTGCACAAGACAACAACACCGCGGCGCAATCCGAAGCGCTGCGCGAGATCGGTAGCAGCGCGCTGCCAAGCCGGCGCCGGGCCGGCCATGCGAACCAGGACTTTCAGTCCACGCCATTCTCGCCATGCGCGCGCGGACAACAGCAACACGCCCAGTGACCAAGCCGAGACCAGCCATGGCAGCAAGGCGTCGAAGCCGGTCAATATGGCGCCCGCGCCATGGGTTTCGAGCTCAACGGATGCCGCCACAGCCATCGCACTGCCGGTGCCGGACGCAGCAAGGTAAGCGGGTTGGGCCAGCAGCTTCCACATGGTCAAGAGCGGACACAAGGTGAAGGCGAACAACATCCCCATGCCCAGCCGATAGCGTGCCGCACCACGTGTCAGCAGTGGCCGCAGACCCGCGTAAACGAGGCCCAGCAGGCTCCCCTGCCAAAGGAAATGAACCAGCGTCCAGCCCAGCACCTGGCTCGCCGCGAACCACGCCGAGGACAGGCTCATCATGAGACCTCCTTGTCGAGCTTGTTCAGCAGCTTGCGGATTTCCTTCAACTCTTCCGGGCTGGTGTGCTGGCTACCCAGCGCGTGCAGCACCAACTGTGAAGGTGATCCATCAAATACCCGCTGCACCATATCCGCGAGGAAACGCTTCTGGGTGCGCTCCTTGCTGAGGGCGGCGCGATAGACGTGTGCCCGTTGCGAATCGTCACGTACCACCAGGCCCTTGCCGTGCATGACCTGGAGCATCTTCAGGGCGGTGGTGTAGCCCGCGCCGCCACCGAGCCAAAGCACCTCGTAGACTTCGCGGACTGTGCAGCCATCCCTCGACCAGAGCACGTGAAGAATCTCAAGTTCCCCCTCAGTTGGCTTCGGCAAAGCCACAGCAGAGTTCTTCATCTCGAGCCACCCCTCCAGTTGACTGGCCACTACGCAACAGCCACCTGGCCGGTAACGATCAATGCCTCCAATCTTCTTCGGCGAGCTGACATTCAGCTGCCGCCGCCCTTGAGCTCCTGAACCTGCTTCATCTTGTTCATCACTTGCTCAGTATCATGCCGCGACTGCATGATCTCGCGATATGTGTGGCATGTTGTCCGAGGAATGTGCGAGCCGAGCGGCGCAACGCTTTCGCATACCAGCCGATCATCATCGCGATTGCTGAGGATTGCGTTGATAGCCTCTTGCTCGTTGAACAACTGAACCTTTTCTTCCTGATTCATCTGATCCACTGTCGCGTGTTTGTCGAACATCGACTGCATGTCTGCAAATCGCGCATCGATCTCATTACGCTCCTTAGGCGTGGTGTGCTCGTACCGATGTCCGGGTTGCATCTGTTGATGCACCGCTTGCATCACGACTGCAAAATCATCCTTGTTCTGCGCCTTGACGATCACTTCGGCCTTGCTTCCGGCGAAAACGGCGCCGCTGCACAGCAACATCGACGCAACAAGCGCCCAGTTCATCCGACAGTTCAATTTCATACGTCGCTCCCCTGACCATGCCGCGCCCCACCACGGGAAGCCTGTTGCATGATCACCGCAGCGGATGTTAGGAAAGACAACCCGACGCTGTCAACGAAGATATTCGTACTACGTCTTTCGTAGCACCACCCCCTTCCCGTGCCTATCGGGATCGGAACCGGGATTCCAGCAACTCCACTATCGCACCCGCCACATCTACTCCAGTCGCCGCCTCGATACCCTCCAGTCCTGGCGAAGCGTTGACTTCAAGCAGCAGAGGACCCCGCTTGGACCGCAGGAGGTCGACGCCTGCGACGCCAAGACCCAGCGCGCCTGCGGCGCGCACCGCGATTCGACGCTCTTCCGCGCTCAATGTCACGGCGACAGCAGTGCCGCCACGGTGCAGATTGGCGCGAAACTCACCAGGACTAGCTTCGCGCTGCATCGCCGCCACGACTTTTTTGCCCACGACGAAGCATCGCAGGTCGCTGCCATTGGCCTCGGCGATGAATTCCTGCACCAGGAAGTTGGCGTACAAACCGCGAAAGGCCTCGATCACGCTCTGCGAGGCACTGCGCTTTTCCGCCAGTACTACCCCGGTACCCTGGGTACCTTCATTGAGCTTGATCACATGCGGCGGGTCGCCCAGCAGCGCCAGCACATCGGCCGTATCGTCCGGGTTGTCGCCAAACACGGTAACCGGCATGTCGATGCCCTGGGCGGCAAGGATCTGCAGCGAGCGCAGCTTGTCTCGTGCCCGCAACACGGCATCGGAGGAGTTCGGGGTATAGACACCCATCATCTCCAGTTGCCGCAACACTGCCGTACCGTAAAACGTGCTGGAGGTACCGATGCGTGGAATCACCGCATCGATGTCGCGCACTTCCTTGCCGTTGTAGCGGATGGCGACGGCACCCGGCGCGATCCGCACGTAGCAGCGCAGCGGGTCGAGCACGCGCACCACGTGGCCGCGAACGCGCGCCGCCTCGACCAGTCGTTTGGTGGAGTACAGGCGGGTATTGCGCGACAGGATCGCGATCTTCATACGGGAGTCATCATGTGGGTTCGGCAACCGTCGGGGACGGTCGCGACTGAGTGTAGGAAAGGGAAGGATCCAGCCTGAATCGTCCGCTCAGCGCGGTACGGCCGAGCAGCATCGGGAACAGCATGTGACGACGATCGGTGAGGTTGATATCGATGCTGAAAGATTGCCCGGCCAGTTCCACTTCACTGCGAATAAACCAGCGCTCGGTGCGCCGGCCACCGGTATCGGTAACCCCACGCCGATCCAGCGCCAGTGCTTCGCAGTTCACGCTCCATGGATGGCGCCGGCCATTGTGGATGCTGAAGCGCAACCAGGTCGCACCATCACGCTGGAATGCCTCAAGCGAGTCGACATGCAGGGAGCTGCTGCGGGCGCCCGTATCGAGCTTGGCCTTGAGCAGGCTGATGCCGAGTTGAGGCAGGGCCAAGCGCTCTCGCCAACCCAATGTCACAAGGGGCACGGTGATCGGATCCGCCATGGGAGCTCGCGACAGTTCGGGGATCGATGGACCGGAGGATGGAGCGGGTGAAGGGAATCGAACCCTCGTCAGTAGCTTGGGAAGCTACAGCTCTACCATTGAGCTACACCCGCGCTGGCCGGCGGATGGTAACGCGGGATGGCCGCGGTTGGAACTCCCCGAAGCAGCCAATGGCAACCGCGAGCGGAGTGCGTCCTGTCCCAACCCCGGCTGAATCAAGCATGGCGGCAACCTGAACCGGCGGCGACGCGGGCTGGCCTGACTAAGGCCAGGCTAACTTCAGCCGTGCCCATAATCGGCCCGTCATCGAGGCAGTGACGCAAGATGACATCAACGCGATCAGCTCACACGGGGACTGCCATGCGTGTACTTTCCAGACTGCTTTCTTCGCTGCAACGACATCGGCGTGCGCTGGCCATCGCGCTGATGTGTGCCAGCCTCGGCGCGCTGCATGCCCAGGCCACGGCAAACGACGGCAGCGCCGATCCGCCAAGCCGGGTGGCGCGACTGTCCTACATCGCCGGCGATCTCGGCTTTCTTCCTGCCGGTGCGCAGGACTGGGTCGATGCCAGCGTGAACCGGCCGCTGACCAGCGGCGACCGACTTTCGAGCAGCCACAATGGCCGCGCGGAACTCGAGTTCGGCGGCGCGGTGCTGCGCATGGACAACCAGTCCGACGTCACCGTGCTCGACCTGAACGAGAAGATGGCGCAGGTCGAGCTGAGCCAGGGCACGCTGAGCCTCAGCGTGCTGCACCTCGATCCCGGCCAGACCTACGAGATCGACACACCGACCGTGGCCCTGGTGATCGACCGGCCGGGCACCTTCCGCGTCGACATCAACGACGATGGCGGCAGCAGCAGTACCCGCGTCACCGCCTTAAATGGCGATGCCACCGTGTATGGCGAAAACAACGCGCAACGCCCGGTGTACGCCGGGCGCAGCTATCGCTTCGTCGACTCCTCCCTGTCCGCCGTGGCGATCAGCGATATCGGCGGCGGCGACAGCTTCGACGCCTGGGTCAATTCGCGCGAACGGCGTTACGCCCAGGGGGACAGCAGCCAATATGTACCCGACGACATGGTGGGCACGCCGGACCTTGCTGAATACGGGTCATGGGACAGCACCAGCGACTACGGTGCAGTGTGGTACCCGAATGACGTAGGCCCTGACTGGGCACCCTACCGCACCGGCCATTGGGCCTATATCGCCCCGTGGGGCTGGACCTGGATCGATGCGATGCCCTGGGGTTATGCGCCCTACCACTACGGCCGCTGGGCACACACTGACCGCGGCTGGGGCTGGATTCCCGGGCCGCGAGGCGTGCGTTCGGTCTACGCGCCGGCGCTGGTGGTGTTTGTCGGCGGCGGCGTGTCGGTCGGCATCGGCGGCCCGGTAGGCTGGTTTCCGCTGGGCCCGGGTGAGATCTACAACCCGTGGTATCACTGCGATCGCGACTACTACACCCGCGTCAACATGAACAACATCCGGCACGACCGGCGGCACGATGATCGCTCCTTCACCAGCCGAATCGACGATCACTACGCCCGCTATCGCGACAACCGGCCGCTGCACGCGGACCGTTACGTCAACCGCGATGCCCCACGCGGCTTTACCGCGATGTCCGGGCGGGATTTCGCCGCCAGCCAGGCGGTACAGCGCCACCTGCTGCGCAGCGACCGGCAATTGGCGTCGGCGCCGGTCAGGACCCACGGCGCCGACCTGCGTCCGCTGCCGGGCGATTCGGCCATGGTGCGCAACGCGCATGTTCGCAACCTGCCGCTGAATGGCTTTCGCCGCGAGGTCGTGGCGCGTCACGCGCCGCCACAGGGTCGAGTCGAACCCGCAGGCCCATCGCGCGTGGTACGGCCGCTGGCGCATGTGCGGGTGCTCAACCCGGGGCCCGGACGTCAGGGCGAACCCGGCTGGAGCCGATCCGACAACGGCACCGCGCCGGCAGGGATCCGGCCGAACGTGTCGCGCGACTTCAACGTGATTCCAAACGCTCCGGTCGAGGGTCGCCGCCTTGATGGCGCCACCAGCCCGGCCGCACAGCCGCGCTCCTATGAGCCATCCTCGGCCCGCTTCGCTCATCCTTCCGGCAATCGCGCGCCGGAGCGCATCGATCGGCAACCGCGCCCCGGCGTGAGCTTCATCGCTCCCGAAAGCCGCAACCGTCCGGCTGCCATCCAGCCTGATGCACGCTTGCCGCAGGCGCCACGGATCGAGCCTGCGATAATGCTCAACCGCGGCGCTCCGCGCGAGACGGCACGGCAGCCAAGCTACAACACGCCACAGCCAGGCATGTACCGTCCCAGTGACGCCGCGCCGCGCATGCGCACCGAGCCGGTGCAACGCAACGCCGATGTCCAGGTGCCGCGGCCGATGCCGGCCCGCAACGAAGCGCCGCGACAGATGATGCAGGCGGAGCGCTACATGCCGCCGCGCAGCGCTCCGCCCGTGCGCGCCGAGGCAGCGCGACCGCAACCCCGCCAGGCACCAGCATCGAGCCGGGAGGAACCGCACAAGCACGGCGACGGCCATCAACGCTAAGTCGATGGCGTCAGTCCCTATCGCGCGTGGCGCTCCGGCTCGTCTGGAGTGCCACGCGAATGACGACTGACTCGTTACACTGCACGGATTTGCGTACTGCGCTGGCTCTGCGCGCGGACGTCCAGATTCCGGAATCAAGCATGACCGACAGCAACCAGCCCCCTGCACCAGCCTATCTGCGCCGGATCCGCAGCTTCGTGCTGCGCGAAGGTCGCATGACGCCGGCGCAGCAGCGCGCCTTCGACACGTTGTGGTCGCGCTTCGGCCTCGACTACCAGGGCACACCGCGCGACCTCGAGCCGTGCTTCGGGCGACAGGCACCGCGGGTGCTCGAGATCGGCTTCGGCAATGGCGAGGCGCTGGCCTGGGCCAGCGAGCACGACCTCGAACGCGATTTCATTGGCGTCGAAGTGCACGGCCCCGGCGTGGGTCGTTTGATGAACGCGCTGGCCGCGCGCGATGCCGGCAACGTGCGGCTGTACAAACATGATGCGGTGGAAGTGCTGGAAAACGAGATCGCGCCCGGCTCGCTGACCGAAGTGCGCATCTGGTTTCCCGACCCATGGCACAAGAAGCGCCACAACAAGCGTCGCCTGATCCAGCCCGAATTCGTCGCCCTGCTTGCCTCACGCATGGCGGCCGATGGCCTGCTGCATCTGGCCACCGACTGGCAGCCCTATGCCGAACACATGATCGAGGTGATGGAAGCCTCGCCGGCATGGCGCAACCAGCTCGGCCCGGGCCAGTGCGCGGAAAAACCCGAGTGGCGAATCGAAACCCACTTCGAACGGCGTGGACTGAAACTGGGTCACGGCGTGTCGGATCTGCTGTACCGCAAGGTCTGAACTGCGCCGCGGTTCACCAGCCATCGGGCCGGGCCGCTTATACTCTTGCGATCCACCCAGGGACGAAATAGCGCAGCGTGATGCTCCCACTGCTCCACTGTCTTGAGCGTAGCCCATTGCCCTGCGGGGACATTGGCTAATGGGACTTTCGCTCACTCCCGAAATGATCCTGGTGCTGTGCCTGGTCGGCTTCACCATGCTGATGCTGGTGCTGGAGTGGATCCGCGCCGATATGGTGGCCCTGCTGGTGGTGGTGGCCATCGGCCTGACCGGGCTGATTCCCTCCGACCGCGTATTCAACGGTTTTGCCGGTAACGCGGTCATCGCGATCATCGCGATCATGATCATGGGCGAAGGGCTCGACCGCGCTGGCGTGCTCAGCCTGACCGCTCGATTCGTGATGCGCATGGCCAGCGGTGTGGAGTCGCGGCTGGGCCTGGTGATCAACATGGTCGCCAGCCTGTTCAGCGCGGTGATCCCCAGCCAGGCACTGGCCGCGCTGATGATCCCGGTCAGCAGCCGCCTGTCCGCCCGCACCGGCGTGCCCTTGTCACGGCTGCTGCTGCCGATGGCGTTCTGCATCCTTACCGCCACCAATACCACCCTGATCGCGAACTCGCCGCTGATCGTGCTCAACGACCTGATCGCCAGCGCCAACGTCAACCTGCCGCCGGGCGCGCACACGATTCCGAAGTTCGGTTTGTTCAGCGTGACCCCGATCGGCCTGACCCTGGCAGTGGTGGGTGTGGCCTACTTCTATTTCTTCGGCCGCAAGCTGCTGCCGGGACACGAGGACGAACGGCTCAAGGTCACGCCCGGGCGCACCGAGAGCTACTTCGCCGAAACCTACGGCATCGGCGGCGACACCGCCGAACTCACCGTCACCGCCGAAAGCCCGCTGGTCGGCATGAGCATCGGCGAAGCCGAGTCGCTGTACGACGCGCCGCTGATCCTGGCGATCAAGAGCGGCAACGATGCGCGCATGGCGCCGCCGGCCGATCACGTGATCTGGGTCGGCTCGGTGCTGGGCGTACTCGGCCCGCGCGAGCAACTGAGCCAGTTCGCCAACAACCAGTTGTGCCGGCTGTCCACCCGCATGCGCCAGCTGGGCGAGCTGTTCAACCCGAGCCGGGCCGGTATTTCCGAGGTGGTGATACCGCCCAGCTCGCGCTTCATCAAGCAGACCGTGGGCGAGCTGCGCCTGCGCAAGCGTTTCGGCATTTCGGTGCTGGCGGTGACCCGTGGCGATCACGTGTATCGCGACGATGTGCGCGCGCTCAGCCTGCGCGCAGGCGACACCGTGGTGCTGCACAGCAACTGGCGCGACCTGTCACTGGCCGCCGAGGACAAGGATCTGGTCGTCGTCACCGACATCCCCAAGGAGGAACAACGGCCCGGCAAGATCTGGCAGGCGGTGGGCTTCTTCGTGCTGGCCAAATGCCTGGCACTGTTTACCAACCTGGACCTCTCCGTCGCGATGATGACCGGCGCGATCGGCATGCTGCTGACCGGCGTGCTGAACATGGACGAGGCCTACAAGGCGATCAACTGGAAGACGATCTTCGTCACCGCCTGCCTGATTCCCCTGGGCTGGTCGATGGACGCCACCGGCACCGCTGCATGGATTGCGCAGGAAGTGCTGGCGCACCTGGGCGGCGCAGCGCCGTGGGTGCTGCAATTGTGCCTGGCCGTGCTCACCCTGCTGTTTTCACAGGTAATGTCCAACGTCGGCGCCACCGTGATGATGGTGCCCATCGCGATCAGCGTGGCCGTCGCCACCGGCGGCAATCCCTCGGCGTACGCACTGATCGTGGCGGTGTCCTCGTCCAACACCTTCCTGCTCAGCTCCGGTCACCCCGCACTGATGATGGTGACCGGCCCAGGCGGCTATCGCGGCAAGGATTTCCTGCGCGTCGGTGCACCGCTTACCGTACTGGTGCTGGCCGTCACTCTGGTTGCCATCAACCTGATGTTCCATTGATCTGAAGCATCAGGTCGCCTGGTCTGCTCAGGGTGATCACTGCGCTGGCACCCCTCCAGAAAGGGAACGATTCGGCACTTTCATCGTACTTGGCAAGGCCAGGCCAGCCTCATTGATCGCCTGCCACGGACTGTGCTCATTCGGAATGGTGTATCGCGACCTTCAGTCTGCCGCCGCCTGAGCACGCGACACGCGGCTCAGGCGTCCGCCGACAGGTAAATCATGCCGTCGCGAATCTGCAGCGCCACTTCGCGCAGGTGCTCGCCGCGACAGGGCCCGGCGATGCACAGGCCGTCGAGCTGATGGAAGGTGGCGCCGTGAACGGCGCAGATCAGGCTGTCGTTCTTCAGCAGGAATTTGCCGGGCGCATAGTCCAGCCGCCGACCAGCGTGCGGACAGATATTGAGGTACGCGCGCAGTTGCCCCGCTCGCCGCAACAGGATCAGGCTTTCCGGGCCATCGGCCAGCGTCACATCAACGGCGCAGGCGCTACCTTCGGTGATCGAGTCAAGCCGGCACAGGGGGGGGTGCCAGGCACCGGGCGAGACGGGAGAAAATGTATCCATCAGCACTTGCCTCGCGGGCCATAAAGCCCCATGGTTGCACGCGTAAGTCATTGATTTTACCACACGGATTTTTAACAAATGTATTTTTCCATGCCAACCATGCGCCGCCCCCGCCATCCCCTGGCCCGCTTTCTGTCGCTGCTGATCGGCATCGCCGTGATGGGTGTGCTGCTGGTGTTCGGGCTGGTTGTGGCGGGTGTGTTGCTGGTAGGTGGCGGCTTGCTGCTGGCCCTGCGCCAGTGGAAGCTGTCGCGCAACGCGACGAAACCCGCACAGGCGGATTCCGCCCATCAACCCGCGGTGCTGGAAGGCGAATTCGTGGTGATTCGCCAGAATCGTCCGATCACCCACTAAGCGTTCAATACGGCAAAGAGGCGAACGCCGTCGCAGCCAGGGCTCGCCGCGTTTTGCTGAACGCCATGCACGAATGGGCGTCGTTGGCAGATAATGACTGCTCCCCTCACGATCCATCCTCATGTCCGATACCCCGGCCAGCACCTCGGCGACCTTGCCGTGTCGCCTCAGTGATCCACGTCTGCTGATTCCGCTGGCGCTGCTCGCGCTCTACGTGATCTGGGGTTCGACTTATCTGGGCATCCGCTACGCGCTGGAAAGCTACCCACCGTTCCTGCTCGCGGGCGTACGCTTTCTGGTGGTCGGGTCGCTGTTCTTTGGTTTCCTGCGCTGGCGCGGCCTGGCCTCGCCCACCCCGCTGCAATGGCGCAATGCGGCGTTCTCGGGCGTCTTGCTGCTGGGTTTTGGCAACGGCCTGGTGTGCTACGCCGAACAGCAAGTGAGCTCGGGTATTGCCGCTGTCGCGGTGGCGAGCATGCCGCTGTTTGCTGCCCTTTTCGCCGGCCTTTATGGCCAGTGGTCGACCCGTCGCGAAACCGTGGGACTGCTGATCGGCTTCGCCGGCGTGGTGCTGCTGAACATGGGCAGCGGCCTGTCCGGTTCACGCCTGGGTGCCGCCGCACTGCTTGCCGCCGCGATGTGCTGGGCATTCGGCTCGGTGTGGAGCAAGCGCCAGGACATGCCCGGCGGCTCGATGAACACCGCCGCGCAAATGCTGTGCGGCAGCGCCGCCCTGCTCGTGATGGGCTATGGCAGCGGTGAGCACCTGCCGGCCCACCCGACCTTGCGCGCCACCCTGGCACTGGCCTACCTCGCGGTGTTCGGCTCGCTGATCGCCTTCAGTGCCTACCTCTACGTGCTCAAGCATGCGCGCCCCACCGTCGCCACCAGCTACGCCTACATCAACCCGCCGATCGCCGTGCTGATCGGCGTACTGCTGGCCGGCGAGCACGTCGGCCCCTATGACCTGACCGGCATGGCCGTGATCCTGCTGGGTGTGGCCGTAATCACGCTGGCGCGGCAGAAGCGGCCAGCCTGAGCTGACGCACGAAGCGGCATGCGGCACCACACCCGCCATGCGGCCATCACAACTCGCGCAAGGCCGCGCTCACCGGCAGGCGTGCCGCGCGTACGGCGGGGAACAAGCCACCGATGAAGCCGATCGCCATCGCCCACTTGATGCCGGTCCACAGCAGTTCGGGCGACACCTTGAACTGGAACACCACCTGGCTGAAGTTCGAGCCGAGGGTGGATGCGGTGTAGCCGTTGAAGACCAGCCAGGTGACCATGCCGCCCAGCACACCGCCAAGCAAGGCCAGCAACATGGTTTCCAGCAGCACCGAGACCACCACCGGCACACCGCGGAAACCGATGGCCCGCAGCGTGGCGATTTCTCGCGAGCGTGCGGCAATGGCGGCGAACATGGTGTTGAGTGCACCAAACACCGCGCCGATCGCCATGATCACGCCCACCGTAATACCGACAATGCGGATGACCTTGGTCAGTCCTTCGGACTGCTTGCTGTAATACTCGCGGGTGGTACTGACGTCGACCTTCAGTCGCGGATCGGCCAGCAAGGCCGCCTTGAAGGTATCGAACGCCTTGGGCGAAGTGAGTCGCACGGTGACCGACTGCGCGCTACTGCCGCGGCGGTAGGCAGCGGCCACGGTTTGCGCATCGCCCCACAGTTCCGAATCGTGCGAATCGTTGGAGACGAACTCGCCGACCACGGTCCACTCCTGGCCAGCCAGCCGCAATTCGTGCCCCACCTCCAACCCGGCAAACTGACGCAGCGCGCCCTGGCCTACTACAAGTTCACGCAACCCCGGCTTGAAGCGTCGGCCCTGGACGATCTTCACGTTGGGGCGCAATGCCCACGCCTCGTCGCCCACGCCGCGGATCTGCACGTTCGCGTCGGAACCGGGATCATTGCGCTTGGGCAGATTGGCTACCACCGAAAGTTCGGCCGAGGCCAGCGGCTTCCCGTTCGCGCCGCGCGCGACGCCGGGTGCGTTGGCGATCACGCCGAGGCTGTCGCGTTCGAGGACGGAATTCAATTCCGCGTTCGAGCCGCCGCGCAACACGATCGCGGTGTCGGTGCTGCCGGTCTGCTGCAAGGTGGCCTGAAAACCATCCCCCATCGCCAGCATGGCCACCAGCACACCGACCACCCCGGCGATGCCGATCACGATCACCGACGACGCCCCGATGCGCTGGCGCAGGGTACTGATGCCCACGCCGGTCACCGACAATGTCTGCCGCCCGACCCGGGTAAATAACAGCCACATGAGCAGCACAGCCAGCAGCGCCACCACCATCACCAGTGGCAACCGGGCCCAGATGATCAGTCCAGCGACCAGCAACAGGATCAGGCCCAATCCACCAAAAAATGATTTCAACTTGCGCATGATTCGGATCTCCTCAGCGACCGGCCAATGCATCAACGATGTTCAGCCGCATGGCGCGCCACGCCGGCAACGCCCCCACCACCAGTCCGATCAGCACCATCAGGCCGATACCCAGCGCCCAACTGCCCGCACCCACTGGCGGCAGGTTGACCATGCCGCCACTGCCCTTGGTCACCATCGGCGCCAGTACCGCCGCCAGCCCCAGGCCGACCACGCCACCGAGCAACAGCAGCAGCACCGATTCGGCCAGCACCATGCCCAGCACGCTGCGACTGGAAAAGCCGATCGTCTTCAGCACCGCCAGTTCCGAGGTTCGCTCGCGCACCGCCTGCGCCATGGTGTTGCCGGTCAGCAGGATCAGGGTGAAGAACACCGCGCCCATGATCGCGCCCACGATCAGTCCGATGTCGCCCAGCTGCTTGGCAAACGAGGCGCTGAAGGCCTGCTCGGTCTGCGTCTTCGTTTCATGGTCGGAGTTGGCGGAAAGCGCGTCGATCGCCTTGCCGACGCGGTCTGCCTGCTGTGGGTTCCTCAGTCGGTCGATATACCAGCCTACCGAATGACTGGCGTAGGCATTGGCCTCGTCGAAGTACTTCCAGTGCAGCAGGAACAGCTGATCCAGGCCGTTGGCCGATCCCTTGGCCACGCTGTAGACGCCGACGATGTCGAAGGGCCAGGTCTTGTCGCCATTTTTCCGCGGGAAGATGGTCGATTGCAGCGGAATCTTGTCGCCCACCTTCCAGCCATACTTTTTCGCCAGCGCCTCGCCGATCACCACGCCAGTGCGGGTATCGTCAAACGCCTTGCGTTGCGCGGCGCCCAGCTGGATTTCCGGATAGACGTCCAAATAGTTTTCGCTGACCGCATAGCTGAAGACGAAGTTCTTCGGCTCCTGGTACATCCCGCCAAACCAGTTGGCATAGGCGACATCGCGCACGCCAGGCACATTGGCGATCTGGTTCAGCAGGGCCTTGGGCAGCGGCTGGATGATCGAATAACGCGAAGATGTCACCAGCCGGTCGACGCCGAGCAGGCTCTTGCTGCCACTGTCGAAAGCGGTACGCACGGCATCGAGCATGCCGAACAGCAGGAACGCGGCAATGATCGACACCAGGGTAAGGAAGGTGCGGGTCTTGTGCCGGAACAGGGTGGCCCAGATCAGGTGCAGGTATTTCATGACCGTCTCCTCAGGCCGTTGCCGGCTCGACCAGGGTGCCCTTGTCCAGATGCAGGGTGTGATCGGCGTATTCGGCCGCCTTGGGATCGTGGGTAACCATCACGATGGTCTTGCCGTGCTCGCGGTTCAGCGTGCGCAGCAGGCCCAGCACATCCTCGGCAGACTGCCGATCGAGATCGCCGGTGGGCTCGTCGCACACCAGCAGGGTCGGGTCCGAGACGATCGCTCGTGCGATCGCGACGCGCTGCTGCTGGCCGCCTGAAAGTTCGTTCGGCTTGTGCGAAGCACGATCGGACAGGCCGACCAATTGCAGCGCGATGGCGGCATTCTTGCGGCGCTGGGCAGCGGACAGCTTGGTCAGCAGCAGCGGCAGTTCCACATTGCGCTGCGCCGACAGCATCGGCATCAGGTTGTAGAACTGGAAAATGAAGCCCACGTTCGACGCGCGCCATCTGGCCAGCGCGCCCGCACCAAGCTGGTCGATGCGCTGGTCGCCGATGCGGATGCTGCCGGCACTGGCGCTGTCCAGCCCGCCGATCAGATTGAGCAAGGTGGTCTTGCCCGAACCCGACGGTCCCATCAGCGCGAGGAAGTCACCCTCGGCGATATCCAGGTTGATGTGATGCAGCACTTCCACCTTCTGCTTGCCGCGCTCGTAGACCTTGGCGAGGTCGCGGATTTCAATCAGGGTAGCCATGGCATGTCCTCTCGATGAGTCTGGCATTCATTACTGTGCGGCTCGGGCAAAACCCCTGCGCCGTCACGGGGTTGAGACATCCTTGATCTTCACCGCCGCACCGTCGTGCAGCGAGGGTGCTGGCGACACCACCACGCTGTCGCCGGCAGCCACCGCGGCGGGCAGCAGCTTGAGGTCGCCGTAGCTTTGCGTGGCCGGATTCACCACTCGCTGCACCGCCTTGCCGTCGATCACCACGAACACCACGCTGTGGCCGTCGCGTTGGGCGATGGCATCGGCAGGTACCAGCACGCCCTGCACTGGCATCGCGTGGGCCGGCGCCTTCTGTTCCAGGAAGGACACACGCACGCCCATGTCCGGCACGATGCGCGCGTCTTTCTGCTCCAATGCCACGCGTACTTTCACCGTGGCCTTGCCGCGATCGGCCGCCGGCACGATCGCGATCACGTGGGCAGGAATGCGCCAGTCGGGATACGCATCCAGCACCGCCTCGGCCGGCATGTCCGGTTTGATCCGGCCGATATAGGCCTCATTGACGTCGACATCGACTTCCAGCGAATCCATGTCGACGATGGTGCCCACGCCGGTGCGGGTGAAACCGCCACCAGCGGAGAATGGCGAAATGATCTCGCCAACCTGCGCGTCCTTGGTGGTGACCACGCCGGTGAATGGCGCACGCACCACGCAGTAATCGAAATTCACCCTGGCCTGCACCACCTGTGCATCAGCAGAAGCGGCCTGCTTGCGTTGCGACATGAACTGGGCGCGCGTGGTTTCCACCAGCGTGCGCGCCTGCTCGGCCGACTGCGTCGATACCAGGCCACGCCCTGCCAGCGACTGTTGCCGCTGCAGATCCCGCTGACTCTGCGCCAGCTGTGCCTGGAACTGGGCGACCAGGGCGTGCGCGGCGGCGGCCTGTGCCACGGCAGTGTCAAGTGCGGCCTTGTAGGCGCTGTCATCCAGCTTCGCCATGATCTGGCCCTGCGTGACGTGGTCGCCCTCCTCGATCAACACCGCAGTAAGCGTGCCGGTGATCTGCGCCGACACCGTGGCCTGGCGTCGCGCGGTGATGTAGCCGGTTGCCTGCAGCACCGCGCCGGCCTCGCTGTTGCTGGAGAGCGATACCGCCTGCGCCGTCTGCACGGGCAACGGGCGCTTCGCCAGAAGCAGCCAGCCAGCGATGGCCAGCAGCAGGATGACAGCGGCGGCGGCAATCCAAACCCAACGGGGCGGACCCGCGCGGAGATCCTCGCGCTGGCTGCGGTCGATGCGCAGCTCCTTCAACAGCTCGGCGTTTTCCACGCTTGCTCCCCGTCCGGCGCTGCCGGCGATTCAATGAATGCAAGATTGGCTGATTGGCACGGTCGCCATCAGGGCACATCATCAGTCGTCGTCGATGACAGATGTCACCCGCGCCAGTCGGTGGCACCAACAGCCGCCGCAGTTTGCTAACCTTGGCGACATGAACTATGCCCTCACTCCCCCCGCATTACCAAGCCTGCCAGTCATCGGCAGCGACCAGCGCTTCGCGATTCGCCGCGTGTTCTGCATCGGCCGCAACTATGCCGAGCATGCGCGCGAAATGGGCGCGACGGTGGACAAGTCCGCCCCGATGTTTTTCTGCAAACCGGCCGATGCGGTAGTCAGCGATGGCGCCGACGTACCCTACCCCTCAGCCACCACCGACCTGCACCATGAAGTGGAGATGGTGGTGGCGCTTGGCGCTGGCGGACGCGATATCACGCCCGAACAGGCATCCAGCCTGATCTGGGGCTACGGCGTGGGCCTGGACCTGACCCGGCGTGACCTGCAGGCACAGGCCAAGGCCAAGGGACATCCGTGGGACGTGGCCAAGGCCTTCGACCATTCCGCGCCGGTCTCGGCCTTGCTGCCGGCACCCGCGGCGGCTCCGGACGCCGATACCGTGCTGCAACTGCACGTCAACGGCGAACTCCGTCAGCAGACCACGCTGGGCGAGATGGTGCACGACGTGCCGCACATCATCGCGGCGCTGTCGCGCCTGTTCGAGCTGAAGGTGGGCGACCTGATCTTTACTGGCACGCCCGCCGGCGTCGCTGCGCTCGAGCGTGGCGACCGTTTTCGTGCCGAGCTGGTCGGCGTGGCGCAGCTGGACGGCCAGATCGTCTGAGCTCATTTCGGTTTACAGTTGATCCGCCATTCGGCTCAATCCATAGGGAGAACACCAGCATGAGCATGCTCAGCGAATTCAAGGCTTTTGCGATGCGCGGCAGCGTCGTCGATCTCGCAGTCGGTGTCGTGATCGGCGGCGCCTTCGGCAAGATCGTCACCTCGCTGGTGAACGACATCATCATGCCGCCGATCGGATTGATCACCGGCGGCGTCGATTTTGGCGACCTGAAATGGGTGCTCAAGGCCGCCGACAACACCGACCCCGCACACAAGGTGGCCGAGGTCGCTATCCAGTACGGCAGCTTCGTCAACACCGCCATCCAGTTCATCATCATCGCCTTCGCGATCTTCATGGTGGTGAAGGGGATCAACAAGATGAGCCGAAAGAAGGAAGAGGCACCCGCCGCACCGCCGGCTGATGTCGCCCTGCTGACCGAGATTCGCGACCTGCTCAAGAGCAGGCAGTAAGCATGGCGTTCGCGCTCCGGTCACAACCGCGCATGACTTCTGGCCGGAGCGTTGTCCCGCTTTGACGGCATAATCGGGAACCATTTTGTGGAGTTCCCCGATGCCGCGTCCCCGCCTTGCCCTGATCGCTGCCAGCCTGCTGCTGGCCTGTGGCGCAGCTCACGCCAGCCAGCCCGCCACCACGATTTCCGCCGCTGCCGTCACCACGGCTGAGCAATTGCGTGACAAGGCCATGCATGACGATACCGGCTACCGGATCGTCACCTCGCTGACCACAGAAGTCGGCTCGCGCCTGGCCGGCAGCGACGCCGACCAGCGCGCACGCGACTGGGCCGTCGCCAAATTCAAGTCACTCGGTTTCGACAAGGTCTACACCGAGCCGGTGAGCTATCCGCTGTGGGTCCGGCGCAGCGAGCATGGTGCGATCGTGTCGCCATTTCCGCAGGCGCTGGTGCTTACTGCACTGGGCTATTCGCCCGGCACGCCCGCGGGCGGCCTCACCGCTCAGGTGGTCCAGTTCGACAGCCTGGGTGCGCTGAAAGCCACTGACCCGACCGCGGTAAAAGGCCGCATCGTGTACATCGGCTATCGCATGCAGCGTGCGAAAGACGGCCACGACTACGGCACGGGCTCCGCGGTACGCACCGCTGGCCCGGTGCTTGCCGCCAGCAAGGGTGCGGCAGGGTTCCTGCTGCGCTCGGCTGGCACCGACGCCCACGATCGCATCGCGCATACCGGGGTCACCGGCTTCGAGAATCAGGCCAGGGCGATTCCCGCCGCCGCCCTGTCCAACCCCGATGCCGACCGACTGGAGCGAGTGCTTGCCTACGGCAAACCGGTCGTGGTGAAGCTCGACCTGGACTGTGGTGTGGTCGGCCAATACACCGGCGCGAACGTGATCGGCGAGATCACCGGCCGCAGGTATCCCCATCAGGTAGTCGCCATTGGCGGCCATCTGGATTCATGGGATCCGGGCACCGGCGCAATCGACGATGGTGCGGGCGTGGCCATCGCCATGGCCGCCGGCAAGCTGATCCACGACCTGCCGCAGCGACCGGACCGCACCATCCGCGTGATCGCGTTCGCCAACGAGGAAATGGGACTATGGGGCGGCCGCGCCTACGCCGCGAAACACGGGGATGACGTGGCCAACTTCCAGCTCGGCAGCGAGTCGGATTTCGGCGCCGCGCCGGTCTGGCGCATGAGCGCCAGCGTGAAGCCCGCCACGCGAGCTGCCATCGCGCAGATCGCGAACGTGCTGGCCCCGCTCGGGGTGAGCTATGACAACACCAAACCTGGTGGTGGCGGTTCGGACCTGTCGCAAATGCATGCCAGGGGCATGGCGGCGCTGTCGCTGACCCAGGACGGCACCCACTACTTCGACTGGCACCACACGGCCAACGACACACTGGACAAGATCGACCCGCAACAGCTCGCGCAGAACGTGGCGGTGTACGCGGTGTTCTCGTATATGGCCGCCCAGGCCGACGGCAACTTCGGCTCGGCCCCGGGCGCGTTTGCCCACGACGGCGCCAGCGAATAAGCGAAGTCTCGCAGGAGCCCGCTCGCGGGCGATGCTGTTGCCCTGATCTCCATCGCCAACCAAGCAAGAGCATCGCCCGCGAGCGGGCTCCTGCGGGCATGCGATTACCTGCTGTAGAACTGCCCCGATTCGGCCAACGGCTTCGGTATGCAGAATGTCTTGGAGCGCACGGCGATCGCGATCGGCACCAGCACCTCCTTCTCGACACCGCCGATGCTGGCGCAGCTGACATCTGCAGGCAGGCGGTAGTGGATGATCCGCACGGTGTACTGCGGGCACACGTCAGAACAGGGATGCTCGGCCACCACCGGCACGTTACGGTAGCGCCCCAGTTCCACCGTGGTATTCATCAGGGCAGCCTTGTTCCACGGCTTCACGGCATAGGCCTTGAGGGCAGCCGTATCCATCGACGGGGGCGAGCCTGCGCAGGCGGCGGACGCCAGACTCAGGCAGGTCACGGCGCTGGTTGCGCAGAGGATCATGGTGAGACGGCGCATGTTGGTTCCCTCGTCGACGAAGCAGGCAGCCTAGTCTTGCCACGCTGCGCAGCGCAAATCACTGCGTCGGCAGCACCTTGCGCGAGCGTCCGAAGCGCTGCTGCAGGCGATCCATGTAGAGATAGATCACCGGCGTGAGGTAAAGCGTCAGCACCTGCGACACCAGCAGGCCACCGACCACGGCCAATCCCAGCGGTCGCCGTGAAGAGGCGCCGGCGCCGATACCCATCGCGATCGGCAAGGTACCGGCGAATGCCGCCATGCTGGTCATCATGATCGGGCGAAAACGCACGTGACAGGCTTCGATGATCGCCTGCGCCGGCGCCATCCCCTCCACCCGCTGCCGCTCCAGTGCAAAGTCGATCAGCATGATCGCGTTCTTCTTCACGATGCCGATCAGCATCACGATGCCGACGAAAGAAAACAGATCCAGCGGTGCACGGAACAGCATCAGGGTGAGCAAGGCGCCCACACCCGCCGCCGGCAACCCGGACAGGATGGTCAGCGGGTGGATGAAGCTCTCGTAGAGGATGCCCAGCACCAGATAGATCACGAATACCGCCAGCACCAGCAACAGGCCCATGCCCTGCATGGAGTCCTGGAACGCCTGCGCGGTGCCCTGCACGCTGCCACTGATCGAAGCGGGCAGGTTCAGCTGCCTCATCGCGCCATCGATGCTGCTCACCGCCTGACTCAGGCTGATGCCCGGGGCGAGGTTGAACGAGATCGTCACCGCCGGCAGCTGGCCCTGGTGGTTCACCGTCAATGGCTGCGTGTTGCGCTGGAAACTGGCCACCGCACTGAGCGGAACCAGGGCTCCCGTATTCGAGGTGAGATACACCTGGGACAGGACCGCCGGATCGTCCTGCAGGCGGTAATTCACCTGCAGGATCACCCAGTACTGCGTGGCGGAGCCGTAGATGGTGGAAACCTGGTTGGCACCGAACGCGGTACCGAGTGCGCTCTGCACCTGGCGCATGGTGAGGCCAAGCGGCGCGAGCCTGTCGCGGTTGACCTCGACCGAGATCGCCGGGCCATTGAGGTCGAGGTCACTGGTGAGGTCCTGGAAGCCTGGCAGCCTGGCGAACGCCTGCTGCACCTTGCCGGCCGCCGCATACAAGGCCTGCAGATCGACCGACTGCAGGGTGTACTGGTACTCGGCCTTGGATTGCCGACCACCGACCTGGATCGCTGGCGGATTCTGGATATAGGCGCGAATGCCCGGCACCTCGGCGAACTGCCGGCGCAGCTCCTGCATGATCCCGTCCGGGTCGAGCGGGCGCTCGCTGGCGGGCTTCAACCGCATGAAGATCGAGCCGTTGTTGGTGGTCGTGCGCGAACCACCGCTGCCGACCGAGGACATGAAGGCGGCAATGTTCGGATCCTTCGCCACGATCGCCGCCAGCTGCTGCTGGCGCGCCTTCATCGCCGTGATCGAGATGTCGTCGGGTCCTTCGGTATTGACGATCAACTGTCCGGTGTCGCCAGCCGGGATGAAGTCCTTGCTGACCGCCACGAACAACAGCGCCGTGGCCAGCAAGCTCGCGAAAAACACGCCCAGCACGCTGCGCGGGTGCGCCACCGACCACGCCAGTGAACGGTTGTAGCCCTCGCGCACATGGTTGAAGCCACGATCGAACCACACCACCACCCGGGATTTTTTCTGCTGATCGGCATGCTTGATGAAGCGGCTGCACAACATCGGCGTCAGCGTGATCGAGACAAAGCCCGAGATCAGGATCGCGGTGCTGATGGTCACCGCAAACTCATGGAACAGCCGCCCCACGATGCCGCCCATGAACATCACCGGCAGAAACACGGCCACCAGCGACACGGTCATCGAGAAGATCGTGAAGCCTATCTCCGAGGCACCCTTGAGCGACGCCTCGTACGGCTCCATGCCGGCCTCGACATGACGCACGATGTTCTCCAGCATCACGATCGCATCGTCGACCACGAAACCAACCACCAGGGTCAGCGCCAGCAGCGACAGATTGTCCAGGCTGTAGCCGAGCACATACATCACGCCGAACGTGCCGATCACCGACACCGGCAGCGCCAGCGCAGGAATCAGGGTGGCCGATGCATTGCCCAGGAACAGGTAGATCACCAGGATCACCAGCACGCCGGCGAGCAGCAAGGTGTACTGCACGTCATCCACCGAAGAGCGAATCGATTCGGAGCGGTCGTAAAGCACGCCGAGTTTGATCGACGGCGGCAAGGTCGCCTCGAACTGCGGCAGCACGGCTCGAATGCGATCCACCGTGGTTACGGTATTGGAGCCGGGCTGGCGATCGATCGCCAGCACGATCGCACGTTTGCCGTTGAACCAGCTGGCGACCTGGTCGTTCTGCACGTCGTCGCTGGCATGACCCAACGCGGACAGCTTCACCGGGGCGCCGTTGCGATAGGCCACGACCACGTTGTTGTACGGCGCGGCGCTCTGCAACTGGCCGTTGGAGTTGATCTGCAGCAATTGCCGGCTGCCGTTGAGCGAGCCGGTGGCGAGGTTGACGTTGGCGTCGGCAATCGCCTGTTGCACGGTGTCGATGCCGATGCCGTTGGCGGCCAGCTTGCTCGGGTCGACGCTGATGCGCACCGCGTATTTCTGCGAACCGAACACGCTCACCTGGGCCACGCCGTCGATCATCGACAGCCGCTGGGCGAGCTGGGTTTCGCCGTATTCGTCGACGGTCGACAACGGCAAGGTATCCGAGCGCAGGGTCAGGTAGAGGATCGCCTTGTCCGCCGGATTCACCTTGCGGAACGTGGGCGGCGTCGGCATCGTGGTTGGCAGCCGCCGCTGCGCCGCCGAGATGGCCGACTGCACGTCCTGCGCGGCACCGTCGATGCTGCGATCAAGCTGGAAGGTCAGCGTGATCGAAGTGGAGCCCAGCGCGCTGGTGGAGGTCATCGACGAGATGCCGGCGATGGTGGAGAACTGGTTTTCCAGCGGTGTGGCCACCGCACTGGCCATCGTCTCCGGCGACGCGCCGGGCAGACTGGCGCTGACCGAGATCGTGGGAAAGTCCACGTTCGGCAGCTCGTTCACCGGCAGCTTCGGATACGCGACGGCGCCAAACACCAGCAGCGCGACCATCAGCAAGACGGTCATCACCGGCCGGCGAATGCACAGGGCAGGCAGGTTCATGTCCGCTACTCAGCCGTTGCCAGCGAGGACGCGCACGTGCGCCCCGTCGACCAGCAGCAGCTGTCCATCGGTGACCACCTGCTCGCCACCGTTCAAGCCCTTGCTGATCACCACCCGCTCGCCGCTGCTGACGCCCGCGGTGACCATGCGTTGCTGCACCGTGCCAGTGGCATCCACCACGAACACGAAGCTGCCTGCGGGCGAGTTTTGCAGCGCGACCACCGGCACCGTCACCACCTGGCTCAACCGCGCCGTCGGCAGGTTGACCTCGACGAACTGACCTGGCGTCAGTTGCTCATCCGCATTCGGATAGACCGCCTTCAACTGGATGGTGCCGGTGCTGGTATCGACCGTGTTGTTGATGAAATCCAGCGAGGCCCGCAGTGCCTTGCCGCTACCGGGCAAGCGTGCCGTCACCGGCAGCGAGCCGCGCGCATACGAGGCCTTCAAGCCGGCCAGCTCCGACTCGGGAATCGCGAACGTGATGTAGATCGGGCGAACCTGGTTGAGGACCACCAGATTGGTGCTGTTGGCGCTCACCTGCGCGCCGGGATACACCAGCGGCGCGCCGGCAATACTGTCGACCGGCGCCTGGATGTTGGCATAGCCAAGCTGGGTGCTGGCCAGTTCCACCGCGGCCCGGTCCGCCTTCACGGCAGCGGCGTAGAGGCCGGCATTCGCCCTGGCCACGTCGTAATCGGACTTGGCCACATAACCCTTGCTCAGTAGTGGCTGGTAACGCTTCAACAGAGCCTGCGCATTGTTGAGTTGCGCCTGATCCTTGGCGAGGTTGCCCTGCGCCTCGTCCAGTTGCGACTGCAACAAACTGGGGTCGATGCGGATGATGGTCTGCCCCTTGCGCACCTGACCACCAGGCGTGAATGACAACGCCGCCAGCTGACCACTCACGCGCGACTGCACGGTCACGCTGGAATAGGCCTGGGCACTGCCGATCACCTTCAGCGAGAGATCGAAGTTTCCGCGCTGTGCAGTGGCTACCTTTACCGGCATCGGCATCGCCTTCGTGGCCGGTTGCGCGTCGTGCGCAGGCAGGTAGTGCAACGCAGCGGCGACGGCCGCCAGCAGCACGGCGACCACGGCAAGCTTTTTCAACAGATGCTGCTGGGGCATGATTTCTCCGGCCATGGGCCGCGGCGGTGGCGGCATCGGCATGCAGCACGGCCATGAACTCCAGCCGCGTCGGGTGGAGGACCCGATCAAACGCGACGTGAGCCGATCAGTTGGCTGTCATGACATATTTTGCGCCATTGGGTGGCCCGACCCCATTAGTACCGATGGCACATGACAATGCGATCGCCAGCTCAGGCGGTGCGCGTCGGCGTGCTATCAGCGGCATCCAGCGCCTGCAGGTTTTCCTTGATCCGGCTGATCACGGACAACGCCTGCTGCAGCTCCTCACAATCGACCCCGCGGCTGGCGTCCCGCCGCAGATCGCGGGCGATCAACTCCATGTCATCGATAATCCCCTGCGCCTGCTCGGTGGTATACAGGCGCCACGCCCTGCGATCCTTCGGGTCGGGGCGGCGCTCGACGAAGCCGGCCGCCTGCAAGCGGTCGATTACCCGGCCCACGGCGATCGGCTCCATCTCCAGCAGCTCGGCCAACTCGGTTTGCCGCAGACCTTCGCGGTGATGCAACATCTTGGTGGCGCGCCACTGCGCACGAGTCAAACCGAACTTCACCGCGCGCCGATCAAAATGCTTGCGGAACAGCAACGTGACGTCGTTGAGCAAATAAGCGAAGGAGACATCTTCTGTTTTTGCCATGATCGGTTGCCACCCCACCCACCTGAAAGCGTGCCCGAAGCATAAGCCGCGATCCGTGACGAAGCCATGCCCCTGAACGTCATCACCGCCGACATCACCACGCTGAAAGTGGATGCGATCGTCAATGCCGCCAACCCGAGCCTGCTCGGCGGTGGCGGGGTGGACGGAGCGATTCACCGCGCGGCTGGAGCAGCCCTGCTGCAGGCCTGCCGCGGCCTGCCCGAGTCCGCTCCCGGCATCCGTTGCGCCACCGGCGAGGTACGCGTCACGCCCGGATTCGCCCTGCCCGCACGCTACGTGATTCATACGGTGGGGCCGATCTGGCATGGCGGCGGACAACACGAGCCACTGCTGCTGGCGCAATGCTATCGACACTCGATGCAGCGCCTGCGCGAGCTGAACCTCGGCTCGGTCGCCTTCCCGGCGATCAGCTGCGGCGTGTATGGCTATCCAGCCGCCGCGGCCGCGCGTGTCGCCGTCACCACCCTGCGTGAGGTGCTGCTCGATCACGACAACGTGGCGGTCACCTTGTGCTGTTTCAGCGAAGGCATGCGGCTGATCCTTCAGCAAGCGCTCGAGGACAGCTGAAGGTCAATGCAGCTTGAACGGATACAGCGGCGGCAGATCCGGGCCCGGATCACCCGATGCCGATACACGCCAGGCAAAGCCGCGCTTGAATACTTCGGCCAGATCGACCTTGCCGGCCTGAGACGAAGCTGCGGCGTAGTGGCGCTGCTGCAACACCTCGATCGCGGCCCGCTGCATCGCATCATCCAGGGCGTTCGCCAACTCGCCCAGATGCTGGATCGAAGGTCGCTCGGCGCGAGCCCAGGCCAGCAGGCAGCGGATCTGTGCGGGCACGTCGTCACCGCGTGCCGTGGCAAGAAACGCCTGCCGAAGCTGACGTGACGAACTGCCATTCGGTGTGGGAGTTACCGTCGTGATTGCCGCCGGACGATAACGGCGCCACAGCCACCAGGTCAGCACACTGAGCAGCCACAAGCCAATGCTGACCAGTGCAATCCAGCGCCACGGCATCGCCGTAGCTGCTGCAGCCGAGGTCGAACGCGGCGTCGCACTTGAAGCGGATGCAGGCGCCGATCCAGACGCCGCCGGCGTGCTGCCGATCGCCGGCAACACCGTCAGGCTGCGCTCGGGTATCTGCGCCAGTTCCATTCGGTTGGTCAGCACATTCCACCATTTCAGGGTGGTAGCGGGAATGGTCAGCGTGCCGGCGCGCTCGGGCACGATGGCAAAGGCCTGTTGTCGGCGTCCGACCAGCCACTGGCCCTCCACCCGGCTGCTGGTGACCGGCTTGTCCGGATACACCTTGGCGCCATCGATCGTCGGCATGCTGAGCGCCGGCAACACATCGAACGACAACCCGGTCGCCTGCAGATTCATGGTGAGGTTCAACGGCTGTCCCACGCGCACCGTCTCCTGCGCCGCGGGCCAGCCGTCCAGGCTAAGACTCAGGGCGCGCGCCGGCAGCCAGGCATTGCCGCCCCAGTTCGCCGGCGCCGCCTGCACGTCCAGCGACAGTGCCGGCGCGGCGGCTGAGACGGTACTGCTGGCGCCAAAGAAGCTGTTCGGATCATTCGGGTCGATCGCCTGTCCCTGGAAACTGGCAGCAGGTATTTCAAGGTGTCCGGCCCGCTGCGGGATGAGCGCAAAGCGCCGCTCGATCACATGGTAGGTTTGGCCACCGCGCACGCTGTCGTAGTTGATGTCATCGCCGATCTGGTTGAGCTCGACGCCGTCGACCGGAGGCGTGCTGATCGAGCCACTGCTGACGCTGTTGGCATAGAACAGGCGCACCACGTAACTCAACTGCTGACCGACCCACGCCTGCTTCGGCTGCAGCTCGGCCTCCATGAAGAGGGCTTTCTGGCTCGCCGCCGCGGCGGCGGGATCCGCTGGCCCCACCTGGAGCTGCAAGGGTTGGGTCATGCTGCCGGCCAGATTCAGCGCGGGAATCTGCAGCGTACCCTCGTGCCTGGGGCGTAACGCCACGCCAAAAGTCAGGCTCGATGTGGTCTGACCATTGATGACGCTGAGGCTGCTGTTCTGCGAGCTGCCAAGGATGTCGAAATCCTGTCGCAGTGCATGCAGATCAGGCATCTGCACGCCGCTGTTCGCGCCCTCGACCCGCAGGTTCAGGGTCACCGTATCGCCAAGTTGCACACTGCTGCGATCGAGCGTGGCGGTGACTGCGGTGGCATGCAGCAGGCCAGGGAGCAGCAGCAGGGCCAGCCAGCAGGCCGCGATGACACGTCGAAACATCATGGCTGTCCATCCTCGTCCGGAACGCCGCCATGGCGTTGTTGATATTCAAGTTCGAATTTTCGCCGCAGCAGCGCACCGGGATCATCCGGCACGCGTTGCAGCGCATGTTGCAGATCCGCCGGCAACTTTGACTGTGGATCATCCTTGGCCGACGCACCGAGCTCGTGCGGTGCGCCCTTGTCTGCCTGGCTTTCAGGCTTGCCGGCCAAGGCCTTGTCCATCTGCTTCTTCAGGGCCTGCTGCGCCTGCTCGGTCTGTGCCTGCTGTGCCGCTTGCTGCTGCGCGCTTTGTGGCTTGGGCTGATCACCCGCCTGGCTCTTGTCGGCATTTTCCTTGCCGGTGTCGTCCTTGCCTGACTTGTCCTGACCGGACTGATCCTGCGACTGGCCGTTCTGATTCTTCTGGTCCGAGGGATTGGCGCCATCCTGCCCGGGCTTTTTCGGTGGCGAATCCGACTTGCCATTCTTGCCCTGATCGCCGGCGGACGAATCATCCTTGTTGCCCTTCTGGCCTTCCTGCTTTTTCTGATCCTGGTCGGACTTCTGCTGCTGCTTCTGTTGTTTCAGCCAGTCCTCGACAGCCTGGCGATTGGCCTTGGCGTCGGCATCGGCCGGGTTCAATTTCAACGCTTCATCGTAGGCCTTGATGGCGTCCTCGTAGTGCTGCGCCTTCGCCAGGGCGTTGCCGCGGTTATAGGCGGCGTCACTGCCCGGAACAGGCTGCAGAACCTTGGCCGCGTCGGCGTAATCACCGGCGCGGTAGGCCGCCGCACCGCGCCACGCCGGATCGCGGGCAAGCTGCTGCGCCTGCCTGGCATGACCGTCACGCAGGGCCTGCGCGGCCTGCTGGTCGGGTCGCTGCCACAGGTTCTGCCAGGTGCCGGCCTGCGCCGTGCCCGGCAGCATCGGCAGCAGCACCAGCGGCAGCAGCAACAGCCAGCCACGTCGGAACGCCAGCGCCACGATCAACAGCAGCGGCAGCAGCAGCCAGGGACCGCGATCCTGCCAGGCATCACCGACCTGCCCGGAGGCGACGCTGGCCGGCCCGCTGCTCAGTTCGGCGTGCAGCGCATCGATGTCCTGCTGATTCGCCGTCATGGGTACATAGCGACCACCGCCAGCAGCGGCCAACGCGGTGAGCGCGGCATCGTCGCGCCCGGCCAGCACCATATGGTCGTTCGCATCGTGCAAAAAGCCGCCGTCAGGCAGGGGCACCGGGCCACCCTGCTCGGTACCAACGCCGAGCACGGATACCTTCACGCCCGCCGCCCGGGCGGCGCGTGCGGCGGTATCGGCGGCGACATCCGCCTGATCGGTGATCAGTACCAACGCGCCACTGCCGGCCTTGGCGTCCTTGATCAGCTTGACGCCCAACGCGATCGCCGCCGCCGCGTTGTCGCCATCGACCGGCATGGTGTCCGGCGCCATCGCATCCAGCAGGTCGTCAAGGCTATTCGCGTCGGAGGTCAACGGTGCCACCACGAACGCCTCGCCGGCGTAGCCGATCAACGCGTTCATGCCGTCACGGTTGCTGGCCAGCAAGTCGTGGGCCTTGTAGCGGGCGCGATCAAGCCGCGTCGGCACCACGTCGCGTGCGAGCATGTGTTGCGACAACGAGATCGCCACCACCTGCGCGGCGCGGCTGGCGTACAGCGGTTGATTGACCCGGCTCCAGCTGGGCCCGGCCAGCGCCAGCGCGGCCAGCGTCCATCCGAGCAGGAACAGCCAGGCCGGCAGGCTGCGGTTGCCCGCGCGCCCGCGCAGGAGGTGAGGAAGCAACTCCGGGTCCACCAGTCGTGACAGTTCCAGCTGCGCGTTGCCGCGACGCAAACCCAACCATGCCAGCCACGGCAGCAGGATCAGGGCGAGCAACCATGCCGGCCGCAGAAAGTGGAATTGATGCAGCATTTCGTTCATGCGGATGGCTCCGCCACGCGCACGAAGCGGCGCGGCACAATCACCAGCAACAACAGCATGAGCGCCGCCAGCAGCGGCCAGCGGAACAGCTCATGGCGCGGACGCAGAGTCGGGCCCTGTTGCGGCATCGGCTCAAGCGCGTTGATCGCGCGATAGGCATCGGCCAGCTCGCCGCTGTCCGTGGCCCGGAAGAACTGCCCGCCGGTTTCCTTTGCGATGGTGGTGAGCATGTTGGCATCGAGATCGGCCGACGGATTGACCAGCTGGCTGCCGAAGAATCCATCCACGCGCATCCGCGTGGCACCGATGCCGATCGTGTAGATGCGCACGCCCGCGGCCTTGGCTGCGCGTGCCGCCTCGAGCGGCGTGATACTGCCTGAGTTGTTGACGCCATCGGTCAGCAGCACCAGCACGCGTGCCTGCTCGGGCAGCGCGGACAAGCGCTTGACCGCTACCGCGATGGCGTCGCCGATCGCCGTTTCGGTGCCGGCCAAACCCACCGCCGCACCCTGCAACTGCGCACGCACCGCCGACAAGTCATAGGTGAGCGGCGTGACCAGGAAGGCCTGGCTGCCGAACAGGATCAAACCCATCTCGTCGCCGCTGCGGCGCGCAATGAAGTCCCCCGCGATCGCTTCCACCGCGCCGAAACGGCTGACTGGCTGCCCCGCCAGTTGCATGTCTTGGGTGTGCATGCTGCCGGAGAGGTCCACCGCCAGCATCACGGCGCGACCGCTGCGCTGCTGCGCTTGCGGCGGTCCGATCCATTGCGGTCGCGCGGCGGCGATCAGCAGGCAGATCCAGGCGAGCGCCAGCAGCCACCGTGCCATGCCGCCAGCGCGTACATCGGCAACGTGGGACAGGCTCACCCCAGGCTGCGGCAGATGCAGCGCCTGCCCAGGCGAGGCCGGGTGAAGCCAGCGGCGCAGCAGCCATGGCAGCGGCAGCAACACGATCATCCATGGCCAGGCGAAGTCATGCATCGGCGTGCTCCACAGCAGCTAGCCTCCACTGGTGCGGATCGACCGCCAGATTCAGCCACGTGCGAACCGCGGCCACGGTGGCGACTTCGTCACCAGATGAAGGCGGCTGGTAGATCAGTCGATCCAGGGCAAGCAACTGGTCCAGGATGGTCACGTCGACCGGCACGCGCGCCAGCGTCTGACGCCAGGCTTCGCCGCGCTGTTGACCTGCCAGTGGCTCATGCCGTCGTGCGACCCGACGCAGCAATTGATGCAGGGCATTGAGGCGTGCAGCGGAATCGGTAGCGTGGCTGCGCACGATTTGATCGAGTTCGAGCACGATGCGCCGCTGCCCCGCCCTCGTCCGGCGCCGCCGCTGCCACCACCAAGAGGCCGCCAATACGGCTATCAGCAGCAGTCCTGCCACCACCCACCAACCCGGCGCCGGTGGCCACCATGAGGGTGCGGCAGGCAGATGGATATCGCGCAGATTCGGCCCCTGGGCAGGCGCTGCAACGGCCGGCGTGGCAGGAGTCTTCATCGGACGCCTCTCCTTGCCACGCCCAGCAAGGTGGTCACGGCATCGAGCGGGTCCGCCGTGGTGTCGATCGTGTTGCAGCGCAGTCCCAGCGACGCGGCAAGCTCCCCGAGTCGGGCAGGGCCGGCACCCATCGCGCGCTGAAAATCTCCTCGCTGACGCTGTGTATGCAGCAGTACCTCACGTCGCTCACCCTCGTGTTCGAGTGGGTAGCGACCTGCCGGCGGCATTGCCAGTTCCAGGGGATCGGCAACCACCAACACACTCACTCCTGCGCGCGAGGTCAGATCCAGCAGGCGTTGGCGTGCGGTAGGCCCGCAGCTGAACCCATCACTGATCAGCAGCACGCGGCTGGCGCCATGCAGGACACGCGAGGCACGGGCCAATGCATCAGCCAGCGATTCGAGCTGGCTTGTCGGCGGCAAGGCATCCCACGCAGCAACGGCTCCACAAAGCGCGAGTGCACCGCGCGGCCCCGGCTGCGGTCGCAGCAGGTGCTGAACCTGACCAAAGGCCATCACGCCCACCCGTTCGCCCGCACGCACCGCATACCATGCCGCCGCGGCCGCGACGCGCGCCGCCTGCACCGACTTGAAGCGGATGCGCGTGCCGAAGCGCATGCTGGCATGGGTATCCAGCAGGATCAGCAGCGAGGCTTCGCGGTCCTCCTGGAAAAGTTTGGTGTGCAACTTGCCGCTGCGGGCCGTCAGGCGCCAGTCAAGCCGGCGAACATCGTCGCCTGGCTGATAGACACGGGACTCCGCGTAATCCATGCCGCGGCCGTAAAGACGGCTGGATTGCTGGCCGCTGCGGCCGGCACGACTCTGTATCGGCAACATCCGACTACGCCCGATGCGGGCGCGCAGCGCTATGAGCTCGGCGAGCGAGATCCGTGCGCGGCCATCACCCTCATTGGGGATTTGCACGACGGCACTCACGGCAGTGGCACGAGATCCAGCAGGCGATCGATGACCTTGTCGGGCCGCACGCCCTCTGCCTCCGCCTCGTAGCTGAGCAGAATCCGATGACGCAAAACTTCATGGGCGATGCTGTGAACATCCTGGGGCAGCACATAGTTACGGCCTGCCAGCCACGCAACCGCCCGCGAGCACCGATCCAGCGCAATCGTCGCACGCGGACTGCCGCCCCAGGCGATCCAGCGCTTGAGCTCGGCGCCGTAACGACCCGCGTCGCGACTCGCCAGCACCAACTGGGTGATGTACTCCTCCAATCCCGGCGCCATATACACCGCCATGGCGGCGTCGCGAGCCGAAAACACATCAGACTGGCTAAGCAACGGTACCGTCGGGGCCACCGGGTGGTGACGCCGCGCCGCCTGCTCCCTTGCCAGCTTCAGAATCGCCAGCTCGGCGACCGCATCGGGATAGCCGATCGTCACATGCATCAGGAAGCGATCCAGCTGAGCCTCCGGCAACGTGAACGTACCCTCCTGCTCGATCGGGTTCTGCGTCGCCATCACCATGAACAGGTCGGGCAATTTCCACGTGCTGCGACCCACTGTTATCTGCTGCTCGCCCATCGCTTCCAACAGCGCCGACTGCACCTTGGCCGGTGCCCGGTTGATCTCGTCGGCGAGAATGATGTTGTGAAACAGGGGCCCGCGCTCGAATTCGAAACTGCCCGATTGCGGACGAAAAACGTCGGTGCCGGTGAGATCGGCGGGCAGCAGGTCAGGCGTGAACTGCACCCGGTGGAAATCCGCCTCGATCCTCGCCGCCAGTGCCTTGACCGCCGTGGTCTTGGCCAGACCCGGCGCTCCTTCGACCAGCAGGTGACCGTCGGCGAGCAACGCCACCAGCAGGCAGTCGATCAGATGTGGCTGGCCGATGATGCAGCGCTGCAAATCTTCACGCAGCTTCCCGAATGACAGCTGCAGTTCGGTGGCGGGTTGGGTTTCTGGCATGTCCATGGTCGATTCCGTTATCGGGTGACGCCAGTGAAGTCCGCCACGCATCAGAAAGCGGGCGCTTGCTCCGGCGTGCGTCTGACAATGAGCCGCGCAAAAAGTTTAGTCGGACTCCTTTGCGTCTTCACGCGGAAATCGGGTAGGGCGCCGGGTTACCCCGGCCGCCCCCACACCACCGCACGAGCGGTTCCGCATACGCCGGTTCCCGTCGATCTCCATGTTCACACGAACACGGTGACCTTGAGCCTGATTTGTTCGATGTGTCGCCCGTCCTCTTTCGAACACCTCGATCACCTTTCGGGATGCCGTCCCTTCCAGTCTTGATCGCAGGCCATCATCGTCCTTGTGGCTTCTGTTCTACACACGCGGAGATCACTCCTGACTTGCCACTCGCGACAGGTTTGCACTTCATCGCTCCGGTTGCAGCGACTACTACGGCGTCTGTTGACTTCTGTGGACCCATCAAACCACCTCGCAGTGATCCTGGCCGTTCGGCGGGCACACCGATCTCCGGGAGTAAGACGCACCTGCCTTCCCGCTTGCGACCCGAAGGTAGTCCCCTTCTGGGATGCTCGCTGGATCTACGTCGTAGCGCTCCGTGCAAGTTTTGGGCTTTGGCAACTTTGGCTGCCTCACCCCGCTACGCCACCTCTATTCGCTTGCTATTCGTCGAGCCGACACTTTGCCAGCAGCTTCCATCAGGCGCCCCTCGCGGAGGTTTCCCTTGCTCTTCGGCTATTTCTTTCCCCTTGCCGGGCAGGTTCCGGACTTTCAGAGGTTAGTCGCTCCTCTCGCCACCACAGCGAGTCAGCGCGCCATGCCTGGCGCACCAAGAAAAGAGGCGGCCGAAGCCGCCTCCTTCGCATCATGAGATGCTTTCTACTGCAATGTGCTGCTCAGGATTCGCGGCGTCACAAAGATCAACAGCTCAGCCTTGGTCTCAGTGCGGTTCGTATTGCGGAACAGCACGCCAATACCCGGGATATCACCCAGTCCAGGCACCTTGGTGACGGTGTTGGACTTGTTGACCTCGTAGATGCCGCCCAGAACCACCGTCTGACCGTTATCCACCAGGGCTGAGGTATTCACCTCGCGGGTATCGATGGTCGGCACCTGGCCGCTGCCGGGGACCGTTATGTAGCCTGCCAGCGCATCCTTCTTGACGTTGATCGCCAGATAGACGCGGTTATCTGCAGTGATCGTCGGCGTGACCTTCAGTTCAAGCACGGCGTCCTTGAAGGCAACCGTAGCGGTGCCGCTACCTGATGCACCCGTACCCGAATTCTGGTAAGTGACGTAGCCGATCTCCTGGCCTTGACGGATCACCGCTTCCTGCTGATTGGCCGTGATCACGCGCGGACTGGAGATGACCTCACTGCGGCCTTCTGTCTGGCCCGCCGAGAGCTCCAGATCCAGGGCGTAGTTGGCGCCAAGGATAGCGAGGCCGAGGCTGCTGGCACCAGCGGTGCTTGCCGGGAGATTGACGTTGAAACCGCCAGGCAATGTGACCGAGCCGGGATAGGGGCGACTACCTGCCGGAGATCCATTGTCTTGCCAGGTCTGCAAGGCATTGTTGTAGGTAACGGCGGTGTTGTTCACGTTGGTCGCGTAAGTCAGTGCGCCATTGCCAGTCGGCCCGGTCGTGATGATGTTGCCCTTGTTCGTCTGGCTGCCGGAAACACCCCACTTCACGCCAAGCTCGCGAGTGAAGTCGTCGGTAGCCACCACGATGCGCGATTCGATCAACACCTGCTGCACCGGCTTGTCGAGCACTGCAATCAGATCACGCAGTTGCTTGATTTTCTCCGGCGTATCGTTGAGCAACAAGGTGTTGGTGCGCTGGTCGAAGGAGACACTGCCACGCGGCGAGAGGAAACCTTGCTGGGTATTGGCACCTGCGCCACCACCGCCGGTTGAGCGCATGCTCCCCGTGGTCAGCAATTTGGCGATATCAGAAGCCTTGCCGTAGCTGATCGGCACATAGTCGGTGACCAGCTCGGCCGTATCCTGCGCCTTGAGCTTGGCATCCGCCAGATCCTGCTCGTATTTTGCCAGCTCCTGCTGCGGAGCGACCCAGATCACGTTGCCATTGCGACGCTTGTCCAGACTCTTGGCACGCAGGATCACGTCCAGCGCCTGATCCCAGGGCACATTGACCAGACGCAGGGTAACGCTGCCGCCGACGCTATCCGAAGCCACCAGGTTCAAGCCGGAGATGTCGGCGATCAACTGCAGCGCCGAGCGCACCGGAATATCCTGGAAGTTGAAGGTCACGCGCTTGCCGTTGTAGCTGGGCTGTTTGTCGGCCTGAGCCAGCTTGTCAATCTTGGCGTCTGCTTTCTTTGGCGCTACCTCGACCACGTACTGATCAGCGGTTTGATAGGCCGATGTTTCGACGTTACCTTTGACCGCGATTTCCATGCGCGCCCCGCCACCCAAACCGGTGCGCGTGACGATGGACTGCACCGGCGTGGCGAAGTCGAGCGTGTCGAGGCGCTGGGCCAGATTCGCCGGAAGGTTCGCATGGTCGATCGTGACCAGCACCTTGTCGCCCTGGTGAGTCATCTCCGCGTTGGCGCCGCTTCCACTGAAGCTGATCAGCACGCGCCCCTCACCATTCGGGCCACGCCGAAAATCGATGTTGGAGATCGTGGGACCGGCCGACGAAGAGGGCAAGGCCTTGGTGGGATCGATAGTGGCCGCCGTCGTCACCGACTGATCGGCATCGCCGTTATTGATGGTGAGCACGAGGCTGTGTCCGTCAACCCGTGACCGATAGCTGGATTCACGCATCAGTTCAACGACGACGCGGGTGCGCCCGCCAGCCGCCACAGCCGAGACTCCGGAAGTCGACCCCTTGCCGATGTCGAGGTGGCGCTGGGCCGCGTTGTTCGTGTCGGCAAAGTCCACCGCGATGCGCGGCGGGTTGCCCGTAGTGAAAATCTTCGGTTGAGGTACCGGACCGGCGCCGAAGTCCATCTTCAACTCGACGCTGCCACCGGGCAAAGCGTCATAGCTGATGTTCTTCAGCGTGGTGGTGGCTGCCATTGCAGCGCTGGCCCAAGTGCTGCCAGCGAGCAGAACGCCGATCAAGATGTAACGGCTTGCATGGCGCATGACACGGCCCCGAAGGAATTGGATTTGGTTGGTCATTGCATCTGCCCCTGTCTACCTATTGCTCGCCGAGCGCGATGCTGGCGGGACGTTCCATCCAGCCACCATTACCGTTGGAAACCAGCTCGACCAGATCAATATGGTCTTCACTGATCGCGGTGATATGCCCGTAGTTCTGACCCATGTACTCATTGACATGGACGCGATGGATCACGCCTTGTGGATCCTTGATCAGAACTTCCATGTTCGCTCCGACACCTACGGTACCGACCATCTTGAGGCTGTCGAGCGCGAACATTTCCAGCGGTTCCCTGACGCGATTTGCATCCGGTCGCGGGCCGCTGGTGGCGCTATTGGTCTGCAGCTCAGCGGTGCTGGGGCTGAACGGGTCGCGCCGGTTCTGATCATCGTACTTGAATGTCTCGAAGGTCTTGATCACCGGCAACGGCTGGATAGGAGCACCCTTCTTGGCTTTTTCCTGCGCCACCCAATTGCGAAGATCCGACATACCCCGTGTGCAACCAGCGAGCATCAGGGCTGCTGCGATCATCAGCATGAGGCGCGTTGCGTGCGCGGGCTTGAAGGAGGTCAACTTGTTCATCGTTTTGCCCCCGCCTTCTTCTTGCTCGTCTGGGCAGCGCTTTCCTCGTCATCAAGGTAGCGGTAGGTCTTGACTGTGCCTTGCAACACAAGCTGTCCGCTAGGCGCTTCACCGGCCTTGCCTGGAGACTTGGGTGTCAGCGAAACATCATGCAAGGTGAGGATGACCACCCGTGGAAGGGATGCGACGCCGCTGATGAAGGTACCGAACTGGTGATAGGTGCCAGTCATCCGCAAGGTAATCGGCTTCTCTGCGTAGAAGTCCTTCGGCGTTTCCGGACCGGGCTGAAACAGGTCGGTCTCGATCCCGGCCGCCTGAGCGGTTTGTGAGATATCGATCAGCAGCTCAGGCATCTCGGTCTTGCTGGGCAACTGGCGCAGCAGCTGACGCAGCATGTCCTGCATCTCATCCAGTTGCTGCTGTAGCGCTTCGAGATTGACCGACTTGGCCTGCTTTTGTGCGAACTCCTTCTTGAGCCCTTCTTCCTTGCCGGCGAGGGCGGTCAGGGAGTCCTGCTGGTCGCTGACGAAAAAGTACCATCCGGCAAGCAGGACAAAGGCACACAGCAGTCCGGTGAAAAACACCTTCACCGACTGCGGCCAGCCGCCGACATTGTTCCGATCAAGGTTCTGCAGATCGCTGAGGAAACTCATGATTTGGTTCCTCCCTTGACCGCCGCAGCACTCACCGGGGCAGCGCCTGGTTTGGCTGGTACCGCGCTGGCGGCCTTGCTCGAAGGTGTGCTGGTCATGGGCTTGGTGGCTGTCGCCGAATTCGCCGGCGCTGCAGCAGCAGGTATTGCGCTGGAACTTGCGCCCGCAGGCTCCACCGGCGTCTTCCCGGCATTCGCCTCGTCCGTCTTGGGTCGACTCAAGGTCACGTTCAGGCCAAACGAATAAGGCATGCGCGTGGCGTCATGGGTATTTTCAGTCTTGGTCAGATCCGCATGACCCATCCACGGCGATACCTCGATATTGCGCATGTATTCGGCAACGCTCGCATTGGATTGCGCCACGCCATCGAGTGTCATTGCCTGTCCACTCTGTTTCATGCCAGTCAGACGCGCGCTGGACGGGATGGTTTTTACCAGCTCGTCAAACAGGTGAACCATCTGCGAGCGATCCGCCTGCAGTTGTTCGATGATCTGCTTTCTGGCCAGAAGGTGCTCACGCACCTTTTCCAGATCCTTGATCTTGGCAATGCGGACATCGACCTGCTTGATCTCGGATTGAAGATAGGCGTTGCGCTCGTTCTGGTTGTCGATTCGCTGGTCCATCCAGAAAACCCACAACAACAGCACACCGACCGCCACCACGAAGGCAGCCGCCAGTTGCATGTAGAACTCACGCTCTCGCTGCTTGCGCCGTTCGGCGCGCCAGGGGAGTAGGTTGACGTGTGCCATCAGTCGAAGCTCCTCAGGGCGAGACCGACCGCGATCATCAGCGCCGGTGCGTCCTGCGCCAACGACTGGGCCTGCACCCGTGGCGAAAGCGACATGCGGGCCAGCGGATTGGCGACCACACAGGGAACACCTAGCTGCTCTTCCAGCATCGGCCCGAGCCCCTCAATCGAGGCACAGCCACCGGCCAGCACGACCTGATCGACCTTGCTGTATTCGCTGCCGGCAAAGAAGAACTGCAAGAGACGGCTGATCTGCTGGATGAGCGATTCCTTGAATGGCTCCAACGCCTCGGTCTCGTAGGATTCCGGCAAACCGCCCTTGCGTTTGGCGCGACCGGCTTCCTCGTAGGAAAGGCCGAAGCGGCGCATGATTTCGTCGGTCAACTGCTTGCCGCCGAAAACCTGTTCGCGAGAGTAGATCGTGCGCTGATTGCGCAGTACCGAGAGGGTGGTCATCGTGGCGCCGATATCGACCACCGCCACGAGCGCGTCCCTGCTGACATTCAGCTGGTCGGCAACCATCGCGAAGGCATTCTCCAGTGCGAATGCCTCGACATCGATCACGCTGGCGATCAAACCACCCAGATCGAGAGCCGCCACGCGCATGTCAACGTTCTCGGTGCGCGAGGCAGCGAGCAGGATGTTGTTCATGTCGGGGTTGTCGCGAACTGGACCAACCACCTCGTAGTCGAGGCTGACTTCGTCGATCGGGTAGGGAATGTACTGGTTAGCCTCGACCTGGATCTGACCCTCCAGATCGTCGTCAGAGAGCTCACCGCTCATCGGGATAATTCGCGTAATCACCGCCGAACCGGCAACTGCAGCAGAGGCGTGCTTGAGCTTGGAACCGGAGCGGGCCAGCGCCCGACGAATCGCATCGCCTACCGCCTCGACCTCGACGATATTCTTTTCAACCACGGCATTCGGCGGCAACGGCTCGACCGCGTAATGCTCCACGCGATAACGACCGCCCGCCTGACTTAGCTGCAGCAGCTTGACGGCAGTCGAACTGATGTCGACACCAATCAGCGCCGGCTTCTTCGGTGTAAAGAGCCCCACGGTGTTTCCCCCTTGCCGCTGACGCCCCGAACCAGAATCCTGGCGGGATGCGCAGTGGCATTAAATCGAAAAATTGACGTAATGGCAACGGTCTACGGCGACTTTCTCAAGTAATTGACGTGATGTCTACCACATTTGCAGCATTGACCTCGCTGGCGCGACCTTTGCTTTGGCCAACCAGACCCCAGGCAGCGAATACTGCTACATCTATACTCTGTGATGTTTTGACTCAGGTCTCGCTATCCTCACACCATGCAAATTTTCAAGCGTTTGTTGCGCTGGGCACTGCTCCTGGCCTTTTCCGGTTTGCTTCTGGCAGTTATCGCGGTTGGCGTCGCGTATTGGCTGATAGCACCAAGACTCCCTTCGGTGGCGGTCCTCAAGGACTATCACATGCAGGTGCCGTTGCGCGTATTGAGCGCCGACGGCAAGTTGATCGCCAGTTTTGGCGAGACACGGCGTATCCCCGTTGATATCGCCGACGTGCCCGACCGGCTGAAGCACGCCGTGCTTTCCGCCGAGGATGCCGACTTCTACCATCACCCAGGGGTGGACTGGCATGGCATTGTCCGTGCCGGCTGGCATGTCATCATTACCGGCGGAGACAAGGGACCCGGCGGATCGACGATCACGCAGCAGGTCGCCCGCAACTTTTTCCTCAGTCCTGAAAAGCTCTATTCGCGCAAGCTGACCGAAATCTTCATTGCCCTGCGCATCGAGCACGAACTCAGCAAGGATCAGATCCTCGAGCTGTATTTGAACAAGATGTTCCTGGGGCACCGCTCCTATGGCGTAGCGGCCGCGGCGGAGTATTACTACGGCAAGACGCTGAACCAGCTGACCGTGGCTGAGTGCGCCTTGATCGCCTCGACATTCCAGTTGCCCTCGGCAGTCAACCCGATCAACAACCCCAAACGCGCCATCGCCAGGCGTAACTGGGTGCTGAGCGAAATGCTGCGGCACAACTACATTACCCAGGCGGTTTACGAGCAGGCCATCGCCGAGCCGAACCATGCTTACGCGCATGAACAACCGATCGAGGTCGACGCCCCGTATGTGGCCGAGATGGTGCGTCGCCAGGTGCTTGATCGCCTCGGCAATGATGCGTTGACCGAGGGTTACGTGGTCAAGACCACGGTGCAAAGCCAACTGCAGCAGAGCGCCGTCGACGCAGTGCGCAGCGGCTTGATTGCCTACGATCACCGCCACGGCTGGCGCGGCCCCGAGGCGCATCAGGACTTGGCCATCGATGCCGGTCAGGATGACTACGATCGCCTGCTATCCAACTACACCAGCCTCTCAGGCATGCAACCAGGCCTGGTTACCGCCAGCGACGCGAAGCAGGCGACGGTCTATCTGCCGAGCCACCAGACCATTGCCCTCGACCTGGCCGCCATGAGCTGGGCTCGCCCCCATATCAGTGATGACCGCGTCGGCGCCGCGCCCACCCGCGTGGACAGCGTACTGAAACGTGGCGACATCATTCGACTGAGCCAGAGCGGCAAGGGCGAGTGGGAGCTCGCGCAAGTTCCCAATGCACAGGCCGGACTCACCTCCCTCAACCCGGAGGATGGCTCGATCGAAGCGCTGGTTGGCGGTTTCAACTTCGGGCGCAGCAAGTTCAATCGGGCAGTCATGGCAGCACGCCAGCCGGGTTCGAGTTTCAAACCCTACCTGTACTCGGCGGCGTTCGAGCGTGGATTTACCCCGGCTTCGATCATAAATGATGCCCCGCTGGCGCTGCCCGACCCGTCCCGCCCGAACGGAATATGGACTCCCTCCAACGACGACGGCAAGTTCGCCGGCCCCATGCGTCTGCGGGAAGCCCTGGTCCAGTCCAAGAATCTGGTTTCGGTTCGCCTGCTGGATGCCGTGGGCATCAATTTCGTGCGCGAGTATGCGACCCGCTTCGGATTCTCGCTTGATGCCATACCGGCAAACCTGTCGATGGCGCTGGGCACAGCCTCGGTATCTCCGATGAGCATGGCGCGCGGCTATTCGGTTTTCGCTAATGGCGGCTATCTGGTCACACCGTATTTCATCAAGGAAATCGATGATCGCAACGGCAAGCCGGTGTACCTCGCCAATCCCGCGCGAGCCTGTCGCAACTGCCAGGAGCGCCTGCTCGATACCAGCCTGCCCGGCCCTCCGCCGGCGGCGATGAACAAGACGCCCGCCAACAGCGTGGCCGCCGCCAGCACCGCATCGACTCCTGCCGAATCAAGCAGCGTGGATGGCGTCGGCGAGGCGGTATTGCCGGCAGACGTCCATGACGAGTCCGCACACCCGCCCGTGCTTGCGCCCCGGGTCATCGGGCCACGCAACGATTACCTCATCACCTCGCTGATGAAGGACGTCATCCTGCGGGGCACTGGCGCCGCCGCCCGCGCACTGGACCGCCCCGACCTTGCGGGCAAGACAGGCTCCACCAACGATCATCGAGACGCATGGTTTGTCGGATTCAACGGCGACCTGTCCACTGCGGTATGGGTAGGTTTTGACGACTACAGCTCGCTCGGCCGTGGCGAGTTCGGCGCCAAGGCGGCGCTGCCGATCTGGATGGACTACATGAGTGCCGCGCTCAAGGGCACGCCGCTGAGCACGTTGCCGATGCCCCCGGGAATCAGTACGGTATGGATCAACCGCAGTAGCGGCCTGCCCACCTCGGCGGACGACCAGAATGGCATGAACGAAATGTTCAAGGTGGAAGACATCGACCGGCTGCGCAGCCAGGCAGCCCAGCAGAAGGAGCAGGATCAGCAGCACGCCTACGACATCTTCTGAGCGAAAAGGGCGATCCAGGCAACAGGAGCGCGCCCTTGTTGCCGCCCACCGATCGAAGAGGAAAGCATCATGTCCCGAGGCGAACACCACCGCATACATGCGCACGACCGCCTGCAACGCAACAGGCTGCTCGTTGCCCAGGAGGCCGCCCGCCTGATGAGCGAGCACGGCATCCGCGACTTTCATCACGCCAAGCTCAAGGCCGCGGAGCGGCTCGGCATCCTCGATGCACAGGCCCTGCCGCGCAACCTGGAAATTGAACGGGCACTGCGCGAACACCAACGGCTCTTTCAAGCCGACAGTCAGCCACAGTTGCTGCTCCGACGCCGCACGGCAGCGGTCGAGGCGATGAAGTTTCTTGCGCAGTTCGAGCCGCGACTGGTGGGTGCCGTGCTGGAAGGCACAGCAGACGCTCACTCCGCGGTTTGCCTGCACGTATTCAGCGATGACCCCGATGCGGTCGAGTTGTACCTGAGCGAACACGGAGTGCCGGTGGAGACGCAGATTCGGCGTCTGCGCTACGGCCGCGACGAGCAACCCGAGTACCCGGTACTTCTATTTGCTGCGGACGAGCTTCCGTTCGACCTCACCGTATTGCCCCGAAACGCCCTGCGTCAGTCTCCGCTCGACCGCACCGACGATCGCCCCATGCGCCGGGCACCACTCGCCCAGGTGGAGATGTTGCTGAACGAGGAAGCCGAGGGGACACCTTCGAACAACGATTGAGCGCAGCGTTGCCCTGAATTTGTACATGCAACGCACCAGTACGCAAACGCCCCGATCAGAGTCGGGGCGTTTGCAATTCTTCCTGGCGGTTGCCTGCAGTAGCCGAAACTACTTTCAGCGCTTGCCGGTAGCGATGTAATCACGCACACCGGCGCCGGTATATATCTGGCGCGGGCGGCCGATCCGCGATCCTGGCGTTTCATGCTGCTCGATCCAGTGCGCTATCCAGCCCGAAGTGCGTGCGATCGCGAACATCACCGTGAACATTTCGGTGGGGATGCCCAGCGCCTTGTAGATGATGCCCGAATAGAAATCGACATTCGGATAGAGTTTGCGTTCGACGAAATAATCGTCCTTCAGCGCAGCCTCTTCCAGCTTCATGGCCACTTCCAGCAGGGGATCGTTGACGCCGAGCTCGGCCAGAACCTTGTGGCACATCTCGCGAATGATCTTGGCGCGCGGATCGAAGTTCTTGTACACCCGGTGTCCGAAACCCATCAGCCGGAAGCTGTCGTTCTTGTCCTTGGCGCGCAGGATCGCGGATTCGACATTGTCAGGTGTACCGATTTCCTCCAGCTGCTTCAGTACGGCTTCGTTGGCACCACCATGCGCAGGACCCCACAGTGCGGTAATACCGGCTGCGATGGACGCGTAGGGGTTGGCACCGGTCGAGCCCACCAGACGCACGGTCGAGGTGGATGCATTCTGCTCATGGTCGGCGTGCAGGATGAACAGCAGATCCAGCGCCTTGGCCGCCACCGGATTCATCTCCAGCGGCTCGCTGGGCACCTCGAACATCATGTGCAGGAAGCGGTCGACGTATTCCAGGTTGTTGCGCGGGTAGCGCAACGGCCAACCCACCGAGTAGCGGTAGCAGGCCGCGGCGATCGTCGGCATCTTGGCGATCAGGCGGATCGCGGAAAGCTTGCGGTCGGCCGGATCATCCACGCTCAGATGATCATGATAAAACGCGGACAGCGACGCCACCGCGGCAGCCAGCATCGCCATCGGGTGGGCATCGTGATGGAAGCCCTGGAAAAAGTTCTTCTGTGACTCATGCATCATGGTGTGATGCGTGATGTCGTGCTCAAAGCTGGTGAACTGCTTCTGGTCGGGCAGCTCGCCATTGAGCAGCAGGTACGACACCTCGAGGAAGTTCGACTTCTCCGCCAATTGCTCGATCGGGTAGCCGCGATACAGCAGCACGCCTTCATCACCATCGATGTAGGTGATCGCGCTCTTGGTGCTCGCCGTGCCGCCAAAGCCAGGATCGAACGTGTAGTGGCCGGTATCTTTGTAGAGGTTGCCGATGTCGATACACGAAGGCCCCAGTGTGCCGCTGACCAGTGGCAGCTCACTACTGCGATTGCTCGACTCATCCACCAGCTTGACGATCTTGGAATCGGACACGGAAACCTCCTTAACATTGTGGGTCACCACCGGACATCACCGCCAAACGGTGGCATCCGGTGTGGGGAATGATGTTGAGGTCGTGCACCAGAACAGGTACACGACGCAACGGGCGCCATGGCACCAGCTCACCGACCATTATCGCACAAGGCCCGTCCCACATTCGACGACGAATGGTCAATTGACGGACACAAAAAGGCACGGGGCGAGCATGCGCTCACCCCGTGCCTGAAATGCGATTCCGGTCCGCCATCGGGAGCAATGGCGACCTGGTCGATTACTCTTTGACGGAGCCAGCGTAGCGACGACGGAACTTGTCGACGCGGCCACCGACGTCAAGCGTCTTCTGCTTGCCGGTGTAGAACGGGTGCGAATGGCTGGAGATATCCACCTTGATCAGCGGGTACTCATTGCCGTCTTTCCACTTGACGGTTTCCTTGCTGGACATGGTCGACTTGGTCAGGAACGAGAAGTCGGACGACAGGTCCTGGAACACCACCTGGTTGTAGTTCGGATGGATATCGGGCTTCATGGCAAACTCTGAAAGCGGTGGTGAAAAGAGCGGCATTGTACCGACCAAGCGACCCACCCTGCAAGTCCACCCCGGGCCTGACGCAGGAATCGATGATCCTTCGCCGATCAGCCGGCGACTCCCAGAGCGCGTCGCACCATCGCCACAAATCGAGCCTGATCAATCTCAAGCACGATGTTGGCCTGCGCCGGGCGTCCCAGCCGCGCAGCCCAGTCAACCACGGTTGCGCCTCGCGTCAGGCGGCCATCCAGCTCGATCGCGACGGCCCTGGTCTCGCGGCGGGTCACGATCGAAGGATCCAGCGCAACGGCCATCGCCAGAGCGTCTGCCGCGATCACGCCAGCGCGATCGTGTTCGGCATTGTACCGCCGCGCCGCACCGACAATTTTCCCGAAGAAGTCCGCCCTCTGATCGCCAGCCGCCAGCCAGCCATCAAACTCTGCGTCATCAAAGGTATGCCTCAACGTGGCCTCCCAGTCGACCAGGTCAAAGACAGGAAACGCTTCGAACACCACATGCGCCGCCTCCGGATCGAAGCCGATGTTGAACTCGGCCGGTACGTTGCCCGTATTGCCATGCCCGGTGACTGCACCGCCCATCACCACCAGACGTGCCACCCGATTCGGAAGATCCGGATCAAGCCGCAAGGCGAGAGCCAGATTGGTCAGCGGACCCAGCGCCACCAGGGTCAGCTCGCCCGGTCGCTCGCGAGTCAGGCGCAACAAGGCCAGTGCAGCCGCTTCATCGGCCACACGGCTGACCGGTTCAGGGAAACCGATATCTCCGAAACCATCCTGTCCATGCACGAAGGCAGCGTCCTCCGACGCCGTCCGTACCAGTGGCGTGGCGCAGCCGGCAAACACGGGTACTGACGCACCCAGCAAATCGACCAGGGACAGCGCATTGCGCACGGTGTGCAGGAGCCCGACATTGCCGGCGGCGATACTCAGGCCGGCGATGTCGGCATGCGCATGCGCCATCAGGATTGCCAGCGCGTCATCGACGCCTGGATCGGTATCAATCAAGAGTTGCGGTCTGGTCATGGCTTCGGCAGTGATCGGGGCGACTGGCTAGCTTAAAGGCAACTCTGTACCAGTGCGACGCCCCTCAGACCGCGAGCCGCCATTCTTCTCAGGCATGCGCATAGCGCGCGGCGCCACCGATCCAGCGCTCGATCAGCTGCTCCGTCTGCGCGCGGTGCTCGCTCAGCATGCACTCCCCCACCTGCTGCACCACGGGCAACAAATGGGCATCACGCGTCAGATCGGCAATGCGAAAACTGAGCTGACCGGTCTGCCGCGTGCCCAGCACTTCACCAGGACCTCGCAGCTCCAGATCCTTCTCGGCGATACGAAAACCATCCGTGGTCTCGCGCATCACCTGCAGGCGTTCGCGCGCCAGTTGGCCCAGCGGCGGCTGATACAGCAGCACACAGTTGGACGCCTGCGCACCCCGCCCCACCCGTCCGCGCAACTGATGCAGCTGCGCGAGGCCCAGCCGCTCGCTGTTCTCGATCACCATCAGGCTGGCATTAGGTACATCCACGCCAACCTCGATCACCGTGGTCGCCACCAGGACCGCCAGTTGCCCTGCCTTGAAAGCATCCATGACGGCCTGCTTTTCCTGCGGCCGCATGCGGCCGTGGATCAATCCCACACTGAAACCGGCCAGCGCCGCGGAGAGCTCGGCGTGCGCCACCTCGGCAGCCTGCGCGCGCAACTGCTCGGACTCCTCGATCAGCGTGCATACCCAGTAGACCTGGCGCCCCACGGCACAGGCGGCATGGATCCGGTCGATCACCTCGATGCGTCGCGCATTTGAAATCGCGATGGTCTGCACGGGCGTGCGACCGGGCGGCAACTCGTCGATGGAGGAAACGTCCAGGTCGGCGTAAGCGCTCATGGCCAGGGTCCGGGGAATCGGTGTGGCGGTAAGCACGAGCTGGTGTGGAACCAGCTCCCCGTCACGGCCCTTGTCACGCAGTGACAATCGTTGCTGCACACCGAAGCGGTGCTGTTCATCGACAATCACCAGCCCAAGCCGGGCAAAGATCACGCCCTCCTGCATCAAGGCATGGGTGCCGATCAGCAACGGTGCGCCTGCCGCAACCCGTTCGAGGGTGACTTTGCGCGCCTTGCCCGTGACCTTGCCCGCCAGCCACTCCACCTCGATACCCAGCGGCTGCAGCCAGCGCCGAAAATTGTGCAGATGCTGCTCTGCCAGCAATTCGGTAGGCGCCATCAGAGCCACCTGCTGACGCGACTCAACGGCCGCCAGCGCAGCAAGTGCAGCCACGACGGTTTTCCCCGAGCCCACATCGCCCTGTACCAGCCGCAGCATCGGGTGTGAACGCGCCAGATCTCGCGCCACCTCCTCGCTGACACGCTGCTGCGCCGCCGTCAGCCGGAATGGCAAGCCTGCGAGCAGTTGTCGCTGCAGTTGCCCATCCTTGCCCAGCGCAGGTGCCCGCCTGCGCTTTACCGCGGCACGCATGCGCTTCAGGCTGAGGTGCTGGGCGAGTAACTCCTCGAATACCAACCGCTGCTGGGCAGGATGCAGGCCCCGCACAAGCTGACCCAGGTTCGCTTCCGGGGGCGGTCGATGCACGTAGAGCAGCGCGTCACGCAACGAGGTCAAACCGTGTTCGACGCACAGCGGGAGTGGAATCAATTCCAATTGTTCCGCCGCGGGAAGCAAGGCCAGCGCCTTGCCGATCACGCCGGCCAAACGCTTGCTGCCCAACCCCTCGGTCGTGGAGTAAACCGGACTGAGCAATTCGTCGACCGTCACCGCCTCGTCCGTACCGACTCGCTGGTAGCTCGGATGCACCATCTCCAATCCCTGCGCGCCATGGCGCACTTCGCCAAAGCACAGCAGGCGTGTGCCAGGGCGAAGCTGCTCAGCCTGTGCGCGGTTGAAGTGGAAGAATCGCAGCAGCAAGGTTTGCCCACTGGCATCGCTCAGGGCGACCTTCAGCTGCGGCCGGTAGCGGAACCCGCGTTCGACCTCCTCGACGACGCCGATGACCTGCTCACGCTCGCCCATGCGCAGGTCGGCAATCGAGGTGACACGGGTCTTGTCTTCGTAACGCAGCGGCAGGTGAAACCAGAGATCCTGCACCCGCTCCAGACCCAAGCGTGCCAGCAAGGCCACCAAGGCTGGACCCACGCCCGGCAACACGCCTACCGGAACATTGCCGGCATCCATTGCTGGGGTGGTGGAGCGAGAAGGGGTTCGGGAAGCCATGTGCAGTTAGCGTAACCGAGCACCGTCTCTTGCCGTAAGCCAGCGACCGGCACAGCGTGTCGGCCCCAAGTCGTGCGCCGCGATCAGTTCACGCCGCGGATGCGGCGCATATCAGGAAAGAACCATCACCGCGTCGACCTCGACCTGTGCACCTTTCGGCAGGCCCGCCACCTCGATCGTCGACCGAGCGGGATAGGGCTGCTTGAAATATTCCGCCATCACGGCGTTGACGGCCGCGAAGTTCGCCAGATCAGTGACGTAGATCCCTACCCGCACGATATCTGCCAATGATCCGCCAGCAGCCTCGGCGACCGCGTCGAGGTTGTCAAATACCCGTCGCGCCTGGGCCGTGATGTCGCCATCAACCAGAGTACCAGTGGCGGGATGCAGCGGAATCTGCCCCGAAAAGTAAACCGTATTTCCCGCGCGAATGGCTTGCGAATAGGGGCCAATCGCGGCCGGAGCCTGCTCGGTAAAAATGGTGCTGCGTGACATGGCGAATCCTTGGGAACGGGAACGGGAACGGGAACGGGAACGGGAACGGGAACGGGAACGGGGAACGGGGAACGGGGAACGGGGAACGGGGAACGGGGAACGGGGAACGGGGAACGGGGAACGGGGAAGAGCATAAGCCTGTCCGCGCCTGAGTAAAGCCGCGCCGCGCAAACGCACGAAGGGTCCTGGTCTGCCATTGCCGAACAACGCCAGAGCACAGCACAGTTCCGCCGCTCACCGTTCCCCGCGCTTACAACGGGTAGCGATACGCCCCGCTGACTACACCGGTGCGCTTCACACGACGAATCACCTCGGCAAGATGGGTGCGGCTCTTTACCTCTATGGCGAACAGCAACGTCGCGGCGGAGTCGTCTCGCTCGACATACTCGACGTTCTCGATATTGGAGTCGGCTGCCGCGATCGCGGCGGCCACTGTGGCGAGCACACCCGGGCGATTGATGGCCTCGATCCGCAATTGCGCCCGATAGTCACCTTGCACGCCTCGATCCCATTCAATACCCACGCAACGCTCTGGCGACTTGCGCAGCTCGGCGACGTTGGGGCACTCCTCGCGATGGACCACGATACCCTTGCCCGATGACAGGTAACCGATGATGTCATCGCCCGGCAGCGGGTGGCAGCAATTGGCGAAGCTCAGCACCCCGCGTTCGGCACCGGTGATGCGGATCTTCTCCTGCGCGGCTGGCGCCGAGGGCTTTTCACCCGGCAACGGTTTCTGTCGTGAACCCAGCAACTGGTTCGCCACGACATCTGGCATGCGGTTTCCGAGGGCGATTTCAGAGAGCAACTCTTCCAGCCGCTTGAACTTGGAACCCTCCAGAAATTGTTCGAGCACGGCGGCGGGAATACCTTCCAGACTGCTTCCCTGCGCCTCCAGTGCGCGGTCGAGCATACGGTGACCGAAATCAACCGCGTCCTCATGCTGCAAATGCTTCAGATGCTGGCGGATCGCAGTACGCGCCTTGCCAGTCACCACGACTTCCAGCCAGGCGGGATTCGGTACTGCGGAAGGCGCGGTGATGATCTCCACCAGCTGACCAGACTCCAGCCGCGTGCGCAGCGGCAACAACCGCTTGTCTACCCGGGCCGCGACGGCGTGATCGCCGACGTCGGTATGCACGGCATAGGCAAAGTCCAATGCGGTGGCATTGCGCGGCAACGAGAGGATGTCGCCACGCGGAGTAAACAGGTAGACCTCGTCGGGAAACAGATCAATCTTGACGTTTTCGATGAATTCGGCCGAGGACACCGTATTGGCCGAACTGTCGACCATGGAGGACAACCATTCGCGCGCCCGCGCCTGTGCGCTGTTCGCCGGACCACTGTCTGTCTTGTAAGCCCAGTGCGCAGCCACGCCGCGCTCGGCAACGGAATCCATTTCGGCGGTGCGAATCTGTACCTCGATCGGCGCGCCGAATGGTCCAAGCAACACCGTGTGCAGCGACTGATAGCCGTTCGCCTTGGGTATCGCGATGAAATCCTTGAAGCGCTTGTCGACGGGTTTGTACAAGGCATGCGCGACACCGAGCGCCATGTAGCAGCTCATCGCGCTATCAACGACCACGCGAAAACCGTAGACGTCCATCAACTGCGTGAAGCTCTTGTTTTCGCCGCGCATCTTGGAATAGATGCTCCAGGGCGACTTGATCCGGCCCACCACATGCGCAGGCAACTGCTCGGCGGACAGTCGGGTTGCCAGTGCTGTCTCGATTTTGCCCATGGCCTCACGGCGATTGCCGATGGCGGCGCGGATCCGCTCGCTGATCACGCGGTAACGATCCGGGTAGAGCGTGCGGAAGCCAAGATCCTGCAGCTCGGCCTTGAACTTGTTCATGCCAAGACGCTGCGCGATCGGCGCAAAAATCTCCAGCGTCTCCCGAGCGATGCGCCGACGCGACTCACTCTCCTTGGCGCCGAGCGTTCGCATGTTATGCAGCCGGTCCGCCAGCTTGATCAGGATCACCCGGATATCGCGGGCCATCGCCAACAGCATTTTGCGGAAGCTTTCCGCATCGGCCTCCTGTCGGGTACCGAAGCGCATCTTGTCCAGCTTGGTGACACCATCAACCAGTTCGGCCACCACCTCGCCAAACTCGGCAGCCAGCACCTCACGACTAAGGTCGGTATCTTCCAGTGTGTCGTGCAAGATGGCCGCAATGATGGTCTCGGCATCCAGACCAAGCTCGGCCAGGATGCCCGCGACCGCAACGGGGTGGGTGATATAAGGTTCGCCGCTCTTGCGCTCCTGACCGGCGTGGGCCACCGCACCGATCTCGAACGCACGCAGCACCCGCTCCACCTGCGCTTCCGGGAGATAGGCGATGCGTTCCTTCAGCGCCAGCACGTAAGGTGGCAAGGCGGACATGTCGACCGTGGCAGGGTGAGTTGCCGCAGTCATGGCTGTTGACGCCCGCTCAGGCGCCCACCTCGGCAAGCGCAATGCCGACAACGACTGCGCGCGCGCAAGACCCCGCGCCGAACGCGTCGGCTCTGAATTCTGGCGCCCTGCAACAGTCGCCGCTCATCAGTCGTCGCCGCCTTTGGAAAGGTCGTCGTCAACCTCGGCCGCCGCCCACTCCAGCGCTTCGCGCTCAGCACGCTCCCGCTCGGCCTTGTCGATCTGGTCGATCGTGACCTGATCGATGCGCCGCGCCGCGATCTCGCGCAAGGCCAGCACGGTCGGCTTGTCGTGATCGGGATTGACCGCCGGTTCGGCGCCCTTTTCCAGCTGGCGCGCACGCTTGGTCGCCATCAGTACCAGCTCGAAACGGTTGTCAACCACCTCGAGGCAGTCTTCCACGGTAATACGTGCCATGCGAAATCCTCTAAGAATAAATAACTTATATGGTCTGACAGTGTAGCCAGCGGGTTCTTTGCTGGCAATGTGCCGGACGCGTATGATGGCCGGCTGGTCATGAACCGTCGCCGGCGAAAGCAACGCGAAAGCCGTGCAAGATATAAAACCAGACGGTACAATTATCCGGTCCTCCCCGACATAACTCCCCGGCTCCTCATGCTCTCAAGCCTACGACGTCTCCTCCTGAGCCGATGCCTTCCTTTGGCTGCGGTAGCCTTGGTTGCGGGCTGTACCATCGCCAAACCTCGAACCGACGACCCTCTGCAGAAGTACAACCGCGGCGCGTACCAGTTCAACGACGCCGTGGACAAAGCCGTGGTCCGCCCGGTAGCCATGGGTTATCGCAAGATCACCAACGCACCGGTGCGTCGATCGTTCAGCGACTTTTTCACCAATATCCGCATGCCGATCACGGTGGCGAACGACTTGCTTCAGGCTCGCCCGAAGCAGGCCATCCAGAGCACGGGCCGGTTTCTGGTCAATCTCACTCTCGGCATTGGCGGCTTCTTCGACCCGGCAAGTCAGCTCGGGATACCATTGGAAGACAACGACTTCGGCATCACCCTGGCGCGTTGGGGTGCCCCCGAGGGTGATTTCCTGATGCTGCCTTTCTTCGGCCCGTCCACCGCGCGCGATATCTGGCGGCTTCCGGTCGACAGTTACTTCTTTGATCCGTTGAGCCTGTTCGCCAACAACCATCACTACAATGGCCTGCAGTATCTGCCACAGGCAATGTATCTGGTGACCCTGCGTTCGCGCGCGATTGATGCGGAAGGCTTTCTCCAGTCGGCCTACGATCCGTACGTTTTCATTCGCGACGCCTACCGCCAGCAGCGCCTCTACCAGATCTACGATGGCAATCCGCCGATCAATATCATTCAGCAGATGCAAGGCTTGGACAACCCGAACTTCGACCCCGAGCAGCTACTGGATCAGCAGCACGAATGGGAACAGAAACACCCGGGCAAGACCAACAAGCCATAGCCCGTGGCGCCACAAGAAAAAGGGGCCCATTGGCCCCTTTTTTTCGTCTGCAGTTTGCCCATTCACTCAATCAGCTGATCAACCTCGCATACCTGGGCCAATGCCTGCATGCCAACGGGCATTTGAGTAACCCGCAAGGCATTGCCGGATCGATCAGCCTCGGCCACCACGGCAACGATGCAGGCCAACCCGGCACTATCCGTACGACTGACTCCGGCAAGATCGAGCTTGCTGATCTTGCCGCTGCTCAACGCAGCCTGGATGTCCACCAGGGCAGAGCCGGCGGTTTCAAAACTCAGCACACCACTGACCGCCAGCACTCCTGTGGTGCTGGTATCCAGCTGAAATTGCGCGGCGGCGCTCACTTCGAGCCCTTGCTGTCCTTGGCCATCGTATCCAGCGCATTTTCGCCCTGGGTCTCCAGATTCTTGATCAGCTGTTCGATACCAACCTTGCGAATCTCGGCATCCACCTGGTTGCGATAGTTGGTCACGTAGGAGATACCCTCGATGATCACGTCGTAAGCCTTCCAGTCACCACTGCGGCTCTTGCGAAACGCATAATCGATCGACACCAGCTTGCCATCGTCCAGCACTACCTGGGTGCGAACCACCGTGCGTTTGTCATTCAGGTCGCCGTTGAACGGCAGGACCTTGACCCGTCCACGGGTGTAGTTGAGCAAACCCTGGGCATAGCGATGGGTAATCGAGTTGTAAAACGCCTTGGCAAAGCGCTCGCGCTGACCCGGGGTGGCTTCGCGCGCATGCTGCCCAAGCACCAGGATCGAGGCGTAGTCGATATCAAAGTGAGGCAGGAATACCTCATCGATGATACTGATCAGCTTTTCCTGATTTTTCTTCAACTCGTCGCGATGCCCGTCGATCGCTGTACCCAGCTGATCGGCAATACCGTGCACGATCTGCTCGGGAGTCTGCTGGGCCGCAGCCGGTGCGGCTGCCAGGGTGGGGGCCTGAGCGAACGCCGGAGCGGCAATGACGCTGGCGAACGCGATGGCGGTGGCAAGAGCCAGTCTGCGCAACATGGAAACTCCTTCAGGGAAGCCGACACCTTGGTGCCGGCGGGGAAATGGGTTATTTACTGCCGCTACCGGCATTTTTGTTGTCGCTGGGCGAACCATTGACCAGGAATTTGCCGATAAGGTCCTCCAGCTGCATGGCCGACTGGGTGAGGATCATCTCGTCGCCGTTCTTTAGCGGTTCAGGTGAGCCGCCTGGCTGGATCGCAACATACTGTGTGCCGATCAAACCGCTGGTGAACACCGCTGCCGCCGAATCGTCGGGAATCTGGTTGAAGCGCTTGTCGATCGCCATCACCACTTCGGCATTGAGCTTGATCGGATCGGCATGCACCGACTGCACGCTGCCGATGGCCACACCCGCCATCTTGACCGGCGCGCCAGGCGAAAGCGTTCCGACATTGGTGAAATTCGCCGTCACGGTATATGTGCCGCCGATGTTGTCGGCGACGCCACCGGCGCCAAAGAATTTGCCCAGCATCTCTTCCAACGGCTCGGTCGACTTGGTGCGCGCCAATTTGCCATTGGCGGCCAGCACCTGTTTCGCTGTGCCGTAGTCGATACCGACGTACTGGTCACCAAGCAGGCCGCTGGTGTAGATGGTTGCCACCGAATCCTGAGGGATGTGGTCGTAACTCTTGTCGATCGACAGCTTCACGTCAGCCACGTCATGGCCAGGCACCAGGGAAATCGACTGCACCTGACCGACCCGCACGCCCGCGATCTTGACCGGCGCGCGCTCCTTCAACTGACCGATATTGGTGAACTGGGTATCGACGACATAGCTGTCGCCCTGATGCACATTGGCCACCGAACTGGTCTGCGTCGCCAGATACGCCAGAGCAGCGAACCCAAGCACGATGAACAGGCCGGTGCCGACGGCATAGGAACTTCTTTGTTGGCTCACGGCACGATCCTCGATGAACAATGGGAATTAGCGGAAATGGTCATGGCAGCAGTCACATCAGAAACGCGGTGAGTACAAAGTCCAGCGCCAGGATCGCAATCGACGAGGCGACCACCGTACGCGTGGTGGCATACGCCACGCCCTCGCTCGTGGGCGGCGTGGTGAAACCCTGGAACACGGCGATCAGCGAAACCACGGCGCCGAAAGCGAGGCTCTTGAAGAGGATGCCGTTGACGATATCAGTACGCACCTCGACGACCGCGGTCATGTTGGACCAGAAGGTGCCGTTGTCGATGCCGAGCCAGGTGACGCCGACCAGGTGACCGCCGAATATCGCCATCGCGCAAAACACGCAGCACAGCAGCGGCATGGCGATGAGCCCGGCCAGGAAACGCGGCGTGGCCACATAGGCGATCGGGTCGACCGCCATCATCTCCATGGCATCGATCTGGTCGGTGGCACGCATCAGGCCGATCTCGGCCGTGATCGAGGTGCCGGCACGACCGGCAAACAGCAGCGCGGTCACCACCGGACCCAGTTCGCGATAGACCGACAGCGCCACCACCATGCCGCTGGCTGACGTACCGCCGAATATCGACAGCACGTGATAAAGCTGCAGCATCAGCACCATGCCGACAAACAGGCCGCAGACCATGATGATGGTCAGGCTCATCGCGCCAAGGAACCACAGCTGGCGAATGGTTTCGCGGATGTAGCGCAGGCTGCGTGGAATCGCCGCCAGCAGGGTCAGCAGAAACAGGCCGCAACTGCCGATCTGCGCCAGCGACTGGCTCACCACATTGTTCTGTTGCGGCAATCGCGCGTTCATTTCGCCACCTCCGCAAAGCCCAGGGCCTGCCTGAGATCCCCGGCGGGATACTGAAACGGCACCGGGCCGTCGGCCTCGCCACCAAAGAACTGGCGTGTCCATGGCGAACCGTCATTGGCGATGGTTTTCGGATCGCCCTGGGCGACCACCTTGCCATTGGCAATCAGGAGCACGTGGTCGGCAACCTGCTTGACCGCCTCCAGCTCATGCGCCACCAGCACGCTGGTGATGCCAAGGGTATGGTTGAGCGTACGAATCAATTTAAGCACCTGGTTCAGCGCCACCGGATCCAGCCCCACGAAGGGCTCGTCGTAAAGAATCAGCATCGGATCGAACACGATCGCCCGCGCCAAGGCCACCCGCCGCGCCATGCCGCCGGACAGTTCGCTTGGCAGCAGCCGTGCGGCACCGCGCAAACCGACCGCCTGCAGCTTCAGCAGCACCAGGTTGCGAATCAGCACCTCGGGCAGCCGGGTGTGCTGGCGCAGCGGAAATGCCACATTCTCGAACACGTCGAAATCCGTCAGCAGTGCGGAATTCTGAAACAGGTAGCCGATACCCTCGCGCAACTTGTACAGCTGTTCACGCGACAGGTCGGGCACATTCTGGCCGTTGACGACAATCGTGCCTGCGTCGGCGCGCATCTGCCCGGTCATGTGCTTGAGCATGGTGGTCTTGCCGGTGCCGCTGGGCCCCATGATCGCGGTGACTTTGCCGCGCGGGATGTCCACATCCATCTGGTCGAACAGCGTCTTGCCATTCAGCACCGTGGTCAGGCCACGGATCCGCACCAGGGTACTGTCGTCAGGCGTGGCGCGAACGGAGTCGGTCATGGGCGATAAAAGCCGGTGGGGAAGCGGACAAGGTAGCCGATGCGCAGGATGAAGACCATGTGGCGCGCCGTTTTGACGCCTCAGCCTTCAGCCGCCAGCAGGTCGGCGATCAATGCTTCGTGCCGCTGCCATTGCAGGCCACTGCGCAGGCGCACGGCCCGCACGATTGCCTGCAGGTCTGCCAGCGCCTGATCAAAGACATCGTTCACCAGGATGTAGTCGAACTGGTCCGCATGCGCGATTTCACCGCGCGAATTGCGCAGACGGCGCTCGATCACCTCGGCGCTGTCCGAACCCCGCCCACGCAGTCGCCGCTCCAGCTCCGCCCGCGAAGGCGGCAGGATGAATACGCTGACGCAATCAGGCTTGCTCAGACGGATCTGCTCGGCACCCTGCCAATCGATTTCGAGCAGCACGTCGCGGCCCTGGGCCAGCAGTTCCTGCACCGTGGTACGCGAGGTGCCGTAGAGGTTGCCGTGCACCTCGGCATGTTCGAGGAAGATGCCCTCGGCCACCTCGCGCTCGAATTCGCCACGCTCGACAAAATAGTAGTGGCGGCCATACAACTCGCCCGACCGCGGTGGCCGCGTTGTATGCGAGATCGACAGCGAGATCGCCTGCTCACGCTCAAGCAGGGCATTGACCAAGGTGGACTTGCCGGCACCCGAGGGCGCGGCGACCACGAACAAGGTGCCCTCAACCGTTGCCCCGGTGGCTGCAGACGTGGTCATTCGATGTTCTGCACTTGTTCGCGCATCTGCTCGATCAGCACCTTCAACTCCACCGCCGCATTGGTGCTGCGTGCATCCACCGATTTGGAACCCAGCGTGTTCGCCTCGCGGTTGAATTCCTGCATCAGGAAATCCAGCCGGCGACCGACGGGTTCCTTCAAGCCGAGCACGCGGCGCGTCTCGCTGATGTGGGTGCTGAGCCGGTCGAGCTCCTCGTCCACATCGGTACGGGTGATCTGCAAGACCAGCTCCTGCTCCAGCCGACCCGGCTCGACCGGTTGCTTGAGATCCGCCAGTCGCCCTTCCAGCCGCGCACGCAATGCCGCACGAATTTCCGGCATCCAGCCGCGTACGTCAGCCACCACGCGCTCGATGCCATCCAGCTTCTCGCGCAGGATCTGGCCCAGCTTCTCGCCCTCGCGCTCACGGGTGGCGGAGAGCGCATCCAGCGCGCGATCGAGCACGTCGAACAACGCCGCCTGCTGGGCCTCGGGGTCGATCTCGGCTTGCCGCATGACCCCGGGGAAGCGCAGCAATTCGGTGAGCTGCACCTGCAGGCCCGGAAACTGCGCTGCCATGTCGAGATTCAGCTCCGCCAACCGTGACAGCAGCGCCTGGTTTACCTGCAACGATTCACTGCGTGCATCGCTGTTGCGGCGCACGGTCAGATCCAGCTTGCCGCGCGACAGCTTCGCTGCAACCCGCTCGCGCAACTGCGATTCGAACGCACGCAGGTCGTCGGGCAGGCGCGGGCTGAGCTCCAGGTAGCGGTGGTTGACCGTGCGCAGCTCGCAACTGAGCGTGCCCGAGGGGCCAGTGGTTTCGGCGCTGGCGTAGGCGGTCATGCTGCGGATCATCTATTTACGCCGTGGGAAAGTGAGGAAAGGACGCAATGGTAAACTCTCCGGTCCCGGCTTGCCCAATCCGGCCAAGCACCCCCCAGGAACTACCCATGAATTCCGTCATCCGCCCCAGTGGTCGCGCCTGCGACCAGCTGCGCACCGTCAGCATCGAACGCCACTACACCCGCCATGCCGAAGGTTCGGTGCTGGTGAGCTTTGGCGACACCCGCGTGCTGTGCACCGCCAGCATCGAAGATCGCGCACCGGCCTGGCTGCGTGGCAAGGGCGAGGGCTGGGTCACCGCCGAATACGGCATGCTGCCGCGCGCCACCAACACCCGCATGCAGCGCGAAGCCGCGCGGGGAGGCCAGGGTGGCCGCACGATGGAGATCCAGCGTTTGATCGGCCGCAGCCTGCGTGCCTGCGTCAATCGCCAGGCGCTGGGCGAACGCGTGATCACGCTCGACTGCGACGTGCTGCAGGCTGACGGCGGCACCCGCACCGCCGCCATTACCGGTGCTTATGTGGCCCTGGTCGACGCGGTCAACCTGCTGATGAAACGTGAGAATCTCAAGCGAAACCCGATCGTCGGCGCCATCGCCGCCGTGTCGGTGGGCATCTACCAGGGTATGCCGGTGCTCGACCTGGACTATGCCGAAGATGCCAATTGCGACACCGACATGAACGTGGTGATGAACGACGGCGGCGGTTTCATCGAGATGCAGGGCACAGCCGAGGGTCACGCCTTCCGCCGCGAGGAGATGGACGCCATGCTGGCACTGGCCGAGCAAGGCATCGGCGAACTGGTTGCCGCACAGCGCGCGGCTCTGGCGCAGGGCTGAGTCGCCATGAGTCGCATCGTCCTGGCCAGCAGCAATGCAGGCAAGCTGCGTGAATTCGCCGCCATGCTAGCCGACAGTAATGTCGAGATCGTTACCCAGGCGAGCCTGGGCATCACCGATGCCGAGGAAACCGGGCTTACCTTCGTCGAGAACGCCCTGCTCAAGGCGCGCCATGCCGCACGCGCCAGCGGCCTGCCCGCGCTGGCGGATGACTCGGGCTTGTGTGTCGACTACCTGCACGGCGCGCCTGGACTGTACTCGGCGCGCTACAGTGGCCAGCACGGTGATGCCGCCGCCAGCAACGACAAGCTGCTGCATGAACTTGACGGCGTGCCGCAAGAACAGCGTGGCGCTTTCTTCATCTGCGTACTGGTGCTGCTGCAGCATGCCGACGACCCCGCCCCGCTGATCACCGAAGCGCGCTGGCACGGTCACATCCTCAGCGAGGGTCGTGGCAGCGGCGGCTTCGGCTATAACCCCGTATTTCTGCCGGAAGGTCATCAGCTCAGCGTGGCCGAGATGGACGACGCAATGAAAAACCGGCTCAGCCACCGTGGCCAGGCCCTGGCCCAGTTGCATGCACGGCTGGCCGGGCGTCATCCGTGAGCATGCTGGCGCCGCCACTGTCGTTGTACATCCACATGCCGTGGTGCGTGAAGAAGTGCCCGTACTGCGATTTCAATTCGCACGGACTGCGCAGCGAGCCACCGCCCTATGCCTCCTATATCGATCACCTGCTGGCCGACCTGGATGCCGATCGCCGCGACTTTGCTGCCGCGCTTACCGACCGCCCGATCATCAGCATTTTCTTTGGTGGCGGCACGCCCAGCCTGTTCTCGCCCGACTTGATTGCACGCCTGCTCGATGGCGTGCGCGGGCGGCTGACACTGGCCGATGACGCCGAGATCACCCTGGAGACCAATCCCGGCACGGTCGAACACGGCCGTTTCGACGGCTATCTCGCCGCCGGCGTCAATCGCATTTCCTTCGGCGTGCAGAGCTTCGACGACGACAAGCTCAATCGATTGGGCCGCATCCATTCGGCCGACGAAGCAGAGGCCGCAGTGAAGTCGGCGCAGGACGCCGGTTACGCCAACATCAATCTTGACCTGATGTATGCGCTGCCGCAGCAGACGCTGGAAGGCGCCCTCGTGGATGTGGAGCGTGCGGTGGCCCTGCAACCCACCCATATCTCGCACTACCAACTCACCCTCGAACCCAATACCGCCTTCGCCGCCAACCCGCCGCCACTGCCGGATGACGACCACGCCTGGGCGATGCAGGAAGCCTGCGAGGCCCGGCTGGCGAGCGCCGGCTACGGCCAGTACGAGATTTCCGCCTACGCGCAGCCCGGCCACCGCTGCACGCACAATCTCAATTATTGGCGCTTCGGCGACTATCTGGGGATCGGTGCCGGCGCCCATGGCAAGCTGAGCGACCCGCGCAGCGGGCAAGTACATCGGCGCTGGAAGACGAGGCTTCCACGCAGCTACCAGGACGCCGCTGGCGGTCCCGCCCGCATCGGCGGCAACAACGTCGTCAGTGCCGGCGAACTGCCGTTCGAATACATGCTCAATGCATTGCGGCTGATCGACGGCGTGCCGATCACCGATTTCGCCGAACGCACCGGGCTGCCTGGCGAACGCATCGACGCCGCCATCGACGCCGCCCGGGAACGTGGCTGGCTTGAACGCGACCCCTCACGCCTGCACACGACCGTGCTTGGCCAGCGCTTCTTGAACGACGTCATCGCCAGCTTCATGGATTGAATACAGACTCACGACAAACCCCGAGCTTCGGCATAGACTCGAATTCAACCGAGTCATTGGTGGTTTGCTGTGATGAGTGATGAACTCGCCGATCCACCCCTTGCACATCTGCCCGACGCCCGTTGGCCGGAGCGCTCGCAGCGTTTGCTGGGCGAAGTGCGCGCCCTGTGCAGCAACTGGCTGCACCAACCATTGCTTCGCACGCTCGATCATTTCGACACGAACCTCAACCATCAGGCGGAGCGAGCCCGCAGCCACCTCGATCAGGTTCGCTATCAGGCCACGCGCAAGCTGCTGCTGAACGAGCGCCGGACCTTCGACCAGCGCTTCATCACCAGCATCGACCAGGCCTTTGATCGGCTTGGTCAGCCGGTCGCCAAACCGGCAGCCTCGCTGCAGATGCTGAGCCTGGTCGACCCGCTGGACCACGAGCTGACCACCTCACTCGATCAGCTGGTGGCGCGCAGCGAGGCACGCGGAGGCGTGCAACTGATCGAACTGGGTTACCGGCTCGCCGCACTCATTGCCAGCGCACCACTGGAAGGACCGGCCGTGCCGATCGGCCCCCAGGCGATGGCGAATGCCTTCGGCGAAGCAAGCACCTGTCTGGGCCTACCCAGCGAGCATGGGCTGCTCCTGCTGCAGAGCCTGGAGGGCAGTCTCATTCAAGACCTCTCGGCGCTGCACGAACTCATCAACGCCCACCTGCAAAGCGCCGGTATCCTGCCTTTTCTTCGACCCTTCGTGTTGCCCAGGAGCACGCCCAGACGCGAGCGCAGCAGCCCGCAGGCTCCCCCTGCCACCACTACGACGGGCGCCGGCACCTCGGCGACAAGGGCACCGGACAAGCCCGCCGAGCTGGCACCGGAAGCGGCAGTGGCTGGCAACGGCAAGTCGCCTGGCGTGACCAGCAACGCCGAGTTGCAGGTAGCCGTAGCGGCACTGCAGGAGCACTTGGTGCAGGCTGACGAACAACACAGGCTGGCGTTGCGCAACCCTCAGCGGCTGCGTGAGGACCTGCTCATTCAGCTCGCCGTGGGACGCCGCCGCGATGCTCCACGCGCCACCCTGAGCACCGAACAGGACGATGCACTCGAAATGATTGCGCGGCTGTTCGAACAGATGGTTCAGCAACTGCCGCCGGGCAGTGAGGCGCAGACCATGCTCGGCAACCTGCAATTGCCGATGCTTCGCGCGGCCCTGCACGACCACCTCTTCTTCGAACAGCACGAACACCCCGCCCGACGACTGCTGGGAAGGGTTGCGCAGATCGCACGCGACTGGTTTGACGACACCCATGGCGAAACCGATCGTGCGCTGCGCACCCGAATGGGCCAGTGGATAGAACGCGTCGGCCGCGACCCTCCGGGCGACGTGCTCTACCTCGGCCTGCTGGCCGACATCGATCAGTATCTGGCGCAGTTGCGGCAGCGCACCGAACTGGCCGAACGACGGCAGGTGGAAGCCATGCAAGGGCTTGAAAGGCTGGAACAGGCGCGCCAGCGCTGTAGCGAGCTGCTCGCTTCCCGCTTCGCGCCCGACTCGCCGCAACGACATCGAATCAAGCTGCTCGATGATGCCTGGCGCGACGTACTGGCACTCACCCTGCTGCGCCACGGTGAACAGAGTGAGGTGTTCCAGACCAGGCTGGTCATCACCGACCAGTTACTGGGCGCATTGCCGATGGGCAACCGCAGCAAACTGGAACAGGAAGTCATTGCCGGCCTGGCCCAGGTCGGCCAGCACGGTGAACCGGGCGTGCAGATGACGCAGCATCTGATGGATATTTGCCTGCAGCCTGGGGTCACCCAGGCCGCGGGGGTTTGGACTGCCACCATCCCGCTGATCGAGTGCTCGCCACAGCCATCGGCTCAGGCCCCGGCGCAGCGCGCTGACGTTCCGGCGGGAGACTTGCCAGCGCCGTCGCCGAGTGCCGAAATATTGCGCGTCCATCGTCACCTGCGCGCGCTACCTTCAGGCACCTGGTTTGAGTTCATCGATCCATCGGGGCGGCGCGGCAAACGCCGGCGCCTGGTCTGGTACTCGCCATTGAGCGGTCACAGCCTGTTCGTCACCCGCCGGGGCGAACGGGCCGAGGAGTTTGACCAGCTGCAGCTGGCCACCGAGATAGCCCGTGGCAGCATTCGCGAACTGGCTGCCGAGCAGGAGGACATGCTGGATAACGCCTGGCACGTGGTTACCCAGGAGTTTGCCCACGCGCCCCCTCATGGCAAACCCGGAGCCGGCAAGTGAATCAGGGCAGTGGATCGCAGCACGGACGTGAGCAGCGTCGCACGGATCGCAAACCCGTCGATTTCGACGCCACCGTCATCGACACCATCGCCGAGCGAGCGTTCGGCCGGATCGGCAACCTCTCCGCCACTGGCATGCTGCTGATCAGCGCCACTCCGCCCCAGCAGGAAGCGATCTACCAACTGCGACTGCCCTTGCCGGGCATTGATGGCTCCCATGGAAACATTGACGTGGGTGTGCAGGAGCAGTGGCACGAGCAGACTGCCTCGGCCGACATGATCTGGGCCGGCTACCGCATCATCGCCATCAGCGACCGGGATGCCGAACGTCTCAAGGAGTGGCTTGCACGTCCGGGCTGACGCACCCAGCGCCCCTCCCCAGTCGTTGGGACATTCAACTTCCTTGAACCGCTGCCGTCGTCATGCTGCCGGGCACGAACGAACATCGCAAAATCTGGCGTGGCTGTCGCAACCGGCATAGACTGCCCTTTCCAGGGGATTTACAAGACAGGTTCATGCATGGATGTCGGACAGGATCGGCGTCGCCAGTTCGCGTCGCACTCGTCCGCTCGCCTCACCAGCGGGCGGTGGCCCGTGCGCGCGCAACGACTTATCGAAGCCAGTTACACGTTGTCTGTCGAGGGTTTGCATGAACCCGTGAAGCATTGCCTCGGCGAGTTTGAGAAAAAGCTTTTTGCCTTGGCCGAACGCGCCCCCCGGGCAGATGAGCAACAGGATCTTTTCGCCAGCCGGCAGCGTACGCTGCAGCAAGGCGGTGCCGTGCAGCAGCGCTTTCTGGAACACCTCGGGAAGGCGATCAACGAGCTCGACCGGGCCGATACCCTTGCGAGCTCGGACGCCGCGGACGCCAAGCCCTGGCAGTCGCTGGAGTTGCTCGATCCCGCGGTGCAGGAACTGTCGATGACACTCGAGCAGATTGGCGCACGCGGCGAAGTACGCCACGGCAGCCAACTGCACGAGCTGGGCTATCGGCTTGCGGTCTTGATCGGCTCGCCTCCTTTGGAGGGCAAATCCCTGCCACTGGGGCCCCACGCGCTGGCCTCCGCATTCAACAAGGCCGCCGCCGAACTGGCGTTGCCGTTGAAGCACCAATTGCTGCTGTTGCAACAGTTTGATCAGTGGGTCATCGCTTCGCTGGCATCCCTTTACAGCACCATCAATGCGCAATTTCAGACCGATGGCATCCTGCCCCAGTTGCGCAGCATTCCTCTGCCCCGGCAAGTCAGCAAGCGCCCGCGTGCCAACGCTGCGGATACGGCGCCTGCCCCCGCCGAACCGTCGCCCACGGAAGATCGCCAGGGCAAGTCGTCAGCCCCTGCCAGCGGTGGCGACTCCATCGAGGTGCTGGAATCGCTGCGCGACCTGCTCGCTCAACGGCGCGCCAGCCAAGGTACCGCCACCGGACCGTCAGGCGCCCGCGCCGCCAGCGAGGACGAATTGCAGACCGCGCTGAGCGCACTGCAACAGCATCTGGCGCAAGTCACCGATCACGCCAGCCGCGAGCTGCGCAGTGCGGCTCGCCTGCGCGAAGAATTGCTGGCCCAGCTCAACCTCGGCAAACCCGCCGACGCGCCGCAGACCCAACTCAGCGACGAGCAAGGAGATACCGTGGAGCTGGTGGCGGGGCTTTTCGAACAGCTCGGTCAGCAACTGCAGCATGGCGGCGATGCCCGCGGCCTGCTCAGCAACATGCAACTCCCCGTGTTGCGCATGGCGGTGGCGGACCCGGGCTTTTTCGAGAAGCGCGAACATCCCGCGCGCCGGCTGCTGGACACCGTTACCTCCGCCGCCAACGACTGGCTGGACGGCAGCGACGACGAGAGCAACCGGCCACTGACAACCAAGCTCGAGCAACTGGTCAACCGCGCGAATCAGGAGCCACCAAGCACCGGCCTGTACGCGACCTTGCTGGCCGACATCGAACACCATCTGGCCCTGCTTACGCGGAAGGCGCAAGCCGCCGAGCGCCGTCATGTGGAGGCAGCCCAGGGCCGTGAGCGGCTGGATCAGGCTCGCCGCCGTGCCGGCGAACTGATGGCCGAGCGCTTTGCGCAGTCGCCGCCGCGCGGCCTGCTTCGAGCCCTGCTGGACCGCGCCTGGTCGGACGTGCTCGCACTGACTCTGCTGCGCCACGGCGAGGAGAGTGACACCTTCAAGGGGCAACTGGAGATCACCGACCAGTTGCTCGGTCGCCTGCCCACCCCCGACCGCATGCAACTGCAGCAGGACGTGGAGAGTGGCCTGCAGCAGATCGGCATGCACGTCGAGGAATCAGTACAGGTCGCGCAGCGGCTGATCGGCGCCGGAAAACCCGATCCTTCGATCGATCTGCCCAGCGCCACCGACCTTGCCTTGCGCCTCAAGCAACACCAGCGGCTTGGCGAACATCAGTCGGAGCAGGACCACGCCGGTGCCGGCCCGGTGTCGACACCGCCGTCCGAACCGCCGCCGATAAAGGACCCACGCGCCCAGCACATTGAACAACATCTCAAGAAGCTCCCGTTTGGCACCTGGTTCGAGTTTGTCGACCCGGCCAGCGGCCAGATCATGCAACGCAAGCTTGCCTGGCACTCACCAATGTCGGGACGTTGCCTGCTGGTGAGCCGGCGCGGCCAGCGCGGGGAGGAAATGACCCTCGCCCAACTGGCCCAGGAGGTCGCCAGCGGGCGGGCATGCGAGGTGCCGACACAACGCGAAGGCCTGCTCGACCGGGCCTGGCGCAATCTCACCGGCAGCCTGCGCCAGGGCATCGGCGCACGACGCGCCAGTTCGCAGGAATCCAGTCATCGATGAACCGCCACGATACGTCGAGCAACCAGCGCCGCGCTGCACGCAAGCGGGCCAGCACCAACGCCATCGTTACCAATGCGATCACCGGCCAGCGAATCGGCCAGGTGGGCAATTTGTCCAGTACCGGCATGATGCTGATCCTGGAGGAGGCCCCGCGCCGCGAAGCCCTCTACCAGGTAAGCGTTGCTCTGCCGTCAAGCGGGCGTGCCCTGCTGCAGTCCCAGCCGATCGAGGTCGGTATCCAGGAACAATGGCAGGAGCCCGCCGCCAGCTCGGACCAGATCTGGGCCGGCTTCCGGATCATCGCGATCACCGACATCGATGCCTCGCGACTGGAAGGCTGGCTGGCGCAAGCCTGATCGTTGACTGGAAGCAGTCGCGCGGTCGCGTCATCATGGGGCCCGTTTTCCCAGCCCAACCTCCAGGCCATGCACGGAGCGCATGCAACTGAATCGGCTGACGGCAACATCCGTCCGCAGGCCAGGCTATGGCATATGGCCCTCCACTCAGGAAACCACATGCTCGAACAACTTGCCAAACTCTATCCCCAACACCTCGAAACCATACGAGGTCATGCTGACAAGGCGCTTCTGCGCGGCGGTTTCGATCACCTGGTTATCGCTGCCGGCATGCCCGGGTTGAAGTTTCTCGACGACTCGCACTATCCGTATGCGGTCAACCCGCACTTCAAGTACTGGCTGCCACTGACCAGCGCACCGGGCAGCTGGATCGTCCATACGCCAGGAACGAAGCCAAAGCTGATCTTCCTGCAGCCGCGCGACTACTGGCATGTGGTTCCGGACGCGCCCTGTGGTTACTGGGTCGACGCTTTCGAGATCGTGATCGTGCGCAGCGCAGAGGAAGCGGTAGCGCAGCTGCCCAAAGGCCGCAGCGCCATCATCGGCGAGCCGGCGACCGCCCTTGGCGGGATCGACATCAACAACCCCAAGCCCGTGCTGGACTACCTGCACTATCACCGGGCCAGCAAGACAGCTTACGAGCTGGTTTTGATGCGCGAGGCCAGCCGCATCGGCGCGTGCGCCCACCGCGCGGCCGAGCAGGCATTCCGCTGCGGCGAGAGTGAGTTGGGTATTCACCAGGCCTACCTGGCGGCGGCGGGGATGATCGATGCCGAACTCCCTTACGCCAGCATCGTGGCACTGAACCAGCATGGCGCCGTGCTGCATTACATGGAGTTCACCCGCCAGCCACCCCAGCCGGCGCGCTCGCTGCTGATTGACGCCGGCGCCAGTGCCTACGGCTATGCCAGCGATATCACCCGTACCTATGCTGGAACCGATGCTGGCGAGTTCCAGGCGCTGATCGATGCGATGGATATCTCGCAGCAAAGCCAGGTGGCGATGGTACGTGCGGGTCGTCCCTACGCCGAACTGCATTTGCATGCACACCACCAGCTGGCCGATGTACTCAAGCAACACGGCCTGATCCGCCTCAGCACCGAGTCGGCGGTGGAGAGCGGGGTGACCCGCGCCTTCTTCCCGCATGGCCTGGGCCATTCGATCGGCCTGCAGGTGCATGACGTGGGCGGTTTCTCCCGCAATGATCGTGGCGACACCATCGACCGCCCGGATGGCCACCCCTTCCTGCGCATGACCCGCACGCTGGAGCCGGGCATGGTGGTGACGATCGAACCTGGCCTGTATTTCATCGACATGCTGCTGGCCGAGCTGCGCGACAAACCGGTCGGCAAGGATATCGACTGGACGCGGGTGGACACCTTCCGTCCCTACGGCGGCATCCGCATCGAGGACGACGTGCTATGCACCGACGGCACTCCGGTCAATCTTACCCGCGACGCGTTTGCATTGTTCAACTGACCAAGCGCTCAGACCAGCCCGCGCAGGCTGGCCGGAGCACGACCCAAATTACCCGCCCCGGCCAGCCAGCAGCGCTTCAATCTCGTCAGCCTCTTTCGGCATCGCGGCGGTAAGCACCTCGTGGCCGTCGCGGGTGACCAGCACGTCGTCCTCGATGCGTATACCGATGCCGCGCCAGCGCTCGGCCACGCTTCGGTCGTCCGGCAGGATGTACAAGCCCGGCTCGACCGTGAGCACCATCTCCGGCTCGAGCAGGCGCGACTCACCGTCGATGCGGTAATCGCCCACATCATGCACGTCCAGGCCCAGCCAGTGGCCGGTCTTGGCCGGGAAAAAGCGCTGGTAGCTGCGCTCGGCAATCGCCGTATCCGCATCGCCCTTGAGCAGACCGAGCTGGCACAGGCCTTCGGTGAGCACCCTCACAGCCGCATCGTGTGCCGCGTTGAAGGGAAGACCGGGCTGCACCTGATCGATCGCTGCCGCCTGAGCGGCCAACACCACCTCGTACAACGCGCGCTGTTCACGCGTGTAGCGACCGCTGACCGGAAAAGTACGGCTGATGTCGGACGCATAGCAGTCCAGCTCGGCGCCGGCATCGATCAGCAGCAATTCGTCCTGTCGCAGCGGCGCACGATTGTTCTGGTAATGCATGACACATGCATTGGCACCGCCGGCTACCGTGGGCGCGAAGGCAGGGACCGCGCCTCGACGGCGGATCACGCTGAGCAGCTCGGCTTCCACCTCGTACTCGTGCCGACCGGGCCGAGCCAGCCTCATCGCTGCCAGATGTGCCTCCACCGCAACGGAGGCCGAGGCACGCATCAGCTTCAACTCGGCACGCGACTTGAACAGCCGCAGATCATGCAGCAAGTGCCCCAGCGCCACGAACTCCTTCGGCACCATGCCGCCGCCCTTCAACTGGCGCAGGCGGCGCATCCAGCCCAGCAGTTGCGCGTCGAAAGCAGGCTCGCGGCCGAAGTGGCAGTAGACCCGCCCGCGCCCCTCGATCATGCCAGGCAGAATGTCGTCGATGTCCTCGATCGGAAACGCGTCGTCCATGCCGTAGTCGGCCACCGCTTGCTCGGTGCCGATGGTGCGGCCGTGCCAGCGCTCGCGATCGGCATCGCGCTCCCGGCAGAACAGCACCGCTTCACCGTACTGGCGGCCGGGCAGCAGGGCGAGCACGGCATCGGATTCCGGGAACCCGGCCAGATAGTGAAAGTCCGAATCCTGCCGGTACGGCCACGCCGCATCGGCGTTGCGCATGCGCTCGGGCGCAGCGGCGATCAACAGCACGGCGTCTTCGCCAGCCATCTGCATCAGCTGGCGACGTCGTCGTGCGAACTCCTCGGCGGAAATCGCCAGGGCGGCTAGGTCGGGGGCGCTGGGAATCAATGCAAGGTGCCACGGCTGGAGCTGTCGGGCCTGGCACATTCGGTATGCAGCAGCATGGCGGCGACCCGTACGAATTCCTGGACTTCGATCAAGGCATCCTCGTCATCGGTCTCATTGCCGAAATCCAGCGAAGAGGAAGCAACCGTGCCCAGATCGCGCAGGATCTCCTGCGCCTCTTCGGACAGTTGCGCATGCGCCGCCGTGCCAGCCAGGCCGAAACCGCCGAGAAAACCACGGCACCATTCAACCATGGCCTCGGCACGCTCGGTCAGTGGCCGGTCGTCCTCGGGCAGCAGCGGCTCGAAGCCCAGTTCGGGATCCGCCAGCTCGGTTTCGCTCTGTTTCACCAGACGCTGCAGCAGGGCCATGTCTTCGGCCGAGGGTGCGGTGGCTTCGCCTTCCAGTTCCAGCGCCGCCAGAACCGAGCTGTTCCCCAGCGTGCCACCACCGGCCAGATAGCCACTGATCGAGCCATGCAGCTCGCTCGCATCCGTACCCAGGCGCAGCCTCATGATCAACGCATCGATTTCGTCATAGCCCACAATCCCGGTTGCCGTCATGGCTGCGCTCCTTCTATTGATGGCCATCAGTTTAATGCAGTGACGGCAGCTTCCCCGCAGCATCGATCACGACACTGATTTCCATCGACGTCCTGTTATAGTTTCTCGCATGAGCACGCCCCCCCACGACGACCCGATACAGCAAGAGTTGGCCGCCCTGTGCCAACGACTCGACCGGCTGGTTGAGACCGTGCGTCGGCTCAACGAGGAAAACCGCAGCCTGCGCCATAGCCAGGAGCAGCTGAGCGGTGAACGTGCCGGCCTGCTCGCCCGCAACGAACAGGCTCGCGGGCGGGTCGAGGCAATGATCCAGCGGCTGAAGTCGCTCGAAAACAATGGCTGAGAAAACCATGTCCAGCAGTGAACCGGTCGCGCTGCGGCTGAACGATCGTGAATTCCTGATCGCCTGTGCGCCGGAAGAGCGCGAGGGCCTGCTCGAAGCCGCCGGCTTCCTCGATCGCAAAATGCGTGAATTGCGGGCGAACGCCAAGGCACCCAGCTTCGAGCGACTCGCCGTATTGGCCGCGATCAGCGTGACCCATGAGTTCCTGGCCCTGCGCAAGCGACATGAGGGTCAGGAGCAGCGCCTCGGCCAGGGCCTTGCGGCCCTGCGCCATCGACTGGATGCGGCGCTGGACGCCGAATTGCCAAAATCCTGAACGTCAGGGTCCGGCACGCAGACCCATGCGGCGACCATCAGTGGCGCATTGCATGACAAGCGCCTAAAATCGATTCCGGCGTTTTCTGCGATGTTTGCCAGCACACTCTTACATTTGCCTTGTTCCTAATTACGGCCCCGGGTCGGCTTAAACATCGGCTGTTGTGCATGTCCGCCACGTGCGGAAAGCCTCGAGGCCATGTAGCCCTCCCACCTGATCCATTTTGGATCAAGGTCGTTTGGTGGGCAGCGGCATCGCGGTTAACGCCACTTCTTTCTCTGCCCCGGTCGCCAGTCGCAATGGCGGCCGGGATCAGTCGCCCGCAGCGACGTCCGCCGGGCGCGCTTTTCGTCTGGAGATGCGCGACACGTGGACGCCCTCGCCCAACGCCGCGAACTACGCCAGCAGCTGACCGAGCGCCGCTCGGCCTTGGCCCCGGCCGAGCGGATTGCCGCCGCACAGGGACTGCGCCGCAGTCTCGAGCAACTGCCCGGGTATTTCACCGACGCCCGCGTGGCCGGCTACTGGGCCACCCACGGCGAGCTGCCACTCAATCTGGTGATTCCGCCCCTGGCGACGCGTGGCCAGCAGTTCTTGCTGCCGGTCATCAGCAAGGGCCAGCTCCTTCGCTTTGCCCCCTGGCAATCCGGCGAAGCGGTGCAACCCAACCGCTACGGCATCCCCGAACCTTCGGCTCCCGGCGAACTACTGGAGCCGTTCCAGCTTGACATGGTGCTGGTGCCCTTGCTGGGCTTCAACCGGCGCGGCCACCGGCTGGGCCATGGCGGCGGCTATTACGACCGCAGCTTTGCCTTTCTCAACGAACAGTTACGTCCGACTGAGCCGCTCTTGGTGGGCATCGCCTATTCGTTTCAGGAATTGCCGGAGCTGGAAGATCAGGAATGGGACGTGCCGCTGGATTTCGTCGCCACCGAGCGCGAGCTGATCGACTGCAATCCACAGGTGGCTGAATGAACTACTGGCTGATGAAGTCCGAACCCGACACTTTCTCGATTGACGACCTCAAACGCAACAAGCAGGAGGCATGGGATGGGGTACGCAACTATCAAGCGCGAAACTTCATGCGTGACGGCATGCGCCCGGGTGACAAGGTGTTCTTCTATCACTCCAACTGCGCTGTCCCCGGTATCGTCGGCCTCGCTGAGGTGGCCACGGACGCCTATCCCGACCCGAGCCAGTTCGATCCCAAGAGCAAGTATTTCGATCCCGGCAGTTCACGCGACAAGCCGCGCTGGATGCTGGTCGACGTGAAATTTTTCCGGAAGCTCAAGCGCACCATCAGCCTGGACGAGCTCAAGGGTCATGAATCTCTCGCCGGGATGCCCTTGCTGCGCAAGGGAAATCGCCTGTCCGTGATGCCGGTAGATGCCGCGCACTGGTCCTTTATCCTCGCGCTCGAACAGCACGCACCGGCCTGACCTTTCTCCACAACCCACTTTACGGAACGATGCCATGAGCAACGCCAACGAAAAACGCCAGGCCGGTGAGGCGGCGATCCGCTATGTCGAGGACGGCGCCATCGTCGGCGTCGGCACCGGCTCCACCGTGGCGTTCTTCATCGACGCCCTCGCCGACCTGCGCGACCGCATCCAGGGCGCGGTATCGAGCTCGGAGCAGTCGACCGCGCAGCTGAAGCGGCTGGGCATACCCGTGCTCGACCTCAACAGCACCGGCCCGTTGTCGCTCTATGTTGACGGCGCCGACGAATGCGACCCCTACAAGCGCCTGATCAAGGGCGGTGGTGCGGCGCTCACCCGCGAAAAAGTCGTGGCGGCGGCGAGTGAAAAGTTCGTCTGCATCATCGACTCCAGCAAGCTGGTCGAACTGCTCGGCAAGTTTCCGCTACCGATCGAGGTGATTCCGATGGCACGCAGCCTGATCGGCCGCGAGATCGTCAAGCGCGGCGGCCAACCGGTTTGGCGCGATGGCGTGGTCACCGACAACGGCAACTGGATCATCGACGTGCACAATTGGCAGATTGCCGACCCGGCAGCCCTGGAGAGCGAGCTCAACCAGCTCGCCGGCATCGTCACCGTCGGGCTGTTTGCGCGCCGCCCCGCTGACGTGGTGCTGGTTGGCGACCGCGTCCTCTAAGCATCGCCGCCCTGACTGAAAAAAAGCGGCCCTTGAAGGGCCGTTTTTTTAGTTCTCTTCGAGCCAGCCCCGCCTGGATAGCCACTCCCGCGACACTACCCTCAAGCACGAAAAAGCCCGCCGATGGCGGGCTTTTTCGTGTCCGGGAGCCAGGCTGAACTCTGGATCACCGCTTCGTGTATGGCAGCCCCGGATGGATTCGAACCACCGATGCCTGAGTCAGAGTCAGGTGCCTTACCGCTTGGCGACGGGGCTATGGAGCTTGGATTAGCGCTTGGAGAACTGGGTAGCGCGACGTGCCTTGTGCAGACCGACCTTCTTGCGCTCGACTTCACGGGCGTCGCGGGTCACGAAACCAGCCTTGCGCAGCGGCGACTTCAGCGCCTCATCATACTCGATCAGTGCGCGGGCGATGCCCAGGCGGATCGCGCCGGCCTGACCGGTAATACCGCCACCGGCAACCGTGACCGTGATATCAAACTTCTCGGTGTTCTCGGTCAATTCGAGCGGCTGGCGCACGATCATGCACGAGGTCTCGCGACCAAAAAACTGCTCAAGGGTCTTGCCGTTGACCACAATCTGGCCATTGCCCTTGCGCAGGAAAACGCGAGCGGCGGAGGTCTTGCGGCGGCCGGTGCCGTAATTCTGCTGGATCGTCATGATGGTTCCTTAGAGTTCCAGCGCCTGCGGCTGCTGTGCGATATGCGGGTGTTCGGCGCCGCCGTAGACCTTGAGCTTGCGATACATTTCGCGGCCCAACGAGTTCTTCGGCAGCATGCCCTTGACGGCGATCTCGATCACGCGCTCCGGGTAGGTCGCCAGCAGGTCCTTCAGACTGGTGGTCTTCAGGTTGCCGATGTAACCGGTGTAACGGTGATATTTCTTGTCGTCCAGCTTGGCACCGGTGACAGCCACCTTCTGCGCGTTGATCACCACGATATAATCGCCGGTGTCGCAATGCGGGGTATATTCCGGCTTGTGCTTGCCGCGCAGACGACGTGCGATTTCAGTCGACAGGCGACCGAGCGTCTTGTTGGTGGCGTCGACCACGAACCAGTCGCGCTTGACGTTGTCTGCATTGGCGCTAAACGTTTTCATTTCAAATACCTGGTATGCCGCCATCTGGCGGTACGCATCATCGGTGGATCAAAGGCGCGAGATGATAGCGGAGCCGTCACCCATGGCGCAAGCCCACCGACCGGCGGGCTGTGAGCTGGCAATGATAGCATGAGGACCATGCCGCTTGAAAAGACCCCCCTCCACACCGCCGCAGGACGCATCGTGGAGCTGGCGGATCAATGCGTGCAATGCGGGCTGTGCCTGCCGGTTTGCCCCACTTATGCGCTGGAACCGAACGAGGCCGAGTCGCCCCGCGGGCGCATCGCCATCGCCTCGGCGCTGGCCCGCGGCCTGGTCGACCCCACCGCCGATCTGCGCCAGCATCTCGATCACTGCCTGGGTTGCCTGAATTGCGAGAAGGTCTGTCCGGCCCACGTCCAGTATGACGAATTGCTGATCGAGACCCGATCTTTGCTGGGCCCCGCGCCGGAACGTCCGCGGCGCCTGCTGAGCTTGATCAAGCAACCTGTCCGGATGCGGGCGCTGCGACGTCTCGGCGGCTGGGTTGGTTTTTCGCACTGGAAAGACCGGCTCGCCTCAAGGCTGCCAGCAAGCTCCCCGTGGCGCGCCGCGCTGCTCGGCATGCCGCGGGAACAGCCTGCCGCCCCAGCAAAGCAGACCGCTTACGATACGGACATACCCCATCTGGCTCTTTTCCCCGGCTGTGTGGCCAGCGTTGATGATGCCGAGGCTCAGCAGGCGGCGATCACCCTGCTGCGCGCGGCGGGTCACCGGGTCACGGTGCTGCCCGCGTTCTGTTGTGGAGCATTGGATCTGCACGGAGGCGAAACCGAAGCGGCCGAGCAATCCGCCAAACGGGTGCGCGATGCCTGGACGGCCAGCGGCGCAAGCCAGTTGCTTTCGGTCACGCCAGGTTGTCTCGGCACGCTACGCCGAGCCCTGCCTGAAGCAAGCGTGATCGATCCCGTGGAGTTGCTGGCAAGCCATGGCGACGCGCTGCGTTTTCGTCCACTTGCGCAACGGGTCGCACTCCATCTGCCATGCACCCAACTCAATGTCGCCGGAACCGGCCAGGCCCTGCAAACCCTGCTGCGCCGTGTTCCCGGGCTGGAAGTGCTGCCGTTGCCACGGCCGCCTCATTGCTGTGGCGCCGCCGGCAGCCACCTGCTGCAGTTCCCCGAACGCGCCGCCCAGCTGCGCGATGCGACACTGCGACAAGCCGCCTCAGTGGCGCCGCAGCAGCTGTTGTCGTCCAATATCGGCTGCCGGCTGCACCTCGCCAGCGGCATGGCTGCGCAAGGAATGGACTGGCGTCAGCTGCACCCGCTGACCCTGCTGGCGCAGCAGCTTGAACAACCATGACAACACTCAATCTTCAAACGGGAATGCCCATGAACGTCCGCACGCTGACACCTTTCGACCGCCTCCTGGACGGCTGCGAGCGCGCACTGGAAGCGATTGCCGGCGCACCGGCGGCGAACCACCCATCACCCGCCGTATCCATCAGCGAAGCAGAGCTGGATGAGGCCGAGCGCCGCCATGCCGCGGGCCTCATGCGCATCAACCACACCGGCGAGGTGTGCGCGCAGGCGCTGTATTTCGGCCAGGCCGCGTTGGCGCGCGACGCCGCCAACCGGGAGCACCTGCTGCACGCCGCCGCGGAGGAAACCGACCACCTGGCCTGGTGCGCCGAGCGCCTGCAGCAACTGGACAGCCGCCCCAGCCTGCTCAACCCGCTGTGGTACGCCGGCAGCTACGCCATCGGTGCCGCGGCTGCACTGGCCGGTGACCCGGTAAGCCTGGGCTTCGTGGTCGAGACCGAGCATCAGGTAGAGGCTCATCTTGCCGAGCACCTGGAAAAGCTGCCCGCGCAGGATGAACGCTCACGCGCGATATTGAGCCAGATGCAGGCCGACGAGATCCGCCACGCGCAGGCCGCGCAACAACGCGGTGGAATCGACCTGCCGTTTCCGCTGCCCCAGCTGATGCACGCCAGCTCGATGCTGATGAAGGTCGTGGCGTACCGCCTGTAGGAGCGAACCCTGTGCGCGATGGCTCTTAGCCGCGCCCGGAAGAGCATCGCGCACGACCGAAGGAAGCCCCCCGCTCCTGCAGGCGAATCAAAAAACCCGCCTTTCGGCGGGTTTTCGTTACATCAGGTTGCGGCCGTGGAACAACTCCTCGATCTCGCGCCGCAGCAGCGACTCGATCCGTTGGCGCTCCTTGAAGGAGAGGTCGTCGGCATGCGCCTCGAACAGATACGTATCGAGGTCAAAATCCTTGATATGCATCTTCGTGTGGAACATGTTCTCCTGATACACGTTGACGTCGAACATCTCGTATTTCTGGCGAATGTGGCGCGCCAGATAGTCCTGCACCGAGTTGATCTTGTGGTCGATGTAATGCTTCTTGCCCTTCACGTCGCGGGTGAAGCCGCGCACGCGGTAATCGGCAATCACGATGTCCGACTCGAAGCTGTCGATCAGATAGTTCAGTGCCTTCAGCGGTGAGATCACGCCGCAGGTCGCCACGTCGATATCCGCACGGAAGGTCGCAATGCCGTTGTGCGGATGCGTCTCCGGATAGGTATGGACGGTGATGTGGCTCTTGTCCAGGTGTGCTACCGCGCCGGCGATCGAATCGCGACCCAGTTTTTCGAGCACCGGCTCCTCGGAGATCAGCATGGTCACCGAGGCGCCCTGCGGATCGTAATCCTGGCGGGCGATACTGAGGATGTTGGCACCAATGATCTCGGCCACATCGGTGAGGATCTGGGTCAGGCGATCGGCGTCGTATTGCTCATCGATGTACTCGATGTAACGGCCACGCTGCTCTTCGGACACCGCATAACAGATGTCGTAGATATTGAAGCTCAACGCCTTGGTCAGGTTGTTGAAGCCCTGAAGGCGAAGACGGGGAAGTGGTTTGACCACAAGCGGCTCTCCATGACCGAACGCTCGATCAGCAGTAGAGGCGGGTTAGCGACAAGGGTCCCCGCGATTGGTGTGAAGTACGAGCAATAAGCCTGCACGACCCTTGTGAACGGCTCGCGACAACTGTGCCCCGGCCGAAAGACCGGCAAGTATGCGGCAAACGGGAAAGAAATTGAACCAGCGCAAGTTCGCGAGGTTTGCCATAATGCGACAGGTACAGGGGTGGTTACGATGACAGATGACGCCATGGCGGCGCACACCACTGATATCCCATTTCAGGAGTGATTGTGGCGCAACCTCTCAAATACCAGTTGCAACAGGCCTTCGAGCGCTCGCAGGCTCCGCTGGGCTTTGCCCCTGACCCCGCTTCGATGGAGCGATTCCTGGGGATGTGCCATCGCCGCCGCTACCCCGGCAAGACCGCGATCATGCGGCCCGGCGATCCGGCCAACACCCTCTATTACGTGATCGAAGGCTCGCTGGCCGTATGCACCGAGGACGAGCAGGGCCGGGAATTGATCCTCGCCTACATCAGTCGCGGCCAGTTCATTGGCGAGATGGGCTTGTTCGTGGAGCAGTCCCAGCGTGAGTCGATGGTGCGCACGCGTACCCCCTGCGAAATGGCCGAAATCAGCTACGAGCGCCTGTTCCAGCTGATGGAGGGTCCGCTGCGCGAGGAATGCCCGAAGATCCTCTTCTCGATTGGTTCGCAACTGACCAATCGCCTGTTGCGCACCTCGCGTCAGGTCAGCCGCATGGCGTTCATGGATGTGACCAACCGCATCTCGCGCACCCTGCTCGACCTGTGCCAGGAACCGGATTCAATGACCCATCCGGACGGTACCCAGATCCGCATCTCGCGTCAGGAAGTCAGTCGCATCGTCGGTTGCTCGCGCGAAATGGTCGGCCGGGTCCTCAAGCAGCTGGAGGAGCAAGGCTTGATCGAAGTTTCGGGCAAGACCATCGTGGTTCGCGGCACCCGCTGATTGCTGCTACCGGGGCCGTGTTGTCTGCAGGAACGCACCCTGTGCGCGATGCTCTTCGTTACGGCATCAAAACAGGGGCATCGCGCACAGGGTGCGCTTCCACAAGTCGTCCCTGCCGCACTAGGCCCAGTCGACCCGAGCAAGCGTTCGGCCGAGCAATTTTTCCATCTTCTTGCACAGCTTTGGCGTGCCGTTGACCAGTACCGCCTCGTCGGCGACTTTCAACATCGCCGCGTCGTGCAGCGAATCACCGTAAGCGACCTGCCATGCGCTCACGCCATGCCTGGCCAGCGCCTCGACCTTGCGCGGCCCGATGTTGTGCCACCCCATGTGCATGCCGAACCAGCCCTGGTGAAGTTTCGAGGCGAGTATTTCCAGCCCGCCCAGACCCAGCTGCTGCACGATGCCCGTGACCAGCGTTTGTTCGCAGCCGGTGACCAGGATGACGCGATCGCCCCGCGCCTGATGACGACGCAAGGCGCTCAGGCCATCGCGACAGAACTGCCGCGGCCGCCGTACGAGGGTGCCGGCAAAACCGCTCGCGGCCAGCGCGTATCCTTCCGGCCGCTGGCCAAGAAAAGCGATGCGCACAAGCCATCGCGATGCCAAGCGTCGCGAAAACGGCAACGTCAGCAACAGCAGAGGGGCGCTGAGCAGGGCCAATGATTTTCGCCCCGGCGAATGTGCATAGCGATCGCGCACGAACAGATAAAACGCATCACCACGGATCAGCACGCCGTCGAAATCGAACAACACGACACGGGAACACGCATCTTCCGCCGACAGCGACGGCACATCGTCCTTCAAGATCATGCTCACGGCGTGCCGAACAACCTGCGCAACTCGGCACCGGGATCGTTGGCACGCATGAATGCCTCACCGACCAGGAAGGCCTGGATACCACCCTCGCGCAATCGCGCGACGTCTTCCGGCGTGTGGATGCCGGACTCGGCCACCAGCACGCGGTCGTATTCGATCAGTTCCTGCAGCGCCAGCGAGGTCTCCAGCGCCGTCTCAAAGTTGCGCAGGTTGCGGTTGTTGACGCCGATCAGCGGTACCGGCAAGGCCAGCGCGCGCTCCAGCTCCTCCTCGTTGTGCACCTCGCACAACACATCCAGGTCAAGCTCGGCCGCCAGCAGCGAAAGCTCCAGCAGCACATCATCGTCCAGCGCCGCGACGATCAGCAGGATGCAGTCAGCACCGATCGCGCGGGCCTCATGCACCTGATACGGGTCGATGGTGAAATCCTTGCGCAGCAGAGGCAGCGAACACGCCGCACGCGCCTGCTGCAGGAATGCCTCGCTGCCCTGGAAAAAATCGCTGTCGGTGAGCACCGACAGGCAGGCAGCGCCGCCTGCTGCGTAGCTCCGGGCAATGGCTACCGGATCGAAATTGGCTCGAATCACGCCCTTGCTGGGGCTGGCCTTCTTCACTTCGGCAATCACCGCCGGCAGGCCCTGGGCGATCTTCGCCTCGATCGCGGCGGCAAAGCCGCGTGTATCGGGCAGATCGGCGACACGCGCAGCCAGCTCCGCCAGCGGCATCTTGTTCCGGCGTTCGGCAATCTCTTCCGCCTTGCGGGCAAGAATGCGATTGAGGATGTCGGTCATGGCATCTCGCTCGTTGGTCTATGGGCGCATCGTATGCGCGATTGGGGTCGTGATGTAATACGCCATGTCGGAGGAGACGCTGGCGATGCGACTAGATCGAGCCGGCCAGCCGTTGCGTAGCCGCCACGAAGGCCTCCATTTTCGCATGCGCGGCGCCGCTGGCAATCGTGCGGCGCGCCAGCTCGATGCCTTCGCCGATCGACGCGGCGCAATCGGCGGCATACAGCGCCGCACCGGCGTTCAGGCAGACGATGTCATGCGGGACGCCGGCACGGCCTTGCAACGCATCCAGCAGCATCGCCTTGGACTCATCCACGCTCTCCACCCTCAAATTGCGGCTGGACGCCATCGCCAGGCCGAAATCCTCCGGCTCGACTTCGTATTCGCGCACCACACCATCGCGCAACTCGCCGACCAGGGTGGCCGCACCGAGTGAAATTTCGTCCATGCCGTCGCGGCCCCAGACCACCAACGCATGCCTGGCGCCAAGCGCCTGCAGCACACGGATCTGGATGCCGACCAGGTCAGGATGAAAGACTCCCATCAGGATGTTCGGCGCACCGGCTGGATTGGTCAGCGGGCCTAGAATATTGAACAGCGTGCGCACGCCCATCTCCTTCCGCACCGGCGCCACCACTTTCATCGCCGGGTGATGATTTGGCGCAAACATGAAACCGATGTCGGTCTCGGCCATGCACTTCGCCACCTGTGCCGGACTCAGGTCGATCGAGGCGCCCAGCGCCTCCAGCACGTCCGCACTGCCGGACTTCGACGACACACGGCGCCCGCCATGCTTGGCCACCCGCGCACCCGCCGCTGCAGCCACGAACATCGAGGCGGTGGAGATATTGAAACTGGAGGCGCCATCACCACCGGTACCGACGATGTCGAGCAGATGCTCCCTGCCCGTCGCTGCACCAACGCCCGCATCGGCATCGTCCAGCGGCACCCTGGCCGACAGCTCGCGCATCACCCGCGCGGCGCCGGTGATCTCGCCGATGGTTTCCTTCTTCACGCGCAGGCCGGTGATGATCGCCGCCGTCATCAGCGGACTCACCTCGCCATGCATGATCTGCCGCATCAGCGCGATCATCTCGTCGTGGAAAATCTCACGATGTTCGATCGTGCGCTGCAGCGCCTCCTGCGGTGTGATGGTGATGTCGCGTGCCGACCGATTCATGCCGCCAACCGCAAGGGCAGCCCGAGGAAATTGCGCAGCAGGTCATGTCCATGCTGGGTCAGGATCGACTCCGGATGGAATTGCACACCTTCGACTGGCAGCGTCTTGTGGCGCAGACCCATGATCTCGTCGATCGAGCCGTCGGGGTTCTCGGTCCATGCGGTGACCTCCAGGCAATCCGGCAGCGAGGCCTGCTCGACCACCAGCGAGTGATAGCGCGTCGCCTCGAACGGGTCGGGCAGACCGGCGAATACACCCTGCCCGCGATGGCGCACCGGCGAGGTCTTGCCGTGCATGATCTGCTTGGCGCGGATCACCTTGCCACCGAACACCTGACCGATCGCCTGGTGCCCCAGACAGACGCCAAACACCGGAATTTCACCCGACAGTTCGCGCAGCACATCCAGCGACACACCCGAGTCATCCGGTGTGCCCGGCCCCGGCGAAATCATGATGTGCGAGGGACGCAGCGCACGAATGCCCGCCACATCCAGTGCGTCGTTGCGCACCACCTGCACCTGCTGCCCCAGCTCGCCCAGATACTGCACGAGGTTGAAGGTGAAGCTGTCGTAGTTGTCGATCATCAGGAGCATGGAAAACGCCGCCGTCACAGAAAACGTCATGTTCGCCATGATAGCTGCACCGACCAGCGACGCCCACGTCCCGATGGCGACGGCCTCCATGCCCATGGCGTCGTGCCTTTGGCATGCCTGTCGGCCGCTGGAGCTAACCTCGACAGCAGTCGCCTCACACTTCCAGACGATCGTCCGGCCGCGCCACCAGGGCATACAGCACCGGCATCAGGAAAATGCTGATCAACAGCCGGGTAAACAATCCGCTGACGATCACCAGCGCAAAGGGGCGCTGGGTGTCGGTGCCGACACCCGTGGCCAGCGCTGCCGGCAGCAAGCCCAATGCCGCCACCAGCGCAGTCATCATGATCGGGCGTAGACGCAGAATCGCACCTTCGCGGATTGCCTCGGCCAGCGTCGCGCCATTGCGGCGCAGCTCGTTGACGTAGGAGATGTAGACCACGGCGGTTTGCACCGACACGCCGAACAGGGCCAGGAAGCCGATGCCCGACGATACCGAGAACGGCGTGCCGGTCAGCCACAAGGCCACGATGCCGCCGACCGGCGCCGACAGCACCACGCCGAGCACGGTGATGAACGGGAACTTGAAGTTGCTGTACAGGGTGAACAGCAGCAGGAAGATCAGCCCCACGGTCAGCGGCACGATGGTGTTCAACTGCGCGCGCGAGGCGGTGTATTCCTTGTACTCGCCGCCCCAGTCCAGCCGGTAGCCCTGCGGCAGTTTCACCTTGCCGTTGACCTGCCCGATCGCATCCTCGACCGCGCCGGCCAGGTCGCGACCTCGCACGGAGAACTGCACGCCGATGTAGCGCGAGTTGTCCTGGCGGTAGATGAACGAGGCGCCATTGGTGACCTGGATATCGGCGAATTCCTTCAGCGGCAACTGCTGTCCGCCAGGCGTGGCCACCAGGATATTGCCGATTTTCTGCGGGTTGTCGCGGTACTTGTGATCCAGCCGCACGACCAGGTCGAACTGCTTTTCGCTCTGGATCACCTGGGTCGCCACGTCGCCACCGATCGCCGTCGTGATCAGGCTGTTGATGTCATCGACGTTGAGGCCATAGCGTGCGATCGCGGCACGGTTGATCTTGATGCTGAGGCTGGGCTGGCCGAGCTCCTGCACCAGGGTGACGTCGTGAATGCCGCGCACCTGCTCCAGCACATGCTTGATCGCCTTGCCCTTGAGCTCCAGCGTGTTCAGATTGGAACCGAACACCTTGACCGCCAGCGCACTCTTCAGACCGGTTTCCGCCTCGTCCACCGCGTCCTCGGCCGGCTGGGTGTAGTTGAAGGTGATGCCGGGAAAGGTCTTCAGCTTCTGGTTGATCGCCGCGGTCAGTGCCGCCTTGGTGCGGTATTTTCCGGTCCACTGCGAGTAGGGTTTCAGACCGACATAGAATTCGACGTTGAAAAAACCGGTCGAATCGGTGCCGTCGTCGGGCCGACCCAGCTCCGAAGCCACGGTGGTGACCTGCGGAAAGGAACGCAGGATGTCGCGGATCTTCGGCGTGATCTTCGCCGACTCGTCGAACGAGATCGTGTACGGCATGGTGGCGCGCACCCACAGCGCGCCCTCGTCCAGTTTCGGCATGAACTCCGCACCGATGCGCGGGATCAGCAGCAACGACAAGACCAGCAGAACCACCGAGGCGATCGTGGTCGCCCAGGCGCGTGCCAGGCAGAAATCCAGCCCCTTGATGTAGACCGACTTGATCGCCTCGAAGGCGCGGTTGCGGCGCTCGCGCACGCCCCTGCGCATGAACCAGGAGCACAGCACCGGCAGCAGGGTCAGGGTGATCACCAGCGAGCCGATCAGGGCAAAGACCATGGTGTCGGCCATCGGCTTGAACAGCGTGCCGGAGGGGCCCGAAAGCACATAGATCGGCAGGAAACTGACCACGATCACTGCCACCGCATAGAACAGCGGACGGTCGACTTCCGCGGCGGCATCCCGGATCACCTCGATCACGTTGAACGTCGTTCCCTCGCGATCGGCGAGCTGGCGGTAGATGTTCTCCACCATCACCACCGCCGCATCGACCAGTATTCCGAAATCCACCGCACCGATCGACAGCAGGTTGGCCGAGGCTCCCTGCAGATCCAGGCAGATGAAGGCGACCAGCAGCGACAGCGGAATGGTGATCGCGACGATCAACCCGGCGCGCACGTCGTACAGGAAGAAAATCAGGATCACCACCACCAGCAGCATGCCGCGAACCAGATTCTCCTTGACCACATGGGTGGTCAGCGCGATCAGGTCACTGCGGTCGTAGAACGGGTGGATCTTGACGTCCCCGGGCAGGATCTGCTCGTTCAGCTCTTTCGTCTTTGCCTCGACCCGCTTGAGCACGTCCTGGGTCTTCTCGCCGGTGCGCAGCGAGATCACTCCCTCGACCGCGTCGCTCTGCTTCTCGTAGCCGAACTCGCCCAGACGGGGGGCGATGCCGATCACCACGCGGCCGACGTCCTTGACCAGCACCGGACTGCCGTCGTGCACGGCCAGCACCACGTTGCCGATGTCTTCCACCGTCTGCAGCCGACCGATGCCGCGTACGTAATAGAACTGGCCGCCCTGCGAGTAGAAACCACCGCCGGCATTGCTGTTGTTCGCTGCCAGCGCCGCCTCGACCTGCGGCGCGGTAAGCCCGACCCCGGCGATTTTGGCCGGATCGAGCAGCACCTGGTACTGCATGGTGCCGCCGCCGAAACCGGAATCGTCCGCCACACCGGGCACCGAGCGGAATTGCGGCTCGACCACCCAGTCCTCGAGCGTCTTCAACTCCATCGGCGACCGATCGGAGCTTTGCAGCACGTAGCGGTAGATCAGTCCCGACGGCGACGACAGCGGCGATACCGACGGTTTCACGCCGTCCGGCAGACCGACGTCACCGAGCCGGTTGAATACCCTCTGGCGCGCGAAATAGTTGTCGGTACCGTTGTCGAAGGTGAGGGTGACGTCGGAAAGACCGTACAGCGAGATCGAGCGCACGTTGTCGGTCCTGGGAATACCGGTCATGCCCTGCTCGATCGGCACCGTGATCAGGCGCTCCACCTCTTCGGCCGTATGCCCGGGCCACTGCGTGATGATTTCGACACTGGGTGGCGAGAGATCGGGGTACGCATCCACCGGCAGGCGGTGCAGCGCACGCACGCCAGCGCCGACCAGGATCAGCATCAGCAGCGCGACCAGGAAACGCTGCGCCAGCGAGGCGCCCACGATCCGGTTCATCAGCGACGCCGCGCGCGGCGGCATGGGCGGCAGATGGTCGCTCATTGGCTTTGCATGAACTGGACGAAGATCCCGCCATCGACCACGACCTGGTCACCGGGCTTGAGGCCTTCGCTGACCGGGTAGTCATCGCCGCTGCGCGGGCCCAGCGTCACGTGGCGCCGGGCGAAGCTGCCGTCGTGTTGTGCGACATATACGAACGGCAGGTTTTCGTCGTCACGCAGTATCGCCGACACCGGGATCATCAGCCCCTGGCTGGCCTGCCGCGACTGGATCCGCACGCGCACGTACATCTGCTTGCGCAGCAGCCCCTGCGGGTTATGCACTAGTACCCTCGCGGCCACCGCACGCGTGTCCGGATTGACCACGGCCGCGATGTTGTCCACGGTACCGGACAGCTCGGCAGCGCCCATGCCGCTATCCACCTGCGCCGGATCACCGACGCGGATCGCAGACAGCTCGTCGGCCGAGACCTGCGCCATCACCCATACCCGTGACAGATCGGCCACGGTAAAGCACGGCGTGCTGCCTGCCTGCAGCAGCTGGCCGGGCGTGATCAGTTTTTCCACCACGGTGCCTGCGATCGGTGCGCGGATAATGCCCTGCGCGCTCGTCACCGGTCGACCGGCCTTGATCGCCTTGATCGTGCCAGCATCGACATCCAGTGCAACCAGCGCCTGCAACGCGGCATCGCGATCGGCCTCGGCGCTGACCGCATCGGTCTGCGCCTGCTCGGCCTCACGCTGGGAGACACCTTCGTGCTGCACCAGATCCTTGTCCGTATCAGCCAGTCGACGCGCGTTGCGCGCGGTGATCAGTGCCTTGCGGTAGCCATTGATGGCGGCGGAGAAGTCCGGCGAATCCACCAGCGCCAGTGGCTGCCCCTTGCGCACCTTGTCGCCCGGCGATACCAGCAGCCGCGACACCGGACCGGAGAACGGCGCCAGCACGCTGGTCGCCTGGTCGTTGTCGAAATCGACCACGCCGGTCGTCTCGATCGCGCGATGGAAGCTGGACGATGCCACCGTATGCAGATGGATGTGCTGACGCTGTACCGCCGTCATGGTGACATCGTGCGGTGTATCGGCCATGGCTTGCCCCGTCGGGTCGGACTTCGACGAGCAGCCGGAAAGGGCCGCCAGCGCGGTCGACGCGGCGACGGCGAAGACACTCGCCACGGCAAGCCTCCGCAGCGCAAGCGGCGTCGCGAAAACTGATCTACTTTTCATCGTTGTCCCGGGTGGAAGCGGCGTGGCTCGCGTCGGCATGGTTTGCATCGGTCGGTGCACTGGAAGCAGGCGATGCATCAGCCTTGCCCGCCTCGGCGTCATGCCACCAGCCGCCGCCCAGCGCCTGGAACAGCGCCGCCGTGTCGGCGTAACGACTCGCCTGCGCCTGCACCAGCGCGATGCGCGCCTGCTGATAGCCCTGCTCCGCACTCAGCAGCGACAGGTAGCTGGCATAGCCGACCTTGTACTGGCGTTGCGACAGATCGAGGGTGACTTTGGCGGCTTCCTCGGCATGGGCCACCGCCTGCATGCCCTCGGCGTCATGCTGCAGGGCGGCCAGCGTGTCGGCCACGTTCTGGAACGCGGTCAACACCGTGCTGCGATATTGCTCGGCCGCCTGCACATAGGCGGCCTTGGCGGCGCGTTCCTGGTGCAGCAGGGTGCCGCCATGGAAGATCGGGGCCGCCAGATCCGCACCTACACCCCAGAAACCGGTGCCGGACTTGAACACCTGATCGATCACCACCGCGGTGCTGCCCACGTTGGCAGTCAGTGAAATGTTCGGCAAACGATTCGCGATCGCCACGCCGATCTGCGCACTGGCCGCGTGCATGTTCGCTTGCGCCTGGCGAACGTCGGGGCGCTGTTCCACCAGCGCCGACGGCAGGCTCAGCGGCAACTCCTGTGGCAGCTGGAGGCTCGAAAGCTGGAATTGTTCTGCCGGCGCCTGGCTCGGAAAGCGCCCGACCAGCACTGCCAGCGCGTCGTTCTCGTGAGCCAACTGGGTCAGCAGTGGCGGCAAGGTGGCCCTGACCTGGGCCAGCTGCGATTCCTGCGCCGCCAGATCGAGCCGGCCGGCGTAGCCCTTGTTCAACTGGTATTTCAGGATCTTCACCATGTTGGCGTTGATCGCGATGAGCTCATGCGTCGCCTCGATCTGGGCGCGCAACGAAGCCTGCTGCACCGCTGCCGCCACCACGTTGGTACTCAGCGTGATGCGGGTGGCAATCATCTGGAACCGCACCGCCTGCTCCTGCGCTTTCAGCGACTCCACGTTGCGTCGATTGAGGCCGAACACGTCCGGCACATACGAAATGCTGAGCTGAGGCGTGAAGAAGCTGTACAGGTACTCTTGCGGCACGACCGGGTAGTTCGGTCCGGGCGCGACCTGCCGGGATTGCATCTGGCGGGTGGCCGAGAAACCTCCGTCGACGGCGGGGTAGTAGGCGCCGCGTCCGGCCCTGGTGCTTTCCCGCGCTACTGTCAGCGCCGCCTGCGCGGCGGCGAGATCGGGATTGTGAGCCAGCGACTGTTCGATCAGCGCATTCAGCGCCGGCGAATGGAACAGCTTCCACCAGTCAGCGGGGATGTCGCTGCCCATGGAAAAGTGCTGCGGTTCACCGCCCGCCACCCTCGCCGTGGCCACCGTCGCCGTCGGCTGCACGCCGTAGTCGCTGACGGCAGGTGCTGCAGGGCGCTTGAAATCAGGGCCGACCGCACAGGCGGTGAGGAGCGACACCACCAGCAACAACAGCAGATATCGGCCAGGCAGGCATCGAACATCCACTGGCGAAGCGACTGTGTTGCCCGAATCGCTCGTCCACCCATTCCGCGCAAACACGTTGACCCACGAATGATTCATGCAAGCGAGGCTTCAAGAGAGGGAGGCAGATGGGGAGACGCCGGCTGAGTGTAACAATGTTACAAAACCCGCGATGACGACAGCCATGCCGGAAGTCATGCTGCCACTGCCATTCGCAGGATCACGCGATTCGCGTTGATCGAAGTCGTCTGCCTGGATGCTGCTGCTGACAACATACTGACGCCTGCAGACAGCGCATTCGCGCAGCATCAAGTGTCATTCCGCGAGACCGTACAGACCCAGTGCGGCAGACGAAATACGCAATTCCTTGCCCGCCTCCGACCGAAAATAAAATTCCCGCCCATGGTCCGGGCGGCAAAAACGGCTTTCATTGTGCCGCCCCTGCGGCCACACGGGCGTACTCGATGGCCAGGGCGATCGTCAGTTGACCGGTGCAATGAAACATTCGATATCGGCAATGCCGCCGAATGGACACTTCATCAACTCAGATCCCCTACCGCGCCATGAGTGCCAGGGCGATCAGAGTCCCTTCGCCGCCTGCGCCACCGCACGGAACAGCGCCCGGCCCTTGTTCATCGTCTCCTCCCACTCGGCCGCAGGATCGGAGTCGTAGACGATGCCGGCACCGGCCTGCACGTGCAGGCGACCGTTCTGGATCACCGCGGTACGGATCGCAATGGCGGTGTCGGCGTCGCCCCACCAGCCGATCCAGCCGATCGCACCGGCGTAGATGTTGCGCTTGTATGGCTCCAGCTCCTGGATGATCTCCAGCGCGCGGATCTTGGGCGCGCCGCTGAGCGTACCGGCCGGGAACGTGGCCTTGAGCACATCCATGTAACTGAGCCCGGCCTTCGCCGTGCCCTGCACCTGCGAGACGATGTGCATCACGTGCGAGTAGCGCTCGATCGCGAACGAATCGCTGACCTCGACCGTGCCTGTCTCACTGATGCGGCCGATGTCGTTGCGGCCCAGGTCGATCAGCATCACGTGCTCGGCGCGCTCCTTCGGGTCAGCCAGAAGCTCGGCCTCCAGCGCCTGATCCTCTTCCTCGGTGGCACCGCGCCGGCGCGTGCCGGCCAGCGGTCGCACCACCACCTTGCCGTCCTTCAGCCGCGCCAGGATCTCCGGCGACGAGCCCACGATCTGGGTATCGCCCAGGTCGACGAAATACATGTAGGGCGATGGATTGAGCGCGCGCAGGGCGCGATAGACGTCCACCGGTCGCGCATTGAAGGCGACGCTGAGACGCTGCGAAGGCACCACCTGGAAGATGTCGCCGGCGCGGATGTATTCCTTCGCCTTCTCCACCATCGCCTCGAACTCTTCCCTGGTGAACGAGGAAGTGAAGTCGCTCTCGTCGACGGCGATCGACTGGGTCAGTTGCGGATACGAGGCGCCGCCCTGGCGCAAACGGTAAACCAGCGCATCGAGCCGGCGCTGCGCCTCGGCGTAAGCTTGCGGCTGTGCCGGATCGGCATGCACGATCAGATAGAGGCGACCCTTAAGGTTGTCAAACACCGCAACCTCTTCGGCCAGCATCAGCAGCACGTCGGGCGTGCCCAGCTCGTCGGTGCGATCCCAGCGGGCCAGACGCGGCTCGATGTAGCCGATGGTCTCGAACCCGAAGTAACCGACCAGGCCGCCGCTGAAGGCCGGCAATTGTGGCAGTCGCGGCACGTCGTACTGCAGGCGCAGTTTCTCGATTTCGGCCAGCGGATCGTCGAGGTGACGGCGCTCGGTGACTTCACCGAAATCCTCCACCTCCAGCTCGTGCCCGCGCAGGCGGTACACCCGCTTCGCCGGCAGCCCGATGATCGAGTAGCGGCCCCAGGTGGCGCCTCCTTCAACCGACTCGAACAGGAAAGTATACGGGCCATCAGCCAGCTTCAGGTATACCGACAGCGGCGTATCGAGGTCGGAAAAGACCTCACGCACCAGCGGGATGCGCGTATGCCCCTGGGCAACCAGCGCGTCGAATTCTTCTCGGGAGATCACGTAGGGAAAATCCGGATGGCCAAGCGTTCATTGTAGGCGAAGCGCGGCGCCTGGCACGGGGTGGCCGATCACGCGACCACACACTTGCACCAGCGGCGAGATCAATGGGTTTTCCGGCTCATGGGTGACGCGGCAGCCAGACCGCTGCCGGCCCAACGTGCACTTGCGCCGTCAGGCCTCGCTTTCAGCTTTGCGGGCAGCTGCCGGCGAAAGCTCCTCTTCCTCGACAGGCTCCACCTCCGCAGCGAGCTCGTCGGCGACATCGATCCCCGCTGCATCGAGGCCGTCATCGTCAAAATCCAGCTCGGCGTCCTCACCCAAAGCAACTGCCGCAAGGTCGGCAGCGGGTATCTCGCCCTCCTCGCGCCTGGCCGTGCGCGATACCAGCAAGGCACGCAGGTTGCGCTCGACCTCGGCAATCGACATCGGGAAAAAACTGTCGTCACGATCGCTGACAGTCCAGCTGCGCGCCCGCTGCTGGTCGACGGGAATCTGCAGCGAGTGCAGGGCTTCGACCACCTCGGCGGGTCGTATGTCGGCTACCTCGCAGACCAGTCGCCACAGCCAGTCATGCGCTGGGGGTCCCTGGCGCGGACCAGAGGCGGGCGTCGATAGTGTTGTCTGCTGAGATTCGGGGCATTCATGGCATTTGTTCCGAAAGGCGACGCTGTCATGGCCTAACGGCATCGAGCATGGGATGCTTGAGCCACTTCATCGCCCGCCGGGGGCGCCGCCTCAGCCGCCCAGACGCTGCCTGGGCATGCCTCGCAGCTGCAGGGTGAATGCCACGCCACTGCCATTGTCGAGGTTGCGCGCCAGCGCCACGCCGTCGTGGCGTTCGGCCACCAGTCGCACCACGTAAAGCCCCAGCCCCAGATGCGGCGCATCGCCAGGTGTGGCCTTGTCACGCAGACTGACCAGCGAATCGAACAACCTGCCTTGCATGGCCTCGGGCAACATCGGGCCTTGATTGGCCAGCTCGATCTCGGCGCCATCAGCTGTGGCGCGCAGACTCAATCGCAACCAGCCCTGTTCCGGGGTGAACGACAACGCGTTGTCGAGCAGCTTGTCCAGCGCCTGCGCCACCAGCTCGGGAGCGCAATGCAGGTGCAACGGCACATCGGGCAGCACACACTCCAGCCGACGCGGGCCGATCAGCGCGCGGTAGGCATCCGCGCAGCCGCGCACCACCTCACGCAGATCGACGTCCTCTGGCTCGGCTGCGGTGATCGAGCGCTCCATCCGGCTCGATTCGCTCATCGCACGCACCAGTGCACCCAGCCGCGCCACACCGTCGCGGGCACGTGCCAGATACGGCTGCGCCTCGACTGGCAGTGACGCATGCTCGAGGTTGTCCAGCGAGGACTTGACGATGGCCAAGGGCGTGTTGAGCTCATGTGAGAGTTTCGAAGCCAGCGTTCGCAGATAGTCGGTATAGCTGCCGACCACCTCGAACAGCCGCTCGAAACTGCGTGCCAGGTCGCCAATCTCGTCCGCCGCTTCGGTCATCGGGAAGCGCCCCTTCTCGAACAATCCATCCAGACGTCCATCATTGAGCTGGGCGCGCTCGGCCGCGTTGCGCAGACGCCCCAGTCGCAGACTGAGCCGGGTGGCAAATGCGAGAAGGATGCCACCCGCGGCCAGCAACACACCGAAGCTGGTCAACAGCAGACCAAGCAGCGCGCGATTGGCGAGCAACGGCACGGTGCGGCTGGCCTGCTCCAGCAGCAGCACGCCAGCAGGCCTGCCGCCACGTTCGATCGGCACGGCGGCAGTCAGCACCACGCTGCCGCGCTCCTCACCGCTGCGCCACACCGTGACCGGTTTGCCGGCCTGGGCCTGATCGACTTCCGATGTGTTCAGCAGTGGCACATCCTGTGACCACAGATTCGCATCTTCCAGCTTGGTAGCCAGCAGTGAACGATAGACCAGCGAGGCGAACCAGCCCGGCTGCCCGTCAGCCCCCGGCGCGGTGTTGAGTTTGCCACTGCGTGCCAGCAACCAGCCTGCGGGCGCCAGCACCCGCGCCTGCACGCGGTCCGGCACCAACTGCGCCAGCTCGGTCGAAAGCTTGTCCGAGTAACTGGCCAGCACTCGCGTCTCGACCGCCAATGGATCACCGCCAACCGCTGCATCGTAGGCGACTATCCCCACGGTACGCAGCGCGACAGCCTCAGGCAGACGCAGCTCGATTTGATAGCCGCTGCCATCCTCCTGCCATTGCGCAGTGAGCAGATCGGGCAACCCGGCCACCGGCGGATCCAGCGGGCGCGCCGTGACCGGCCCCGGTGCGGCACTGGCCAGCAGATAGCGGCGCTGGCCGACAGCATTGCCCAGGGCAAGGATCACATGATCGGCGGCCAGCGCATTGGCATCGTCCGCATCGGCGCGGGTGCGGCGGGTATCAGCCACTCGTGCGTACAGGTACAGCCCGCCGTTGTCCTCGGCCAGCAGCAACTGACCGCGCCCGGAGAATGGTTGGCTCCACGGCGTCAACGGCGCCCAGTCGTCACCATAGCCATCCACCGTGATCGGGCCCGCGGCTTGCTGCACATACCAGCTCGGCCCAACACTACCCAAGCCCGCGGCGTTGGTCACCACCAGGCTGCGCGCCACCACCTGCGCCGAGGCCAGCAAGGCTTGCGCCTGGCCATCTCGCAGCAGGGTTTCCATCTGCCTTACATACGACCATCCGGCGATCGGCAACGCCAGCGTGCACAACGCCACCAGCAGCAGCTTGCGACGCAGTTTCATGCCGTCGCCACCCTCGGGCGCAAGCGGCCATCAGCCAGCATGCGCGGGTGGTTCCTGGTACCGCTGGTAGCGCGACGCCACCACCACCTGCATGAATGCGTGGAGCAGGGCGCGGCGCGTCGGGTCGGATTCATCAAGCGCCATCGACCAGCTGAAACGCACACCACTGGCCTTGCCCGGATCACAGAACACCAGCACGTCGTCGATGTGGTCGCTGCCTTGGTAGACGCTGGCCTCGCACGGCATGCCCGGATGATGCACCGCAAAGCTGGTGACCTTGCCGGCCGGGTCGTGCTGCAGATAGCGCTTGCGATCGGCCTGCACCTCGGCAGCCAGACTGGTGAGCTTTCGGGGCCACACATTGAGCACCATCACCCGCTGCGGCTTGCCGCTCCACTCGCCCTGGTACAATACCGCGTTGACGCCGATCGCCTGGGCATAGGTGCAACAATCGCGGGTCCAGCCCGCCGGCGTAGCCACCGCGATCGCCCAGGCCGGCGCGTCGCCATCGCGGGCACCGTGAGCGAGCAGATGATCAACCGGCATTGCTGCCTGCACCCCGCCCACCAGCAGCGTCAGCGCCAGCAACAGCAGCACGCGCAGGCTCATGGCTTCCACCGGTAGCCGACACCGTGCACGGTTTCGATCGCATCAAAATCCGGCGCCACCGCGATGAACTTCTTGCGGATGCGCTTGATGTGCGAGGTGATGGTGGCGTCGTCCACCACCAGTTCGGCTTCGCGCATCAGCTGGTCGCGATTCTTCACATGGCCGGGGAAGCGGATCAGCGTGTGCACCATCCAGAACTCGGTCACCGTCAGCGGCACTTCCTCGCCGTTCCAGCTGATCCGCATGCGCTCGGCTTCCATCTTCAGCGGGCCATGCTCGATCACCGTCTCGCTGGAGGCCGGCGCCTTCAGCGATTCGATCCGACGAAACAGCGCGGCGATGCGGGCGGCCAGCTGGTGCAGGCTGGTGTCCTTGCTGAGGTAATCATCGGCGCCCAGACGCAGGCCGGAAATCACGTCGAAATCCGAATCGCGTGCGGTTAGAAAGATCAGCGGCAAGGTGGACGATTTCGCGCGCAGCTCGCGGCACAGGTCGAAGCCTCCCTCGGGCTCGTCACCGAGGCCGATATCGATGATGACCAGCTCCGGCAAGCGCATGGCGAAGGCGCTGGACGCTTCCTGGCGCGAGCCGTAACCGCGGGCGTCATAGCCAAAGCGGTTCAACGCTTCGACGTAGTTGGCGCGAATCAACGGTTCATCCTCGACGATGGCGATACTGCGGCCCATGGCTCGCTCCCTGTAGTGGTGGGGCGCAGCGTGCTATGCGAACCGTGTGGGCGCAAGCCATCCAGCATCGCTGCCCGCGTTTTGCCACAAGCCAGCGGCAAACCTGCCCTTTTGCGCCGTACCCAGCGCCGCAACAGGAGCTTTGATGTGAACCATGTTTCCCAGCGCAGGACCGACCATGAATGCTGACACCCGCAAGCCCGACCCCAACGCAGAACTGCAGGGCTTCGAGCCGTTGCGCGTCACCCTGGCGCTGGGCGCCTTGCTGCTCGGGCTGCTGATGGGCCTACATTGAAGGCGCCGTAACACCAGTCCCGGGCCTCCAGCCCATCCATTCACCACTTACCCGATTCAAGCCGTTTGCCGTGGAAGGCACTGGAGCGCCCGGTGCGAAGGGAATCGCATCGGGCGCGGGCCAGCAGGCCCCCGACCAGAGCCCTGCAAAAGCGTGACACCCCGTTCCGTCCGACATGGTGGTTCATTTCCCCTCCTCGCGAGGGGATTTTTTTGTCCGGCCCGCATGCACCAGCTATCAATTTTCCGGTGATTCGCGCGGTCAGCATTTCGCCCGGTTCACGCCACTCGTTGTCGCTATCACGACGCCCTGCGGGCTGCAGCAGATGCGGCAATGCAAGCCGCAGCACCTGCATTCAACCAAGGGACGGCCATGCACAACACCTCACGATTCTTGCCCGCTTTGCGCCACCTGCTGGCGCTGGGCGGCTTGCTGCTCGTCTTTGCTGCGCACGCCGACACCGCAGGCAGCGGGGAGCTGCAACTGCATGACAGCACTGGCCACAGCCAGAGCCTGGCCAGCCTCGACACCGACGTCGAATATCACGTCAATGGGCTGGTTGCCGAGGTGCAGGTGCGCCAGCAATTTCGCAACGCCGACAAGGACTTGCTGGAGGGCGACTACCTGCTGCCGCTGCCACCCGGCGCGGCGGTGTATTCGATGTCACTGGAGATCGGCGAACGCCGCATCGTGGCCGAGATCAAGCGCAAGCAAGCCGCGCAAAAGGCGTTTGAGCAGGCTCGCGCCAATGACCAGAAGGCGGCGCTGATCGAAGCGGATAACGGCAACCTCTTTCGCACCGCGGTCACCAATGTCGCGCCAGGCGAAGCGGTGACGATCGTGCTGCACTACTGGCAGCGGGTGGATTACAACGCTGGCGAGTTCTCGCTGCGCTTTCCGCTCACCTTCACCCCGCGATACCACATGCGCAACGGCGCACAACCGGGCGACGCAGGCATCCGCACGGCGCAGGTGTTTGCTGACGACAATGCGCAAGCGCCGCTGCGCACGCACATCGCGGTGCAGCTGGATGCCGGCGTGCCGCTGACAGCGATCACCAGCCCAAGCCACGGCATTGTCAGCGAGCAGCACGGCAAGCGCTGGACGGTGCATCTGCGCGACAACGCCGCACTTCCCGATCGCGACTTTGTGCTGCGCTGGCAGCTCAGGCCGCAGGCCCAGCCGCAGATTGCCAGCTTCAGCCAGGACATCGACGGCAGCCACTACGCGATGCTGATGCTGATGCCGCCACAGCAACAGGCGCAGCGGCTGCCGCGTGAGCTGATCCTGATCATCGACACCTCCGGCTCGATGGGCGGCGAGTCGATCCGGCAGGCACGCGCCGCGCTCGATCTGGCGCTGAGTCAGCTGCAGCCAGGCGATCGTTTCAACGTGGCGGAATTCAACTCGATCCTGAACCCGTGGCATGACGACGCTGTCGCTGCCACGCCCGAGGCACTGCAGCAGGCACGCGCGTGGGTCGACCAACTGCAGGCACGCGGAGGTACCGAGATGGCGCCGGCCTTGCGCTTTGCGCTGGCCGGCCATGCCCCGCCGGGCTATGTGCGCCAGGTGCTGTTTGCCACCGATGGCGCGGTGGACGACCCCAACGGGCTGATGCAGTTGATCGACCGGCAACTCGGCGACTCACGCCTGTTCCCGATCGGCATTGGCTCGGCGCCCAACGCGGGCTTCCTGCAGGCGGCCGCGCGGCATGGCCGCGGCAGCGCAACCCTGATCACCGACCTGGGCACGCTCACCGACGCGATGCGTGGCCTGCTGGCCAGACTCGATCATCCGGCCCTGCATGACCTGCGCGTGGACTGGCCCGCCGGCACCGATGCTTACCCACGCCAGCTGCCTGATCTGTACCTGGGCGAACCGATCCAGGTCACCGCCAAACTGACCCGGCCGGTGACGAGCGTGCAGGTGCACGGTCAACTGCTCGACCACGAATGGAACACACCGGTCGAACTGAAAGGCACGACACCGGCCGAAGGACTGGATCGGCTGTGGGCGCAAGCGCGCATCGCCGATCTGGAGGATCAACTGGCCCGCGGCGGCGACCCGGCCACGCTGATCGGGCAGATCACCGATACCGCGCTGACCGCCCATCTGGTCAGCCGCTACACCAGCCTGGTCGCGGTGGATCGCACCCCGGCGCGAACCGCCAACGCCGCGCTCAAGCACCAGCAGATTCCCAACGTGATGCCGGCCGGCACCCATTTTGCACAAACCGCTACCCCGGCAGAACTGGAGCTGTGGCTGTCCCTGCTGGCCTTGCTGCTGGCCGCACTGGCGTGGCGGATGCAGCGGGCGCGCCGATGAACCGACGCCGCGCCTGGCGCTGGCTGATGTTTGCGGCGCTGGCGCTGGCCGCGGGACTCGGCAGCAGCGGGGGCTGGATCCACGCCAAGGCGGCGCTGGCACAGTGGCTGCTGGAGCGGGCCTGGGCCAGCTCCGACCACGGCCGCCAGCCCCGCCGTCCCTGGCCGTGGGCCGACATTGTTCCGATCGCCCGGCTCAGCGTGCCGCGACTGCAGCAGAATCTGATCGTGTTGAACGGCGACAACGGCCAGGCGCTGGCATTCGGGCCGGGCTGGGCGCCGGGCAGTGCGCTGCCCGGCGCAGCGGGGTTGAGCGTGATCAGCGCCCATCGCGACACCCAGTTCAGCTTTTTGAAGTCGTTACGGCCAGGTGATCGGCTGCACCTGGATGGCCCTCGCGGTGGCAGCGACTACCAGGTGGAAAGCAGCCACATCATCGACAGCAGGCACTCCCGCGTGCCGCGTGCCGACAGCATGGACGAACTATGGCTGGTCACCTGCTATCCCTTTGAAGCGATTCTGCCCGGCGGGCCGCTGCGCTATGCGGTGCAGGCGCGCCGTATGAACGGTTCCGGCGCCGGATGAAGATCCTCGGGAACCAAACCCATCCGGCCCTGTCCATTACCACGATTGGTACCGTTCCTCTTGCCGTGGAACGTGCTGGCATCGCGGCGGTTTCTCCCCTCCGATGCCGTTGTGCCAGCGCAACCAATCGATGGTGTTTCCTCTCACGTCCGACGACGTTTTTCCCGGCGCGCTGTTCATCGCGCCGGGATTTTTGTGTGCGTGGATAGCTGGCCATGCCGTCCGAAGCGGCTCAGCCCATCGCCTTGCGCATGGCATCGATTTCGCTGCGGTAGTCGCTGGCGTGGAAGATCGCCGAACCGGCCACGAAGGTATCCGCACCGGCAGCGGCGATCGCGCCGATATTCTCTGCCGTGACCCCACCATCCACTTCCAGTCGGATCGCGCGGCCACTGGCCTCGATGCGTGCCCGCACCTGACGCAACTTGTCCAGCGTGCCCGGAATGAACTTCTGCCCGCCAAAGCCCGGATTGACCGACATGATCAGGATCAGGTCGAGCTTGTCCATCACGTAGTCGAGGTAATCGAGCGGCGTGGCCGGATTGAACACCAGGCCGGCCTGGCAGCCCGAATCCTTGATCAGGCCCAGGCTGCGATCAATGTGTTCGCTGGCCTCGGGGTGGAAGCTGATCAGGCTGGCGCCGGCCTTGGCGAAGTCCGGCACGATGCGGTCGACCGGCTTGACCATCAGATGCACGTCGATCGGCGCCGTGATGCCGTACTTGCGCAGTGCCTGCAACACCATCGGCCCCATCGTGAGATTGGGCACGTAGTGGTTGTCCATCACATCGAAATGCACCCAGTCCGCGCCCGCGGCCAGTGCCGCGGCGGTGTCCTCGCCGAGCCGGGCAAAATCGGCAGCGAGGATGGACGGGGCGATGATCGGGGATTGCTTGGGCATGTCGAGGCCTGGCTGTACGGGTGGTGTCTGTGTGTAGGAGCGCACCCTGTGCGCGATGCCTTTGCTGCGTCAAGAGCGTTCGCGCACAAGGTGCGTTTCTACACGTCTGTGAGTCTCTGCGGGACCCAATCTACGATTATTTGATGCCGCGCGCTTCCTTGATGCGGTCGTAGGCGGCATTGATCTCGCTGGCACGCGATTCGGCGCGCTTGCGCATGTCTTCGGGCAGGTCGCCCAGGCGATCGGGGTGGTGCTCGGAAATCAGCTTGCGGTAAGCGCGCTTGATCGCACGCTCGTCGGCATTGCGATCGATGCCCAGCACCGCATAGGGATCCGGCCCCTGGGTTGAACGCTGTGGCGGCACATAGCCACCGCTGCCCTGACCATACTGGCGCTGGCCACCCGTACCGGCATTCCAGGCGTAGCCCTTCATCGCCATCAGCGCCATCAACTCCATGTCGCTGACCCGCAGCGCAAAGGCGAGCTGGCGCAGCAGCGACATCTTCTCCGGACCGGGGTTGCCCTCGGCCAGCACCGTCTCGATCACCACATCCAGCACCGGGAACGCATGGTCGCGGCGCATCCCGACCCAGTTGCGCAGGGCGGTAATGGTTTGCGTGGCATCGAACTCCGGCTGCTTGCCGACATTGAAGCTGACCACCGCCTGCTTGCGCAGTTCGGCACTGAGGTTCATCCGCGTCATCAGCCGCTCGGCAATCGCGATTTCCTGCTCCGAGACGCGCCCATCCGCCTTCGCCACGGCACCCAGCAGGGTGAACAATGGACCGACGAAACCACCGGCCTCGGGCGTGGCGTTCTTGCGCTGGCTATAGCGCATGTTGTCGAAGATGAAACCGATCACGGCGCCGACCACCGCGCCGGGGCCGTGCCCGATCAGCAGGCCGAAGAACGCAAACCACATCGTGTAGGTAAGGCTCATGGGCGTCCCTGCGTTTGTGGCGTTTGCGCGCTGTACCACTGCGCCAATGCATCAAGTTCGGCGGCGCTGACCGGGCCGATCGCGGCGCGCATCACCGGCACGTTGCGACGGCCATCGCGGTATTGCTTCAGCGCATCGTGCAGGTAATCGAGTTTCTGCCCGGCGAGATTCGGCACACCAGCCAGCGCGGCGTGGCCGGTCGGCCCGTGGCAAGCCGCGCACAAGCCCAGCCGGCTGGGCTGGGGTGACGTCTGGGCACGACTGGGGAGGGCGGCGGTCAGGCACAGGGCCGCGGTCAATAGGATACGCATCGGCAATAGATGGGACTAAAGGTCGCCAATTCTAGCAGTGCGCCCGCACTCGCCTGCGCGGCATGGTCGGCAACGGGCCTACAGCGGCTAGAATAGGTCGCTTCCCCAGCCCGCGGAACCTCCGAACGTGTCCACGACCCTGCTGCAATCGAACCTGCCCGGCCTTGAGCTGATCCATCGCGGCAAGGTGCGTGATGTCTACGCGTTGTCCGACGATCGGTTGCTGATGGTGGCCACGGATCGCCTGTCCGCGTTTGACGTGGTGCTGCCCAACCCGATCCCGGGCAAGGGCGAGATGCTGACCCAGATCTCCAACTTCTGGTTCGACAAGACCGCGCACCTGCTGCCAAATCACCTGCTCCACGTGCCGCTGGCCGAGGTGCTGCCGGCAGGCACCAACCTGGCCCTGTACGAGAAGCGGGCGGTGGTGACCCGGCGGCTGAAGCCGGTGCCGGTGGAGGCGATCGCCCGCGGCTACCTGATCGGTTCGGGCTGGAAGGATTACCAGGCCAGCGGCTCGCTGTGCGGCATCCAACTGCCCGCCGGCCTGCAGCAGGCGCAGCAGTTGCCCGAACCGATCTTCACGCCATCGACCAAGGCCGCGGTGGGCGACCACGACGAGAACGTCAGCTTCGATGCCGTCATCGCCGCCGTCGGCAGCGATCTGGCCAACCAGGTGCGCGACGCAACGCTGTCGATTTATCGCTGGGCCGCTGCCTATGCGGCCGAGCGCGGCATCATCATCGCCGACACCAAGTTCGAGTTCGGCACCGACGCTAGCGGCAAGCTCTATGTGATGGACGAGATGCTGACCCCGGATTCGTCGCGCTTCTGGCCCGCCGACGAATACCGCGTCGGCATCAGCCCGCCCAGCTATGACAAGCAGTTCGTGCGCGACTGGCTGGAGACCCAGGCCTGGAACAAGACGGCGCCCGGCCCGGTGATTCCCGATCAGGTGATTGCCCGTACCGCCGCCAAATACGCCGAGGCCCTGCAGCGCCTCGCCGGCATCCGGCTCGACTGAGTTTCCACAGGGGAATGGTCATGCGCAGCATGCAGGACTGGCTCGACAGCTACAGCAGCGACCACCAGAACCCGACCAACCAGGTCCTGCATTGGCTGTGCGTGCCGCCGATCGTATGGAGCGTGATTGCCCTGCTGTGGACGATTCCCGTACCGGCCGCGTTTCTTCGCCCCGGCTCCTGGGCGGTGGCGGCGATGGTGCTGTCGTTCTACTGGTACTGGAAGCATTCGCGTCCGCTCGCCGCCGCGCTGCTGGTCGCGTTCGCCCTGCTCGGCCTGCTCACCAACCTGCTGTTCGGCCTGCTCGGACCGGCCTCATTGCGCAATCTGGCGATCGGCGTGTTCGTGATCGCCTGGATCGGCCAGTTCATCGGCCACAAGTTCGAGGGACGCAAGCCCAGCTTTCTCACCGACCTGTCCTACCTGTTGATCGGCCCGGCCTGGCTGATGGCCAAGCTGCTGCGCAAGCTGGGAATGAAGCAGATCCCATGACCATCCTGCTCACCGTGATCAGCAGCCTGCTCTGGTGGGTGCTGTACAGCAGCATGGCGGCGCTGGTTTTTGCCCTGGTCGGCTGGTCGGTACTGCGCTGGACCGAGCGCTGCGCGGTGGTGTTCAACCGCGTCTATCTCGCCAGCTTGCTGTGGGCGATGCTCGGCATGCTGCTGGTGGTCGGCGCGGCCGCCTGGGAAGGTCACCTGCAGCCACCCTACGGCGCCCTGCTCAGCTCAGGCCTGCTGCGCTGGATGCTGGTGCTCGACATGTTGCTCGGCGTGGTGCTGTTCTGGCGACTGGTGCCGCGTATCGACGCCCGCCGCATCCGCCCCGGCAGCGCCTGCATGGCGGTCGCGACGATCATGGCGATCGGCTTCGGCGTGGCCACCAGCCTGGCCTGACGGTCCACTGCCGCACAAGCACGTTCAAACAGCCGAGATCGCCACCGTGCTTGCGGTGAAGGCCATCCACGCCAGCAGACAGATACCCAGAAAGATCAGCTGCACCAGAAATGCCTTCTGGTAGCCGATGCGCCGACCGTCCTTTGCCAGCAGTTTGCAGTCGACCCATCCGGCGCCGGCCAGCAAGCCGCGCCCCACGCCAGCCAGCCTGCCAGGGTTTGCGACAAGACCATGCCGGCCACGATCGCAGCGACGGCCGCCACCACCAAGCTCAGCAGTGCGACAGCAATCGCATGCGGGTAGGAGGGCAGGTAACCGATCACGACCCGAAAAATCAGGCAGAGCAGCAACGCCGCGAGCAGGACGACCACAACGAACACCGTCAGCGCGCCAATCATCCCCAGACCATCAGCCAGTCGCATCAATGCAGACGTGCCCATAAAGCCCCCGAGATGGATGAGAACGTTCACCAGCCTAGCTGATTGCCGCAGGCGTGCACTGCACGCGTGCCGGGCAGGCAACGTGATGCCATCGGTCGGAATGGATCGGGACGCTGGAACCGCACCGCACCCGCCGGATCAGCTCAATGGAAATCGCGCGAGCGACTGTCCAGCGCACCCAGCAGCGTACTCATGTCGGCGAGCCGGCCGGCAATCAGGTGACTTACCCCGTCGACGCTCTCCCACTGCCCCTCCACGCCGAGCAGGCTGGCCTCCAGATACGCGCGGCGCTGGCGCGCGGCGACATGGCTCCAGACCACCACGTTGATGAAGCCGTGCTCGTCTTCCATGGTGATGAAGGTGACCCCGCTGGCGGTCTGCGGTTGCTGCCGCTGGGTGACCAGGCCGGCTGCACGCACCCGGCTCTGGTGCGGCTGGCTGCGCAGGCTGCGTGAGTCGACATAGCGTGCCGCACGCAGCCGCGGACGGATCAGCTTCAGCGGATGCGGCCCCAGGCTGAGGCCGGTACGCGCGTAGTCGGCCTGCAAATTTTCCGCGATCGAGGGCGAGGGCAGCACGATCGCCTGTTCGGCCGGACTGGCGCGGCCGAACAGCGGCAGTTGCGGCTCGACCCCGGCTACCGCCCACTTCGCCCGATGGCGATGACCGGCCAACCCGCGCAACGCGCCCGCCTCGGCCAGCAGCTCCTGCTGGCGCCGGTCGATGCCGGTACGCGTGCACAGGTCGACCAGATCGGTGAACTCGCGCACCGCCCGTGCCGACGCCAGGCGTTCGGCCACGCCCTGGTGAAAACCGCGTACTTGCCGCAGGCCGAGCCGCAGTGCCGGCTGACCGCGACCACGCGGATCGTGCTCCAGCGTGCAGTCCCAGTCGCTGTGGCGCACATCCACCGGGCGCACCGCGATGCCGTGGCGCTGCACGTCCTGCACGATCTGGCTGGGGCCGTAGAAACCCATCGGTTGCGCATTCAACAGCGCGCAGGCGAAGGCCGCCGGCTCGTGGCATTTCAGCCAGCAGCTGGCGTAGACGATGCCGGCAAAACTCGCCGCATGGCTTTCCGGAAAACCGTAGCTGCCGAAGCCCTTGATCTGCTCGAACAGCCGCGCCGCAAACTCGGCGGTATAACCGCGTTCGGTCATGCCCTGCATGATCCGCTCGCGATGTTTTTCCATGCCGCCGTGACGTTTCCAGGCGGCCATCGCCCGACGCAGCTGATCGGCTTCGCCGGGCGTATAGCCGGCCGCCACGATCGCCAGCTTCATCACCTGCTCCTGGAACAGAGGCACGCCGAGCGTGCGTTCGAACACGGCCTTGAGATCCTCCGACGGATAATCCACCGCCTCCTCGCCGCGACGTCGGCGCAGGTAGGGATGCACCATGTCGCCCTGGATCGGCCCGGGCCGCACGATCGCCACCTGGATCACCAGGTCGTAGAAATTCGCCGGACGATGCCGCGGCAGCATCGCCATCTGCGCCCTGCTCTCGATCTGGAACACGCCGATGGTGTCGGCATTCTGGATCATCCGGTAGGTGGCCGGATCATCGTCCGGCAAGGTGGCCAGGGTGTAGTCCTGGCCGCGATGCGCGCGCAGCAGATCCAGACACTTGCGCACGCAGCTGAGCATGCCCAGCGCCAGGCAATCGACCTTGAGCAGCTTCATCGTGTCCAGGTCGTCCTTGTCCCACTGGATGATGGTGCGATCGGGCATCGCCGCGTTTTCCACCGGCACCAGTTCGCTCAACGGCGCGTCGCTGATCACGAAGCCGCCCACGTGCTGCGACAGGTGCCGCGGCATGTCGAGCAACTCGGCGGTGAGTTTCAGCACCCGCCGCAGCACCGCGCTATCCGGATCGAAGCCGCGTTCGCGCAGGGCTGCATCGAGCGAACTCACGCCGTCCCACCAGGCAAAGATCGCACTCAACTGATCGACCTGGTCCGGCGGCAGGCCCAGCGCCTTGGCCACGTCGCGCACCGCGCTCTTGCCGCGATAGCAGATCACCGTGGCTGCCAGCGCGGCGCGCTCGCGGCCGTACTTGGCATAGATGTACTGGATCACCTGCTCGCGCCGCTCGTGCTCGAAATCCACGTCGATGTCGGGCGGCTCGTTGCGCTCCTTGCTGATGAAGCGCTCGACCAGCAGGTTCATTCGCGCCGGATCGACCTCGGTGACGCCGAGCGCAAAACACACCGCGGAATTGGCGGCCGAACCACGGCCCTGGCAGAGGATTTTCTCGCTGCGTGCGTAGCGCACGATGTCGTGCACGGTGAGGAAATATGACTCGTAGCGCAGCTCCTCGATCAGGCCGAGCTCGTGCTCGATCTGCGCGCGGACCTTTTCCGTCGCCCCGTCCGGCCAGCGCCAGCGCATGCCTTCCTCGGTGAGCTGGCGCAGCCAGCTGATCGCAGTGTGGCCCGCCGGCACCAGCTCATTGGGATAGCGGTATTCCAGTTCGTCGAGACTGAACCGGCAGCGCGCGGCAATCGCCACGCTCTCCTGCAGTAAGGCTTCAGGATAGATCGCCGCCAAGGCCTCGCGCCGGCGCAGGTGGCGCTCGCCGTTGCGGAAAATCAGCGCGCCGGCCTCGGCGATCGGCAGCCGATGGCGGATCGCCGTCAAGGTGTTCTGCAGGGCCAGCCGGCGACGCACATGCATGTGCACGTCGCCGGCTGCAACCAGGCGCAGGTCCAGGCTGGCCGCCAGTCTTTCCAGCTCGCGCAGGCGCTGCGCATCGTCGGCGTCGTGGTGCAATTCCACCGCCAGCCACGCGCGCTCGCCGAAAGTCGCGCGCATCCAGCGCCCGTGCGCGGGGTCGGGCTGGCGCTCGGGCAGCCACAAGGCGAGCGTGCCGGGCAGGCCATCGGCCAGGTCGGCGCAGCACAGCCGATACGAGCCCTTGGCCGCGGCGCGCCGACCGCGGGTGATCAGTCCGCACAGGCCGCTGTAGCCGGCGCGGTTCTCGCACAGCAGCACCAGCTTCGGGCCGTCCTCCAGCTGGAATTCGGCGCCGACGATCAATTTCACACCGGTCTCGCGCGAGGCTTCCAGCGCACGCACGATGCCGGCCAGCGAGCATTCGTCGGTGATCGCCAGCGCGCTGTAACCGCAGCTTCTGGCGCGCTCGAACAGCTCGCGCGCGCTGGAGGCGCCGCGCCCGAAAGTGAACGCCGACAGGCAATGCAATTCGGCATAGGCGTTCACGCGAACCAGCCCTGCAGCATCCAGCCGGCCTGCTCGCCCGGCGCGCAGAACGCCCACGCGCGCTGCCCCTGCGCGGTCTCGACCACGTAGTAATCGCGGCACACCTCGCCGCCATCCCACCAGCCGGTTTCCAGCCGCTCGGGGCCGGACAGGATGCGCGGCGCCAGCCCACGCAGCGGAATCGGCCGCTCCAGCAGCCAGGTCGGTCGCGGCGACGGCTCCTGCGCGCCGTCGTCGCGCGCCGCGATGCGCTGCGCCCGCTCCGGCCGCGGGTCGGTGGTGCTGCCCAGTTGGTGCACGGCACGATCGCCGAGGCGCGCACGCAGGCGCTCGCGCAGCTGCTCGATCGGCAAGGCGTTCGCCGGGCGCTCGTCGAACAGGTCGCGACCGGCCGGCACGAACGGCGGCAGCTCGCGCGCCAGCAGGCGCAGGGAAAGTACCGGCGCAGGCAGTTGCACCGGTTCCAGCCGTCCGCGCGCCAGTTCGAACAACATGCCGGCATCACGCTCCGGCGTCAGCAGGCCGACCGCCACGTCGGTGACGCTGTCGCGATGTTCCAGCCGCAGCAGGAAGCGCTGCACGCCGCCGTCGCGGCCAGCCAGATAGGCGGCCAGATCAGCCGTCATGCGGCGCAACGGAAACACCAGCGCGGCGATGTTCTCCACCTCGTGCGACAACTCGACGCGCAGATCAAAGCTGTCCGGCGGACGAAAGCTGTCCAGCCCGGCCGGGATCTCGCCGGTCAATCGGTCCAGCGCCAGCAGCAGCTCGGCGCCGAAGCGTCGACGCAAGCCATCGCGCGGCATCCGCAGCAACTGACCCAGGCTGCGAATGCCCATGCCCGGCAACGCGGCGGCGGCCGCGGCGGGCAGGCGGCTCTTGTGCAACGGCACGTGCTGCAGCGCGCGGCCCAGCGCTTGCGGGGTCAGCACCGCCTGGCCGTCGTCGACGCCAGCCAGCACGTAGGCCGCATGCGCGGTGGGCGCCACGCTGATGCGGTGGCGAAAACCCAGCGCGGTGAAATCCGAACGCAGCAGGCTTTCCAGCCACGGCCACGGGCCGAACAGGCCCATGCTGCGACTCACCTCCAGCACGATCGCATGCGGCAGCAGGCTCACCTCGGAGCTGTAGCGATACGCCACCGCGGCGAGAAACTGCTGCCAGCGATCCACCGCGTCGGGCTCATGTGGCAAGGCCTCGAAGCGGGCCAGCAAGGCTTGTGCGGCGGTCAGCCGCTGACCCACACGCAGGCCGGCTTCACGCGCGGCGGCGTTGACCGCCACGATGCTGCGCGCCTGTGCCGCGCCGGCCACCAGCACCAGCGGGCCGGTCGTGGGCCGCCGACGGAGGACTCCATCCAGCGCCAGTTGCGGCAGCAATACACAGGCCCACAACATGTCCGCCGGCCATCAATGCAGGGCAGCGAGCGCGAGCGACACCGGCTGCGCGGGCACGGCGCCACCGCGGCATTTGCGCACCCATACCCGGGCCCGCGGCGCGGCTTCCAGTTCCAGCCGCAACGCCGCCGGCGAGGCATTCGCCAGATGCCGGCGATCGCGAAACGCAAACGCCAGCGCCCGACCACTGTCGGCCGCCACCTGCAGCCGACGCAGCGCGCGGTCATCCGCCTGCTGCGGCCACGCCAGCACCGCCGCGCAACTGCCCGAGCGCAGGCATTGTTCGGTCGCCCACAGCACGTCGCGCTCAGCCGCTGTGACGATCTCGACCCGGCGCATGTCCACGCCGTGCTGGCGCCAGCCGGCCACGCACGGCGCATAGGGCGGCGCCACCAGCACCACCGGGCGCGCAGCACGGCTGAGCCGGGCCAGCGTGGGCAGCACCAGTTGCAGCTCGCCCACGCCATCCAGCGGCAGCAGGATTTCCGACAGCGAGGCCTCGGGCCAGCCGCCGCTGGGAAGCACTGCATCCAGCGCGGCCCAGCCGGTCGGCTGCTCGCCGGCCGGTCGTTCGAGGGCTGCCGGCATGGCGCGCCCGCGCCAGACCTGTTGCGCGTCGAGCAGGGTGGACAAGGCCACCACCGCACTCATCAGCTGCCCCTCAGCAGGCCGGCAAACAGGCCTTCGATGGCGAAATCCTCGGTCGGGTCCGGATCGATCGGCTGGTAGCCGGGACTGTTCGGCAGCAGGCGGATCACTTCGCCCTGCCAGTGCAGCCGCTTGATCGTGAAGCGGTCGCCATCGACCCTTGCGGCCACCACCTGGCCGTGCCGCGCCACCGGCGTGGCATGCACGCCGACAATGTCCTGATCGAGGATGCCTTCGTCACGCATGGAATCGCCGACCACCCGCACCAGATAGTCCGGTGGCAGCCGGAACAGCCAGCGCGACACGCGCAGCGTGCGTTCGATCCGCGACTCGGAAAACAGCGGCTCGCCGGCGGCGATGCGCCCTACCAGCGGCAACTCCATGGTGTCCGCATCCAGCGCATTGGCCGTGGTCACCAGGCGGATCCCGCGCGAACGGTTCGGCTCGATCAGCAGCCGCCCCTTGGCCTCCAGCGAGCGCACGTGCTTCAGCACCGCGCTGACATTCACCAGCCCCATCGCCTGGCCGATCTCCTCCAGCGTCGGCGCCTGCCCGGTCTGCTCCAGCCGGGCCCGGATGAAGTCGAGGATGTTCGATTGGCGGCTGGTCAGTTGCAGGCTCATGGCGGCCATATTTTCACCTTTTATGGTGAAAATAAAGAAAAACATGGCGCGGCCCTGAAATCCGCCTCAGGGCCGCGCCAACCTGCCTGAGGGCTTCGCCCTACTCGGCCGGCAACGCGGCGATCGCCTTGCAGGCATAGGCCATCAGCGCCGGATCGATGCCAGTGTGCTGCTGCATGCTGACGGGCTCCTGCTTGAACATGGTGTTGAGCGAGCGCTGGATGCCGGCATCGCCACCAGTGAACTCGCGCAGCAGCGAACGCCATTTCTGCGCCAGTGCACGCACCTCGTTGCTGGCCGGGTCCTTGTTCAACTGCATCGCGGCCGACATGCCGGCGATCACCTGCGGCCAGGCCTGCTCGACCTCGCCGATGCGCTTGGCACCGAGCATTTCGCCACGCTGCCGGATCGTCTCGCGCTGTTCGTCACTCAGATGTTTTCCCATGATGGTGCTTGCCTCGATGGTGGACAGGAGGGTGTTGCCATCGATCACCTCGCCAGCGGCCAGCCGCTGCTCCAGCTGTTCCAGCCGGGCCAGCAACGCATGCTGGCGGGTGATCGTCTCCCGCAACCGTGCCACCTGCTGCAACAACGCCTCAGCCAGCGTAGGCGCATCGGCATCGAGGCTGGTACGGATGGCGTCGAGCGTGAAGCCCAGCGCCTTCAACGAAACAATATGCTGCAACCGTCGCAGTTCCGCCTCGCCGTACAGGCGATAGCCCGCACCACTGCGTCCCGCCGGCCGCAACAGCCCGCAGGCTTCGTAGTGATGCAGGTGCGGACGGTGACGCCGGTGCGGCGCGCCACCTGACTGACGGACAGCAGCTTCATGGTTCCTCCGTTGCGGTTGGGCACAGCCTGCGGCCTCACGTGGCATGAGGGTCAAGCGCCAGAGAGGTCGCGTCTCCTCCATCTTGCAGTCACCTTTTTCTGGAAAATGACAGAAACACCGGGGCGCGCGAAAGGCTGCAGGCGACAACCCGCGCTCTGGCGCTTACAGCAACATGCCGCCCGAGGCCTCGATCCGCTGGCCGGTGATCCAGCGATTGCCCGGCTGCAACAGCGACGCGATAGCGCCCCCGATGTCATCCGGCAAACCGACGCGGCCCAGCGCCGTCATCGAGGCAATCTGCTGGTTCATTGCCGGGTTGTCACGTACCCTGCCGCCGGAGAAATCGGTCTCGATCGCCCCCGGCGCGATCACATTGGCGGTGATTCCGCGTTCGCCCAGCTCCCGAGCCATGTAGCGGGTCAGCACCTCGACCCCGCCCTTCATCGACGCATAGGCCGACGAGCCCGGGAAACTGAAGCGCGCCAGCCCGCTGGATATATTGATGATGCGGCCACCATCAGCCAGCAGCGGCAGCATCTTCTGGGTGAGGAAGAACGGCGCCTTCAGATGCTCGGCCACCATCTGGTCGAACTGCGCCTCGGTGGTGTCGGCAAACGGCACATGCAGGCCGCTGCCCGCGTTGTTGACCAGATGATTGAAGTGCGTGCGCTGCCAGTGGCTGCTCAGTACCTCGCGCACCTGGCTGGCGAAGGCGTCGAAGCCGGCGCTTTTGCCCACATCCAGCGGCAAGGCAATCGCCTGACGTCCCAGCTTTTCGATCTCGACGACCACGGCCTCGGCCGCGTCCTTGCTGTGCACGTAGGTGAGGATCACATCACTGCCCTGCTCGGCCAGCTTCAGCGCGGTGTTTTTGCCGAGGCCGCGGCTGCCGCCGGTGATCAGCGCAATCGGGTGGGTAACGTCGTTCATGGGTCGTTCCTCTGCGGTGGAAAGGGATGGCCGGAGCCACCGAGTCACCTTATTGGATGATTTGATGTGGATAAATCACCCGTTCATGATTTATATGTTCGCCTTATCCGAACAATCACCAGCGAGGCACCGCCACCGTGAAATCGCTCGATGCGATGCAGATCTTCCTGCGGGTGGCCGAACTGGCCAGCTTTACCCGCGCCGCCGACAGCCTGGGCATTCCCAAGGCCACCGCCTCCACCGCCGTGCAGCAACTGGAAACCTCACTGGGCACGCGGCTGCTGCACCGGACCACGCGCAAGGTGCAGATGAGCCAGGACGGCCAGGCCTTCTACGAGCGCGCCCGCGATCTGCTGGCCGATGTCGACGAGCTGCAGTCGATGTTCCAGCGCGGCGCAAAGTCACTGCGCGGACGCCTGCGGGTGGACATGTCCAGCGGCATGGCGCTGCACTTCATCATCGAACGGCTGCCGGAATTTCTGGACGCCCATCCGCTGATCGAGCTGGAACTCAGCAGCACCGACCGGCTGGTGGATCTGGTCCGCGAAGGCTTCGACTGCGTGGTGCGCGTGGGCACACTGGGCGACAGCAGCCTGATCGCGCGGCCGCTGGGCGTGTTCCGCATCATCAACTGCGCCAGTGCCGGCTACATCGAACAACACGGCATGCCGCAGTCGCTGGATGACCTGAAAAACCACCGACTGATCCACTACGTCTCCACCCTCGGCAGCCGCTCGCCCGGCTGGGAATACCCCGATGGCAATGGCTACGCCTCGCTGCCGATGGCCGGCGTACTCACCGTCAACAGCAGCGAAGCCTACCGCGCTGCCTGCGTCGCCGGCCTGGGCCTGATCCAGGCACCCGCCGCCGGCCTGCAGCCACTGATCGACCGGGGCGTGCTGGTGGAAGTGCTGCCCGACCATCCCGCCGAACCGATGCCGGTCTCCCTGCTCTACGCCCATCGCCGCCACCTGCCTCGACGCGCACAGGAATTCATGAACTGGATTGCGCAGACGCTGGCGCCGTATCTGGATCAGCCGGTCGGCGGCGCATGACTCAGCGGCGGATCTGGGCGGTTTTCAGTTCACACCCCGGTCAACTCTCCGGCAGTCGGTACCACTGCGCTACAACCGCACCTATCGAGTCGGGCTACGCGAAGGGGTAAGCGGCGCCGACCTTGCCGGGATCTGCAAGCATCTGCAATAGAAGCAGAACTTCGGCGGCACGCGCTTTAACGCCATGGCCAAGGAGAAAGACCCAGGGCCGGCTGGCAACCGCGATCTGCGGCCAGCAGGCCGCAGATCGCAACGAACCAAGGCGAGAGGGCTTAACTTCCTCCGTTCCCTTATCCGCCTCCTTATCCGCTTCTATCCGCTTCCCTTATTGGCTTCTAGCCGGACTGCGCTCGATGATCCGCGAAAATTCGAGGAAGACCGTCGGGTCGAGTTTGGTGCCTACCTCGGACTCAAGCGTGTTCATGACTGTCTTATGGCTTCTGGCGTTATGGTAGGGACGGGAATTGGTCATCGCGTCGTAGCCATCGGCTATCAACAGGATTCTGCACGGCAAGGGTATTTCTTCGCTCTTGAGCCCATCGGGATACCCGCATCCGTCAAAGGACTCATGATGATGGCGAATAATCGGCGCGACTTGCCTGGCGCAAGCATGCCCCGTCGCCATGAAAAGCTCCTCACCCAGTGCTGAGTGCGTTTTCATGAACACCCAGTCTTCGTCCGTAAGTCGCCCTGGCTTCAGGAGTACATTATCCGGGACACCGATTTTTCCAATATCGTGAAATAGCGCGGCAATACAGAGCGAATTCAAGACTTCCGTCTTCAACCCGAAGTGCCTACCCAATTCCACTGCAAGTTCAACGACACGATCGCAATGGAATCTTGTATAGGCATCGCGCTCATGCAGCGCCACCGTAAGGCACTCCACCGAGACGCGATAGCTCGAATAGACAGTTTTAGCGTCCAATGCTACCCCGCAAAAAGCCCGGATGATCTGCTGGTTCTGGAAGCATACATCGATGACACGAGGCAAAGCCGCAATGTTTTGAGCAGGCCTGCCTGATAGACGAACGTTGACGTCTGATTGCACATCCTCACAAACTTGTTGAACGTGGCGATCAATTCATTGAGCTGAAAATACTCCAACCGGCCGAAGTCCAACTGACAATCGGTCGCAAGCTCATTCTGGTCAGTGTGCATTTGCAGCGTATACCAATGGCTTCTTCGAGTGAAATACCGCCGTATCCAAGCATATTGCGAAGCCGGGTCGAATCCGGCCTGCTTCCAACATCAATACACTACTGAATGCCTCATTCGATCATTCGCCTCCCGCACAGCCCGAGCAAACCCGCGAAACGGAATATCCGTCATCCCCACCAGCCCGATATGGCTGTTCTCGCCATCCAGCAACCGCCCGGTCACCGGCTCGTCGGCATACTCGAACCAGTGCGCACCGACGATATCCGGACTGGCCGCGGCAGCGTCCACGAACCGCGCATACGCTTCGCCACGCTGCGCCTCGTTCGCCACCGAAGCCACACCCTTGCCGAACGGCCCGCGATCATCCGAGCCGAAGTGGAATTCACTGATCATTACCGGCTTGTCGAGCTTCTGCATGGCAGCCGCATCGAAGCCGTGCTGCGGCAGGTCGGCGTAGACGTTGAAGCTGACTACGTCGCAGACCTGCGCACAGGCGGCGACGGCTTCGGGGGTGTTGACCGCGAAGCGGCCGCCGAGGAACAGGTGGTGCGGGTCGTGGCGGTGGATCGCCTCGGCCACGGTGCGGAAATAGGTGTCGGCGTAGCGGCGCAGCCAGGCGCTGTAGTCGCGGGCGATCGCCGGGTGGGCTTCGTCCGGAGCGGGTGCATGGAAGCCGGTGGCCTCGAGCGCGGCCCATGAGCTCAGCGCGATGCCCCATGCGGTGCCGAGGGTTTCCGGCGCCACGTATTGTTTCTTCAGGATCGCGATGAAGGCCTGCTTGGCTGGACTGTTGGCGTCGCCGGCGAGCGTGCCCAGCGCCAGCCCCCAGCGCCCTTGCGGACCACTGCCTGCCCACGCCAGTTCATTGTCGGCAAAGTAGCCGAGCAGCCAGGGATCGTCGCGCACGCCGGCACTGGCCTTGGCCACCGCCCGCTCGGCGGCCTGCACGAAGCGCGGGTCGAACGGATCGGGCATGCGCCCCCAATAGTCGTAACCGCTGGAGACGTTCGCGTAATCGCCGGCGATATTGATCGAGCGCGTATACGGCAGGCGGTGCGCCTGACCCAGCGCGGCATCGCTCCAGTTGCCGACCGTGTTGAAGCCCCAGGCCTGCAGGCGATCGAGCGTGCGGGTGCGCCAGGCGGCGAGCCAGTTCTTGCCGTCGACGCGATACAGGTTGGCCGCGTAGAAGTCGAACCAGCGGCCATGGTTGTCGCCGATGCCCGCACTGGCGGCACGATCCGGGCGGCGGCTGTCGCTGCTGCCATAGAACGCGGCCCATTCCCCGCTGTCCGGCGGCAGGTCGCGGAACATGAACTTTCGCCCTTCCACATAGCTGCGCCCACCATCAGGCACCACCGCGTTTACCCCCAGCGAAAAGAAGGCATGACCATCGGGCGTGACCAGTTGCCAGCGCCCGTCGAGTTTCTGCGTATGGAACCAGCCGCTCCTGCTCAGGCCATGGACGTCCAGACGTCCGCCGTAGACATCAAGTCCGCTCGCCAGCTGGGCTCCTGGGACGGCTTTCACGGCCGCCTGCAGGGCCGCATCGGTGGCGATCTTCTCGGGCCAGCTGGTACGGGTGAACTGGCCGTAGCGGTCGACGATGTCGGTATAGGCGTCATGCAGTGTCGTCGTGCCCGGCGTGGTCTCCACCCGACCGAACAGCAGGGCCTGCTCCGCTTGCGGCGCGGGCACCTCCAGCCGGATCGCGCGGATCTTGTGCAGATCAAGCTGGCCTTGCACCGTGGTCGCCAGCAGGGTCGACTGGCCATGATCGTCAAACGGCATCGGCGGCCCAACCTGCATGCCCTGCGCCCGCGGCGAGGTGGCCTGCAGCGGAATCACCAGAGTCTGCGCCGGCCCGGCGGGAACACCCACGGTGGCCTGCAACTGCTGGCCCGCGGCCGCGCCGTCGATCTCGACGTGCAGGGTCACCGCCCACGGCATCGCGTTCTGCACGCGCAGGCGCAGCTCGCCCTGGCTGGACCAGTCCCAGGCGCCGCTGGCGGGCGTCAACACGATCTGCGGATGCGCCGAGGGCTGGAACGCGTAGCGCTGCTGCGCCACGCCGTCGCTGGCGTGCTCGACCGCTCCGACACGGCGGACCTGGTCGAGGCTGACACCGGCTGCCGTCGACGGACCGGCCAGATCAGGCAAACCCGGCGGCACCGCCGCCTGACAGCCGCCCAACAGGCCCAGACACAACCAGATCAGCAGAAGATGACGTTTCATCGACGCACTACCAGTAGAGAGTGGCCACCATTATGACGACGCCATCGGTGAATGCCGGTTACGTCGGATGGCGGCGCGACCAATACTGCCAGGCCGCATACACCGGCACGCCCAGCGCGATGATCAACAGGCTCATGCCGGCGTCGCGCGGCGTATGGATCGCCGTGGCCACGATCACCCCCAGCACGGTCACCACGAACAGGATCGGCAACAGCGGATACAGCGGCACCCGGTACGGCGAAGGCTGGTCGTGGAAGTGGTGGCGATACCAGAACAGCGTGGCAATGCCGAACACATGCGCCAGCCACTCGCCCACCGTGGTGTAGTCGAGCAACTGGCCGAAGCTGCCGGACAGGGTCAGCACGATCGCCCACAGCCCCAGCACCGCCAGCGCGATCTGCGGCGCGCGGGTGCGCGACTCGATCCGCCCCACCGCGCTGAAGAACATGCCGTCCGCGCCCATCGTCTGCAGCACGCGCGCGCCACCGGCGATCGCGATGTTGCAGTAACCGAAGGTGGAACAGGCGATGCCCACCGCGATCACGGTGGCGCCGCGTTCGCCGAACAAACGGCGCATCAGGTCGGCCGCCGGCGCGTGGCTGGCGGCCAGCCCCGCATGACCGAGTCCGGCGAGATAGGCGACGTTGACCAGCACGTAGCAGGCCACCACGCCGGCCATGCCCATGCCCAGCGCGCGCGGCAGGGTGCGCTGCGGATTGCGCACTTCGCCGGCGAGGTCGTTGAGGTAATGGAAGCCGCCATAGGCGAACAGCACCGGCAGCAGCGCGCCGAGAAACGCGCCGGAGGGCACCGGATGCGCGGTATCCGTGGCCAGCACCAGACCGAGATGGCCATGCGCCAGCACCAGCCCGACCACCACCAGCAAGGCGATCGCCGCCAGCTTCAGCACGGTGAAAATATTTTGCACGATCGAACCGGCGCGGATGCCGAACAGGTTGACCCCGACGATAAAGGCGATCGCGCCCACCGCCACCGGCTTGATGTAGACCGCCGGCAATCCGATCGCCGCGCAGAAATAGTCGGCGAAGGTGGTGGCCACCGCCGCCACACTGCCGGGGTAGTTGATCAGCGCCATGGTCCAGCCGAACAGGAACGCCGGCAGCTTGCCAAAAGCCTCGCGCAGGTACACATAGGTGCCACCCGCCTGCGGCCGACGTGCACCAAGCTCGGCGTAGCAAAGCACGCCAGCCAGGGTAAGCAGCCCGCCGATCGCCCACAGCAACAGCACCTGCGCACCCGACCCGGTGCGCTCGGCCACGGTGGCCGGCGTGCGGAAGATACCCGCGCCAATCACGCCGCCGATCACGATCATCGCGGCATCCCAGGTGTTGAGGCGGCGGACGTAGGTCTGGCTGGGTTCGGTGGTCATGGCCGCTAAGATGACATTGGAAGCACCGTTTCGGCCAGTCCTGAATCATCAATGCGTTTTTTAGCCGCGCCGGGGCAACACCCTGCTCTGAGATGACTGTCGCATCGCGCACTGAAACCTGGCCCACGGTGCCAGGCAGATACTGCCGTGAGGTGCGCAGACATTCGCCCATGCGCCACACTCCGCAGCCACACCTTCCACTTCTCGATATATCTCCATGTCTGATCGCCCTCTCACCCACCGGCTCGCCGTTGCCACTTCCGCGGACTACCCTGCGATCCAGCCCGACGATGCGGAGTGGGCTGCCGCGCTGGAACGACGCGGTGTCGATCTGGTGGTATGCGTATGGAATGACCCGGCGGTCGACTGGTCGGCTTTTGATGCGGTGCTGATCCGCACGATCTGGGATTACTTCAAGCAGCACGCGGGGTTTCTGGCGTGGCTGGATCGACTCGACGCGCTGGGCATTCCCACCATCAACGACAGCGCGCTGCTGCGCTGGAACAGCGACAAGCGCTACCTGCTCGAACTGGCCCGGCACGGGGTGGCGATCATCCCGACCCGGCTCGCGAGCGCGCGCGCGTTGCCTGACGTGCTGGCGACGACGGCGAGGCAGCAGGTGGTGATCAAGCCGACCATCAGCGGTGGCGCCTGGCATACGCTGCGCGGCACCGTCGGCGAACCCGCATTCATGCAGGCGGTGGCGCAGTTGCCGCCGCAATTCGACTACCTGGTGCAACCATTCGTGGCGGAAATCGTCAGCGATGGCGAATGGTCATTGCTGTATTTCGGTGGCGAATTCAGCCACGCGGTAATCAAACGCCCTGTCGCTGGCGATTACCGCGTGCAGAGCGAATACGGCGGCAGCACCGAGCCGATGCGGCCGAACGCCGAGACGCTGGCGGCCGCGGCAAAGGCGCTCGCCGTGGTCGCTGCCATCGGACACGCTGATCAGGGCTATGTGCGGGTCGACGGCGTGATCAGCGCTGGCCAGTTCCTGATCATGGAGCTGGAAATGATCGAGCCGTTCCTGTTCCTCGCCGAACAGCCGCAGGCGGCCGAGCGCTTCGCGCAGCAGCTGGCGGATCACCTCGACAAGCTGCCACCGCGAGCGGCAGGTCTTTCGGAAAACCTGTTCTCCTACGGCACGCTGCAGACTCCCGCCGTGCAACTGGCCACGTTTGGCCGTCTGCTTGCCGGCCAGCCCGACCGCCTGCCCGGCTATCGCTGCGAGCTGATCCGCATCGACGATCCGCAGGTGGTCGCCACCAGCGGCGCCAGTCATCATCCGATCGTTCACCCCACCGGCCTGATGCAGGATGAGGTGGCAGGCACCGTCTTGCGCATCAGCGCCGACGAGCTGGCCCGAGCCGATACCTACGAGGTCGACGATTACTGCCGCGTCGCCGTCACCCTGGCCTCCGGCATCCAGGCCTGGGTATATATCAGCGCTGCGGCGGACTGAAGCCGTTGGTCAGTGCGTCGGCTCGCCGCTGATGGACAAGCTGCTGCCCAGCCACGACCATCCGCGCATGCCTGCCAAGCCTCCACCCACCGAAACGGCAAGGCCATCGCGCCGCTGGCACTTCCTTTCCTGGTCAGTGTCGCTGGCGATGATCGCGGTGGCCGGGTGGATCATGCATCGCTACCTCGGGCATATCGCCTGGCATGACGTGGCGGTGGCCTGGTCGCAGTTGCCGGCGCGCAGTATCGGCTGGTCGCTGCTGGCCACGTTTGGCAGCTTCGCCATGCTGGCGCTGTTCGACGTGCTGGCTGCGCACATGGTGGTGCAGCGGCGCGTCCCGGCGAAGCTGGCAGCTTTCGCCGGCGCGGTGACCCAGGGCATCTCCAACACGTTGGGCTTTCATGCCTTCACCGGCAGCGCGGTGCGCTATCGCATCTATGCCACGGCCGGTGTGGGCGTAAGCGACGTGGCGCGCATCGTGAGTCTGGTCGGGATCGGTGTGGGGCTGGGGTTTACCGTGGTGATCACCGGCGCACTGTGCTGGCAGCCGGAAATCACCCAGGGCTGGGGCCGCTGGCCCGGCGGCGCGCTGCTGTTGCTGCTGGTTGCGCTGCTGCTGTGGCTGGGCCGGCAACCACGCACGCTGAGCGTGTTCGGCTGGACATTGCGATTCCCGCGCGCCAGCACCGCCGCGCTGCAGATGCTGATGGGTGGGGTGGAGATGCTGGCCGCGATCACTGCCCTGTATGTGCTGCTGCCGGCCGCCGTGGCGCCGCCCTTTGTCGACTTTCTGCCGGTCTATATCGGCGCGGTGGTGGCCGGCATCGTCAGCCATTCACCGGGCGGGCTGGGCGTATTCGAGACGATCATGCTGGCCTCGTTTCCGGCGCAGGCACGTGCCGAATTGCTGGCCGCGATGCTGTGTTATCGATTGATCTACAGCCTGCTGCCGTTCGCGCTGGGAAGCCTGGCATGGGGCGCATTCGAACTGAGCCGGCGACGCGGCGGACGAGCTCAGTTGGACGGAGGGTAACGGCGAATCAGCCGTTGCTGATGCAGATGATGTCGCGCCAGCGCCAGCAAGCCGATGGGCTGATGACCACGGGCACGCTGCCAGTCGCCCAGGGCGAACAGCTCCCGCTGCTTGGCGAACACCATGCGGTAGACCTCACGCAGCGAATATTTGGGGTCCCACGCATGCACGGCCTCGGAGCCGGCACCATTGATTTCCATGATGGTGAAGCGGCCGGCGCGCAGCTCCTGCAGGTTGCGGTAGCGCACGTCGAAGCGGCCGATGTGGAATGACGGCATGTCGCTCGCCACCGCTTCCACCGCAGCCAACAACTCGCTGGTGGCCTGGGCGGTCGCATCCTCGTAGCGCCCGCCGACCCGGGTCGAGCCGATCAGCGACAGGCGAACCACCTCTCCGTGGGACGGAATACGGTGCGGGTTGTAGTGCAGGACGTGCTCGTGCGGACGACGCTGCACGCGGCGCAGGCGCGGATCGGCGGCGATCAATTGCGCCATCGTGCTCACCCCGTCACCCGCCACTTGCGGGTAGTGCCGCAGCAGGATGCCGAGCACACGGCCTTGCGCCTGTTCGGGGTGGCGTACGTAGAACAGGCCGGCCTCACCCGGCTCATCCAGATAGCGCTGCAACATCAGCGACTCACCCGGCGGGTAGCGCGCGAGGTAGTCGGCCAGTTCCAGCGCGTCATCGATCCGGCGCACGCCAAAGCCGCACCAGCCCAGCTCGGGCTTGGCCACCACCGGAAAGTGGAGGCCCGCCTCGCGCATCGCCGACATCGCGGCGGCCAGCTGATCGACCCCCGCCATCCGCAGCAAGGTGTACGGCGCCACGCGCGACCGTGCATGGGCACCCATGCCGGCGAAATACTCCGACTTGGTGTCGCCGACCAGGCCCCCGGCGGTGATCTGTGGATTGGCGCATGAGGGCAAGGTGAGACTGCGATAACGCAGGCCAAGCCACGCCCATTGCAGCAGCATCGGCACCAGGTTGAGCCACTTCGGCAGGCGCTCCATGCGACCCACCACCGGCACCGGCGTGCGCGCGAGCTTACCGCTGGCGGCACGGGCTACATGCTCATTCATGGCTGAGCACCTGATAGTGGATCGGCTTGTAGGCAAAGTTGTTGGACTGGCCGGCGGAACACGCGGTGAGCCCGATCAGCAGATCCATCTGCGCCTCGAACACGATGTAGTCACCGGCCCGGCTCAGCGGCGGCTCGACCCGGATCTCTCCAGTCGCCGCATCCACCGGCACATTCATGAACACGTTGAACGCGGTGGGGATGGCATCCGCGGCAACACCATGCGGCGCCAGCGCCTCGGCCAGGTTGCCGAAACAGCCGCGGTGCGGCTGGGCATCGCCATAGATGATGCGAAACATCTCGGCCGAACACGGCGACAGCAGGAAGTCGTGACGGCCCACGGTGTCCTCGACAATGCGCAGCATGACCCGGCTGCGATTGGAGTAGATCGGGTCGCCGGTACTCAGATAGATCTTGCTGGCGTAGTCGATGCTGCGGCCGGAGGAGATCGCTTCGCCGGTGTCATCGCGATTGAACGCGACTAGGTCGGCCACCTGCTCGCCTTGCGGGTCGATCACCTTCAGCCGCTCGCCACGCTTGAGCAGAAAGGCCACGCCGCTGCGGGGTGCGATGACGTGAATCATTGGCGGCCACCCTGAGCATGGAATGGGCAGACCCAGCGTTCGCCCACCGCCCGCCCGCTGTATTGACGCGCTTCGGGCGCCTTGCCGTGTTCGGCCAGCATCGGATTGCGCGAGCCGCAAAGCGCGATGTCGCGTGCGGTAATGGCAGCGCGCAGCGCCTCATAACGACCGTCGGTACGCAGTTGCTCGAACTGGCTGTGCAGGTTCAAGACCAGTGCCGGCTGCCGGTAGCGCCGCGCCGGCCGGCTTGCGCCGGGGTGCAGGCCGATCACGTAGAACGCGCTGCCGCCAAGGCTGAAACTGAAGTTCGCCGCCGCCGGATCGTCGCTGACCTGTGAATCCCACCGGAACTGCTGATGGTCGATCGCGTGCCACGCCTGCAGGCGCTGCCACATCGCCTGCTCGAACGCCTGCTCGTCCATGCCTGGCGCGGGCGCAAACAGCACGACGAAGCTGGTGAACAGCGTATCGGCCTGGGCGCGTGCGGCGAACGCCTGCACGTCGGCCACCACCGCAACATCGAAATGGTCGTCGCGCAGGTCGCCGGCTTCGATCAGGGTGATCGAATCGTGCGCCGATGCCGCCTTGGCACCGAGACAGGGAAACGCCTGCTTGGCGATGAACGCCTCGAACGCCTGCGCCACGGTCGATGATGCCGGAGAGGCGCCTTGGGCGGCGGCGTTTCGATGACTGGCTGACATGCTCATGCAGTGATCACGACTCGATGGCGACGCGGCTCGGGCATGCATCGCGCTGGCGATTTCCAACGGCTGGCGCCTGCGCTGCGTGGGCTGATGCGGCCCAGACTAGTCAGCCGCCCGCGAACTGGATGTGATGTCGGCGCCATAACTCTCGCCGGCACGCGCGCCAGAACCTAGAATCAAGCCCGTTCCCCCGCTGGTCCGCCGCGTGCCCTTGCCACCCCGAAAAATCCTGCATGTCGACATGGACGCGTTCTACGCGTCGGTGGAGCAGCGTGACGACCCCTCGTTGCGCGGCAAGCCGGTGGCGGTGGCCTGGCGCGGGGCGCGCTCGGTGGTGTGCGCGGCCAGCTACGAGGCGCGCGTGTTCGGCGTGCGCTCGGCGATGCCGGCCTTGCGCGCCGAGCGGCTGTGCCCGCAGCTGGTATTCGTGCCACCGGATTTTGCGCGATACAAGGCGGTGTCGCGGCAGATCCGCGAGATCTTCGCGCGGCATACCGAGCTGATCGAACCGCTGTCGCTGGACGAGGCCTATCTCGACGTCACGCTGACCCACACCAGCCTGCCCTCGGCCACTGCCACCGCCGAGGCGATTCGCGCGGCGATCCGCGAAGAGACCGCGCTGACCGCCTCGGCTGGCGTGGCGCCGAACAAGTTTCTGGCCAAGATCGCCTCGGACTGGAACAAGCCCGATGGCCTGTGCGTGATCCGTCCACACCAGATCGAGGCCTTTCTCACGCCGCTGCCGGTGGGGCGGCTGCCGGGCGTGGGCAAGGTGATGGAGGCGAAGCTGGCCGAACTGGGTATCCGTACCGTCGGCAACCTGCGCGCGCACGAACTGGCCGCGCTGGAGATGCGCTTCGGCCGCTGGGGCCTGCGCCTGCATGAGCTGGCGCAGGGCATCGACGAGCACCCGGTACAACCGGAGCGGCCCACCGTGCAGATTTCCGCCGAGGACACCTTCGAGCACGACCTGCTGCTGGACGAACTCGAGCCGCATATCCGCCGGCTCGCCGACAAGGCCTGGGCCGGCTACCTGCGCGAGCACGAACGGCTGGCGCGCACCGTGGTGCTGAAGCTGAAGACCTCGGATTTCCGCACGCTGACCCGCAGCCTGACCGCGCCGCAACAACCGCGCTCGGCCAGCGAACTGGGCGACATCGCCTGTGCCCTGCGCGAGCGGGTCGAGCGCGACAGCGACGAGCGCTATCGGCTGGTCGGAGTCGGCCTGTCCGGTTTCGTCGATCGCGACAGCTACCAGGCGCAAGCCGATCTGTTCGATCAACCGCTGGGCTGATCATTCTGTAGGAGCGCACCCTGTGCGCGATGCTTTTGATGTCGACAAGAGCGAAGAGCATCGCGCACAGGGTGCGCTCCTACAGATCTCCGTTCAGGCCCTGATCCAGCGCCACAGCTCGCCCCACGACGGCTTCTTGCCGTACATCAGGATGCCGGTGCGATAGATGCGCGCGGCCAGCCATACGCAGGCCAGCAGGGTGACCACCATCAAGCCCAGCGACAGTGCCAGCTCCAGCGGCGGTACCGAACTCATGGACCAGCGCACCGGCATCGTGAACGGCGCAAAGAACGGGATGTAGGACATGGTCACGCCGAGTCCGCCGGTCGGGTCCTTGATCAGGCTGAATACGGAAAAGAAACCGACGATGATGAACACGGTGACGAAGATGGCGTACTGCTGGGTCTCCTGGATCGTGTTGCACATCGCACCGATCGCTGCGTACAGCGCGCCGTAGAGCAGGAAGCCCAGCGCGAAGTAGAGCAGGAACACCACCAGCAGGCCCGGCGGCATCGACGGTATCGGCGACTGCTGCACGGCATCGGCACCCATCCCCAGCATGGAGCCGATCTCGGCGCCCTTGCTGCTCACCACGAACACGGAGCCACCCCAGATCGCCATCTGGGTGAGACCGGCCAGGCCCACGCCGAGCACCTTGCCCAGCAGCATCTGGAACGGAGTCAACGACGAGGTCAACACCTCCATGATGCGCGAGGTCTTTTCCTCGATCACCGAGGTCATCGTCTGCTGGCCGTAGAGCAGGATCGAGATGTACAGGATGAAGCCCATGAAATAAGCGATCAGGAACGAGTCCTTGCCACTCTGCCCGGTGAGCTTGCCGTCGGACACCTTGGTGGTGTCCATGTCGGCCGCGGCCATCGCCTTCTTGACCAGCGCCGCATCCACGCCGGACTTGCCCAGCCGCACGGTCGCCAGCGCATTCGACACGGTGCGCTGCAACTGCGACATCGACTGCACCGCACCGACATTGCCGCCGTAGTATTCCAGCTTGCCGCTGGCCAGGGTGTCGGCGGTGAGCACCATCACGCCGTCCCAGGTGTCCTGCTGCTTGTTCTTGGAAAAGCCTGTCTTGCCGATCAGCCCGTCGCGCACCGAGGCGAGCTCCGCCGTGCTGGCCGGAAATACCTGCACGCTGTAGCGCGGCCTGGCATCGGGCTTGTCGCTGAGTTTCTCCGCCAGCATCGCTTCACGAACCGGCTGGCCCAGGTCGATGCCGGAGGCATCCACCATCGCCACCCGGCTGGTGCGGTCGGTGCCGCTCATCATCAGGCCCGGCAACACCGCCATCAGCACGATGAACACCGGCAGCATGACGGTGGAAATCACGAACGCCTTGGTACGCACCCGCTCGACGAATTCGCGGCGGACGACGGCAATGATCTTCTTCATGCGGCAGCTCCTGCGCGGGCGGGCGCGACGGCGACATCGGCGCCGACCTTGGCAATGAAAATGGCATGCAGCGACGGCTCGACCACTTCGAACCGGCGCAGGCCCACACCTTCACGCACCAGCGCGGCAAGCAGCTGCTCCGGGTCGGCGCCCTCGGCCATCTGCAGCTCGGCGCTGGCGCCGTAATCATCGAGATGGGCGATCAGCGAACGGTCGGCAAGGATCGCCTCCGCACGCTGCTTGTCGTGGGTGAAGCCCAGCGCCACATGACGCCCGCCGAAATCCTCCTTGACCTGTGCCACCGTGCCACTGACTACCATCTCGCCACGGGCGATGATGGCGATGCGATCGCACATGCGCTCGGCCTGCTCCATCACATGGGTGGAGAACAGCACCGTGCGGCCTTCGGCGGCGATCGCGACCACAATGTCCTTCATCACCTGCGCGTTGACCGGGTCCAGCCCGGAGAACGGTTCATCGAGGATCACCAGTTCGGGCTCGTGCAGCAGCGCGCCGGCAAATTGCACTTTCTGCTGCATGCCCTTGGACAGGTCCTCGACCTTCTTCAAGGCCCAGTCGCTGACGCCGAGGCGCTCCAGCCAGTTGTGCGCACGACGGCGTGAATCGGTGCGCGAAATACCCTTGGTTTCACCGAGGAAGATCAGGTGATCGAGTACCTTCATCTTCTTGTACAGCCCGCGCTCTTCCGGCAGATAGCCGATGCGCTGCGACAGTTTGCGGCTGCCATGGTCTGAGCCGAACAGCACCACCCTGCCCTGATCCGGCTCAAGGATGCCCATGATCAGCCGGATCGTGGTCGACTTGCCCGCGCCGTTGGGCCCGAGCAGGCCGTAGATGCCGCCACTGGCGACCTCCATCGAAAGATTGTTGACCGCCGTGTGTCCGGAAAACCGCTTGGTCACGGACTCGACGCGAACGCTCGCTGCTGACATGCATGTCCCCCAGTCATCGGGCAACCCCTGCCCGTCCCCGAGAACCTAACATGCACCGATGACTAGGCAAAGATGACTGATGGAAGCACCGCCGACGGACCCCGTGCGTCGGCTCAACCCAGCCTGCGGGCGATGGCGAAAAACGCGAGGTTGCCCAGACCGGTGGCGCCAGCGAGCACCGCGACCATGCCCGGCGTCACCTCCTGCCAGCCGAACCACTGGATCAGCCCGAAGCCGGCGCCGACCGAAACCAGCACGATGCCCCAGCGCAGGGATGATTGCCGCCGCCGCAGCTCTTCATCGCGCATGAGCGAGTTGACCAGCTCTTCCGAGCCCCCGGCGCCGATCATGCGGCTGCGGGTGCGGGCGTCCATCACAACCTTGATCGCATAGGTGATGCAGATGAAGAGGCTGATCGGGATAAAGTCGCCGAAGTTCATGAATTGCTCCTTGGTGAGTGGACGGTCAAGGCCATAGATACGTGCGCAGCTCGGGCGGTTGCAGCAAGTCACTTGCAACCGCCTGGCCGATGCACGTATCTCTTGCGCCATGGATGACATTCACCTGCATGACCGGGCACTGGTCGACGCCGTACTGGCCCGGCGGCCGGGCGCGTTCGAGCGCCTGATCCGCGAGTATCAGGGGCTGTGCTGGCATATCGTCTATCGCATGGTGCGGCACCCAGAGGATGCGCGCGACCTGTGCCAGGACACGTTCCTGCGCGTACACCAATGTCTGCACCAATACCGCCACGACAGTGCGCTGAAATCGTGGATCGGTCGCGTCGCCTACACCATCGCCTTGCGTCATCTGCAGCACAAGCGCATCCCCCTGCTCGACCACACCGGGGATGACGATGATTCCCCGATCGAGCAGGTCAGTGACGGCTTCGACCTCGAGACTGCCTGTGCCGACGAGGAACTCGCGCGGCAACTGCATCTGGCGATCGACGCCCTGCCGCCGTTGCAACGGACCCTGCTGACGTTGTATTACCTCGAGGAAACCCCGATTGCCGAGATGGCGCAGATCACCGGACTGCCCAGCGGCACCATCAAGAGTCACTTGTTCCGGTCACGGCTGCGCCTGCGCGACGTGCTCGAAACCCGGACGGGAGCTGCTGCATGAATCACCACATCGACGACATGGACGATACGACCCCACCGTTTGCCGACAGCGCGCACGAGCGCGAATGGCTGGCGCAGGAAGAGGCCATGCGGCGTGAGCGACTGCAACTCGATCCGGCGGCCGACGATGCACGTGTGCGGCGCTACCGGCGAGTCGCCCGCGTGCTGCGCGCACCGCTGGACGCGGCACTGCCGATCGACTTTGCGCAGCAGCTCGCGGCCCAGGTCGCAGCAACTCCCACGCCGGCCGCGGATATCCGTTTCGAGCGCGGGCTGACGCTCGCGCTGGGTATCCTGATGGCGCTCGCCGCCGCCGTAGTGACGGTGCTGTATGGCCAGGCCTGGCTGTCACCGCTCAGCACCGCCCTGCCCGCGCTGCAGCCGCTGGCCGGGCGCTGGCTGGTCGCGTTCGCGATCTGCATCGGCGTGTCGTGGCTGCTCGGCTCGTGGCAGCGGCACGCACGGCTTGCTCCGCCGGCCTGAGCGGCCAGCGGTCAGAGATCCAGCACCGTATCCAGGCCTCGATGCAGACCGATGAGGCCGGACACCTTGCGGATCGCCAGCAACGCACCGTCCACATAAGGCTTCGCGCTGTTGCCGGCGTTGTGACGCAGGCTCAGGGTCTGGTCGGGCATGCCGAAGATCGCCTCGGCGCCAATCACGAAACCCGGTAGCCGCACTGCATGCACCTGGCTACCGGCCAGGTTGCCGCCCCGCGTGGCAGGTTCGCCCATGGTCTGCTCGATCGGTACCTGCAAGGTCGGCTGGCGCACCTGACCGAGCCGGTTGGCCAGTTCGCGCACCGTGCCGCTGGGCGCATCGGGTTTGCCCGCGCTGGCGTAGTCGATCAGCTCCCACTGCGGGATGTATTTCGCCGCCATCACCGCAAATTTCTGCAGCAGCACCATGGTCAGCGCAAAGTTGCCGCAGGCCAGCACGCCCCGCTGCCGTTCGCGCGCCAACGCGTCGATCTGCGCGTAGTCGTCATCACTCAGGCCCGACGTGCCCACTACAACATGCGCACCATGCTCCAGCGCAGCGATGATGTTCGCCCTGGCGCTGTCCGGTCGTGTGTATTCCACGAACACGTCACAGGGCTGCGCCAGGCCTTCGGCGGCGGTGCGGAAGATCGGTGTCACCAAGCTCGGTTCGCCCAGTACCGTGCCCAGCACCTGCCCCGCATGCCGGCGTGCCACCGCAGCCACCAGACTGAGATCGTCGACACCCGCCATACCGCGTGCCAGCTCGGAGCCGGCCCAACCGGTCGCCCCGGCGATACATACCTTCAATGACATGGCGAACCTCGTTTCGTGCAAGTGGTGCGGCAGAGTAATCTGATGACCCTTCGCTTGTCGCGCCAGCACGCTGCTCAGCCGACACCCTGCCACGGAGCACGCCATGACCACCGAGAATGCCCCTCTGTCCATCGCCGTCCTGCTGGGCTCCGTGCGGCGCGAGCGCATGGGAATCCGCGCCGCGCGGCTGGTGATGCAGGCCCTCGAAGCGCGCGGCCACGAGGCGCAGCTGGTCGATCCGATGGAACTGCAGCTACCCCTGCTCGACTGCATGTACAAGGAATACGAGGCCGGCACGGCACCCGCCAACCTGGAGCGACTGGCCACGCTCTACCGCCGCGTCGACGGCTTCCTGATCGTCAGCGCCGAGTACAACCACGGCATTCCACCGGCGCTGAAAAACCTGCTTGATCATTTCCTCGAGGAATACTTCTGGCGACCGTCAGGCATCGTCTGCTACTCCGCCGGCATGTTCGGCGGCGTGCGCGCTGCCGTCGCCCTGCGCACCACCCTGGCCGAGCTGGGCATGCCAAGCATCTCCAGCGAATGCCCGATTCCGCGCATCGCCTCCGCGCTGGACGAAGAAGGCAAGCCGCAGAACGAACACGTCAGCCGCACCCTCAACCGCTTCCTCGACGAATTCGAATGGTATGCCCGCGCCCTGCAAGGGCAGCGCCGCGAGGGCACGCCCTATTGAGCACGCCAGCCACACCGACACTCACTGATGGCGTCTGGTGCCTGTACCTGATCGAATGCCGCAACGGCAGCTGGTACGCCGGCATCACCAACCACCTGGACGCCCGCTACGCCGCCCATGTCGCCGGCCGCGGCGCCCGCTACACCCGCGCCAATCCGCCGCTGCGATTACTGGGCTTTCGCGAGTATCCGGATCGTTCGAGCGCATCGAAGGCGGAATGGGCGATCAAGCAACTGCCGCGGGAGCACAAGCTGGGGTACTTGATGGGCGGCTGAAGCGATGGCGTCGAACCTGGCGCGACCAAGCGACACACGTTCGATCCATGTGTCGATCCGGCCGTTTTGTTAACGGCCGAAGCCGACCCAAAGCGGTCAGTGGCGAACGGCCGTTTCGGGGCAGTTAGTCTAGGTGCCTGAGTGACCGGCCCTGTTATCCTCCGGCTATCGGGCGAGCCGATGACGGTAAGCTGCATCGACTACCAGGGGACGCGGGTGCCGTCCCACGACCAGAGCGCTCCAGTGGGCCCGTCGTCCGGGAGGAGCGCGAGACGAACCGCTGCCGTGGCGGCCTCGGCAGGGTCACCGCCGACAGACATGCCGGGGATGAGGTTCGTTCGGCGCAGACCTGGTGCTAGCGCGTTGACCTTGAAGTCCTTACCGACGGCCTGAGCGGTGAGCACAGTGACCGCGTTGACTGCAACCTTGGAACTTCGGTAGGCGAGGCCACGGCCTTGGACTCGTTCCCAGTCAAACTGTGGGTTGGAGCTACTACTCCAGGTCAGTGACCCGGTGCCGCTGGACACGTTGACGATGCGCGGGTGTGCGGATCGTCTCAACGCAGGGAGGAAGCTTTGGATGACGGCGATGAGGCCGAAGACATTGGTTTCGTAGGCGGTGCGCAGCTGCTCGATCCCGGTGTCAGTGATGTTTTCGCTGCCGGGGTTCACTCCCGCGTTGTTGACGAGAATGTCGAGCTCACCGATTTGTTCCACCGCCTCGGCAATCAGAGACGGATCGGTGACGTCCAGCCGAATGACGCGAGGGTGTACAGAATTTTGTGTAAACGGAGTTTGAGTTACCGCTGAGGAAGGCGCCCCTCGAACTGGATCGTAAAGCGGTTCAAGGCAGCCTTCCAGTCGCGGATCGGCATCGTCCATTTCTTGC
>JBAZRB010000005.1:0-261364 GCA_041663105.1 Rhodanobacter sp.
GCCAGCGCTTCGACGTCAGCCGGATCATGCGTGATCATCAGCATTTGCAGCTTCAGTTGTGACTGCAGCGCCATCAACCCCTCGCGCATGCGTGCACGCAGCGGAGGGTCCAGTGCGGCGAACGGTTGGCTCAGCAACTACTGAGATCCGTTGCTACCGCACGAGTCTGTGCCATGCGCTGTTGCTGGTCCCCCGGGTTTTCCGAGAGGGAGCGCTGATCAAACCGTCGAGTGTCAGGGGAACAAGTAGGCTTCGAGCCGCCTCCGGTAGCAAGAGGCGTGAGGGATTGCGCCACCCTGGCCCAAGCCGGGCCAAGTCAAAACGATCCGTTCTGAGCCATGGTGAGATTGGCTTTCCCAGCGAAGTGAAATTGCCGTGGCAGGACGACGCATCTGCATCCGCTCGGTTGCACGCGCCTCGGCCGCGCTCCAACGTCCATCGATGGTTTAGATCCAAGCAAAACAGCGACTGCGCTCATTTCCCAGTCGAAGCCATGCCAATGCACTTGAATCAGTACCATTATGGTCATGATTAACCTGGTTGATCAGGATCAATGATGCTGCGGCACCGCTCATCTAGGCTTCGGTCAACAAATTGATGGAGCCGTCAGAGACGTGCTCCATATTCCTGCGTGACGGAACTTCAAAATCCAACAGGATCGATAGATGAGCGTTTCAACCGGCGGGCCCCCCCTGAAAGCGGGAGCACTTATCAGCGAGTGGTATCCGGAAGACCCCCTTTTCTGGGTCGCATCAGGCCGTCATGTCGCCAACCGCAATCTGGCGATCTCCATCCCGGCCCTGCTGCTCGCGTTTGCAATTTGGATGATGTTCTCTGCGGTGACAGTCAGCTTGCCGCAGATCGGCTTCAAGTTCAGTACAAACCAATTGTTCTGGCTGGCTGCCTTGCCCGGTTTTCTCGGCGCGACGCTTCGCATCTTCTATTCGTTCGTGGTGCCGCTGGTGGGTGGTCGTCGCTGGACGGCGATTTCCACAGCCTCATTGTTGATTCCGTCCGTGTGGATCGGCTTTGCGGTGCAGAATCCGGCTACACCCTACTGGCAGTTTGTGGCGATCGCCGTGTTGTGCGGCCTCGGTGGCGGCAACTTCGCCTCATCGATGTCGAATATCTCGTTCTTTTTTCCGCGGGCCAAGCAGGGTTATGCGCTGGGTATGAATGCCGGCCTCGGCAATGTCGGCGTATCGGTCACCCAGTTCGTGATACCGCTGGTAGTTTCAGCGGGCGTTTTCGGTCCCCTGCTGGGTGGGCCGCAACTGACCGCAAGTGGCCATCAGGTATACCTGCAAAACGCGGGTTTCATCTGGGTGCCGTTCATCATCCTGTGCAGCATCGCGGCCTGGTTCGGCATGAACGACCTCTCGGCGGCGCGATCATCCTTCGCGGAACAAGCGTTGATCTTCGGGCGCAAGCACAACTGGCTGATGTGCTGGCTCTACACCGGGACGTTTGGTTCCTTCATCGGTTTTTCGGCCGGCTTCCCGCTGCTGATCAAGACCCAGTTTCCTGGCGTCAACGCGATGGAATTCGCGTTCCTCGGCCCCTTGGTGGGTGCCTTGGCGCGTTCGGCCGGCGGCTGGCTAGCGGACAAGATGGGTGGTGCGGCACTGACGTTTTGGGTTTTCCTGTTGATGATCGTCGGCGTCTTCGGCGTGCTGCACTTCCTTCCACACCAAGGCGCGCCCGGCCATTTCTACGGGTTCCTCAGCTGCTTCATGGCACTGTTCGTGCTGACTGGCATTGGTAACGCATCAACTTTCCGAATGATCCCGGTGATCTTCCGCACCCTGCATGAGCGCCTTTCCGCCAGCCTCGATGAAGCCGGCAAGCAGGTTGCGACACGGCAGGCGGGTATCGAATCGGCAGCGGTGATCGGCTTCAGTTCTGCCATCGCTGCTTACGGCGCATTTTTTATTCCGAAGAGCTACGGCTCGTCGATTGCCATGACCGGTGGACCGGAGGTGGCGCTGTACGGCTTCATGGCGTTTTACTTCACTTGCCTGGTAATCACTTGGTGGTGGTATTTCCGGCGCGGTGCAGAGATGCCCTGCTGATCGGTACGCGACGCGTTGATTGACTCAACTTACACAGGTTATTCCCATGAGCTATTTTCTTGATCGATTGCAGTTTTTCAAACGTCACTCCGAGACATTTTCCGACGGCCATGGCATCACCAAGGGTGACAACCGTGACTGGGAAAACAGTTATCGATCACGTTGGCAGTACGACAAGATCGTGCGCTCGACGCATGGAGTGAACTGCACCGGCTCATGCAGTTGGAAGATCTACGTGAAGAACGGCTTGGTGACCTGGGAAACACAGCAGACGGACTATCCTCGAACACGCCCGGATCTGCCCAATCACGAGCCACGAGGCTGCCCCCGTGGTGCCAGCTATTCCTGGTATCTGTACAGTGCGAATCGCCTAAAGTACCCGCTCGTGCGTGGCGCCCTTTTGCGCCTGTGGCGTGAGGCGCGCAAGACGATGACGCCGGTTGAGGCATGGGCCAGCATCGTCAGCGATCCGGTCAAGGCCACGGCTTACAAGAGCAAGCGCGGCATGGGCGGTTTCGCCCGAGTGCGCTGGGAGGAGGCGAACGAGATCATTGCCGCGTCCAATCTTTATACGACGAAGGAATTCGGCCCCGACCGGGTAGTCGGCTTCTCGCCGATTCCGGCAATGTCGATGGTGTCCTATGCTGCCGGCGCACGGTACCTGTCGTTGCTTGGCGGTGCGAATCTGTCGTTCTATGACTGGTATTGCGATCTGCCACCCGCGTCGCCGCAGGTGTGGGGCGAGCAAACCGACGTGCCCGAATCGGCGGACTGGTACAACAGTCGCTACATCATCGCGTGGGGTTCAAACGTCCCGCAGACGCGCACGCCCGACGCGCATTTCTTCACCGAGGCGCGCTACAACGGCACCAAGACGGTGGCAATCACGCCGGACTACGCCGAGGTGGCCAAACTCACCGACCACTGGCTGCACCCGAAGCAAGGTACCGACGCGGCGCTCGCATTTGCCTTTGGCCACGTGATCCTGAAGGAATTTCACGTTGACCAAACGGTGCCGTATTTCACCGACTATTGCCGCCGGTACAGCGACATGCCGCTGCTGGTGCAGTTGGAGAAACGCTCCGATGGTCGCCTCGTGCCGGGCCGATTCCTGCGCGCCAGCGATCTGGGCGGGCTGGGCGAGACGAATCATCCTGACTGGAAGACTCTTGCCTGGGACGAGAACACCGGTCAAATCACCGTGCCGAATGGTTCAGTCGGGTTCCGCTGGGGTGAAAAGGGCAAGTGGAACATCGAGGAAAAGGACAGTGCCGGTCGTGCCACCCGCCTGCGCCTGAGCCTGGCAGATTTCAACGAGGGCATTGAAGCCGTCAGCTTCCCCTATTTCGGCGGCATCGAGCACGATCGCTGGACGGCTTCAAAATTCGAGGACGTGCTTGAGCGCAACATTCCAATCCGCAAACTGCAACTGGCTGACGGCAAGGAATGGGCGGTGGCCACCGTGTACGACCTGCTGCTGGCGCAGTACGGCGTCGACAGGGGTTTCGGCGGTGGCAGCGTGGCCAGCAGCTTTGATGACGACGTACCCGGCACGCCGGCGTGGCAGGAAAAGATCACCGGCGTACCCCGCGCCGAGGTCATCGAGATCGCCCGCGAATTCGCCAACACGGCCGCCAAGACGAACGGCCGCAGCATGATCATCGTCGGCGCCGGCATGAACCACTGGTTCCACAACGACATGAACTACCGCGGCCTGATCAACATGCTGATCATGTGCGGTTGCGTCGGCCAGACCGGTGGCGGCTGGGCACATTACGTGGGGCAGGAGAAGCTGCGTCCTCAAACCGGCTGGATACCGCTGGCGTTCGGCCTGGACTGGAGCCGCCCATCTCGGCAAATGAACGGCACCTCGTTTTTCTACTTCATGTCCGACCAGTGGCGCTACGAAAAGCTGGAGATGAAGGAGATCCTGTCGCCGCTGGCCGACCCCGAGAAATACAGCGGGAGCCAGGCCGACTTCAATCTGCGTGCGATCCGCATGGGCTGGCTGCCGAGTGCACCGCAACTCGACCGCAATCCACTGCACATCGCGGCGGCTGCCGAGCAGGCCGGCCAGACACCGGCCGATTACGTGGTCGAGCAGTTGCAGCAGGGCAAGCTCGACTTTGCCTATGCCGATCCGGACGCGCCGGAGAACTTCCCGCGCGCGATGTTCATCTGGCGCTCGAACCTGCTCGGCTCGTCCGGCAAGGGCCACGAGTACATGCTGCGGCACCTGCTTGGCACCCGTCACGGTGTGCAGGGCAAGGATCTGGGTGAACTGGGGGCGGTCAAGCCGGAAGAGGTGAAGTGGCGCGACGAGGTGCCCGAGGGCAAGCTCGACCTGCTGGTCACGCTGGACTTCCGCATGTGCACCACGGCGTTGTACTCCGACGTCGTGCTGCCGACGGCCACCTGGTACGAGAAAAACGACCTCAATACCTCTGACATGCATCCGTTCATTCATCCTCTGTCCAAGGCGGTGGATCCGGCGTGGGAGTCACGCAGTGACTGGGATATTTTCAAGGGCATCGCCCATGCCGTGAGCGAGATGGCACCGGGCGTGCTCGGGGTCGAGCAGGACGTGGTGCTGGTACCGACCCTGCACGACACGCCCGGAGAGCTGGCGATGCCGCTCGGCGTCAGTGACTGGAAGAAGGGCGAGTGCGAGCCCATCCCGGGCAAGACCATGCCTTCGATCACGGTGGTCGAGCGCGACTATCCGAACCTTTACAAGAAGTTCACCTCGCTCGGACCACTGCTCGACAAGTTTGGCAACGGCGGCAAGGGCATGAACTGGGACACCAAGGACGAGGTGGCATTCCTTGGCGAGCTCAACCACAAGGTAACCGAGGAGGGCGTCAGCAAGGGCCGTCCGCGGATCGACAGCGCGATCGATGCCTGCGAAGTCATCCTGCATCTGGCACCGGAAACCAACGGTCACGTGGCGGTCAAGGCATGGGAATCGTTGAGCGAATTCACCGGCCGTGAACACGCCCACCTGGCCATTGGCAAGGAACACGAGGCCATCCGTTTTCGCGACATCCAGGCGCAACCACGCAAGATCATCTCCTCGCCGATCTGGTCAGGCCTGGAGGACGAACACGTCAGCTACAACGCCTGCTACACCAACGTGCATGAGCTGATTCCCTGGCGCACGATCACCGGTCGCCAGCAGTTCTATCAGGATCACGAGTGGATGATTGCGTTCGGCGAGGGTTTCATGAGCTACCGCCCGCCGGTGGATACCAAGACGGTGGAGCCGTTGCACAACAAGCGCAGCAATGGCAACCGCGAGATCCTGCTGAACTGGATCACGCCGCATCAAAAGTGGGGTATCCACAGCACCTATAGCGATAACCTGTTGATGCAGACATTGTCGCGCGGCGGACCGATCGTGTGGCTCAGCGAGGACGATGCGCGCGAGGCGGGCATCGAGGACAACGACTGGATCGAACTGTTCAACGTCAACGGTGCCATCACTGCACGTGCCGTGGTGAGCCAACGCGTGATGCCGGGCATGGCGATGATGTACCACGCCCAGGAACGCATCATCAATATCCCGGGCTCGGAGATAACCGGCAGCCGCGGCGGCATCCACAATTCGGTGACCCGGGTGGTGCTCAAGCCGACTCACATGATTGGCGGCTACGCCCAACTGGCCTACGGCTTCAACTACTACGGTACCTGCGGTACCAACCGGGATGAGTTTGTGATCGTACGCAAGATGGACAAGGTTGACTGGCTGGATGGTGAACCCGTCCCTGCCATCGCCAAGGAGGTGGTGTGATGAAAGTTCGTGCCCAGATCGCGATGGTGCTGAATCTCGACAAATGCATCGGTTGCCACACCTGCTCGATCACCTGCAAGAACGTGTGGACCTCGCGCGAAGGCGTCGAGTACGCCTGGTTCAACAACGTCGAAACCAAACCTGGCATTGGCTACCCGAAAGAGTGGGAAAACCAGGACAAATGGAACGGTGGCTGGGTACGTACTCGCACCGGCAAGCTGATTCCGCGCGCCGGTGGGCGTTGGCGGATGCTGTCAAAGATCTTTGCCAATCCCGACCTGCCGCAGATCGATGACTACTACGAGCCGTTTGACTTCGATTATCAGCACCTGCACGAGGCGCCCGAAGGCCTCCAGCACCAGCCTACCGCGCGCCCGCGTTCACTGATCACCGGTCAGCGCATGCAGAAGATCGAATGGGGCCCCAACTGGGAGGAGATTCTCGGTACCGAGTTCGCCAAGCGCGCCAAGGATCGCAACTTCGATTCGATCCAGAAAGAGATCTACGGTGCGTTCGAGAAGACGTTCATGATGTACCTGCCGCGCCTGTGCGAGCACTGCCTCAATCCAGCGTGTGTGTCGGCGTGCCCGTCGGGCGCGATCTACAAGCGCGAGGAAGACGGCATTGTGCTGATCGACCAGGACAAGTGCCGCGGCTGGCGCATGTGCGTATCGGCTTGTCCGTACAAGAAGATCTACTACAACTGGAAGAGCGGCAAGTCCGAGAAGTGCATCTTCTGCTACCCGCGCATCGAAATGGGCGAGCCGACCGTGTGCGCGGAAACGTGTGTCGGGCGCATTCGCTACCTGGGCGTGATGCTGTACGACGCTGACCGCATCCAGGAAGCCGCGTCGGTACCGGCAGAGAAGGATTTGTACCAGGCCCACCTGGACATCTTTCTCGATCCGTTCGATCCGCAAGTGATCGAAGCGGCGCGTGCCGAAGGAATCCAGGACAACTGGCTGGAAGCGGCCAAGGCATCACCGGTCTACAAGTTGGCGATCGACTGGAAGCTGGCGCTGCCGCTGCATCCGGAATACCGCACGCTGCCGATGGTCTGGTACGTGCCGCCGTTGTCGCCGATCCAGTCCGCCGCCGAACGGGGCCGCCTGGGCATGAATGGTGAGTTGCCCGATGTGGCCTCACTGCGTATTCCGGTGCGCTATCTCGCCAACATGCTCACCGCAGGTGATGAAGCGCCAGTGGTTCGTGCGCTGGAACGCATGATGGCGATGCGGGCCTGGCGTCGCGCAAGAAACGTCGATGGTGTCGAGGACCTGGCTGTTCTCAAGCAGGCGGGCCTCACCGTTGCCCAGGCCGAAGAGATGTACCGCTACCTCGCTATCGCCAACTACGAGGATCGCTTCGTGATCCCCACGGCACATCGGGAATATGCAAACGACGCGTTCGGCGAGCGCGGTGGCTGCGGCTTCACCTTTGGCAACGGCTGCAGTGGGGATAGCCCGGCTGATCTGTTTAGTCAGCGCAAGACGACCACTTATGCCGTGCATCCAAACCGGCAGGAAAAGAATGAGGTGAGCTCATGAGTGTGCTCAAACTGATCAGCGTGTTGCTGGACTATCCACAGGACGAATTGTGGCAGCACGGCGACGAGCTTATCGATGCGGTGAACGAGCCGAGCCTGCCGGAGACAAGCCGGGCCGGGTTGATGGCGTTCGTGCAGGGTCTGCTCGATACCGATCCGCTTACCGCTCAGGACAGCTGGCTGCAGACGTTCGATCGTGGCCGCTCGATGAGCCTGCTGCTGTTCGAGCATATCCATGGCGAATCGCGCGACCGAGGTCAGGCGATGGTCGATTTGATCGAAGCCTATCGCAAGCAGGGTTTCGATCTGGCCGCCAGGGAACTGCCCGACTACCTGCCACTATTGTTGGAATTTCTGGCGCAGCGACCGCAAAACGAGGTGCAGGATTGGCTTGGTCACATCAGCCATATCGTTGGCATGCTTGCGGCGCGCGCTGGCGAGCGGGACAGCCCTTACCAGGTGTTGTTCGAGCTTTTGCTGGAACTGGCTGAAGGCAAGCTTGATCTGACAGCACTGCGCCAACGTGCCGGCGAGGAACCGCGCGACGACACTCCCGAGGCCATGGATCGGGTATGGGAGGAGGAAATGGTTCGATTCGGCGCCGAGGCACCTGACGACAACTGCAAACCGGCGACTCGCCGGGCGCCCCCTTCCACGGTTACCCCGCAGGTGCAGCCATGAACTATCTCAACCAGTTCGCCTTCCAGTTCTATCCATACATCGCCATGGCGGTGTTCTTTATCGGTAGCTGGGCTCGTTTCGACCGATCCATGTACACCTGGCGCACCGGCTCCAGCCAACTGCTTTCCAGTCGTGGCATGCGCATCGGCAGCAATCTGTTCCACGTAGGAATCCTGATCATCCTCGGTGGGCATCTGGTCGGATTATTGACTCCGCATGAGGTGTACACGCTGGTGATCACGGCCCCGCAGAAGCAATTGCTGGCGATGTCGGTCGGTGGTGTGGCGGCGGTGTTTTGCTTCATCGGCATCAGCATCCTGCTGGTGCGCCGGCTCACCAATCCGCGGGTTCGCGCCACCGGTACGGTAGGCGACTCGCTGATCCTCATCCTGCTGTTCATCCAGCTGGTGCTGGGCATGGGCACGATTTTCGTGTCATCCCATCACATGGATGGCGGCGAGATGATCCTGCTTGGCGACTGGGCGCAGCACATCGTCACGTTCCGTCCCGGGGCCGCCGCCTACATCGCCGGTGTCTCGTGGATCTACAAGGTCCACGTGTTTCTCGGCATGACCCTGTTTCTGGTTGCGCCATTCACCCGATTGGTCCATGTGTGGAGTATTCCGGTCAGCTATCTGTGGCGGCCATACCAGGTGGTGCGCAAGCGTCAGGCGACATTGCGTTACGGGCCGAGGGCGTGAGCATGGGCGGGACAAATCCAGACGTACGGCGCATTCCGCTGACCATCATCGGTTCGGCCAAATCAGTGACGCAGGAAGCGCATGAGCACCAGAACGACGCCAAGGGCGAGGGTCCGCGCACGCTTGGCCAACCCGCACCGTGCTACCTGTTCGTCGGTGACACGTCGATCAGCGAAGCGCAGATTGCGCAGGAGATGCAGTATCACCGCGCCATCACGCCGGAACGCTCCCGCGCCGATGCCGCCCGCGCCTTGGTGGTGCGGGAGCTGCTGCGGTTGGAAGTGCTGCGGCTCGGCCTGGTCGATGAAGTTCAGGTCATTGGCCAGGAGACGCAGGAGGAGGCCAGCATCAGGCTCCTGCTGGAGCGCGAGATCGAGGATCGAGTGCCCAGCGAGGATGACTGCCGGCGCTACTACGCGCAGAACCAGGAGCGCTTCCGCGCGCCGGACCGTATCCGCGCACGCCACATCCTGCTGGGTGCTCCCGCCGATGATGTCACCGGTCGCATTCGCGCCAGTGCCGAGGGCGAGCGACTGATTGGCGAACTCAAGAGCAACCCCGTGCTGTTTGCCGATTTCGCCTTGCGCTACTCCGATTGCCCTTCAAAAGAGCAGGGCGGTGAGTTGGGCTGGCTGCAGCGCGGCCAGACCACGCCCGAATTCGATCGGCAGATTTTCCGCCTTCACCTGGGTATCCCGGCGTTTCCGGTGGAATCGCGTTGGGGTTACCACGTCGTCAGCATTGACGAAATCCAGCCGGGGGAGGCGCTGGATTTCGAGAAGGTTCGGGTACAGATCTCCGATTACCTGGAACTGCAGGTGCGTCAGCGCGAGCTGCAACATTACCTGCTCGAGCTGAAGCAGCACTATGACGTGCGTGGCCTGGACGAGATCGAGGCGCTCGCGAACGGCTGACCAAGATCCTTGCGGCGCTGCTGCAGTCGCTGCGGCTCCCGCAGGGCCGAGGAAGTCGCTGCGCCCTTATACGGAGACCGCAACATGCGACATCAGGGCGACGTATCAAACAGCGAGCAGCAGCGCGCGCTGTGGTTGGGTACCTTTGCGTTCACCGTGTGCTTCGTGGTCTGGACGCTGTTTTCCATCATCGGCATCCAGATCAAGCTACAGCTGGGATTGAACGACACCGAGTTCGGACTGCTGATTGCCACCCCGGTGCTCACGGGCTCGCTGTCACGCATGCTGCTGGGCATCTGGGCGGATCAATTTGGTGGTCGAAAGATCCTTGCCCTGGTGATGTTGAGCAGCGCTGCTGCGACATGGTTTCTGACGTGGGCTGCCAGCTACCCGATGTTTCTGCTGGCGGCCCTGTTGATGGGTCTCGCCGGCGGCTCGTTCCCGGTAGGTATTGCCTATGTCGCCAGCTGGTTTCCGGCCCGGCGTCAGGGGACTGCTCTGGGCATCTTCGGCGCCGGCAACGTGGGTGCGGCGGTGACCAGCCTGCTCGCGCCGACGGTGATGGTGGCGTACGGCTGGATGGCAGTTGCGCGGACCTGGTCCGTTGGCCTGGCGGTTGCCGCTGTTATCTTCTACGTGTTCAGCAAGGAAGATCCCCTGCTGACGGCGCGACGCAAGTCGGGAACGAGGTCGATACCGTTCCTCAAGCAGATCGAACCGTTGAAGAACCTGCAAGTGTGGCGATTCTCGCTGTACTACTTTTTCGTGTTCGGCGGCTTCGTGGCGCTGGCGCTGTGGTTGCCTCGTTTCCTGATTGGCGCCTATGGACTGGACATCAAGACGGCGGGCATGGTCGCCGCCTTCTATACGCTTCCAGCCAGTCTGTTCCGGGCCGGCGGCGGCTGGCTGTCCGACCGGATCGGTGCACGCCGCGTGATGTACTGGACGTTCTCGGTGGCCGCGCTGTGCACCTTGCTGCTGTCTTACCCGGATACCCGGTATGTGGTGAAGGGCGTCCACAGCGACATCAGCTTCCACCTGGCGCTTGGCGTGGTTCCGTTCACCGTGCTGGTCTTCGTGCTGGGCTTCTTCATGTCGCTGGGCAAGGCCGCCGTGTACAAGCATATCCCGGTCTACTACCCGACCCATGTTGGCGCCGTGGGCGGCATGGTGGGCATGATCGGCGGGTTGGGGGGGTTCATCCTGCCGATCACCTTCGGCGCATTGAATGATTTGATCGGGGTGTGGACCAGCTGCTTCATGCTGTTGTTCGCACTGGTCACCTGTGCGCTGGTGTGGATGCATTTTGCGATTCGGCGGATGGAGCGCCGGGAGTTCCCGCACGTCGAACACGCCACTGACTTGCCGGAGATCATGGCGACGCAGGAACGGCCGTGATCGCTTTCGCACGGGCTGTCGTGATTCATCCATCCGAAAAGGTGGCGCACCAGCATCAGCGATCGTCGCGCCGGCGTGTGTCCTGATTTCGGCGGATTGCGGTGAGCAGGAGCGCCAGCCAGCTCATCCAGGCCGGTGCGGGCTGGTCGAGAAAGATTGGCGATCGAGGCAAGGTGATCAGCACATGAGCGTATCGGCGCACCCGCCATACACCGCCAGGCTTGCGCAGAGGCGACCAGAGTGCCGTGTGCCGGGACGCGCTGCAGGCGGCGAGGGGCGTCGGCCGTGAGCGTGATGAGGCAACGGATGGCTCACGTCATCGAGGATCTGGCCGAGCTGTCGCCGGCCAACTTTGCCATGGTGATGGCGACGGGCATCATTTCCATCGGCTTGCATCTGAACGGCTGGGAGCGGTCTGCGCAAATCCTCTTCTGGCTCAACCTGCTCGCCTGGGTGGTGTTGTGGACGCTGACCGTATTGCGCCTGCTCTATTACAGGCGACGCTGCGGCGCGGACCTGATCGATCACCTGCGCGGCCCCGGCTTCTTCACGATGGTTGCCGCCACCGCCGTACTCGGGAGTCAGGTGGTGTTGCTGGAAGCTGGATTTCACTACGCCATGTTGCTGCTGGCAATGGCGGCCGTGCTATGGGTCAGCCTGACCTATACGATCTTTACCGCCTTCACGATCAAGGAGGACAAGCCGGCGCTCGACCGCGGGATCACCGGTGGCTGGCTGCTGGCGGTGGTGGCCACGCAGTCGTTGGCCGTGCTGAGCGCCTTGATCGCCGCACATATCGACCAGCCATGGAAGCTCGAACTGAATTTCCTCGCCCTGTCGATGTGGTTGTGGGGTGGCATGTTGTACATCTGGATGATGTCGCTGATTTTCTACCGCTACACATTCTTCCATTTCGCACCCGATGACCTGGCGCCACCGTACTGGATCAACATGGGTGCGATGGCCATTTCCACCCTGGCCGGCTCGCGGCTCGTGGAGAACACGCCAGACGCGCCGTTCCTTCATTCGCTGTTGCCGTTCCTGAAGGGATTCACGGTGTTCTACTGGGCGACCGGCACCTGGTGGATACCGATGCTGGCGGTGCTGGCGGTATGGCGCTACGTCTACAAGCGATTGCCGCTGACCTATGACCCGCAGTACTGGGGCGCCGTGTTTCCGCTGGGCATGTATGCCGTCAGCACGCATGCGATGGCGCAGGCACTGGGTCTGGGTTTCCTCGACTGGCTGGCACCGTTCTTCCTGTGCATCGCGCTCGTAGCGTGGGCGATGGCGTTCACCGGCCTGCTTCGTCGCGTGTTGCGTTATGCGAGATAAATTTTGCCCGAACCTGGTCGGTTGACGGGCTTGAAGCCTCCTCCTCCTCCTCCTCCTCCTCCTCCTCCTCCTCCTCCGCGCGACAGCGGATTCACTTTCGGTGCGAAAAGCTGCGGTTTGCTGTCAGCCTGAATTTGTTCGGCAAGACAATATGAGCGAGGGTGGTTTTTCGCCCCGTCAATGAAGGGCGAAGGTACGGGAATGAATGTTCGGTAGGGGAATGAGTCCTGCATGGTCATTCAGTTCGACAGTGCGAGGCGGTGTCGAGACCGATTCCGACGGCCCCGATGGCCATGCTCCGGGCACCGTTTCCGTGAGGAATGCAGGTGAGAGGTTTGGTAGCAGCGTGGAGGTGCGGTTCCATTTGTCGTGGAGCAGAGCCACGCGATCAAGGACACGGCACTCGACCGTCATCGGCAATGAAATGGTTCTCTGTGACGATTGATACTCATGAAGCCGATGTTGCGGGCGCATACGTCATGGTAGTTTGTGCGTTCATCCATATCCGCATTCATGATCATGCTGACCAGCTTCCAGGATCTTCTCACCGCTGCGCACCGGCAGACGGAGCCGCAACGGTTATTGTTGGCGTTTGCCAAGGCGGAGTTGCCCGATGCCGCCACCACCGCTCAGCGCGAGCGCTTCGATGCAAGCGAAGGCGGTACGCTCTCGCCGGTCCTTTGCGTGGACAAGGCTCCAGTCGACATTGCCAATTTTGAGGCATTGGTGGAAGAGTCGATACGCACCGGCATGGACTGGGATGTTGTCTTCGTGACGAGCCTTTCCGGTCGCGCAGGCGTAGCGCCGAGTTCAGATGAGGCTGCCCAGCCGCTGAGGTTCATGGTGAATGCAATCAACAATGGACGCGTGGCCGAGTTTGCGGCGTTCGATCGCCATGGCAACGTGTTGCAGTTCAGCTGATTTAGCGCACCAGTTGCAGTTCAAGGAAGAACACCAGCAATACCGTGTTGATCCCCCAGGCGACGGTCAGTGCCCTTGAGACCAGGCCGTAACGCCGATCCCCGACGTTTGGTGCCGCAAGCCACACTGCGCGGACGATCCAGGCGGTAAAGACCAGCAGGAAAACCAGCAGGCTGCGGAGGAGGTCGACATGCAATCCGGCAAACATCATCCCCAGCACAGCCGCCCACAGCAGGTTGCTGGGGATCACGCCGTACAGCCAGAAAACCCGCCACAGTGGGGCACGTTCCGCCCAGGCCAGCACGCGCATTGTCATTGTCATTCCCCGTCATATTTCCAATGAAAGACTAGCAGCAATATCAACTGGCTGCGGTCTGCAAAGCCATCTGGAACTGCCTGGCGATTCGTCAAGCATCGTGTTCGTGCTGCATGGTGTCCAGCGCCAACGCGGAGTGCGCGTAGGCACCGCCGGCATGCATCTCGGCGGCCACCCAGATCGCCTCCATGATCTGCGCCTCGCTGGCACCGTGCTTCAGCGCCGCGCTGGTGTGCCCCTTGATGCAATAAGGGCATTGCGTGACATGCGCCACCGCCACTGCAATCAACTGCTTGGCAACGCCGGGCAGCGCACCTTCGGCAAACACAGCCGCACTGAATGCCTTGAATGCCTTGAGTGGTTCAGGCGCCAGTTCCCGACGCTTGCGTGCCAGCTCAGGCGTAGCCTGCGGATACATTGGATGGTTCATGGCGAAGTTTCCGAAAAGGGTCCAGGGTCAGGTTCGAGAATGTTGTTTCACAAGCCAAGATTGTTGAGCTCCAGCACGCGTTCAGCTCGATAGCTGGAGCGCACCAGCGGTCCCGCCACGGCTTCCAGGAAACCCTTGCCCAGTGCCAGCTCGCGATATTGAAGGAACTGTTCGGGCGTGACGAATCTTTGCACCGGCAGGTGATGCGGGCTTGGCCGCATGTATTGCCCCAGCGTGACCACGTCGACACGGGCGCTGCGCAGATCATCCAGGGTGCGATCGATTTCTGCGTCTGTTTCGCCCAGGCCCAACATCAAACTGGTCTTGGTCAGTGTGTCGGGTGCGTGATGCTTGGCAAAAGCCAGTACCGACAAAGTCTGTGCGTAGCCCGCGCGCGGATCGCGCACGGGATGGGTGAGTCGCTCAACCGTTTCCAGGTTCTGTGCATAGGTGACCAGGCCTGCGTCCAGTACCGTCGCCACTGCATCCAGCCTGCCGGCGAAATCGGGTGTCAGCGCCTCCAGTGCCGTCTGCGGCGAACGCTGGTGAATCGCCCTGATGCACGCCGCATAATGCGCGGCTCCGCCGTCGGCAAGGTCATCGCGATCGACCGAGGTCAGCACCACATACTGCAGTTTCATCAGCGCCACCGCATCGGCGACCTGCATCGGTTCCAGCGGGTCGAGCCAGCCATGGGGATTGCCGGTGCTGACGGCGCAGAACCTGCACGCGCGCGTGCATACCGAACCCATCAGCATCAGTGTGGCGGTACCGCGGCCCCAGCACTCGGCGATGTTCGGGCATTTCGACTCCGCGCACACCGTGTTCAACTGGCGCGTGGCCACAATCTGACGGATGTCCTCGTACCCTGCGCCGGCAGGCAGCCTGACCCTCAGCCATGACGGTTTGCGCCCTGCATCCGGCGTGCTGCTTGCGGAATTGGGCCGGATCCCGCCCTTGATCGCCCGGGTTCCCTGCGGGCTGACAAACTTGCTGCCATCGGGGAGTCGGGCGCCGGATTCGTTGTTCGACATGACCTGCATGCATTCGTGAGGTGCTCGCACAATGCAGGCTCACCCGCGCCCGTGCACTGACTCAAGTCAGGTTTCAGTCGTTGACTCGGTAATGACCTCTTGATTCCCCGTGTCGGTGCTCGCGCGAAACCCGGTCTCGGTCGGCAGGCGTGATGAGATTGCGGTCGCGGCATGATGCGATCGCGTTGTGCGTGCCCGCGGGCACGGTGGCCCGCATTGCATCAGGCCATGGCGGGCGGATAGGTGCCATCGATTGGAATGCATCGTTGACGGAGAGCCTTCCCGAACCCGGTTCAGGGCTTGCGGACCGCACTTGTACCGCATATGATAGTAATCACTTACTTACTATTGATTGGTCTTCGCGATGACTGTCCAGCGCAAACATCTGCCCGCCGAGGAACGCCGCGCGGTCACGGTCGAGGCGGTAGTGAAGCTGGCGGCCGAACAGAATCCCACCGATATCACCACCGCCGCGATTGCCACGTCCATGAAACTGACTCAGGGCGCACTGTTCAGGCACTTTCCGAACAAGGAGGCGATCTGGCAGGCGGTGATGGAATGGGTCGCCGAGCATCTGATGGCGCGGATCGAACGCGCCGCGCGTGGTGCGGCCAGCCCGCTGGCGGCGCTCGAGGCCATGTTCATGGCGCACATTGCCTTTGTCACCGAGCACCCGGGCGTGCCACGCATGCTGTTTGGCGAGCTGCAGCGGGCCGAGGATACCGCCGCCAAACGCATGGCGCAGACCATGATCCGTCGCTACGGCGAGCGCCTGAGCGTGTTGATGGAAGAGGGCAAGAGCGCTGGCGAACTGGATCCGCAACTGGATTCGGCGGCGGCGGCCACGCTGTTCATTGGCAGCATCCAGGGTCTGGTAATGCAGGCCTTGCTGGCCGGCGATACCGGACGCATGCGCAAGAATGCTCCAGGCACGTTTGCGATCTTTCGCCGCGGCATCGGGAGCGTACGCTGATGAAACGTCTGCATCTGCAGCGCCGCACGCTGACCCTGCTGGCCGTACTGCTGCCGATCGGGCTGCTGTTCGTCTACGTGATCCTGCGTTCGGGACCGCTGGCGCCGGTAGCGGTGACCACCACCACGGTCAGCGCACGCGGACTCACCCCGGCGCTGTTCGGCATCGGCACGGTCGAGGCACGCTACACCTACCGGGTCGGTCCAACCTTTGCAGGCCGTGTGCAGCAGGTCGAGGTGCAGGTGGGCGAGCGCGTCAAGGCCGGGCAGCTGCTGGGTTTGATGGATCCGGTCGACCTGGACGCGCGGATTGACGCGCAGGACGCCGCCATCCGCCGTGCCGCCGCGCAACTGCGTGATGCCGAGGCGCGCCAGCGCTACGCGCAAACCCAGTCGCAGCGATACGAGAAGTTGCTGGCGGTGCACGCAGTCAGCGTCGAGATGATGGACAGCAAGCGCCAGGAGCTGCAGGTGGCTGCCGCCACGCGCACTGCCGCGAGCGAAGGACTGGCGCAAGTGCGCGCCGATCGCGCCGCGCTGCTGGCGCAACGCGCGAACCTGCGCTTGACGGCGCCGGTCGATGCCCTGGTAACGCGCCGCGACGCCGACCCCGGCACCACCATCGTGGCTGGCCAGGCCGTGATCGAACTGATCGATCCACAGAGCCTGTGGATCAATACGCGCTTTGACCAGCTCGGCGCACAGGGCCTGGCCGCCGGGCTGCCGGCTCAGGTGACACTGCGCTCACGCAGCGGCCAGACATGGGCCGCGCAGGTGTTGTGGGTCGAGCCGCAGGCTGACGCGGTGACGGAGGAGACGCTGGCCAAGGTGGTGTTCAAGACCTTGCCGCAACCGCTGCCGCCACTCGGAGAACTGGCCCAGGTGACCGTGGCGCTGCCGCCGACGACGGCGCTGCCGGTGGTGCCGAATGCCGCGATCCGGCAGGTGAATGGCGTGCGAGGCGTGTGGCAGCTGGTCGATGGCAAATTGCATTTTGTCGCGGTCGAGTCGGGTGCATCCGATCTGGATGGCAACGTGCAGGTGCGCAAGGGCGTCACGTCCGGCGACCGCGTGGTGGTCTACAGTGAAAACACCCTCAGCGCGCACAGTCACATCCATGTGGTCGAACGCATTGCCGGGGTATCACCGTGATCAGCCTTGCCGGCCGCGATATTCTGCATGCCTGGGGCAAGTTCGTATTTACCGGCATCGGCCTGGGTTTGCTGATTGGCGTGACGCTGACCATGGCCGGCGTGTATCGCGGCATGGTCGACGATGGCAAGGCGTTGCTCGACAACAGTGGCGCCGATCTGTGGGTGGTACAGAAAAACACGCTCGGCCCGTACGCCGAATCCTCAAGCGTGTACGACGACCTGTGGCGCAGCATTCGGACCATGCCGGGCGTGGCGCAGGCGGCCAACATTACCTACCTCACGATGCAGGTGGGCCAGGGCAAGCGGGATGTGCGCACGATGGTCGTTGGCATTGCCGCGGGTGAACCCGGTACGCCGGGTTGGCCACCGTATCTGGTCGCCGGGCGGCAGATCACCCGCGGCCACTACGAAGCGGTGGCCGACATCGCCAGCGGCTTCAAGCTGGGCGAGGTGCTGCAGATTCGCCGCAACCGCTACAACGTGGTCGGGCTGACCCGGCGCATGGTCTCCTCCAGCGGTGACCCGATGGTGTTCATCCCCCTCAAGGATGCGCAGGAGGCGCAGTTCCTCAAGGACAACGACGCCATCCTGATGCAGCGTCGCCGCACCGCAGCCAACCCGGCCTTCAACCGACCCGGTGTACCGGGCCTGCTCGACGACGTGATCGCCTCGCAGAGCAGCAACAACTATGTGAACGCCATCCTGGTGCGCATCAAGCCCGGCTACAGCCCGGAGGAAGTGGCTGCGCCGATCCGCCGCTGGAAACGTCTGCAGGTCTACGACCGCACGCAGATGGAAGGGATCCTGATCGGCAAGCTGATCGCCACGTCAGCCAAGCAGATCGGCATGTTTCTGGTGATTCTGGCGGTCGTCAGTGCGGCCATCGTCGCGTTCATCATCTATACGCTGACCATGGACAAGATCCGCGAAATCGCCGTGCTGAAACTCATCGGCACGAAGAACCGCACGATCGCCGCGATGATCATGCAGCAGGCGCTCGTGCTTGGCCTGATCGGCTTTGTGGTGGGCAAGATCACCGCTACCTTCGCCGCCCCGCTGTTTCCCAAGTACGTCCTGCTGATTCCGCGCGACGCGGCCATGGGCCTGCTCGGGGTGATGGTGATCTGTGTGCTGGCCAGCCTCGTGGCCATTCGGGCGGCACTCAAGGTCGACCCGGCCGAAGCGATCGGAGGTTGAGATGGCCGGCAAAGGCATTCTCATCGAAGGCGTGCGCAAGCGTTACGGCAAGGGCGACACCGCCGTCGACGCACTGAAGGACGTGAACATGCTGGTGGCGCCGGGCGAAGTGGTTGGCCTGATCGGCCCCTCCGGCTCGGGCAAGAGCACCTTGCTCAAGTGTCTTGGCGCGGTGATCGACCCCAGCGCCGGGCGCATGACGCTGGGTGACGAGGTGATCTACGACAACGGCTGGAAAATTCCGGACCTGCGCGCATTGCGCCGGGACAAGATCGGCTTCGTGTTCCAGGCGCCGTACCTGATTCCGTTTCTCGACGTCACCGACAACGTCGCTTTGCTGCCGATGCTGGCCGGCGTGGCCAACCCCGAGGCGCGCCGGCGGGCACTGGAACTGCTCAAGGCGCTGGATGTTGCCCATCGTGCCAAGGCGATGCCGTCGCAGCTGTCCGGCGGTGAACAGCAGCGCGTGGCGATCGCCCGTGGCCTGGTCAATCGCCCGCCAGTGATTCTGGCTGACGAGCCGACCGCGCCGCTGGACAGCGAACGCGCACTGGCCGTGATCCGCATCCTCAACGAGATGGCACGCCAATTCGAGACCGCGATCATCGTGGTCACGCATGACGAAAAGATCATTCCCACCTTCAAGCGCATTTACCACATTCGCGACGGCGTCACGCATGAGGAAGTGGGTGAAGGGCGGGGCTTCGCATGACGGCCCCTGCCTGCCCGTTCTACGGCATGCCCGCCAACCACGGGACGATCCGGGAGGAATCACCATGACCACACACAAGCAGCGCGGAATCCGGGTATGGGTGATTTCCCTGGTCGCTGTGGCTTTCGGCCTGCTGACCATCAGGGAGGGCGGAATGGTTCTGTTCGGTGATGAGGCGGCGCGTCGCGCTGCCGGCAACTATGTGCCGTTCGTGCTCTGGTTCAACTTTGCAGCAGGTTTCGCCTACGTCATCGCCGGCACCGGACTGTGGCTGCAGCAGCGTTGGGCCGCGTGGCTGGCGATCATCATTGCGGTGGCAACGGCATGCACGTTCGTCGCTTTTGGCGTGAGCGTCTTTCGGGTGGTGCCTACGAGCTGCGTACGTTCGTCGCCATGAGCCTGCGCACCCTGGTATGGACCGCCATCGCGGCGATTTCCTGGCGGCTGACCGCGACCGGTGCCCCTGCGAAGCGCGCAGCGTGAACAGGATTTTTCCCGATGCGCTGCTGACCCTGTTCCAGCTGCGCAAGAAACAGACGGCGCCGAAGTTGCGGCCATCCGATAGCCGCGTGCTGCTCGTCGGTTTTCACGTCATGCCGGTCGACGCGCATGTCGCTTCAGCGCAAAAGCCGCCTGCCTGGTTTGAGGAGGATCGTCATGTCGCACGTTCGCCTTGCCAGTGTGCTGCTTGCACCCAGCCTGTTCTGGCATCTGCCCTGCCAGGCGCAAGCCGCGCCTGCACGCGCTGCCGACTGCGCCACCGTGACCGGCGATATCGCACGTCTTGCTTGCTACGACCGCTGGTTCGGTTCGCCCGGTCCCGTCGCTGGCGCCACACCAACGGCGGCGGCTGAGATGCCGAACCCGGCCCCATCGCGACCCTGTCGACACGGCCTTCGGCCCATGCACCGGCTTCCGGTCCGCGGCCGCCGAGGCAGATCAACGCACCGCTGCAGCCACGCGACGACGATACTGCCGCTGCCGCTGACACGCGCTCGCCACTGGATCAGCGCTGGGAACTCGATCCGCAGTCCAGGCGTGGCACCTCCGTCCTGCGTGCCTACAAGCCGGTCTTCGTGCTGCCGGTGTTCTGGACGGACAATCCCAATCAGACGCCCGCATCGCCCGCGCCGGACCACCGCGTGAAGCAGCCACTGGGCATCCAGGGCACCGAGGCGCTGTATCAAATCAGTCTGAAGAGCAAGGTATGGCCGAATATCTTCGGTGACAACAGGCGACCTGTGGATCGGCTACACCCAGGCCTCGCACTGGCAGATCTACAATAGTCGGTTGTCCGAACCTTTCCGCGAGACCGACTATGAGCCCGAGGCCATCCTCGCCTTTCGCACCAACCTTCACGTGCTGGGCTGGGATGGGCGGCTGCTCAGTGCCAGCCTGACCCATCAGTCCAACGGCAGGAACATACCGCTTTCGCGCAGCTGGAACCGCGTGATTCTGACCGCCGGCTTCGAGCGCCCGGGCTGGACCCTGTTGCTGCGTCCGTGGTGGCGCATTCCCGATTCGGCGGGCAGCGACGACAACCCCGACATCCAGAACTACATGGGGCGCGGCGAGGTGCTGCTGGTGCGACATCTGGGCAAGCAGGAGCTCAGCCTGCTGGTGCGCCATTCGCTGCGCTTTGGCAGCGCGTCCCACGGCGCCGCGCAATTCGAGTGGGCCTTTCCCATCAGCGGCAATCTGCATGAGATCTTTCAGCAGCGCATCGGACAGGCGATCCTTGTCCGACCACTGCGCATCGCCGAACACCCCATAGAGGGTCTCCGGATTGTCCTTTTCGATCTCGCGCATGGCCCGTTGAAGCGCTGCCCCGACGTTGCTAGCTTTGGACTGCACATATCGTTCCACTGGCAGTCTCCAGGCACCTGGAAGCGATGCGACTCGGGAAAGCAGGTCAGCTGCTCGTCCCCCGTATCGTCGACGATCTCCTGGTACTCGTCGTCCCACACGTCACATATGCGCTTGAAGAACAGCAGAGGAAAGATATACGTCTTGAAGTCAGCGGCATCCACCGGGCCGCACAAAATGTTGGCGGATTCCCATGCCATACCGAACGCGGGGCGGACACACCTAGGCCGGAATCGACATATCTGGCGAGCGCGTCGATTCAATCGACATGTACGACATTCATGTCTATATAACGGTTGAGTATCGACACGTTATTCCGTATTGTCGATACCATCGATACGATCCAATCGTACGTCCTATCTGGATAGGAATGCCCCCCCATGCCGTTCAATCCCCAACTATTTGATCCCCGACAGCCCTACAACACTTTGCCCGAGCTACCGCCGACGGCCGACATTGAAAGCAAGCCGCTGCTCAAGGCCTGCATTGAGGCCCGGGCTGCCTTGGCCGCGCTGAAAAGTGCCGGGGATCTGATACTCAACCAGGCAGTCCTGATCAACACCATCCCCTTGCTGGAAGCGCAAGCCAGCAGCGAAATCGAAAATATCGTTACCACCAGCGACGCGCTGTTCCGCTACGCGCAATTGGAGGGCCAGGCCGATGACCCGGCCACCAAGGAAGCGCTGCGCTACCGCGGCGCGCTCTACCAAGGCTTCGCCTCACTCAAGGACCGGCCACTCAGCACGAATACGGCCATCCAGATCTGCAGTCAGCTCAAGAACGCCGTCATGGATATACGCCGTATACCCGGCACCGCGCTGGCCAATGCCGCCACCGGCGAGCTGATTTATACCCCGCCTGTCGGCGAGGCGCTTTTGCGCGAAAAGCTGGCCAACTGGGAGCGATTCATCCACGAGCACACCGAGATCGATCCACTGATCCGCATGGCCGTGGCGCATTACCAATTCGAGGCGATCCATCCGTTTCTCGACGGCAACGGCCGTACCGGGCGTGTGCTCAACCTCTTGCTGCTGGTGGAGCAAGGCCTGCTGAATCAGCCGATCCTTTATCTGTCGCGCTACATCCTGCGTCACCGTGCCGACTACTATCGCCACCTGCTGGCAGTCACCCGCGATGGTGCCTGGGAGGCTTGGGTTGCTTTCATGTTGGCCGCCGTCACCGACACCGCGCAGTGGACCACCGCCAAGATCCAGGCCATCCAGCAGCTGCACGCGCTGGCCACCACCTTTGTCAGGACGCACGCGCCGAAGATCTACACGCGCGAGCTGGTCGACATGCTGTTCGTGCAACCGTACTGTCGCATCCAGAACCTGGTGGAATCGGATATCGCCAAACGGCAGACCGCCTCGGTCTACCTCAAGCAACTAGCCGACGCCGGCATGCTGCGCGAGATCAAGGTCGGTCGCGAAAAGCTGTTCATCCATCCCAACTTCGTCCGTCTGCTCACCAGCGACGACCATCCCGTGCTGCCTTACGGCACCGATGTCGTCCACGCAACGCGTACTCGGAGAGGCGTGCAATAGCTCGACATACCTTGGATAACGAGGTGCCGCTGTTGGCGCACTCCTAAATCTGACCAGACTGCTGAAAACCGAGTGACCAGGGCCAGTGCTAACCAACCCTGCCGGCTGAGTGAGCACTGACCCTAAGGCCGGTCTGTCGAAAACGAGCACGATGGTCAATCGGACGCGAGCACCAACAGGTTGACGGAGTACGGATGCCAACGTCTACTTCGCCGAGCCACACAGCCCCTGGCAACGCGGCAGCAACTGGAACGCCAATGGATTGGTTCGCCAGTACGCGCCCAAAGGCCGCAGCATGCATGCATTGACCGACGAGGAGATTCAGATCATCGAAGACAAGCTCAACAATCGCCCTCGAAAAACGCTAGGATTCAAAACACCACGCGAAGTCGTTTTCGCTTCTTTCAAGCGTCGCACTTCATAATTGAATCCGCCGGGGTACATGCGTGGCACTACGCCCTCCGAAGGTGGTAGTCGTGGGTTCGAATCCCGCCGGGCACCAATTCAACGGTTTGCGAGCACTTCTGACGTCACCGACGCGGTCTCTCCGGCAGCGGTGCTCCGCGTTCCGTGCGGTCCGATGAGCACCTCTCGGTTTCGGGAACAAATCGCCGTTTGGGCCTCATGCCCAACCCGTATATCCCAAATCGCCGTTCCTTGAATTGATCAGGTATCTCTGTGTCCACGCGTCCTCGGATGCGGGACGATTGAGTGGCAGATGGTCCACGGTCCGGATGGATCACCGTCGCGTCGGCGCTCGTTGAACATTGACAAGAAAGCAGCGATCCCCGCGCTGGTCTGGGGCAGACCTCGTCGTCCAATCCAGTTCCCTGTTTTTGATGCGCGCCGTGCAGCTTCCGACATTCGACCATCCTCGGTGGGACAAGTGTGCTGCGTACGGATGAGATCATGCTTTTGTTGACGGTCACGCCCCGTCTCCCGTGATTACCCAACGGCGCTACCGCCGCGGCGAGAGTCCGTTACTCGTCGGGAGCATGCTTGCGAAGTAATCGTGATCGGCTTCGGGGTCGCCGGGATGCCGACGGAATTTGGAAATTGCCGGCTGAGTCACCCGGCACCCGTGACATGGCGTCACGAGTCAGGATGCGTGATCGCCTGGCTGCCCTGCCGGGAGCATCCGGGGGCCTGCTGAGTGACTGGTTGACGTGAATCAATGCGCCTACGACCGGCACAGCCGAGGATAGCGTCTTCTCAGGAGGGCGCCGCGATGATCGGTGGTTGGCTTGGCAGTTTCGCAAACAGCAGCAGAGTGGCCCGGATCCGGCTGCTTTCAGGCATCGCCGGCGTCACCTCGGCCCGTTCGGGTGGCGATTGCGGGCCTGCGGCATGAGCGCCGCCCAGCCGCTGTTGCAGCACAGCCCGCGAGATCACACGCTGGATGCATGCTTTCTCGGCCCGTATGGGGAGAATGACACCTTGCTGGAAAAACTCATGGTGGAGTTTCTGCGCGACCATGTGTACTGGCGTCGCAATTTCCATCCAGAGGATCCGCCGGCCATTGCCACGTCGGCGGCACGGGATCCGGCCTACCTGGCCTTCGAATCACGCATGCGCCGTGAGCTGCACCAGCTTTCCGCAGCGCTGAAGAAGTCGGTGCCGTTTCACAGCCCCCGCTACATGGGTCACATGGCGTCGGACCTGCTGTTGCCGGGACTGGCGGCGCAAATACTGACCCTGCCTTACAACCCCAACAATGTCAGCGAGGATGCCGCGCCGGTCACCGTGGACATGGAGGTACAGGTCGGCCTGCAACTGGCGCGCATGTTTGGCTACCCGCATGACCCATTGCAACCGGCCTGCGCCTTCGGGCACCTGACCTCCGGCGGTACGCTGGCGAACTACCAGGCGCTGCGGCTGGCACTGGCGTTGAAAGCATTTCCCGTGGCGCTGCGTGCTGCTGGCGTGCCCGATCTCGCCTTGCCCGCCGATGACTGGGAGGCTTTCAATCTCTCGCCAGCAGCCGGTATTGCCCTGCTCGAAACGTGGCAACGCTGGCTGGCCGCACTGCCGGCGTCGCAGCGTTCGCACTGGCGCGCACGGGTTGAAGCAGAGCGCATCGAGCAACTCGGCCTGGCAGGCTTCTTCGTCGCTCATCCGGATCTGCGGGTTCCGCTGGTGCTGGCACCGGTCACCGCGCACTATTCGTGGAGCAAGGGAGTCAAGCTGCTTGGCCTTGGTCGCGCTCAACTCGAACTGCTGCCCACTCATGGCATGCGGCTCGATACCGACGCGCTTGCAGCCACGCTGGAGCGCTGCGCCAGGGATCGCCAGCCCGTCCTGACGTGCGTGGCCGTGCTGGGCGGGACCGAGTACGGCACGATCGATCCGATTGACGGCGTGCTTGCCGCTCGCGAGTGCTCGCGCGCCCTGGGGCTGGATTTCTCCATCCACGTGGATGCCGCCTGGGGCGGTTACCTGGCAACCATCTTCCGCCGTGAGGATGGCGGCCTGCGTTCACGTGACGAAGTTGCCGGTGAGTTCACCCGGTTTCCTTCGCCGGCGGTGCACGCGGCATTCGCGGCACTGGGCGATACCGACTCGATCACGGTCGACCCGCACAAACTTGGCTATCTGCCCTACGGTGCCGGTGCCTTTGTCTGCCGTGATCATCGCGCGGTGGCGTTGCTGGCCGAGCGGGCCGACTACGTGTTCCACGGTGGCACGCCGATGGACTACCTCGCCCGCTACCGCAGCCTCGGCCAGTTCGTGCCTGAGGGCTCCAAATCCGGTGCGGCGGCAGCGGCGGTTTACGTCACACACAAGGTATTGCCCCTGGATCACCAGCATTTTGGCCGCCTGCCTGCGCAAACCGTGCGCTGTGCCGAAATATTCCACGCCCATGCACAGCGTTTTGCCCTCGACATTGCCGATCAGTTTCTTGCGATGGTGCCGGTCACGCCAGACAGCAATCTGGTCTGCCTGGCCATCAACCCGCGCGGCAACACGTCGGTGGCAAAGGCCAATGCGTTCCTGCGCACGCTGCATGACACCTTGCGCTGCGACCCAAGCCAACCGCTGCAGACCAAGGAATATTTCGGCTCGGTGACCAGCCTGCGCCCGGAGATGCTCGGTGTGGCGGAGACCACCCGCATCTTCGCCGCGCTGGGTCTGGATCAGGCCACGCTGGGTGACGACGACAACGACCGCCTGATGATCCTGCGCCATACGCTGATGAACCCCTACCTGATCGACCATGAGAACGGCATCAGCTATATCGAGGGCTATTTTGATTTCCTGACCCGTCGTCTGCGTGGGTTGGTTGCGGCCGGCGGGGACGCCTGGCGCTGATCGCGGCGATGCGGCCAGCTCCGGCATGGTGTCCGGCATGGCCTGCGCGGTGCGCGCACGGCGCTGTCTTGATCCGCGTCAGGGCGCCGCGGCTTGCGACCAGCCACAGTGGCCGTCCCATCATGATGCCCCCCACATGAGCCACCACGACCTGCGATCGTTCATGGCCCAACTCGAGCGTGAGCGACAGTTGCTTCGCGTTGCTGGCCGGGTCGATCCCGAGCTGGAGTCGACCGCGCTGTGTCTGCGTGCGCTGAAAGAGCGCGGGCCGGCCTTGCTGATGGAGCAGGCGGGGGAGTCGTCGCACCCGCTGCTGGGCAACTTGTTTGGCGACCGTCGACGGATCGAAACCGCTTTGGCCGGCCGGCCGCTGGCCAGTCTGCGCGAACTCGGACAACTGCTGGCCTCGATCAAGGAGCCGCGCTGGCCATCCAGCCTGCGCGATGCGCTGGCGACCTGGCCGGAGCTGGCACAGCTGGCCCATGTAGCACCTCAGCGCGTGCGTGAGGCGGCATTCGAATACGAGACCTTGCGCGGCGGCGAGATTGATCTGGCGCGGCTGCCGATCCAGCGCTGCTGGCCGCAGGATGCCGGCAAGCTGATCACCTTCGGTCTGGTGATCACGCGCGGCACGCTCAAGCCGCGACAGAACGTGGCGATCTACCGCCAGCAGGTGATCGGACCGAACCAGGTGATCATGCGCTGGCTGCCGCATCGCGGCGGTGCGCTGGATTACGCCGACTGGCAGGCGAGCCATCCGGGCAAGCCCTTTCCCGTGCTGGTCGCGATTGGTGCCGATCCGGCCACCATGCTGGCGGCGGTGGCACCGGTGCCGGACACACTGTCCGAATACGAATTCGCGGGCTTGCTGCGCGGCCAGCGCACGCGTGTGTGGCGCAGTGAGCTGACCGGGCTGGATGCGCCGGCCGGCGCGGAGATCCTGCTGGAGGGATTCATTCATCCGGGTGACACCGCGCTGGAAGGCCCGTTCGGCGATCACACCGGGTATTACAACGCGCAGGACCACTTTCCGGTGTTCACCATCGAGCGCATGCGTCTGCGTCGCGAGGCGATTTATCACGGCAGCTACATGGGCCGCGCACCGCACGACGAACCGTCGGTGCTGTCGATGGCGCTGAACGACGTATTCGTGCCGATCCTGCAGAAGGTGTTTCCGGAGATCGTCGACTTCTATCTGCCGCCGGAGGCGTGTTCGTATCGGATTGCCGTAGTCAGCATCCGCAAACAGTATCCCGGCCACGCCCGACGCATGATGATGGGCCTCTGGTCGTATCTGCGCCAGTTCACCTATACCAAGTTCGTGATCATCACCGACGACGATATCGATGTGCGGGACTGGTCGCAGGTGATCTGGGCACTTGCCACGCGGGTCGATCCGGCGCGTGATTCGATGCTGGTGGAAAACACGCCGATCGACTACCTCGATTTCTCCAGCCCGGTACCAAACCTTGGCTCCAAGCTGGGCATCGACGCCACCAACAAATGGCCGTCCGAAACCACCCGCACCTGGAGCAAGCCGATCGTGTCTGACCCCGCCGTGGAGCGGCGGGTGGATGCGCTGTGGGCGACGTTGACCGGATCAGCGTCCGGCTGACGGCTCCGCGGCAGCGCTCTCGGGCGTGCCGTCATCCGGCCTGGCGATCCACTCACGCGCGCGTTGCTGCAGTGCGCCCCAGTTGCGCTCCCACTGCCCGTCCCGCGGCTGTGACCACGCCAGCTGCAGCAATACGGCCTCAAGTCCTTTCAGATGCCGCTGCGCGCTCGCCAGTTCGGCCAGCACCTGCAGGTGATCGTCCTTGCTCACCATCAGCACTTTCTTGTCGCGACAGACGCCGATGCATGGCTGCGGCGCCTCGATCTTGCCGCAGCCAATGCACTGCCAGGCCTGGATGTAGTCAATCGTTCCGTTCATTCGGATCGGCGATGCCATGGGGAGTCCGCCTGCATGCTAGTGCGGCTGCTGCCGGTTCGACCTGATCCAGGTCAACGACACAACCCTGGCTGCGTGACACGATCTCGCCTTGTACTTTCCGTGAGGTGCGTATGCAACTGGTCTGTCCCGCTGGCAACCTGCCGGCATTGCAAGCGGCGATCGACGCCGGTGCGGATTCGGTCTACGCGGGTTTCCGCGACCAGACCAACGCGCGCGCCTTTCCCGGCCTCAACTTCAGCGACGAGGAGCTGCGTTCCGGCATCGCCTATGCGCATGCACGCGGGCGCAAGGTCTATCTGGCGCTGAACACCTACCCGGACAGCGCACGGCTGGGGCTGTGGTTCGCGGCGGTCGCCAAGGCGGCCGAGTTCGGCTGTGATGCGATCATTGCCGCCGAGATGGCCGTGCTCGACTACGCCGCCCGCAGCTATCCCACGCTGCCACGGCATCTGTCGGTGCAGGGCTCGGCGACCACCGCCGCTGCGCTGCGCTACATGCACGAGCGGTTCGGTATCAGCCGCGCGGTGCTGCCGCGGGTGTTGTCGCTGCAGCAGGTCGAGCGTCTATGTGAAAGCTCGCCGGTGCCGCTGGAAGTGTTTGCCTTTGGCAGCCTGTGCATCATGGTCGAGGGCCGCTGCCAGCTCTCCAGCTACGTCACCGGCGCCTCGCCAAACCGCCACGGCGTGTGTTCGCCGGCGAAGTTCGTGCGCTGGCAGGAGCATCCCGAGGGTGAGCGCAGCGTGCGCCTCAACGATGTGCTGATCGACCGCTTCCAGCCGCAGGAGCCCGCTGGCTACCCGACCGTTTGCAAAGGGCGCTTCGATGTCGGTGGCGAGATCTTTCATGCGCTGGAGGAGCCGACCAGCCTCAATACGCTGGAACTGCTGCCGCGACTGGCGCAGGCCGGCGTGGTGGCGCTGAAGATCGAGGGCCGCCAGCGCGGTGTGGCCTATGTGCGGTCGGTGACGCAAACCTGGCGCGAGGCACTGGATCGCTATCAGGCATCTCCAGAGAAATGGGCGCTGCAGCCCGACTGGCAGCGTTCGCTGTCGGCGCATGCCGAGGGTCACCAGACCACGCTCGGCCCCTATCACCGCAGCTGGCACTGAACCGATGACACCGACGAAGACGATCGAGATGATGAAACTCAGCCTGGGCCCGCTGCAGTACTTCTGGCCACGCGAGCGCACCCTGGCGTTCTACCGCGAGGCCGCGCAGTGGCCGATCGACATCATCTATCTGGGTGAAACCGTATGCAGCAAGCGGCGCGAGCTGGGCACCCGCGACTGGATCGCGCTGGCCGAGGAGCTGCGCACCAGCGGCAAGCAGGTGGTGCTGTCGACGCTGGCCCTGATCGAGGCCGAATCGGAACTGGGCGCATTGAAGCGGCTGATCGGCGAAGGCGGCGGCTGGGTCGAGGCGAACGATTTGTCGGCGGTGCAATTGTGTCGCGAGCGCGAGGTGCCGTTTGTAGCCGGCCCCACGCTCAACATCTACAACCATCATGCGCTGACCATGCTGATCGAGGACGGGCTGCGTCGGTGGGTGCCGGGCGTGGAGCAGGGCGAGACACTGCTGCGCGAACTACGCGCGGCCATGCTGGCCGAAGGCCGAGCCATGCCCGAGCTGGAGGTGATTGCGTTTGGTCGCCTGCCACTGTCCTTCTCGGCACGTTGCTTCACCGCGCGTGCGCTGGACGTGGCCAAGGATCAATGTGATTTCCGCTGCATTGAATACCCCGACGGCATGCCGCTCGCTACCCGTGAGGGCAAACCTTTTCTGCGCATCAACGGCATCCAGATCCAGGGCGAGGAGATCACCGATCTCGGGCCGGAGCTCCCCGTGCTGCGCGAGCTTGGCGTGGATGTGTTGCGCCTGTATCCGCAGGCCCAAGGCATGCACGATGTGGTCGTGCACTTCGATCTCGCACGCCGCTCACAGCAGGCGCCGCCCAGGGTCGCCTTGCGCAACGGTTACTGGCATGGTGAACCGGGTATGCGGTTGCCGGCTCAGAACGCGTAGAACATCACCGCGAAAAAATGGCAGCTGGTGCCGACCAGCACGAACAGGTGCCAGATGAAATGGCTGTAGCGCAGCTTCTCGTCAAGGACGAAAAACACCACACCCAGGCTGTAGGCCAGACCTCCCAGCGCGAGCCAGATCAAGCCGCTGGCGGCCATGTGCATCCACAGCGGACGGATCGCGATCACCACCACCCAGCCCATGGCAACGTACAGGGCAGTGGACAGCCGTGGAAAGCGTGGGCCCACCACGACCTTGAACAATAGCCCGGCCAGCGCCAGGGTCCAGATGACGCCGAACAGGGTCCAGCCCCAACCGCCGTGCAGCACGCCGAGGGTGATCGGGGTGTAGGTACCCGCGATCAGCAGAAAGATGGCCGCATGGTCCAGTGTCCGCAGGATCGCCTTGGCCCGCGGGTGCGGAATCGCGTGATACAGCGTCGAGGCCAGATACAGCAGGATCGCCGTTGCGCCGAAAACCGCCGCGCCCACCACCGCCGAAACGCCGCCGGCATGATCGGCGTGGATGATCAGCAGCGGCAGCCCCGCGGTGGCCAGCAGCAGGCCAAACCCATGGCTGATGGTGTTGGCAAGCTCCTCGCCGAACGACTGCTGCGCCGACGCGGTGGGGTAGGGACTGGCTGACATGCGGGATTGACCGTTGTTGAATGAATTCATGAGTGCACTGCGCCGACGCTGCGTTCTCAACGCCGGCTTGTTTTCAGTGCGTCGGCATCACACGCGAGCGAACACCAGGCTCGCATTGGTGCCGCCGAAGCCGAAACTGTTCGACATCACCGTATCCAGTTTCGCCTCGCGTGAGGCACGCAGGATCGGAAAGCCTTCGGCGCGCGGATCGAGCTGGTCGATGTGGGCCGAGCCGGCCATGAATCCGCCCTTCAGCATCAGCAGGCTGTAGATCGCCTCGTGCACGCTGGCCGCGCCGAGTGAATGGCCGGTCAAGGCCTTGGTCGAGGAAAGCGGCGGCACATCCATACCGAATACCTCACGTACCGACTCCAGTTCCACGATGTCGCCCACCGGGGTGGCGGTGCCGTGGGTGTTGAGGTAGTCGATCGGCACGCTCAGGTCACGCATCGCCATGCGCATGCAGCGCACGGCGCCTTCGCCGGACGGGGCGACCATGTCGCCGCCATCGGAGGTGACGCCGTAGCCAACCAGTTCGGCATGGATGCGTGCACCGCGCGCCCGTGCATGCTCGTATTCCTCCAGCACCAGCATGCCGCCGCCGCCGGCGATGACGAAGCCATCGCGACCGGCGTCATAGGGACGCGAGGCCACCTGCGGGGTGTCGTTGTAGCCGGTGGACAATGCGCCCATGGCATCGAATTCGACCGTCATGCCCCAGTGCTCTTCTTCGCCGCCACCGGCGAACATCACGTCCTGTGCGCCGTGGCGGATGAGGTCGGCGGCCGCGCCGATGCAATGCGCGGACGTGGCGCAGGCCGCTGAAATCGAATAACTCAGGCCGTGAATGCCGAACGCCGTCGCCAGCGTGGCTGACACCGTCGAGCACATCGTGCGCGGTACCATGTACGGGCCGACCTTGCGCACGCCTTTTTCGCGCAACAGGTCGGCCGTCTCGATCTGCCATTGCGGCGAGCCGCCGCCGGAGCCGGCGATCACGCCGCTGCGTGGATCGCCGACCTGCTCGGCACTCAGGCCTGCGTCGGCAATCGCATCGCGCATGGCCACCCAGGCATACGCCGCGGCATCACCCATGAAGCGTTTGCGCTTGCGGTCGATTTCCGCGACGAGATCGATCTGCGGCACACCGGCGACCTGGCTGCGCAAGCCTCGCGCCGCATAGTCCGGCATCGCCGAGATGCCACTGCGCAGCTCGCGCAAGGCCTGTTCCACCGTATCGGCTTCGTTGCCGATACAGGAGACGATGCCCATGCCGGTAACGACGACCCGGCGCATCAGAAACCCTCCGTCGACTGGAACAGACCCACGCGCATGTCGTCGGCCTCGTAGATCAAGCGGTCATCGACCAGCATCCTGCCGTTGGCAATCACCAGCGCCAGCTTGCCGCGCATGACCCGGCGGATATCGATTTCGTAGCGCACCAGCTTTGCGCTTGGCAGCACCTGGCCGGAAAATTTCACCTTGCCCACGCCCAGTGCGCGGCCACGTCCCGGCTCGCCCATCCATGGCAGGAAGAAGCCGCTGAGCTGCCACAGCGCATCCAGTCCGAGGCAACCGGGCATCACCGGGTCGCCCTCGAAATGACAGCCGAAAAACCACAGGTCGGGGCGGATATCCAGCTCGGCAACAATGCATCCCTTGCCCGATGCGCCGCCGTGGTCGTCGATATGCGTGATGCGATCGAACATCAGCATGGGCGGCATGGGCAACCTCGCGTTGCCGGGGCCGAACATCTCGCCGTGGGCGCAAGCAAGCAGCTGGTCGTAGTCGAATGACGAAGGGCGTGTCATGTAGGAACCTGCAGGAATTGAGGAAGGAAGTCTGGGTGGCTCGTAGTCTATGCGCCTTGATGTCAGTCAAGTCAGCGAAAACATACGCATGCGTCTGTTTTGTACAAGGCGCCGGCTGCGATCACTTCATCATGCCGCATCAATTCGATAGTGTGCACCAAGACTTCGATCTCGCTGCAGAGCCGCCGTCATCAGGCAGTGCGCAAGTTGCGCCTGCCATCCATCCGTTTGCCATGTCGCGCAGGTTTGCAGCGCTTTTTTCAAGCCATTCGCGTCGCGTTCCGGCCCGGCTGCCTGCCACAGCAAGTCACGCAAGGCAGTCTCCATTGCGGGAGGCAAATTTGCGCCGCGCTCGATCCAGCGATGGCCACCGGCCGTCGGCGTTGCGTGCGGCAGCCTGGCCAGTGATTCGCCAACACGACGGCCGCAAAGCACGCCCTCCAGCAGCGAGTTGCTGGCCAGTCGGTTGGCGCCGTGCACGCCATTGCAGGCAACCTCACCCACGGCGTAGAGGCCGGGAACGCTGGTGCGGCCATCGACATCAACCGCCAGTCCGCCCATATGGAAATGGGCTGCTGCCGTCACCGGAATACGTTGCTGTCTCGGATCAATGCCATGCGCCAGGCAGGCGGACAGCACGGTGGGAAAGCACCGTTCCCAATCGCTTTTCACGTCACGAGCGTCCAGCCAGGCAGCGCCATCCGCCTTGTGTGCCTGCCACACCCGGCGGGCCACCACGTCGCGTGGCGCGAGGTCCTGCTGCGGATGCAGGCCCGTCATCAGCGGCCGTCCCGAGATGTCCTGCAGGCGCGCACCGGCGCCGCGCAGTGCTTCGGTGATCAAGGGCAGGCAATGGCCACCGACGATGTCCAGCGCGGTTGGGTGAAACTGCAGGAACTCGACGTCGCGCAGCCGGGCCCCGGCCGCCATGGCCAGTGCCAGACCGTTGCCATTCGCTCCGGCGGGGTTGCTGGTACGCGCAAACAGCGCGCCGATGCCACCGGTGGCCAGCACCACGGCAGCGGCGTCCATTTCATGCTGCCGCCCACGGCTGTCATGAACCCGTACACCGTTGACTGCGTCGCCACGCAGCCGCAACGCCTCGACATCGACGTCGCTTCGCCACTGGATATGCCCCGCGCGTTGCGCTCGCTGGCTGAGCGCCCGAGTGATCGCTGCGCCGCTTGCATCGCCACCGGCGTGCACGATGCGCGAAGCCCGGTGTCCACCTTCGCGGCCAAGCTGAAGCTGGCCTGCCGGACCGCGGTCAAACCTCACACCCTGATCCTCCAGCCAGCCGATCGCCGCAGGTGCCTGCTGGCAGAGCCAGTACACCAGGGCTGCATCATTGTGCCGGGCACCGGCGACGAGCGTATCCAGCGCATGGGCATCGATGCTGTCGGTTCGATCGACGGCCGCGGCGATACCACCCTGCGCCAGCGTGCTGGCCGTATCGACGCCATGCTGTGACCGGCACAGCAGGCGTACTGGCCGCGGTGCGAGCGCGAGCGCGGTGGCCAGGCCAGCCACCCCGCCACCCACCACGATGATTGGCGCCGCCGTGCGCGTCACACTGCTTCGTGCCGTCCGATCATGAGCATTCGGCTCAGTGCGGCCCGCGCTCGCGTGGCAACGTCGGTGGGCACGTCAACCTGATGCCGCATATCGCGCAGGCAGGCATAGATATTCTGCAGGGTGATCTGTTGCATGTGCGGGCACAGGTTGCATGGCTTGATGAACTCGATGTGCGGGAATTGCGAGCGCAGGTTGTCTGCCATCGAGCATTCGGTGATCAGCGCGACGCGCAGCGGATTTTCCCTGGCCAGCCAGCGGGTCATGGCGCTGGTGGAGCCGACGAAATCGGCCTCGGCCCAGACTTCCGGCGGGCACTCCGGGTGCGCCACGAGCTTGGCATCGAAGCGTTCGCGCGCATGGCGCGCCTGCTGTGCCGTGAACTTCTCGTGCACTTCGCAACGGCCATGCCACAGCAGCAATTCCACCTTGGTTTTGCTGGCCACGTAGTGGCCGAGGTATCGGTCCGGCAGGAAAATGACCTGCTGCGTCCCCATCGCCTCGACCACCTCGACCGCATTGGCGGACGTGCAGCAGGCATCGGATTCAGCTTTCACCTCGGCCGAGGTGTTGACGTAGCTGACCACCGGCACCCCCGGGTGTCTTGCGCGCAGGGCGATGACATCGGCGGCGGTGATCGAGCTGGCCAGCGAACAGCCCGCGTCGAGATCGGGTATCAGCACGGTCTTGCCGGGCGCAAGAATCTTTGCGCTTTCGGCCATGAAGTGCACCCCGCACATCACGATCACGTCGGCATCGCAGTTCGCCGCCTCCTGTGCCAGGGCCAACGAGTCGCCGGTGATGTCGGCGACGCCGTGGAATATTTCGGGCGACTGATAGCTGTGCGCCATGATCACCGCGCCGCGCTGGACCTTCAGGCGGTTGATCGCATCTATCCATGGCAGGTGCCATGACCATTCCAGACAGGGCACCTGGTTCTTCAGGCGTGCGGTGAGCTCGGCGTACTCATGCTCAAGTTCGTCACGCCAGATCGGCATGGGCAGGGTATCGAGGCTGGTCATGGCAATCCGTGGGATGGGCGCTGTACTGCCCTGGTGGCGGCTCAGGCGGCCTCGCCGTGATGGGCGGCGCGGGCGGCGCGGGCGAATCGCGCGCCCCGGTTCATCACGATGCGCAGCGCCAGCGGGATCGACTCCCAGGGCATCCGATCAAGCATGTTGCGGGCGGTAAGTCCGAGCTCGGTATCCCCGGTAAGCCGCAGGCGTCGCTGGAAGAACAAGGTATCGGCGTCCTCCAGGCGCCCCGCCAGCAGCAGCAGGTCGGTGGCGCTGCCCCACACGCTGGCATCGGCCTCGCCATCAGTGACGCAGCACTGGTCCCCACGCAGCTCGACCACCCAGCGCAGGCGCAGGTCTTCCACCTCGATCGCGATGCGCCGATCACGCATGAAATCCAGCGAACCATCGCGCGTGGGAGCGGCAAGCACGTGCGTCATGGCGATCTTGAGCAAGCGGTGTTGCCAGCGCGATGGCAGCATGCGCAGCAGCGGCGCCACCCGCCGCGGTGGTGGCAACAGCCGCAACAGTCGCGGCGCAAGGGAGGAGTCAGCAGAGGTGATGGGCATGATGGCCGACATTGTCGGCCCAGGGCTGCCGCCGTCGCATTGATCCTGGTCAAATGGCAGGCCTTGCTGGCGACAGCCATCCCCAATGATCAACTGCATCAGTTCCTGCACGGTGGTGCTGGGCAGATCGAGTCGCGCGGCCAGGCGGAGTGCGCGTTGACGCACCTTCTGTTCACGCGCCAGGTCGCGTGGCGGCACATCGGCGCGTGATTTGAGTGTGGATACCAGGCTCACCATGCGGCGGCGAGCCGCCAGCAGCACCAGCAGGCTGTCGTCGACGTGGTCAATGAGGCCGCGCGTGCGTGCCAGGGCGAATCGTTCAGGCAGGTGCGCCATCATCGTGATGCTCGGTGGTGTTGATGGCGGGTGTCGGCAGCCGCTGCTCCGCAGCGCTGGGCTGAGCAGAAGCCCAGCGGCAGCGATCCTGCCGGAGACTTCTCAATGGTCAGCTTGACCATCACATACGGGTCGATGAATTTTCACGCAAACGTCGCCGCTTGGCAGGGTCAATACCGCGGTCTGCAGGCCTTGTTCAGCAAGCAAGGCCAGTAGCGATGTCGGGCATTGTGGGGTCAACAGTCGAAGGGTCTTTCCCGGAGCCAGTGCGCCAGCCAGGCCCAGCGCCATCTGCAGCGGCGGCGGGCACGGCAACTTGCGCAGATCGTGTTCGTGCATGCGGCCTGTGGCGTCAAGCGCAGGCGCATCGGATGGCAGCGGCTCATGCATGGTGGTATTGGAGCATGCGCCGCCATGGAGACGCTCTGACGTGGGTCAAGCGGCAGCCGCAGGCCCGACGGGATGCGACCGACAAGTCGCAGGAGATTCTCAGCATCGTGGTGGGCATTGTCGATCAGCCTGACGTCTGGGCCGGCTGCTCGTTGACGTCCACTGACGCGACGTCGATCATCTGCCTTCACTGGCGTGCCGGTGCAGTTCGTGATGCATTTGCCGGCCAGGGTTGGGCGCCAATCCGAAGACCCAACTCGGGGTATCTGCATCAGCCCTGCAGCAGACTTTGCCCCATGTCGCGCAGTCGGGACGGGTCACGCAATACCAGTTCGCGTCCCTCGATTTCGATCAGTCCCATGCTTCGGAAGCGGCCTAGTACACGGCTTACGGTCTCGGAGGCCAGGCGAAGGTAATTGGCAATATCAGCACGCGACATGCTCAGATGGAATCGTATGCTGGAAAAGCCCCGTGCTGCGTAGCGCTCACTCAGGTCGGCAAGAAAGGCCGCCATCCGTTCGTCTGCGCTATGGTCGCCGGCCAGCAGACTGGCCGTGCCGATCTCCTTGCTCAGCATCCGAAACAGGTGCTGCTGCACAGCCGGCATCCGCGCCGCCAGTGCGCTCATCGCAGGAAAAGAGAAGCGGCAGAACTTGGCATTTTCCAGCACGACGGCGCTGCATGGAAATCGATCAGGGTAGATCGCATCGAGGCCAATGACTTCTCCGGGCAGGTAGAAGCCGAGCACCTGCTCGCGTCCTGCGTGATCGATGGTGCTGGTCTTCACTGCGCCAGTGCGTACCGCAAAGATGGCCCGAAAAGGATCGCCTTCGCGGAATACATATCCACCCGGATCAAATGGTCCAACGCTCTCGACGAGGCAGTGCAGGGCACTGAGTTCCGTTTTGCCGTAGCCCACTGCCAGACAGACGCTGGCGAAAGCACAGGTTCGGCAGAAATTCGCTTCGTCATCATTAACGGCTAGCGGGCTCAACGGCCCGAGAGGTTTGCCATGGTGACTTTTCTGATGCATCGGAAAACACTGATTGGGAGACTCCTTCATCATATCCCGAGTATCCAGACTGCTCCTCGGAACAAGTTGCCGCAGATGACGAGCCGAAGCATGGCGGCAGTTGAATCATTCATGCGTCGAGGGGCCAGCCGCTGAGCTGCTGCGTGTGTCTGGCGGCGGGTCGGCTCGTTTGCTGGCATGCGGCCGTTGGCGCAGGATCCGGGCGCCCGCAACGTGGTGCCGGGAAGTCCCTCTTGCGGTAAAGCCGTTTGAGATGGGGATTGGCGTTGTCGGCTACACGGCCGCGCCCCGACGGGCTCGAATTTCGCCGAGTGCACCACGGTGTACCCGATGCGATGACCAAGCACCGCGCAGATGCGCTCAACGCTTGCGGATCAGGAACGCCTGGGTGGTGACCGGCTTGCCGTCGAGAGTGATTTCGACCTGGTATTTGCCATCGGGCCACAGGTTCGGGTTCTCGACCTTGAACGTGGTCACGGCGGGCCCGTCGGTGGCGATCGACTGGGCGATGTTGCTGATCAGTTGCCCGTTGCCCTCCAGATAGCTCCATCGGGCAGTGAGCGTGGCGCCGCGGCTGCTGCCCTGGGTATCGACGCTGGCGTAGATGGTCTTGCTGTCGTTGGCGAAGCTGTTGCTGGCGTCGGTGACTTCGAGGTTGCTGCCGACGCTGTTGCCGAGGGTCAACCGGGTCACGCTCAGTGCTGCAGGTGCCGCAGGGGCGGAGGTTGCCGCAGCGGGCGGCAGGGTCGCGGGCGTCACGCTGGCCGATGCGGCCGTGGCGATGGCAACGGTGTCAGCCTTCGCCACGGCGGGGATCGGTCGTGTCACCGAGCTGGCGGTCGCGGCAGTCGGGGCGGTACTGGTGGGGGCGGGTGTCTGGTTCGGGCTGGCCGGCTCGCGCTTGCCGCAGGCGCCGAGCAGCAAGGTGCTGGCGAGGACGATGCCGAACAATGCGTGGGTGCGAAGGAATGCGGTCATGGGTACTCCTGGCTTGATCGCGCGGCGGCCTCGATGCATGGTGGCCGTCGCGAGGCTGGCGTGGGCACCGGCTCGATGCCATGAGGCCAGCGCTTGTGCGCTGCTGCCAGCTTACTGGCGAACCGTGCGCGGGTTGTCGGGCGTGCTCGGCGTACTGCTGCGGAAGGGGTTGATGTCGAGGCCGCCGCGGCGGGTATAGCGGGCGTAGACGCTGAGCTGCTGTGGCGCGCAACGCTGGCCGAGGTCAACGAAGATTCGTTCCACGCATTGTTCGTGAAACTCGTTGTGGGTACGAAACGAGACCAGGTAGCGCAGCAGGCCGGCATGGTCGATCGGCGCACCCTGGTAGGCGATCTGCACGCTGCCCCAGTCGGGCTGGCCGGTGACCGGGCAGTTCGAGCGCAGCAGATGCGACACCAGGGTTTCCTGCACCGGTTGCGCGCTGCCATCGGTGCGCAGGAAGTCGGCGTCCGGCGGCCCGTAGTAATCGACATCGATGTCTTGCTGGTCGAGCAGATGGCCGTCCAGACCACGGACCGGAAAAGCAGCAGCATTCGCCTCGCTGAGCTGTACGCGGACCACCGCGCCGGCGGCAGCGGAGAGATCGTGCAGCAGGGTGTCGGTGAGGGCCGCCGCATCGGCGATGCGTTCCTGCGCAAAGCCATTCAGATAGAGCTTGAGCGACTTGGATTCGATGATGTGCGGCGATGCCGCCGGCACCCGGAACTCCGCCAGCGCCACCTGTGGTTTGCCGCGCAGGTCCAGCCATGACAGTTCGTAGGCGTTCCAGATGTCGACGCCGTGGAATGGCAGGTCTTCGGCCACGCCGAGCTCGCGGCGATTGTCGGCGCGCGGGATCGGAAACAGCAGCTTCGGGTCGTAGCGGTCGGCGTAGGCGGTGTCCTTGCCGAGCGGGGAGTGTTCTGGAGTGCTCATGCTGCCCAGTTTAGCCGGTCCCGCAAACCGCCCCCCATCGAAGGAGGGCGGCCCGCAGATCAGGCGTTGACCAGATGCATCATTGCGGCGGCGTAGCGGGTGCCGACCGCGGCATCGGGCGGGAACGCCGCATCCAGCGCCTGCAGTTCGGCCGTGCCGGGCTGCACTTCCAGCGCAGCGAGGTTCTCATCCAGTCGCGAACGCCGCTTGGTGCCGGGGATGGCGATGATGTCCTGGCCCTGCGCCAGCACCCAGGCCAGTGCCAGCTGCGCCGGCGTGCAGCCCTTGGTGGCGGCCAGCGACTTCACCTGCTCGACCAGCTGCAGGTTGCGCTTGAAGTTGTCGCCGACGAAGCGCGGGTTGCTGCGCCGGTAGTCGTCGGCAGCGAGGTCGTCCGGTGACTGGATGGCGCCGGTGAGAAAGCCGCGACCCAGCGGCGAATAGGCGACCAGACTCACGCCCAGCTTGCGGCAGGCCGCCAGCATGCCGTTGCTCTGCGGGTCGCGCGTCCACAGCGAAAACTCACTCTGCAACGCAGCAATCGGATGCACCGCACAGGCGCGCTCCAGGGTGGCGCCCGAGGCCTCGGACAGTCCCAGCAGGCGCACCTTGCCGGCTTCGACCAGCCCTGCCATGGCGCCCACGGTGTCCTCGATCGGCACGCTCGGGTCAACGCGATGCTGGTAGTACAGGTCGATGCAGTCGATACCCAGCCGCCGCAGGCTCGCCTCGCAGGCGCTGCGCACATACTCCGGCCGGCCGCTGATGCCGCGCACGGTGGCATCGCTGGCGTCGCGCACGATGCCGAACTTGGTGGCGACAAAGGCCTGCTCGCGACGACCCTTGATCGCCTTGCCGACCAGTTCCTCGTTGAGGAACGGACCGTACATGTCGGCGGTGTCGAGCAGGTTCAGGCCGCGATCCAGCGCATGCTGGATGGTGGCGATCGACTCCGCGTCATCACGCGCGCCGTAGAAATCGCTCATGCCCATGCAGCCAAGGCCGAGGGCGGAAACCAGCGGGCCGTTGCGGCCCAGGGTACGTGTCTGCATCGGGTGCCTCATTGGAGTGACGGGGAATGCTGCGGAGGCGAAGCATGCGCCGCGCAACGTTCACACAGTGTGGGCAAAGCGTGTCGTTGGATAAATACCCAATAATGGCAAACACCATCCAACAAGGCTCAACAATCATGGATCGCATCGAAGCCATGCGCCTGTACGCGCGCATCGTCGATTTGGGCAGCTTCACCGCCGCGGCCAACGACCTCAGCCTGCCCCGCGCCACGGTCACCCATGCGATCAAGCGGCTGGAGGCACGTTTGGGTGCGCAACTGCTGCAGCGGACCACGCGACGTGTGCAGGCCACTCGCGATGGCAAGGTCTATTACAGCCACTGCCTGCGCCTGCTGGCGGACATCGACGAAGTGGAGACCGACTTCCGCGAAGCGGCCACCCAGCCGCGCGGGCGCTTGCGCGTGGACCTGCCTGGCGCCTTCGCGCGGCTGCGCATCATCCCGCTGTTGCCCGCGTTCTGTGCGCGCTACCCGCAGATCGAGCTGGATATCGGCACCGGCGATCACTTCGTCGACCTGCTGCGCGAAGGGGTGGATTGCGTGCTGCGTGCGGGCCAGTTGGGCGACTCGGGCATGATCGGCCGCCAGGTCGCGCTACTGCCGCAGGTCACTCTGGCCAGTCGTGGCTACGTCGAGTCGCATGGCCTGCCGCGCAGCCTCAACGATTTGCAGCAAGGCCACCTGGCGGTGAACTGGGCCTCGCCGACCACCCGCCGGGTCGAGGCGCTGGAGTTCATGGTGGGTCTGCATCGGCACGAGGTGCAACTGCCTTCGCGAGTCACCGTGAGCGGGGTGGAGGCCTATCTCGGCTGCTGCGAGGCGGGCATGGGGCTGGCCCAGCTGCCGCGCTACCACGTGGCCGACGCGATCGACCGCGGCGAGATGATGGCGCTGTTGCCAGAAACACCGCCGCCGCCACTGCCGATGACCGTGCTGTATCCGCGGCAGCGCCACATGCCCGCGCGCTTGCGCGTGTTCGTCGACTGGCTGGCCGGGCGGTTTGCCGAACCCGTGTGAACTTTCAACGTAGAGGCTGTCGCGGCGCGCAGCATCGGTGGCGTGGAGCGGCAATCTTGCCGCTGGCAAGCCGCCGCGCAGTGACCAGGTTCCGATCGTCGTTGGTCGCGAGCGGTGCGGCAGGTTCCACGGCCGACCATGGCTGCTTGCCATGAGTCAATACATCGCAGGATGTTTCGAGAGGCTAACTTCGGGGCCAGGGACTTCTGGCAGGGGGACACTTCCGCGGTACGGCGGTAGCATCGCGGGTTTGGCGCCATTCGGGGCGTGACTGCGGCTACCTTCGGTGCTCATGCGGTGTATCGACATGGTGGGAGCCGTGTCCCGCACGATGCTTTACCGCGCGCCCAGATGGCGCGCGCCTTCTTTTTATTGGGAGTCCCTTCATGCATCCAACCATTGGCGCCTCGCGCCTGCTCGGCGCCCTGGTGATGACCAGTTGGTCGGCCGGCGCCTATGCGCAAGGCCACACGCTGACCTGCGCCGACTATGCGCGGGCCGAGACCTTCCTCAGCTACAACACGGCGCCGCTGGTCGATCATGCGGTGAACCGCGTCGACTGGTTGGACGACAACGCGTTTACCTACGTCGATCACGACGCCAGTGGCGACCACTACCTGCGCATGGATGCCTCCAGCAGCAAGGTCTCGCCGCTGTTCGATCAGGCCACGATGGCAGCCGCGCTGAGCAAGCTGGCCGGCGGCAAGCCACTGGAGGCGAGCAAGCTCGGCATCAGGGATATATCGCTGACGGCTGACGGTCGCTATCAGTTGAGTCTTGGTGGCAAGACCTATGTCTGCGATGCCAGGGCGCAGTGCGCCAAGGCCGCTTCCACCGCCGACGAAGCCACCGCCAGTGGGCCGGGTGTGCTTTCGCCGGACAAGAAATCCGAGGCCTTCATCCGCGGCTGGAACCTGTGGTTGCGCGACGTGGCCAGTGGCAAGGAAACCCAGCTGACCGATGATGGCGTCGAAAACTTCGGTTACGCCACCGACAACGCGGGATGGAAACACACCGACCACGCGATCATCGAGTGGTCGCCCGACTCGAAGCGCATTGCCACCTTCCAGCAGGACCAGCGCAAGACCGGCGAGATGTACCTGGTGCGCACCAGGGTGGGCCACCCGGAGTTGCTGAAGTGGAAATACCCGCTGGTCGGCGACAAGGATGTGACCATGATCGAGCGGGTGATCATCGACGTGGCCGCGAAGAAAGTGGTGCGTCTGAAGATGCCGCCGGACCAGCACCGCTCCAGCCTGTGCGATGACGTCAGTTGCGGCCCCGATGGTGGCTGGGACGACGTGAAGTGGGCGCCGGATGGCGGCACGCTGGCTTTCGTCTCCACCTCGCGCGACCACCGGCACGAGTGGTTCCGCATCGCCAATGCGACTACCGGCGCGGTGCGCACGGTGTTCCAGGAAGTGGTGCCGACCTACTACGAGAGCGGCAACGGCGCGGTGAACTGGCGCTACCTGCCGGCCACGCATGAGGCGATCTGGTTCAGCGAGCGCAGCAACTGGGGCCAGTTGTATTTGTACGACCTCGATACCGGCAAGCTCAAGCACGCCATCACCAGCGGCGAAGGCAATGTCACCGAAGTGCTGAAGCTCGATCCGAAGAGCCGCACCGTGTGGTTCCGCGGCGTGGGCCGCACGCCAGGTGTGAATCCGTATTACCAGCAGTTCTGGAAAGTCAGCCTCGATAGCGGCAAGCCGACCCTGCTGACGCCGGAGGACGCCGACCACACGATCAGCCTGTCGCCCGATGGCAAGCGCTTCGTTGATGCCTATTCGACGCCGACTACGCCGCCGGTGACCCTGCTGCGCCGTGCGGCGGACGGCCACACGCTGGCCACCGTCGCCACGGCCGACATCAGTCGCCTGAAAGCGGCCGGCTGGGTGCCGCCGACTCCTTTCACGGTGAAGGCGCGCGACGGCAAGACCGAGCTCTACGGCATGATGTTCAAGCCGACGAAGTTCGACCCGGCGAAGAAGTACCCGATCATCGACTATATCTATCCCGGTCCGCAGACCGGTTCGGTGGGCGGGCGCAGCTTCCTGCCTTCGCGCGGTGACAACCAGGCGCTGGCCGAGCTGGGCTTCATCGTGGTGGCGATCGACGGCATGGGTACGCCTTGGCGTTCCAAGGCTTTCCATGACGCCTACTTCGAGCACATCGAGGACAACACCTTGCCCGACCAGGTCGCCGGGCTGAAGGAGCTGGGCCAGCGCGATCCGTGGATCGATCTGGATCGCGTCGGCATCTGGGGCCACTCCGGCGGCGGCAACGCGACCGCCGGCGCGATGTTCCACTACCCGGATTTCTTCAAGGTCGGCTGGGCCGAGAGCGGCAATCACGACAACCGCGACTACGAGGACGACTGGGCCGAGAAGTGGCAAGGCCTGCTGGTCACCGGCAAGGACGGCAAGTCCAACTACGACGCCCAGGCCAACCAGGACTTCGCCAAGAACCTCAAGGGCCACCTGATGCTCACCTACGGCACGCTGGACGACAACGTGCCGCCGTCCAACACGCTGCTGGTGGTGCAGGCGCTGATCAAGGCGAACCGCGATTTCGACATGATCGCGATACCCAACGTTCACCATGGCTATGCCGACGCCACGCCGTACATCACGCGCCGACGCTGGGACTACTTCGTGCGCAATCTCGCCGGCGATACGCCGCCGAAGGAGTACGCGCTGAAGTCGTGGCCGTGGAACTGAGTGACTGAAGGCCCGATTCCGCCGCGCAGCAAGGTGGAGGGATCGGCCGGCCCCGACCTTGGGGTCAAGGCGCCGTCCCCTGATTGCGATGCATCTTGGCCAAAAGAAACGGGCGCCCTGGGGCGCCCGTTTCTTTTGTGGCCATGACGCGATGGATCAGAACGTGTAACGCACAGTCAGCATGGCCGACCAGCGCGAGACCACGCGGCTGGGGTCATAGAATCCGCCGTCGTATACCTGCAGCTGCTGCGGCTGGTAGTTGCCGCTCTTGTCGGTGGGCAGGTTGTACACATACTGGCCCTGGGCATTCACGCCGCCGTAGTTGGCCAGCGTCCGGGTCGGGTAGATGCCGGCGTAGCGCTGCAGGCCCCAGTTCTTGTTCATCAGGTTGAGGAAGTTGTAGACGTCCAGACGGACCTCACCCTTGTTGCCCTTGAACAGCCCCGGGATTTCCTGCGAGAAGCTCATGTCCATCGTGGTCACCCACGGTGCGTGCGCACCGTTGCGCGAGGCGACCTGGCCGCGATGGTCCTTGAGGTACTTGTCGCTGGCGAGGAAGTCCTGGAACTGCTGGATCTGCTGCGCCGTGGCATGGCCGTAGCTCACCTTCGGGTCGTTCACGCCAGGGATATACGCCGGGTCCCAGCCCGAGATGCTGTCGCCGTTCGCATCGTTGCCGAAAACCCAGGTGTACGGGTTGCCGGTGTGTCCGTTGTAGAACATCGACACCTGCGTGCGGTAGTCGCCGAAGAAGTTGTGCTTCCAGTTCAGCGACAACTTGACGCTCTGCGCCGTGCTGTAGTTGGAGGTGGCGGACACGTCGCCATTCGGGTTCAGGCGCGCTACGCGCGAGTAGCCGTTGTAGGCGATGGTATCGGTGCCCGGGTCGACGTCGGTGGCACGGTTCAGCGTGACGCTGGCGGTGCCGGAGAAGCCGTTGGTGAACGGCTTGCTGACCGCAAGCGTGAAGCTGTCTGACTTGCCCTTGTGGGTGTTGGTGAGCAAGGTTGAGGCGGTGCTGAAGGCGCGGTTCTGGTTGGCCAGTGCATCCTTCGATGTCGGCGCTTCACCCGGGGTCTTCCAGTACTGCTGGCGACCATCGGGCAACACGCCGGTGGGCGCGCCGAAGTTCACCGCCTGGTACATGATGCCGTCGCGCACCTGGATGTGCTGGTATTCGGCCGAGGCCACCAGATCCCACCACGGCAACTCGCGGTCCAGCGCCAGACTCATCTTCCATACGGTGGGCAGCTTGAAGTTCTTGTCGATGGTGTCGATCGAGCCCGCGCCACCGCCGGCCGGGATGTTCTGGTTGAACGGGTCGGCGCTGAACGGAGCAGTCGATGGCGAGAACGAGGTATACGACAGCAGGGTGACGCCGTTGTTCTGGAACGGATTGGTCATCCACACCGTCGGCGGGGAGGTCTGGAACAGGCCCACGCCGCCACGCAGCTGGGTCTTGTACTCGCTGTCGAACGCGTAATTGAAGCTCAGGCGCGGTTCCACCACGCGGTTGCTGGAACCCACGGTGTAGTTGTTGGGGTAGCCGAATGCCTGTTCGAAGCCAGCGTTGTAGGCAGGCTTGCCGCCCGAATGGGGAATGTCCACGCGCACGCCATACTGCACCGACAGCTGGTTGTTGACCTGCCAGGTGTCCTGCAGGAACGGGCTGTACTGGCTGTAGGTCCACTTGCCGGCGATGTCGTCCAGCGAGTAGCCCGGTGCCGGGTGATACAGGATGTACGAGTTGTAGTTGCCGGCCACCAGGTTGTTGATGCCCCAGAAATTGTACTGGCCAAATTCGGTCTGGCCGAACAGGTTGTTGATCTTGTTGCGCTGGTAGTCGATACCGCCCTTGATGGCGTGATCGCCGAGGTAATACGTGCCGGCCAGGAATACGCTGAGCTTCTTGGTATCGATGTGGTTGTAGTGGCGATAGCGCTCCTCGCCGAGGTTCACGGATGGGCCCTTGCCATCGGCCGCCAGGTTCACATTGACTGCCGGCTGCTGGTACGGCGCCGTGGTGTCCTGGGTGTACTTCTGGTAGCCGACCTTGGCCTCGGTGGAGAAGTTGTCGGACCAGTCGTCAAACACGTGGGCGACGTAGTTGTTGGTCTTGATGTCCTTGGTATAGGTGTAGCTCGACAGGCCCACGCTGCTCGGGCTGTTGCCGCCGACGGCCGGCAGCAGTTCGCTGGTGTTCTGGTAGGTGAAACTGGCGCGGTGATTGTTGCTGATGTTCCAGTCGATCTTGCCCAGGTAGCGCTTGTCGTCGTAGGTCAGCGCGCTGGAGCTGCCGAATGCGCCAGGGGTAAGGCCGAGTGCCTTGGCGGCGTCGATGATCTTCTGCAGATCGCCCGGCGACACCTTGCCGCTGGTGGAGGGGCCATTGCCCAGCGAGTCATCCAGGCCGTTGGCCGAGTCGGCGCCGATGCCGGTGGTCTTTTCGTGCTCGGCGGAGACGAAGAAGAACAGCTTGTCCTTGATGATCGGGCCACCCAGGGTCAGGCCGTAGGTCGAGTCCTTGTCATAGCCGTTGTATTTGTAACCGGGGTTGCTCGACGGCAGCCAGCCGGCGTCACCGACGAGGTGATTGGCGTTGCGGTAGGCGTAGTAGAGCGAGCCGTGAAACTGGTTGGTGCCGGACTTCGTCACTGCGTTGACATCGGCGCCGACGGTGTCGGAGCTGGTGTCGAAGTTGGCGGTGGAGATGTTGTACTCGGCGATGGTTTCCGGCGAGATGGCCGCCTTCTGGTAGGGCAGGCCGTTGGCGTTGAGGCCGAACGGGTCGCCCTGGCTCACGCCATCCACCGAGATGTTGTTGTAGCGGTTGTTCATGCCGTTGGCGGAGATCGAGCCAACGCCCTGGTCGAGCACGGTGATGCGTGGATCCAGGCGCGCCACGTCGTCAATCGAGCGATTGCCCTGCGGCGTGGCCTGCAGCTGCTCCTGCGAGATGTTGGTCGACAGGCCTTTGTTGTCCGAGGAGAAGGTCTGCGCCAGGGCCGAGGCGTTCACGGTTACCGCACCCAGGTTGCTGGCCCGTGCGGCGCTGGCGCCCATGCTCAGGTTGATCGAGGAGGGTTGGCCCAATTGCAGGAACACGTTGTCCTGCTCGGCACCGGCCACGCCGTCCTTCCTGGCGCTGATCTCGAACGGGCCACCTACGCGCAGGCCTTGCGCGGCATAGCGACCGTCGGCGTCGGTGGTGACCGACTTGGTGGTGCCGGAAGGTTCATGCACGATCGTCACCGTGGCGTTGGCCACGGGTTGGCCGGTCGCGTCAAGAACGCGGCCGCTGACGCCCGAGGTTGTCACGTTCTGTGCAGCGACCGTGCCGGTGGCCAGCAGAGCGGCAATGGCGAGTGGCAGCACTCGCGAACGAATAGCGTTCTTCATCGATGAATCCTGAGGATGGGACAAGAAAAGCAACGGCATCAACCGACAGCACTCGACCGCCGGTAGGTACCCGGCGGGATGGACAGCGGAAATGCCCCCTGCAACGAACGAACGCTGGGCCCTGAGGGGCGCGACGTTCAAATTCATGCGCAAGATCTTAACGTATTTTTGTGACATTTCGAGACCACTGCCGCCAGGAAATGCCGCGTGGAATATTGCGCTTCTCGCTGCCTGGTGAATTCTCAGAACGCCATGTCGAACGCCACCTCGCCCTGCACGCCGACCTGGTAGGCAGAAACGCGCCGCTCGAAAAAGTTGGTGACTTCCTGTACGTCCTGCAGATCCATGAAGTCGAACGGATTCTTTGCACCGTACTTCTTCGGCATGTCGAGCTGGGCCAGGCGCTGGTCGGCGCAGTATTCGAGGTACTGGCGCATCTCGCGTGGCGACAACCCGGCCACGCCGCCGGAGAGCACGTCTTCGGCGAACAGGGTTTCGCAGGCGATCGCTTCCTCCATCATCGTTTCAACCTGCACGCGCATGCCCTCGTCGAACAGCTCCGGTTCCTGCTCGCGCACCGTGCGCACCACGTCAAAGGCAAACGCCATGTGGCCGCTCTCGTCGCGGAACACCCAGTTGGTGCCCGCCGCCAGCCCGTGCAGCAAGCCGCGCGAGCGCAGGAAGTAGACGTAGGCAAAGGCGGCGTAGAAAAACAGGCCTTCGATACAGGCTGCGAAACAGATCAGGTTGAGCAGGAACTGGCGCCGGTGTTCGCGTGTGTCCAGTCGCGCCAGGTGCTGAATCGAATCGATCCACTTGAAGCAGAACTCGCCCTTGGCGCGGATCGAGGGGATGTTCTCGATCGCCGCAAACGCCTTGTTGCGCTCCGCCGGATCGGGGATATAGGTATCGAGCAGGGTGAGGTAGAACTGCACGTGCAGCGACTCCTCGTACAGCTGGCGCGACAGGTACATCCGCGCCTCGGGTGCGTTGATGTGCTGGTACAGGTTCAACACCAGGTTGTTCGACACGATGGTGTCGCCGGTGGCGAAGAACGCCACCAGCCGCTGGATCAGGTGACGATCGGCCGGGGACATCTTCGTCGCCAGATCCGCGGTATCCATCGAGAAATCCACCTCTTCCACGGTCCAGGTGTTGCGGATGGCGTTGCGGTACATCTCGTAGAAGCCGGGGTAGCGCATCGGGCGCAGGGTCAGTTCGAAGCCCGGATCAAGGATGTTGGCATTGCGGATGGGTTGAGCAGACATGGATCACCTCAAGTCGGGTATGTGCAGGAGCGCACCCTGTGCGCGATGTTTTCCACATGGTGAAGAGCATCGCGCACAGGGTGCGCTCCTGCAGAGGGTTACTGGCACGCCTCGCAGTAATCGGGATTTTCCAGTGAGCAAATCACCGCTGTACTCGCCTGCGCCTGGTCCGACACCGTGGTCTTGGCTATCCGCGTCGCCGGCCGGGACCTCAGGTAATACGTGGTCTTGATGCCGGCCTTCCACGCGTACATGTACATCGAGCTCAACTGCCCGATATTCGGGTTCTCGGTGAACAGGTTCAGTGACTGGCTCTGGTCAATGTAGGCGCCGCGGGCGGCGGCCAGGTCGATCAGTGACTTCTGCGGCAATTCCCACACGGTGCGGTAGATCGCGCGCAGGCGCTCGGGGATGGCCGTGATGCCCTGGATCGAGCCATCGGCGAGCTTGATGGCGTCGCGTACTTCCGGCGTCCAAAGTCCCAGCGCCTTCAGCTCGTCGGCGAGGTGGCGATTGACCTGCAGGAAATCGCCGGACAGGGTTTCGCGCTTGAACAGGTTGCTGACCTGCGGCTCGATGCATTCGTAGCAGCCGGCGATCGAGGCGATGGTGGCGGTGGGGGCAATCGCGACCAGCAGCGAGTTGCGCAGGCCATGCTGCTTGATGCACTCGCGCAAGGCATCCCAGCGCGCGTTGTCGTGGCTGCTGGCGTTCGGCCAATGATCGAACTGCAGCTCACCTGCTGCCGCGCGGGTTTCGGGAAAGCCGGGGTGTGCGCCTTCGGTTTCGGCCAGTTCGGCGGACATCGACAAGGCGTGAAAATAGATCTCCTCGGCGATGCGCGTGGACAGCTCAAGCGCCTCGGCCGAGTCGAACGCAAGGCGCAGTTTGAAGAACACATCCTGCAGACCCATCACCCCGAGGCCGACCGGGCGCCACTTCATGTTGGCCGTGCGCGCAGTGTCGATCGGATAGAAGTTGAGGTCGATTACCCGGTTGAGCTGACGCACTGCGGTGCGCGTGGTCGCCGCCAGCTGGTCGAAGTCGAAGGCGCCATCGACCACGTGCCGCGCCAGGTTGATCGATCCCAGGTTGCACACCGCCGTTTCAGTGGCCGAACTCACTTCGAGGATCTCGGTGCACAGGTTGGAGAGGTGGATCACGTTCTCCGGTTTGGCCGTCTGATTGCTGGTGGCGTTGCAGCGGTCCTTGAAGGTCATCCAGCCGTTGCCGGTCTGCGCCAGGGTGCGCATCATGCGTGCGTACAGCTCGCGTGCCTTCAGCGCTTTCACGGCCAGTCCGCTGGCTTCCGATTCGCGATAGGCGTGCTCGAACGTCTCGCCCCAGCAGTCAACCAGGTGCGGCACCACCTTCGGGTCGAACAGCGACCAGTCGCCGTCGCTCTCGACGCGGCGCATGAATTCGTCGGGAATCCAGTTGGCGATGTTGAGATTGTGCGCGCGGCGGGCATCGTCACCGGTGTTGTCGCGCAGTTCGAGGAAATCCTCGATGTCGGCGTGCCACGATTCCAGGTAGACGCAGGCCGCGCCCTTGCGCTTGCCGCCCTGGTTCACCGCCGCGACCGAGGCATCCAGCGTTTTCAGCCACGGCAGCAGGCCGTTGGAGTGGCCGTTGGTGCCCTTGATCAGCGAGCCGCGCGAACGCACCCGCGAATAGCCCAGCCCGATACCGCCGGCGAACTTGCTGAGCTTGGCCACGTCCGCGTACTTGTCGTAGATCGACTCCAGCGAATCCAGCGGCGAGTCGAGCAGGTAGCACGAGCTGAGTTGCTCGTGGGCGGTGCCGGCATTGAACAGCGTCGGTGAGCTGGCGAGGTATTCCAGCGACGACAGCAGCCGGGACAGCTCCAGCGTTTCACCGATGTCATTGCCACCCAGCGCGCAGGCGATGCGCATGAAGAAGTGCTGCGGTGTCTCGATCACCAACCGCGTCTGCGGGTGGCGCAACAGGTAGCGGTCGTACACCGTGCGCAGGCCGAAGTATTCGAAGCGGCGAGTGGCCAGCGGATCGATCGCGTCGTTCAACTTGCGAGCGTTGATGGCCGCGAACTCGCGCAGGCGCTCGTTGAGGATGCCCAGCTCGGCGCCACGGGCGATGGACTGGGAGAAGCTCTGGATCTCCTGCCCGTTGACCTCCTTGTCGATGAAGGCGCCCAGCAGGCGTGCCGCGAGCTGGCCGTATTCCGGTTCCTCGGCGGTAAGCGCAGCGGCGGTGCGGATCGATAGCTGATCGAGTTCCTGGGTGGTGGCGCCGTCATACAGGCCGCCGATGGTCTTCAACGCCACCCGCAGCGGGTCGACCGCGTGCAGGCCATCGGCGCTGCGGGTCACGGCCTTCACGATCTTGTTGACGTCGACGATCTCCTGCCCGCCGTTGCGCTTGGTCACGCGCATCTGGCCGGGGGTATGCGGCGGCGTCAGGCTGAAGGCGGTCTCAGGCGCGGACGCTGCCTCGACGGTGAACGGGGAAGGGGTTTCGGCACGCACGACGGTGCGTTCGCGCTCGGCGGTATCGAGGGGTTGCATGGCTGGAGGCTCCGGAGCATGGACATCAAACGCCTGCTCCCGCGCGCAGGGCCTGAAGCGACGGATTCCGGGAACGACACGCAATGCAGACGCCAGACGGCCGACGGCATGGCGACGTGCCTCCCCGCGGAAGCCATCACTACGCACCGGGGCACGTTCGCCCCGATGTGCCGGCAGGTCTTCGGACTTGTGGACATGGACCTCGCGATCCGCCTACTTGCTCCCGCTTCCCAGCCACGGAGGGCCAGTGCATGTGAGGGCGTTCGTTTCCACTTTACCGCTGCGGGGCAGTTCCGGATTCACACCGGATTCCCTTTTAAGCCCGACCGATGTCGCATCTGGTCGGGCACCGACGCACACAACATATCGGGTGCCGCCGGCTTGGTCAACCCAATACATGGTGATTATCGCGCCGCGATCGATCTGGGCTGCTGTGCCACAAAGCGGGCAGGCGGCTGTCAACGCGCGTCTTTGGAGCGAGGACGCTCCAACGCTCAGAGTGCGTCGTGATCCAGCTCGCCGGTGCGAATGCGGATCACCTGTTCCAGCGTGCTGACAAAAATCTTGCCATCGCCGATCTTGCCGGTACGGGCCGACTGCTGGATGGCTTCCACCACCCGCTCCAGTTGCTCGTCGGCCACGGCCGCTTCCAGCTTGATCTTCGGCAGGAAGTCGACCACATACTCGGCGCCGCGATACAGTTCGGTATGGCCCTTCTGCCGGCCGAAACCTTTCACTTCGGTGACGGTGATGCCTTGCACGCCTACTTCAGCCAGCGCCTCGCGAACGTCGTCCAGCTTGAACGGTTTGATGATGGCCACGACCAGTTTCATGAGGTGTTTCCTTGAATGAACAGGCGCAGGCAGGAAGGGCCATGCGTTGCGGCATTTTGCCTGCGGGACGGCGTATTGTCGCGTGATTGATGTCCGTGTAGGACAATCCCTACATTTTCTGACGGAGCAAGCCGATGGCGGCCGTGAATTCCATTCATCTAGTATTTACTTCGACGAAAGCGAGGCGCTGTCCATGATGGACAAGCAGGATATCGACCAGATTGCCCTGCGGCTTGTGTCGTTGGTACCGCCAGGATTGGCGCAGGCTCAAAAGGATTTGCGGGCCAACTTCCAGGATGTTCTGGTGCATGGATTGCGCCGCCTCGACCTAGTCACCCGCGAAGAATTCGACGTCCAGTCGCAGGTACTGGCGCGCACACGCGCGAAGGTCGACGAATTGGAGCGACACGTGGCCGAGCTTGAAGCCGGTGTAGCTGCTCGCGGGATCTAGCAACGACAGCCTCCCGGGAGCCGCCTCCGATCCGTCACCCTCACCCCGAGAACGATCGGAGGCGGTTATTTATACCGCGCCACTGAATGGAGTCGCTTGATGTTCCTGCATATCAGCGATCCATCCACCCGTCAGACATCCTCGATCGCATGAGTCTTGCGGTGACGCTCAGCCGCGCCCAGGAGGGCATCACGGCGCCGCAGGTGATGGTTGAGGTGCATCTTTCCGGTGGTTTGCCTTGCACCAATATCGTGGGGCTGCCTGAAGCGGCAGTGCGCGAAGCCCGTGACCGCGTGCGCGTGGCGATCCAGAACACCGCCTTCGAATATCCCAACCGCCGGGTCACGGTCAACCTCGCGCCGGCCGATCTGCCCAAGGATGGCGGCCGCTTCGATCTGGCGATCGCGCTGGGCATTCTGGCCGCCAGCGGCCAGGTGCCGCGCGAGAAACTCGACGACTGTGAATTCCTCGGCGAGCTGGCGCTGACCGGCGCGTTGCGCAGTGTTTCCGGAGTCCTGCCCGCGCTGTTGCGTGCGCGGGCGCGCGGTCGACGCGTGGTGGTGCCGCGCGAAAATGCGGCAGAAGCCGCGCTGGTGCCGGATGTGGATGTACGCGTGGCCGACACGCTGGCGGAGGTCTGTGCCTGGTTGCGCGGCGCGGAAGAGCTGTCGACGCCGGTGGGGATCCCCAGCGACGGCGGTGCCGAGGGTGGCCCCGATCTGGCCGACGTGCGCGGCCAGTTGCAGGCGCGCCGGGCGCTGGAGATCACCGCGGTCGGCGGTCATCATCTGTTGCTGATCGGTCCGCCGGGAACCGGCAAGACCATGCTGGCCGAGCGCTTGCCCGGGATACTGCCGCCGCTTAGCGAGTCGGAGGCGCTGGAAACCTGCGCAGTGCAATCCGTTTCCGGGCAGGGCACCGACCTGGCGCATTGGCGCCGGCGTCCGTTTCGTTCGCCACATCACACGGCCTCGGCTGTCGCTCTGGTGGGTGGCGGCTCGTATCCGCGGCCGGGTGAAATCTCGCTGGCACACAACGGCGTGTTGTTTCTGGACGAGTTGCCCGAGTTCAGCCGACACGTACTCGAAGTGCTGCGCGAGCCGATGGAATCGGGCCACATCATGATCTCGCGTGCAGCGCGGCAGTCGACGTTTCCCGCCCAGTTCCAGCTGGTGGCAGCGATGAATCCCTGCCCCTGTGGTTACGCCGGTGCGCCGCGTTGCCAGTGCACGCCAGACCAGATCCAGCGCTATCGTTCGCGCATTTCCGGCCCGCTGCTGGATCGCATCGACATCTGCGTGCAGGTACCACCCGTGCCGATGGCTGATCTCGGCACGCCTCGCGGTGAGCGCGACGAGGACTCCGCCACCGTGCGCGCCAGGGTGCTGAACGCCCGTCGCCAGTCGCTGATGCGTGCGGGTCGGCCGAATGCTGAAATCAGCACCCGCGAGCTGGAGCGCGATTGCGCGCTGGGCCCGACCGAGCGGCGCTGGTTCGAGTCCGCATTGGAGCGGCTGGGTCTGTCGGCGCGTGCTTATCACCGTGTGTTGCGGGTCGCGCGCACCATCGCCGATATCGACGGCGGCGCTGCGCTGCTGGAGCGCGAACATCTGGCCGAAGCCCTGCAATATCGACGGCTATAACATGCGTTGCCGGGCAACTCACGCCATGCGCCGGTGAGTCTCGATGACTGGACGCTGGCCGGGGCGCATGCTCTGATCCCTGGCTGATGTTCGCCAAAGGGGTTGCGATGACTATCGAGCTTGGCCTGATGCTCGCCGGGATGCTGATGATCGGCTTCCTGGCGCAATGGGTGGCCTGGCGGGTCAAGCTGCCGGCGATCCTGTTTCTGTTGCTGGCCGGGATCTTGCTCGGGCCAGTCAGCGGATTGCTTGATCCGGACAAATTGCTCGGCGACCTGTTGTTTCCGATGGTGTCGCTGGCGGTGGCGCTGATCCTGTTCGAGGGCAGCCTTACCTTGCGTTTCAACGAGCTGCCGGGCATCGGCAAGGCGGTGCGTGGCCTGGTCAGCTATGGCGCGGTGGCCACATTGTTGCTGCTGGGCTGGGCCGCGCACACATTCGCCGGGCTGAGCTGGCCGATTGCGTTGTTGTTCGGCGCGCTGGGCTGTGTCACCGGGCCGACCGTGATCTCGCCGATGTTGCGCACCTTGCGTCCGAATGCGCGCATTGCCAACACCTTGCGCTGGGAAGGCATCGTCATCGATCCGCTCGGTGCGTTGTTCGCCGTGTTGATCTATGAGGCGATCGTCTCGCGCCAGGAAGGTCATACCCTGGGCGTGTTCGCCGCCACCATCGTGATCGGCGTGGTAATCGGGGCCGTCGCCGCCGCGCTGGCCGCCTTTTTGCTGCGCCGGCAGATGATTCCCGAATACCTGCAGAACTACGCCGTGCTGGCGACAGTGTTGTTGGCCTTCAGCGCGTCGAATGCGCTGACCCACGAGTCAGGTCTGCTGGCGGTCACCATCATGGGCATCGCGCTGGGCAATATGCGCGGCGTGCACATCGACGACATTCTCGATTTCAAGGAAAACCTCACCACCGTGCTGGTGTCGGTACTGTTCATCCTGCTGGCGGCGCGACTGCCCTGGCCGCTGCCGCATGGCATGCTGCTGGCCGGGGTGGTGCTGTTCGGGTTCGCGCAACTGGTGGTGCGGCCGGTGACCGTGGCGCTGTCCAGTATTGGTAGCGGGCTGACCTGGCGCGAACGTGCACTGATCGGTTGGGTTGCCCCGCGCGGTATCGTGGCGGCCTCGGTCTCGGCACTGTTCGCGCTGCGTCTGGATGCGCTGGGTGTAGCCGGTGCCGATGCCTTGGTGCCGCTGGTGTTTACCCTGATCATCGGCACCGTGGTGCTGCAGAGCGCCACCGCGCGACCGCTGGCCTTGTGGCTGAACGTGGCCGAGCCGGAGCCGCGCGGCGTGCTGATCTTCGGTTCCGACAAAGTCGCCCGCGCGATCGCCAAGGTGTTGGGCGAGGCCGGCTTTCACGTGCTGCTGGCCGATGACGACTGGGACGGCATCCGGCTCGCCCGCATGGAGGGTTTGAACACCTACTTCGGCAACCCCGCATCGCCGCATGCCGAGCGCTGTCTGGACCTGGCCGGCATCGGCCGCCTGCTCGCCATGTCCACCCACCGCGAACGCAATTCGCTGGTTTGTGTGCACTACCGGCAGGAGTTCGGTCGAACCGGGGTCTATCGGCTGCGCAACCTGACGCCGCTGGAGAACACCGATCGCGCCGCCTTGGCCGGCAACCTGCTGGCGCCGCCGCTGTTCGACGAAACGATGACCCATGGCCGCCTCGCCGAAATGCTCGAACAGGGTTGGCGGATCAAGCTGACCAAGCTCAGCCAGACCTTCGACTGGCCGCATTTCATCGAAAAGTACGGCTCGAACAGCGTGTTGATGTTCGGTGTCGAGGAGAAGGGAACCTTGCGGGTGGCTTCGGCAAAACGCGAGATCGAACCGAAGCCGGGATGGACGGTGATTGCGTTGGTGGCGCCAAGCGACGAGTAAGAGTGCGCTGCGGGTCGGTGCAGCAGGGAATCGGCAACAAGGCTGATGCAAATAACCCGGGATTGAAGTCTCGACATGCGGCTCAGTGGCGCGGAGTCTTCTACACTTTTCACGGTCTTTCGTAATCCTCACCCCTGTCCACCTGGTACTGCCCATGAGCATCATTGCTGCGACCAAACCTGCAAACGCCGATCAAAGCGGCAGCATCGCCTGCGTCGGTCTGGGCATGACCCTGGGCTCGCATCTCAGCCCGTTGGCGCGCAGTCATATCGAGCAGGCCGACGTGGTGTTCGCCGCGCTTTCCGATGGCATCGTGGAGATGTGGCTGGAAAGCATGCACCCGGACGTGCGCAGCCTGCAGCCGTATTACGGCAAGGGCGACAAGTCACGCCTGCTCACCTACCGCGAGTGGGTCGAGGTGATGATGGCCGAGGTGCGCGCGGGCAGGAAAGTCTGTGCCGTGTTCTACGGCCATCCCGGCATATTCGCCTGGTCGCCGCATGAGGTGATCAAGGTGGCGCGCGCGGAAGGCTACCGCGCGCACATGGAGCCGGGAATTTCCGCCGAGGATTGCCTGTATGCCGATCTGGGTATCGATCCGGGCCGCTTCGGTTGCCAGCATTACGAAGCGAGCCAGTTGCTGTTCTGCGAGACACCCATCAATCCCGCTGCCTACCTGGTGCTGTGGCAGGTGGGTCTGGTCGGTGACCGTTCCTTGAAGCGTTTCTCCACCGGGCCCGAGTACCGGCAGGTGCTGGTCGACGTGCTTGAACAGGACTACCCGCCGGATCACGAGGTGATCATCTATCGCGGCGCCACCTTGCCGATCCAGCAGCCGCGCGTCCGCCGTGTGCCGCTGCGGGATCTGCCTGCGACGGACGTGACGGCCGAGGAAACGGCGATTCTGCCGCCGGCCACGGCGCTGCGACCGAACAGGGTTGTACGGGAGCGATTGGCGGTGTTGGATCGGGCTCAGGCGGCGGAGGGCTAACTATTCGCGGCGCCGCTGGCTGTTTGGGGTCGTGATAGGCTCAGCCATGGCGCCATGGTGTGGGTCGTGATGAAGAGCATAGGAGCTTCGTCCATCGCTCGTGGTGTCTCTCGCGACAAGTTCGATTGAGCCCCTGGCGGGGCCGATTATTCATTGACAACGAAGACAGGGGGCAATATGAGCAATACCATCGAACTGCTGGAAACCATCGGGCGGGATGCGTCGCTGCGGCACGCTTCCGGAGAGGATCTGTCGCAAGCCCTGACCGGGCTGCAGGCCAGCGAGGCGCTCAAGCAGGCGGCTATCTCAGGCGATGACGGTCCCTTGGTAAAGGAACTTGGCCACAGGGACATCAAGGGGCCTAATCATGTGAACAATAATGTCGGTGGCGGGCATGACGGTGACCATGACCATGACCATGACCATGACGGCAGCCATGATGCCGATGGTGACGACAACGAAACTGAAGAAACGGGCCAGTCTGGATAAATGGTGCAGATTCACGCCAGCGCCAAACCATAACCATCCGGTCAATGCATGCGACATTCCGCGTCAGCTTGCTTCGCGAGGCGGGCCCTTCTCATCGGGGCGTTTCTCGGCGTTGCCATGGGCAACGCCGAGGCGGCGACTTCTGAGCCAGCCACGCCTGCCGTCCTGCTTGCCCAGGCCGAAAAATCTCAGCTGACGGATCGCGCACGCTTCACCGCCATTATCAAGCAGCTCCATCAGGAAGACAGCCGGCTTTCTCCGGCGCAACGATGGCACCTGCAGTACTTGGACGCCTATCTGGCAAGCCTCGAAGGGAACCTCGCCAAAGAGGCCCCCATCCTGCGAAACATTATCGACCATTCGGGCGATGCGGCATTGGCGACGCGGGCACAAGCGAAACTGATCACCAGTCTGGCGATCAACCATCAATACGAAGAGGCCTTCAAGTTGGCCAATACATTGATGGTAGATCTGCCGCAGGTGGCTGACAGCAACGCTCATGAACAGGCTTTGCGTGCTCTCGTGCAGATGCTTGATCTGGCGGGAGAGTTTGATCAAGCCTTGAAGTACGCCCAACAGCTGGACCCCGAAAAGGCGTCTCCCGAAAATCGATGTGCGAATTATTCATATAAAATCAACGCGATAAGCTACGTCACTACGCTTTCCTCGCAAGACCCTGGCCTTCGTCGGGCGATCGCCATATGTCTTGCCGACAAGCAGACGGTGTACGCCGACACGCTGCGTCTTAATCGAGCGGACTCGCTCAATGAAGAGGGTCGCGCGGATCAGGCGGTTGCCCTGCTGAAAAGGATCGAGCCGAGCATCCTGCGATCCGGGTTCCAGCCGCATATTGCCGACCTCCACAGCAGCCTCGCACAGGCCTATGTGAACCTGGGAAACGACGCCGATGCCAGGCAGTCGGCGCTAGCCGCAGTGGCAGCGAGCGACCCGAAGAGTTTCACTTGGCCGCTGCAAACAGCTTACGAACTGCTTTACCACATCGAGAAGCGTGCCGGGGATGACCGGGCAGCGCTGGCTTATTACGAGAAGTACGTGGCGCAGGACAAGGCCGCGATGGACGACACCAAGACGCGGGCCCTGGCTTACCAGGTGGTCAGGCAGCAGGTGCTGGACAAGAAGATGAAGCTGGAGGCGGTGGACAAGCAGAACGGGATTCTCCAGTTGCGTCAGGCGCTGGCAAGCAAGGCGCAGGAGACCAGCCGGCTGTATATCGTGCTGCTGTCGCTGGTGATTGTCTTTATCGGCCTGTGGACGTTCCGCCTCAAGCAGTCGCAGATGCGCTTCCGGCGGATGGCGCGACACGATGGCTTGACCGGGGCATTCAACCGCCAGCATTTTCTGCACGAAGCGGGGCGAATACTGCAGCGGCTGCTTCATGCTGACGCGGGTGCCTGCCTGGTGGTGCTGGATCTGGATCACTTCAAGCGGATCAATGATACCTACGGCCACGCTGCCGGCGACGAAGTATTGCGGCGCATCGTGGCCGTGTGTCGCCGCGAACTGCGTGACTCGGACCTGTTTGGCCGTCTGGGTGGCGAAGAGTTCGGCATCCTGATGCCGGGCTGTACATGTGAGCAGGGCGTCGAGATTGCCACCCGCATACGTCATGCGCTGGCTAGCGCGCTGCTGAAGCTTGGACCGGAGACTTCGGTCGTGGTTTCAGCGAGTCTTGGCCTGGCGCACAGTACCGTGTCGGGCTATGCGTTCCAGCAACTCTTCAGCGATGCCGACGCGGCGCTTTATCGCGCCAAGCATGGCGGTCGCAACCAACTGGTGGTGGATACTGGCGGGAACGCGCCGCTGGTAATGAACGACGATGCACGGGATGCCGCCAGCGCTTGACGTTGTGCCTCGATCGCAGAGATGCGCTGATGCAACAAGGTGCGCGAAGCGTCTCCCACGGTGGGGTGAAGCGCTTCGCGCACTTTGCGCTGGAGCGTGATGCGTGCTTACGCGGCCGAGGCCTGCTTGAACTGTTCCTCTTCGGTCGAGCCGGTCAGTGCCGTGGTTGACGACTGCCCCTGCTGGATCGTCTGGGTCACGGCGTCGAAGTAACCGGTGCCCACCTCACGCTGGTGCTTGACCGCGGTAAAGCCTCGATCGGCCGCGGCGAACTCCTTCTCCTGCAGCTCGACGAAGGCGCTCATCTGGCGGCGTGCATAGCCGTGCGCCAGATCGAACATGCCGTAGTTCAGGCTGTGGAAACCGGCCAGGGTGATGAACTGGAACTTGTAGCCCATCGAGCCCAGTTCCTTCTGGAATTTCGCGATGGTGGCGTCGTCCAGGTTCTTCTTCCAGTTGAAGCTGGGCGAACAGTTGTAGGCCAGCATCTTGCCCGGGAACTTGGCGTGGATGGCGTCGGCGAACTTGCGCGCGTCTGCCAGGTTCGGCCTGCTGGTCTCGCACCAGATCAGGTCGGCGTAGGGTGCATAGGCCAGGCCGCGGCTGATCGCCTGGTCAAGGCCCGGGCGCACCTTGTAGAAGCCTTCCACCGTGCGCTCGCCAGTGATGAACTCCTTGTCATTGGGGTCGATGTCCGAGGTCAGCAGGTCGGCGGCATCGGCATCGGTCCGCGCCACCAGCAGGGTCGGCACACCGCAGACATCGGCGGCCAGTCGCGCGGCATTGAGCTTGTCGACCGCCTCGCGAGTCGGCACCAGCACCTTGCCACCCATGTGGCCGCACTTCTTGACCGAGGCCAGCTGGTCCTCGAAATGCACACCGGCGGCGCCGGCTTCGATCATTGTCTTCATCAGTTCGAACGCGTTGAGCACGCCACCGAAACCCGCCTCGGCATCAGCCACGATCGGCACCATCCAGTCGGTATCGTCATTGCCTTCCGCGTGATGCAGCTGGTCGGCGCGCAGCAAGGTGTTGTTGATGCGTTTGACCACCAGCGGCACCGAGTTGGCCGGGTACAGCGACTGGTCCGGGTACATCTCGCCGGCGACATTGGCATCGGCCGCGACCTGCCAGCCGGAGAGGTAGACCGCCTGCAGACCGGCCTTGACCTGTTGCATGGCCTGGTTGCCGGTCAGGGCGCCCAGCGCGTTGACGAAATCCTCCTTGTGCAGCGACTTCCACAGGCGCTCGGCACCACGGCGCGCCAGCGAGTGCTCGACCCCCACGGTGCCGCGCAAACGCACCACGTCCTCGGCTGAGTAGTTGCGCTGGATACCGGTCCAGCGGGCATTGTTCTTCCAGTCCATCGAGATCTGTTCGGCGGTGGGCAAGGTGTTCTTCATGACGTGACTCCGTAAGTGGCGTTTGCGGGAGCGCACCCTGTGCGCGAATGCTTCGTAGGTGGTGTTTTGTAGGAGCGCACCCTGTGCGCGAATGCTCTGAGGTGATCGTGCGAAAAGCATCGCGCACAGGGTGCGCTCCTGCAGGCGGTGGCGATCACTCGAGTTGGTCGTAGGCGGGCAGGGTGAGAAAGTCACCGAGTTGGTCGGCGTGGGTCATGTTGCCGAGCAGGGCGGCGGCCTCGTCGGCACGGCGCGCACCCGGATGCTTGCTGTCGCGCAGGCGGTGGGCATGGGCTGCCAGCGCGTGGTCGAACAGGGCGAAATCGATGGGCGCGTGATCGGAAAACTCCAGCTCACCGTGATGCAGCCACTGCCACAACTGGGCGCGGGCTATCTCGGCGGTGGCGGCGTCCTCCATTAGGTGATGGATCGGCACGCAGCCAAGACCCTCCAGCCATGCCGCCGTATAGCGCAGGCAGACCTCGACGTTGTTGTCGAAACCGGCGCGGGTGATGGTGCCGCTCGGTGCCGCCAGCAGTTGTTCGCGACTTACGCTGACGTCCTCGCGCAGCATGCCGAGCTGGTTGGGCGCGGGCATGTACTGGTCGAAAATCTGCTGGGCCACCGCCACCAGTGCCGGGTGCGCTACCCAGGTGCCGTCATGGCCAGCCTGCACTTCGCGCAGCTTGTCGGCGCGCACCTTGGTCATGGCCGCCTCATTGGCCGCCTCATCGCCCTTGATCGGAATCTGCGCCGCCATGCCGCCCATCGCAAAGGCGCCGCGGCGATGACAGGTCTTGATCAGCAACTCCGAGTAGGCCTTCAGGAACGGCGAGGTCATGCCGACCTGGGCGCGCTCCGGCAGCAGCCGGTCGCGATGGCCGCGCAGGGTTTTCAGGTACGAGAAGATGTAATCCCAGCGGCCGCAGTTGAGGCCGACAATGCGGCTGCGCAGCGCGTGCAGGATCTCGTCCATCTGGAACGCCGCAGGCAGGGTCTCGATCAGCACGGTGGCCTTCATGCAGCCGGCCGGCAGCTGCAGTTCCTGTTCGGCCGCCGTTATCACCGCATCCCATAAGGAGGCTTCTTCCATCGCCTCCAGCTTGGGCAGGTAGAAGTAAGGCCCGAGCTGCTGGTTGTGCAGGGTGCGTGCGTTGTGGAAGGCGAACAGGCCGAAGTCGACCAGCGCGCCGGACATCGGCTGGCCATCCACGCTGACGTGCTTTTCGTTCAGGTGCCAGCCGCGGGGGCGCACCACCAGCACGGCGGGGTTGTCGTTGACGCGGTAGCTCTTGCCCTCGGGCGAGCAGAACTCGATGCTGCCATTGACCGCATCGCGCAGGTTGATCTGACCATCGAGCTGGTTGCTGAAGGTGGGCGACGACGAATCCTCGAAGTCAGCCATGAACACCTTGGCGCCCGAATTCAGCGCGTTGATGATCATCTTGCGCTCGACCGGGCCGGTGATCTCCACCCGGCGATCCTGCAGCGCGGCCGGGATGGCGGCGACCTGCCATGCGGACTCGCGGATGGCGGCCGTATCGGCGCGGAAGTCGGGCAGGCTGCCGGCGTCGTAGCAGGCCTGGCGCACCCGCCGTGCCTGCAGCAACCGCTGCCGCTCAGTCTCGAAAAGGCGGTGCAGCTGGCTCAGGAAACCCAGGGCGGCCGGGGTCAGGATGCCCTCATAGCCATCGCTGTCGGCATGAACCTCCAGTGCGCCGATATCGAGTCTTTCCTTGGGTACTGCCATGATTGCGCTCCGCGTTCGTTGGAGGCTCCAAAGCTAGGCGTGATTTAAGTGTTTGACAAAGTGAATGTTTCAATCACACTCATGAGCATGGCTAATGTAACTTGCAAGCTACTGAAAACACGCGATGATTAAGCATTCCGATGCACCGAAAAAACCGAAAAAGCCGCACCGCAGCGCAACAAAAAAGCGTATCGCGGGCGAGGTGGCGGCCGAAAGTGGTGGCCGGTTCTACTACAAGGGCAACCGCCACAAGCAGCTGCGGGCGTTCGTCAGTGTGGTCAAACTGGGCACCCTGACCCGCGCTGCCGAGGCCTTGTACCTGTCGCAGCCCACCATCAGCCTGCAGTTGCAGGCATTGGAGCGAGAACTGGGTGTGAGCCTGATGGACCGGCGGCGGCGGCGTATCAATCTGACCGACGCGGGAGAGGCGTTGTACGAACTGGCGCGGCCACTGATCGAGGGTTGGGACACCCTGGATCGCGACTTCCAGGCCCGTGTAAAGGGGCTGAAGGGTGGCAAGCTGACCATTGCGGCCGGCACCTCGACCATCCAGTACCTGCTGCCGGACCTGGTGCGCCGCTACCGCGAACGCTTCCCCGCCGTGCAACTGCAACTGGCCAATGTCACCGGCAAGGACGGGCTGGCGTTGCTGCGTGCCGACGAGGCGGACTTCGCGGTGGGCTCGATGCTGGATGTGCCCAACGACATCGCCTGGGCACCGGTGCACCACTACGATCCGATGCTGATCATGCCGCTCGACCATCCGCTGGCGAGCCGGGAAAAGATCACGCTGGAGGATATTTCCCCATACGGGCTGATCCTGCCGCCGCAGCGGTTGTCCACCTATCGGCTGGTCGACCTGGTGTTCCAGCAGAGCCAGGTGCCGTACCACGTGGCGATCGAGGTCGGCGGCTGGGACGTGATCAAGGAATACGTGGCGATGGGCATGGGTATCTCGATCGTCACCGGCATCTGCATCACCCCGGCGGACAGCGAACGGCTCGCAGTGCGCAACATGAAGCAGTTCTTCCCGCCGCGCAGCTATGGCGTGGTGATGCGCAAGGGCAAATTCCTCAGTCCCGAGGCGCAGGCCTTCATCGACCTGATCCGGCCGGGTCTGTTGACCCATCGTGACTACGACGAGTCGGGGCACTCGCAGCGCTGAGTTCGAGAGCCCCGTAGGAGCGCACCCTGTGCGCGATGCTCTTGGTCATGTGACCCGAAAGGTATCGCGCACAGGGTGCTCCTACACGCCGCGGCGCTTGCCCTTGAACGGCGCGTAGAACGCGCGCAGGCGCGCCAAATCGGCATCCATGTCGTTGCTGGTTTCGAACAAGGGACCGATGCCGATGGTCTTGTCGGGATAGTTGAACCAGGCCGTCACGATCGGCACCTCGGCCGCGCGGGCGATATGCCAGAACCCACTCTTCCAGCGCGCCACCGACTTGCGCGTGCCCTCCGGCGCGATACCCAGCCAGAACTTTTCCCGCTGCTGGAACTGGTCGACCATCTGCTCGACCACGCCCTTGGTCGCGCTACGGTCGATCGGCATGCCGCCGAGCTGGTGCAGCAAGCTACCCAACGGGCCGCGGAACAGCTCCTGCTTGCCCATGAAGTGCACGTCAGCGCCGATGCCGGCCTTGAGCATCAGGCCCCACACACCATCCCACCAGGACGAGTGCGGTGCCGCGATCAACACAGCCTTGGGCACGTCCGGGAAGTTGCCCACGAAGCGCCAGCCGCACAGGCGCAACGTGGCACGACAGGCCTTGCGCTTCCAGTTGTCCGGCAGGCTCGGCATCTGCGCAGGCAGTTGCGCTGGCGCAGGCAGGATGTCGTTCATTCCATATCCGGTTTGCGCGAGCGGTTCTGCTTGATCTTGCCGCGTTGTTGCTTGCCGACCAGGCGGCGCTCCTTCGATGCGCGGGTGGGTCGGGTGGCGACCCGCTTCTTCGGTGGTACCAGTACGCCGCGGATGATCTCGACCAGCCGCTCGCGCACGTCATCACGGTTGCGCGCCTGGTCGCGGAAGCGGCGCGCCTGGATCACCAGCACGCCCTCGCTGGTCAGCCGCCGATCCCTTCGTGCCAGCAGGCGCTCGCGAACTTCTTCCGGCAGCGCCACGGAGTTGATCACGTCGAAACGCAACTCCACCGCACTCTCGGTGCGATTCACATGCTGCCCACCGGGACCGTCCGCACGCAGAAAGCGCTCGAACAGTTCGGACTCGGGCAGGGTAATGGTGGGGCTGACGATCAACATCTGTGAAGTGTAGATGGGCGAGGGGCGAGGGGCGAGTAGCGAGGGCGCAAGGATCGTGCTCTCTGGTCAATGCATCGGGGCAAATCCGGAAGCGCTCATCCCTCGCTCGGCAGTGCCCAGCCGAAGCGCGCGAGCAAGCCCGCGTACTCGGCATCGAGCGGCGCCTCGATCGTCATCGACTGGCCGCTGGTCGGATGGGCGAAGCGCAACCGCCATGCATGCAGCAGCATGCGGTGGCAGCCGAAGTACTGCTTGTACAGCCGGTTGTGGTCGCCGCGGCCATGCTGACAGTCGCCGATCACCGGGTGATGGATGTGGGCCAGGTGTTTGCGGATCTGGCGAAAGCGGCCGCTCTCCGGTTCGGCCAGCACCAGCGCGTAGCGTTGCTGCGGATAGCGGCCCAGCTCGATCGGCACCTCGACCGTGGCCAGCCGCTCATAGTGCGTGCGCGCTTCGCGGCGCGGGCCGGTTTCGCGCGAACCGGGCAGCGGGTAATCAACCAGGCCCTGTTCGGGGTCGGGCCAGCCGCGCACCACGGCCAGATACTTCTTGTGCACATGGCGGCCCATGAACTGTTCGCCGAGTCGTGCAGCGATCTCGCTGTTGCGCGCGATCAGCAGCACGCCGCTGGTGGCGCGGTCTAGCCGGTGCGCCAGATAGACGATGCCGCCGACCTGCTCGCGCAGATGGTCGACCAGGAACTCCTCGGTGTTGCCGACCATGCGCGAGCGATGCACGGCCAGGTTCGCCGGCTTGTTCACCGCGATCAGCGCCTCATCCTGGTAAAGAATTTGCAGGAGCGCACCCTGTGCGCGATGCTCTTGCTCGACGTTCGGCGCAAGAGCATCGCGCACAGGGTGCGCTCCTACAGCATGACCATGGTTCATCGCGAACGCGGCCAGCCGACAACGAAGGCGAGCAGGCCGGCGGTACCGGTGAGCAGGGCGGGCCAGAAGCCGTAGCCTGGCGCGAGTGAAGTGAGCAGCGCGGCGCCGACCAGCAGCGCGCCGCCCAGCAGGCCGCACGCGAGCAGGCGTTGCTGCCGTCGTGCCTCGACGCGCATCAGCCCAAGCAGCTGCGGGTCGCTGCGTTCGCGTCGCTCGCCATGACCAATCTGACGCAGGGCGTCACGCAGGAGCTCAGGGAATTGTGGGGCGTTCTGTAGCCATTCCGGCAGGCGCTTGCGCACGTCACGCAGGGTACGCCACGGGCTGTAGCGCTCACGCAGGATGCGCTTGAGTACAGGGTGCGCGACCGCCCAGATATCGATCTCCGGATCGAGCATGCGCCCGACGCCCTCGATGTTGAGCAGGGTCTTCTGCAGCAGGATCAGCTGCGGCTGCAGGGTCAGCTCGAACCGGCGCGCGGTCTGGAACAGTTTCACCACCAGTTCGGCCAGCGAGATCTGCGCCAACGGGCGGGTGAAGTAGGGCTCGCAAACCGTGCGCACCGCTGCCTCCAGTTCGTCCAGCCGCACTTCGCCCGGCATCCAGCCCGCCGCCACATGCAACTGCGCGATGCGCGCGTAGTCGCGCTCGAACAGGGCAATGAAATTCTGCGCCAGCCAGTACTGATCGGCCTCGGGCAGCGAGCCCATGATGCCGAAATCCAGCGCGATGAAACGCGGCTCGTCGAGGCGGGTGGTATCGACCCAGATATTGCCCGGGTGTGCGTCGGCGTGAAAAAAATTGTCGCGGAAAACCTGCTCGTAGAACACCCGTACACCCTTCGCCGCCAGCGCCTTGCGATCGATGCCGGCCGCGTCGATGGCCTCGATGTCGTCACTGCTGACGCCGTGCACGCGCTCCAGGGTCAGCACGCGCTGGCTGGTGAGGTCCCAGAACACCTCGGGCACGTACAGGTCGACGCCGCTGGCAAAGTTGCGCTTGAGCAGGCTGGCGCTGGCGCCTTCGCGCTGCAGGTCAAGCTCGTTTTCCAGCATCTTCTCCACTTCGGCGACGACGTCGAGCGGGCGGATCTTGTCCGCGTTCGGATGCCAGCGCTGGGCCAGTTCGCCGAGCGAACGCAGCAGTCGCACGTCGCGGGCGATCTGCGCGTCGATGCCGGGGCGCAACACCTTGACCACCACCGCGCTTCCGTCGCGCAAGGTCGCCGCATGCACCTGGGCAATCGAGGCCGAGGCCAGCGGCGTTTCGTCGAACTGCGCGTAGAGCTGGTCGGTGGACGCCTTCAGCTCACGCTCGACGATGGCGCGTGCCTCGCTGCCGGGAAACGGCGTGACCTGATCCTGCAGCAGGCTCAACGCGTCGGCGATATCGGCCGGCACCAGATCGCGCCGGGTCGACAGCACCTGGCCGGCCTTGACGAAAATCGGGCCCAATTCGGTCAGCGCCATCCCCAGTCGCGCGCCGCGCGACATTGTCTCCACGTTGGGTCGCGGTCGCGCCAGCAGCGGGCGCAACAGCTTCAACGGTCGATAGAGATGGGCGGCGTCGACCAGTTCGTCGAGGCGCCAGGCCAGCAAGACGGAAGCGACCCGCAGCAGTCGCGGCACCACCTTCAGCGGCGTCACGCGCGCGGTCCCTGCAGGCAGTCGGCAAGTCGCCTGACCCGTGCTTCCAGTCGCTCGCTGCGCTCACGCACCTGGTCGACACCGTCGAGGAAGCCCTCCAGTTCGCCGGGGGCCAGCGCCAACCGCGATTCGTCGCGCAGCCAGTCGGCGGCATCCTCGGTGAGGTGGGATGCGGTTTCGCGCGCCTGGCTGAGGCCCTTGCGCACAGCTTGCGCCAGCGGTACGCCGATCACGTCGCCGAAGGTGCGTGCAAAGGCTTCCTCGAAATCCGGGGCAAACTTGCTCGCCAGCTTTTCCAGTCGGCGCGCCAGTTCGGCATCGCCGGCGATCTCGACCTTGCCCGGTGCGATGCCATCCTCGTCGCGGCGAAACATCATCGCCAGCAGGCTGCCGGGCGAGGCGGCCACGCGCAACTGGCTGTCCTCCTGCGGCGGTCCGACTTTCAGGCGCGCGTCTTCGACAGTTACGGCGAGGGCGATTTCCGGCCCGCGCAGATGCAGTTGCACGCTGCGACCGTTCAAGCCGGCCAGCTTTTGCCGGGTATCCGGATCGAGTGACAGGGTGTGGTTGAGTGCGGTTTCCAGCGCGCGTCCGGCGAGCTTGCGCAGCGGTTGCGGCAACCAGGAGTTGGGAGTGGCGGCATTCATCCGCCGATTGTAGCTTGCGCCGCGGCACCCTTGATGCGCCACGCTCCTACGTGGTGGGGTCGAGCGAGTTTGCGCCAGCGAAGCCGAGTTGGCGCCAGGCTTCGTAGACCGCCACGGCCACCGTGTTCGACAGGTTGAGGCTGCGGCTGTCCGGCAGCATCGGCAGGCGCAGGCGTTGTTCGGCGGGAATCGTGTCCAGCACCTCGCCCGGCAGGCCGGCGGTTTCGCAGCCGAACAGCAGGGCGTCGCCACCGGCGAACCGCGCATCGACATGCGCCACCCGTGCCCGCGTGGTGAACGCGAACACGCGTGGCGAGCCGATGGTTTCCAGGCAGCTCGCCAGATCGTCATGCACGGCGAGGCGGGTGTATTCGTGGTAGTCCAGCCCAGCCCGGCGCAGCCGCGCATCGTCCAGTTCAAAGCCCAGCGGGCGGATCAGGTGCAGCGCCGCGCCGGTATTCGCGCACAGGCGAATCACGTTGCCGGTGTTCGGCGGGATCTCGGGACGGAACAGGATGACATTCAACATCCGGGAATTATCGCTGGTCGGCGTTCGAGATGGGTCGATGCCGCCGGCCAGCGCGGTCGTTCAACCGTCGACGCGGGGGCAGACCACGCCGTCGGGAGGCAGGGTGCAACTGCTCGGTGCACTCTGCAGGGCAGCGGTAATGCGACTGCCCGCGGTCAACTGCACGTTGTTCGGGGTGGTGGTCAGCATCGCGCCCAGCACCAGGCCGCAGACGGTGACACAGGCGAGGAACAGGCCACGCAACATCATCGCTTCGAATTTCATGATCAGGTCTCCAGCAGGGGGTTTGACTATCCGTTGCCGGGTCTATAGCAAGTGATGTGCCATACGCTGATACCTATTCAACGTATTGATTGCATGGATATTTTGTGACTGGCCCCAACACGGGGCGAGCGTCCGCGGACAGTCGTTCGCGCGAAAGCGGACAACCGGACAACGTCGCCGCCTGCCCCCCTGCCAGACATGACCGCAAGCATTTGCGATGCCTGCGCGGCACCGGTAGCCTGCTCAGTCTCATTCGTGCAACAGGAGGTTCACCGTGACGAAAAAACCACTTGCCCTGCTCATCGCCGGCCTGCTCACCTTGACCGGCGGCATGCCGCTGGCGCGGGCCGCCACCGACGCGGCGCCGATCAGCGCCACCGCGACCCGGCAGATCCCCGAGCTCGCCTATACCCGCTTCACCCTGCTGAACGGACTCGCCGTGGTGGTGCACGAGGATCACAAGGCGCCGGTAGTGGCGGTGAGCGTGTGGTATCACGTCGGCTCATCGTATGAACCTGCGGGAAAGACCGGTTTTGCACATCTGTTCGAGCATCTGATGTTCCAGGGCTCGGAGAACCACAAGGACGAATACTTCAAGCCATTCGAACTGGCCGGCTCCACCGACCAGAACGGCACCACCTGGCTGGATCGCACCAACTATTTTGAAACCGTGCCGACCACCGCGCTGGACATGGCGCTGTGGATGGAGTCCGATCGCATGGGCCACCTGCTCGGTGCGATCGGCCAGCCGCAGCTCGACGAACAACGCGGCGTGGTGAAGAACGAGAAGCGCCAGGGCGAAAACCAGCCCTATGGCCGCGCCGACGAGCTGATCCAGGCCGAATCGTTTCCGGCCAATCATCCCTATCACCACGACACCATCGGCTCGATGAAGGATCTCGACGCCGCCTCGCTTGCCGACGTGAAGCAGTGGTTCCGCGACTACTACGGCGCGGCCAACACCGTGGTGGTGCTGTCTGGCGACATCACGCCGGCGCTGGCGAAGGCAAAGATGCTGACGTACTTCGGCGACATCGCTGCCGGCCCGCAGGTACCGCGGCCGCAGCCGTGGGTGGCGCCGCGCAGCACCTCGACCAGCGGCAGCATGACCGACAACGTGGCGCAGACCCGCATCTATCGCGAGTGGAACGTGCCCGGCCGCGGCACCCGCGACGAAAACCTGCTGGAGCTGGCCGCCGCCGTGCTCGGCGGCAGCAAGACCTCGCGGCTCTACCAGCGGCTGGTCTACCAGGACAAGCTGGCTGACAGCGTCGCCGTCGATGTGCAGCAGCACGTGCTGGCCAGCATGTTCCAGCTGCAGGTGGACGTGAAGAAAGGCGTCGACCCGAAAAAGGTGGATGCCGCAATCGCTGATGAATGGCAGAAATTTCTCAAGGATGGCCCGACAGCCGACGAGCTCGCCCGGGTCAAAACCGAGATCCGCGCCTCGTTCGTGCGTGGCTTGGAAAAGGTCAACACGCAGGCGTTGATCCTGGCCCAGGGCCAGCTTTATCAGGGCGACCCGGCCGCCTATCTGAAAGACTTCAACCAGCTGATGACGGCCACCCCGGCCAGCGTCACCGCGGTGGCCAGGCAGTGGATCACCAAGGGCGATTACACCCTGACCGTGGTGCCGGGCAAGGTGGAAGATACCGATACCGCGAACGCCGCCGGTCGTGCCGCCATCGCCGGTGCACCCGCGCCCGTGCTGTCGGCGAAGGGTGACTACAAGACGGTCGCCAGCGATGTCGATCGCGGCAAGGGTGTGCCCCAGGTCAGCCGCTTCCCCGACCTGAGTTTCCCGACCCTGCAGCGTGGCAAGCTGGCCAATAGTGTCGAGGTGGTGCTGGCCGAGCGCCACGGCGTACCGGCGGTGCAGATGCAGTTGCTGTTCGATGCCGGCTACGCGGCCGATCAGGGGCGCAAGCTGGGCACCTCCAGTTTCACCATGTCGATGCTCGACGAGGGCAGCAAGGATCTGGACTCGGTCGAAATCGCCAAGCGCAAGCAGCGCCTGGGCGCGATGATCATGTCCGGCTGCGGGCTGGATTACTGCAACGCCACGCTCAATGCGCTGGACGACCAGCTCAAGCCCTCGCTCGATCTGTTCGCCGACATCGTGCGCAACCCGGCCTTCCGCGCGGCCGACGTCAGCCGCGTGCGTGGCCAGTGGCTGGCCGGCATCGCGCAGGAAAAGAGCCAGCCGGTCGGCATCGCGCTGCGCACCCTGCCGCCGCTGCTGTACGGCAAGGGTCACGCGTATGCGATCCCGTTCACCGGCTCGGGCACTGAGGCTTCGATCAAGGCATTGACCGAGGCGGACATGCGCCGCTTCATGACCGACTACATCCGTCCGGACAACCTCACCATCCTGGTCGCTGGCGACACCACCATGGCGCAGATCATCCCGCAGTTGAACGCGGTGTTCGGTGACTGGAAGGCGCCGGCCAGCCCGCTGCCGCAGAAGGACATCGGCAAGGTCGCGCCGCCGACGCAGGTGCGCGTGTATCTGGTCGACCGGCCCGGTGCGCAGCAGAGCCTGATCCTAGCAGGCAGCCTGGCACCGTCGACCGAGGCGGCCAACAACCTGCAGATCCAGACCATGAACGGCGCCTTCGGCGGCACCTTCACCTCGCGTCTCAACATGAATCTGCGCGAGGACAAGCACTGGGCCTATGGCGCCTTCAGCTTCCTGCAGAACGCGGTGGGGCAGCGCCCGTTCATGCTCTATGCGCCGGTGCAGACCGACAAGACCTCGCAGTCGATCGCGGAAATGCTGAAGGAAGCCCGCGGCGTGATCGGCAACACGCCGCTCAGCGCCGAGGAGATCAGCAAGGTCAAGCTCGGTGACGTGCGCAGCATGCCTGGTCAGTACCAGACGACCTCGGCGGTGATGGCTGCGATGCAGGGCATTGCCCTGTACCACCGCCCGGATGATTACGTGCAGACCCTGAAGTCGCGAATCGACGCGCAGACCGATGCATCGGTCGAGGCTGCCGCAAAGGAGATCATCCATCCGAACCAGTTGACCTGGGTGATCGTCGGCGACCTGGCCAGGATCGAGGCGCCGATCCGGGCGCTGAAGCTGGGCCAGCTGCAGGTGCTCGATGCCGACGGCAAGCCGGTGGTTCATGCGGCCAAGCCAGTCAAGGCAGCCCAAGCGGGCAAGTGAACCCACGAGGGCTGGCGGCTGGTGTGCGCGGGCCCCTCGTTTCGGATTCATTCCGGGACGCGTTGGCGTCGCCGCGTTACGATAGAGGCCGGGTCGGCAACGGCCCGGTCTCTCATATCAAGCCACCGCCGCGGAGCCACCCATGCGCAAGACCCTGTTGTTGCTCACCCCTGTATTGCTGCTCAGTGCCTGCAGCTGGGGCATCACCATGGACCCCGCTGCGAAACAGGTGCGTACGGCCTGGAGCGGTGATGTCTCCGGTTGCCGCGAACTGGGCAAGGTCACCGTGTCGGTGATGGATCACGTCGGCCCGGTCGATCGCAACAACATCACCGTGCGCGATGAGCTCGAAGTGCTCGCCCGCAATCAGGCCGCCACCATGCAAGCCGATACCATCAAGCCACTGTCTGACCCGGTCGATGGCTCGCAACCCTGGGGCGCCTACCGCTGCGGGTCGCACCTGGTCACGCCCGGCACCGCACCGACGGGCGCCACATCGACCCCAGGCAACGCCAAGACCTTCCCGATCAAGGGCGGTTGAGTCCATCATTGAGGTAAAGCGAAGGCGCCTTAGGGCGCCTTTTTCCTGCCTGGATTCTGGTCCGATCCATTGCAGGCTGGCAACGTCTTCTCGACGATCCGCCGCTCACATCGGGCGCCTGATCATGAAAGGTGGGCACACTTTCGCTGATGTCCGTGGCGCGAGGCACGCCCACTTCACTTTGATGCCCAGGCAGCTCATGCTGGCAGCAGCCACAAGAGCCGAGCGTGGAGGCGGGTTGTGAATCTTCAGAAGGTGTTTGGGCGGCCGAGCGCGTTTCTCCCGGTATTCATGTCGCTTGCCGCGCTCGCCGTGGTGCTGGTGCGCGTTGGCTTGCATGGTGCGATGCGCGAGCACGACGAGGGTGCGGCAGCGCATGTTTTTCAACTTCTCATTGTCGGGCAGGTACCGCTGGTGTTCTTTTTCGCCATCAAGTGGCTGCCACGGGCTCCGCGCTTTTCGCTACCGGTACACGCTCTCCAGGCCATGGCTGTCATGACGGCGCTTGCATCCGTCGCTTACTTCAACCTGTAAAGGCTGGTACTGCCAAGCTTCGTCAACTATCCGGCAGAACAGCTTCCTTTCAATCAAGGATCTGACATGTCCAACTCCACGGTTCGACTTCATCGCGTCATTCGCGCCACACCCGAGCGTATCTATCGAGCATTTCTCGATGCCGAGGCGATGGCCAAATGGTTGCCGCCACACGGCTTTACCGGCAAGGTGCACGAGCTGGATGCACGGGTTGGTGGCCGCTACCGGATGTCGTTCACCAACTTCAGCACGGGCCAATCGCATGCCTTCGGTGGCGAGTACCTCGAGTTGCTGCCACACGAGCGTATTCGCTACAACGCCGTGTTCGATGACCCCGGCTTGCCCGGAGCCATGCAGACCACGGTAACGCTCGGGGCACTGCCTTTCGGGAGCGAGCTGAGCATCGTGCAGGATGGCATTCCCGAGGTGATACCGGTCGAGGCCTGTTACCTCGGCTGGCAGGAGTCGCTCACCTTGCTCGCACTGTTGGTCGAGGCGCAGGTCGCCGGGTGAGCAGGGTCAAGAGTCGTCCTGGTTTGCTCGCGCATGGAATTCCGGCGTGAGCGGTTGGCGGGTGATGGCGAGGTTCCCTGGATCGCCACGGGTTGATGCGCCTGTGCGGTTACCCCACCACCACTTCGCTGATCTGCATCACCGGCGCCAGGTCGGTGTAGTTGGCGATATCGGCCAGAATTTCCTGCGCGTGCGGGCCGAAGCTGGCCTGGAAGGACTCCACCGAGTCGCAGAAGATATGGCACATGCCGACATAGGTCGCCGGCGTACCGGGCGCGCCGCCGGCCAGTCCCTTGTCCACCGTGTAGTACTTGCAGCTGTCACCCATGCGCGCCTGCACCAGTGGCATGTGCTTGTCGCGGTAATAGATGTGGTCGAATCGCGCGCCGGGGGTGTTCGGGTACATCACGCTTACCTTGATCATGAGAGCGCTCCGGGTAGTCGTTGCAGACAGGACGTCGCTGATTGCCTTGCGGCAGTCATGCGCACACTAGCAGGGCTGTAGGTAGTCCAGGACGGTAGGTAGTCAGCGCCCGATGGCTTGCGACCGGCCTTGCGGCACCTTGCGGATCTTGTCCATCGGGTAGCCCGGTGCTTTCACTGTTTCCAGCAGGGCGTCGCAGTCGGCCTGGGGGATGGCAGGGGTGCGGGCCATGATCCACGTGTAGTCGCGGGCATCGCGGGCAACAATAACCTGGCTGTAGCAGGCGCCGACCAGGTCTGGCTGGGCGTGTGGGAACACAACCCCCGCGCCCTCGCTTTCTACAGGAAGTGGGGCTTTTCGGAAGTCGGCGATCACATCTTTCCCGTCGGAAGCGATCCGCAGCGCGACATCATCATGAGTCGGATGATTTGCCTCGAGTGACTGGATGCCCGAAAGCAGAGTGGGTGTCGAATCATGCTGCTCCCGGTTTCCCTATGCGCTTATGCTTGCGCGGCTTGCCCATCTCGGAGAACCCATGAAGCTTCTCTGCGCCGTCCTCTCGCTTGGGGTGATGGCTAGGTGCCGCGCCTGCCGAACCGCCCCACCACAAAGACAGCCGTGCTGTCGGCGCGGACGGCATCGCGTACATCAGTCGTGTGGTGCCCATTCCCTGCACCGTCAGCGCGCAAGCACAGGCCAGCCTTGCCCGTCACAGCTCCGATGTGGACACGCACGCATCGATCGCCCAGCAGCGCCAAACGGTCGATATCTGGCAGGCCGGGTCGGCCGAAGCGTTTCGCGCGATCTACCCGGTCAACCTTGAAGCGGCTGCCATCGCCGGCGTGCCCGTGCGCATCGTGCGCCGCCAGACATCCCGCCCGGCTACCGTGGCTGTGTTGATGAACGTTCACGTGGCGGATTCATCGTCGACTCTGGCTCGCTGATCGAGTCGATCCCGATGGCCAGCCGCACTCAGGCCGGGGTGGTCTCGGTGCTCTACCCCTGCCATGGATGGCGAGTGCAAGGCGCTGCAGCAGCGTCGATTTGGGTGGCTATATCGACGCCAAGCGAACCACCGGCGGGATGTGGCGGATTGCCGCATGCGATCTCCCTTCGTCGTGCTCAGATCCTCGACGCATCCAAGGCACCTTGGCCACTGCGATAAATGCGAGCTCGCGCAAGAAAATGACTTGCTTCGATCCCGTCATATGCCGCGCAGCGCCCGCCATTGGGACATTTTTCAAGACGGAAGCCGGATGCTTTTCCTGATTCCATAGACACTGACAGCGACGCCGTTGGCGGAGGTGATTCAGCTCCTGGCAGGGCTCGTCAGTCCGAGCGGGCGCGAGGTCGTGCACCCAAAACTTGACTCAGATCAATCGCCGATCCGGAGGGCAGCGTAGCCTTTGCAGCATCACCCAATACTTCACTTGGAGAACTCCCATGAAACTGAAAATCTTCGCTCTGCTGCTGCTTTGTCTGGCCGCAGCTCCCACGTGGGCTGCCACCTGCACGACCACGATCAGCGGCAATGACGCACTGCGCTTCAACAAGTCGACAATCACCGTACCCAAAACCTGCGCCACGTTCACCGTGACCCTGGATAACGAGGGCAGCATGCCGCGCTCCGTCATGGGTCACAACGTGGTGATTGCCCCGGTTGCCGATGAACAGGCCGTCATTAATGATGGCGCCACCGCTGGCATTGATCATGACTACGTCAAACCGGACGACGCAGCCGTGATTGCCTACACCAAGTTGATCGGCGGCGGCGAGACAGCTTCCACTACGTTCAATGTCTCTGCGCTCAAGTCTGGCGTCCCCTATGCCTTCTTCTGCACCTGCCCCGGCCACGCATCGCTCATGCACGGCACGATCGACCTGAAGTAACAAGCCAGCCAAGCCACGCACTGGGCTTGGTATCGTGACTTGCACCACAAGGCACCATCAACGATGGTGCCTTGTGCGGTTTCATCGCTCTGGCTGCAACCCAGCACCGATCTGCTCTTGCAGATCCCAGCCTTGCAGAGCGAATGTTCGCTCAGTCCAGAACCGCCAGCGCCGCATCGTCATTTGACTCATCGGCGACGACGCCAACCATGTCGGCGTGAAGCAACGTGTTGTGCTCATCAAGCACCCGCACGGCCCATGCCGCCAGCCTCTGGCAAGGGCCACCCAAGATGCCCAGCTCGACAAAACCGATCGGTGCCCGGGGCAACTCCCTGCGTTGGCGCCGTGCCCGGAAGCGATCGCCAGTGGCAGAGGCTCGCCGGAAAGAGCGACTCGTGCTGGCGGAACGCGGCGACGCTCTGGCGGTTGGGCGCAAACCACATCAACAGCGCGTGCCACCCCTGCGAACTTTGCCGCAGTCGCCTGACAAGCGGCATCGTTTCCTTTCTTGTCGTTGAACCGGAGAGTCATTATCCCTGCGGCGCGAAGCGGAAGAACGCTGCCCAGTTGCTGCTTGCGCTGTGCGAGCAGACGCCTGTGCTGGCGGTGTGCCAGTTGCTGAGCGTGGCGGACGATCCGGTCAGGCGCATACACATGAGGCGTACCCGGCGTGTACGCCGGGCCAGTGCCGAAGAACGCAGTGCGCCACGCGGCCAGCGCCTTGTGACGGTGTTGTGCGAGGCCGGCGTACGACGTCTGTTGTTTGCCACTGCGGGCAGGAAGGCCGCAGCGTCCGCGGTGTTTGGCGTGGGTCTGGCGGCGCGGACGCGCTCAGACGGGATCCGCGTACGGCTAACCAGGCCGCGGCCGCCGGGACGCAGTGTCCGAATGCGGTGGCGAGCATCGATCCACGCCATGTGATGGTGGTGGCCGACGAGATACTCGAGCAGATGTGCCGCGCCGAGGTCAGGCAGGAGCAGGAGGTCGAGCTAAAGCTCAAGTGCTGTTGCTGGGGAACTCTGAAGGATGCGGCGCCAGGCAGGTCGCACAGATTGGACTGCTTTGAGCGTCGTGCCTGAAGAGGGCCAGGGAGTGTCGGTACCAATAGCCGCCTGAATGCCCGAAACAAAACGCCCAGAAAGCAAAAGAGGGGGCGGTCTCTGACCGTCCCCTCCCGAAGCCACTCGTTGAAGCTGTGTTCTCGTGTCTGCTCAGATCGCAAGCCAGACGTAGGCATACAAGGTGTCGTTGGCGCTGGCGTTGCGCCCGGCACCATCCACGTTGTGAACCAGACCACTGAACTTGGTGTAGTAGGTGTACTGCAGACCTAGGCGGACGTTGGCATACGGCTGATGCCAGGATGTGTTCTCGCCGAAGGGGTTGTAGTCGAATTCCAGCATGCCGCCCTGGGTATTCGGCGACCCATTGTTGCCATAGAGCATCAGGTCATTGCTTCCGTTGTTGGTGAACTCGGCCAGGGTGAAACCATACGTGTTGCGGTACCAGTAGCTGCCCTTCAGGTTGAGCGAATCCAGCTTGTCGTGCAGATTGGAGGAACCACCGCCAGCAAAGGTATCGTTGAGTGTCTGCTGTTCATGGACATACAACCCGTTGACCGTGAATATATTCTTGCCTTTGAAGTACTGGTAATCACCCGAAAGCCCCAGATCATTGAAGTTGTCCGTGGGCCCGGCCACCGGTATCGCGTTGCCGTTGATGTCGGCACCCAGTGGACCGCGCTTCATGTCCAGCAGAAAGCCTCCAAACGTCAGGTTTCCGTGTGGGACCTTCCACGTGTAAGCCGCGCGCGCATAAGGGGCCACGCCGGAGAGCTTGCCGTCATACGGCCCGTTGACATGATGAGCCCAAGCCACCGAAAGAGACCGATAACCACCGGCTTCCAGGTAGAGCTTGCCGTCGATCTGGGTATAGGCAGTCGCACCGATCGATTGGCCACCCAGACCGCCGAAAAGCATGGGTGCCGCTGGCGCGCCCGGGGCGAGGTCAGAGCCCATGTAGGGATAGATCCATGCCGGTGCCGAATTGAAGGCATCACTGACGGTGGGGTTGTTGTTGAGCGAGATGCCCCAGGTGCCGCTGTGATCGCCGTGGCTGAACGGGTGCGCGTAACGTACATCGGCATTGTCCCAGCCCAGCAGGCCACCATTCTCCGAGTAGGTCGCCTGGGCAAACACACCCATGTACTCAGAAATTCGGCCGGCCAGGAAAACCGAGGCTTGCTGCAACTCGAGATTGTTGTTCGTCCCGAAGCCATTCGCTGGCGGTGCGGTCTGTGCCTTTGCCGTCTGCGTGAATGATTCGACCAGCATCGCCGAGAGCGGCACCTTGGTGTCGTTGCCGACCTTCATGGTGTAGCCGTTGATCTTGAACTCGCGCCCAAAAGCCGTCAGTTCAGGGCCGAAGCCGCCGACATGGCAGGACGAGCAGGGCTGATGCGTCTGGCGTGCGTACGAGGGCACGGCCATGACCAGCGTGGGCGCCAGCAAAAGGCAGGCGGCCGCTGCCAGCTTTTGCAGCGGGGAGATTCTTGTCCCTTCTTCTGAAGGGTTCCGCTTCTTCATTGCAAACATTTGCGTGAGCTCCATTTGTCGAGGTCGTTAAGAAGTTGTCGGTCAATGTAAGGCCAATCGACACATCCACACTTGACCACGATCAATTGAGCACTTTTACAGGACGACCTTCTGCTGAAAAAAAGCCGCGCAGATTCGTTTCTACACAACTCGTACTTGATGAGCGGCTCAGAATTTTCCTATGCGGCAGAGCTACTTCTCACCGGCCATGGCGACGCGACGATGCCCTGCTCCGCCTGCAGCCGATCGCGATGACGGTGGTGGTTGCGATCATTTCCGGTCTGCTGTCGGTGATGCCGGGTGCGGGTACCGGCTCGGAGATGATGCGCCGCATCGCTGAACCGATGGTTGGCAGCATGATCGGTTCCCTGCCCCTGACCATGCCCAGCAGCATGGTGATGTGAATGGACGTGTGCTCGCTTCCGCGAAAAAGTGCTTCGATCGCCGATTGAGCAGACCCGTTGGCGCGGTCTTCAAGCTCCCGCGTCATGGTGTATAGCTGTCGATTCGAACAGCAGCTTCATGCCATTGGGTTGAGCGCAGCGAACGGCAGAAATTGGCCCAGGCTGTGTCAAAACGCTCGGCTGAGTTTGCACTTCGGCCACGTACGCGAATTTTTGACGATTCTTCGAACACGAGTGCCCTGGAATCGAACGCTGGCCGAGCGACTTGCTGAGATTTTGCCCAGTGGGAAAGCCGCTTTTGCGTTTTCACGGAGCCTCGGCCGAACTGGGACATTCGCAACCTTGGAAAATCTGCACGACGCTGGACCCAAGCCTTCGCTGGGGTGACGAGAGGGAGTGAAGGCATTCCCGCCGACGCGAAGTCAGCGCGCGAGTGCCCGATAGGCATCCAGCGCAAGCTGCCGCGACTGACCCGGATCCACCATCGGCGCCGGATACCCACTGCGCCTGAGCAAGTCAGCATCCCGCCACGGCTCCTGCAACAACGCCAACGGCGCATCTGCCAACTCCGGCAACCAGCGCCGCAGATAGTACCCCTCCGGATCGAAACGCTTTGCCTGCATCACCGGATTGAAGATGCGGAAATACGGCGCGGCGTCGGCGCCGCAGCCGGCTACCCACTGCCAGCCCATCGTGTTGTTGGCCAGGTCGGCATCGACCAGCGTGTCCCAGAACCAGCGTGCACCGTGGTGCCAGTGCTGGCGCAGATTCTTGGTGAGGAAGCTGGCCACGATCATGCGCACGCGGTTGTGCATCCAGCCGGTGTGCCACAGCTCGCGCATGCCGGCGTCGACCAGCGGGACGCCGGTGCGGCCTTGTTGCCAGCGCGCGAGTGCCACCTCGTCCGGCGCGGCCCACGAAAAATGGACGAAGCGCGGGTTGAAGTTGTCGGTCGGCGTGGTCGGGAAGTGATAGAGCAGGTGATGGGCGAACTCACGCCAGCCCAGTTCGCGCAGATACGGCTCGATGTCGGGCCGGCGCCTGGCGTCTGCCTGCAGGGCGAGTCGATCAAGTCGAGCGTGGATTTGCCGCGGCGAGATCTCACCGAAATGCAGATGTGGCGACAGCCGCGAGGTGCCGTGGCGGGCGGGCAGGTCGCGGCCGCGTGCGTAGTCGTTGACGGCGTCGTCGCCGAAAATCTCCAGCAGGTCAGCGGCGCCGGCTTCACCCGGGCTCCAGTGCTGCGCGAGTCCGGCATCCCAGCGCACGCGCGGCAGCAGACCGAGTGCCGACAGCGGTACGCCATCGGTGGGTTCGCGCCAGGCCGAGAGTGATGGTTCCGCCAGTGGCTCAGGCGCTGGCAATTGCGCACGCAGGTTGCGCCAGTACGGGGCGAATACGCGGTAGGGCTGGCCCTGCTGGGTGGCGATCTGCCACGGCTCGCACCACAGCGCACTGTTGTGGCTGTGCACCGCGATGCCTTGTTCGCGCAGTGCACTCTTGATCTGCGTGTCGCGGGCGATCGCCGCCGGTTCGTAGCGTCGGTTCCAGTACACCGCGCCGGCGCCAGTCTGCGCGATCAGTTGACGCAGCACGTCGAGCGTTTCGCCCTGAGCCAGGTGCAGGCCGGACTGTCGCGCGCGCAAGCGTTCATCCAGCGCCGCCAGCGAGTGATGCAGCCACCAGCGCGTGGCCGCCCCGGCGGGCCACGCGCCGTTCTCGTTCGGCGCGTGGATGTATACCGGCAGCAGTTGCGCATGCGCGGCACAGGCGGCGGTCAGGGCAGGGTTGTCGGCCAGGCGCAGGTCGCGCCGGAACAGAACGAGGGCCGTGCTCATTGCTGGCTCAGGCGGCGCATGGTTGGTTTGGCCGGCGTGTGTGCGACCGGGCTGCAAGCGACAACTGGCTCAGCTCGTTGCGCTCGGCCGGGGTGGTGATACGCATGGCAAACCATCCTGCAATCATGAAGAAGCGGTCCGGCAAGGAGCAGCAGCGGCATGCCGCGCGCATCAGGCTTGCGGCCATCGGGCCGCGCAGAGCATGCAGGCGCCCGTGGATACTGGCAAGCCCGCGAGACGCTGCGCAGATAGCGCGGTGGTGGGTGAAGGCAGCAGGTAGGCGGCTGCGGCGTGGTTTGCGATGATGCACGGCAATGACTACGCAAGACCACTGATGAACAACCTGTTGAACGCGCCACGCCGGCTCGCCCGGCGTTTGCTGCCGGGCTCACGCCAGGGCCATGCCATGTTGCAGGCGCTGCCGGCTTTTGCGGTGCCGGCCGAGGCGATCCAGACGCTGCCCGATCCGGCGGCCTTCCGTCGCACGATGCTGCAACTGATCGGCCAGGCGCGTCGACGCATCGTGATCGTGAGCCTGTATCTGCAGGACGACGACGGTGGCCGCGAGGTGCTCGATGCCCTGTATGCCGCGCATGCACGCCATCCGGAACTGCAGATTTCGGTGTTCGTCGACTGGCATCGCGCCCAGCGCGGCCTGATCGGCAAGCAGAAATGCGCAGGCAATGCAGGCATGTATCGCGCCTATGCCGAGCGGCTGGGTGGCGGGGTGGCGATCTACGGCGTGCCGGTGCAGAACCGCGAACTGTTCGGGGTGCTGCACCTGAAGGGTTTCGTGATCGACGACGAGGTGCTCTACAGCGGCGCCAGCCTCAACGAGGTCTACCTGGCGACGCATCAGCGCTACAGGCTCGATCGCTACCATCTGCTGCGCCATCGCGCGCTGGCCGATTCGATGGCCGCTTTCGTGGAGAAACACCTGCTGGACAGCGACGCGGTGCGGCGACTGAACGTGGCCGAGGTGCCACCCACACGCAGCTTGCAGGCGGCGATCCGCAACCTGCGCCAGGACCTGCAGCACGCCAGTTATGAGGTGGTCGGTGAGGTGCCAGGGCCGGCGGATGTGGCGGTAACCCCGTTGCTCGGCTTCGGTCGCACTGACAACGCGCTCAACGACGTACTGCTGGCCCTGCTGCGCGACACTCGCGAGCAGGTGATCGTGTTGACGCCGTACTTCAACCTGCCGCGCGCAGTGCGCGTGGTGCTGGGGCAGCTGCTGCGGCGCGGCTGCCGGATCGACATCATGGTCGGCGACAAGACTGCCAGCGATTTCTACATGCCGCCGGATCAACCGTTCAAGACCATCGGCCTGCTGCCCTACCTGTACGAGAACAACCTGCGCCGTTTTGCGCGGGCGCATCAACGGCAGATCGACGCCGGTCAGCTCAACCTGCATCTATGGCGCGATGGCGACAACAGCTATCACCTCAAGGGGCTGCTCATTGACGATGATGTAGCCGTGCTGACCGGGCACAACCTCAACCCGCGTGCGTGGTCGCTCGACCTGGAGAACGCCTTGCTGCTGCGCGATCCTGCACGCCTGCGCTGGCAGCAGCATCGGGCCGAATGGGACGCGCTGCGCCAGCATGCCAGTCGCCTGGGTCACTACCGCGAGCTGGAAAGCCTGCGCCAATACCCGGCCGTGGTGCGCAAGCAACTGCGGCGTTTGAGCCGGGTGCGGCTGGACCGCCTGCTCAACCGCTTGCTCTGATCCGCGCCGCCGACGCGCTTCGACCAGTACGTCGAGGCTGCAGGCAGGGCGGACTCCGGCGTCGTTTTCTTGGCGTTGGCATTCCTTGTGCAACCGGGCGTAGGCTGCGCACCCGAGGCGCCGTTACTTCTTGCGAGTCAAAACTTTTTGCGGATTTTGTGCATGCGTTGGAACTCTTTCCATGGGCTGCGCGGACGATTGCTGTTGCTGGTGAGCCTGGCCATGTTGCCGGGCGTTGTGCTGACCGCGTTCGGCGCCTGGCACGCGGAGCATGTAGCCGAACGGGAGGCACAACGCGGACTGCTGGACTCACTCGCGAGCATGCAGCAGTCCTTTGTCAGGGAGCTGGACCGCGCCGGGCCGGATCTGCAACTGGCCGCCAGCAAGCCATTGGACCAGCCGGCGGCTTGCCACGCCATGCTGAGCATCGTGCTGGCGCAGGACCCGAACTATTCGCAGGCCGGCATCGTCACCCCGGACGGGGAAAGCCTGTGCAGCATGATCCGGCCAGGGGCTGTTGCTGTCAGGATCGAGCCGTCCTGGGTGCAGGGCGCCATGCGCAAGAACGGACGAGCGCTTGCCATGGTGCCCGACCCGCAGGGTCAAAATTCGCCCCAACTGCGTGTTGCGGGCCCTCAGGCAGGATGGTGCTGGACTGCGTCTGGCCTACGTGACCTACGAAGCCTCCAGTCTGGCCACGGTGCTGGGTTTTCGCGCGGGGGCGATTCCCGGCGGGGGCAGGCTGCTACTGCTCGATAGCCAGGGCAGGACGTATCAGACGGAAACCGAGGGCGCTGCGGCGACGACTGGATTTGACCTGGCCGGGCTGCAGCGTGTCGCCGGATCGGATGGGCCTTCCCTGCATCGCGCCGGCGACGAGCTGATCGCCCTGGCTCCGTTGGGCGAGCAGGGCGAAGCCGGAGCAGTGGCGCTGGTGATCCGGCGCAGCGCTCTGTATCACAACGCCTGGACCTCGCTGGCTGTCAGTGCGTTGATCCTGCTGGTGGGCTTCGGCTTGCTCCTGCTGCTGTTGCGCTGGATCACCGTGCGGCTCATCGTGGCGCCGGCTGTCGCACTGATGCAGATGGCGGATGCGCTGGGTCGTGGCGATCTGGAGGCGCGCGCCAGCGTGCTGCCGGGGCGCGATGAATTTTCACGGGTGGCGCGGGCATTCGACCGGATGGCGGCGGAGGTTCAGCAGCGCACCGTGGAGGGCGTACATCATCTGTCGCAGATGGAGCGGCTCAATCGCCTGCACGAGGTGCTGGCGTTGGTCAACGAGGCGATTCTTCGCCGTGCCAGTGCACTGCGATTGATGCAGGACCTGTGCGACATCACCTGCACGACCGGTGGCTTCAGCCATGTCTGGATTGCCGAGGTTGATGCCTCGTCAGACCGCCTGAATGTGGTCAGCTGGGCGGCGGCGATGCCGACCCGAGTGTGGGTCGACTTTTCGGTGTCGCTGGATAGCAGTGACCCGCAGAGCCAGGGCTATGTCGCCGAAGCGATACACACAGGCAAGCCGGCCGGAAGCAATCACTTTCGCACCGATCCGCGGACCCGACCCTGGCATGAGCGTGCGCGCGAGCTCGATATCGCGTCTTCGCTTGCCGTGCCGCTGGGCTTTGCGGCCCACGGCCGTCGCCGCGTGCTGGCCCTGCATGCCAGCGAGGAAAACTACTTCGCGGCCCGCGAAATCCAGCTCATCGAACAGGTTGCCCAGGATGCTGTTTTTGGTTTCAGCCTGATCGATACGGAGAGCAAGCTGGCCCACTCCACCACGCACGACCTGGTCACCGGCTTGCCCACCGCGCAGTTGCTGATGCATCGCATGCGGGAGCTGATGCAGGAGGCGCGGGCAGATCGCAAGCAACTCATCATCAGCGTCATCGATGTCGGTATCCAGCAGATATCCAATCAGCTGGGACTGCGCCAGGGTAACCTGCTGCTGACCGAAATGGGGCAGGAGCTTGAAGCGCGTCTGGGCCGTGGCGACACCGTGGGCATCTCGCCCGACAGCCGTTTTTCACTGGTGCTGAGTGATCTGGGCCACCTGGATGAGGTGGCAAGCCGACTTGCTGCCGAGGTGGCGGTGTTGCAGGAGATAAGCGCAGGCACAGCCGCTGGCACACTCCATCAGAAAGTCAGCGTTGGCGTCGCCGTGTTCCCGGATGATGGCGACGATGCCGACGAGCTGTTTGACAAGGCTCTGGCGGCGCTGGACCTGGCCGGGATGGAAGATGGCGGCGTCCGCTTCTTCTCCGCACAGACCAATTGTGTGCTGCAGGAGAACCGCCAGTTGCTGAAGCTGTTGCATGGCGCGCTGGCGCGCAGCGAAATGAGTCTGCCCTACCAGCCGATCGTCTCGCTGAAAATGGGAGCGCTGCACGGCTTCGAGGCGCTGCTGCGCTGGCACCATGCCGAACTCGGCCAGATTCCTCCGGACCGCTTCATCCCGCTGGCCGAAAGCAGCGGACTCATCCACGAGCTCGGTGACTGGGTGGTGCGGCAGGTGGTGGCGCAGGCCACGGCCTGGAGCCTGCTTGCCGGGAGCGAGATCTTCATCTCGCTCAATGTCTCGGCGCTGCAACTGGACGACATCGACTTCGCCGAGCGAGTCGGCCGCATGCTGGAGGGTTACAGCGCCAGCCAGCGCGTGCGCATCGCTCTGGAAGTGACGGAGAGCCACCTCATCGGCGATATCGATCGCAGCGTGCAACTGCTCAAGCGACTGAGCGGCCTTGGCCTTTCGATCATCCTGGACGATTTCGGCACCGGCTATTCATCGCTGAGCTATCTGTATCGGTTGCCGCTGGATGTGCTGAAGATCGACCGCTCATTCACCGCTGACGTGGTCAGCAAACCACTGGTGAGGAACATCGTGCAGGGCATCCATGCGCTGGCCCGGTCGCTCGATCTGGAGACAGTGGTGGAGGGCATCGAGGGGCTCGAGCAGCAACAGGTGCTCGAGCAGATTGGCTGCGACTACGCGCAGGGCTTTCTTTACGATCGCGCGCTGTCGGCCGATGAAGCGCAGCGCAAGTGGATGGGTGTGCTGGTTTGAGCGCGGCTGCTCAGCGAGGGATCAGCAACCGTGAGAGGCGCAAACCCAGCCAGCGATCCACGTCAGGCCATTCGCTGGCCAGGATGCTGTAGCAGACGGTGTCACGCAGGCTGCCGTCGGGACGGCGCTTGTGCGCACGCAACACGCCATCGCGCTGGGCACCGAGGCGCTCGATCGCGCGCTGCGAATCGAGGTTGCGGTGATCGGTGTGGAACTCCACCGCCACGCATCGGATGGACTCGAACGCATGCCGCAGCAGCAGGCGCTTGCAGGCCGTATTGAGGTGGCTCTTCTGCCAGCGCTTCGCATACCAGGTGTAGCCGATGGCCAGCCGCGGAAGCTCGGCGGCGAAGTCGTAGTAGCGCGTCGTGCCAACGATGTCGCCACTGCTTGCCTCGCGCACCACGAACGGCAGCATCGTGCCCTCGGCCTGTCCTTGCAGGGCCTTTTCCACATAGGCCTGCGCCTGGCCGGGGGCGGGCGCGCTGGTGAACCACAGGTTCCACAGCTCACCGTCGGCGGCGGCGGCTTCCAGCGCGGGGACGTGATCCAGTCGCAGAGGTTCCAGCGAGACCTGTTCGTCACGCAGCGTGATCGGGTTCAGTGGCGTCATGGGCTCAGGTGACTCAGGCGTCGAGATCGGGAATCAGCTTGCTCTCAAGCCGTGCGATATGGTCCTTGAGCAGCAATTTTCGCTTCTTCAGCCGGGTCAGTTGCAGCTCGTCGCGGCCAATCAACCGGCCCAATTGCTGGATCACCACGTCGAGATCGCGATGCTCGATGCGCAATTCGGCCAGAAGATGGACGATTTCGGAGTGATCCTGAACCTGCATGGCTGAAAACGGCGGCGTGGGTGGTGATTGCGTAGTCTAACGCCGTTTGGGTGCGCGGAAGGCAGCCGGCAAGCCCGCTACAATGGAAGCCACTTTTCCGCTGACTCCCGCGCATGCCCGTTCCGCTCGCGATCCCCCGTTCTGCCGAGGTCGAGGCCGACAAGCTGGCCAGGCGCCTGCGTCATCAGGTGGGGCAGGCTGTCGTCGATTTCGGCATGATCGAGGATGGCGACAAGATCATGGTGTGCCTGTCCGGTGGCAAGGACTCCTACACCCTGCTGGAGATGCTGCTGCAGTTGCAGGCGAAGGCGCCGGTACGCTTCGAGCTGATTGCGGTGAATCTGGACCAGAAGCAGCCGGATTTCCCCGCACACGTGCTGCCGGACTACCTGCGCGCCCGCGGCGTGCCGTTCCATGTCATCGAGCAGGACACCTACAGCACGGTGACGCGGCTGATTCCGGCCGGCAAGACCATGTGCAGCCTGTGCTCGCGGCTGCGCCGTGGCGCGCTGTATACGTGGGCGGCGGCCAACGGCATCAGCAAGATCGCGCTCGGCCATCATCGCGACGATATCCTGGCCACGTTTTTCCTGAACATGTTCTACCAGGCCCAATTGAAGGCGATGCCGCCGAAACTGCGCTCGGACGACGGTCGCCATGTGGTGATCCGGCCGCTGGCCTACTGCCGCGAGCGCGATATTGCCGAATATGCCGCGCAGCAGCGGTTTCCGATCATCCCGTGCAACCTGTGCGGGTCGCAGGAAAACCTGCAGCGCAAGGCGGTGCAACGCATGCTGGCTGAATGGGAGACGGTACAACCGGGCCGCAGCGAGAACATCTTCCGCGCTCTTGCTAATGTGTCACCCTCGCATCTGGCCGACCGGAAGTTGTACGATTTCTCGGTGCCGACCGGCGTCGGCGATATTGCTGCTGATGCGTCATGTGCTGTTCCCGGCTATCCTCATACAGACGCCTAGACGTCCATCCTTCCATACCAGTCCAGTTGAGTAACCATCGTGTCCTTCTTTGCTTCCGTTGAAATGGCCCCGGGCGATCCGATCCTCGGCCTCACCGAAACCTTCATCGCTGACCAGCGTCCCGGCAAGATCAACCTGGGCGTGGGCGTTTACGTGGACGAGCACGGTCGCATCCCGTTGCTGGATACGGTGCGCGAAGTGGAGCAGGCGATGGCGGCTGCGGCCAAGCCGCGTGGCTACCTGCCGATCGACGGTTTGCCGGCGTACAACACGCTGACCCAGCAACTGCTGTTTGGTGCGGATTCGGCGCTGCTGGAGGCCGGTCGTGTAGCCACCGCGCAGACCATCGGCGGCAGCGCCGCCCTGCGGGTGGGCGCGGATGTGCTCAAGCAGGTGGCCGGTGCCGGCGCCAAGATCGCCATCAGCAACCCGAGCTGGGGCAACCATCACGTGGTGTTCCGCACCGCCGGCTTCGAGTTGCTGGAGTACCGCTACTACGACCCTGCCAGTCACGGCCTGGATTTCGCCGGCATGCTGGAGGATCTGGCCAAGCTGGAACCCGGCACCGTGGTGCTGCTGCATGCGTGCTGCCACAACCCGACCGGTGTCGACCTGACCGCCGAGCAGTGGAAGCAGACCATCGCGCTGCTGCGCGAGCGCAAGTTGCTGCCCTTCATCGACATCGCCTACCAGGGTTTCGACCAGGGTACCGACGCCGACGCCACCGCCATCCGCCTGCTGGCGGACTCGGGCATCGAGGCGTTCGTGGTGGCCAATTCGTACTCCAAGTCGTTTTCGCTGTACGGCGAGCGGGTGGGTGCGTTGTCGATGGTCGGCGCCGATCGCGCCGAGGCGGCGCGGGTGCTGTCGAAGATCAAGCAGACCATTCGCACGATCTACTCCAGCCCGTCATCGCATGGCGCCAATCTGGTTGCCGGCGTACTCGGCAGCGCCGAGCTGCGCCCGCGCTGGGAGCAGGAGCTGGGCGAAATGCGCTCGCGCATCCACACCATGCGCGCGGGGTTGGTACAGCGCCTGGCCGCCCATGGCGCGGCCGATTTTGACTTCATCAACCGCCAGGCCGGCATGTTCTCGTACTCCGGCCTGAGCAAGGCACAGGTGCTGCGCCTGCGCGACGAACACGCGATCTACGCGCTCGACAGCGGCCGCATCTGCGTGGCGGCGCTGAATCATGGCAACCTCGATACGGTGGCCGCGGCGGTGGCAGCCGTCATTCGCTGACACCCTCATGCCGTCATCCCCGCTCGCCCCCTCCGGGGCGAGCGGGGATGACGGCGAAAGCCTTTGCCTGAAGGCCATCATCAAATCCGGATCCTGAATGTTTTTTCGCAATCTCACCCTGTTTCGCTTTTCCCCTGCCGTGGCCGCCGATCTGGAACGGCTGGACGATGCGCTGGCCGAACACCGGCTGCGCCCGTGCGGCCCGATGGAGATGTTCACCAAGGGCTTCGTGGCGCCGGTCGGGCGTGGTGAAGAAGAGCCGCTGACCCGCAGCATCAAGCAGTGCACCCTGCTCACCGTGGGCGGCGAGGACAAGATCCTGCCGGCCGCGGTGATCAACGACGAGCTGCATCGCAAGGTGCAGAAGATCGCCGAGGAAGAAGGGCGCAAGGTCGGCGGTCGCGAGCGCAAGCGGATCAAGGAGGATCTGCTGAATGAGCTGCTGCCGCGCGCCTTCGTGCGCAACTCGCGGATGTCCGCCTATGTCGACAAGAAAAGCGGTTGGCTGGTACTCGATACCTCGAGTCGCAAATCCGCCGAAAATGCGTTGACCCAGGTGCGCGAGGCGCTCGGCAGTTTCCCGGCGGTACCGCTGGCGCCGGAGGAGGCTCCGCGCGTGCTGATGACCGACTGGCTCGCCAATGGCAACCTGCCCGCCGGGCTGACTCTGGGCGATGAGTGTGAACTGCGCGACCCGGCCACGGCCACCGGCGCGATTGCCCGCTGCCGTCGGCAGGATCTCGACGCCGAGGAAGTGAAAGAGCACCTGCGTAACGGCAAGCAGGTGTTCCTGCTCGGGCTCACTTTCGATGATCGCATCAGCTTCGTGCTGGGCGAGGATCTGGTGATCCGCAAGCTGAAATTCCTCGATGTGGTGATGGATGAACTGGGCGACAGCCAGCAGGACGCCTATGCCGAGATGGATGCCAGCTTCGCCCTGCTGACCCTGGAACTGGAGCGGCTGCTGGGCAAACTTGAAGAATGGTTCGTCGTCCCTCGTCCCAAGGACAGCTGAGACGCCTGTCCTGTCTGCCTTTGCGCCGGCGGTGACAAAAAGCCCTTGCACCGGGACGCAGTTTTACCCACATACTCCTTGGACACGCGGCGATAGCGGCCGCGTGGTCGCAGGCGATGGGCAGGTACATGACGCAGCATCTCGAAGGTGACTGGCTGGAACTGGCAATGTCAGGCGGGCATACCATCCGCGTGCAAAAAGCCGCGCATCCGCGTGCGCGGCGACTGCGCCTCACGGTGACCCCCAAGGGCGCGCGAGTGTCGTATCCACACGGCACCCATCCGGCCCAGGTCAGCGCATTCCTGCGCAGTCACGCCGACTGGCTGGAGCAGAAGCTCGACGAGCTGAACCTGATCGTCAAGCCGCTGCCGCCGCTGCGGGTCGGCTATGCCACTGATTTCCCTTTGCGTGGCGAGAGCGCCATGCTGGACTGGGCCGAGGGCCCGTATCCACGCATCGAAACGACGCCGGGTGGACTCACCCTGGTGATTCCGCGCCCGCACACGCGGGCGCTGCCGGTGGCCCGTGGCCTGATCGCCTCGCATCTGGAGGCGCTGATTCGTCGCGACGTATCGCGCTGGCTGACCAGCTACGTGCCGCAACTGGGCCTGGCGCCCACCTCGCTGCGGATCCGGCCGATGAAGAGCCTGTGGGGCAGTCTGGACACGCGCGACCGCATCAACCTGGATCTGGCACTGGCGCTGGCACCGCCCGCGGCCCTGCGCTACGTGCTGGCGCACGAGCTGTGTCACCTCAAGGTACGCAATCACTCGCCACGCTTCTGGACCCAGGTGGAAAACCTTTTCCCCGACTGGCGCGAGCAGCGTGACTGGCTGCGTCAGAACGGCGCGATCCTGAAGGCCGAGCTGGACCGGCTGGTGGCCGACGTCGCCGACTGAAGGGGTGCTGTCTCAGCGGCCCAGCATCTCGCGTACATGCTGTTCGAGGTCGGCCTTGTCGAACGGCTTGCCGAGCACCTTGATCTGCGGATGGGCGGCGCTGAAATCCGACTGATCCGCGCCGGACAGCACGATGAACGGGAGTCCGCCTTGCAACAGGGCCTCGGCCACCGGATTGGCGCTGTCGCCGCGCAGATGCATGTCGACGATGGCGGCATCGAACGCGCCCATCTCGATGTCGGCCAGGGCCGAATCCAGGGTGGAACTGGTGAGCACCTGCAGCCCCATGTCGAGCAGGATCTCCTCGACGATCATCGCGACGATGGCATCGTCCTCGACGACCAGCACGCAGCCTGGGCTTGCCTGGGTCATATGTTGCGCATCCTGCTGGGGCGGTGTCCGGAATGATGGTCATTCTGTCATTCGCCGGTTCTGGCCGCCAGCAGCGCGGGAGGCCAGCTTCAGTCGCGAAGCAGGGACTGGATGGTACTGACCAGCTCCTTCACTCCGAACGGTTTGGGCAGCATCTCCATGCTGCCCTGGCTGCTGGCGCGGTCGAAGGTGGCGTCTTCGGCATAGCCGGTGATGAAGAGGATTTTCAGCTGCGGCTGCAGTTGCCGGGCCTGGGTCGCCAGCTGTCGGCCATTGAGCCCGGGCAGGCCCACGTCGGTGATCAGCAGGTCGATCGGTGCGCCGGACTTGAGCAGCTTGAGCGCTGCCAGCCCGTCGCCGGCTTGCTGGCAGCGGTAGCCGAGCTCGTTGAGCACTTCCAGGATCAGCGCGCGGATTACCGGTTCGTCCTCCACCACCAGCACGGAGTGCGGATTCGACGTGACCAGCGCCAGCTCCGCGTCATGCGAGCGCTGGCGCTCGCCGCTGCGCTGGCTGCCGTTGTAGCGCGGCAGGTACAGCGTGATGCGGGTGCCCTTGCCGATTTCGCTGCGGATCTCGATATGGCCGTGTGATTGCTTGACGAAACCATAGGTCATCGACAGGCCAAGGCCGGTGCCTTCGCCGGCCGGCTTGGTCGTGAAGAATGGCTCGAAGGCCCTGTTCATCACTGCGGCCGGCATGCCGCGGCCAGTGTCGGCGACCGCAAGGCTGATGTAGTCGCCAGGGCCAAGGCCGGGGTGGCGGGCCGCGTTGTAGGCGCTGACGGTAAGGTTGCCGGTTTCGATGGTGAGCCGCCCCTCGTGCGGGATCGCATCGCGTGCGTTGATGACCAGGTTGAGCAGGGCGCTTTCCAGCTGGTTGGCATCGCACAGGGTCGGCCACAGCTCGTCGCACTCGACGACCTCGAGTGCGACATGGGAGCCGAGCGTGCGCTCGAACAGATCGAGCATCGCGCGCACCAGGGCGTTGGCGTCGACCACTTCGGGCTTCAGTGGCTGCCGGCGGGAAAATGCCAGCAGGCGATGGGTAAGCGCGGCGGCGCGCTGGGCCGAGGTGGCCACTGCCTCGACGTAGCGCTCGACGTCGTCGTGACGACCTTGCGCCAGGCGCGTGCGCAACATGTCCAGACCGCCGATCACGCCAGTGAGCAGGTTGTTGAAGTCGTGCGCGATGCCGCCGGTGAGCTGGCCGACGACCTCCATCTTCTGTGCCTGCCGCAGCGCTTCGTTGGCGACTTCCAGCTCGGTGCTGCGTTCGGCAACGCGGCTCTCCAGCGTGTCGTTGAGACGCGCCAGCTCCTGCTCGCTGTGCTTCTGGTCCTCGATGTCGGTGTTGGTGCCGATCCATCGTTCGAGCATGCCGTTGTCAGTGTAGATCGGCGCCGCACGCGTGATGTGCCAGCGATAGGAGCCATCGAAGCGACGCAGCCTGAACTCGGCCTGGTACGGGATCTGCTGCTGTATCGATTGTGCCCAGAGCTCACTGACTGCCGCGATGTCATCACGATGCACCACGCTGGCCCAGGCGGTGCCGGCCATGTCCTCGAAGCGGGCGCCGGTGTAGTCATAGGCGCGGTCATTGAACCAGTCCAGCATGCCGTTCGGTGCCGCAGTCCAGACGTGGTTGGGAATTGACTGCGTCAGACCCCTGAAGGTGGCCTCGCTTTTGCGCAGCGCCGCCTCGGCGCCCTTGCGTGCGGTGATGTCCAGGAGCAGCGCAGCGAACTGGTCGGTGGCGGTCTTGCGCGCCCGAACCTCGAACCAGCGGTCGCCGAGCACCGGAATGTGAACCTCGAAATGACTCGGCTCGCCGCTGTCCACCACCTGCACATAGCGGCGTATCAGCTCGTCCTGCAGGCCAGGCAGCACCTTGCGCGCAGGCCTGCCGATGGCGGCGGCGGCGCCGATGCCGCTTTGAATCTCGAAACCGGGATTCATCTCGAGAAAGCGGAAATCGGTCATTCGACCGTCGTCGTCGCGCAGCGCCTGGGCCAGGAAGAATCCTTCCTGCATGTTGTTGAACAGTCCGCGCCAGCGCGCCTCACTTTCCCGCAGGCTGGTCTCCGCACGCAACTGCTCGGTGGTTTCCATGCAGGCGCAGAACATGCCCCGGATATCGCCCTGCGCGTCGCGCAACGGCGAATAGGAGAACGTGAAGCTGGCCTCCTCCTCGAACTCGTTGCGTTGCACCCGCAGGGGGAGTCGCTCGAAGTACACCGACTCACCAGCCCGTGCGCGCAGGATCATCGGATGGATAAAAGACCAGATCTCCGGCCATGTCTCGATGTACGGCCGGCCCAGCGCTGCGGGGTGCCGTCGGCCCAGCAGTGGTATGTAGCCGTCGTTGTAGAGACAGCAGTGCTGATCACCCCAGAGCAGGAACATCGGGAATTTCGAGGCCAGCATCAGCGATACCACGGGCTTCAGCGAGTCCGGCCACAACGTGGGTTCGCCCAGCGGCGACGTCGACCAGTCATGTGCGCGCATGCGCGCGCCCATTTCCCCGCCGTCGGAAAGAAAGCGCTCGTGGTCAATCGTGGTCAAGAAAATCTCCTGGGACAGAATCGGAAGCGCCGTACCGCTGGATCGTACCTGCTGCAAGCAGGCAGCCGCACGCGCTGCAGGCGCCGGTGAAGGCACGACTTGCGTTTGAACAGGCCTGCCGCCTAGGCTTCGCGCATCTGCCGCTGCCGACCCGCGAACATGCCGCTCTCCCTGACCACCTTGCTCAACACCTGCTGGATTCTGTTCGTGCTGTACTGGATCTGGAGCGCGCGTCAGGTCAAGAGCACCGCCCGCACGGAAGCGTCGTCGTCACGCCTGCTGAAATACTGGCTTCCGCTCGCGCTGGCTTTCGTGCTGATGGAACCAACACCCTGGGTCCGAAGCGGCATGCTGGGTGCGCGCTTTGTGCCCGAATGGCAGGGCATCGCCCTGTTCGGCCTGCTGCTGACCATCACCGGCCTGCTGTTTGCCTGCTGGGCGAGGGTGGTGCTGGGCAATAACTGGAGCGCGGTCGTGCAGCTGAAGCAGGATCATGAATTGATCGAGCGCGGCCCCTACCGCTTCGTGCGCCACCCGATCTACACCGGCCTGCTGTTGGCTTTCATCGGCACGGCGCTGGCGCCGGGTGAGTGGCGCGGCCTGCTGGGGGCGACCATCGTCGCGCTGTCGTTCTGGCGCAAATTGCGGCTGGAGGAACGCTGGCTGGGCGAGCAGTTCGGCGCCGCCTACGCGGACTACATGCGGCGGGTGAAAGCGCTGATCCCGAGGGTTCTCTGAAGCGCGGCTCAGGGCTTGCGCGGCTGCCTGACGTAGCGGGTGCCGAGCACGATGTCCCACAATGGCGTGGTCAACCCGAAATTGCTTTCCGGATGGTAGTGGTGCACATGGTGTGAGCCAGCCCAGCGGCGCAGCAGCGGATGCTTGAAGCGCACGTGGTGAATGATGAAATGGCTCAAGCCGTAGGCGATGTAGCCAAAGGTGATCGAGCCGGCCAGCAGCAGTGCAGCGCCATCGGGCATGATCGCCATGAACACGCCGGTCAGCAGCAACAGCACCACGCCGGGCAGGAAGAACGGCAGCGAGTCGTAGCCCAGCGGGCTCTCGTGGTGCATGCGATGGCCCTGCGCGAACAGCGGGACCCGTGTGTGAAACATCCAGCGGTGGAAGAAATACTCGATGAAGCTGAAGGCGAACAAGCCCACCGCGCAGATCAGCAGCGCGCTGAGCGCGCCGCCGTCATGGTGCAGCCAGCCTTCCCCCAGCAAGAGCAGGCTCAGTGCGGAGTCCACCACCACTTCCGCCCAGTAGTTGGCGCGGGTGGACGACATGCGAACAATCGCATCGACGCCCGAGCGCAATAGGCTTTGTTTCATGGTTGGCTGCATCATTCCGTTTTCATGCAATGGCATCGCACCACCGGGGGGTTGTGTGGTCATTGTCCCATGTTGTCATCGTCAATTAACAATGATGTGCGCGGGCTAGCTGACCCGTACATGACCGTATGGTGCCGAGCCAGGTCTGTCAATGCGATAGCGCGAAGCCGGTGAGGATCTGCGCGGTCTCCGCCGGGCGCTCCAGCATCGGCATGTGGTTGCAGCCGTTGATCACGCTGGTGCTGATCGCGCTGGCCTTGGTCAGGCCATTGCGCAGGCTGTCCAGTGCCGAGCTGTCGATGATCTTGTCGTCATGGCACCACAGGCCCAGTACCGGCATGCTCAACTGGTCAAGCCGGTTCTGCACGGCAAGATATTGCGAGGGCTGGCGCAGCTCCGCCAGCGTGTGATCGATGAAGGCGCTGTCGCGCTGGTTGCGTTCGACCAGCACATCGACGAAGCGGCCGGGCAGGTCGAGCGGGTGGGCGAACGCCTGTCCGCTGGCGTGCGCGAAGCTGGCGCGGTCGGTGAACAGGAACGGATCCTGGCCCGCCATCACTTCCCGTTCGAGCGCGCTGGGGGTGCCTTTCAGGCCCATGGCATCGACCAAGGCCAGCTCGGCCACATGGTCGGGGTGCTCGGCGGCATAGACGCCGGCAATGGCGCCGCCCATCGAATGCCCGACCAGCACGAAACGCTGCAGACGAAGCGCCTCGACAAACTGATTCAGGCGCGTGGCCTGGGCATCAATGTTGTAACTGGCTCCGGCGTTGCGCGAGGACTCACCCCAGCCGGGCAGGTCGGGAATGACCAGGTGGAAATGCGGCGTGAGCAGCTTGGCCGTCTCCAGCCAGACTTCCTTGTTGCTGGCAAAACCGTGCAGCAGCACGATGGTCGGGCCTTCGCCGCCCTCGTCATAGACCCAGCGCGTATCGCCTACCTGCACCGAGTGCTTCTCCAGGTGTGCCGCCATCGCCTCGCGTATGGTGTTCGCCCGCATCAGCCACTGCGGCGCGAACAGGTAACTGCCGCCCAGCACGATCACCAGCAAGGCGACCAGCCAGGCCAGAAATTTCAGGCGGCGATACAGCATGCGCTTCCACAGCGGGGTGCCGGAGGCGGTGGTGAGTGACGACATGGATACGTTTTTCCGTAGGTGGTGGAGTTACTTCTTCGGGGCTTTTGCTGCGGCGAAAACGGCTTCCACCGCCTGCTGCGTCAGCGGGTGATAACCGGACCTGGCCTTGGCGTAGACCGCTTCGGCATAAGTCAGGCCTTCCGGCGTGCTGGCCAAGGCCTTGTACAGCGGCATCGTCAGATAGAGCCGGCCGATGCGGGTCATGTGCTCGGCGGCGGCAGGCCACACCGCCTTGTCCCCAGCGGTGATGGCGTGGCTGTACCAGCGCATGCCGATCTCGGCATTGGGCGTGCCGGTGAGGTGCCAGGCGGCGTCGAGCTGCTGCAGTTTGTCCAGCGGGGCAGCGTCGGGCAGGCGGTCGAGGAAGTACATCCATTCCTGCGTGTTCCAGCCCTTCGCGTCGAGCCTGTCGGCGGTGAAGGTTCCGGCGAGGAAGGCGCTGCGTTCCTGGTCGATCGCGTTGAAGCGCGGTGAATCGGGTAGTGGTGCGTTGTTCGGAATGCCGGTGCCATAGACCCAGGCCTTGACCTCGTCCCAGCTCATCTTGCCGGGATACTTGTCGACCAGGTTCGGCTTCATGTAACCGAGCATCTGCTCGGTGGTGATGCTCCGGAACGCGAAGTGGTGGAAGTAGGCCTTGATGTACGCATCGAACTTGTCGCGGCCGAAGCGCTGCTCCAGCGTGCGCAGAAACCACGCGCCCTTGTCGTAGGCCACGTCGGAAAGCGCATCGTCGGCGCCGACACCACGTGGATCGGGCGCCAGCTTCTGCGCGTTGGCCGGCATGCCGCCAATGTCCTTCTGCAGCGCGCGAGCGGACAGCAGGGCTTCCTCGTCGGCCAGCGTCTTGCCGTAGACCGCCTCGGTGATACGCCCCTGCACGTAGGTGGTGAAACCCTCATTGAGCCAGATGTCGCGCCAGGTCGCCGCAGTCACCAGATTGCCCGACCAGGAATGCGCCAGCTCGTGCGAAACCAGCGAGACCAGGCTCTTGTCACCGACCAGTACGGTCGGCGTGGCAAAGGTCATGTTCGGGTTTTCCATGCCGCCGTACGGGAACGACGGCGGCAGCACCAGGATGTCGTAACGGCCCCATGCATACGGGCCGTAGAGCTTCTCGGTGGCGGCGATCAGCTTTTCGGTGTCCTCGAATTCGTGCGCGGCCTTGTCCACTACCGAGGGCTCGGCGTAGATGGCCGAACGCGGCCCGGTCGCCTTGACTGCAATGTCGCCGGCGGCAATCGCCAGCAGGTAGGACGGAATCGGATGCGGCTGGTCGAAATGGAAGTCGCCGTCGAGTGGATGGTTGGCGTCATTGAGCGCACTCATCACCACGCGGATATTCTTTGGCGCGGTGATGTGAGCGTCGTAGCTGAAGCGGATCGCCGGCGAGTCCTGCAGCGGCACCCACGAGCGGGCGTGGATCGACTCGGACTGCGAGAACATGAAGGGCTGCTTCTTGTCGGCGGTCTGCGCCGGCGTCAGCCACTGCAGGCCCGAGGCGTCGGGCGAGGTGGCGTAGATGATACGCACCTGCGCCGGATGCTTCGGTGCCGCGATGGTGAGCTTGCTGCCCAGCACCTTGTCGCGCGGTGCGAGCACGTATTTCAACGGCCGCGTGCTGCCATCGGCATCAAGTGCCTCGACCCGGGCGATCTTCAGGTCACGCGTGTCCAGCACCAGTGACGTCGCCCCGGGATTTTTCCAGTCCAGCTTCAGCGTGGCCTGGCCATCGAGCTGCCGCTGCGGAAAGTCGATACGCAGATCCAGATCCAGATGGGTCACCCGCACCTGCGCTGGCTGGGCATAGGAATTGGGCTCGCTGGCAAGCGCGCTCAGCGGCAGCAACAGGGCGCCAAGGGCGATGGCAGGCAGAACACGCATGGTCAACTCTCGCAGCGGGTAAACGACAAGTATGCCATCGGCTCCGTTGGCGGCGCCTGTGCTGGAAGCCGGGGTCAGGGCAGCTCGCGGGTCGAGTGAGGGTCGATCGAATAGCCGTGCATGGTGCTCAGAAAGCCCGGCTGCGACTCCACCCGCGTGATCCATCCGCGCAGACGCGGGTATCCGTTCAACGACAATCCGGCTTCCTCGGCGCGGCTGCCATAGGCGAACACGGACATGTCAGCGACGGTGTACGCGTCACCCGCCACGAAGGCGCGGGTCGAGAGCTCGCGCTCGAGTATCCCCAGCGAGCGTTGCGCGCTGCGCCGTTTCATCTCGATCAATTCAGGCGAGCGGCGTGAAAGTTTGCCGGTCATCGTCCAGTGGCGCAGCGCGCCGATCACCGATTCCACGCGCTCCTGCTCGAAGTGCAGCCATTGCTGCACTTTCGCCCGCAGGAATGGCTCGTCGGGAAGGTAGGGCGTACCCCCGGCGAGAAACATCATGATCGCATTCGACTCGGCCAGCACGCGACCATCCTCGAGTTCGATCGCAGGCACGGTGCCGGTGGGACTGATGCGCAGGTAGGCATCACTCTGTCCCTCGTCCTCGAAAATACCGACGGGAACCGTGCGATATGGCTGGCCCAGATGATTGAGCAGCAGACGCACCTTCCACGCGTTCTGCGAGGGCAGGTAGTCGAACAGGGTCAGCATGCAGGCCATCCGGAAACAGGGAAGGGCCACAGGCTGGCAGGCTGGCGGGCTATCGAATATCCGTTTCTTGCGTGCTGAAAATCAGCCGAATCGATCCGCCAGCCGGTCCGTCGCCTGCACCAGTTGATCGACGATTTCCGGATCGGCTGCGCTGTGGCCGGCCAGCACGATGTGCAGGGTCGCTTCGGGCCAGGCCTGGCTGAGGTCCCAGGCACTCCTGGTGGGGCAGATGATGTCGTAGCGTCCCTGCACGATGGTGGCGGGAATATGCCGGATGCGGCCAATGTCGCGCAGCAGCTGGTTGGGCTCCAGGAACAGCGCGTGGCGGAAATAGTGCGCTTCCATCAGCGCCAGACTGACCGCGTGATGCGGATCCTCGAAGATGCCGGCGGCATCGGGGTCATGCAGCAGGGTGGTGCTGCCGCCTTCCCATGCGCTCCAGGCCTTCGCCGCGGCCAGCCGCATGGCTTCGTCGCTGCCGGTGAGTCGTAGCCAGTAGGCATCGAGCAGGGAGCCGTGTTCTGCTGCCGGAATGAACTCGACAAAGCGCGCCCAGCGCTCGGGAAAGATCTGCGCGGCGCCGCCGCCCACCTCGTTGAACCAGCGCAATTCCTCGGGTCGCCCCAGAAAGATGCCGCGCAAGACCAGGCCGAGGCTTCGTTCGGGATGTGCCTGCGCGTAGGCCAGCGCCAGGGTGGAACCCCACGAGCCGCCGAAGACGACCCAGCGTTCGATGCCCAGCCGTTCGCGGATCGCCTCGATGTCGGCTATCAGATGGGCGGTGGTGTTGTCGGCCAGTTCGGCGAACGGGGTGGACTGGCCGGCACCGCGCTGGTCGAACAGCACGATGCGATAACGCGCCGGATCGAAAAAACGACGATGGTAGGTCGACACGCCGGCGCCGGGACCGCCGTGCAGAAAAATCACTGGCAAGCCGGTCGGGTTGCCACATTCCTCCACGTGCAGGGTGTGCAACGCGTCGACCGCGAGGCGATGGGTCTGGTAGGGCTCGATCTGGGGATACAGCTCGCGCATGAGGTGGCTCCGGTAAGGCGTGCGATCAGCTGGCGTTGAACTGCAGTGCGGCGGTGAGATCGCCGGGTGGTGGCCCGCCAGCGGCGATCATGGCCTCCTCGCGCAGCTTCAGTCCGGGCAGCTTGGCCAGCCCGAAGCGGCGGGTGATGAAGCGGGCGATCGAGCCGGTGTCGTAGATGGTGTGATCGACATGGCCACGCTTGGCGAAGGGCGACACGATGATCGCCGGCACCCGCGAACCCGGCCCCCAGCGGTCACCCTTGGGCGGCGCCACGTGGTCCCACCAGCCGCCGTTTTCGTCGACCGTGATCACCACCAGCATCTGCGGCCACTGCGGGCTGTTCTGCAGCGCATGCACCACGCTGGCAAGGTGGCGGTCGCCGGCCTCCACGTCGGAGTAGCCGGCATGCATGTTGAGGTTGCCTTGCGGCTTGTAGAACGTCACCGGCGGCAGTTTGCCGGCGGCCACATCGGCGAGAAAATGATTGCTGCTGGCGGTTTCGCCCAGGCCGCCGTCACGCAGGTGCTGCCGCCGCGCCGCGGTACCGGGGGCGAGGCTGACAAAATAGTTCAGCGGCTGGTGGTGTGGCTGGAAGTTGGGCTGCTCGGGAAATTCACCGGCGATGCCGTCGCCGTGTCCGTCCAGCGCCGCCTGCCAGCCGCCGCTGTACCAGGCCCAGTCGATGCCCTTGGCCGATAGCAGGTCGCCGAGGTGCTGGTGGGTTTGTGGCGGGCAGGTGTTGGGGTTGTCGGAATCGGCCAGTGCCGGGTTGGCGGGATCCTGGCTGAAGCCCGGCGCATACGGCGGGCCCATCGTGTTGACCGCGAGGAAATCCGGGGTCAGCGTGTTCGGCGTGGCGAATTTTGCTTTGCCCTGCATCGCGCTGGCGGGGGAATCGTCGGCCAGCTTGAGATGCACATCGGTGACCTCGCCGCTGAGCGTGGTGGCAATGCCGTACTTCGCCGGGCTGCGGTCGGCGTGCGGATAAAATGGCGGCTGCGCCGAGACCAGATACTGATGGTTGAGGAACGAGCCGCCAAATGCGCCCATGAAATAGTTGTCGCACAAGGTGTACTGCTCGGCCAGCCGCCATAGCCGCAGGTTCACTGCACTGTCGGCATAGTGCCCCATTACCAGTGCACCGCTGTCGCCCCAGGCAGCGAAACCGTCGTTGCGCCCGCGGTTGATTTGCAGCTGGTTCTGATAGAACGCATGCACCAGGTCGCGCGTCACTACCCCATGCGGCAGCGGCTCGCCGTCCTGCGTGCGCAGGGCGAACGGCGCGTTCGGCAGGCCGCCGATGTCGTTCTCGCCGATCATGTAGCTGCGGTGGTTGACCACCTGTTTGTGCGGCACCAGACCCTGCCAGATCGGCGGCAGGGTGGTGAACAGTTCGCCGTTGCGGTCGCGCTGACGGTAGCGCTCCGGCGGCAGCGCCTCCAGCGGTTGTTGCAGCCCCGGAAAGCCCGCGAACAGGTTGTTGAAGCTGCGGTTCTCCGCATACAGCACCACCACGTGCTGGATGTGGGTCTGCAGCAGCGCATCGATCGCCTCGGCGGGCAGTTCTGCGCTGCCGGGTGCGCGGGGTTCGCCGGGGGAGTGGCAACCGGCGATGCCGAGTGCCGCGCCGCCCAGTACCAGGCCTCCCAGCAGACGCCGCCGCTGCGGGTTGGCCGGGGTCGGGTCGGCGGCGACGGGTGGTTGTTCGGGGGGCTTGCGGGTCATCGGGTATTCCAGTGAGGCTCAGGAGTGCGGCGCGGCCTCATCATAGAAGCGGGCGAGGTCCGCCTTCACCTGCTTCAACGCGTCGACGTCGAAATAGATCATGTGGCCGGAGGGATAGAAGCCGAACTCGATGTTCTTGCGAATCGCCGGGTCGAGGCCGAGGTGGCCCAGATCGAATTCGGTGGCGTAAAAAGGTGTCGCAAGATCGTAGTAGCCGTTGGCGGAGAACACCTTCAGGTGTGGGTTGCGCCGCATCGCATCAGCCAGGTCGCTGCCGACATACGGCGCCTGGGTAAAGCCGAAGCCGCGGCCGTGCTTGTGCTTCCAGTCCCAGCCGCGGTTGATCACGGCATAGTTGTTGGGCAGGTAGGGGCGATCCTCGGTGAACTTCAGGTCCGACGCGGCGTACTGGTTGAACGCGGCGAGGTAGGCGCCGGTGGCGGCATCGCTGGCAGCATCGCCGTCGGGTGTTTCGCCGGCGGCATCCGGGTCGATGCCTTCGAAACGGCCGTCCAGACGGCCGACCGTGCGGCGCTGGTCGCGCAGCAGCTCCTTGCGGAAGCGGCTGGGGTCGATACGCAGGTTTGCTTCCTTGATGTAGGTGGTCGACAGGCCGGTGTACTGGCTCAGCTGGCTGGCGATGCGGTCCACCTCGGCCGGCGCGATCGCGTCACCCTTGGCCAGCGCCAGCGTGTAGTCGGTACTCGCGAAGTGGCGTACCTCGGCCAGGAAGCTGGCCAGGTCGGCGGGCTTGTTCGGTACCTTGTCGTGGTACCAGGCGATGGCCGCTTCGGTCGGCAGGTCGACGATGTAGGCATGGTCGACACCGGTGTTCGCCCATACGCTGAAATCGAGAATCGAGGACATCAGCACCACGCCGTTGAACTCCATGCCCTGTTCCTGCAGCCGCCGCACCAGCACCGCCGAGCGGGTGGTGCCGTAGCTTTCGCCGAACAGGAACTTCGGCGAGTTCCAGCGATGGTTGTCGCTGACGTAGCGGGTGATGAACCTGGCAAACGCATCGGCGTCCTGGTCCACGCCGTAGAAGTCCTTGCCCTTGGCCGCACCGACCAGCTGCGAATAGCCGGTGCCGGGGGCATCGATGAAGACCAGGTCGGTCTTGTCCAGCAGGCTGTACTGGTTCGGCACGGTCTGATACGGCGGTGGCGGAATCGGCTGGTCGCCCTTGTTGGCCACCCGCACCGGGCCGAACGAGCCCATGTGCAGCCACATGCTGGACGAGCCGGGTCCGCCGTTGAACATGAAGGTGACCGGGCGCCGGGTCGGCTTGCCGTCGTCCACCGTGTACGCCACATAGAACACGCTGACCGTGGGCTTGCCCTTGTCATCCTTGATCAGCAGGGTGCCGGCCGTGGCCTTGTAGCTGATGCTGCGACCGGCGATCTGCACGCTGTGCGAAGTGACCACCTTGCGTTCGGGTGGTATCGGCAGCTCGTCTTGCTTGCTGTCCTTGGCAGACTGCGCCTTGTCGGCATCCTTGGGCGCGTCGGTGGCGTGCAGCGGGTGGCTCGGGCCCATCAACAGGGCCAGCGCGAGCGGGGCAAAGAGCAATTTGCGCATGGTGGTGGACTCCTCTCAGCGCGTTGGCGCGGCGTGGTCGTAGAAGTGGGCGAGGTCGCCCTTGAGTTGCTGCAGCGACTGGGTGTTGAGATAGATCATGTGGCCCGACGGGTAGTACAGGAACTGCAGGTTGCCGCGCAGCGACGGGTCGAGGTTCATGTGCGCCAGGTCGTATTCGGTGATGAAGAACGGCGTGGCGAAATCGTAGTAGCCATTGACCGACAGCACCTTGAGGTTGGGGTTGGTGCGCATCGCGTGGGCGAGATCCCCGGCCACGTACGGCACCGGCAGCGGCCAGTGGATGTCGGCGGCCCGGTGCTTCCAGTCCCAGTCCTTGTTGATCTCGCCGAAAGTGGGGCGATAGTCCAGCTCGGTGTGGTAGCCCAGCTCGGTATCGAGATAGATGTGGAAGGCCGCCACGAAGGCGCCGCTGATGCCGGCATCGGAGGCGTCGTAGTCGGGGGTTTCGCCGGCGGCGTCCGGATCGGTGCCGGTAAAACGGCTGTCAAACCGGCCCAGGGTCAGGCGCTGGTCGCGCAGCAGCTCCTTGCGGAAGCGGCCCAGGTCGACGCGCAGGTTGGCGTCCTTGACGAACTGCACGGACAGCCCGGTGTAGGCGGCGAACTGGCGTGCGACCGCATCGAGCTGATCGGCGGGCAGGTTTTGCCCCTGCGCCAGCGCTGCCGCATAGGGACCCTGCGCCCAGGCGCGCACCTGATCCAGATACGTCTTCAGGTCAGCCGGCTTGTTGGGCAGCTTGCCGTGATACCAGGCGGCCGCAGCGTAGCTGGGCAGGTAGCCGATGTAGGTCTCGTCGTACCCCGGCAGGCGGATACCGTAGTTGAGGATCGACGACATCAGGATCACGCCATTGAAGGCCATGCCCTTGTCCTGCAGTGCATCGACCAGTGCCGCCGAGCGGGTGGTGCCGTAACTCTCGCCATAGAGGAATTTCGGCGAGTTCCAGCGCTGGTTGGCGCTGACATAGCGCTCGATCGCGCGGGTGAAGGCCGAGATGTCCTGGTCGACGCCCCAGAAATCCTTGCCAGTGGCCTTGCCCAGCGGGCGCGAGTAGCCGGTGCCGACGGCGTCGATGAAGACCAGGTCAGTCTTGTCCAGCAGACTGTCCTTGTTCGGCACCAGCTTGTACGGTGCCGGCGCGGTGGCGTCGGGGCTGGCGGTTTCGATCCGCACCGGGCCGAACGAGCCCATGTGCAGCCACATGCTGGAGGAGCCGGGGCCGCCGTTGTAGAGGAAGGTCAGCGGCCGCTGCGCAGCCTTGGCACCGTCAAGTGTGTAGGCGACATAGAACACGCTGGCCTGCGGCTGGTTCTTGTCGTCGCGAATGATCAGGGTGCCCGCGGTGGCGGTGTACTTCAGCGTGTGCCCGTTGATGGTGATGCTGTGGTGGCTTGGCGTGGCTGTCTCGGTGGCGGGCGCCGAGCTGTCGTCGGTGGGCTTGTCGGCGCTGCTGTGCGCGGCGGCCGGCGCCGTGCCGGCATGGCTGCGGGACACCGGTGCAATAGCGAACGCACCTGCCAGTAGCAGGAAGAGAAAATGACGCATGGCAACCCCTGTATGGACGCACTGAACCAGTGGATGAGTATGCGGCTGCCGGCTCGCGTGCGACCGTGACAAAAGTACTGGTCAGGGAGGGCGCGAGCACCGTTTCATGTGGTGCGGGAACCGTCGACCCGTAGCAGGTAGGATGCGCACTCCCCCGTATCGAATCCGTCCCCATGGATAGCTCGCAGCGCCTCGACGGGCGCACCCTTTTCTACATCGGCGCGGCCTTGCTGACCTGGTCGTCGGCGTATGCGGCGATTGCCTATGCGCTGGCCTCGTTCACTCCGGGCGAAGTCGCGTTTTCCCGGCTGGTGGTCGGTTCGCTGTGTTTTGCAGCGCTGATGCTGGTGAAGCGGGTGCGCTTGCCGGCGCGGCGCGACTGGATGCCGCTGGCTGTTCTCGGTGTGATCGGGCTGACCGTGTATCACCTGTGCCTCAACTATGCGGAGACGCGGATTGCCAGTGGCACGGCCTCGATCCTGATTTCGCTGGCGCCGGCCGCTACGGCGGCGGTTTCCGCCATCTGGCTGCATGAGCGCCTGTCCGCGCGCACGCTGTCCGGTCTGGGCGTGGCCCTGGTCGGGGTGGTGATGGTCGTGCTGGCCAGCGGCAAGCAGGTGCGCTTCGAGCCGATGGCGGCGCTGGTGCTGGTCAGCGTGCTCGCCTCGGCGATCTTTTTCGTGGGGCTGAAGCCGTTCTTTGCGCGCAGCAGCACCATCGGCGTGACCGCCTTTACCCTGTTTGCCGGCGCGCTGGGAGCGTTGCCGTTCACTGCCGGTATCGGCGCGGCGTTGCAGGTGGCACCGTGGTCGCACGTGGCCGCGCTGCTGTGGCTGGGCATCGCGCCGACCTTTATTGGTTACATGGCCTGGAACGCGGCATTGCACCGGACGTCGGCATCGCAGGTCTCCAGTTTCATCTATTTTTCGCCGCCGATCGCGGTGCTGATCGGCTGGTTGTGGCTGGGTGAGCGTCCCGGCCTGCTGACCCTGGTCGGCGGCGTGATCACCGTGGCTGGGGTGGCCCTGGCGAACGTGCGGCGGCGAACCATGCCCAGCATGCCGCCGACGGCTGCTGTCAGCGAAACGAACTGATTCCCGCAGGAGGTCCGCGTCATGTACCAGCTCTACATCGCCAACAAGAATTACTCGTCGTGGTCGTTGCGGCCATGGGTTCTGCTCAGCGTGCTGGATATTCCGTTCGACGAGCATCTGCTGCCGTTCGCGCCGGACAGTGCGGCCAACTGGCAGGCGTTCCGCGCATTCTCGCCGAATGGCAAAGTGCCGTGCCTGCATGACGGCGCCACCGTGGTGTGGGATTCACTGGCCATCGCCGGGTACCTGGCCGAGCGCCATGCGGACGTCTGGCCGTCCGATCCTGCCGCGCGGGCATGGGCGCGATGCGCTGCTGCCGAGATGCATTCGGGCTTTTCCGCGCTGCGCCAGCACTGCGGCATGAACTGCAGTGTGCGCGTGCGCCTGCGCCCGGATCTGCCCGCTGCGCTGGACGCGGATGTCGCGCGCATCGACGAACTGTGGAGCGACGGGCTGCGTCGGTTCGGCGGCCCGTTCCTGGCGGGTGCCGGGTTCACCGCCGTTGATGCGTTTTTCGCGCCGGTGGCGTTCCGTGTGCAGACCTATGGCATCAAGCTGGGTGACGCGGCAGCTGCCTACGCGCAGCGGTTGCTCGACCTGCCTGCGATGCAGCGCTGGTATGCCGACGCCGTGCAGGAGAGCTGGCGCGATGCCGGGCATGAGGAGGACCTGCTGCGCTCCGGCGAATTGCTGCAGGACCTGCGTGTACCGCTGGGCTGATCCATCCGCTCAGGGTGAGGCCGCGAACCCCGCCGCCCTCGCTTCGCGGCGCAACTGCCAGCGCGCCAGTGCGAGCAACAGCGCGGCCACGGCGACGAATACCAGCAGCACGGCGCAGGCATTGAGCAGCACCTGCAGGTAGCCGAGTGCACTGACGTCGAGGAATGGGTAGGGATACCACTGGTTGAGTGCGCCACGCGCCAGTGCGTAGACAAAATAGGCCGCCGGGTAGGCTTGCCACCCGGCGATCTGGACCCAGCGAAGGGAAACCTTGGGCACCGCCAGCCACCAGTGCAGCACGAACAACAGCGGCATCACCACGTGCAGGGTGTCGTCGGCGACGATCTGCCAGCCGTGCGGATGCCATAGCTGGCGCAGCATCAGGTTGTAGATCGCGCAAACGATGATGATGCTCATGGCTAGTGCGGTATGGACGTCTGCGCGCCTGAAAAATTGCCCGATGGAACCGGCCCCGTGGCCTGCCGCGGCGGTCAGCGCCATGGCCACAAAGAGATTGGTCAGCACGGTGAAGAAGCCGAAATAGATCCACACGCCGGCCAGTGCGCCTTGCCCGTTCGCGATCGTCAGCTGGATCGACAGCAGCAGCTGCAAAGCCAACGCCAGCCAGCCGAGCAAGGCGCCGAAGGCGGCAAAGTGGCGATAGCGGTTCGGCATGGCCCGTGGTCTGCGTTGATCCGGACTCAGCCCCGGTGCGGGGCGTCAGTTGGAGGGGTGGTCAAAGTTTGTAGGCGCGATGGATCGCCACGACGCCGCCGGTGAGGTTGCGCACTTCGACCCGGCCGAAGCCGGCGCGCTCGATCATGCCTTTCAGGGTTTGCTGGTCGGGGTGCTTGCGGATCGATTCGGCCAGGTACTGGTAGCTGTCGGCGTCACCGGCGAACAGCTGGCCGAGTTTCGGCAGCACCTTGAACGAGTGGAAATCGTAGAGCTTGCCGAACAGCTCGTTCTGCACCTTGGAAAATTCCAGCACCAGCAGCCGCCCGCCGGGCTTCAGCACGCGGCAGATGTCGGCCAGCGCCTTGTCCTTGTCGGTGACGTTGCGCAGGCCGAAGGCCATGGTCACGGCATCGAAGCTGTTGTCCGGAAACGGCAGTGCCTCGGCATTGAGCTGGGCCCAGCGCAGGCCCGAGACCAGCCCGCGGTCGGTGAGGCGGTCGCGGCCCACGCCCAGCATCGCGGCGTTGATGTCCCCGACCACCACCTCGCCCTCGTCGCCGACCACCGGCTTGAGCAGCGCGGCGATGTCACCGGTGCCACCGGCCAGATCCAGCACGCGGTCGCCGCGGCGTACGCCGCTGATCGCCACGAAATGGCGTTTCCACAGGCGATGCACGCCGAACGACATCAGGTCGTTCATCAGGTCGTAGCTGCGCGCGACCGAGGTGAAAACCTGGCCGACCAGCTTCTGCTTCTCGCCGACCGGCACGTCACGGAAGCCGAAGTGGGTAGTCGATTCCGGGGGGGATTTGGGCTGTTCGTTCATGGGCGCAATGCTACAGGAATGGGTGTTTCGTCGATTCATCGCAGGAGCCCGCTCGCGGGCGATGCTATGGTCCGGATGTGGAAAGAGCATCGCCCGCGAGCGGGCTCCTGCGGGTGTGAGGAGATTCAAATGGTCGGCTTGCCGTCCTGCTTGTAGATCACGCCGTCCTTCATCACGAAATTGACGTGCTGCATCACGGTGATGTCATTCAGCGGATTGCCGGGCACGGCGATCACGTCGGCGCCGCGGCCGACCGCGATCTGGCCGAGCTGGTCCTGCTTGTGCAGCAGTTCGGCGGCGTGCGTAGTGGCCGCCTGCAGCACGTACATCGGCGGCATGCCGGCCTGCACCATGTATTCAAATTCCTTCGCGTTCTGGCCGTGCGGGTAGACGCCGGCGTCGGTGCCGAAGGCGATCTTCACGCCGGCGCGGTAGGCCTTGCTCGCGGTTGCCATGATCACCGGGCCGACCTGTTCTGCCTTGGCGGCGACCTGCGGCGGGTACCAGCCCTGCTTCGCCTTCTCCATCACGTACTGGCCGGCGATGATGGTGGGCACGTACCAGGTGCCGTGTTCCTTCATCAGCTTCATGTCCTCGGCATTCATGAAGGTGCCGTGTTCGATCGAATCCACGCCGCCGAGTACCGCGCGACGAATTGCCTCGGCGCCGTGCGCATGGGCGGCGACGGTGAAGCCGTAGTCGTGCGCGGCGGCAACCACCGCCTTGATCTCGTCCAGCGTCATCTGCGGGTTTTCAGAGCTGGCGCCTTCGTCGAGCACGCCGCCGGAGGGCATGATCTTGATCAGGTCGGCGCCGTCCTTGTAATGCTGGCGCACCGCCTTCCAGGCGTCTTCGGGCGAGTTGATGATGCCGTCCTTCGGGCCCGGGTCGCCTTGCAGATCCCAGCGAAAGCCATTGGTCGGATCGGCGTGGCCGCCGGTCGTGCCCACAAACTGGCCGGCACTGAAGATATGCGGGCCGGGCACGATGCCGGCGTTGACCGCATTGCGCAGGGCGATCGACTCGTTGTGCTCGTCGCCGACGTTGCGCACCGCGGTGAAGCCGGCCAGCAAGGTGCGTTTCGCATAGACCGTGCTGCGGATCGCGTAGTCGGCCGGGTTGAGCCGGAACTTGTCGCTGTAGGAGTTGCGATTGAACTCCATGGTCAGGTGGGTATGCGAGTCGATCAGGCCCGGCATGCAGGTGGCGTCGGCCATCTTGACGTACTGGAACGTGTCGCCGCTGGCGCTCGCCGCCTGGCGGTAAGGCTCGATGTCGACCGCGCCGGCATGGATTTCCTTGATGTGGCCGTCCTTGACGATCAGGGTGGTCTCGCCAAGCATCCTGCCGGCAACCGGGTCGACCAGGCGGGCGCAATCGAGCACGATGGTCTGGTGCGCGCCAGCCTCAGCAGCGGTCGCCGAGTCTGCATTCACGGCGGCGGCAGGCAGGCACAGCAGGGCGATGACGAGGGCAAGCGGGTGGCGTGCAGTCATGGTTTCGATGCTCCTTGGCGAGAGCCGCCATCCTACTCGACTGGACTGTCGCCTGCGTCGCTTTTGCCGGCGCCTGGCGCCTGCTCCGGCACCTCTTCCGATTGCAGCTGGTGCTCATGCCGCTCGGCGTCGACGTGACGTCGGTGCAGATCGGTGACCGAGGCGTCCTCGGGCATCTCGCTGCTGGCGACGACGGGTGTGATGGTCTGCTCGGCGTCCACGGGTTCGCGCTCGGCGCCGGGGGTGATCTTGAGGATCGAATGACGCATTTCGCGCGACAGGATCACGCGTGCGTCGCGCACCATGTCGTCCAGCGCGCTGTCGTAGTCCAGCTTGCCCTCGTCATCGGTCCACACCACCTTGCGCTCGCGCAGTTTGAGGATGAAGCCGCGGAACAGCGCCTTGTCGAAAAACTCCGGTGCGGACAGCTCGTTGAGCAGGCTCAGTCGTTGCGCAGTCAGCGTGCACGCATTTTCCAGCTCGGCGCCGGTCATCGCGTGTGGCCCGTTCTTGGCCAGCGCCGCAATGGCGATGTAGTAGCGCTCGAACGCCTGGATCAGGCTGCGCGCGATCACCTTGAGCTGGAAGGCGCCGTCCTCCTGGCCGGGGCTGCGTTCCAGCGAGCGACCGTCGTTGTTCGATTCGAGCAAGCCGCGGCGCACGAAGAAGTCGATGGTGTCCTGCAGCTGCAGGCAGAAGCCATCGCTGTCCCACGGCAGGAACAGCTCGCCCTGGATGAACGGGTAGATGATGCGGCCCAGCCGCAGCACAGCGGCACGCGACATGCGCCGGTTGTTGAGGAAGCAGCAGGCGACCCACGCCGCGGGCGTCATGAGGTGCAGCACATTGTTGCGGAAGTAGCTGAGCAGCACAGCCTGCTCGCCGTTGACCGTCAGCACGTCGCCCAATGGATGCTTGACCCGTTCGATCCAGGCCATCTGCTCGCCATAGGCGATGATGGCAGCGGGGTTCATCGGCGTAAGTGTTATGCGATCGGAGTAGGGCAGTTCCTCGAGCAAAGCCTTGTTGAGCTCGAGCTGGGTCAGCAGATCACCCTCGGCCATCGCATGCTTGGGTGTGGCCAGCAAGGCCAGTGCCAGCAGGTTGATCGGGTTGACGTCGGCGGCGCGGTTGATATTGATCTGGATCTGCTCGGCGAGCTTGCCGACCACGCCGTTGAGCCACTCCGGCTTGGCGTCCGGATCATTGCTGGCCGCGCGCCATTCACTGCTGGCGGCGTCGAGCAGCGGGGTCAGCTCGATCGGTTCGCCGAAATTCAGCGCCACGTGACCGTAACGCTGACGCAGCACCTTCAGGCCGCGCAGCAGGCCTAGCAGGGATTCCTTCTCCTTCGGCTTGCCGCTCAGTTCGCCGATGTAACTCTTGCCTTCCATCAGTTTTTCGTAACCGATGTAGACCGGCTGGAACAGCACCGGTCGTCGTGGCGCACGCAGGAAGGCGCGCACCGTCATCGACAGCAGGCCGCCACGCGGGGTAAGCAAACGACCGGTGCGCGAGCGCGTGCCTTCGGTGAAATATTCGATCGGCACGCCACGGTCGATCAGCTGCGCCATGTACTCCTTGAACACCACCGAGTAGAGCGGGTTGCCGGTGAAGCTGCGGCGCATGAAAAAGGCACCGCCCCGGCGCAGGATCGGCCCGATGCCCGGCAGGTTCAGGTTCACGCCGGCAGCAATATGCGGCACCACCACGCCTGAGGCATGCAACTGGTAGCTCATCAGCAGATAGTCGGCATGGCTGCGATGACTGGGTACATAAACCACTTCGTAACCCGGTGCAGCGGCGCGCGCCTTGTCGAAATGGTGCATGGCAATGCCGTCGTACAGCTTGTTCCAGAAGTTGGAGAGCAGAAACGACACCGAACGCACCACCGGGTGCGAGTAGTCGGCGGCGATCTCCATCATCAACTTGTGCGCCTTGCGCCAGGCCTTGGCGGTGCTGATTTTTTCCTTGGCGGCCGTGCTGGCGATCGCGGCACGCACCGGTTCGGCATTCAGCACGGCGTCGACCACGGTGCGCCGGTGCGACAGGTCCGGCCCGATCACCGCGGCGCGAATGCGGTGAAAGTGGGTGCGAAGTACCCGCGCGATCTTGCGGGTGAAACGCTCCGGGCTGATTTCGCCGGACTCGGCCAGCACGCTGCGCAGGGATACCGGCGCAGAAAAATGCACCACCGTGTCGCGCCCGTTCAACAGCACCGCCAGCAATCGCCGGAAGCGGCCGACCATTACCCAGTTTTCCGAGAACAGCACGCTGAACCAGCCACTGTCGCGGTTCGGCGCCCGGCCCACGTAGATCGAAACCGGCACGATCTGGATGTCGCGCTCGGGCATGCCTTCGAGCGAGCGAACCAGCTGGCGCAATTGTTCGTTGGGCGCGCGCTTGCGGTTGCGTCCGAGCACCCAGCCGTCGCGCCGGGCCAGCGCAAACACCGAACGCCGGCGGCGGGTGCCGGGCAAGGCCTGCATCGGGCTGGGCAGGCCGGCCTCGCGGCAGGCGCGTTGCAGGATCAGCGCGTCGGAAAAACCGTCGCGCTCGATCACGTAGCAAACCGGCGAGCCCGCTTCCAGCAAGGCTGTTGGTTCAGCCGGGTCGCGCCGGATGCGCACCCATGGCTGCAGCAACTGGCCAGCCAGATTGAACCACCAAGGCGCGCGTTGGCGGCCGTTTGAGTCGACGCTGGAGAAATTCTGCATCGGTCTATTCTAATAGGTTGTGCTGTTCAGGCTTTGCCAGCGGCGCTGCTACTGGCTGCGGTGGGCGTTGCGGCTTCCGCTGGCATGGTGGCGCTGCCTGCCGGTGGGCTGGCTATCGACTGGATCCTGCGCTGATGAGAGGCACGCGCCTGCTTGAGCATGTCCTCGCTGAACCAGCGGCCGTCCTGCTCCACCAGGTTGGATTCGGTGGTGAGCGGCTTGCCCAGCAAGGTGTAGTCGATCTTCACCACGGCGTGGCCGTTGCTGCTGGAAACGGGGGTGAGCTTGATCGAATCGAGGGTGGCGTCCACCGACAGGCCGTAGATGGCCAGCAACTGCTTGAGTCCGGCGTAGCCGATGGCGTACTTGCCCATCGTGCTGTCGAAATCCATCGTGTGCAGTTGTTCGGGATTCTTCAGGTCCAGCTTGCGCGCCGTGGCCACCACGACGGTAACCGCCTGCTTCGCCCTGGCCTGATCAAACCACGGGGTCTGTTGCACCCATGGGGCGAGCGCGTCAAGCACGCTGTTGATCTGGGTCTTCTGGGCGCTGCTGAGGTTCTGGTTCTGCGTCACCTGGGCCTTGACCATGGCGCCACCCACACTGAGCAGCATCGGCAACTGGTCACGGTATTGCCTTTCCACGCTGATCAGCCGGGGCTGCCATGCGGCGAACAGGGTCTTCTCCGCATCCTTGCCGGTGAGCTGTTGCATGGCCTCGGTGAATTTGGCGCGATCCTCGGTGCTGATCGCTGGCGACTGTCCTTGCTGACGGCTCCAGTCGGCACGCATGTTGGCGTAGTCCGCTGGCGGCAGCGACTGCTTCCACATGTCCTGGAAATCGCCCGCCTTGAACAGGTCGATCGATCGCTGCAGTGCTGCTTCGGGCGTGCTGCCACCGGGCTGGGAGGCGTCATCCCAGCCGTGGCAGGCGCCCAGCAGAAGCGTGATGGCCGCAAACAGGAAGGCATGCTGCAGGAAACGGGGACGCATCGGCGTGCTCTCGTGGTGGATGGCGGCCAGAAGCGCCGCAGGGCGCCGTGATCGCGCAGGGTAAGCGGCGCGATAGTGGCGATACAAGTTATGTCGAGAGCGACTTCTCAAGGCCACAAAAAGAAAACCCCGCGGGCCTGGGGCCTCACGGGGAAATCCGGCAGAGCCGGAAGGAAATGGCCTTGCCCGCAAAATTTTTGGTCAGCAGGTTTGGCAAACGAGATACTACCGGCGAGCTGCAGTTAAGGCAATACTTTTGTTGTTTCATCCAAGCTATTGTTTGCAAAGAAAAATATATATCAGCTACTGATAGCGCAGAGCATCGATTTTCTGCTGGCGGCGCTTTTCCTGTGGCGCGGTCCAGTCATTGTTGAACAGGGCGGGCTCCCAGCTACCGTAGGTCGGGTTAGGCAGCACGAACCAGCGTGTGCCGATCCACTTCATATAGGGTGCCATCGCGTGGCGGCGGCCGTCGGCATTATTGGCCAAAACGGTCACAAAATCGCCGATCTGGTCTCCAAATTGCATCAACACTCTGTATTTTTGGCTAACCAGCTGGCGTCGGCAGCCTTTTTCGCTACCGATCTGCTCGCAGCCTTGGACGAACGTGCCCAGGCCAAGAAACGCCTGCGGGCCTGATACCGGCAGACCCACCTTGCGCAGGTTTTCCAGAGTCACCTGATCCAGGTCCCTGGCGCGATTGGAGAGATAGATCACGGCGATGCCATGCCTGGATGCGAACTGGGTGAACTCGACCACGCCGGGTAGCGCGCGTGCGATTTCCTCCTTGCACCAGTTGGCCCAGTCCGCCTCGTTGAACTCGCCGCCACGCTTGATCAGCCGCGCCTGGTAGGGGGAGTTGTCCAGCACGGTTTCATCGATATCCAGCACCACGGCCGGCTTCAAGCCATTGATCGGGGCCACGCGGTCGTCCTTGGGAAGGGCATCCCAGTGCGGGCTCTTCAGCGCTGCCAGCAGACGCGATTCGGCGTCGCGATAGGTCTGCACGAAAATCAGGTCGTGCTCGATCGCGGTCTGGCTCCAGGCGACGGCGTTCAGATTGTCATTGGCAGGTACGTCGATGGCCGCTGCCGCTGCAGTCGGTGCAGCCGTGGGCGGCGCGACATGGCTTGGCGCGGTGGCGCAGCCGGCCAGCAGGGCCAGCGTGAACAGAGGCGTGAAAAAGCGGAGCGACATGCGAAAATCCTTGCGAAATGAAGACCGGAACGATGGCCTCAGTTTACGACAGCCATATGGCAGTTCCGCCCACGCTGGCAGGCATGGCAACGTGCTGACAGACTGACCGCCCCAGGATCAAGGCCTCTCCGCATGGATTCCCACCCGCTCGCCTCGCGTGAAATCGCGCCCGCCATACGCTACGCGAGTTACCTTCTGACTGCGCTGGCCCTGTTGCTGGTGATCGAAATTCACCTGCTGCCCGCCCTGCTGGCGGGGTTGCTGGTGTTCGAGCTGGTGCAGTCGATGAGTCCGCTGCTGGGCCGACGCATCTCCGGCGATGGTGCCCGGGTGGTGGTGGTGGCCGTGCTCGGCGCCATCCTGGTGGGGCTGCTGATCCTGCTGATTCTTGGCGCCATCAGCCTGTTCCACAATGAAATCGGCAACCCGCAACTGCTGTGGCAACAGCAGTTGATGCCGCTGGTGGAAAAAGCCCGGCAGCAGTTGCCCCCGATTCTGGTCGACAACCTGCCCGACAGTGTCGATGACCTGCGCGTTGGCGCCATGGATCTGATCCGCAAGCACGCGGTGACCCTGCAACTGGCCGGCAAGGGTGCGATGCGTGCGTTCGTGCACATCATCATCGGCCTGGTGCTGGGTGCGATCATTGCCTTGAGCCGCGCGCGCCCGGCCAACCAGATGGGCCCATTGGCGGCCATGCTCAGCCTGCGCTGCCAGCGCCTGGCCGAAGCGTTTCACAATATCGTGTTCGCGCAGATCAAGATTTCGCTGATCAACACGGCCTTTACCGCACTGTTCCTGTTCGGCGTACTGCCCGTGCTGGGCATCCACGTGCCGCTGGCCAAGACCCTGGTGGTGCTGACCTTCATCGTCGGCCTGTTGCCGGTAGTCGGCAACCTGATCTCGAATACCGCCATTGCCGTCGCGGGGCTGTCGGTATCCCTCGGCGTCGGTATCGCCGCGCTGGCGTTCCTGATCATCATCCACAAGCTGGAATATTTCCTCAACGCACGCATCGTCGGCTCGCAGATCCGCGCCAAGGCCTGGGAGCTGCTGATCGCGATGCTGCTGATGGAGGCCGCCTTCGGCCTGCCAGGCGTGATCGCTGCGCCGATTTACTACGCCTACCTGAAGCACGAACTGGAAGCGGGAAGGTTGATCTGACCATCACGGCACTGCGTCAGGAGCTGGTCGCTGAACGGTCTGACATTCGGCGCTTGCAGCGTCGCAAATACCTGCGACATGTGTAAAAATCTTGTTGCGAAACCTATCGATCGCATGTTAGAACTTAACAGTACATGACCGAAAGAGCAGCAAATCCGTGCTGTTCAACGCATTTCCATGCGCCGTCTCTTGTGCCGACTACCCAGCCGTAGCAGGGGTGGGTTCAACCGTTGCAAAAAACTCTGAGGGGAGTTCCCAGCATAATGATCAAATCAAAAATTACCGTGGCCATCGTCGCCGCCCTGACGATCGGTTACGGCTCTGCCCATGCGCAATCGACCCAGTCGGGTACGACGCAGGAGAGTGGCACCCAGGCACCTGACGCCGCCAAGGCCAAAAGGCTTCAAGCCGTCACAGTGACCGGCTCGCTGATTCCGCAGACGCAGATCGAGACCTCCACGCCGATCACCACGATCACGGCGACGGAGATGAAGGCACGTGGATTCACCACCATTGCCGAGGCGCTACAGCAATCCTCGTTCGCCACCGGTAGCGTGCAGGGGGCGCAGAGCTCCGCCTCGTTCACCCAGGGCGCGCAGACGCTCAGCATGTTTGGCCTGCCGGTCGGCTTCGTGAAGTACCTGATTGATGGTCGCCCGATGGGCAACTTCCCGGGCCTTTACAACGGCAGTGATGCCTTCAACAACCTCAGCGGCATCCCGATGGATATGGTCGACCATATCGACATCCTGCCGGGTGGTCAGTCCTCGCTGTATGGCTCTGACGCCATAGCCGGTGTCATCAACATCGTGCTGAAAAAGCATATTGATGCGCCGACGGTCGATGTTCGTTACGGCTGGCACAAGGACGGCGGTGGTGCGGATCGCCGCATCAGCTTCGCCGACAGCTTCAGCGCCGGCAACTTCAACCTGCTGGTCGGGGCGCAGTTTGAAAAGACCCAGCCCATCTGGGGCTTCGATCGCAGCCTCACCAAGCAGTTCTTCACCCAAGGTACCAGCGCCGCTACCGCGTCGCGTGATTACTTGGTGTACAGCCCGTTCTCGGGCCACTATTACTTCGAAGACCCGAACAACTGCGCCAACGTGACCAGCCAGTTCGGCGGTACCGAAGGTCTGCGTACCCGCAGCGGCGGGCGTACCTATTGCGGCTCGTTCTACAGCCCTGGCTACAAGACAGTCACCAACGACGACAAGACGGCCAACGTCTACACGCATGCCACCTTCGACGTCAGTGATAACCTGCAACTGTACGGTGACCTCCTCTATAACTACGAGGAGCAGAAGTACAACGTCGGTTCCAATTACACGTGGTGGGGCACCTCGGTCAAATACGGCGCCTTTTACGATCCAAAACTCGACGATTTCGTCAATATCCAGCGTGCTTTCTCGCCGGAAGACGTCGGCGGCTACTCGAACACCATGAACAAGCAATACGAGAATTCGTACATGCTGACCCTCGGCGGCAAGGGCACGTTCGGTCAGTCCAACTGGGACTACGACCTAGCCTTCACCCACTCCGATGACAAGCTGCTGGAGCATGATCTGGCACGTCTTGCCGGCCCGATCGATAATTATTTTGCGTCCCACGTGCTGGGCCCGCAGCAGGGTCTGGACCCCTATTACGGTGCCTATCCGGTGTTCACGCCGAACTACGCGGCGCTTTACACGGCCATGTCGCCGGCGGACTTTGCCAGCTTTACCGGCTATACCGACAGCCGCTCCAAGACCTGGGACAATATGACCCGTGGTCAGCTGACCAATGCGTCGCTGTTCTCTCTGCCGGGCGGCGATGCCGGTATTGCGGTGGTACTCGAGGGTGGCAACCAAGGCTGGTCCTATGTTCCTGATCCGCGTCTGCTTGATGGGCAAATCTGGGGTACCACGGCGGTTCAGGGCGCTGGCCATCGCTCACGCTATGCGGCTACCACCGAGGTCAAGTTGCCGGTGCTGAGCCAGGTCACCCTGGATCTTTCTGGACGCTATGACAGCTACAAGGTGTCAGGTAACGACGTCAGCCACGGCACCTACAACCTGGGCCTCGAATACCGCCCGTTCCAGTCGTTGCTCTTGCGTGGTCGTTACGGCACCGCGTTCAAGGTTCCGACGCTTGCGGATGAGTACCAGGGCCTGAGTGGGTACTACAGCAACGTGCCTGACTACCTCAATTGCGCTCGCCTGGGCTATGGTCCGGGCAACGTGTCCAATTGCCCGACCCCGTATGACAGTACCCAGTACTTCGGCCAGCAGGCGGGTAGCTCGGTGTTGAAGCCGATCACCGCCAAGGTGTGGAGCTATGGCATGGTCTGGGCGCCGATGGCGAAGATGTCGTTCAGCGCCGACTACCTGCACTGGGATATCAGCAATGAAGTAAATGTGCAGAGCGCAGACGCGCTCTCGGCAGCTGAGTACCTTTGTGACATTGGCACGATCGACCCGAGTTCGCCGACCTGCACCAATGCCTTCAGTCAGATCACTCGTGGTACCTCGACCACGCCAGGTCTACTTGGTCAGATCCAGCAGATATATACGCCGAAGGTGAACGTGTCCAAGGAGCAGGTCAACGCCATCACTGCCAGTTTCAACTACGTGCAGGATATCGGCAGCTGGGGCCAGTTGGCGTTCAACACCTCTTACAGCGATATGCTGAAGCACACCCAGCAGTCCTACCCGGGCGACCCGAACATAGATCTGCTCCGTCACCCGTACTTCAGTACGGACTTCAAGTCCAAGGTCAGTGGCTCCCTGACCTGGACACCAAACGATCAGTGGAGTGGCACCGTCTACTTCAATCGCTACGGCAAGTCGCCAAACTACCTTGCCACTGCAACCGATGGGTATTCGGCGAAGGGAGCAGGGACACTGCCGGCATGGGTCTTGTACAACGCCAGCCTGAGCTATAACCCGGTCAAGAACCTGGCGCTCTCATTTCAGGTGAACAACCTGTTCAACAAGATGCCACCGCTGGATCGCAGCTACCCAGGTACCACGAGTACGCCGTACAACACGTCAAACTACAATGTTTACGGTCGCGCCATGTATATCGAGGCCAAGTACAAGTTTGCCGCGAATTGACCATGACTGTTTGATGCAGTAGAAACCGGCTCCGCCCTGGCGGGGCCGGTTTTTTGGTGCGGGGTCGTGATCTGGAAAATGCTCGGCCATGAGTGAGGGGCTCCAGTCGACCGGCCACGACTAGTCGGTCACCTCGATCCCGTTCTCCTGCAGCAGCGAGCGAAGCTCGGCAAGCTCTTGCTCGTAGTGCTTCCAGCGACGCAACGAGGTGCGAAACATCGGTTTCCGCACCTGCACCGCGCTGGCGGTGGCCACGGGTGATGTATTGCGTTCGAACGCCAGACAATCGTCGTGCCAGGCGAGGCCACAGTGCTGCAGCAACTGGCGTGAGCTGGACTCCTGTGAGTTCACCAGGCACTCATAATCTACTTCCAGGATGCGGCCAGGGAACATCCGCTGCCAATGACTCATCAGCCGATTGAACAGGAGGTAGTACCTGCCGGTGTCGAGCAGGTCGAACGAGTAGCCGAAGTACGGTGACTTGTGCCCGAACAGTTGCCGGAAATTGCTGAGGCAGGTGTCCATCGGGTCGCGCCGCAGACATATGATTTTTGCCTTGGGCAAGGCCCGAGCAATGTGGCCGGCATAGAGGAAGTTGTGCGGCAACTTGTCGATGAAGCGGGGCGTTGTTCCGGTGGTAGGGCGGGTGCTGTGGAGATAGGTGGCACCGAGAGTCGACCAGTCGATATCTCGTGCCGCGATGATGGTGAGTATGTCGATCAACGCCGGGCTGCGGCTTCCTGAAAGTTGTTTCAGGGTCATCGCGAAATTGAGCATTTCCCCGGCGGACTTTACATCCGGATGGCTGGAAATGATTCGCTCAACCAGTGTGGTGCCCGACCGCGGCATGCCCATGATGAAGATCGGCTCGTCCGAACTATGGCCATCCGAAGCGATCGGCTGTTCGACAAAGGAGTCCATGATGGTTTTGAACAGGGCTTCATCCTGTTCGATGGAATAGATGCGTCCAAGCGCACCAGCGGCCTTGCCGCGCCTGAGGTGCGTGAATGACCTGGCGAAATCGCTCAGATCCTCGTGCTCCTTGGCCAGCGCCATGTTCAGACACATCAGGCCCTCAGGGTCGCCTTTCCCGGTTTCGACTTCGCTGAGGCGTGCTTCCAGTCGAGCAATGTGCTGACTGCCCGGTGTCTGTCGACGAAGTTGGGCCAACGTCAAGTGCGCCAGCCAGTGATGGGGATTCCTCGACAGGCAGGCTTCCAGCTCGATTTCTGCCGCATCGATCTCGCCCGCTGCGACCAGCGATGTCGCCAGGTTGTAGCGAAAGGGGGCATATTCTGGCGCCCCTGCGACGGCCTGCCGGAAGACTCGCGCCGCCGCGGCGTAGTCGCCGGTCTGCGTGTAGATCACGCCCAGAGTGTCAAGAGTGCCGGGGTCGCCGGGCGCCAGGCGCAAAGCATGATCCGCCGCGGCTTTGGCCTCCCGGCCACGCCGTGCGAGCGATAGAGCTCTCGCATATTGCACCCAGTACTCGGCCTTGGTGGGCTCCAGGCTGCTGGCCAGACGGAGGTGTTCGACAGCGGTGGGAGGGTCGCCGAGCTCTATGCAGGCAATGCCGGCCATGTAGCGTACGGCCGGATGGCGTGGCACCAGCGAGAACAGGTGTGTAGCCAACGCACTCACTTCGGACCAGTTCCGTCGGTTGAACGCTGCTGTCAGTTGCGCATAAATCTGTATGGGATCTGCCATGAAGCTGAGCTCCTTCGAAGAGAGTCTGGTGCGAGGAGGGCGGATCTTGTCGAATATGCGACTGTCGGTTGAGTAGCAGGATTCGGAGCTCGAGTTCGGAAGCGAAGCGAGTACGAATTATAGCTGGCGCATGTAAAGGAGTGCAGTTCCATGAGGGAGACATGCTCGAGCATGCGGCGTTGATCGACCCGCTCATGCGGCTGACAACCAGCGGATCAGTCCCTTGTGCCACTCCGATTTGGGAACGATCGGCACCGATGGGCTTGGCTGGCATCTGTACAACAAAAGTTCTCGTGCGCTGCTGTACTGGCGGCGCCATGGTCGATGGTGCCGCCTATATTGGTGTCGGTCGCGCGGCCCAGTCTCTTTAAGGTGCGCCGGGCAGAATGGAGCGGCTGATCGCCTGCTGGTTCAGCTGCCACCCGCCAGCATCGCGGCGATCTTGGCCATGTGCGACTGTGCCGTTTCGCGGGTCACTTCCTTGTCCGCTTCCGGGTCCTTGCCCTGCCAGTGCAGGTCGGTCTGTGGCAGTTCGTGCAGGAAGCGGCTGGGCTGGTTGCGGTTGACCTCGCCGTAGCGCTTGGTCATGGCTGACCAGGACAGGGTCAGCAGTTCCTTGGCGCGGGTGATTCCGACGTACATCAGGCGGCGCTCTTCGTCGATGCGGCCTTCATCGATCGCGCCTTCGTGCGGCAAGGTGCCGTCCTCGCAGCCGACGATGAAGACGAAGCGGAATTCCAGCCCCTTGGCCGCGTGCATGGTCATCATGCGCACCGCGTTGCCGGGTTCGTCGCGATCGGCGTGACTGAGCAGGGCCAGTTGCGAGGCGAGGTCGCCAGCGCTGTTGCCGCCTTTCTGCATGGCGCGAAACCAGTCAGCCAGTTCCTTCAGATTGCCCAGCTTGCGCTCGCGTGTGCTGGCATCGGGTGTACTGGCTGCAATCTGCGCTGCATAGCCGGTGCGCTGCAGGATCAACTCGACCAGATCCGCCGCGTTCTGGTGCAGCGAGGCACTGCGCAGCTCATCGAGCAGGTTGGCGAACGACGCCAGCGCGGCGGCGGGGCGCGGCGTGAGCTGGCGCAGCACGCCGTCGCTGCGGGTGGCATCCAGCAGGGAGCTGTGCCGCGACTGCGCGATCTGGCCCAGCTTTTCCAGTGTGGTGGAGCCGATTTCGCGCTTGGGAACGTTCACCACGCGCAGGAAGGCGGCGTCGTCGCTGGGGTTGGTCAGCAGGCGCAGGTAGCACAGCAGGTCTTTCACCTCGGCGCGATCGAGAAAGCTCAGCGCGCCAGTGAGGTGGTACGGGATGCGCGCCAGCCGCAGGGCTTTTTCCAGCGGCCGCGCCTGGAAGTTGCCGCGGTAGAGGATGGCGATCTCGTGCCAGCGCGCCTTGTGTTTCTCGGCAAGGGCGGTGGCAATCGCCGCCACGCGCTCGGCTTCATGCTCGGCCTCCTTGCACTCCAGCACGCGAATCGGCGCGCCCTCGGGCAGGTCGCTCCACAGCTTCTTGACGTGCAGGTGCGGGTTGTTGCCGATCAACTTGTTGGCCGCGCGCAGGATGCGCTTGCCGCAGCGGTAGTTCTGCTCCAGCTTGATCACGCGCAGGTTGGGCCAGTCGCGGCCGAGCTGGTCGATGTTTTCCGGATTGGCGCCGCGCCAGGCGTAGATCGACTGATCATCGTCGCCCACGCAGGTGATGCCGCCGCGCTCGCTGGTCAGTGCCTTGAGCAGGCGGTACTGGGCGTCGTTGGTGTCCTGGTATTCGTCCACCAGCAAATAGCGAAAGCGCTCGCGCCAGCTCTCGCGGCACTCGGCGTCACTTTCAAGAATGTTCAGCGGCAGCCGGATCAGGTCGTCGAAGTCGACCGCATTGAACGCGGCCAGCCGCTGCTGGTAAAGATCATAAATGGTCGCTGCTTCCAGCTCGCGCGGGCTGCGTGCGGCCGCCAGCGCCTGTTCGGGCGAGAGGCCGCTGTTCTTGGCGCGGCCCAGCAGGTTGCGGATGCCGAACAGCACATCGTTCTTCGCCCCCTTCGGTGCCAGCTCCTTGACGATGGCGCCGCTGTCGTCGGCATCGAGCACCGAAAAGCCGCGGCGCAGGCCGGCGCGGGCATGCTCGATCTGCAGAAACTTCAGGCCCAGCGCATGAAAGGTGCAGACCGTGAGGGCGGCGGCATCGTCGCTGCTGATCAGCTTGGCGACGCGCTCGCGCATCTCGCGGGCCGCCTTGTTGGTGAAGGTGATCGCGGCGATCTTCGCTGGCGCCAGCTTCCGCTGCGAAATCAGATGCGCGATCTTCTGGGTGATCACGCTGGTCTTGCCGGAGCCGGCGCCGGCGAGCACCAGTAACGGGCTGTCGCAGTGTTCGACGGCGGCCAGTTGTTGTGGATTGAGCATGGGTCGCAGCGATACAGGAGGCGGCGCACGATGGTAGCAGAGCACCTTCGGAACCCGACCGGGCCTGCGTCATAATCCATGCTGGCGGCATCACACGGGGAACGCATGACAGACCAGATGACAAGCGCCGCCGAGTCCTGCGACGTGGTGGTGATCGGCGGCGGGCCGGCCGGCAGCACGGCCGCCACGCTGCTGGCGCGGCGGGGTTACCGCGTGATCGCGCTGGAGAAGGCGCGCCACCCGCGTTTCCATATCGGCGAGTCGCTATTGCCGATGAACCTGCCGATCCTCGATCGGCTCGGCGTGCTGGACAAGGTGCGCGAGCTTGGCGTGTTCAAGCCCGGTGCGGACTTCGAGGCGGACAACGAGCGCGGCTACAACACCTACGCCTTCGCCCGCGCCATCGGATCGAGCCCGCCGCATGCCTACCAGGTCTGGCGCCAGGACTTCGATCGCATGCTGTACGAACATGCCCGCGACTGCGGCGCGGATGCACGCGAGGGACAGGAGGTGATGCGCGTCGATCAGCTCGATCCACGCCAGACCCTGCTTGAGGTTCGTTGCGACGATGGTCGCAGCTACAGCATCCAGGCTCGCTACGTCGTCGACGCGAGTGGCCGTGATGCCTTGCTGTCGTCGCGGAAAAAGCTGCGGCGGCGCAATGATCAGCACCAGAGCGCGGCGATCTTCGGTCACTATCGAGGTGCCTCGCGCCGCGCCGGCGACGATGCCGGAAACATCAGCATCTACAGTTTCGCGCACGGCTGGATGTGGATGATTCCACTGCCCGATGGCGTGATGAGTGTGGGCGCCGTGTGTCGCCCGGAATACCTGAAGCAGCGCAAGGGCGGCACCACCGAATTCTTCATCGACACGTTGAAGCACAGTCCTGCGCTGTGGCAGCGCCTCGAAAGCGCTGAACTGATCGACGACGAGGTGCGCGTCACCGGCAACTATTCCTACGATGCGAGCCGTATGGGTGGGTCGGGCTGGATCCTGGTGGGTGATGCATTTGCCTTCCTCGACCCGGTGTTTTCATCCGGCGTCTACCTCGCCATGAGCGGTGCGGAGCAGGCGGCGGCGCTAGTGGATCAGGCGCTGCGTGAGCCGCGAAAGGAGGCGGCGCTGTTGCGCAAGCTGGAAAAGCGCCAGCGCGCGGCGATGTCGCGATTCTCGTTCTTCATCTACCGCTTCAACGGGCCGGTGATGCAGCAGATGTTCCGCCAGCCACGCAACACCTGGCAGCTGGAGCAGGGTGTGATTTCGATGCTGGCCGGCGACCTGTTCGATACGCCGAAGGTCCTGCGCAAGCTGCGCCTGTTCAAGCTGGTATACGCGATCTGCACGCTGCGCGACTGGCGCCGCAGCCGTGCCGAGCGCAAGTATCGTCTGGCTCAGGCGCAGGCTTCGTTCAGCGGCGGCAACACGCCGCTGGACAAGGCCTGATCGGAACAACACGCAGGAGTGCACCCTGTCCACAAAAGGGAACTTCCTTCGGTCGTGCGCGAGCTTTTCGGTGATGTGGCCAGGAGCATCGCGCACAGGGTGCGCTCCTACAGATTCCGGGCGTCCGCGCTACCATGCGTGGTCACGACCCGAACGCATACCCATGGCCAAGCTCTATTTCTATTACTCGGCAATGAATGCCGGCAAGACCACCACGCTGCTGCAGAGCGCGTACAACTATCACGAGCGCGGCATGCGCACGCTGATCCTGACGCCAGCGCTGGACAACCGCTACGGCGAGGGTGTGGTTGCTTCGCGGATCGGGCTGAAAGCCGACGCACACCGGTTCGCCAGCGACGAGAACCTGTTCGCCATGGTCGAGGCAGACATCGCTACGCGTGGCCCGCTGCACTGTGTCTTCGTCGATGAAGCCCAGTTTCTGGGCAAGTCGCAGGTGTGGCAGATCAGCGACGTGGTCGATCGGCTCAACATCCCGGTGCTGGCTTATGGACTGCGCACCGATTTCCGCGGCGAGCTGTTCGAGGGCAGTCGCTATCTGCTGGCCTGGGCGGACAACCTGGAGGAGATCAAGACGATCTGCCACAGCGGCCGCAAGGCAACCATGGTGGTGCGCGTGGACGAAAGCGGTCGCGCCGTGACCGAAGGTCCGCAGGTTGAGATTGGCGGCAACGACCGCTATGTCTCGGTGAGCCGCGCCGAGTTCAAGAAGATCAGCGAAGGCAGCGGCCAGATCGAATTGCAGCAATCCGTGCTGCCGCTGGGCGAAAAGCGCTGAGCGGCGACCAACAAGGAATTCCATGAGCCACCCGATCACCATCCCCGCCTGGCAGCGCCCGCACTGGCAAGCCAGTGACGAGGAGATCCTGCTGCAGTTCTACGTTTTCGGAAAATTCGAAGCGGTACGCGTGCCCTCGCTCGCCTACGGCAGCGACGGCCTGCCTGAAGGTATTACCGCAACCAATCATCATCACGGCGAGCTGCGCAACTGGGATGGTTATCCACTGAAGGGCGCGATGGGGCGTATGTACAAGACCGATGCACCGCAGGCGTGGCAGCAGGCGTTCGATGCCCCTGAGGTGATGGTGGTGCGCGGTACGCTGAAGGACGCCAGAGAAACGGGCTATCTGCGCGATACGCTGGGGGTGCTGGCCGGCCTGCTGGCTATCGGCGGTGTGGCCATCCTCGACCCGCAGACGCTCAGCCTGCTCGGTGCCGCCGAATGGCGCCGGCAGTATCTGGTGGCCGAAGGTGCGCCGATCCGCAATCACCTGTTGATCCTGCGTGATGGTGAACCTGAACCGGGGCGTTCGTGGATTCACACTCGCGGCATGCGCAAGTTCGGTCGCCCGGACATCAGCATCCATCAGGTGCCCGATGCCGCGCTCGACCGGGCTGGCCTGCTATGTGAAACCCTGGTGCAGATGCAGGCGCTGGGCGCGCACTTCACCGATGGTCAGCGACTGGATATCGAGGTCATGCCCGAGGGCGTGCAGGTAAAGCTGGGAGGGGGGCTGACCGACCCTGATTTCAACAACACTTTCGTCGAACTGCACTGGCCAACCTGACGCTTTGGACCCCGTAGAAGCCCGCACGCGGGCGATGCCTTGCGTTGATGGCTATCGGAACCAGAGCATCGCCCGCCAGCGGGCTCCTGCGCGCTGATCAGTGCTGGCAGTGCGGGCACCAGAAGGTCGAGCGCTGGCCCAGCGTCACTTGTCTGATCAGGGTGCCGCATACGCGGCAGGGTTCACCGGCGCGGCCATAGACATACAGCTCGCGGAAGAAGTATCCGGGTGCGCCATCGGGGTTCAGAAAGTCGCGCAAAGTAGTTCCGCCGCGTTCGATCGCCCAGGCCAGTATCCGTTTCACCTCACCGGCCAGTTGCGCGTAGCGAGCACGCGACACCGCGCCGGCCGCGCGTCGCGGGTCGATGCCGGCCGCGAACAAGGCTTCGCTGGCGTAGATGTTGCCCACACCCACGACGATTGCGTTGTCCATCAGGAACAGCTTCACGGCCGCCGTGCGGCCGCGTGAGCGGCGCCACAGCAGTTCACCGTCAAACGCGTCGGTGAGTGGTTCCGGGCCGAGCTTCGCCAGCAGTTCATGGGTTTCGCCGGGCGCTTGCCATAGCAGGCAGCCGAAGCGGCGTGGATCGGTAAAACGCAGGATGCGCGGCTGCTGTGTCGGTGTGCGTTCGAGTGCGATATCGACATGATCGTGGCGGCCGATGGGCGCGTCCGGTGGCAGCACGCGCAGCACGCCAGACATGCCCAGATGCAGCAGGGCGCTGCCTGCGGTGGTGTGCAGCAGCAGATATTTCGCGCGTCGTTCCACCGCATCGATGCGCTGGCCCGGCAGCAGTTTGCTGATTTCGGCCGGTATCGGCCAGCGCAGGTCGGGGCGGCGCAAGACCACGCTCAGCACGCGCCGGCCAATCACATGCGGCGCAATGCCACGACGGGCGGTTTCGACTTCGGGCAGCTCGGGCAAGGCGTGCTCCGCTGAATCAGTTCAGGTCGGTGATCTTGATGGCCGGCGAGCGCGGCATGTAGCGCGACGACACCAGGGCGATGCGCTGGCCTACATGCACATAGTGCTGCGGGCCGGTGACCGCGCTGACCCCGAACGCCAGCGATTGGCCGTCCAGTTGCAGGATGGCGCGTGGCGGCGCCAGGCCGACTTTGGCCAGATCGAAATCGCTGGCCGGACGCCAGCTGAGCACGTGGGCAGCGGCGATATCGGCCATGTCACGCAGGCGCGAGTCGTCGGGAACCCGGATGGGCGTTCCGTCGATGTGCCACCAGTGTCCATCGGCGCGCTTTTCATAGTGCAGCGGCGGGGCGCCAGGCAGGATCAGCGTGATGCGGCTGATCGCTGCCGGATCGAGCGAAGTGAGCGTGCCGGTGTCGTTGCTGGCATCGTGCTGCCACTGCCAGCCGACCAGTGCGAGCAGACCCAGCGCGGCGAGGAACAGGAACAGGCGTTGGCGAGCGGCGCGCTTCATCGATCAGCGCCGGCGCCGGCGCCACACGATCAGGCCACCGCTCAACAGCAGCAATAACGGCAAGCCGATCAGGAAGCCGAAACTCAGGCCGTTCAGCTGCGCCTGGGATATTTCCAGTAGCCGATCCGGTGCACCGCGCGGCGGCAGATTCACCAGTTTGTCGTCGCCCAGCAACCAGTTGAATATGCGCTCACCCAGCGCGCGGTTGCCGCCGTTGCCGAGGAAGGTGTTGGAGAGGAAATCGCCGTCGCCGATCACCACCACGCGCTGTTCGCTCTTGTCCGGGCTGGGCGACAGTCGGCTCAGTGCGAAGCCGAAATCCAGCGGCCCCTTCAACTCGCCGGCATCGGGGTCGAAGCGGATGTCGGAGGGTTTGCTGTTGTCGATCGCCTTGAATTCGGTCCAGCTCCGCGGCCCCGAACGCAGAAACGGTTCCACCTTCCAGTCCGTTTGCGACACCTGCGCCAGCGCGGAGACCTGCGGAAACAGCGTGGTCAGTGCAAAACCACGCGTGATCGCCTGCAACGGATAATCACCGAGCGTGATCAGGCGCGGGTCATGCAGCCCCAGCGCAGCACCTGAACCGTCCACCAGCACGCCGGGCAGCACGCGCACACCCAATACATCGGCCAACGGCTTGAGGCCCAGGTCCGCGTTGTCCGGTTCGGTCAGCCACAGCAGGTTGCCGCCGTTGTTTACATAGTCGACCAGGGCTTTTACCGCGCCCGGCGCCAGTGGCATGTCAGGGCTGGCCAGTACCACCAGATCGGTGTGTTCGGGCACGCCGGTGACCTGGGAGAAGTTGAGCGGCACCGCGCGCATGCCGCGGCTTTCCAGCTGCGATATGAAGATGCTCACGTCCGCATTGCTCTTGCCGTCGGCGCGACGTTCGTCGTCGCCGGTGACGAAGGCAATGATGCGGTCGCTGCCACGCACCAGTCGCTCCAGCGCGTTGGTCAGGCTGCGCTCGGACAATTCGTCGAGCCGCTGCTCGTGACCCTTGTAGTGAAGGATCAGCGCGCCATCGACGGTGATGCCGAGTTCGCGCATCTTCGCCGGGTCCAGTTGCGGATCGACGAAGCGCAGGCTGAGGTCGGGTTTGGCTGCTTCGTAGCGTTGCAGGAACCCGGCGATGGTCTGGCGCAGGTCGCCCTGGGGGTTGGCGTAGCTGACGATTTCCACCGGTCCGTCGAGCTTGGCCAGCACCGCACGGCTCTCGGGCGACAGGCTGGTGCGGCCGTTGGCGGTCCAGTCGGCCTGATAGTCGTAGCGCGTGCCCAGATAGCCGATCGCGCCAGCGGCAACCAGCAGCAGCAGGGCGAACAGCCAGCCGTCCAGACGTCTGAAAAGATGGCGCATCAGCCACGCTCCCTGTCGGCATTGAGCCGTCGCGTAGCCAGCGCCAGGGCCAGTACGATCAACAGCACGAACCACACGACATCGGCGGTCGAGAACAGTCCGCGCAACAGTGGTTGCACATGGGTGCTCATCGCCAGCCAGTTGATGGCGCCGCCGTTGATGCCGGCCATCTGGGCGCCAAGGTTCACGCTCCACAGCGCCAGCGCCAGGATCAGTGCCGCGGCGGCGGCGATCGCCGGGTGCGAGGCAAAGCTCGAGCAGGCCACGCCCAGCGCGGTGAGGGCGGCCAGCATCAAGGCCACTCCAAGCGACGCCGCGGCCAGCTTGCCCCAGTCCAGGTGAGTGGCGTGGGACAGCGCCAGCGGCATCGCCAGCGTCAGCAGCAACCACAGCAGCAGCCAGCCCAGCAGGGCCAGATACTTGCCAAGCACGATGCGCGAAGCAGGCACGCCCGCGGCCAGCATCAGCGGCAAGGTGCCGTTGCGGCGTTCCCCTGCGATCAGCGACATGCTCAGCAGCGGCACCACCAGAAACGCCAGTTGGGCCAGCTGACCGAGCAGGGGCACGGCGACCAGATCGGTCAGGCCGGGGCCATCAGGCAGCGCGGCACGCTGGATCTGCGAGGCCAGAAAACCACCCAGCAGCAAGGTGAAGGTCCATGCCAGCCACGCCTGAGTCAGCGCCGCCAGTACCCAGGCGAGCGGTCGTACCAACAGCCGACGCCACTCCAGCCGCGTCACCGCAAACAGACTCATGCGGCGTTCGCCGTCGGGTGGTTCATCGCAATCTCGAAAAAGCTTCGTTCCAGTGCGGCATGATCGTCGGCATGCACCGGCCCCTCATGGCGCAAGCTGCCGTCATGCAGGATCGCCACGCGGTCGCATACGGCCGTGACCTCGGCCAGCAGATGGGTCGACAGGATCACCGCGGTGCCGGCAGCGGCCTGCTCGCGGATCAGTACGCGCAGGGCGGCCACCTGGATCGGATCGAGCGCGTTGGCCGGTTCATCCAGCACCAGCAGGGCCGGGCGATGCAGCAGGGCGCAGGCCAGGCCCAGGCGTTGGCGCTGGCCTTGCGACAGCACGCCAGCCAGGCGTCTGGCCAGTGGCTGCAACTCAAGCCGCTCGATGATCGTTTCACGCGCCTGCTTCAGTGCCGCGCCGCGGAGGTGGCGCAGGTGACCGTGGGCGTCGAGGTGTTCACTGACGGTCAGTTCCGGCCACATCGGGGCACGTTCGGGTAGCCAGCCGACCAGCCGGCGCGATAGCTCAGGCTGCTCCAGGAAGTCGCTGCCATCCAGCTGGATGCTGCCGCTGTCCGGACGCATGGCGCCGGCGATCATCGACAAGGTGGTCGATTTCCCGGCGCCGTTGACGCCGAGCAGGCCCAGCACCTGGCCGCGTTGCAGATTCAGCGTCAACTCCCGCACGGCGGGGCGCCCGGCCCGACGGCGACTGACGTGGTCCAGTTGCAGGATCGGTTTGACGGATGGATCAGTTGGCAAGGTCATTGCGTGATTGTCATGGCGCCCCCACCTTCAAGACAACAGGTGCGAGGCCGATAGTGCGATATGTGCCTCAACTGGCGCCCGCTTCTTGACGAAATGCTACAATTGTGGGCCAAGCCATGCTGGCGGGTATGGAAACCCCTCGACTAGACTGGATCTGTTTCCTACCCGGTGATTCTCATGCTGAATGCGGTGCTCAACTTCCTGAATGATGGTCTCACCGGCGCGAGCTGGCGCGAGATCCTGGTTTACGTGTTGATCGTGACCCAGCTGACCATTTTTACCGTGACGCTTTACCTGCATCGCAGTCAGACCCACCGTGGCGTGGATTTCCACCCGGTGCTGGCGCACTTCTTCCGTTTCTGGGGCTGGCTGACCACCGGCATGGTCACCCGTGAGTGGGTGGCGGTGCATCGCAAGCATCACGCCAAGGTCGAGACCGAGGAAGATCCGCACAGCCCGATGATCTACGGGATCAAGAAGGTGTTCTGGGACGGCGTGTCGCTGTACCGCGATGCCTGCGAGTCGAAGCAGGACATGGAGCAGTACGGTCGCGGCACCCCCGATGACTGGGTCGAGCGCAACGTCTACGGTGCGCACCCCTACTGGGGGCCAACCCTGATGCTGCTGGTCAGCCTGGCCATGTTCGGCGTGATCGGCGCGGCCATCTGGGCGTTGCAGATGGTCTGGATTCCGTTCTGGGCCGCCGGCTTTGTCAATGGTATCGGCCACTGGGCCGGCTACCGCAATTTCGAGAGTGCCGACACCGCACGCAACCTGATTCCCTGGGGTTTCTGGATTGGCGGCGAAGAGCTGCACAACAATCACCATGCCTTCCCCAGCTCGGCCAAGTTCGCCCTGCGCAAGTGGGAGTTCGACATCGGTTGGGCGGCGATCTGCGGCTTGCGCGCGATCGGTCTGGCCAAGGTGCTGCGCGTGGCGCCATCGCTGGATGTTCGCCCCAACGTGCATCTGCCCGACGCCGAGACGCTCAAGGCGGTGCTGACCCACCGTTTCCAGGCCATGACCGACTTCTATCGCGGCGTGATCGTGCCGACCCTGCGTGACGAGGCATTGCATGCTGGCGAGAGCATCAAGGCGGTGCCGCGCCGCGTGCGGCTGGCCCTGGCTGATGGCGGACGCTGGCTCGATGGCGAGAATCACGCCAAGCTGCAGGCCGTGCTGGCCAAGCGCCCGACGCTGAAGACCGTGGTCGAGTTCCGTACCCGTCTGGTGGCCTTGATGGAGCAGCGTGGGGCCGAGCAGGCGTTGAAGGGTCTGCAGCAATGGATCAACGAGGCCGAGCAGAGCGGCATCCGCGTCCTGCAGGAGTTCGCAGCGCGCCTGAAGGGTTACTCGGTCGCGAGGGCTGCCTGATCAGGCGGCAGTTTCCTGCCGATGGATGTCTCGACAAGACCCGCCGCATGGCGGGTTTTGTTTTTGAGGGCTTTTGAAGTGACACAAGCTGTTCGATCATCGGCGCGATCAATGCGAGTCGGACGCAGGCAATCCCAGCACGCGGCGCAGCCAGCGTGCTGGCAGGTGGCGCTACTGACATCCGCTATTCCGCTCGCGCGTAGCCGTCGGGGTGTGGCCGTGCATCGCCTGAACCGCCTGCGGCAGCTGCTGCCAGGCCTGGTCACCCAGCAGTTTGGGGAACAGCGCGGTCGAATTCATTCGAGGATGATGTGGCGTGCTGTGGCGTGACGCAAGCATCCGCATAAAAGAAAACCCGCCACGAGGGCGGGTTTTCTTTTTGGTACAAGGACTGTAGGTCACTGGATCCCGGATCGTCGCTGCGCGCCGTCCGGGATCACGTTCGTTCCTGCCGCCCGCGCAGTGCGCGAGCGGGCCGTCATGTCACTTGATCTTGCCTTCCTTGTACATCACATGCTTGCGCACCACCGGATCGTACTTCTTGAACTCGAACTTTTCCGGAGTGTTCTTCTTGTTCTTCTGCGTGGTGTAGAAGTGACCGGTGCCGGCCGAAGAGATCATGCGGATCTTGTCTTGTGTCTTGTTAGCCATGGCTCAATCCTCAGACCTTGTCGCCGCGGGCGCGCATTCCGGCAATCACGGCTTCGATACCATTCTTGTCGATCGTGCGCAGGGCGTTGTTGGATACACGCAGCTTGATCCAGCGGTTCTCGCTGGCAACCCAGAAGCGACGCTCGTGCAGGTTCGGCAACCAGCGGCGACGGGTACGGTTGTTGGCGTGCGAGACGTTGTTGCCGCTCATCACACCCTTACCGGTGACTTGACATACACGGGCCATATTGACCTCCGTAAGAATGGCCTCATCAAGCCATTGCCTGATGAAAACCGTGAAAACCACCCGTTAGCCAGGGCGATATCGGCCCAGCGGCGCCTCGCGCCACGCAATGCTGGAGAATATTGCAACGCTTGGTCGTGAGGTCCGTATCGCGTAACGGACTGCCCGGAGAACCGGGCCGACATGAGGCGAGCCGCGCATTCTGGCAGAAAAACGGGGCCGCGCGCAATCTTCGGAGGCTTGCTGGTGGCTGGCTGCAGATGCGTCCGACGGGGATGTATGGAACAATCGTCCTCTTTTTCGACACGACCAAGACCCGAGGAACTCCCGATGGCACAAGAAATCACCAACGAACAGGCCAACGGCCAGGCGACGCAGCCCCAGCTGGTGATGCAGAAGATCTATGTGAAGGACGTGTCCTTCGAAGCGCCCAACGCGCCGCAGATCTTCCAGGAAATCGACGAGAACGAGCAGCCGCAGGTGCAGTTGAACCTTGGTCAGAAGGCGACGGATCTGGGCAACGACCTGTATGAAGTGGTACTCAGCCTGACCCTGACCTGCACGGTCGGCCAGCGCACCGCTTATCTGGCGGAAGTGGAGCAGGCCGGCGTGTTCGGCATCGCCGGCTTCAATGAAGCGGACCATGCCGGCATCATCGGCAGCTACTGCCCGAACCTGCTGTTCCCGTATGCGCGCCAGGTGATCTCCTCGCTGGTGCTGGAGGGTGGCTTCCCGCCGTTCCTGCTGCAGCCGATCAACTTCGACGCGTTGTTCGCAGAACAGCAGCGCCGCTCGATGGGCGGTGAACAGGCACCGGCCATGCTCAACAGCTGAGTCAAACCCATGGCAGAAAAGCCGATGCTGACCGTGCTCGGTGCCGGGTCGTGGGGCACGGCGCTGGCGGCGCTGACCGCGCGCAATGGCGTGCCCACCCGGCTGTGGGGCCGTGATGCCGCGGCGCTCGGCGCAATGGCGGCGGCGCGTTGCAATCAGCGCTATCTGCCGGGCATCGAGCTGCCGGTGGAGCTGGCTTATGAAGCTGACCTGGCGCGGGCGGTGCGTGGTGCCGAGGTGGTCCTGATCGTGGTGCCCAGCCATGCATTTGCCAGCATGCTGGTGGAGTTGCAGCCCTTGCTGGATGCGGGTACCTCGATTGCCTGGGCAACCAAGGGCTTCGAACCGGGCACGGGCCGATTCCTGCACGAACTGGTCGCCGAACGGTTGCCGGGTCGTGCCGCCGCCGTGGTCACCGGCCCGTCTTTCGCGCGCGAAGTCGCTACCGGACTGCCCAGTGCCGTCACCGTGCATTCCGATGACGAAGCTTTCGCCCAGCAACTGGCGGGCATGCTGCATGCACCGAACCTGCGTGCCTACTCCGGCAACGACGTGCTCGGTGCGGAACTCGGCGGCGCGATGAAGAACGTGCTGGCGGTGGCCACTGGCATCGCCGATGGCATGGAGCTGGGCCTCAACGCCCGCGCCGGCCTGATCACCCGCGGCATGAACGAGATGCTGCGTCTCGGCGTCGCGTTGGGCGCGCGGCCGGAGACCCTGATCGGCTTGTCCGGTCTCGGTGACCTGGTGCTCACCTGCACCGGCGACCTGTCGCGTAATCGGCGGCTCGGTCTGGCGCTGGGGCGTGGCGTGGCGATCGACGAGGCATTGCGCCAGATCGGCCAGGTGGTGGAGAGCATCCTCACCGCCGACGAGGTGGCGCGGCTGGCCGACAAGCATGGGCTGGACCTGCCGATCAGTGCCGGCGTCCGTGCGGTCCTGCACGGCGAGGTCACCCCGGTCGATGGGCTCAAGGCACTGATGGCGCGCGAGCAGAAGCCGGAATATCCGCAAGGCCTGTTCGAGCCAGCCTGAGTCACGTCTTCGCGCGCCGGATTGACCGGCGCGCGGCGTCACGGCCGCATCATGCCCGCGCGCTGCTAAGCTCAGTGTTTTGGTTGTCGCCACGGATCGCATGCGCATGCAGCAACCGGACGAGAAACAGCACGTTTCCACGACGCCTTCGGGCGATGACGAAGCCTTGCCGCTGGCATGGCGACACTTGCTGGCTGGCCCCAGGGCGGCGGTCGCGGATGACCATGGCGTGCTCGGGTTCTTCCTCGAAGTCATGCTCGAAGAAGGTGCGGCCTTCGCCCGCCTCGATGTGGCGCCGGCGTTGTTGTCGGTGGTGGAGCACGGCCGTTATGCCAGGCCGGTACCGCTGGATAGCAGGCACCTCGCGCAGTCCACCTTGCAACCCCATGAGCAACGCCTTGCTGCCGCCGTGCTCGGTTTGCCGCAGAGCGTACGCAAGGGCCGCAGCTATGCGCGCCTGGGCGGGCATGTCGGCGACAGTCTGCTGGCAGAAATTCTCGATACCGCGCCCTGTTTCCTCGGTGGTCTGGGTGGATTGCGGCTGTCGCGAGGCAAGTCGCACCCGCTGACCTGGCACTGGCAGATGCAGCCCGATGGCGGTCAGCGTTTGTTGCCGCTGCTGCCACCCAGTCAACGTCTGCTGCGTATTGACGGGCTTTGGTATCTCGACGCCGAACGCGCCACCCTCGGCTTGTTGGATGGCGCTGCCGAAGAAACCCACTGGCTGGAGCTGCCGCCGCTCATGCACGAGCATGGCCGCCGTCTGCGCCAACGCCTGCCGAGCAGTCGGCTGGCCACGCGGGTGCCGCTGCCGCAGGTATTTGGCGAGGTGCGTCGCTCCGAACTGGCGCCGCAGCCGGTGCTGATCCTGCATGCACTGACCCGGCATGCTCGACTGGGTGCGGGCACCCCGCCGCTGGGTTATGGGCGGCTGTCATTCGACTATGCCGGCGAACGTCTGCCCGGTCGCGGCGGCGAGCCGCTGGTGCGGCGCGTGCGCCATGGCCAGTTGGTCGAGATCACCCGCCGTCGTGCCGAAGAGCTCACGGCGATGGAACAACTCGAACGCACCGGGCTCACGCCGGGCGTGGATACCGAAGGGCTACCGTGGGATGTGGCCGAAACCCTGCCCGAAGATGCATGGCTGTTTCCCGGTGCCGGTTACGCCGGTGCGCTGGAGGTCAACACGCCGGCACGCTGGCTAGCGCTGCGGCCCAGGCTGGAACAGGAAGGGTTTCTGGTGGAGTACGCGCCAAGCTTCCCGTTCGAGGTGCTGGAGGGCCCGGTCAGCTGGTACGGCCATGCTGTAGAAGATGCAGACGATCACGCCTTCGATCTGGAAATAGGCATCGAGCTCCATGGCGAGCGGCACAACCTGTTGCCGGCCGTGGCGCAGGCGCTGGCCGAGAATCAGTTGAACCTCAGCCCGGCACCGAACGAGCCGGAAGATGCTGTCTGGTATGCACCGGTGGATGCGCGCCGGCGTGTGCCGGTGCGCCTGAAGGAACTGCGCGGCCTGTTGGCACCGCTGGCCGAATACCTCGAAAAGCCGCGCAAAAAGCTGCATTTGCCACGGGTGCAGGCGGGCCGGCTGGAAGAGTTGGTCGCGGCGATGCCCCGCGGCGGCATGCTCGAGGCGGCCGAGCCGTTGCTGGGTTTTGCCGCGCGCCTGCGCGATGCCGCCGAGCGCGCCAGTGACGTGGTGCCCGACGGGCTCACCGTCGAATTGCGGCCTTATCAACGCGAAGGCCTGCGCTGGTTGAATGCGCTGGCCGAGGCTGGCGTCGGTGGTGTGCTGGCCGACGACATGGGTCTGGGCAAGACCCTGCAACTGATTACTCACCTGCTGTCGCTGAAGCAGGGCGGCGCATTGATCCAGCCGGCCCTGATCGTGGTGCCGACCAGCCTGATTCCGAACTGGCAGTCGGAGATCGCGCGATTCGCACCGACGTTGAGGGTGCTGACTCTGCATGGGCCGCAGCGCGCCGAGGAATTCGCCCAGCTCGGCGCGCAGGACATCGTGCTGACCAGCTACGCGCTGTTGCCGCGCGATGTGGCGCCGCTGCGCAAGCAGCCGTTCGCGCTGATCGTGCTGGACGAGGCGCAGCAGGTGAAGAACCCGCGCACGCAGGCTCGCCGCGCATTGCTCAGCCTGCGCACCTCGCGCTACGTGTGCCTCACCGGCACGCCGCTGGAAAATCATCTGGGCGAGCTGTGGTCGCAGATCGACCTGTCCGTGCCCGGCCTGCTCGGTGACGAGGGCGCGTTCCGGCGGCACTACCGGGTGCCGATCGAGAAGCACCGCGACGAGGAGTGCCAGCAACGGCTCAACCTGCGCCTGGCACCCTTCATCCTGCGCCGGACCAAGGTGCAGGTGGCCAAGGAGTTGCCGCCGAAAACCGAAATCACCCGTCGCGTGGTGCTGGAAGGTCGTCAGCGCGAACTGTACGAGGGCCTGCGCCTGTCGTTGGCCGAGGAACTGCGCGAAGTGATCGCCCAGCGCGGCATCTCGCACTCGGGCATCGTGGTGCTGGATGCGCTGCTCAAATTGCGCCAGGTGTGTTGCGACCCGCGTCTGGTCAAGCTCGAAGCGGCGCGCGGCGTGCACGAATCCGCCAAGTTCGAACTGCTGATGGACATGCTGCCGGCCCTGCTCGACGAAGGCCGCAAGGTGCTGCTGTTCTCGCAGTTCACCGGCATGCTGAAACTCATCGCGGCCGAGCTCGATCAGCGTCGGATTCCCTATGTCACCCTCACCGGTGACACCCGCGACCGGGCCGAGCCGGTGCAGCGCTTCCAGAACGGCGAGGTGCCATTGTTCCTGCTGTCGCTGAAGGCCGGTGGCGTCGGGCTCAACCTCACCGCCGCCGATACCGTGATCCACTACGACCCGTGGTGGAATCCCGCGGCCGAAGCGCAGGCCAGCGACCGCGCCCATCGCATCGGCCAGGACAAGCCGGTATTCGTGTTCCGCCTGATCACTTCCGGTACGGTGGAAGAGCGCATCGAGGAGTTGAAGCTGCGCAAGGCCGAGTTGGCCGATGCAGTGCTCGAAGGTGGTGGCAGCCGCGAAAAACTCAGCTTCGAGCAGGCTGACCTGGACTCGTTGCTCGCTCCCGGTTGACACCTGCCAGCGCGAGCACGGCGTCTCGTCGATCAGTGCTTTTCGTTCTCGCGCCGCGACTGCCGCAGCAGACTCCAGGCCATGCCGGCCACTACCAGCGCGCCGCCGATCAGGACCAGCCACAGCAGGGGCCGGCTCCAGTCGAAGGGAGGTCTTGGCGCAAGCAGGGCCGCTGGACCTGCCGCATCACGTTGACTGCCGAGCGCGGCCAGCGGTGGCATCCAGCGGGCACCGGCAGCGACGGGGCGGATGCGTTCCAGCGCGGTCGCCAGCGGGTAGTCGCTGCGCCTTGCGGCATGACTGCCGGCGAGCAGGCTGTACGGGCCGCTGCCCTCGGCCAGAAAAACGAACACATCCGGCTGCCAGGCCACCTGCAGGGACGGTGGCTGGGACAGTGGTGTATCGGTGTGCAGGCGCAGATGCTCCACACGCCGCGGTGCGAACGTGGTGGTCGGGTCGTCGTTGCCGGCTTCGCCGATGCGCACCGCAGTGATCGTCGCGAGCAGGCGGTCGTCACCGCCGTCATGGTCGAGCAGCTTGAACCGCGCCACCATGTTGTCACCGGCGAGAATGGTTCGCACCGCGCCCACCGGCAGGGCTGCCGGCAAGTGGTAGTCGTAATCGACGCCACCGCTGTTGGCAGGCATGGTGGGCGCGGCCGACAAGGTCAGCCACTGGCGTGAGGCGACGGGTTCGGCTTGCGGATCGGTATAGCTGCCGCGCAGTTCCACTTGCGGTGTCTGCGCGTTGTCCCACGGCGCGATGTCGTGCGGCTGCAGGCTCAGCCGGTAATAGCGTGCCGGGGCGCCGCTGTTCAGTGCGATGGTGTGCTGTTCCACCGTGTCCGTACCGCGCTTCACGTTGACGATTTCGGTGCCCTGGCTGCGCGTGTTCCAGGACTGCAGGTCGTTGCTTGCCTGCACCGAGAGATGAAAGCGTGCGTCGACCGGCAATGCGGCTGGCTCGATCACGATCTGATCCAGGCTTACCTCGCGACGGGCATCGACCAGCCATTGGTCTGGCCGGGTCGACATCGATGACATCGCTGGCTGCTCGATCACGATGTCGCCGTTGCTGTTGCGCTGCACACGCACGCCGGCAGGGCTGCCGCTGCTGTTGGCCGGCAGCGGCAGCAGGCCTGCCTGCAGCGAAAATGGATGCGACCTCGGCGACGTGGCAGGCAAGGGCGCAAACGGCACCGGCCTTCCCTCGGCGTTGACCACCACGATGTCGCGCAGTCGGGTGTCGGGCCGGGAGACGGCATACACCGCCGGCGTCAGCTCGACCCGCCACGCCGGGCTGCTGCCGGCGGTTTGCAGCGGATAGCGGTAGGCGTAGTCGTCCGCCGTGACCGCGGCGGCCGTGAGCGGCGTCAGCAGGCACAGCAGGCACAGCAGGCACAGCAGGCACAGCAGGCACAGCAGCCATGCGCGACGTTTCGGCAGGCACGTATCAAGGCGCATCGGCAGCTTCCCCGGCTGATGTGACGGGCAGACGCGGGGGCGCTGGCGCCAGATAACCGATGACCGTGCAGAGCAGGCCATAGGCGATGAACGAGGCGATGCCGAACAGGTTGCCCAGATGGCTGCGATCGACCAGCAGCAACTTGGCCAGCACCACACCCATGGTCACCGCGCCGGCCAGCCACACCAGCCGCTGGCCGCGCCGCGAGCCCCAGACCCAGGCGAGCAGGCCGAACATGCTCCACGCCACGGTAAGCGACATCTGCGCCAGGCTCGAATCGAACAGTGCATGGTTCCACGGCACCTGGCCCAACTGGTGCACTGCGCGCAAGGTGGCGCTGGTGACCAGAGCCATGCCCATCAGGCCAAGCACCATCGGCCGGATCGGACGTAGCGGTGGGTTGGCTGCATCACCCAGCCAGCGCGCGAACAACAGGCCGATGCTGATCAGCAGCAACTCCAGTGGGTTGAGCAGCGGCAGATAGGCCATCGGTGCGGCGTCACCGGGCATGAACAGGCCGGTCAACCAGCACAGGCCCAACACCAGCAGCACCGTGCCCAGCAGGGGCGGGCGCAGTACCGGTAGCAGCTCGGTCAGTGGCGGCGCGATCCAGCGCGACCGGGTCAGCGTCAGCACGGCCAGCGCGCACAGCGGCAGCAGGGTCAGCGCGAACACCCACGCAGTGGATATCCCCGCCATGTCCTGCAGCAGCAACTTGATCGTGACGCTGGCCAGCAGGGTCCAGCGCCACAGCCAGCCCAACTGGGTCAGCATGGCCGGCATCGGCCAGCCGCGCAGACATTGCAGCGTGCGCCAGCCCAGCACGGCAGCGAACAGGGTGGCGAGAAGGTTCCAGCCCCACAGCGACGACTGCCTGTCCAGACCCTGGCGCCATATCAGCGGCAGGATGGCGGCGAGCAGGATCGGTACGGTCCATGTCACTACGATGCCCAGTTCGAAGCGTGGCCGTCGCCGCGCCACTTCGGCAGCGGCCCAGCCGGTGAGTGCGAACAGGGCGGTTGCCGCGGCGGCTTCGCAAGACAGATCGACATGACGGTCGATTTCGTTCCAGCTCGCACCCAGCCACCAGCACAATCCCCAGCCGTACAACATGACTGCCGTCCAGCGCTGGCGCACGTCATCGGTGCCCAGTCGTGCGTAGAACGATGCGCCCGCCAAGGCGGCGACAACCAGGATCATCGCGCCGATGAAGTCGCGATCCAGCCACGGCGTGCTGAGCATCGGGGCACTGTCGGCATGGCCGATCATCAAGGCTATCGCCGCCGCCAGTTGCAGGGCCACGCCGCTCCAGCGCGACAGCCGGCGCTGTTGGCGCAGGCCCAGCCAGATCAGGCCGGCGCCTTCCAGCGCGAAGATGCTGCCGGTCAGGCGCGCACTCAGTGCCAGCGGCACCGCCAGGGTGGCCAGTGAAATGGCCAGCACCGCCCACGCATCACGCAGGAGGCCGAGGTTCTCGCGCCCGCGGATACGCCACGCCACCACCACATAGATCACCGCGGCCGCCAGCGCGGAAAACGCCAGCGGTTCACCGCGCCATTGCAACAGCGCGGCCTGCAGCAACAGGCTGATCAGCGGGTTGCCAAACAGCAGGCAGCCGTCGATCAGCTTGCGTTGGCCCGGTGCCGCGCGGCGCAGGTATAGCAGCGGGATCGCCACGTAGAACAGGAAATTGAGGATCAGGAAGGGTTCGGTGCTGGCGAAAAGCTCCGGTCGGTATTGCAGCACGCCCCACGCACTGCCGATGCCGAACGTGGCCACGAAACCGAGCAGGTTGAGCACGCGCCACGAGCGCTTCCACGCGATGCCGAGAATCGCCAGGTTGAGTACCGCGTAGTAACTGAACAGGGCAATGTGACTGCCATGCCCGGTGGAGGTGAGGATCGGCGCGAGGAAGCCGGCCAGCAAGCCGAGCACCGCCAGCGCCAACGCATCCTGCAACACGGCCAGCACGCCGACGCCGGCGACCAGCACCACCAGCAAGACGAACGCCGCCGACGGTGGCAGCAAGGCGTACAGGCGGAAGGCGGCAAACACCGTAATCAGCAGCACACCGATCGCACCACCCTGCAGTGACAGCGCGAATACGCGGCGCGAGCCACGCTGCCGCCAGCCGAACAGCAAAGCGACGATCGCGGTCAGCGCCACCAGGCTCAGTCGCAGACCGATTGGTACCCGCAACATGCCAGCGTCCGCAGCGTACTTCAACAATGCCGCTACGCCGGCGAACAACACCAGCATGCCGATCTTCACCGGTACGTTGCCTTCGGTGAACCAGCTCTTGACGCGCGCGATCGCGACGGCAGTCATGTCGGGCTGCGCTGGTTTGTATGCGCGCACCGGCGGGGCGATGCGGGGGCGCTGGGGTGTGCTTCCCGTCGGGCTCGCCAGCGGTGGTGGCGAGCCCGGCGCGGGGGCGTCGGCGTTCGGCTTGCCCGAGTGCTGCACCGGCTCCCATGTGGCCGGTGCAGCAGGCGCGGGACGTGCGCGTTGGCTCATCGGCGGCGCCACCGCGGCAGCGTGCGCCAACACTTGATCGAGCAGTGCCCGGGTCTTGTCCAGTTCACTGCGCAGCCGCTTCTGATGCGCCCAGAGCAGACCCAGAATCACCCCGGCGAGCATCCCGAAAAGATGATCGCCGGAACCCGCGCCGTCGATCATGCCGGCCACCAGGAACAACACCAGTCCCGCCAGTGCCCAACCGATATACATGAGCTCCCCCCTGAGCAATGCCGCCTCACACCATGGTCGGCCCGAACAGTCTGGCATGGATCATCGGCGGGTCGGTAGGCGCCACCCGGGAAGCGCTGGCGTGCGCCACACTCAGGATGACGGCGGCATGCGCGTGCGCAGCAGTGCGTCGACGGACTGTTGCCACTCCGGTGAGCCGGGCGCTGACTGCGGTGCTTCCTGGCCGAGCATGTCCTGCACTTTCTGATTCCAGGCTGCCGAGCCAGGTTCCAGTCCGGGCTTGCGCCCGGTGTCGATACCCAGGCTGTGATCGACCCAGGCGTACCAGTCGGGCGAACCGAGCACCGTGACAGCGGTGCTGGCATGGTTGGCAGCGGGCGCCGTGGCATCGGGAGCAGGCGAGCATGCCGCGAGCAACAGGGCGAGGGCGAGGCTGGCGACGAGTCGGCGCATGGCACGAGGCTCCGTGGGTGGCGGACGTGATATGTGCAGCCTAGCAATGCGATTGGCGTGGGTGATTAAATTTTCATGATGAGCCGGATCGCTGTTCATGCGCTTCGGCCGGCTCATCATGAAACTCGACCGCCCAGGTGGGGCTGCCGCGTCAATCGCGGGCGGCGATTTCGTCGATGTGCCGCAGCAGGTCGGCCGGGTCCTCATACACACGGAACGCGCCTGACTGCTGCAGTTCGGCCTGGCCGTAGCCGCCGCTGAGTAGGCCCACGCCCAGCGCACGGGCACGCTGCGCGGCCAGCATGTCCCACACGCTGTCGCCGATCACCAGTGACTGGTGGATATCCACGCCGAGCCGCGCGGCGGCGGTCAGGAACAGGTCCGGGTCGGGTTTGGCATGGCGCACCTGGTCACGGGTGACCACCGGCACCTTGGCTGGGTCCACCCCTAGCGCGGCAAGGTTGGGTGCGGCGGTTTCCATCCGGCCGCTGGTGGCGATCGCCCACGGTATGTCCTGCGCGGTGAGATAGGCCAGCAGTTCGCGCGCGCCCGGCAGCGGTTGCACCGAACCTTTCGCGTGCTCCCGGTTGAACGCGTCGGCGTGCGATTGGCGCAGGCGGTCCAGCCGCTCGGGGGTGATGTCGAGCGCGGTCTCGCGCAGCAGCATGTTGGCGAACAGCCCACCGCTCATGCCGATCTTGCGATGGATGCGCCACACTGAGATATCCACGCCTTCGCGGTCCAGTGCTTCCTTCCACGCCAGCACGTGCTGGTAGACGCTGTCGATCAGGGTGCCATCGAGGTCGAACAGGAAGGCCGTATCGCGGCGGGGCATGCGCGTTCTCCATGGGGCTGGCGTAAGCGTGGAGTATCAACGGCCGTCGTGACGATAGCGCCAGCGCCGGCCGAGCGTGGCTCAGCCGCGGTTGAGCAAGGGACGCCCTGACTCCAGCACCGCCAGTGCTGCAGCGCCGAGCAGGCCCGGCTCGGGATTCATGATCGCCTGGGTCGGTACCTTTTCCATGATGTCGCGGAAGCGACCCTTGGCCTCGAAGCGCTCGCGGAAGCGACCGCGTTCCAGCCAAGGCAGCAGGATCGGTATCAGCCCACCGGTGAGGTATACGCCGTCCCAGGCACCCAGGGTCAGCACCAGGTCGCCGGCCACGCTGCCGAAAATGCCGGCGAAGGTTTCCACCGTGCGGGTGCACAGCGGGCAACTGCCGTCCTTGGCGCGTGCGGTGATGTCCTCCGGCGTCAGCTCATCGGCCCTGGCGCCCACCATGTGGCAGATCGCGTCGTACAAATTCACCAGCCCCTGGCCGCAGATCAGTCGCTCGTTGGAGACGCGCCCGTATCTGTGGTTGAGGTAGTCGAGGATGGCGATGTCTTCGGGCGAATGCGCGGCGAAGCCGGCGTGGCCACCTTCGGTCTGCAGCACGCTGCAATGGCCACCGCGCACCAGCAATCCGCCGACACCCAGGCCCGTTCCCGGCCCGACGATGGCAAAGGTCTGCTCGTCATGGGCGCCGATCACCGGCCGCCCCACCGCCCCCACATCGACCAGGTCATCACCGTGCAGCAGGGTCACCGCCATGCTCTGGGCAGCGAAATCGTTGACCAGGTGCACGTATTCAAGGTCGAGCGCGCTGGCGGTCTGCCGCGCGGAAATCGCCCACGGGTTGTTGGTGACCTTCACCGTCTCGCCATCGTCGATGCGCCCCGCGGCGGCGACAATCGCGCGGCTGACCTGCAGGCCGGTATCCGCCAGATACTGCTTCGCGGTGGAGACCAGCGAGTCGTGCTCGGCCACGCGGTAGCGCCGGATGCTGTCGGTCAGCAGAGGCTGGCTGAGTGACGGGTCGGCGACTCCGAAACGGACATTGGTGCCACCGAGGTCGACAAGCAAGGTGGGGGCGCTGCGCGGCTGGCTCATGAAACTTCCTGGGTCGTGGAACGCCAAGCGTGCCGTCGTCACGCCGGTTAGTCCAGTGTTTTGCCCACCGTACGCCGGGGAATGTGTCACGGCATTCGTTCGCCGCAGGCATCGCCCTTCGTGTGATCGAGACGCGGGTGCCACGACGCGGCGTAAAATGCCGCAGATTCCGTCGATGAGTATCAGCCATGAGCTTTCCCGCCATCCGCAAGCGCCGCATGCGTCGCGACGCCTTTTCCCGTGCACTGATGCGCGAGCACACCTTGCTGGTCAGCGACCTGATCATGGTGGCGTTCGTGATCAACGGTGAGGGGCAGCGCGAAGCGGTGCCCTCGATGCCAGGCGTCGAGCGTCTGTCGATCGACCAGTTGGTGCAGCTCGGCGGCGAGTGCGTGCGGCTGGGCATTCCGGCGCTGGCCTTGTTTCCCTCGCCTGGCGGCACGGTGAAGACTGAGGACGCCGCCGAGGCGTGGAACCCTGACGCCCTGATGCAGCGCGCCACCCGCGCCCTGAAGGCGGCATACTCCGAGCTGGGCCTGATCGGCGATGTGGCACTCGACCCCTATACCACCCACGGCCAGGACGGCCTGATCGACGAGCACGGCTACGTGATGAACGAGCCCACCGTCGAAGCACTGATCAAGATGTCACTGGCCCAGGCCGACGCCGGCATGGATTTCGTGGCACCGTCGGACATGATGGACGGCCGCATCGGTGCCATCCGCGATGCGCTGGAGGAAGCCGGTCACATCCACACCCGCATCCTTGCCTACTCGGCCAAATATGCCTCGGCGTTCTACGGCCCGTTCCGCGATGCGGTGGGCTCCTCGGCCAACCTCGGCAAAGGCAACAAGCACACCTACCAGATGGACATCGCCAACAGCGACGAGGCGTTGCACGAAGTCGAACTCGACATCAATGAAGGCGCCGACGCGGTGATGGTGAAGCCCGGCCTGCCGTACCTCGACATCGTGCGCCGGGTGAAAGACACCTTCGGCGTGCCGACGTTCGTGTATCAGGTCAGTGGCGAGTACGCGATGCTCAAGGCGGCTTCGCAGAATGGATGGCTGGACGAGAAAGCCGTCGTGCTGGAGTCGCTGACTTCGATGAAGCGGGCGGGGGCGGATGCGATTCTTACCTACTACGCGATCGACGCGGCGCGGTGGTTGCGCGGCGAATAGAACGTTGCCTGCACCGCACCTCGCAGGAGCCCGCTGGCGGGCGATGCTTTTGCTTTAATGGTTGGCTGGTAGGAAATCCAGAGCGAAAACATCGCCCGCCAGCGGGCTCCTTGTACGTTGATCATGTGTTCTACATCGATAATGCGACAACGTCAGTGTCAGTACGCGAACTCGCGGAACACCGGGTCCACGCTGCCGTTCCACGCGCCGTGGAACAGCTCCAGCTTGCGTTCGGCCGGGGTCTGGTTGGCCTGCACGATTTCGAGCAGGGGTTCGAGGAAGATGCTTTCGTCCGCACCATTGCTGTTGAGGCGGGCGCGGCGCTTGAGGCCGTGGGCGGCAATTTTCACGGCTTCCTCAGCCAAGTCGCGCACGCTGCCGCTGCGGTGCGGCAGCTTCAGCGCGTGCTTCGGCACGCCGTCGCGCAGGGCGTGGCGCTCGGCGCGGCTGAAGTCCTTGACCAGGTCCCACGCGGCGTCCAGCGCCTCGTCGTCGTAGAGCAGGCCGACCCAGAACGCAGGCAGCGCGCACAGCCGGTTCCACGGGCCGCCGTCGGCGCCGCGCATTTCCAGGTACTGCTTCAGGCGTACTTCGGGGAAAGCAGTGGTGAGGTGGTCGGCGAAGTCTTTCATGCTGGCCCGGGTGCCGGGCAGCGCGGCGAGGTCGCCGGTCATGAACTGCTTGAAGTCCTGGCCGGCCAGGTCGAGGTACTGGCCATTCTGCAGGCTGAAATACATCGGCACGTCGAGGATGTAGTCGACGTAGCGCTCGTAGCCGAAACCATCGGCGAAGACGAAGTCGAGCATGCCGGTGCGGTCCTTGTCGGTATCGGTCCAGATGTGCGAGCGATACGACAGATAGCCGTTTGGACGTCCTTCGGTGAACGGCGAATCGGCGAACAGCGCGGTGGCGATCGGCTGCAGCGCCAGGCTGGTGCGGAATTTCTTGATCATGTCCGCTTCGGACGAGAAATCCAGGTTGACCTGCACGGTGCAGGTGCGCGTCATCATGTCCAGGCCGAGCGAGCCGACCTTTGGCATGTATTCACGCATGATCTTATAGCGGCCCTTGGGCATCCACGGCATCTCGTCGCGGCGCCACTTCGGCTGAAAGCCCATGCCGAGGAAGCCGAGCCCGAGCTCGTCGGCCACCGAGCGGACCTCTTTCAGATGTGCGTTCACTTCGCCGCAGGTCTGGTGGATCGTCTCCAGCGTGGCACCGGAGAGCTCCAGCTGGCCAGCCGGCTCCAGCGTGATCGAGGCGCCATCACGCGACAGCGCGACCGGGTTCTCGCCTTCGCGGCTCACGTCCCAGCCGTAGCGCGTGGCCAGCGTCTCCAGCAGCACCTTGATGCCGCGCTCGCCCTCGAAGGTGGGTGGGCGAAGGTCGTCGGTGCGGAAGCCGAATTTCTCGTGCTCGGTGCCGATGCGCCATGCCTCGCGCGGCTTCTCGCCGGCGGCCAGGTAGTCGGCCAGTTGCTGGCGGCCCGCGATCGGGGTGCTCTTGACGGCACTGGGTATGGACACGGGCAAGCCTCGTTGTGTGAGCGCCTCACTATGGGGGTGACAGGTGACAACGAAAAGGGGGTGAGGGCAAATAATTGGACGGGGCGGTACAGAAGACAGTCGCTGGAGCCTGCTCGACCCTCATCGAGCGGTCATCAGTGGATGTTTCAATGCACGGATGCGACGGCGAGGCAGGTCAGTCGTGCCGTCAGATCGGCGGGGAGTCCGGCGCGTTGGCCCAGTTGCGCCAACGTATGGAAACCACGCTGGCGCTGGTGCAGGTGACGATCATCCGCGCACGCGTCGGCATTGTGGTCAAGCAGTCGCTGCACGATGTCCGCATTGCCTTGCATGACGGCCACCGTCAAAGGGTCGGCCACGTTTGGCGCCATGCGTGCCATGACGTCGGCATGGTGGCGCAGCAGTGCATCCACGGTGGCTGGATCGCCACAGGATGCAGCGATCGATAGAGCGGGGCCAATCGAGATATCGTGATCGTTGAGCATGTTGCCTTTGGACACTGCTCCCAGGATCGCCGGATTCAACGCGTGGCTAAGGAATGCTTGTTTGTAGCCTGGCAGGAGGGCATTTGCGTTGGCATCGGCGCCATCATCCAGCAGGGCCGCGACAACATCGGACTGGCCAGCCTGCACGGCAAACATCATTGCGGACTGACGCCATCGGGTGGCTTCGTCGTGCGGCATCGCGTTCAATTTTCGACGTACTGCCGTGAGCCGGCCGTCGCCGGCGTCGGCGAGGAACGATGCATGTTCGGGAGAGGTGGCCAGCTGCCCGACCAGAGAATCCACCGGTACGGTTGCGCGCGCTGTGCGGCAAGTATTGGCGAGTGGCAGTCCGTCGCTGGCAGTGGCCGACGTGGCCAGCAGCAATCCGAATGCGAGCGCAACGAAACGGAATGACATGGCGCGAACCCCATCCTTGAAGGTTCCGGCATTCCAACAAACCCGATACCAGGTGGCAAGTGCCAAGAAAAGGGCCAGCAATACGCTGGCCTTCTCTTTTGGAACATGCGGCGAAATCAGCGCTTCATCGAATTGAAGAACTCGTCGTTGGACTTGGTGTTCTTCATCTTGTCGAGCATGAACTCCATCGCGCTGAGCTCGTCCATCGGGTGCAGCAGCTTGCGCAGGATCCAGATCTTGGCCAGCAGGTCGGGATCGATCAGCAGATCTTCGCGGCGGGTGCCGGAGCGGTTGATGTCGATCGCCGGGTAGACGCGCTTCTCGGAGATGCGACGGCTCAGGTGCACTTCCATGTTGCCGGTGCCCTTGAACTCCTCGTAGATCACCTCGTCCATCTTGCTGCCGGTGTCGGTCAGGGCGGTGGCGATGATGGTGAGGCTGCCGCCTTCCTCGACGTTGCGCGCCGCGCCGAAAAAGCGCTTCGGACGCTGCAGGGCGTTGGCGTCGACACCACCGGTGAGCACCTTGCCGGAGCTGGGTACCACGGTGTTGTAGGCACGCGCCAGACGGGTGATCGAGTCGAGCAGGATCACCACGTCCTTCTTGTGCTCGACCAGGCGCTTGGCGCGCTCGATCACCATCTCGGCCACCTGCACGTGGCGCACGGCCGGCTCGTCGAACGTCGAGGAGATCACTTCGCCGCGAACGGTGCGGGCGATCTCGGTGACTTCCTCCGGCCGCTCATCGATCAACAGCATGATCAGATGCGCTTCGGGATGGTTGTACTGGATGGCCTGGGCGATGTTCTGCAGCATCATCGTCTTGCCCGACTTCGGCTGCGAGACGATCAGGCCGCGCTGACCCTTGCCGATCGGTGCGATCAGGTCGAGGATGCGCCCGGTGATGTCCTCGCTCGACCCGTTGCCGCGCTCAAGCTTGAACGCCTTGCGCGGGAACAGCGGGGTGAGGTTCTCGAACAGCATCTTGTTCTTGGACGCTTCCGGCGGGTCGCCGTTGATCGTCTCCACCCGCAGCATGGCGAAATAGCGCTCGCCCTCCTTCGGATGCCGCACGCGGCCGGTGATGTAGTCGCCAGTGCGCAGGTTGAAGCGGCGGATCTGGCTGGGCGACACGTAGATGTCGTCGGGGCCGGCCAGGTAGGACTCGTCGGCCGAGCGCATGAAGCCGAAGCCGTCCTGCAGGATTTCCAGCACGCCCTCGGCCCAGATGCCGCCGCCGGAGCGGGCGTGCGCCTTGAGCACGTTGAAGATCACGTCCTGCTTGCGGGCACGGGCGATGCCTTCGTACACCCCCAGCGACTCGGCGAACTCCAGCAGCTGGATCGCGTTCTTGCGCTTCAGTTCGGTGAGGTTGATGACGCGATCGTTGCTGCCCGGATCGGCGTTGTCGTCGTCCACCGGCAAGCCGTTGGGGTTCGGGCGCGGATGGCGTTCGCCCTGCGGGCGCTGAGGTTGCGGCTGCGGATTGCCGCCGCTACCACCACTGCCGCCGCCGGGGCCGCCGCGCTCGTTGCGACGACGTCGGCCACGACCATCGCGGCCTTCACGGGGACCGTTGTTGTTCTGGCTCTGGCCCGAATTCGGGTTTTGGCCCGCTGCTGCCACGGCAGGCTGGCCCAGCGACGGGCTCGATTCGGCGGTGGATGGGTTGGGCTGTTGCCCGCGCGGCTCATTGGCGGATGGTGCCGGTGCCTGGGCTGGTGCCGCCTCGCTGTGTGCAGTTGCTGTCGGCGGCGCGACGGGCGTCGGGCGCTCCGCGACTGCTGGTGCAGGTGCTGGCGACACGGGCTTGTCGACGCGAGGACTGCTCTCGGCTTTCGCGGCACTTTCGGCATTCGCCGCCGCGACGGCTGCCGAGCTGCGCCGTGGTGCGCGCGGACGCGGCTCCGGCTTGCCTTCAGCAACAGGTTTGGCGTCGGCGCCTTTGGCGTCGTTCGGAATCTGGTTATCGGTATCGGACACGGGCAATCCTCGCAGGGCGCCGTTGAATTACAGGAGGGAGGGTGTGCGTCGCGCGGAAGGCGCTAGGGGACAGGACTGCCCCGACGGACGCGCTGAATCTAGCACCCGCTGCGTAGTGGCGTAAAGCCTCGGCTGCCAGTCGGGTCAAATTTCGACCAGCGACCGGCAGCGGAGCGGTGACAAAAGGCTCAGATGGCCTTGTCGATCATCTGGGTCAGCTGACCCTTGCTGACGGCACCGATCTGGGTCGCTTCGACCTTGCCGTTCTTGAACACCATCAAGGTGGGAATGCCGCGCACGCCATAGGTGCGAGGGGTCTGCTGGTTCTGGTCGATGTTCACCTTGACCACGCGCAGTTTGCCTTCGTATTGCACGGCCAGCTCGTCCAGCATCGGTGCAATGGCCTTGCACGGGCCACACCATTCCGCCCAGAAATCAAGCAGTACGGGGGTTTCGGACTTGAGCACCTGCTGCTCGAAGGCGTCGTCGGTCACATGGGTAATCAGGTCGCTCACCGGGATCTCCGTGGCTGGGGGGTAATACGTGCGGGACAAACACAATGGGGCGACCGGGGCGTCAAAACAAGCAGTGACGACGACAGAGCCGTCATCAGCTACACTCAGGCGCCCAAGAAGCATGGGTTGTGCGGGTGGAATACGTGCCAAGACGGCAGGTGTTCATTCCAGCGCAACTCCGGGCACGATTCAAGGGCGGCCTACCAAGCCACCCGTCAGACCGCCGGCAAAAACGGCGTCGCACGCCGCGGCGCGATCTTGTTGACCCTGATATCGAGCCGCTTCGCTGCGCACCGCGCACCCGTCCTGCACCGCCCTGCGCCGACTTTCGGCGACTGAAGCGGGTGCAGCGCATCACGCCGCCGTCAGGCCAAGGTTTCCGATCCCCATATGTCACAAACCGTACTCACCGATACCTTTTTCACCAATTTTGATCTTCACCCGTTGCTGCAGCAGGGCCTGGACGACAGCGGCTTCACCCGCTGCACGCCGATCCAGGAGATGACCCTGCCGCTGGCTCTGGCCGGGCGTGATGTCGCCGGGCAGGCCCAGACCGGCACCGGCAAGACCTGCGCCTTCCTGGTCGCGCTGATGAATCGCCTGCTGACCACGCCGGCCGTAGCCGACCGCAAGGATAGCGACCCGCGCGCCCTGATCATCGCCCCCACTCGCGAGCTGGCGATCCAGATCGACAAGGATGCCCAGGCGATCGGCCGCCACACCGGCCTGAAGACCGCGCTGATCTATGGCGGCGTCGACTATGACAAGCAGCGCCAGCAATTGAAGGATGGCTGCGACATCATCATCGCCACCCCCGGCCGCATGCTCGACTACCACAAGCAGGGCGTATTCAGCCTCAACAGCGTCGAAGTGATGGTGATCGACGAGGCCGATCGCATGTTCGACCTGGGCTTCATCAAGGACGTGCGTTTCATCTTCCGCCGCCTGCCGCCACGCGAGCAGCGCCAGGTGCTGCTGTTCTCGGCCACGCTGAGCCATCGCGTGCTGGAGCTGGCCTACGAGCACATGCACGAGGCCGAGAAGCTGGTAGTGGAGAGCGAAAACGTCACCGCCGACAAGGTCCGGCAGCTGGTCTACTTCCCGGCCAAGGAAGAGAAGATGCCGTTGCTGCTGAACCTGCTCGATCAGGTCAAGCCCTCGCGCAGCATCATCTTCGTCAATACCAAGGCCGCCGCCGAGCGGGTCACCGATCGGGTCAAGCGCCATGGTTGTCGGGTCGGCGCGATTTCGGGCGATGTGCCGCAGCTGAAGCGGCAGAAGCTGCTGCAGCGTTTCCAGGAAGGTCAGCTGGACATCCTGGTGGCCACGGACGTGGCCGCGCGCGGGTTGCATATCCCGGCAGTCAGCCATGTCTTCAATTACGACCTGCCGCACGAGGCCGAGGATTACGTGCACCGGATCGGTCGTACCGCGCGGTTGGGCGCCGAAGGCGATGCCATCAGCTTCGCCTGCGACCTGTACGCGATGTCGTTGCCTGAGATCGAAACCTATATCGGGCAAAGCATCCCGGTGGCCGCGATGGACCCGAAGTTGCTGATCATGCCCAAGTCACGCGAGATCGATGCCGAGTTCGCCGCCAATGCGGCGGCCGACAGCGCGGCATTCGGTGACGTGGTACCGCCGCGTCCGGGCGAGAAGCCCCGTCGTGGTGCTGGTGCTGGTGGCGGCCGTAGTGGCGAGCGCAATGGCCCTGCGGCGCGCGGCAGTGGTGGTGCAGCGCGTCCGCCGCGCGAACGCAAACCCGACGCAGTGGCGCCGGAGGTGGTTGCCGACACGGTGAAGGTTGCCGTGGTTGAGCCGGCCGCGGCGCCGGCATCGGTGGCCGATGGCAGCGTCGCGGGCGACGGCGTGCGCAAGCCGCGTCGCCGTCGCGGTGGCCGCAATCGCCAGCGCGAGGGTGCGCCGACCGATGGCCTCGAGACGGCAGCGCCGGGTGGCAACGTGGCCGCAGGCAATCGCGCGCTGCGTGGTGAGCGTCGTCCGTCGCGCGAGCGCAGCGCCGGCGAATCCGGTGCTACGACCCATCAGCGGCCGTCGCGTCAGGTCGAGGTCACTTCAGGCAAGGCGTCCGAGCAGGTGCACCTGAACAAGCCCAGCCTGTTCCGCCGGCTGACCCGCTTGTTCACCGGCCGCTGAGCCGGGCGATCGCCGCGGTCAGTCGCCGTGGCGATCGACGAATCGGGAAGCCCGCCACTTGATGCCGGCTTCCCTTATCCTTGCCGCTGAATCGACGGCGCTCAGGTGCGGGGATATTCGGTGATCCAGTTTGACCAAGTCAGCAAGCGCTACGAGGGCGGCCATGAGGCGCTCTCGCAGCTTTCATTCGAGGTGCCGACGGGTGAGATGGCCTTCGTCACCGGCCATTCCGGTGCGGGCAAGAGCACCCTGCTCAAGCTGCTTGGCCTGATCGAGCGGCCCTCGCATGGCGTGATCAGCATGGACGGCAAGAGCCTGGCGAAGATTCGCCACGGTGGCGTGCCCAAGTGGCGGCGGCGGATGGGTATGGTGTTCCAGGATCACCGCCTGTTGATGGATCGCAGCGTGTTCGCCAACGTCGAGTTGCCGCTGGTGATCGGCACGATTGCCCAGGCCGAGCGGGCACGGCGCGTGCGTGCTGCATTGGAAAAAGTCGGCCTGTTGGCCTACGAGCGACAGCTTCCCGCCACCTTGTCCACCGGTGAACAGCAGCGCGTAGGTATCGCCCGCGCCATTGTGGCGCGCCCCAGCCTGCTGATCGCCGACGAGCCGACCGGCAACCTTGATCCACAGCTTGCCCTTGAAGTCATGGGTCTGTTCAGTGAATTTCAGCAGCTTGGCACCACGGTGCTGATTGCCAGCCACGACCTGCCGCTGATCAAGCGCATGAAAAAGCGGGTGATCGTGCTTGATCATGGCCGGCTGGTGGCCGACCTCGCCGCGCAGGAGGTGTTGTGAGCATGGCGCCGGAATCGAGTTCCGCCGGGGCGCCTGACGCGCCCTCGCGCAATGAACACAGCCGCTCCCGCCGTTTCGCCGGATGGCAGGAGCACCATGGCTGGAGTGCGGGCGCCAGTTTGCGGCGGCTGGCTGCGCGTCCGCTGGGTAGCCTTCTGACGATCACCGTGATGGGCCTGGCACTGGCCCTGCCGCTGGCGTTCTACCTGTTGCTTGGCAATGTGCAGAAGTTGGGTGATGCCTTGGGCCAGAGCCAGGTGATCAGTGTGTTTCTGCAGCCCGGGCAGGGTGTACAGCAGGCGCAACTGCTGGCCAAGGAGCTCGGTGGTCGTGCGGAGATTTCCGGGGTCAGCATCAAGACACCACAACAAGGCATGGACGAACTGGCCAGGATGCAGGGTTTCTCCGGGGCCTTGCAGTCGCTCGACGATAATCCGCTTCCGTATGTGCTGGAGCTGCAGCCGCGTCCTGATGCCACGGCACCGGCGCTGGAGCAGTTGGTGACTGATGTGCGAACGATGCACAGTGTGGACATGGTGCAGGATGCCGGCAGTTGGAGGCAACGGCTGGATGCCCTGCTGGCCGTGGGCAATCGTGCCGTGCAGGTGCTGGCATCGCTGCTGGCGCTGGCTGCGCTGTTGGTGGTCGGCAACACGGTGCGGGTCGACATCGCCAGTCGCAGTGAGGAAATCGGCGTGCTGCTGCTGCTTGGGGCCAGCAGCGCGTTTGTGCGCCGGCCCTACCTGTATGCGGGGATCTGGTATGGCCTGTTCAGTGGCCTGCTGGCTGCCGCGTTAGCGGTCCTTATCGAGTTTGCCCTGGCCGAGCCGGTGGCTCAGCTGAGCCAGGCCTATCAGGGCAAGCTGCAGGTCGGCGGCCTGCCGCTGTGGTTGTTGCTGGTGGTGCCGCTGGCTGCGGCTGCGCTGGGTTGGCTGGGCGCGCGGCTGGTGAGCGCCTGGCAGTTGCGCAAGGCCGCGTGACGTTGTCTCGATGCGGTGACGTGAATCGCAGCGACGGTGCTAACGTCAGTGCATTATCTTGCCTTGGAGCGTGCGCAGGGGGTGCGTGCGCGGGTTCATTGGCCAGGGATCGCCATGCGTCGGTTGGGTGAATGAAGTAATGAGTACGAATATCAGCGGCCGCCTGCTCACCGAGGCGCCTCGCGTGCTGGTGGTGGATGGCTCGCGTGTAGTGCGCCAGTTGATCAGTCGTGTGTTGAAGTCCGAACTTCCTGGTGTCGAGGTGGTTGGCTGCGGCAGTGGTGAAGAGGCCCGGCAGGTACTGGGCGAGGGCGTGTTCGATTTCATCACCGTTGCGCTGCGTCTGCCCGACATGGACGGACTGGAGCTGGCGCGCTTCGTGCGCGAATCGGCGCCACAGGTCTATGTGCCGATCGTGGTGGTGTCCGGCGATGTCGAGGCGCGCCTGCATCGGCGCGCGCTGGGCGAGGACGTCACCGACTATTTCGACAAGGCGCTGGGTTTCCAGGCGCTGGCCGAATTCATTCGCGGCTACGTCAGCCCGCAAACCAGCGCACAGGGGACCGTGCTTTACGTCGAGGACAGTCGGGTGGTGGCACTGGCGACCCGACGCATGCTGGAAAGGATCGGGCTCACCGTGCGCCATGTGCTCAGCGTCGAGGACGCCATCGCCTTGCTGGAGACGGATCGCTCACTGGGCTGGGTCGGTGCAGACCTGGTGCTGACCGACGTCAGCCTGAAAGGTGAGCTGACCGGCGGCGATCTGCTCAAGCACATCCGCGGCGAGTTCGGTTACGGCAAGGGCCGCTTGCCGGTGCTGGTGATGACCGGCGACGAGAATCCAGCCAACCAGGCGGCGCTGATCCGCGCCGGCGCCAACGATCTGGTCGAGAAGCCGGTCGAGGAGAAGCTGCTGGTCACCAAGCTGCTGTTCCAGTTGCGCGTGGCGCAGCACCTGCGCGAGCACACCAAGGACGCATGAGCGAAGGCACGATCAAACTGGAGCCTTCCTGGAAGGCGCGCATCGGCGACTACCTGCTGCGCCCCGAGATGCAGGCGCTGGCGCATTTCCTGCGGGCCGAGAAGCATGCTGGCAAGACGATCTACCCGCCAGGGCCGGATATTTTTGCGGCGTTCCAGCGCACGCCATTTGAGGCGGTGCGGGTGGTCATCCTCGGTCAGGATCCATACCACGGGCCCGGCCAGGCGCATGGCCTGTGTTTCTCCGTGACGCCCGGGGTGCGCGTGCCGCCATCGCTGGACAATATCTTCAAGGAGATCCAGCGCGATCTGGGTTTTGCACGTCCCGACCATGGTTGCCTCACCAGCTGGGCCGATCGTGGCGTGCTGTTGCTCAACAGCGTGCTGACCGTGGAGCAGGGCCGCGCCGGGGCGCATGCGAATCGAGGTTGGGAAGGTTTCACCGATGCGGCCATCGCCGCGCTCAACCGCGAGCGTGAGGGTCTGCTCTTCCTGCTGTGGGGCGCGTACGCCCAGCGCAAGGGCCAGCTGATCGACAAGAACCGCCACTGCGTGCTGACCGCGGTGCACCCGTCGCCGCTGTCCGCCCATCGGGGCTTCATCGGTTGCGGCCACTTTTCGACGGCCAATGCGTGGCTGCAGTCCCATGGCGAGCCGCCCATCGACTGGTCACTGCCGGCACAGGCCAGGTCCTGAGCCATTTCACATGCGCTTGAACAGCGCCGGAACATCCTCATGTCGAGTCGCTGGGGATGATGGACAAGCCCGGGATATATCTGTACCATGCGGTTCATTAAGGCCCGGCAATGGTCCGGTTCGAACTAATCAGGGTTTTAGCACTCCCAATACCCGAGTGCTAAACTTTGACGTCATACAGGAGGTTTCACCCATGTCTCAAGCCTTGGTGACTGCCAACTTTCCGCTACCGAGCGTAGTGGGTAGTCTGGATGCCTATATTTCCGCTGTGCATCGCATTCCGGTGTTGACCACGGAAGAAGAGCAGGCGTTGTCGCGTGATTACCTCGAGGAAGCCAATCTCGCCTCGGCCAAGAAGCTGGTGATGTCGCACCTGCGCTTCGTGGTGCACGTGGCGCGTGGCTATTCCGGTTATGGCCTGCAGCTGGCCGACCTGATCCAGGAGGGCAATATCGGCCTGATGAAGGCGGTCAAGCGCTTCGACCCGGATCAGGGCGTGCGTCTGGTCAGCTTTGCAGTGCACTGGATTCGTGCCGAGATGCACGAGTTCATCCTCAAGAACTGGCGCATCGTGAAGGTCGCCACCACCAAGGCGCAGCGCAAGCTGTTCTTCAACCTGCGCAAGAGCAAGAAGCGTCTGGGCTGGTTGAATGCGGCCGAAGTCCAGAAGGTTGCGCTGGATCTCGGCGTACCCGAGGCTACGGTGCGCGAGATGGAATCGCGTCTTTCCGGCCGCGATATCGGTTTCGAGCCGGTCAGTGACGACGAAGACGCCAAGCCGGCACCCGCGGCGTTCCTGATCGATGAGGGCGCCGATCCGTACGAGAACGTCTCTGACGAAGACTACGCCGACAACCAGATGCACACCCTGAGCGATGCGTTGAGCCATCTGGACAAGCGTTCGCGCGACATCATCCAGCGTCGCTGGCTGGATGATGACAACAAGGCCACGCTGCAGGATCTGGCTGACGAGTACGGCGTGTCCGCCGAGCGCATCCGCCAGGTCGAGGCGAATGCCATGAAGAAGATGCGCGGTTTGTTTGCTGCCGCCTGAACAAACTCATGGCGCTGTGTTGAACGGCCTCCTTCGGGGGGCCGTTTCGTCATGCTTGGCGCCGGTTCCCTCCGGCTGAGCAACAGGCGATGTCACGCATCCTGGTGATTGAAGATGACGACGTGACTGCGCGCGAGATTGCGGTGGTCCTGGGCAGTCATGGCTTCGACGCCGAGCGGGTGGCCGATGGACACGAAGGCCTTCGGCGTGCGGCTGATCCTGGCTACGACGCAATCACGCTCGATCTGATGCTGCCAGGCATGGACGGCCTGGCCGTGGTGACGCAACTGCGCGCCGGGGGCGTGACCACGCCGGTGCTGATGATCAGCGCGCTGTGCGATGTCGATGAACGCGTGCGGGGTCTGCGTGCCGGTGGTGACGATTACCTGACCAAGCCATTCGCCCCCGATGAAATGCTGGCTCGGGTCGAGGTGCTGCTGCGTCGTCACGGCCAGCAGCGGCGGCAGATGTTGCTGTGTGTCAGCGATCTCACGCTGGATTTGGTACGGCACGTCGCCCTGCGCGGTGAGCAGCAGCTTTCACTGCTGCCCACCGAATTCAAGTTGCTCGAATTCTTGATGCGCAACGCCGGGCAGGTACTGACGCGGACCATGATTTTCGAGACCGTATGGGGCTTCCATTTCGATCCGGGCACCAACCTGATCGACGTGCATATTGGTCGTCTGCGCCGCAAGATCGATGGCGAAGGGCAGGTGCCGCTGATCCACACGATACGCGGCTCGGGATACCGGCTTGCACAAATTGACTGACCGTTGGCGCTCCACCACCGCGCGCCTGATCCTGATCTATGGTGCGTTCTTCGCGCTGTGGGGTGGCGTCGTGATTGGCGTGATCCACTGGCAGGCCGCGAGCTACCTCAGCCATGTCACCAACGATTTGATCGGGCGCCAGGCAAGCTATTTCTCGATGCTCGACGAGCCGACGCTTGAACGAGGCCTGCATGACTATGTCTCGCTGGAGACCCGGCGACTGAATGCCTTCGGGTTGTTCGATGCCGCTGGCAAGCACCTGGGCGGAGCCGTCGATGCATTGCCCGCGGGTGTGCGGGTGGATGGCCCGGTAGCCTTGTTGCCGCACGGTCTGCAGCGCAACGACGGGCGCGGGAATACCAGTGTGCGGGCGGCGGCAGTCCGCCTCGGCGATGGCCACATCCTGCTCATTTCGCATGACACCAGTATCGTGGATCGGATTGGCACGATCATCCTGCAGGCGCTGCTGTGGGGGTTGTCGCTTACCGTCATTCCCGGTTTGCTTGGCGCCTGGCTGCTCAGCCGCGGGCCACTGCGCCGAGTACATGCCATTCGGGATGCGACGGTGCCGATCATGCGCGGCGACCTGACCAGGCGTCTGCCGCTGAGTCGGCGCGGCGATGAGCTGGACATGCTGGCAGGCATCGTCAACGCGATGCTGGACGAGATCGAACGGCTGCTCGGCGAGGTCAAGGGGGTATGCGACAACATCGCCCATGACCTGCGTACGCCGCTGACCCGTTTGCGTGCGCGGCTGTACAGGTTGCAACAGCAGTTCGCCGAGGACGGCGAAACGGGCGCGATGGTCGCCGAGTGCACTGCCGATACCGACGCGCTGCTGGTGCGCTTCCGCGCCCTGCTGCGTATTTCGGAGCTGGAGAACCAGCAGCGCCGGGCCTGCTTTGGGCCGATCGACCTGGCCGATGTCCTGCGCGAAGTGCATGCGCTCTACCTGCCACTGGCCGAGGACAAGCAGCAGCAACTCGAGTTGCGTCTGCCGGAGCCGCTGCCGGGCGTGCATGCGGATCGCCATCTGTTGCTGGAGGCTTTCAGCAACCTGATTGGCAATGCGATCAAGTTCACGCCGGCGGGCGGTCACGTGGATATTCGCGCGCGGGCCAGCGTGGATGGCCCATGGGTGGACGTGAGCGACAGCGGCCCGGGCATTCCGCCGGATCAGCGCGAGGCGGTCACGCGCCGTTTCTACCGCGCCGAAAGCTGCCGCAGCACGCCCGGCTCGGGCTTGGGGTTGAGCATTGTCAGCGCCATCGCACGCCTGCACGGGTACACGCTGGAGATTGCCGATGGCGAACGCGGTGCCAGGCTGAGTATCCATTGCCGTACCGTGTCCAGCTGATCGGACAAGCCCTCACGGAAGGCTGATCGTCGACGCGGGCGAACATGAAAATATCTTCATGCGCCTTTCCGGCATGGGTCTCGCCGCGCGTGGCAGAATTTGCAGCTACGCAACATTCCCTCTGGATATTTCATGCTCGGCATTGTGCGGATCGCCCTGTCGCGACCCTACACCTTCATCGTTCTTGCGCTGCTGATCCTGATCATCGGGCCGCTGTCCGCGCTGCGGATGCCGACCGACATCTTTCCCTCGATCAACATCCCGGTGATTGCCGTGGTGTGGCAGTACACCGGCCTGCCGGCGGACCAGATGGAAGGGCGTATCACCTCGCCCTACGAGCGGGTGCTGACCACCACGGTCAACGATATCGAGCATGTCGAGGCAAGCTCGTTCAGCGGCTTCGGGCTGGTCAAGATATTCTTTCAGCCGAACGTGAATATCGCCACCGCGAATGCCCAGGTCACCGCGGTGTCGCAGACCCTGCTCAAGCAACTGCCGCCGGGAACCAACCCGCCGCTGATCCTCAACTACAACGCGTCGACGGTGCCGATCCTGCAGCTGGCGCTGTCCGGCAAGGGTCTCAGCGAGCAGAACCTCGGCGACCTGGCGCTGAACATCCTGCGCCCGCAGCTGACGTCGGTGGCGGGTGCGTCGATCCCCTATCCCTACGGCGGCAAGTTGCGCGAGGTGGAGATCGATCTCGATCAGGCGGCGCTGCAGTCACGCGGGCTGTCCGCGGCGGATGTGGCCAATGCGCTGGCCGCGCAGAACCTGATCACACCGGTTGGCACCGAGAAGATCGGCAAGTTCGAATACAACCTGCAACTCAACGACGCCCCGGGCGAGATCAGCGAGCTGGGCAACCTGCCGGTCAAGACCGTCGACGGCACCACCATCTACGTCCGCGATGTTGCGCACGTGCATGACGGCAGCCCGCCGCAAACCAATATCGTGCATGTGGATGGTCACCGTTCGGTGTTGATGAGCGTGTTGAAGAACGGCTCCGCCTCGACCCTCGCGATCGTGGCCGGCATCAAGCAACGGCTCAAGGACGCCAGCGCCAGCCTGCCGGACAACCTCAAGGTGACCCCGATCGGCGACCAGTCGCTGTTCGTGCGCGCGGCGATCAGTGGCGTGGCGCGGGAAGGCATCATCGCCGCGGCTTTGACCAGCCTGATGATCCTGTTGTTTTTGGGTAGCTGGCGCTCGACCCTGATCATTGCCGTTTCGATTCCGCTGGCCATCCTGGCTTCGATAGCGGCGCTGTCGATGATGGGCGAGACGCTCAACATCATGACCCTGGGCGGCCTCGCGCTGGCCGTTGGCATCCTCGTCGACGACGCCACCGTGACGATCGAAAACATCAACTGGCATCTGGAACAGGGCAAGCAGGTCGAGCAGGCGATCATGGATGGTGCGGCGCAGATCTTCACGCCGGCCTTCGTCTCGCTGCTGTGCATATGCATCGTATTCGTGCCGATGTTTTACCTCGAAGGCGTCGCCCACTTCCTGTTCGTGCCGATGGCCGAGGCGGTGATGTTCGCGATGATCGCCTCGTTCGTCCTGTCGCGCACCCTGGTGCCGACGATGGCCAATTACCTGCTGCGTCCGCATGCGCCGCATACCGACGAGCACGGCAACAACGCCAGCCTGCCGCGGTCGCGCAATCCGCTGGTGCGTTTCCAGCGTGGCTTCGAGGCGTTGTTCGAGAAGGCTCGTGACGGTTACCACGGCCTGCTGGTCCTGGCGATGGAGCACCGCCGTGTCTTCGTTGCCGGCTTTCTCGGGTTCGTGCTGCTGTCATTCGCCCTGGTGCCGCTGCTGGGCCGGAATTTCTTTCCCGAGGTGGATGCGGGGCAGATCCTGATGCATGTGCGGGCGCCGGTCGGCACCCGGCTCGAGGAGAATGCGCGGCTCTTCGCCGGCATCGAGCAACGTGTCAAACAGATCATCCCGGCTGCTCAACTCGGTACCCTGGTCGACAACATCGGGCTGTCCAACAGCGGCATCAACAATACCTACAACAACACCGGCACCATGGGCGAGCAGGATGGCGACATCCAGATCTCGCTCAACGAGGGCCATCAACCCACCGCCGATTATGTGCGGCGCATGCGTGCAGAATTGCCGCGCGAATTCCCTGGAGTGACGTTCTCCTTTCCGCCGGCCGACATCGTCAGCCAGATTCTCAATTTCGGCTCGCCCGCACCTATCGATGTGCAGATCAGCGGCCACAATCTGCCGGCGAACTTCCGCTACGCGAACGAATTGCTGGGCAAGATCCGGCGCATTCCCGGCGTGGCTGACGCGCGCATCCAGGAGTCGCAGGCCAGCCCAGGGTTCAGCATCGACGTGGATCGGACGCAGGCGCAACTGCTGGGTATCACCGAGCGTGACGTGACCAACAGCCTGGTGGTCAACCTGGCCGGTTCCAGCCAGGTAGCACCAACCTTCTGGCTCAATCCGGCCAATGACATCTCCTATCCGATCGTGATGAAAACCCCGGAGTACCAGCTCGACTCGCTGGCAGCGCTGCGCGAGTTGCCGGTGCGCGGCAGCAACGGCCAGTCGCAGGTGCTCGGTGGGCTGGCCCATCTGACCCGGCAGGCCAGCAACGCCGTGGTCGACCAGTACAACATTCAGCCGGTGGTGCAGATCTTCGCGGCTACCCAGGGCCGCGATCTTGGCGCCGTCGCCGCGGACATTCGCCAGGTGTTGCAGGAACATGCCGCTGGCCTGCCCAAGGGCTCCCATGTATCCCTGCTGGGCCAGGTGCAGACCATGAACAGTGCGTTTTCCGGCTTGCTGTATGGCCTGCTCGGCGCGTTGGTGTTGATCTATCTGCTGGTGGTGGTGAACTTCCAGTCGTGGAGCGACCCGCTGGTGATCATCAGCGCCTTGCCGGCGGCACTGGCCGGCATCGTGTGGATGCTGTTCGCCACGCATACCGCGCTGTCGGTACCGGCACTCACCGGCGCGATCATGTGCATGGGCGTGGCCACCGCCAATTCGATCCTGGTGGTGAGCTTCTGTCGCGAACGGTTGTTCGCGCACGGCAACGCCGAGGCGGCAGCCCTCGAAGCGGGCTTTGTCCGGCTGCGGCCGGTACTGATGACCGCGCTGGCCATGATCATCGGCATGGCGCCGATGGCGCTGGGCCTGGGCGAGGGCGGTGAGCAGAACGCGCCGCTCGGTCGTGCGGTTATCGGTGGCCTGATCTTCGCCACGGTCGCCACCTTGTTTTTCGTGCCGGTGGTGTTCCGCATCATCCACGCACGCTTTGTCCTCGCCACTGACCCGATGCCTGTTTCGGGAGAGCCCCTGCATGTCTGACCTCACCTTCCCCACGGCCAAACCACCGTCGCCCCGCCGCCTTCGTCTGGCAGCCATCATCGCGGTCGTGCTCGTCGCGGGCGTGGTCATCCTCGGCGTCGCCACGCGAATCTCCGACGCGCACCAGTTGCGGACCTGGACCGAAGCGCAGGCCGCACCGACCGTGGACGTGCTACAGCCGCAGGCCAGCGCCACGGGCATGACGCTTGATCTGCCTGGCCGCATCGACGCCTATGCGCAGGCGCCGATCTATGCGCGCGTCAGCGGCTACCTGAAATCCTGGAAGGTGGACATCGGCACGCACGTGCACGCGGGTCAGCTGCTGGGAGAGATCGAGACCCCCGACCTCGATCAGCAACTGCTTCAGGCCAGGGCCGACCTGGCCAGCGCCCAGGCCAATGCCGCACTCGCCTCGACCACCGCGAAGCGCTGGCAGGCGATGCTCGCCTCCGACGCGGTCTCGCGTCAGGAGGTCGACGAAAAAGTCGGCGATTTCGCCGCCAAGCGAGCGCTGGCGGACGCGGCCAGGGCCAATGTCGATCGAATCGATGCGATGAAGCAATACACCCGCATCGTGGCGCCGTTCGATGGCGTGGTCACCGCGCGGCATACCGACATCGGTGCCTTGATCAATGCCGGCAACAGCGGCGGCCAGCCGCTGTTCGAGGTGTCTGACGTGCGCCGGCTGCGTATCTATGTGCAGGTGCCACAGAGTGACATGCCGCTGATCGCTGCTGGATCGACCGCCACGTTCGATGTACCCGGGTATCCCGGACGCCGTTTCAGCGCCACCATCGAAGCATCGTCCGGAGCGGTCAGCGCCGCGTCCGGCAGCACCCTGGTACAGCTTTCGGCAGACAACGACGACGGCAAGCTGATGCCGGGCAGCTACGCCAGCGTGCATTTCCATCTGGCGGCGAATCGCTCGGCGCTGCAGATCCCGGTAAGTGCCCTGGTGTTCGACCAGAGCGGCCTGCGCGTGGCGACCCTGGTGGCTGGCGACCGGGTCGCCTTCCGCACGGTCACGATCGTGCGTGACTACGGCAAGAGCGTGGAAATCGGTTCGGGGCTTGCCGCTGATACGCGGGTGATCGACAGCCCGCCCGATGGCCTGGTCGATGGCGATCGCGTGCAGGTAAGCGTTCCCGCAACGGTGGCCGGCTCCCATGCGAAAGCCTGAAATTCTGGTCGTGCTGGTATGCGCATTGTTCGCCGGCTGCACGCTGGCGCCGGCCTACAAGGCACCGGCGGTGCCGATGGCGCCCGCCTGGCAGAATCCGGGGCCATGGCAGGCGGCGCAGCCCGCCGATCAATGGCCGCGCAACGCCTGGTGGACGCTTTATCGAGATCCGACGCTCGACCAGTTGCAGCAGCGCCTATTGGCGAACAATGCCGATCTGGCTGCGGCGTTGGCACATTACCGGCAGGCGCAGGCGTTCAACCTGCAGTCGCGCTCGGCGCTGTTTCCGCAGGTGGGCGTGACCGCCAACGGGCAGCGTGATCGCCAGTCGGACACCAAGCCGCTGCGCGGCGCCACGGCACCGGCTGACTATGATTCCTACACGGTGGGTGGCGAAGTCGATTACGAGCTCGATCTGTGGGGGCGCGTGCGCAACACCGTCGAGGCAGGCAAGGACAACGCGCAGGCGGCGGCGGCAGATCTGGCATCGGCCCAGCTGAGCCTGCAGGCACAACTGGCCGACAGCTATCTCGTGCTGCGCGGACTCGATCAGCAGCTCGCGTTGCTGCAGCAAAGTATCGAGGCCTATCAGCGGGCCTTGCAGCTGACCCAGGCAAGGCATGTGGGAGGCATCGCTTCCGGGCTCGACGTGGCACGGGCGCAGACGCAATTGTCGTCGGCGCGTTCGCTGCGCTTGCAGACGCTGGCGCAGCGTGCACTGAGCCAGGATGCGATCGCGGTGCTGGTCGGTGATTCGGCCACGCGCTTCAGCCTTGCCCCGCAAGTCCTGGCGATGGATCTGCCGTCAGTGCCCGTCTCGCTGCCATCGACCTTGTTGCAGCGCCGCCCTGACATCGCCGCCGCCGAGCGTCGCGTCGCCGCCGCAAACGCACAGATCGGAATAGCTCGTGCGGCGTGGTTTCCCTCCCTTGCATTGAGCGCCCAAGGCGGCTTCCAGAGTGCTGAGTACGCCGGGTTGCTGGCTGCGCCGAACGCGTTCTGGGCGATCGGGCCGAACTTGCTCGAAACGATTTTCGATGGCGGTCGACGCAAGGCCACGGTAGCGGCCGCACGCGCGGCCAGCGACGAGGCCGGCGCACGCTATCGCGGCGTGGTGCTCAACGCGTTTTCCCAGGTCGAGGACAATCTTGCCCAGCTCGATCATGTCGGCGCGGCGCTGACCGATCAGCGCGACGCGGCCAATGCGGCACAACACACGCTGGATCTGTCGATGGAGCGCTACCGACAGGGCGCCGTTGGCTACCTGGATGTTGTACAGGCGCAGACCGCGGCGCTGGACGCCCAACGCAGTCTGTTGGGTTTGCAGACCCAGCAGTTGCGCGCCAGCGTACAGCTGGTTCGGGCGCTCGGTGGCGGCTGGTCGACGAGTCGGGCTTCGGCAACGACCATCGCCGGGCAGGGCTCGGCCAGGCGCTGACCCAAGGCTGATGAGCGGCGCTGCCTGGCCGGTAGCGCCGTCCAGCTCAATGCGTCGAGGTGCCGTGTCCCAGCGCCATGCCCTTGAGCACATTCAACGCCTGTGACAGGGCGTAGTCGCTGGTGGCGAGCTTGCCGTCGACGGCGCTGCCGTCGTTGTTGATGTCGGTGCCGGCCTTGGCGTTTTCGTTGGCCAGGTGATTGGGCAGGTCGGCTTCGGAGCTGATCAGCACCGGCGCGCTGTCGGCCCTGGTCACGGTAAGGTCGGCCAGCGCAATATCCGGCTTGATGCCTTCGGCCTGGATCGAGGTACCGTTGGGCGTGTAGTAGCGTGCGGTGGTGATCTTCACTGCATGGTCGGCGTCCAGCGGAATCACGGTCTGTACCACGCCCTTGCCGAAGGTGCGCTGGCCCATGATCAAGGCGCGGTGGTTGTCCTTCAGCGCACCGGAAACGATCTCGGCGGCGGAGGCGGTGCCGTTGTTGGTCAGCACGATCATCGGTGCGCCGTTGAGCTGGTCGCCAGGATGCGCGCTGAAGCTCATGTTGGCGTCGGCCAGGCGGCCACGGGTGGTGACGATGACGCCCGAGTCGAGGAAGTCATCGCTGACCCCGACTGCGGCGGTCAGCAGGCCGCCGGGGTTGTTGCGCAAATCGAGCACGGCTCCCTTCTGCGGACCATCCTTGGCGATCAGTTCGCCAAGTTTCTTTTCCAGGTCGCTGGCGGTGTCATCCTGGAACTGGCTGACCCGGATGTAGGCGTAACCGGGCTCCAGTTCGCGCACCTTGACGCTGGTGATCGAAATGCTTTCACGTACCAGATGAAACTCGACCAGCTTGTTGCTGCCCTGGCGCGCGATGGTCAGGGTGATCTTGCTGCCGGGCTTGCCACGCAGCTGCTTGAACATCTGGTCGACATTCTGCGGGTCGACCAGCTTGTCGTTTATCTTGACGATGTTGTCGCCCGGCTTGATGCCGGCGCGCGCGGCTGGTGTGTCGTCGATCGGCGAGATGATCTTCAGGCCGCCATCCACCTGCAGCACCTCGATGCCCAGTCCACTGTACTGGCCGGTGGTGTCCTCGCTGAGCTGGGCCAGGCCTTCCTTGTCCAGGTACTCGCTATGCGGGTCGAGTCCGCTGAGCATGCCGGAAATGGCGGCCTTCATCAGCGTCTTGTTGTCCACTTTTTCCACATAGGCCTGACGTACCACTTCGTATACCCGGCTGAAATTTCGGATGTCATCCAGATCCACCTGGTCGGCGCTTGATGTCGCCGGCGCAGGGCTGCTGCTGGCCGGCGTCGGGACGATAGCCGGCCCGGCCGACGTGCTTTCGGTAGCCGCCGCCTGTGAGTGCGCCAGCGGCGCGGCCAGCAGGAATGGGGCGGTCAGCAACAGGGCGAGCTGGCGGTGGCGGGAAAGACGCATGCAGGTGACTCCGTGCAGCAGGTGAACATCGCGCCGGGACGCGACAACATGGGGCATGGGCGTGAGACAACCGAACGCCCGGGGAATTCATCAAGACGGCCGCTAGCGTGGGACGCCCGGCCGATGGCGTCAACGGCGCTGGCTGAGCCAGCTGCGTGGATCCACCGGCTTGCCTCCCTTGCGCAGCTCGAAGTAGACGCCGGTATTGATACCGGTAGGTGCGCTGGCGGTGCCGATCGTCTCCCCCGGCTGCACCTCGTCACCGACGCCGTGCAACAGGGTTTCGTTGTTGCCGTACATGCTCATCCAGCCGTTGCCGTGGTTGACGATGATCAACATGCCATAGCCGCGCAGGAAGCCGGCGTAGATCACCCGGCCGCGCGCCACCGCATGCACCTCGCTGCCACCACCGGCCTTGATCAACACGCCGTTGCCATAGCTGTTGACCACACCGCTGGCGGGCCAGGGCAGGTTGCCACGGATATTGGCGCTGGCGCCGCCGACCTCGATCGGCGGAGGCTTGTGGCCCGGTCGCCGGCTGTTGGCCGCCTCTCTCGCTGCGGCCTCGCGGGCGGCCTGGTCGATCGCCTTCTGCAGCTGCTCGACGAGGTGGTTGAGCGACTGGGCATTCTGCTTCAGGGCAGCCAGCCGCTGCGCCTGGTCCTTGTAGGTGGCGTCGGTTTCGGCGGCCAGCTTCTGCTGTGCGGCGCGCTGTGCGGCCAGCGTCCTGGTCTGCTTCTCGCGCTGGGCCTTGATCGCCACCAGTGCTTGCTGCTCGGCGGTGATCGACGTTTCCAGATCCTGCAATCGGGACAGGTCAGCCATCAATTTTTGTACCCGTTGCAGCCGATCCTGCTGAAAATACTTCGAATACACCAGGGCGCGGGAAATGCGTGCCACATCCTCGTCGCCCAACAGCAGGCGCAGGTCCGAGCCATGGCCCAGCGCATAGGTGGCACGCAGCAGGTCGGCAATCGCCGCGCGCTGCTGGTCCAGGGTCTGCTTGAGACTGTTGCGTTGTTCCTGCAACTGGTCAAGTTGCTGTTGCTTGGCCGCCATGTCGGCGTCGGTCTGGCGTACTGCCCTGGCAGCGATGGCCAGCGCATTGGCCTGCCGGGCCAGTTCGGCATTGGCCGAGTCACGCCGTGCGGCTGTATCGGCCTGTTGCCTGGCAAGCGCCTCCATCTTGCTGTGCAGGTCGGCCAGCTTCCGTTTGGCCTGGGTCTGTTCTGCCAGGCTTTTGCCATCCTGAACGGCCATGGCGGGTGCGATGGGCAGACAGCAGGCCAGCGCGATGACGAGCAGGGTGGGCGCGAACGGACGGGGGAGCGAAAAGGGCTTGGGCATCCGTGGATTATCACCGAGGTGGGCCCGGACAGCGAGACAGGCCGTGGATTGCCCCCTCTCGCGGGTCGCTTTCGTCCGCTGGCGTCATCTCCATTCGGACATATAGCCGTCCAAATAAATTTTGACGCGACGCAGCAAGTGTGCTTAAGTCGGGTGTACACCCGTGTGCAGCGACCGTGCTTCCGGCATCGCCGGCTGCGCGCGCCAAGCAACACCGTCCGCCGGGGAGGCAAGATGGCACAGTCAGGCAGTACCACGTTGTATGAGCCGTCGTTCGAACACGACAGTTGCGGCTTTGGTTTGGTCGCGCAGGTCGATGGGCGCGCCAGCGCGTGGGTGGTCGATACTGCTTTTTCAGCGCTGGGCAAACTTTCTCACCGCGGCGGCGTGAACGCGGATGGCATCAGTGGCGATGGCTGCGGCGTGCTGATCCATGGCCCGGCGCCCTGGTTGCGCGCGCTGGCGGCGGAGGTGGGTATTATTGTGGCCGAGCGCTTTGCGGCCGGCCTGGTGTTTCTCGATCCTGCCGGCGGGGAAGCGGCCACCGTCGAACTCGAGCGACATCTCGTCGAGGCCGGCCTGTCGCTTGCCGGCTGGCGCGACGTCCCGATCAACGCCGATGCTTGTGGTCCGCTGTCCAACGCGACCTGTCCACGCGTGCGCCAGGTCTTCGTCAACGCCGCGCCAGGCATGGACGGTGCGGCATTCGAGCGAGCCATGTTCCGCGCGCGCCGGCGCGCCGAGGCAGCGCTGGTGGAGGACGCCCAGTTTTACGTGGTGAGCCTGTCAGCCGAGGTGATCGGTTACAAGGCGATGGCTGCACCCGGCCACCTGCGTGAGGTGTTTGCCGATCTTCAGCATCCTGCCCTGGTCAGCGACGCAGTGGTTTTCCACCAGCGCTTTTCCACCAACACCACGCCGCAGTGGCGGCTGGCGCAGCCGTTCCGCTTGCTGGCGCACAACGGCGAGATCAACACCATCCGCGGCAACCGGCGCTGGATGCAGGCGCGCGAGGCGGTGCTGCGCTCGCCACTGGTCGATCTCACCGACATCGGTCCGCTGGTACGCCAGACCGGGTCCGATTCGGAGAGTCTGGATAACGCGCTGGAAGTATTGCTGGCCGGTGGCCTGGACATGCTGGCAGCGATGCGTGTGCTGGTGCCGCCGGCCTACGCGGCGCGCGAGGATCTGGACGAGGACCTGGTCGGCTTCTACGAGTATTACGCGCTGCACAGCGAACCCTGGGACGGCCCGGCCGGGCTGGTGATGTGCGATGGCCGGTACGCCGTGTGCACGCTGGACCGCAACGGGCTGCGACCGGCGCGCTGGGCGCTGTCGGACGACAACCACCTGATCGTCGCGTCCGAGGCGGGTCTGTGGGACGTGCCCGCTTCGCGCGTGCTGGCCAAGGGGCGGCTCGGGTCGGGCCAGATGCTGGCGGTGGATTTCGCGCAAAAGCGCCTGCTGCTTGATGCCGACATCGATGCGATCAATCGCAACCGTGCGCCGTTCCGCGACTGGCTGCGTGAGGGCGTGAACTACCTCGAATCCGATCTGATCGACCCCAGTCTCGCCGCCGAGCCGCTGCCCGCGAATGAACTGCGCCGTTACCAGAAACTGTACGGGCTCAGTCGCGAAGAGCGCGAAAGCGTGCTCAAGGTGCTGGCCGAGACCGAGGCCGAGGCCACCGGTTCCATGGGCGACGACACGCCGCTGGCGGTGATGTCGCGTCAGGTGCGGCCGTTGTTCGATCGTTTCCGCGAGGCCTTCGCCCAGGTCACCAACCCGCCGATCGATCCATTGCGCGAACGGCTGGTGATGTCGCTGACCACCCAGATCGGCCCCGAGGGCAATCTGTTCGAATTGTCTGCTGACAACGCCCGGCAGACCCTGCTCAACTCGCCGATCTGTTCGCAGCGAAAACTGCGCCAGATTTTGGCGATGCCGCAGTTCGTCAATGCCACGGTGACGATCGATCTTTGCTACCCGCCCGAAGAAGGTCTGGAAGCAGCCTTGCGTCGCTTCTGTCGCGAGGCGGAGGCTGGCGTAGCTGCCGGTGCCGGCATGGTCTTCATCACCGACCGTTATCCGCGGCAGGACACCTTGCCGGCGCACGCCTTGCTCGCAGTCGGCGCGATCCATGCCCATCTGATCGAGAGCGGCCTGCGCTGCCAGTGCAACCTGCTGGTGGAAACCGCCACCACCCGCGACGCGCACCAGTTCGCCTGCCTGATCGGTTTTGGTGCCACCGCGATCTACCCGTGGCTGGCTTATCAAAGCCTGTTCGAACTCGGTCGCGACGGTCACCTCAAGCGCGGCGACGGTACGCCGCGGGAGATCGGGCGCAGCTATCGCCGCGGCATCCGCAAGGGCCTGTTGAAGATCCTTTCCAAAATGGGCATCTCGACCATTGCCGGCTATCGCGGCGCGCAGCTGTTCGAGATCGTCGGGCTGGCACCGGAAGTGGTGGAGCTGTGTTTTGCCGGCACGCCCTCGCGCATCGGTGGCGCCGGCTTTGCCGACCTCGAGCACGATCAGCGGCTGCTGGCAGCCGATGCATGGAACGAGGCGCAGCCGCTGCGTGCCGGTGGCATCTACAAGTTCGTGCATGGCGGCGAGTACCACATGTACAACCCGGACGTGATCGACTCGTTGCAGAAGGCGGTGCGCAGCGGCTCGATGGATGACTACCGCCGCTATGCCCAGCATGTCGACACGCGGCCACCCTCGGCGCTGCGCGACCTGCTGTTGCCGCGCGCGGCCGGTGCCGAAATCGCGCTGGAACAGGTCGAGCCGACCGAGGCGATCCTCAAGCGCTTCGACTCCGCCGGGATGTCGTTGGGTGCGTTGTCGCCGGAAGCTCACGAAGCGCTGGCGATCGCGATGAACCGGCTCGGTGCGCGCAGCAATTCGGGCGAGGGCGGTGAAGACCCGGCCCGCTACGGCACCAAGAAAATGTCCAAGATCAAGCAGGTCGCCTCGGGTCGTTTCGGCGTCACCCCGACTTACCTGATCAACGCCGAAGTGCTGCAGATCAAGGTGGCGCAGGGCGCCAAGCCGGGCGAGGGCGGTCAGCTGCCCGGACACAAGGTGGACGCGACCATTGCGCGGCTGCGCTATGCGAAGCCAGGTATCGGCCTGATCTCGCCGCCGCCGCACCACGACATCTATTCGATCGAGGATCTGGCGCAATTGATCCATGATCTGAAGGAGATCAATCCGACCGCACTGATCTCGGTGAAGCTGGTCTCGCATGCCGGCGTGGGTACCGTGGCGGCCGGTGTGGTCAAGGCGGGTGCAGATCTGATCACCGTTTCCGGCCACGACGGCGGCACCGGTGCCAGCCCGCTCACCTCGATCAAGTACGCCGGTACTCCGTGGGAACTGGGCGTCGCCGAAACCCAGCAGACCCTGCGTCGCAACGGCCTGCGCGGGCGCGTGCGGCTGCAGACCGATGGTGGCCTGAAGACCGGCCTGGACGTGATCAAGGCGGCCATGCTCGGCGCCGAGAGTTTCGGCTTCGGCACCGGCCCGATGGTGGCGCTGGGCTGCAAATATCTGCGCATCTGCCACCTCAACAACTGCGCCACCGGCGTGGCGACGCAGAACGAGGTATTGCGCCACGATCACTTCATCGGCCTGCCCGAGATGGTGATGAACTACTTCCGTTTCGTTGCCGAGGACGTGCGCGCACATCTGGCGCGACTGGGCGTGCGCAGCCTTGGCGAACTGGTCGGTCGCAGTGACCTGTTGCAGCAGGTCGAGGGCAGCACGCCGGTACAGCGGCAGCTCGATCTGTCGCGGCTGGTCGCCCTCGACGGTCTTGGCGTCGATGTCGACACCGCCTGTACCCTGCCGCGCAACCCGATGCGTGACGAGGCCGAACTGGCCAACCGCATCGCGGCCGATACCACGCCTGTGGTTGACTTTGGCAGTGGCGGCAGCTTCCGCTACGCGATCGCCAACACCGACCGCGCCATCGGCGCGCGCCTGTCCGGCGACGTGGCGCGGCGCTGGGGCGACCAGGGCATGACCCGACCGATCACGCTGCAGCTCGACGGCAGCGCAGGGCAGAGCCTGGGCGCGTGGAATGCCGGTGGCGTGCATATCGAGCTGACCGGCGAAGCCAACGATGGCGTGGGCAAGGGCATGGCCGGCGGCCGCATCCTGGTACGTCCGCCGGCGGATTCGCCGTTTGCCAGCCAGGATGCCTCGATCCTCGGCAACACCTGCCTGTACGGTGCCACTGGTGGCGAGCTGTTCGCCGCCGGTCGCGCGGGCGAACGCTTCGGCGTGCGCAACTCCGGCGCGCTGGCGGTGATCGAAGGCGCCGGCGATCACTGCTGCGAATACATGACCGGCGGCGTGGTGGCGGTGCTGGGGGCGTGCGGACTCAACTTCGGTGCGGGCATGACCGGCGGTTTCGCCTACGTGCTCGACCTGGAACGCAGCTTCGTCGATTGCTACAACCACGAGCTGGTCGACATCGTGCGCATCTCGCCGGAGGGCATGGAGCACTACATGCAGCACCTGCGTGGCCTGATCGCGCGCCACGTCGAGCTGACCGGCAGCGCCTGGGGTCGCCAGCTGCAGGACGATTTCCGCGGCGTGCTGCAGCGTTTCTGGCTGGTCAAGCCGAAGGCGGCGAGTCTCGATGCGCTGGCCGAAGAGTTGCGGAGGGCGGCATGAACACGAGCGAGAAGAGAGTGTGGAGGAGTGAGAAACGAGAGAGCACCGGCCTGTTTTTGCTTTCTCTCGTTTCTCGCTCCTCGTTCCTCACTCCCGGATTTCAGCCATGACCGACAAACTCTTCCAGTTCCTCAACCTGCCGCGACAGCCGCCCAAGGCAGTACCGGTGGCGATTCGTGTGCTCGGTTATGGCGAGATCAGTGGCGACTTCACGCCGGCCGGCGTGGTCGGTCAGGCTGAGCGCTGCCTCGACTGCGGCAACCCGTATTGCGAACACGCCTGCCCGGTGCACAACTACATTCCCGACTGGCTGAAGTTGGTGCAGGAGGGGCGCCTGTTCGAGGCGGCAACCCTGATGCACGAGACCAACCCGCTGCCGGAAATCTGCGGCCGCGTGTGTCCGCAGGATCGTTTGTGCGAAGGTGCGTGCACGCTGGAGCAGGGTGATTTTGGCTCGGTCACGATTGGCAGCATCGAACGCTCGATCACCGACGAGGCGTTTCGCCAGGGCTGGCGGCCGGATCTCTCCGGCGTGGTCGAGACCGGCCATCGCGTCGCCGTGGTCGGTGCCGGCCCGGCAGGCCTGTCCTGTGCCGACAGGCTGCGCCGTGCCGGCATCGCGGTGGATGTGTTCGATCGCCAGCGTGAAATCGGTGGCCTGCTTACCTTCGGCATTCCGCCGTTCAAGCTGGACAAGTCGGTGGTGCGCGTGCGGCGCGAGGTGCTTGAAGGCATGGGCGTGAAGTTCCACCTCGGGATGGAAGTCCGTCGCGACATCGGCTTCGAGACCCTGCTGACCGACTACGACGCGGTGTTCATCGGTACCGGTGCCTACACTTTTGTTGACGGCGAACTGCCTGGCCGTGAGCTTGCCGGCGTGCACGACGCGCTGCCGTTCCTGATCGCCAACGCCGAGCGTCTGCTCGACGATCAGCCGATTCCGCCCGCGCTCGACCTCAACGGCAAGCACGTGGTGGTGCTCGGCGGCGGCGACACCGGCATGGACTGCAATCGCACCGCGATTCGTCTCGGCGCGGCATCGGTCACCTGCGCCTATCGGCGCGATGAGGTCAGCATGCCCGGCTCGCGTCGCGAGGTGGGTTACAGCCGCGAGGAAGGCGTCAACTTCCTGTTCCATCGCCAGCCGCTGGAAATCCTCGGCGAAGAGGGGCGGGCTCGCGCCGTGCGCGTGGTCACCACCGAACTGGTCGACAGTGGCGATGGGCGTCCGCGCCCGCGCCATGTCGAAGGCAGCGAAACCGAGCTGCGTGCCGATGTGGTGATCCAGGCCTTCGGCTTTCGCCCGAGTCCGCCGGCGTGGTGCGCAAAGTTCGGCATCGAGCTGGACGCCAGTGGCCGCATCCTGGCCGGTGGTGCCAACCGCCTGCCATTCCAGACGGGCCACCCGCAGGTCTTCGCCGGCGGCGACAACATGCGCGGCGCCGACCTGGTGGTGCGCGCGGTGCATGATGGTCGCGAGGCGGCCGGCTCGATTGCCGCCGCACTCAGCGAGCTGAAGCGGATCGCCCACGCCCAGGTCGCCTGAGCAGGTCTCGAAGCTCGCCCCTGCCCAAGCAGGGGCGAGCTTGGTTAAGCTCGACGCCGACGATGTTCATTGGCGGGTAGCGTGCTCAACAGACTCTGGCTTGGTTTTTTCCTCACTGCCGCGGTGGCGGCGCTGGCGCGCTGGCTGATCGGTGGCGACGAGGGCGTGTTCGCGGCGGTGGTGGCGGCGCTGTTCGACATGGCTGATCTATCGGTCAAGGTGATGTTGCTGCTGTTCGGCACGCTGACCCTCTGGCTTGGCTTTCTGCGAATTGCCGAGCAGGCCGGTCTGGTCGACCGGCTGGCGCGGATGCTCGGGCCGCTGTTCGCGCGGCTGATGCCCGAGGTGCCGCGCGGTCACCCGGCGATCGGCCTGATCACGATGAACTTCGCCGCCAACGTGCTGGGGCTGGACAACGCTGCCACCCCGATCGGCCTGCGCGCGATGCGTGAATTGCAGACGCTGAATCCTTCGACGGATACGGCCAGCAACGCGCAGATCCTGTTTCTGGTGCTCAACGCTTCATCGCTGACCCTGCTGCCGGTCACCGTGTTCATGTACCGGGCGCAGGCCGGCGCGCACGATCCCACCCTGGTGTTCCTGCCGATCCTGCTGGCCACCAGCGCCTCGACGCTGACCGGATTTCTAAGCGTCGCGTTCATGCAGAAGCTGCGCCTGCGTGATCCGGTGGTGCTGGCCTGGATGGCCAGCTCGGCCCTGCTGCTGGGTGGTTTCATCGCGCTGCTGAGCTCGATGACGGCCGCGGCGCTGGCCTCGCTGTCCGGGCTGATGGGCAACCTGCTGTTGTTCGGCGTGATCATCACCTTTGTCAGCGTGGGGGCCTGGCGAAAGGTGCCGCTGTTCGAGAGTTTCGTCGACGGTGCCAAGCAGGGCTTTGACGTCGCGAAGGATCTGCTGCCGTATCTGATCGGCATGCTGTGTGCCGTCGGCGTGCTGCGGGCATCGGGTGCACTGGATTTCGCGCTGGATGGCATCCGCTGGCTGGTGCTGCATGCAGGGCTGGATGCGCGCTTCGTCGACGCGCTACCGACCGCCCTGGTCAAGCCGTTCTCCGGCAGCGCCGCACGGGCGATGTTGATCGAGACGATGCATCATTCCGGTGTTGACAGTTTCCCGGCCCTGCTCGCCGCCACCATGCAGGGCAGCACTGAAACCACCTTTTTCGTGGTCGCGGTGTACTACGGCGCGGTCGGTATCCGCCGCGTGCGCCATACCATCGGCTGCGCCCTGCTGGCCGACCTCGCCGGCGTGCTGGCCTCGATCGGCGTGTGCTACTGGTTTTTCGGTTAGCCCGATCAACCGGTGGACGGGTTGGCGGTCAGGGTCAGCGTGTCGAGGTCGAAACTGCCATCGGCCGCCGTTGCGAAATGCTCGCGTACGCGGGTCGGTGCCGCCATCTGCAGTGAGCGGATGGCGGCGATGTGGGTGACGCTGGTCTGCGTGCGTGTTACCCAGGCATCGAAGGCGAGGTGCAGCTTTCGCGGGGTCAGGCTGGTGATCGCAAAACCCGCGCGGGTGAGCGCAGCGATCCATTCACCGCTGCTGTAGTTGCGCACGTGCGAGCCATCGCGCAGCAGTTCCAGCGTTTGCAGATGGGTGTCGAGCAGGGCGGATCCGGGCGCGACCACATCGATGAAGATCGCCAGGCCATCGGGCTTGAGCACACGCCGCGCCTCGCGCAGGCCCGCCTCGAAATCATCCCAGTGATGGCTGGTATAGCGGGCCAGCACCACATCGAAACTTGCGCTCTCGAACAGCAGGTTCTCCGCCGCGGCCTGCTGGGTACTGACGTTGGCATGGCCACGTGCCGCGGCCGTCTCGGCAACCACGGCCAGCATCGTGGAGGTGACATCGCAGGCAACCACGCTGGCGACATGCGGCGCGGCAAGATAGGTGACGTGGCCGCCGCCGCAGCCAAGGTCGAGTACCCGCGCGCCATTCCGGCCCCGCAGCGCTGCTTCGACCTGGTCCAGGTCGGCGCCGCTGCTGTGGGTGGCGCTGTGCAGGTATTCGTGCGCCCGCGGCGCGTACTGGGTGGCGACGAAGTTCGGTTCGGAAGCAGTCATGGCGCGACTCCGCGGTGAGGTGGAGGGCGATTGTGGCGCGCGCCTGACACCGGGATAAGTTGCCTGCTTATACTGGTATCCATGACTACCCCTCAGGACACCGCGGCTGAAGATCGGCACCTGCTGGGCGATTTTCTGCGCACGCGGCGGGCGGCATTGAGCCCGGCTGACATGGGACAGACCATTGCGCCCGGCGCACGTCGACGCACACCGGGTCTGCGGCGGGAAGAGGTGGCCTTGCTCTGTGGCCTCAGCACCACCTGGTACACCTGGATCGAGCAGGGGCGTGATATCCAGATCTCCGCGGCCGCCGCTGCACGGTTGGCCGACGTGCTGCGACTGAGCCTGACCGAGCGTGGCTACCTGTTCGAGCTGGCGCATCGGCGCGATCCCTCTCCGGCGGCCAGTTCAGGCACGGGGTCGGTCGATCCGGCACTGGCCGCACTGCTGCAGACCATCGTGGCACCGGCCTACCTACTTGATGGCGGTTGGTGCGTGCAGGCGTACAACGACGCGGCCGAGCAGCTGTTCCAGCCATGGTTCGGCGGCGGCGAACCCTGCCTGCTTCGGTTTGTGTTTTTGCAGCCGGTCGCGCGCCGCTTCATCTGCGACTGGGAGCAGCGTGCGCAGCGCCTGCTGGCCGAGTGCCGTGCGGATATGGCGCAGCAGGCCAGCGACAGCCCGCTGCGCGAACGCGTGACTGAACTGCAGAAGGAAAGCCCCGACTTTGCGCGGCTCTGGCATCAGCACGCGGTGCTGGCGCGCGAAGGAGGCGAGCGCGCATTTCAGCATCCGCAACGCGGCCTTCTGCGCTATCGTCAAACCACCTTGCTGCCCGCCACCCGGATGTACAGCAAGGTGGTCGTGCTGGTGCCGGTCGCAGCTGGCTTGAGCTGACGACACGGTGCGTGAAAGGCTGCCGTCGCCATCGACCGCTACATTCCTGCGCTCGTTGTCGGGTTGATACCGACAGTGAGCCATCAAGTCCACCCTCCGCGGAGCAGACAGCATGCGCCTTGGCCTCGCCGCCAACCAGCTTCACCACAGCAACGACGACGCGGCGCTGTTCCGCTGGCTGCGCGCCTGCGAGCACGGCATCCGTGAATTGCAGTTGGGCCTGCACACCGTGGGCCGTACCTACGAGGCGATCGTTCGCTCCGGACGGCTGGCCGACTATGCCGCCTTGCGGCGTTACCCGAACGGACGCGAGGGAGGCCTGATGAAACTGGTCGCCGAGGTGGTCGGCCTGGATCAACCCGGGCGCGTGCTGGATGGTGCGATCTATCTGGTCGACCCGGTGGATCCGTCCTCGATCTTTCCCGAGGCGGTGGCGCTCAAGCGCCAGTGCGTGATCCACGGCAAGCCGTTCATTTCGACGGTGGCCTCGGCGCGCGACTGGATCGAGATGGAGCGTATCCATGCCGGCCTCGCACCCGACGAAGGGGCCGATGTGTTTCATGCGCTGGAAGCGCGCACGCTGGCCCTGATTGCACACGATGCGATGAAGCCGCAGATGCTGGCTTTCGCTGCCGAGCATTTTGATGTGTTGTCGCGCTACGCGCATCGCGTAGCCACAGGCACGACCGGTCAGCGACTGAACGAGCTGGCCTGGAGTCGCGGCTGGCCGAAAGATCGCTTGTGGGCGCAGCGCTATCAGAGCGGCCCGATGGGCGGCGATGCGCAGATCGCCGATCTGGTGCTGGAACGCCGCTGCCAGCGCGCGATCTTCTTCGAAGACCCGCACGTCGCGCGCCAGCACGAGGCGGATATCCAGCTGCTGGAGCGCGCGGTGACCACCCGTACCGACGAGGCCGTATGCATCACCTCGCCGGCAGTGGCGGCGCGCTGGGTGGCGGCGGTGCGCCAGCGTGCGTTGCAGCGACCGTGCACCGGGGTAGCGCCGGCATGTGCCTGATCGCCTTTGCCTGGCGCAGTCATCCGCGCTGGCGACTGCTGCTGGCGGGCAATCGCGATGAATTCCATGCGCGTCCGAGCGCGCCGCTGGCGCGTTGGGCCGATGCGCCGATCATCGGCGGGCGTGATCTCGAAGCCGGCGGCACCTGGCTGGGTGTGTCGGACGTCGGGCGCTGCTGCGTGGTGACCAACGTGCGCGACCAGCGCGATCCGCAGCGCGGCAGCTCGCGCGGGTGGCTGGCGACCGACTACCTCAGCGGCAGCGCGGATGCAGCCACTCACGCGGAGCAACTGCGGCTGGCGGCCGCGGACTATCGGCCGTTCAACTTGCTCACCTTCGATGCGCAGTCGGCGTTCTATCTGGGTAATCGTCCCGCCGCTCGTGCGCAACGGGTGAGCGATGGCGTGCACGGTTTGTCGAATGCCGACTTCAACACGCCGTGGCCGAAGACGCAGGCGCTGATGCGCCGCCTGCAGCATTGGATCGGTGACGGCGGCGACCGTGACTTCGCGCCGCTGTTCGAGGCGCTTGCCGACGAACAGGTGGCGGCGGATCTGCAACTGCCTGACACCGGGATTGGACTGGAGCGGGAGCGCTGGCTCTCCAGTGCCTTCATTCGCGGCCAGGACTACGGCACGCGGGCCAGCACCGTGGTGGCGATCGGACATGACGGTGCCGGCGTGATCGTGGAGCGAAGCTTCGGCCCGGCGGGAAAGTTCACTGGCGAGATCACGCTGCACTTCGCAGGGTCAACAACCTCATAGCGGGTGAGGCTGCATGCCTACAGCGCGGGTCGGCATTATCGGCTGCCCCGCTCGGGCGCGGCTGGCTAGCTTGTGGCACATGTCCACGCAGGGGAGCACCGACATGCGCAGCAAGAGATGGTTGACACTGGCCAGCCTGATGGCGTCGACCATGCAGGTGGCACAGGCGACCTCGTGTCCGGACTGGTCGCCGGCGCAGGCGCAGCAGGAGTTGCAGGCACTGCACGAGCGACTCGATGGCTGGAACCATGCCTACCGGGTCAGCGGGCAGTCGCCGGTCGACGACGCAATCTACGATCAGGCGATGCATCGGCTCGAACAATGGCGCCACTGCTTCCCCGCGCAGGCGCCGCCGCCACTTGCCCATCTTGCCGATGCCGGCGGCCGCGCCACTTCGGCGGTAGCGCAGACCGGGCTGGCCAAGCTGCCTGACGCTGCGGCGCTGGAGGCATGGATGGGCGAGCGGTCGGATCAGGATTTGTGGGTACAGCCCAAGGCCGATGGTGTGGCGGTGACGCTGTTGTATCTGGACGGCCAATTGGGCCAGGTCACCAGTCGCGGTGATGGCCTGCACGGCAGCGACTGGATGGCCAGTGCGCGCCTGATCGCTTCGATCCCGCAGCACCTGACCCATGCGCCTGCACGCGTGGTGCTGCAAGGCGAGCTGTACTGGCGCCGCCCCGGCCACGTGCAGGTCGACGATGGCGGCGCCAATGCGCGTTCCATCGTGGCCGGCGCGCTGGCACGCGAAGCGCTGGATGCGGACACCGCCGCGCATATCGGCCTGTTCGTGTGGGACTGGCCCAGCGGGCCGGCGGACATGCCATCGCGCCTGGCCGGGCTCGGCGCGATGGGCCTGCCGGACAGCGTCACTTACACTCGGCCGGTCAGCTCGATGGATGAGGTAAAGCGCTGGCGCGAGCGCTGGTATCGGCACGCCATGCCATTTGCCGCCGACGGCACCGTGGTCCGCCAGGGCCATCGTCCCGATGCAACGACATGGCAGGCGGCGACGCCAGGCTGGGCAGTAGCGTGGAAATACCCTGCCGCCTCCGCGCTGGCCGAGGTGCGCGGCGTGGAGTTCACCATCGGCCGCAGCGGCCGCATCACGCCCGTGCTGCAGCTCGATCCGGTGCAGCTTGACGACCATCGGGTGCAAAGGGTCAGTGTCGGCTCGCTAAAGCGCTGGCAGGCGCTGGATATCCGGCCCGGTGATCAGGTCGAGGTGGCGCTTGCCGGCCTGACCATTCCGCGCCTGCAGTCGGTGGCGTGGCGCAGCAAGCAGCGCGTTCCGATCACGGTGCCCGATCCCACCGCCCATACCGCGCTCACCTGCTGGCAGGCGGATGCGCTGTGCCAGCAGCAATTTCTGGCGCGACTGGTATGGCTTGGCGGCAGGCAGGGATTGCGGCTGGATGGTGTGGGTGCCGATACCTGGCAGGCATTGATCGAGGCCGGTCTGGTGCATCAATTGCTCGACTGGATGAGCCTGACCCCGGCACAACTGGCATCGGTCGATGGCATCGGCGGGGTTCGTGCGGCGGCGCTGGCACATTCCTTTGCTGGCGCCCGCGAACGTCCGTTTGCCCGCTGGCTGCAGGCGCTGGGCGTGCCGGCACGCGTGCCCTCCGGGTCATCCAGCTGGGCGGCGTTGAGTGCGCGCGAAGCGAGCGAATGGCAGGCATTGGATGGCATTGGTGCTGGTCGTGCCCATCAGCTGGTGGAATTCTTCGCCAGCGTCGAGGTTCGTGCGCAAGCCGCGCGCCTGCACGCCGCCGGCGTGCAGGGTTTCTGAGCGGGCTCCTGCGAGCGAGTGCGGTGACTCAGTTCCTGAGTTCGCCGTCGAGGTAATACCAGCGGCCGGCTTCGCGCACGAAGCGACTGGTTTCATGCTGCCGCTGTGCGCGGCCGCCGCCGAGCCGATAGCGCGCAACGAATTCCACGATGGCATGCTCATCATCGACGACCGCATGCTGCCGGATCTCCAGGCCCAGCCAGCTCGGCGGCGGTTGTTGCGCGGCCAGATGCAGCGAGGCCGGCCGCGTGTCGACGTGCCAGCTGGCCAGCAGGTAGTCCTCGCGCTTGAGCACATACGCGCTGTAGCGCGAGCGCATCAGTTGCTCGGCACTGCTCGCTGCCCCGCCATCGTGCAGCGGACCACAGCACTGGCGGTATCCGTCCGGGTTGCCGCAGGGGCAGGGGGTGAGGGTATCGATCAATTTCATGTCGCCTTTGTACGCGCTTCGCCCCGTTTATGCAGGACGGTGCTCAGCTGCCGCCGCGCCGCCATACACGACAGCGATTGTTGGCAGGCATGGCGATGTCGTCCAGCAGCTGGAAGCCGGCTTTCGCAGCCAGGGCATCGACCGCCTCGGCATCGCGAATCGCCATGTGGCTGCCGCGCGCCTGCAGCCATTGATCGAAGGCGGCATTGCTGTCGCTGCTGTAGCGGCCGTTGTCGTTGAACGGGCCGTAGATGATCAGGCGCGTGCCAGCGGCGCTGATCGTCGGCAGGCGCGCAAACAGTTGCTGCACTTCGGGCCACGCCATGATGTGCAAGGTGTTGGCGCTGAAGATAGCGTCGAATGACTGCTGCGGCCAGCTGCCGCCGACATCGAACTCCAGCGGTGCCGGGGTGTTCGGCAACGCGGCCTCGTCCAGCCACGCGCGGATGCCTGGCAGGTTTTCGGCGCGGTCCGAGCTCTGCCAGATCAGATGCGGCAGGGCCGCGGCGAAGTGCACGGCGTGCTGGCCGGTGCCGCTGCCGATCTCCAGCACGCGCCGACCATCGGCCAACTGCTCACGCAGTACCTGCAGGATCGGTTCGCGATTGCGCTCGCAGGCAGGCGAGTGCGGTTTGTCCATGCGGCAGCTAGACCGGGCGGCCGCGCAGCACCCGCGCCGGCAGCATCAGCAGGGCGCCGAGGAACGCAAACACCGCACCCACCGTGATGCCGACCAGGCGCAGCGGCAGCAACAGCAGCCACACGATCGGATACAGCACCAGCGCCAGCAACGCGAGCGGCCAGCAGAACACCAGCAGCAACAGCCAAAGCAGGAAACCAGCCATGTGACGGTCCTCGCGGGTTGGAATGGCAGCCATGTTAGCGCGGCGATGGCGCGCTACCCAGATGACTCCCGACACCCCTGTCGCGACGGATCAGGCCATCGGGTTGACGCCGAACAGCCACAGATGGAGCCAGAAAGCGAAGGCGATCCACACCGCCACGCCAATGACCACAGTCAGCACATCCCCGCGCAGCGTACCTGCCGGATACACCTTGCCGGCGAGGCGGTCCTGCCGTTTCGACACCACGAACAGCACCACCGCCCACAGCAGGAACGCGCCAAACAGCACCACGTCATGCAGCATGCCGGTCGCCAGCAGGTGGCCGAATGCCCATACTTTCACCGCCGCCAATTGTGGATGGCCGATTTTCGCCTTGAAATGATTGCGCGGCACCCGTGCAGCGAAAAACAGCACCAGCGCAATCAGGGTGAACAGCGCATTGAGATGACGCAGCGCCATCGGCGGGGTATACAGGTGAACCGGGTGTTGCCGGGCCAGCCCGAAGCCCCAGCAGATCAGCACGAAGCCGATCAGCGACACCAGCGCATACAGACCCTTCCAGCGTTTCTCGCCCAGTCGCGCGACCTGACGGTTGCGCCAGTCATGGGCGAAGATCCGCAGTGAATGGATACCGAGGAAGATCAGCAGGCCAAGGATCAGTACGGACATGGAGGTCACCGGGTTCGGGAGTTGCCCGAGTATAGGCGAGCCGGAGCCACACTCAGTGGTTGAGGATCTCAACCTGCACCAGCAGGCCCGCAGCGCCATCGTGCAGATGGATCAGGCCATGAGCTGGCGCCGCTCGCCATGCATCACCAGGCAGGAGCGTCCCTTCGTCGGTATCTATCATCCCTCGCGCGCAGTAGACCAGCACGGTGGACGGCGCCAGCCGGTGCTCGCCTGCCGTCAACCAGGGGATGACGCGCCCGCCCGCCTCGCTACGGCGCAGCATCAGGTTGAAATCCTGCGTGGCGCCACCGGCCAAGGTGATCTCCACGCCGAGTTCGCCGGCGAAGGCGAACGGCGCCAGTGGCGTGGTCAGTGCATGCACCTGTCCGTCATCCAGCCGCATCGTGAAGCCGGCCCCGTCGAGCAGCACGATGTGCCGATCGATGCCGGGAAAACGCGAAAACGGTGCCGCGCTGTCGACTTCGGCCACGCTCACTCGCCACACGAAATCCTGGCTGCCCGCCGATGACGGATGGACGGCTATTTCACGTGTGCGGCCCAGCCCGTTCTTCCAGAGCTGCGAGCGGCCATCGGACTGGCGGATGATCATGGCGTGCGCTCGATGACCCGCTCGAACGGCGGCAGCGCCCGCAGCATGCCCGCGCCGTAGCGCTTGGTGACTACGCGGCGATCGAGCAGCACGATGCGACCGCGATCGGTCTCGTTGCGGATCAGCCGGCCGCAGTACTGGGTCAGCAGCCGGGTGGCCTCGGGAATGCTTACTTCGATGAAGGGGTTGCGCCCGCGTGACTCCAGCCATTCGGCATAGGTGGCGCCGACCGGATCGGTGGGCACTGCAAACGGCAGCTGGGTGATCACCACGGTCTCGCACAGTTTGCCCGGCAGGTCGAGGCCTTCGCCGAACGAGGCCAGCCCGAACAGGGTGCTGCCCTTGCCCGCCTCGACGTCGGCACAGTGCTCGGCAATCAATTGCGACTTGCCCAGCGAGCCCTGCGCGCGCACCTTGCGCACCTGCGCGATCGGCAGCTTCTGCAGCACGCGGTCGAGTTTTACGCGCGAGGTGAACAGCACCAGGTTGCCGGCGCCCCAGTCGAGGTTCTCGGCCAGCCATTCGCTGATTTCCTCGGCATGCGCCTCGCGCGCATCGGGCAGGGTGCGCATCGCAGGCACTTCGAGGCGTGCCTGGCTGGCCAGGTCGAAGGGTGAGGGCAGGCTCAGCGTGACCGCGTCGTCGGGCAGCCCGACGGCATCGGCGAAGCCGCGGAAATTGCCGCCGGCGCTGAGCGTGGCCGAGGTCATCAGCACGCCGCTGGCATTGCCCCACAGCACGTTGCGCAGCAGGCCGCCGGCCGATACGGCCGAGGCGTGGCAAACCAGCTGCTGGTCGGCACCGAGGGTGACCCAACGTGCCAGCGGCGGTGCCGTGTCGGAGTCTTCGCTGGCCCAGGCGCGCCAGCAACTGGCCTGCTTGCCGATGCGTTCCAGTGCGATGCCGAGCTCACGTGAAAGTGCCTCCTGGGTGGGGCCGCCGTCGGTCATCTCGACCACGGCGCGACGCACCGCGACGAGCCAGCGCTGCACTTCGCCGGTGAACAGGTCGAGTTCGCGCGCGTGCCGCACCCACGGCTCGGGCAACTGGCCCATGGAGCCGCGGTACATCGGTTCGCTTTCGCCGGGGTCGGGCAGCCAGCCGAGGCGGATTTCCTTTTCGATTTCTTCCAGGGCGTTGCTCAGTTGCTGCAGCTTCTCGTCGCCCTGGTCGAGGCTGAGCTTGCCCAGACGTTCCTTGTCGGTGAGCGAGTAGGCAGCATGCACCTGACGGCCGAGCCGGCTCAGCTGGCGCACGCTGGCGGTCATGTAGATCTCGGACGCACCGCGGTCGATCGCCTTGGCGGGAACGTGGTGGCCCTCGTCGAAGATGTACAGCGTTTCATCCGGGCGCGGCAGGATGATTCCGCCCCAGCCCTCATCCTCGCCCGGCATGGTCAGGTCGGCCAGCACCAGGTCCTGGTTGGCCACGATGATCTCGGCGTCATCCACCGCGCGGCGCGCCGCAAAGAAGGGGCAGACCATGAACTGCGCGCATTTGCGTCCGGTGCAGCCGCCGGCACTGGTGGTGACCATCGGGCGCAACAGGTCGCTGACCGATTCGGGCGCCGTATCCATGTCGCCGTCCCACTCGTGGTGGTCGAAGGCCTCGCGCAGTTTCGCCAGCGCCTGCTTGTCGCGCGGTTGCGGTGGCCGGGTCCACAACACCAGGTCCGCATCGAAGCCGGCCAGGCCCATCTGCGCGGTGTCGTTGATGCTGTTCGCGGCCATGGCGAGGTTGCGCGGGCACAGATAACGCCCGCGCCCCTTCGCCAGCGCGACCTTGGCTTCGATGCCGTTGAGCTGCAGATACAGCGGGATGTCACGCTGCACCAGCTGCTCCTGCAGCGCCACCGTGGCAGTGGCGATCAGCAGCTTCTTCTTCTGGAAGCGCGCCACCTCCACCCCGGCAATCAGGTAAGCCATCGACTTGCCAGTGCCGGTCGGGGCCTCGATCACCGCCACGCCACCGGTCTGACCGAAGGCCTTGGCCACCTCGGCGATCATGCGACCTTGCGAGGCGCGCGCACGGAAGCCCGGCAGGCCGTCCTTCATGCGTGCATAGGCGGCGCGGATGGCGTCTTTGGTGGTGTCAGCGAGCATGCGGGATGGGTGACCTGTGGCGCGGCCGGCGCCCGGGACGGGCGGCAGACTTGGGTGCTCATGCGCAGCCCTGCGCGAGCGAAGGGTGCCTGAGGCAGTGGCAGAGTCTATCGTTATTGGGTGCCTGGCCGCATGATGGTTCATTGAATGCCTGCTCGCAGCGTGGGCGTTTTCACGCCCCGCCAAGCAGGTATGCTGGATACGGGGATAGGCAAACCGGGGCTTGGGAGAGGGCCATCGATGACGCAGGGAAATGTCGCGGGGGTCATGCCGTATGACGGTACGTTGCAGCTGAGCTGGCTCGCTCGGCTCACGGCTGCGCACGCGCCCGATCAAGTCGCTGAAGTGATCGTGGCGCTCGTGTCAGGCCTGCCCGGTTGCAGGGGCGCGCGGGTGGTGTGGCACCTGCAGGATTCGATGGCCAGCCGTAGCGTGCCCGACATACCTCTGGATGGCGCCGAGCTGGCCTGGCTTCGTCATGCCAGCAATGTCGATGGCCCGTTGCGACATACCGACCGGCAGCGCGTGGCTATTCGTCTGTGCGAGCAGCCTGAGTTGGCCATGTTGTCGCTGGACCTGGATCCGGATGGTTCGGACCTCGATTTGATGGAGAAACTGTCAGCCTCGCTGCCGTTTGCGGGTCAATGTCTGCAGCGCGCGCTGGAATGGTCCGCGCTGCAGCATTCACACCAGCAGCTTGAGCGTTCGGAAAATCTGCAGCGAGCGCTGTTTGCGATCTCCGACCTGGCCGGTTCCGATCTGGACATGCCGGCCATGCTGCGCGGCATTCACGCCATTGTCGGTACCCTGATGTACGCCGACAATTTTTTTATCGTACTGCTCAATGCCGGGCGCGACTCGATTCGTTTCCCTTATTACGTCGACGTGGAAGATCCACAGCCGCCTGGCAACGGCCTGGACATGCCGCTGAGCGCGATCGAATACACCCTGACCTGGTACGTGCTGAACGACGGCAAGGCCCGTATGGGCGACGCCGAGGAACTGCGCAACCAGGTGCTCGGTCCGGTGGCGCAGATAGGTCCGGACAGCTACGACTGGCTCGGTGTGCCGATGTCCCGTGATGGGCGTACCGACGGTGCGCTGGTGGTGCAAAGCTATCAGCAGAACGAGGGTTTCACGCGGGAAGACCTGGCCTTGCTCGAGTTTGTCGGTAGCCATATTCTCACCGCGCTGGAGCGCAAGCAGACCAAGGACGATCTCGAGCAGCGCGTGCAGTTGCGCACGACACAACTGGCCGAGGCCAATCGAGGCCTGCAGCTTGAAATACTGGAGCGGCAACGGGCCGAGCACCTGCAGGCGGCCTTGTTCCAGATTGCGCAGCTGGCTACGGCAGATATCGACCAGTTGGAGTTCTGCCGACGGGTGCATGCCGTGATCAGCGAGTTGCTGAACGCGGAGAATTTCTTCATCGCACTGGTCTCCGATGACCATCGCCGGTTGACCTTTCCGTATGCGGTCGATGCGATGGAAATGCCGCCGGTGGAGCGGGCGCTGGGGCGCGGCTTGAGTGAGTACGTGCTGCGGTCGGGTACGGCATTGCGAGTGGACAATGGACAAATCGAGGCGCTTGAGCAAAGCGGCGAGATTGCGCGGGGGCGCATGGGGTCGCCGGCCGTGTACTGGCTGGGCGTGCCGCTGATTGTCGGCGACGAGGTGATCGGCCTGGTCACGGTACAGAGCTACCGGCCCGAGGTGGTTTATGGGCCGGCCGACCAGGAGTTGCTCAGTTTCGTTGCATCGCAGGTCGCCAACAGTCTCACCCGACGCCGCTCCGCCGAATCGTTGCGAAACGCTTACGAGCAGCTTGAGCAGCGGGTCGAGGAGCGCACGCTGGCCTTGCGCAAGGAAATCGTCGAGCGTGAACGCGTACAGGACCAGTTGCGCCATCAGGTCATGCATGACGCACTCACCGAATTGCCGAACCGTGGCTTCCTGCGCGAGCGCATTGACCGCGTGCTGGCGTCGGCGCGGCGCGAGTCGCGCCAGCGCTGTGCCTTGCTCTACCTGGATGTCGACCGCTTCAAGATCATCAACGACAGCCTGGGCCATCTGGCCGGTGACGAGGTGTTGAAACAGGTGGCGACGCGGCTGTTTGCCTGTGTGCGGCATCCGGACCTGGTGGCGCGACTGGCGGGTGATGAATTCGCCATCTTGCTGGAAGAAGTGGGGTCCGCCGCCGACGCCACCGCTGTTGCGCAGCGGGTGATGGATGCACTCGCTGTGCCGATGCAGGCTGGTGGCAAGGAGTTGCAGGTGACTGCCAGCGTGGGCATTGCCATGGGTGAGCCGCATTACCGCACCGCCGACGAGTTGCTGCGTGATGCGGATCTTGCGCTGTATCGCTCGAAGGAGCTCGGGCGCAAGCGCTTCGAGTTGTTTGATGAAGCGCTGACCAGGAATATCGTCGACGTGCTGGCGCTGGAAGGGGAGCTGCGCAAGGCCTTGCAACACGACCAGTTCGAGCCTTACTTCCAGCCGATCTGCCCATTCGATGGTGGCCCGGTGCTTGGCTACGAGGCACTGATCCGCTGGAACCATCCGCAGCGCGGGGTCCTGCTGCCGGGGGATTTCGTGAGGATTGCCGAAGACTGCGGCCTGATCGAGGCCATCGACTGGCGCATGTTCGAACTCAGTTGCGGCCGCCTGCTGCAACAAGTGCGTGATGACACATTCCTGACGATCAACGTGTCCGCGCTGCATCTGCGGCATGCCGATTTCGACACGCGCCTTACCGGGTTGCTGGAACGCACCGGCTTGCCGCCGACGCGACTGGTGCTGGAGATCACCGAGGGCTCGTTGCTGGACAACCCCGAGCGCGTGCGCGCCACGCTGGAACGCCTGCGCGAGATGGGCGTGGGCGCCGCGCTGGATGACTTCGGCACGGGCTACTCCTCACTCAGCTATTTGCACTCGCTGCCATTGCGCCTGCTCAAGATCGATCGCGCCTTCGTGCACGAGCTGGACAAGGGCGCCAACACCAGCAGTACCACCGTCGTCGCGGCGATCCTGGCCCTGGCCCGTGCGTTGAACATCCAGGTGATTGCCGAAGGGATCGAGACCGAGATCCAGCGCGCCGCGCTGGCGGCGATGGGCTGCGAGATGGGGCAGGGTTACCTGTTGGGTCGCCCGGCCCCGCTCGCCGGAGGCTCGGCGATGCTGTCCGCCGACGGATGACCATGGCCGTCCAGCCACCACGGACTCAAGCCGAGGCGTGTTTGGCCGATGTCGTGTACATGGACCACCTCGATTTACGTCGCGATGCCACCGTATTCAGCGAGCGCGGCCAATGCCTGCGCCGAAGGGGCCTGTTATCTCGCGTCGGCCTGGACGGATGCGCTTCCGCATGACCGGCCAGCGCGCGTCGAGCCAGCAACCCGCTACCAAGGCCGATGGACAGGCATGGTTGAGCGGCCTGATCGGCGCGGCGACACCGGCCGACGTGATGGCGGCGGTCATCACCCTGGCGCAAACGCTGCCGGGTTGCCAGTCGGCGACCGTACTGCATGGCATGGGCGAGACGTCGGTTGCCCAGGGCGCGGCCGCGACGCCGATGAGCGTCGAATGGGCGCAGTTCGCCCTCGGCCAGGACAGCCTCTGCCTCAGTGACGACGGCCGTTGGGCGGCGTGGCCGCTGCTGGTGGACGAACAGATCGTTCTGCTGCTCCACTTCGCCAAGGCCCAGACGGCGCCGCAACTGCGCGAGGTCCTTGCCGGCGACCTCGCACTGGCAAGCAAGCGCCTGGCGCAGGCGTTCGAGCTGATCAATCTGCATGGCTCGCACAAGCAACTGGAGCGATCGGAGAACCTGCAGCGCGCCCTGTTCGCGATTGCCGATCTGGCCGGCAGCGAGCTGGACATGCCGGAGATGCTGCACTTTATCCATCAGATCGTCAGCAGCCTGATGTATGGGGAAAACTTCTTCATCGTCCGGCATGATCCACTGCGCGCCACCTGGCGATTTCTCTACTACGCCGATGTCCTTGATGTCGGCGGCCAGGACACCACTCGCGAGACTCCCCTCGAGCAGTGGCGTGGCACCCTGACCCACCGCGTGCTCACCACCGGCAAGCCGATGCGGGGCAGCGCACAGTCATTGCGGGCCACGATCGGCAACGACCTGCTCAAGGTCGGCCCGGACAGCAGCGACTGGCTCGGTGTGCCGATGACGCTCAATGGCCAGGTGCAAGGTGCGCTGGTGGTGCAGAGCTATGAGCCCGGCGTGAGTTTCACTGTGGAGGACCAGGAGTTGCTGGGTTTCGTCGGCACCCATATTCTCACCGCGCTCGAACGCAAACAGAGCAAGGACGAGCTGGAGTTGCGGGTGCGCTTGCGCACCAGGGAGTTGGCCCAGGCCAACCTGGGCCTGCAGCAGGAGATCCTCGAACGGGAGCGGGCCGAGCAATTGCAGGCGGCCTTGTTCCAGCTGGCGCAACTGGCCACCGCGGACATCGACGAGCACTCGTTTTACCGGCGCGTGCATGCAGTGGTGGGGGCGTTGCTCAATGCCGAAAATTTCTACATCGCGCTGCTCTCCGAAGATCGCAATGTATTGGACTTTCCCTACTACGTGGATGCCGCCGGCGACAGCATTTCATCGCGGCCACTGGGGCGAGGCCTGAGTGAGTACGTGCTGCGAGAGGCGCGCGCGGTGCTGGTCTCGCGTGCCGACATGGAGCAGCTGGTGCATCAGGGCGAGGTGGCGCCCAACGATACGCCGAACGTCGCCGCCAGCTGGCTGAGCGTGCCATTGCAGGCAGGTGACGAGGTGATCGGACTGGTGGCGGTGCAAAGCTACTTGCCCGAGGCACGTTACAGCGAGGCAGACCAGGAGTTGCTCATCTTCGCGGCCCTGCAGATTGCCAACAGCATCTATCGGCGCCGCACCGCGGTGTCGCTGTACCAGGCCAATGTGCAGCTCGAACAGCGGGTGGATGAGCGTACCCAGGAGTTGCGCCAGGAGATTCATCAGCGCGAGCTGGCGCAGGAGCAGCTCAAGCACCAGGTGATGCACGATCCGTTGACCGGCTTGCCCAACCGCGGCTTCCTGCGCGATCGGCTGGATCGGGTGCTGGGCACCTTGCAGCGCAATCCGGCGCGACGTTGCGCTTTGCTGTACCTGGATGTGGATCGATTCAAGGTGATCAACGACAGCATTGGCCATCTCGCCGGCGACGACTTTCTCAAGGCGATTGCCGCGCGTCTGCTGTACTGCGTGCGCGACCCGGACATGGTGGCGCGGTTGTCCGGTGATGAATTTGCGATCCTGCTGGAGGACGTTCCACTGCCTGAGACGGCGGCCAAGGTGGCCCGGCGCATCCTGCGCGTGCTGGGCGCCCCGCTGCAGCTCGCCGGCAAGGAACTGGAGCCGTCGGCCAGCATCGGTATCGCGATCGGCGACGCCAGTTACCAGAAAAGCGATGACCTGCTGCGCGACGCCGACATTGCGCTGTATCGGGCCAAGGAACGCGGCCGCAAACGGTTCGAGATGTTCGACGAGACGCTGACCACGGACGCGGTCGATGTGCTGACCCTCGAGGGCGAATTGCGCCATGCGCTGCTGCACGACGAATTCGAGCCGTATTTCCAGCCGATCTGCCGCTTCGACAGCGGCGAGGTAGTTGGTTACGAGGCCCTGATCCGCTGGAATCACCCGCGGCGGGGCGTATTGCGGCCCGGGGACTTTGTCCGGGTGGCCGAGGACAGCGGCCTGATCGAGGCGATCGACTGGCGCATGTTCGAGCTGAGCTGCATGCGCTTCAGGCGTGATGCCGCACCTGGTACGTTCGTGACCATCAACGTCTCGGCGCGTCATCTTCGACACCTCGACTTTGACTTGCGTCTGCTGCAGTTGCTGGCCCGCACCGGGCTGCCGCCATCGCGGGTGATCGTCGAGGTCACCGAAGGCGCGCTGCTGGACAACCCGGAGCGCGTGCGTGACACGCTCGAACGGTTGCTCACGGCGGGGGTGGGCGCGGCGCTGGATGATTTCGGCACCGGCTACTCATCATTGAGCTATCTGCACTCGCTGCCGCTGTGCATGTTGAAGATCGACAAATCGTTTGTGCAGGAGCTGCAGAACGGCGCACATACCAGCAGCACCACCGTGGTCGAGGCGATCCTCGCCCTGGCGCGAGCCCTCGGTATCCACGTCATCGCCGAGGGTATCGAAACGGAGGCACAGCGCGGCGCGCTGAAAGCCATGGGCTGCGAAATGGCCCAGGGCTATCTGATCGGGTATCCCAGCCCGCTCGCCTGAGCGCGCAGGCCGCTTGCACCGACGTCGCTGCTCAGGCCGAGGCGGCGATCTGGCGCAGGGCCAGTTCGAAGGCTTCCGGGGGTTGCCCGCCGGAAATCAGCTGCCGACCATTGATGATGGTTGCCGGCACCGACTGGATGCCGCGGGCCAGGAAAAACTGCTCCTGCGCGCGCACTTCCCCGGCGTAACGATCGCTGGCCAGGATAGCGGCGGCCTGGCTGGCGTCCAGACCAGCTTCGCTGGCCAGTCGCTGCAGTGTGTCGTGGGCGCTGACATCCTCGCCGTCAGTGAAATAGGCACGCAGCAGGATTTGCTTCAAGGCCAGCTGGCGCCCTTCCAGCTCGGCCCAGTGCAGCAGCCGGTGCGCGTCGAAGGTGTTGTAGACGCGGCTGCGCCGATTCATGTTGAAGGTGAAGCCGAGTGACGCGCCGCGTTCGCGGATCGCCTCGCGGTTCAGCTCAATCTGCTCGGGCGTACTGCCGTACTTGCGTGCCAGATGCTCGGTAGAGTCTTCGCCCTCGGCGGGCATCTGCGGGTTGAGCTCGAACGGCTGGAAGTGGATATCGGCGTTGACCTCGCCCGCCAGCTTCGCCAGTGCCTGCTGCAGCGAGGCCAGCCCGACCGCACACCAGGGGCAGGAAACGTCCGAGACGAAGTCGATGCGAAGAGGGGTGGTTGAAGTGGCTTTGGACATGGCTTGATCCTTGGAGTATTGGTGCAGCGTCGACGCTGAAGACCGATCCTAGATAGGGCTGAACGCAGAGCAATCAATCGGTCGTGAGGGCGATCGCCCGATCAGCGGCCGGTGATCTGCAGCGCCACCGCCTCGGCGACCTTGATGCCATCCACGGCGGCCGAGAGGATGCCGCCGGCGTAACCCGCGCCTTCGCCCGCCGGATACAGGCCAAGCGTGTTGATGCTCTGCAGGTTGTCATGGCGTTTGATCCTCACCGGCGAAGAGGTGCGTGTCTCGACCCCGGTGAGGATGGCGTCATGCATGGCATAGCCGCGCACCTGGCGCTCAAACGCCGGCAAGGCTTCGCGGATGGCGGCGATGGCGTAGTCGGGCAGGGCGCTGTCCAGGCTGCCCAGGGACACTCCTGGCTGGTACGAGGGCTGCACGTCGCCGAACGTGCTGGACGCACGGCGGGCGAGGAAGTCGCCGACCAGTTGCGCCGGCGCGCTGTAGTTCTCGCCGCCGAGCACATAGGCGTGACTCTCCAGCGCGCGTTGCAGGCTGATGCCGGCCAGCGGGCTGCCGCTGTTGTCGAAGGCGGCGAAATCGGTCGGATCGATGCCCACCACGATCGCTGCGTTGGCATTGCGCTCGTTGCGCGAATACTGACTCATGCCGTTGGTCACCACGCGACCGGGCTCGGAGGCCGCTGCCACCACCGTGCCGCCGGGGCACATGCAGAAACTGTAGACGGTGCGTCCGCTGATGCCGTCGTTCTCGCGGCAGTGGTGTACCAGCTTGTAGTCGGCGGCACCGAGTATCGGGTGGCCTGCCTGCGGACCAAAGCGTGCGCGGTCGATCACCGACTGCGGATGCTCGATGCGGAAGCCCACTGAAAAAGGCTTGGCTTCGACGTAGACGCCGCGTGCATGCAGCATCTCGAACGTGTCGCGCGCGCTGTGGCCGAGCGCCAGCACCACGTGGTCGGTGCGGATCTGTTCGCCGCTGGCCAGGGTCACCCCGCGAATTTGCTGCTGTCCGTCCGCGGCGGGTTCCAGCAGCAGGTCGTCGACGCGGCTGCTGAAGCGGATCTCGCCGCCGAGCGACTCGATCGTGGCGCGCATGTTTTCCACCATCGTCACCAGCCGGAACGTGCCGATGTGCGGCTTGCTGACGTAGAGGATTTCCTCCGGCGCGCCCGCCTTGACGAATTCGGTCAGCACCTTGCGCCCGTGGTGCAGTGGGTCGCGGATCTGGCTGTACAGCTTGCCGTCGGAAAACGTGCCGGCGCCGCCTTCGCCGAACTGCACGTTCGATTCCGGATGCAGTTCGCGTTTGCGCCACAGGTCCCAGGTGTCCTTGGTGCGTTCGCGTACGGCCTTGCCGCGGTCCAGGATGATCGGGCGAAATCCCATCTGGGCCAGGATCAGGCCGGCAAAAAGTCCACACGGCCCGAAACCGATCACCACCGGGCGGTGGGCTGGTGATGACGGCGCGTGTGCCACAAAACGGTAGTTTGTTTCGGGCGTGGGCTGGATGTGCTGGTCATCGGCGAAGCGCTGCAGCAGTTCGGCTTCTCGTGGTGTGTCGATATCCAGGGCGTAGATCAGGGCGATCGCGCCGCGTTTGCGGGCGTCATGGCTGCGTTTGGCCACGCCATAGCCGGTGAGCTCGCCGGCCTTGATGCCCAGCCGCTTGAGTATCGCGCCGGTCAGTGCATCGGCGGAGTGGTCCAGTGGCAGCTTGAGATCGGTAATTCGCAGCATGCGCGGTGGCGGGCTTTCAGGACGGCGGTTGAATATTTTCGCACGTCGCCGCTGCTTCGCGTGGCCCGCTGGCATGGGGGCCTGTTCAGTGTCTGGTCACGCGGCGGGTTCGTATTGAGGCTGCCGTGTGCGCCCAGTCCCTCAAGTGGCTGACGCAGTACGGCGGCCAGCGCCGGAAGAGGGGGCAAAAGCTGACACTCTACGGCAGCTCACGGTGGCCAGCAGATCCCTGAATTGTTCGCCCGTGGCCTTCGGGTGCAGCAGGATGTAGCACGGCGTGCCGTTGCCGTTGCCGACCGGACGATGTGCCGCTGCGATGCAGATCTGGCCATCGATGGTAGACAGTACTGGCATCGCCGAGTACTCCGAATCCCAGAGTTGGCGTCGGACGAGCCCGTGCTGCGGGCCTCCGGCGATGATGCATTCGATGATCTGCTCCATGATGCTGTCTCTCGTGCCGCTGTGGGTGGGGTACGAAGAGACAAGCAGGGGTCGCGCCAGCCAGACATGCGCAAGCGCGACCGCGGTCACAGTTCCCGACATTGCCGTGCCTGTGGCTCTGCCGGGTGGCGATCAGGGATTGCCGATGAAGTCAGTCTTGCCGATGTCGGTGCCCGCCTCGCGCAGGATGTTGTAGGCCGTGGTGCAGTGGAAAAATAGGTTGGGCAGCACGAAGTTGAGCAGGTAGCTCTGGCCTTCGAAGTTCAGTTCACCGGTGCGCATCTTGAGCAGGATCGCCCGCGCCTCGCTACCATCGATCTGCGCCGGCTTGAAACCCTCGATGTACCCGATCGCGCGCGTGATGCGTGCGTGCGCCTGCTCCAGCGTGGTCTCGTTGTCCTCGAACGCCTGCGGCTCGACGCCGGCAAGCCGGGCGGTGCCACGAGTGGCCATGTCGCAGGCGATCTGCACCTGCTTGATCAGCGGCAGCATGTCGGTGATCAGCCGGGTCTGCAGCAGCACTTCGTCACTGACACTCTTCGATTTTGCGTGCTCGGCGCCCTTGTTCAGTACATGCGCGAGATTGTTCAGCGCGCGCACGAAGACGGGGACGGAGGCCTGGTACATGGACAGTGGCATGGTGGTGTTCCTGTGGCTTGTGGTGATTTCTGAAGGGGGAAGAGGGACTGATCGCCGATAGCCGGCGGGTTCCTGCGCAGTGCTGCGTGCCCAGTCGGCGACGGCTGCGGGGTATTCCAGGTGCAGGTGATGTCCACCGTCCATGTGCTGCACCGTAATGTTCGCCACGCATGCGGCGCGTGCCTGCATCGGTACTCTGGGCAGGTAGGACGTGGCCGGGCTGGACAGCAGCAGGGCAGTTGGCGCTTCGATGCCGCGCAGCAGCGCGTGCACCTGCGTCTCGGCCAGCCGCACGGCACTCGGTTGCGTCAGCCGCGGGTCGCTGCGCCAGCGCCAACCGCCATCGGCTTCCATCAATCCACGTTCGACGATGGGGCGTGCCTGCCCGGGCGGCATGCCGCTGACGAGGCAGCGTGCACTGATGGCCTCTTCCATGCTGCGGAACACACGCAACGGCCGGCGGCTCTCCGTGCGTGGGGTCAGTGCCGCGCGAAAGCGCGAGAGGGTGTTTGAACCATCGTCGCCAAGCGGGCCCAGGCCTTCGATCAGCAGCAATCGTTCGATGCGCTCCGGTGCCGCCGCGGCGACCAGCGAGGCAATGCCGGCACCCAGCGAATGACCGAGCAAGGTGTAACGCACGAGTTGCAGCACATCGGCGGCCTCGAGCACCGCCTGCACGTGATCCACATAGTGAAAGCCACTGCCGGCGGCAGGATGATCCGAATGACCGTGGCCGGGCAGTTCCAGCGCGATCACCCGATGGTTCGGGGCCAGCAGCGGCGCCAGCAGGGCGAAGCTGGCGGCATTGTCGAGCCAGCCATGCAGGGCCAGCAGTGGCGGCGCGGCAGGCTCACCCCACACCTGCGCGCGCAGGTTGAGCTGCGCCAGCGCGATCGTCTGTTCAGTCGGCACGCGCACGCAGCTCCCGTGCACGTTGCCCGGCGGCATCGCGGCTTTGCCGTGCGGCGGCAGCATCGTAGTCGGCGGCAAACTCGGGCCAGCCCAGGGTGTGTCGCAGCACCAGCGCGGCAAGGCTGTCGACTTGTCCGGGGCTGTCGTTGAGCGCAGGGATGTAGCGCAGGGTTTCGCCACCGGCCGTCACGAAGAAGTCGCGATTCTGCATCGCGATCTCCTCCAGCGTCTCAAGGCAATCCACCGCAAAACCGGGGCAGGCGACATCGAGCCGGCGCACGCCATCGGCGGCGAGTTGGCGAACCGTGGCGTCGGTATACGGATGCAGCCAGCGCTCGCGGCCGACGCGCGACTGGAAGCTGATCACCAGCTGATCCGCGGTCAGCCCCAGCCGTTCGCGCAGTAGTCGTGCGGTGGCATGGCACTGGCAGAAATACGGGTCGCCGGCGTGCAGGTAGCGTTCGGGAATGCCGTGAAACGACAGCAGCAATTTTTCGCCACGACCGTGGCTTGCCCAATAAGTCTCGATGCTGGCGGCCAAGGCATCGATGTGGGCTGGTTCGTCGTGATAGTCGTTGACGATGCGCAGCTCCGGTGGCCAGCGCATGGTCTTGATCGTGTCCGCCACGGCGTCCAGCACCGATCCGGTCGAGGTGGCCGAATATTGTGGATAAAGTGGCAGCACCAGCAGTCGCCGTACGCCCTCGCGCTGCAACTGCGCGACGGTCTGAGTTACCGAAGGCTCACCGTAGCGCATCGCCAGCGCGACCTTGATCGGTGCCTGCGGACGCTGGCGCTTGAGCTCATCTTCCAGGCCCCTGGCCAGCGACTCGCTGCCGAAGCGCAGCGGCGAGCCGCGTTCGGTCCAGACCTTGCCGTAGGCATGCGCCGATCGCGCCGGCCGCAAGCGCAGGATCACGCCATGCAGGATCAGCCACCACAGCCAGCGCGGGTATTCGATCACCCGGGGGTCGGCGAGAAACTGCGCCAGGTAGGGTCGCACCGCCTTGGCAGTCGGTGCCGTGGGCGTGCCCAGGTTGACCAGCAAGACGGCAGCCTGAACGGATGACGCCGCCGGGTCATGGGAATACCCGGCAAGGCCGGTATAGTTGCTGCTCAATGGCATGTTGACGATCAGGGCTGGTTGAGTCTGCCAGTCTGCCACATGCCCGGCGCGCTTCGGCGCGCCAGCCCGCATCCCCGAACTTCGATGGAGCTGACCATGATCAAGACGTCCATGCATCGCCTGCTGCTGGTTGGCCTGGCCCTGTTGTTGCCGACCATGGTCGTGCACGCCGAGGATCCACCGCTGGTGCGCGCGAGCAATGCGGTGCGTGTATTGAAAGACATCATGCAGGCGCCGGACAAATCCATTCCCACGGATCTGCTGCGGGACGCCAAGGCGATTGCGGTGATTCCTGACCTGCTCAAGGTCGGCTTCATCTTTGGCGGGCGTCGCGGCGAGGGCCTCATCTCGGTCAAGAGTCCGAACGGCACCTGGTCCAACCCCAGCTTCATCACCATGACCGGTGGCAGCGTGGGCTTCCAGGTCGGCGTGTCCTCCACCGATGTAGTGCTGGTGTTCCGGACCCAGCGCGGCGTGGACTCGATCGTGAACGGCAAGTTCACCCTGGGCGCCGATGCCTCGGCGGCGGCCGGTCCGGTAGGCCGTACGGCCACCGCATCAACTGATAGCCAGTTGAAGGCCGAGATCTACTCCTACTCACGCAGCCGCGGCCTGTTTGCCGGCGTGGCACTGGATGGTTCGGCGCTGCGCATCGATTACGACGCCAACGCTGCCGTATATGGTGCTGGCATCACGCCACGACGTATCTTCGAAGGCGGTGTCAGCAACGTGCCGACGCCGGTAGTCGATTTTCGTGACCGGCTGGAAGAGTACACTTCGCGTTGATCACGACACCGATGTGGCGCCGCGTGCGCTGTCCGTTCGTCACTATGGATTCAGAGGCTGATTATGGGTTTTGACAGTGTGTGGCATTGGCTGATCCTGCTGGTGATTGTTCTGGTGCTGTTCGGCACCAAGAAGATCCGCAATATCGGGCCCGATCTCGGCGCGGCCATCCGTGACTTCAAGAAAGGCCTCAGCGGCGATGACGAGGCCAAGCAGAAGGACGAGGAAGCGCGCCGCAAGGAGGCCGAGCAACTGCGCGCCGATGCGCCGCCGGAAGCCGATCGCGCCAGCACGCAGAGTCAGCGCGACTCTAGCGAAACCAAGTAAGCCGGCGGTCGGCGGAGCGCGGCGATGATCGAGATCAGTCTCGGCAAACTGGTGTTGCTCGCGCTGATCGCGTTGATCGTGCTCGGCCCCGAAAAGTTGCCTGGTGCGGCGCGCACCGCCGGCGCCTTGCTGCGGCGGGTGCGCAGCGGCTGGGACAACGTACGCGCCGAGGTGGAGCGGGAGCTGGAGATCGAGCAGATCAAGCGCACCGCCCGCGATGCCGCCGCCCAGGCCGAGGCAGCCCAGAGCCAGTTGAAAGATCAGCTGCAGCAGGTGCACGAGCCGCTGGTCGAGATTGCCAGCGAAGTGAAGGCCGGCGTCGCTCCTCCAGCGGACCTGATCATGACCGGTCCGTCGCCGGCCAGTGGCGAGCCCGATGCCGCAGCACAGAGCGAGTTGCCATTGACCGTGCCAGCCGCCGCATCAGAGAGACCGCCACATGACCACGCCTGAATCGGGCTCGACGGAGTCAGGCGGCGTGGAAGAGAGCCTGGAGCAAGGCCTGTTTTCGCACCTGCTGGAACTGCGCACGCGCCTGCTCAAATCACTGGCCACCGTGGTGCTGGTGTTGCTGGCGCTGGTACCGTTTGCCAACCGCCTGTATTCGGAACTGGCCGCGCCGCTGGTGGCCCGGTTGCCGCAGGGCGCGCACCTGATTGCCACCGAGGTCACCAGCCCTTTCATCACACCGCTGAAGCTGGCCCTGTACACGGCGCTGTTCATCAGCATGCCGGTGATCCTGTATCAGCTATGGGCGTTCGTCAGCCCGGGCCTGTACAAGCATGAGAAGCGCCTGGCACGACCGCTGCTGGCGGCGGCAATGGGCCTGTTCTACGTGGGCTGCGCGTTCGCCTATTTCCTGGTGCTGCCGGCGGCGTTTCGCTTCCTCACGGCGGTGACTCCGCAGGGTGTGGAGATGATGACCGACATCAGCCACTACCTCGACTTCGTGATGCTGATGTTCTTCGCCTTCGGGCTGTGCTTCGAGGTGCCGGTAGCGGTGGTGGTGCTGGCTGCGGTAGGCGTGGTGGATCTGGACCAACTGCGCAATGGGCGGCGTTACGCCATCGTCGGCGCGTTTGCCATCGCCGCGATGATCACTCCGCCCGATATCACCTCGATGCTGATGCTCGGCATTCCGATGTGCCTGCTCTACGAGCTGGGCGTGCTGGCGGTACGCTGGCTGGTCAAGCCCGGTTCGCTGCGCCCTGATGCGGGCTGAGTCGCGTCCACCGGCGGGTCAGTACAGGTCGATCGGATCGACATCCAGCGACCAGCGCACCCGACGTCCCGACGGCAGGGCCAGCAGCGCCGCCTGCCAGGTGCGCAGCATGCCGTGCAGCACGCTGCGACTGCCCGCTTCCAGCAATAACTGACCGCGATGGCGACCTGCGCGCAAGGCCATCGGTGCAGGCATCGGGCCGGCGACCTGCCACTGCTCGCCGCCGGGTATCGCCGCGGAGGCCTCGGCGAGGAACGCATCGACCTGCTCGCGCTGCGCGCCGTCGGCGCGCAACAGCACCTGGTAGCTATAGGGCGGCAACTGGATCAGGCGGCGCTCGGCCAGCATTTCGCGCGCCGCGGCGGCATAGCCATGGGCCAGCAGGCTGCGCAGCAGCGGGTGGTCGGGCTGATGCGTCTGCAGCAACACGTGGCCGGGTTTGCTGGCCCGCCCGGCCCGCCCCGCCACCTGCACCACCAGCTGCGCCAGACGTTCACCGGCCCGAAAGTCGACGCTGTGCAGCCCTTCGTCCGCACCCACGATCGCCACCAGGGTGAGGTTGGGCAGGTCATGGCCCTTGGCCAGCATCTGGGTGCCGACCAGGATTGCCGGCTGATCGTCCTTGAGTGAGCTGAGCAATTGCTCGAATGAGTCGCGCCGGCGAGTGGTTTCACGATCTACCCGGATCACCGGCACCTGCGGGAACTGCGCAATCAGCGCCTCCTCCAGCCGCTCGGTACCCTGGCCTTGCGCCTTCAGCTCGATACCGCCGCAGCTCGGGCAGGCGACCGGCAGCCGTTGCTGATAGTCGCAGTGATGGCAGATCAGCCGGCGCTGGCCGGCGTGCAGGGTCAGCGGCCTTTCGCAGCGCGAACACTCGGCGTGCCAGCCGCAGCTGTGGCACAGCAGCACCGGCGCGTAGCCGCGACGATTGCGAAACACCAGCGCCTGTTCGCCACGCGCCACTGTGTCGGCGATGGCGCCAAGCAGGGCGGGTGACAGGCCGTGGTCGAGCTTCTGCGCGCGCATGTCGATGATCTGAACCCGTGGCGGCTGTCTCGCGCCGGGGCGGGCACGCAGGTGCAGGCTGCGGTAGCGGCCGCTTTCCGCGTTGGCCAGGGATTCCAGCGAGGGCGTGCCCGAGCCCAGCAGCACCGGCACGCCAAGCGCGCGGCCGCGCAGCAGCGCCAGGTCGCGGGCGTGATAGCGGAACCCCTCCTGCTGCTTGTAGGCGGCGTCGTGCTCTTCATCGACGATGATCAGGCCGGCCTGCGGCAGCGGCGTGAACACCGCCGAGCGGGTGCCCAGGATCACCCGCGCACTGCCTGCGCGGGCGCGCAGCCAGGCGCGGGCGCGGTCGCCTTCGGAGAGATTGGAGTGCAGCACCTCGACGATCACCCCCAGCCGTTCGCGCAAACGGCGCACGGTTTGCGGCGCCAGTCCGATTTCCGGGACCAGCAGCAGGGCCTGCTTGCCTTGCGCCAGCACTTGCTCGATCAAGGCCAGGTACACCTCGGTCTTGCCACTCCCTGTAACGCCATCAAGCAGGAACGGCTGGTACTGCCCGAGGCTGGCGCCCACCGTGGCCACCGCCAGCGCCTGTTCGTCGCTCAGCTGCGGTGCCAGCGAAGGCGGCGGCGACTGGTCAAGCGGCGGCCGCTCGCTGCGTTCGAGCAGGCCGGTGGCTGACAGGCGACGAGCCGCCGCGCGCCAGCCGGGCAGGCGTTCATTCAACTCCTGTGCGCTCAGTGCGCCGGTGGCCAGTGCCGCCAGCAACTGCTGGCTGCCGCCTCGGCGCTGGCCCGAGGTCAGTGCCTCCCGCCCGGGCTCGGCCAGTGACCAGTATTCGTCGTTGATTGCAGGCAGCGGCTTCGCTTCGCGCAGGGCCAGCGGCAGCGCGTTCGCATACGCCTCGCCCGGCGCGCCCAGCCAGTAGTCAGCCGCCCAGGCGAGGGTTTGCATCAGTTCCGCATCCAGCAGCGGGATGGCGTCGAGCAGTCGCAGCACCTGCTTGAGCCGGTTGCTGCCCACGCTCGCCTCGGCCTCGATCGACACCACCACGCCGACCTGCTTGCCGCGGCCGAAAGGCACCAGCACACGGCAGCCCACGCGCGGCTCGCCCGCCACCGGAGGCAGGTAGTCGAACAGGGTCGGCAAGGGTAGCGGCAGTGCGACGCGGAGTACGGCGGGCATGGTGACCTCAATGGCTGCTGAGTGTAACCGCAGCCGACCACCGGCCATGCCCGTCGGTGCCGGACGTGAGACCGATGTCCGCCGTCATGCGAGCGACAGCTCTTCGCCAAGTTGAGGAGTTTGGGGTAAGTGGCTATCAGACGGACGTTTTTACGTTTATCCACAATAACTGTGGATAAGTCTGTGGATGTGGCGGGGAAGGAGGCCTCCAAAGCCCGCCGTGGCGCCCTTCGCGACGGCTTGGCCATGTTTTGGTCACGCAAAAAAATACATTTGATTCAAGTACTTGAAAACATCGGTAAGCCGACGTTCACGCAATTGACAAATACCCTTCACGTCGCTTGACAGGCGCATGACGCTGTGCAAAACCTCTGTCGAAGGATGCTGGATACGGCACTGAACAGGCATTCCGGTTCAGTGCGCCATGCCCAGCAAAGTCGCGGCCGCAAGCGCCAGCGCCAAAAGATTGACGTAGCACCAGCCGACCACCAGGTACTTCACCGTGGTCATCGGCCAACCCTGCCGGTAGATCCGCTTTTGCATGATCAGCAAATAGACCGGTACCCAGAGGCAAAGGCCCGTCTCTACCCAACCCATGGCCGAGCCGAACCAAGCCGCGTGGGGAGTCAGCCAACGGGCCAGCAGGTGGATAGACATGGCTAGCAGGAGGGTGAGGAAAAGAAAGGCATGGCTGTGCAGGGCGACGATCAGGTGCTCCATGTAAAGCCGGCGGCGGGACAGGTAGACCAATTTCAGCAGCACGGCAAAAACCGGTATGAGCACGAACATGGTCTGCGGCAGTGCGCCGAAGACGCCAGCCTTTATCCGCTCGATCGCCTGCGTCTTGCCCGCCGGGTTGCGGTCACTCAAGGCATCGAGGTTGGCGCGCATGTGCAGAGCCATCTGTTGCAGGCGGCGGTTGGCAAAATCGGGCAACCAGCTCAGCGCGACCGGGTCTTTCTGCGGGTCCCAGCGTCCGTCCAGCGGCTTGCCCGCCACGCTCATGGTCGCGGGTTGGGCGAGCTGCCCGGTGGATGCCGCGGCGCCCAGCTCATGCAACCGCAAATCCGCCTGCTGACGAAGCGCCTGCTTGGAGGCGTCCAGTGCCTTCGTCGCAATGGACGGCATAGCGGCCGTCTGCTCCGATGCATTCATCGCCTCCAGCTGATTTTGCAGGGCCTGCTGCACCTGGGCTGGGGTTTGCGCCTGCCGGAAAGCCTCCACTGTGACCGTGGTGTCGGTTTCGAGCTGCAGCTCGATGTCTTCAAACGCAAAATGGCTGACAAAAAAGGCGAGCAGGCACAGCACGAACATCAACCGGAATGGCGCCACATAGCGCGTGCGCCGACCGGAAAAATATTCGAGAGTGAGAAAGCCCGGGCGAACCAGCAGTGGCGGGATGGTGTGCACCACCCGGCCATCCACGTGGAAGACGATGTCCAGCGTGTCTTCGAGCATGCTGTGCACTGGCCGGATCACGCTATGTATCGACTGGCCGCATTCATGGCAGAACTCGCCCTGCATGGGCGCGCCGCAGTTGGCGCAACGCAGGCCTTCATAGTTGATCAGATCTTTCATCGCGGACCCCGCCCCGTTCAGCGTGCGATCTTCGCACAGACCGACGCGCGCGCCAGGCGTGACTCATGGCTCAGGTAGAATGCGCGGCCCTGGAGTCTGCTGTGTCGATGAAATCCTTCCGTCCCGAGCGTGCCCGCCTGTTGCATGAGGTGCGCGCGACCGTGCGTCTCGCGTTGCCGCTGATCTTTGCCCAGCTGGCCGCGATCGGCAGCAATGTCATCGATGCGGTGCTGGCCGGTCACGTGAGTGCGCACGTCCTCGGCGCCGTCGCCGTGGGGGCAAGCATCTGGTCGCTGGCGATCGTCAGTGGCATCGGCATGATGATGGCGGTGCCGCCCTCGGTGGCGCAGCTCGACGGCGCGGGCCGGCGTCACGAAGTGGGTGCCGTTTTCCGCCAGGCGCTGTGGCTGGCGCTGGGCATGGGTGTGCTGCTGTGGTTCGCGGTACGCCATGCCGAGACCTTGATTGACTGGATCGGGGTGGCGCCCAGCCTGCGCCACGAGGTGCAGCGCTTTCTGCTGGCGATCAGCTGGGGCGCGCCGGCGCTGACCTGCTACTTCGCCTTGCGCGGCCTGTCGGAGGGGCTGTCGCTGACCCGGCCCTCGATGTATTTCAGCCTTGGCGGCCTGCTGCTGTTGCTGCCGCTGGGCTACGTACTGATGTTTGGCAAGCTGGGCATCCCGCCGCAGGGAGCCCACGGCTGCGGCGTGGCCACGGCGATCGCTTTGTGGCTGGAAATGCTTTCATTCGGCCTGTACGTGGCGCTCAGGCGCAACTATCACGGGCTGGGACTGTTCGATCATTTCGAATGGCCCCACCTGCGCCGGATCGGGGAGCTGGTGCACATGGGCTTGCCGATGGCGGTGACCTTGCTGGCCGAGGCCGGGTTGTTTGTCGCCACTGCCTTGATCGTGGCGACGTTCGGCGAGGACGTGATTGCCAGCCATCAGGTCGCGATCAACATTGCCTCGCTTTTTTTCATGATTCCGCTGGGTCTGGCGATGGCGATCACCGTGCGCGTGGGCAACGCGGTGGGACGTGGCGACGAGCGCGGCGTGCGCTATGCCGGCTTTTGCGGCATCGGCCTGACCCTGGTCACCCAGCTGGTTTCGGCCAGCCTGATGCTGACCTTCCCCTACTTCATTGCGCGGATCTACACGCATGAGCCGAAGGTGATCGCACTGGCCGCGCAGCTGATCATGCTGGCCGGCCTGTTCCAGTTTTCCGATGGCATCCAGGTCGCAGCGAACGGCGCCCTGCGCGGGCTGAAGGACACTCGCGTGCCGATGGCGATCACCCTTTTTGCCTATTGGGTCATCGGCATGCCGGTTGGCTGGTGGCTTGCGTTCCACCATGGCATGGGTGCGCGCGGCATGTGGATCGGCCTGATCGCGGGGCTGTCCGTGGCCGCGGTGATGCTGTTTGTGCGGTTCTGGCGCAGCGCCTGGAAGCAACGCTGGCGCTCACTCGACAGGCGCATGACCGCGCCGGCCTGAGCGGCTAGGCTTAACGTGCAACACCAGACCAGCAACAACAACATCTTTCGGAAAATTGCCCATGCCGCCACCCCTGCCACCACGACGCTCCGGTTTTGCCGCTTTCCTGCGCCGCTTTGGGCGGGGCCTCAACCTGATCCGGCTGGTGATCATCAATCTGGTGTTTTTCGCGGTGCTGTCGATCCTGCTGCTGTTGATCGTGGGTGGACTGGCCGCGAGCAAGGTGGACCGCACGCTGCAGAACGACACCGTGCTGGTGATCAAGCCGCAAGGCGAGCTGGTCGAGCAGTACAGCATTGACCCGGTGCAACGAACGCTGGCCCGGCTGTCGGGTGACGATCCCAAACAGGTGCAGTTGCGCGACCTGATCGGGGCGATCGATGCGGCGGCCAAGGACAAGCACATCAGCCGCATCCTGCTGCTGCCCGGCGACTTGCAGGGAGGCGGGTTTGCCGCGCTGCATGAAGTGGGTGCTGCGCTGGATCGCTTTCGCGCTGCCGGCAAGCCGGTGCTGGCGTGGGCGGTGAACCTGGATCAGGGTCAGTATTACCTCGCCGCACATGCCGACCGCCTGCTGGTGGATCCGCAGGGCGGCGTGATGCTGACCGGGCTGGCCAGTTACCGACTGTTCTACAAGGACCTGCTGGACAAGCTGGGCGTCGACGTGCACCTGTTCCGTGTCGGTGAGTTCAAGAGCGCCGCCGAGCCGTACATCCTCGACCATGCCTCGGTCGAGGCCAAGCAGGCCGACAGCTACTGGATGAATGGCCTGTGGGACAGCTACCTCGCCGAGGTGGCGGCGCTGCGCAAGCTCGATCCGGCGACGCTGCGTGACGATATCGACCAGTTGCCGCAGCACATCGCCAGCACCCAGGGTGACCTGGCCCAGCTTGCGTTGAACGAGCATCTGATTGACGGCACCGCGACCCGCGCCGAACTGATCGAGATGATGCGCAAGGAAGGCGTGCCGGCCGACCGCAAGGGGCATGGCTTCCGCCAGATCGAGCTGGACGACTACGCCGCACGCCTGCCGGCGAAGTCGGCATTCAAGGACGGCGTGACCATCGTGGTGGCCGAAGGCGAGATCAGTGGCGGCCGGCGCGGGCCCGGTTCGATCGGTGGCGAGTCCACCGCGGCGCTGATCCGCGCCGCGCGCGAGGATCACCGCACCAAGGCGCTGGTGTTGCGGGTCGATTCGCCCGGCGGCGAAGTGTTTGCGGCCGAGCAGATTCGCCGCGAGGTCGAGCTCACCCGTGCCGCCGGCATCCCGGTGGTGGTATCGATGGGCAATGTGGCGGCCAGCGGCGGCTACTGGATCTCGATGAACGCCAACCGGATCTTTGCCGAAGCGAACACCATTACCGGCTCCATCGGTATCTTCGGCATGTACTACTCGGTGCCCAATACGCTGGCCAAGCTCGGTGTGCAGAGCGATGGTGTAGCCACCGGGCCGATGGCTGGCGCCTTCGATATCACCCGCCCGCTTGATCCAAAGGTTGGAGCCGTGATCCAGGCGATCATCAACAAGGGGTATCGCGATTTCGTCGGCAACGTGGCCAAGGCGCGTGGCAAGAGTTACCAGGCGATCGACGCCATTGCGCAAGGCCGCGTCTGGACCGGCCAGCAGGCGCTCGATCGTGGTCTGGTTGATCAGATCGGCGGCGTGGATGCGGCCGTCGCGGCCGCCGCGAAGCTGGCCAAGCTGGGCGAGGGGTACCCGGTACGCTATCAGGAGGCGCCGCTGGGCGGATTTGAGCGCTTCCTGATCGGGCTCAACCAGAATGCCAGCGTGCGGGTGCTGCAGTCCTTCGGTGTTCGCCTGCCGAGCTGGGTCGCGCAGCTGCCAGCCATGGCGCCGGAGCTGCAGCTGCTGAGCAGCGCCAAGGCGGGCACACCCAATATCTATGCGGATTGTCTCTGCGCCCCGCGCTGAGGCCGCGCTGCACCGAAGGAGCCCGCTGGCGGGCGATGCTCTTGTTTCGATCTACATCGGGAACACACATCGGTGGACATCAGAACAGAAGCATCGTCCGCCAGCGGGCTCCTGCGCGTGTTGAATCGCTATTGCGACTGTGCCTCGATCTGCTTCTTTTGCTCGGCCGCCTGCTTGTCGACCACTTTCTGTACGTCGCGCGCACGCTGCTCGCTGGCCTTCAGGGCATCGAACGGCGTCGCCACGTCGGCCGCCTTGGCTTGGGGTTCCGGTGGCTTGCCCGAGCAGGCGGTGAGTGCCAGCAGGCCGAGCAGGACAGGAAGTTTGTTCATGGTGGTACTCGCAAGGTGACGAAGCATTTGTCGAGTGTCGCCCTGGACCTCCGCACGGGCAAGCGGCCTCTATGTCGCCAGCGCTAGGCGTGCGGGGGGCGACGTTTTAAGATTCAGGCATGAACAGTCGACTCGACGCCTGGCAACTGCTAGGCCACACAGCACTCATCACCGGCGCCAGCAAGGGCATCGGACACGCCACTGCCACCGAGTTGGCGGCGCTGGGCTGCGACCTGTTGCTGGTGGCGCGGGACGAGGATTACCTCGAGCAGGTGCGGCTGGAACTGAGCGAGGACTTTCCGGACATCGAGGTGCTGGCGTTCGGCGCGGATGTGACCGAGGCCGAGGATCGCCTGGCGATATTCGACTGGATCGCCGATCTGGGCGCACCGGTGTCCCTGCTGATCAACAACGCCGGCGGCAACCAGCCCAGGCCGACGCTCGACTACCGAGCGGACGAGGTCGAGGCGATTTTCGGCCAGAACCTGATGTCGGCCTTCGAGATGTGCCGGCTGGCCCATCCCCATCTGGTGCAGCATGCGAATGCGGCGATCGTCAACGTGGGTTCGGTGTCGGGGGTCACCCATGTGCGCACCGGCGCGCCGTATGGCATGAGCAAGGCCGCCCTGCATCAGCTGACCCGCAACCTGGCGGCCGAGTGGGCGGTGGATGGCATCCGGGTCAATGCGGTGGCGCCCTGGTATATCCGCACCCAGCGATCGGAACCGGCGCTGGCCGATGTCGACTATCTGGACGAGGTGCTGGAGCGCACGCCACTGCGGCGAATTGGCGAGCCGGAGGAGGTGGCGGCAGCCATCGCCTTCCTGTGCCTGCCCGCCGCCAGTTACGTCACCGGTCAGGTGCTGGCGGTGGACGGCGGGTTCCTGAACTACGGTTTCTGAGCCCGCAGGCGCTGCGGGCGCAAAGCGTTCTCGATGATCGGTGGCGGTGATACTTGCTGCGACCCGGGGCATGCATATGTATGCATGGGGCGCTGGGGCTTCGCCCTCAGAAGTCGGCTTCGTGATCCTCGGCTGCCAGGCCGAGTGTCACCGCGCCTTCACCGACGTTGACCATGCCGGTGATGCTCATCGGCGCCTCCATCAGCTCGACGCCGGACTCCTCGCAGGCCGCCTTCAATCCAGCGTAACCCGGCAACTTGCCCAGCACGTCGAGATTGCCGCCGTAGCTGACCGAGACCATCGGCACCAGCAAGCCCTTGCGAACGCGTTTGGCGGCATAGGCGAAAAGTACCTCGGCGCCATGCTCGAAGCCGCGCACCTTGCCGACCGGGCCGGTTTCGCCGCGGAAGCAACGCAGCAGCGGCTTGATGTCCAGTGCCGAGCCCAGCATCGCGCTGACCAGGCTGACGCTGTGGTCGTTTTTCTTCTTGGCGCGCGCGCGTATGTAGTAGAGATCGCGCGGCAGCATGTAGGCGTAGCTCTGGTTGGCGACATGCAGCAGGCGCTCGCGCATGGCTGCCGGTGTTTCGCCCGCCGCGATCATCCGGGTTGCCTCGTACACAGCGGGTGCGGCGCCGGCAAAGAGGCTGCGCGTGTCGATCACACGCATCATGAACGGGCCGGCTACACCTGCCTGCTCGCGGGCCTGGCGGTAATTCTTGAGGATGGCGAAGCTGGCCCGGTTCACATGCTCGAATATCGGGCTGCGCGTGGCGGTGATAGTCAGGCAGAACACGCAGTCCTGCTCAAGTACCAGCCGTTCGAGGAACAGCTTCTGAATCTCTTCCACCGGGCAGGGTTCGGTCTCCGCGGAGTGACTGCGGCTGCCCAGCTGGCGCTCGATAAAGCGATTGAGCTCGGCCGGTTCGCGGTCGTCCATGAAGGTTTCGTTGTCGATCTTTACCGCGATCGGCATCACCGCAATATGGTGCTTCTGCAGGAATGCCTGCGAGAGGTCGCAAGCCGCATCGATAGCCAGGCCGATCCGCATCGTTCGTTCCTCTTGAATGGCCGGTGAAACATAGCATGCGCGTTGCAAAGTGGGAGTTCATCAGGTTTTCGAAGATCAATGGTCGACCGCACGGGTGTGGAGGGGCTGCCGCCCTGTTCGAAACCTGAAATGAAAGCCTTCGTCGTGACGTTTCTGTCTGCTGCCTGAGGATTCCCGAAGGCGAGAGGACCGAGGCTAACGCCCCCAAGACCACCTTGGAATTCATCGAAGCCTGTACCCGGATCGGTATGCATGGTGCCCAGATTGCTGCGCCCGCAATGCTGGCAGCGGGTGGTATTGATCCTTCCAGACCGGCGTGGAGATTGAGTGGATGGCCTCGTGCGCCCATGCTGGCAGACCAGGAGTTCCTGGTCGGGTCGAATCAGACCGGAATCGGTGGTGCGAGCCCTGTGATGTCATGAAATGCCGCAATATCAGCGCCTTGCCAACGTCCTGTCATGCGCCGTGCTGAATTTCCTCGGGTCTGCCAAGGGGCGGGCTGGACGCGTTGCGTACGGCCCGATCCGGGGTGGACCGCACGCAACGCAGGAGGCACCGGGCTCCCATATCGCCGGGTTACCGTCATGGGCGGGCGCCAACAGCCAAGTGTGCTGGATGTTCACTTAGTGTTATTTGCCTGTTAGTATCGGCCCGAACACAGTTTGTGGGGCAGCAATACGTTGGTCCGGAAACGGACCAGATCGCACTTTGGGGCAGAACCGGGCACAGCGTTTCTGGCTCATGGCAATAATTAATCGGAGGGTGTCTGTAATGAAACTTGGGGTCAAAAAACTTTCAACTGCAGTGCGTCTGGCGCTATCGCTGGGTGCTGTTATCGCGGTCGGTGCTTCGAGCACGGCATTTGCGCAGGACTCGGCCAGCCAGGACGCTGCTGCTCAGCCTGCTCAGAAGAAGGCGCAGACGCTCCAGACCGTCGTTGTCACCGGCTCGCTGATTCGCCGCGTTGACCTGGAAACCTCCAATCCGGTGGTCACCATTGACCGCGCCCAGATCGAAGCCACCGGCAAAATGACGCTTGGTGACTTGGTGCAGCAGCTCCCGGCCATGACCGGTGGCAACGTCAATCCGCAGGTCAACAACGGCGGTGGTACCGGCGCCTCCAGCATCAACCTGCGTGGTCTTGGCGCGAAGCGCACCCTGATCCTGGTCGACGGCCACCGCGTCATCAACGCATTGGGTAGTGGCTCGCCGGATATAAATGCGATCCCGGCCAGCATGATCGAGCGCATCGAAGTGCTTACCAGCGGCGCTTCGGCGACGTACGGCTCCGACGCGATCGGTGGCGTGGTCAACTTCATCCTGCGCAAGAACTACCAGGGTGCGCAGTTCACCACCAACATCGGCGAGTCCGATCACAATGACGGCGACCAGGTTGGCTACAGCTTCACTTTCGGACAGACGTCCGACAAGGGAAGCATCATGGGCGGTGTCGAGTACCACAAGCAGGACGGCGTCCTCGCCGGCAACCGCAGTTTCTCGAAGAACGCGCTGACCCGCTATGGCAACACCAGCACGCCGCCGGCCACCTATGTCGGCGGCTCGTCCTCTGCGCCGTTCGGTCATGTCCAGCTGTCGCCAGCCCTGAAGTCACAGTTCGGCTGCAGCTACGTGGCACTGAACGGCCCGACTGCCGACAGCTCGGTGGTGACCACCGCCAACTACCACTGCTTCCAGAACAACGGTGCGAAGAGCGACAAGTACAACTATGCGACGGTCAACCTGATCATGACCCCGCAGGAGCGCACTAACGGGTTCATCATGGGCACCTACAACCTGAGCGACAACGTTCAGGCGTACATGGATACCTATGTTAACAAGACCTCGGCCTCGTTCCAGCTCGCGCCGGCCCTGTACTCGACTCCGCCGTACGCCACGAGTTCGCTGGACATCGCGCAAGGCAACTACTGGAACAACTTCGGTGTGGAGTTCGCCAATGGCAAGAACAGCTTTGCATCGCGCCTGACCGAGATCGGCAATCGCGCGGCCCAGTTCGGCACCACCACTGCCCAGATCAATACCGGCATCAAGGGCAATCTCACGATTCTGGACAAGGACTGGAACTGGGACGTCGGCGTCGACTACGGTCATACGAGCTCGGTCACAACGACCCTTGGTCTGCCCAATTTCAACAGCCTATACACCGGCGCCTCGTACATGACGGCGGGCGGTACGCTGGCCTGCGGCTCGGCGGCGGCTCCAGCGGCCTGCCCCGCTGGCGTTACGCAGGCTTCACTGCAATTCAACCCGTTCAACCTGCATTCGCCGGGTAGCGTGGCGGCACTGCAGGCGGCTTCGGCGGCCGCGGTCAGCAACGCCTACTCGATCGAGAAAGTCTGGCATGCCGATGTGACCGGCGGTCTCTTCGACCTGCCTGCCGGTACAGCTCAGCTGGCCGCCGGCCTCGACTATCGGACCGAGTACACCCATTCGATCGTCGACCCGCTGCTGAATCTGACTCAGGGAGTCGACGGTGGCTACAGTTGCGTGCTGGGCAGCCAGTGCACCGCAGGCCTGATGGGTGGCTATAACGTGAAGGAAGGCTATGCGGAAGCCTTTATTCCAGTACTCGCGGATATGCCGTTTGCGAAGTCGTTGAACGTAACCATCGGTGACCGTTACTCCCGCTTCAGCTCCTTCGGCAGCACGAACGACTTCAAGTTCGCGCTGGAGTGGAAGCCGATCAACGATCTGCTGCTGCGCGGCACGATGGCCGATGTGTTCCGTGCCCCGAACATCAGTGAAATCTACGGTGCGCCTTCTTCGAGTGCCCCGCGCATTTCCAGCGATCCATGCAACGGTTATACCGGTACCCCGGTCAACCCGGCGTGCGTGGGTGTAAAGACCGACGGCAGCTTCCAGAATCAAGCCGTAGCGCAGAACCTGCAGCTGTCTACGATTGTGTCCGGCTCTGCCTATGCAGGGTTCCCGATCAAGCCGGAACAGGGCAAGACGTTTGACGTGGGTGCGGTGTACAGCCCGTCGTGGGCGCCGGGCCTGTCGACCACGCTCGATGTCTGGCACCTGTACCTGAATAACATCATCACCACCGTCGGCGCGCAGAGTGTGCTCAACCTGTGCAGTGCCGGTCAGACTGTCTACTGCCAGTTCATCCACCGCTTTGACTCTGGCCCGAACCAGGGGCAGCTGACGTCGTCGTTCCTCCAGCCGACTGGCAACCTCGGCACGGTGAGCACGGGTGGTATTGACTTCTCGGCTAACTACAGGTTGCCGCAGTTCTCCTTCGGCAAGTTCAACGTCGGCCTCAATGCCACCTACTTGAAGTACTACAACCAGCAGACCGCACCGGGTACCTCGGCCAATACCACTTACAACGATGCTGGACATTTCCTGTCGTTCGGCTCCGCGCAGCAAGCTGCATGCCCTGGTGCGGGTACTTGCCTGTTTCCGCGCTGGCGCGCACAGGGTTTCCTGGACTGGCAGATGGGCAACTGGAGTGCCGAGTGGCGCATGCGCTACATCGGTCGCTTCCAGATGGGTTCGAAGAGCCCGACGCAGGACACGTTCCCGGATGGCACCTGCTACTACGGCAGCTACTGCACGATTAAGGGTGCCGTCTACAAGTACGGCGCGACGGTGTACAACGACGTGTCGTTCGGCTACAACATCGAGCCACTCAACACGCGCCTGGACGTCGGCGTCAACAACCTGTTCGACAAGCAGCCGCCAATGCTTTTCGCGAACAACACACTCAACGCCAATACCGATCCTAGCGATTTCGACCTGATGGGCCGCTATTTCTGGGCGCGCGTAACGGTCAAGTTCTAAAAAATCGCGATACACGTTAACCTTGAGGGCCGCGTGAGCTGATCACGCGGCCCTCTTTTATTTATGATGACCCAAGAACCTATTCATTTGATTGTCACGGCCCTCTCCGCAGGTCAGTTGTCTGAGGCGGAGCGTCTCTGTCAGGCCGAGTTGCTTGAGCGGCCGCACGATGAAGACTTGCTGCTTTTGCATGCGATGACGCTGCAATTCCAGCAGCGCCGCAGTGAAGCGCTGGCCATTTATTTCCGGTTGACGGAGCTGCTTCCCGACAGCAGCGCGCATTGGTGCAATTACGCCACGGCGTTGGTCGAAACAGGGTCGCTGAAAGAGGCCGCGAATGCTTACGCGACCGCGATCCGGCTGGATCCGCTCAATCCCGCCCCGAAAATCCATCTTGGCCTGATGCTGATTCAGCGTCAGGATTTTTTCGGCGCACGCGACGTGCTGTTGGATGCCTTTGAGCTCGACCGGGATTTGCCGGCCGCGCGCATCCACGCGGCACGCGCCTGCTGCCTGTGCCAAGATTTCCAGGGCGCGGAAGACCTGCTGGGTCCGTGGCGCACCTGGCTTCCACTCAATGACACTCCGCTGCAGCTGGAATTGGCCAAGCTGCTGCTGCTGATGAGTGATGCCTCGGATGCTGCGATAGTCTTGGAGGATCTGATCAGCGGAACGCCATCCCACCAGGAGGCCCGGCTTCAACTTGCCTACGTCTATGAAAGGTTGAATCGACTGAACGACGCCGAGGCGTTGGCCCAGTCGGTCGCCGGTGCTGGTGTTGCGACACGTACGGAGGTGATAAACAACGAAGTCGATCATGTCTTTGCCACACTGGCGCTGCGGAGTGGTGATGCAGCTAGGGCGCGCTCCCTGCTGGAACGTCGTGGACCGCGACAGGCCAATGATTACGCCCATTATTTCGAGCTGGGCAGGGTTTATGACAAGCTGCGCGAGACAGAGCTCGCCATGCAGGCCCTGCGAACGGCCCATGCACTGCAGGTGGAGGAACTCAAGGTTGCGTCGCCGGATCATTTCGAGCCTGACGCACTGGCCATGCCGGCGGCGATTCAACGGGTCAGCACTGAGGACTATGCAAAGTGGCCGCGGCTGATTGCGCCTGATACGCGCAACTCGCCGATTTTCATCGTTGGATTTCCGCGTTCGGGTACCACGTTGCTCGAGCAGATGCTGGATGCGCATCCAGGCCTTCAGTCGATGGATGAGAATCCATTCTTCAATCGGCTCGCCGAAAAGCTGCGCAGGCACGATCCGCGCATTATGTCGAATCTGGATTTGCTGCAGCAACGCGACTGCGACGAGTTGCGTAAGCAATATCTGATCATGGTTTCCGAGAAAATAAATCGCCGCTGGAGTGCGCAACTAGTCGATAAGAATCCGTTGAACATGATGTGGATGCCGATGATCTATCGCCTCTTCCCGGAGGCCCGATTCATCCTTGCGCTGCGTCATCCGTGCGATGTGATGCTCAGCTGCTACATGCAGAATTTCCGCTCCAGCATCGTTGGCGCAGCATGCTCTAGTCTGGAGCGAATGGCGCACGCCTATGTGCAGGCGATGGAGACCTGGCAGGAAGACGAGCGGATTTTCCAGCCCAAGGTCCTGGTTTCGCGCTATGAAGAGCTCGTTGCAGATTCCGCACAACAGACCAGCCGAATCGCGCAGTTTCTTGAGCTTGAAGACGCTTCCCCAATGCTGAAGTTCGACCAGCATGCGCGCGACAAGGGCTATATCGGGACTCCAAGCTACGCGCAGGTCATCGAGCCCCTGAATACGAAAGGCTTGAATCGCTGGGCCAGATACCGTCGCGAGTTCGAGTCGGTATTGCCGATCATCGAACCCATGCTGCGGTATTGGGGTTATTCGGCCGAGACGAGCGGCTGATTCGTGTCGTGCGTGGCAACTACTTCCAGGAAAGTTCAAGTTGATTGCTCGGACGTTATGCAACGCCATTTTCTAGTATCGTGATGAACAAATTGCCACGGGTGTTTCGTAATGACTGATTCTACGGCTCGACTCTGGAGTCGTGCCCAGCGCTATCTGTCGGATGGACAATTGCTTGCTGCACGTATTGCGCTGGAATCCTTGTTGCAACGCGACCCGGCGCATCTCCATTCGTTGCTGACGCTCAGCGGTATCGCCTTTGCGGAACATCGGGTACGTGACGCTGCAGCGTACGCACTGGATGCCGTGCGCTGCTTGCCGGCCGATGGCAGTTCGATCGTTGAGGTGGCCAACGCATTGTTGGGGGTGGGTGAAACGGTGGCTGCGCGCAACTGCCTGGAACACCCGGTGCTGTTGGATACCAAAGAAGGTAATGTTCTGGCGGGAATGGCTTCTTTGCGCAAGATGCTTGGCGAGCATAGGGAAGCATTGGCCTTGTTCAACCAAGCGGCCGCTGCAGGTGAGGGAGTCATTGATTTCCGGTTTCAGCGTGCGCTCGAGTTGATATTCAACGGGCAAATGGATGAAGCCGAGGCCGAACTGAAGATATGTTTGCGTCTTGAGCCCACTTTCGGGCGCGGCGCATTGGCACTGACCCGGCTGCGCAAACAAACGCCAGAGAAGAATCACCTGGAAGACCTGAAGGAGCGCCTGCAAGATGTTGAGCGGGGAACCGAAGACCATGCTGCGCTTGAGTTCGCGGTTTACAAGGAGCTGGAGGACATCGGACGCTACGACGTCGCGTGGGAGGCGCTCGCGCGTGGCAATGCCATCCTGTACGCGCGCCAACACCACGATCCAGAGTACGAGCGGCAGTTGTTTGACAATTTGATCCGACGTTCTACACCGCAGCTGCTGCAGCCAGCGGATGTGGTTCACAAGGGGCCACAGCCGATCTTCATCATCGGCATGCCCCGTTCCGGGACAACATTGCTCGATCGTGTGCTGGGTAACCACTCGCAGGTCAATTCGGCAGGTGAGCTGGATGATTTCGGCCTTCAACTGCGCTGGACAGCGAATCACCGCACAACACTGGATGAATACGTTCTGGAACGTCTTGCGGATCTGGACTATGCAGAGCTTGGGCGCCGTTATCTGGATCGGACTCAGTGGCGCGCGCAAGGTGCACGCTTCTTCATCGACAAGTTGCCACGGAACTGGATGGTTGCCGGTCTGATTCATCGTGCGCTTCCTCAAGCACGCATCCTGAACCTGGTACGAGATCCGATGGATGTGTGTTTCTCGAATTTCCGGGCGTTGTTGGGCGACACGTTTCCGTGGAGCTATGATCTTCACGCGCTCGCTGTGCACTATTCGCAGTACCGCCGGGTGCTTGCACATTGGCATGCAGCGATGCCCGGGAAGATTTTCGATGTGCCCTACAGCGAACTGACGCGTGATCCGGAAACGATGACTCGCACCGTGCTCGATTACTGCGGACTAGAATGGGAGCCCGGGTGTGCGGATATAACCCGCAACAAGGCAGCGGTCGCCACGCTCAGCATGTCGCAGGTGCGTGAACCGATCCACACCCGTTTCTTCGAGGAATGGCGGAACTACGAACAACAGTTGCAGCCATTGCGCCAGGCCATTACCGCGTAATGCATGGCTTTTTCATTCCTGAGTGACTGGAACACGCATTCTCGCCGTGGCGATGAAATCTTCGACTATCATGCAACTGCCACGCCGAAGACGCTTATTCAACTCCGCGCCTGTGGCGCGTAGCTCATCAATTCGAGTGGATACAATCCGTGAAACTGCCAGTACCTTTTATCCAGTTACCACTGCAATTTGATGCCGAGGTACTTGCGCAGGAGATCGCGGCGTTTAGCGAGCACGACTGGCACGAGCACCCGCAGAAGTATCCGGGCAACCTGTGGTTGCCCCTGATTGCAGTCAACGGCGACCCAGACAACGAATCCTTCGCGGGTTCGATGCGGCCCACGCCTTATCTTTTGCAGTGTCCATACCTCATGCAGGTGCTGTCGCGAATCGGTGCCGTATGGGGGCGGACGCGCCTGATGAAGCTTACGGGCCAGGCTGAGGTCACTCCGCACTTTGACATCAATTACTACTGGCGAGCACGAGCACGCGTGCACGTGCCCATTGCCACAAAGCCGACAGTGCGGTTCATCTGCGGGGAAGGCGAGGTGAACATGGGGCCGGGCGAGTGCTGGATTTTTGATACCTGGCGCCAGCATCAAGTGCTCAATGATGCCGACGACGAGCGGATTCACCTCGTGGCTGACACTGTCGGCAGCGACCAGTTCGGGGAGCTGGTGAGGGACGGGCAGATGCCCGGCATCCACGTGCCGGAGGGCTGGCACGCAGAGCCTGTTGCACCGACCGGCGAACTTCGCCCTGTACTGCGCTATGAATCGGTCAACCTGCCTGCGGTCATGACACCCTGGGAGATGCGTGAGCACATCACCTTTCTGTTGCATGAGGTGTGTCCGCATCCTCAACTGGAGCCGGCGAAGCAGGTGACATCGCGCTTTCTTGCCGCCTGGCAGGCGTTATGGTCGGAATATGGTACTGATCCGGCTGGCTTGCCTGCCTATCGCAGAACATTGGACTCATACGAACAGTGGCTGAAGCATTCCGCAGCGTCGCTGCGGTTGATTAATGACTCGCCGCTGCTGGTCGCGCTGCGGTTGATGGTTCTGTCGGTGGCGATTGCCGACAACAATCGCGCCTCCAATGGCGATGAATTGCGCCAGAATGCCATCGCCGCGGTGCCGAGGGCGCGTGTGGGTGAGCAACGCCGCGATCCGCTCTATGACCGCCCGGTGTTCATCGTTTCACCACCCCGTTCCGGCTCCACCCTGTTGTTCGAGACCTTGGCGAAGGCGCCGGGGCTCTACACAATAGGCCGTGAAAGTCATGCGCTGATCGAAGGCACACCTGGTCTTAGTGCAGGTGAGCTGGGTTACGACTCCAACAGGCTCAATGCAGCTGCAGCGACGTCGGAGCTGACCGAAGCACTGCGCAGCCGTTTTTTCGCGGCGCTGGGTGACAGGGATGGCCGGGCATCGGAGCAACGACCGGTCCGGATGCTCGAGAAAACACCCAAGAACGCTTTGCGCATACCGTTCCTGGTCAATGTTTTTCCGGAGGCGCAGTTTATTTACCTGCATCGTGATCCGCGCGAGACCCTGAGTAGCATGATCGAGGCCTGGCAATCCGGCGGCTTCCGCACCTATCCGAACCTTCCGGGTTGGACCGGCTTGCCGTGGTCATTGTTACTGGTGCCCGGTTGGCGCGATCTGATTGGGCGCCCATTGCCTGAGATCGTGGCGGCACAGTGGGCTACCACCACACGCATCCTGCTCGACGATCTTGCTGCGCTCCCGCCGGAACGTTGTCACGTTGCACGCTATGACGCATTCGTTACAGATCCTGCAACGGAGGTGGCACGCTTGTGCGATGTGCTTGGACTTGACTGGGATCGTGCACTCGATGCTGCGTTGCCACTTTCACGTTACACAGTGACCGAGCCCGCTCCGGGCAAGTGGTATCGGCATGCGGATCTGATCATACCGATGCTTCCCGGTTTGCAGCCTACCCTTGATCGTGCTGAACGGTTGGCTCGTGTTGGATGACCATTCCGAACAATGGTCTGGCGTTTGATTTGCGGCCGGCGGTCGACTGATCACACGGCCCCTTCACCACAGAACCCGGGTCGGGGCGACGAGTTGGTCGGAAGGTAACTCAGAATCGCCTTAGCTCCGGCACGTAGGGCAAGTAATTCCTCCAGCGGCCCACCGACGAGTGGTATATCGGCTGGCGGGCCTGCCATACGCTGGCCGTGGTGATCGCTGCGGCCGCGGCGGCGGCTGTCCTAGGTGCGACGACTGAAGGCAGGCCGACAAAGGCTCGCAGTGCTGCAAGGGTCGAGTCGGGATCGGCAACCATCGCTTCGTAGTCGAGGCGATGCACTGGCACGCGCAGACGTTGCTGCCAATGATGCATCAGTCGGTCATGGTCATGCATGAAATCGGCGATGTCGTCGAGATTGCTGGCAAAGCCGTATTGCGGATGCGCGAAGCTCTGCGACCATATGGACAACGCGGTATCGCGCGGGTCGCGCCGGCAGTGGATGATTCGGGCCTGAGGGAACAGCGCTGCGATCAGGTCGAGGTAGTGGAAGTTATTCGGGTTCTTGTCGATGTACCAGGACACGAGGGGATCATCCTGGACGGCGTGCACCCGGTACAGCTCGGCGGCCTGACGCAGGGCGCCGGGATCACGTAGGAGGTTGCTCCGCTGCAGCCGTTCAGCGATGAAGTCGAGCATCGGCAACTCGCCGCGGTCGCGGACATCTGGATGCCCGGCGAGTCGCGTCGCCGCCAGGGTGGTGCCGCTGCGCGGCAGACCGACGATGAAGATCGGTGCGAAATCGGACATCGATCGCAACGGGGTTTCGAGCGTACGGGACTGCATGCGGGCGTCCAGCCATTGCGCCCATGCCTCGCGTGACCATGGTTGAGCCTGCCGCGAAAGTCGGTTTGCCGCTCGCAGCGTCTCTGCGGCGTTGGCATAGTCTGCGATGTCGTCGTAGGCCTTGGCAAGGCCGAAGCCGGTTACCGCTCGGGCATGCAGGGAATAGGCTGCGTTTCCGAAATGAGCGATGAGGGGCGCAAAGTCCGGATCGGCACGATTGGTGTAACGCCGGGTAGCGGCCAGCGCGCCAAGCACAAACCAGGTATCAAGGTTGACGCCGGCCTCCAGCGCCGTGTAGTAGTGCGTGTGCGCAACCTCGAACTCGCCCAGCTCGCGCGCCAGGCTGCCAGCCAGCGCATGCAGTCCGGCGTCGGCGTGGCCGAGCGCGATTGATTCCTCGCAAAGGGCCGCGGCCAGCGGCTGGCGTTGGCATTGCTGGATGAACTGGGCGCAGCGCATCGTGATCGACGGCTGAAGGCCTGTGTGGCGGCACCAATCCGCCATCAACTGACTGGCGGCATTGAGCTGGCCCTGGCTTTGCAGCAGCTGGGCGAGTAGCGGCGTTGCATCGGGGTGCATCGGATGATGCGCGAGGATGTCGTCCAGCAAAGTTCGGGCCGGTTCCACCAGTCCTTGCTGCCAGAGTGCTTGGGCAGCGAGAAAGCGCTCGGCTTCGTCAGGTGGGAGCTTCGTCGGCGTCACGTCAGCGGAAGTCGGTCAGTAATCGATGAGAGAGTATCGCGGCTGTGGCCCGTCGTGCGCCAGAGCGGTGTGCTGGCGGGTACGCAATGCAGTGATCGCCTACTCATTTGTCTGGAACGCGCAACAATTCCGGAACATGAGGCGCGTAGCAGCGCCAGCGCGCCACCGAGTGCTGATGGATCGGCTGGCGTGCCTGCCATGCGCTGGCGGTGCTGATCGCATGGTCACGACTCGGGCTGTCGAGCAGGTCGTGCCCGGGCAGTCCGAGCCAGCGCGCCAGTTCGCCCAAACAGGAAGCAGGATCGGCGATGAGTTTCTCGTAATGTACGGTATGGATTGACGCGGCATGACGGGCGCGCGAATGCGCATGCAGGCGCTCACAGCCCTGGATGAGCGCGGCGATATCGCCGAAGTCGTAGGCGTAGTCGTGCGCGTGGTCGTGGAATGACTGCGACCACAGCGAGAACGCAGTGTCGCGCGGGCTGCGGCGGCAATGGATGATGCGCGCGTTCGGCCACAAAGTGAGGATCAGGTCGACGTGCAGCAGGTTGAGTGGCTGCTTGTCGATGAACCAGTGTGCGCTGGAGTCGTCCTGGCGCAACTGCGCCACATAGGTGTTTGCGGCTTGTTCGACCGCGGCCGGCTCCCTGGCGCCGGCCTGTTCGAGCTGACGGGCCACTGTTGCCAACCAGCCCAGCTCGCCGCGATTGCAGACCTGCGGATGGCGCCCGAGCAACTCGGCCAGCAAGGTGGTGCCGGAGCGTGGCACGCCCACAATGAACAGCGGCGTCCATCCGCTCGGGGCGGCCAGTTGGAATGCGTACGGTCTAGCCGCCAGGCGTGCCTCGACGAGGCGCCGCCAGTGCTTGCGTGACCAGGTCGAGCGCGCATGGGCGAGCGCGTTGGCCTGGCGCAGATAGTGTGCTGCCTTCGCATAGTCGGCGATGTCGTCGTGAGCCTTGCCCAAGGCGAACAGGGTCGTTATGCGTGCCTTCTCGCTCAAGCCCGGTCGCCGCAGCACGTCCCGGAATAGTTGGAAATCAGGATGATCGCTATCCTCGTAGCGCTGGAGATTCGACAGGCCAATCGGGATATTCCATTCCACAGCTTGCGGGCAGTGCGCGAGTACAAAGGCATACCGCTCGCGCACGAGTTCAAATTTACCGAGCTGAATGTTCAGCATGCCAGCATAGGCGTGGATCCGCGGGTCGGTGGAGCCAGCGGCGATCTCGGCCTCGCAGATGGCCGCGGCATCCGATGTCCGCTGGATATCGTCGAGTATTTCCACGCCCTGTATGACCGTGTCGGCATCCTGTCGTCTGTGCCCGAACAGGCGGTGCATGGCACAGGCTGCGGCGTGCATGCGACCTTGCTGATGCAGCAGACGCACCAGCAGGAAGGTGGCGGCGGCATGCGCCGGATGTTGCGCGAGCAATTCGCGCAGCAGCGCTTCGGCCGCCGCCACTTCCCCGCGTTGCTGCAGAATACCCGCCAGTGCGAAATGCAGATCGACCGAGCCGGGATGCACGACGAGTGCTGCGGATAGCACGGCCCGCGCCGTATCGGTGTCGGAGCGCAGTACCAATGCGCGCGCGCAGGCCAGCCACTCAGTTTCGGACGCACTGGCGAGGGCGTCCAGCAGTGCGCGTTGAGCAGCCTGTGTGCGACCCTGAGCGCGCTGCCGTTCGTAGACGGCCAGATGATGGTCGCTGGTTTCGGGTGTCGGGGCGAAGGCGTCGCTCATGGCTTGCCGTGCTGCCACGGCAGCAGCCCGAGTGCTGTCCGCAGCGGATCGAGTAGGGCGCCGTAGCGTGGTGCGCGCGCAGTGTCGTGCAGCGGCTGACGCACCTGGGTGGCGCTGGGCGAACGCACTTCGCGCGTGTTCTCGTGAAAGCTCAGACAGGCTGACTCGAACGGCAGGCCGCAGAAATCCAGCAACCGACGGATGCGGGCTTCTGGATCGGCCAGCAGTGGCTCGTATTCATGCTCGAACATCTGCGAGGGATGCAGCGCACGCCAGTGACAAACGCTGCGGTCGAAGTCGCGCCAGAAGGCAGCCAGATCGTCAAACGTGCGCGTGTACTCGTTGCCGGCCAGATACTGGCGATAGCAGGAGAAGCAGGTCTCCAGCGGGTCACGCCGGCAGGCGATGATGCGTGCCCCTGGCAGCATGGCTCGGATCGCGCCGATGTACATCCAGTTGTTCGGCAGTTTGTCGGTGAAGGTGGGACGCTGCTGACGCCAGTGCGCTGTACGCTCAAGGTAGCGACGTCCCAGGCGTTCCCAGTCGGCCGGCTGCATTGCGCGCACCCATTGCGGAAACGGTTGGCCGCGGCGGCGCGATTCCTCGCCCAGCACCTGCGGCAGGTCGGGCAGCTCGCCAGCGCCTTCGACCGAGCTATGCGAGGCGAGGATCTGCTCGACCAGGGTCGAGCCGGATCGCGGCAGGCCGACGATGAAGATAACCTGTTTGCCGAACGCCTCTGCAGCGGCAGCAGGCGGTGGCAGGAAAGCCTGGTTGACCGTCGAGATTCCTGCGGAGAAGGCGTCGGCGTTCCACTGTTGCCTACGTCTCGCAATGCCATTGGCGTGGGCGAGGGTGGCGAGCGAATCGGCATGGCGGCCGCTGTCGTCCAGTGCCTTGGCCAGCGCGAAACCCGTCGCGATCCGGTCGTTTTCACTGGCGCGCTGCTGTTGCATTGCTGCTTGCATGTGCTCAATGTCGCCATTGGTGAAACAGGTGGTTCTCAGGTCGGCCAGACCCCACCAGGCCTGGCCGGACCAAGGCTGCTCCGCGAGTACCTTGCGATATTCCATCGCAGCTTCTGTGGTCTGGCCGCGGGTGCGCAGCATGTCGGCCAGCAGGGCGCGTGCGTCCACATGATCCGGTGCGAGCGCAACGGCACGCTGCAAGACGACCACGGCTTTGTCGTTGCGTACGCAGCGGGTCAGCATGATACCGAGGTTGTACCAGGCGATGGCCAGGCCGGGCTCCAGTTCGCAACAGCGACGCAGCGCAGCAGTTGCGGCATCGAATTCTCCGGCGTTGCCCAGCAAGGTACCGAGAGTGTTGTAGTAAAGCGCGTCCTGCGGGCGTTGCGCCAGGGCCTGTTGCATCGTGCTCACGGCCTGCTGGGAACGGCCGCGCAGACTGTGGATGCCAGCTTGCATGCGCAGGACTTCGGGGTGCCGCGGATCTGACGCGAAAGCGCTCGCCAGGTGGCTTTCGGCTACATCCACCCGGCCCGCTTCGAGCGCCTCGCCAGCGACCATGATGTGCATACGATTGTCAGGGCTCAATCCCTGTAGACGAGGAGTCATGTCTGCTCTTTTGGCATCAGGTGAACGGTGGGGGACAGCCCGCGTCAAGGTGGCGCGGAGCAAGCCGTGTTTCAAAATGGCGCATTGCCTGCAAAGGCAGGCAAATGCGTCGCCGCGTATTATGCCAATTAGTTCAGTCCGCTGCGGCGCTGTATCGGGGTTCCGCGGCCCATCCGGTGGTGAAGCCAGCAATGAAGAATGAGCCAGACCCGCGCTCCGCGGATTATCGTGAACAGGCCCGCGCAGGGTTGCGTCAGGGTGACATGTTGCTTGCCGAGCAAGCTTATGCGCATCTGCTCGAGACTCATCCCGACGATCTGGAGGCGCTACGGCAGTTGGCCAACCGCCAGCTTGCCCGCGGCGCGGTGAATCGGGCCATCGAGTTGCTGGTTATCGCAGATCGTGCTCACCCCGGTGATGCCGTCACGCTGCATCAGTTGGGGGTGGCTCGGATGACGGGTGGCGATTTTCGGGGTGCGGTCGCCGACTTGCGGCGCGGACTCGATATTGCGCCGAACATGTTCGTGGCGCGCTTGCGCCTGGGGATGTTGCTGGATCAACTGGGAGAGAGGTACGAGGCTCTGACCACCTCTTTCATGGCGATCAATGCGGCACAGGCGCATGGCCGCTGGCTCAGCGATGAGACGACGGCGCCGGAATACCGGGATGCCGTGAAGAGCGCCATGCAATATGTCAATGCCGGCAGGCGCAATCTTTTCGATGCCGTGCTTGAACCGCTGCGACAGCGTTACGGCAAGTCGGAACTCGTGCGGGTGGAGGAATGCCTTGCCATCTACCTGGGCGAGCAGACGGCCAGCTTGCCTGATTCGCGGCAGCAGCCCAAGTTTTTGTATTTCCCGGGTGTGCCTAGCCAGCCGTATTACCCGCGCGAGCGTTTTCCATGGCTGGCGGAGCTGGAAGCTAACACCGCCATGATCCGTGAGGAGCTGCGCAGTGTGCTGTCGCAGCCGCAGGACCTTGAATCATTCCTGCAGACGGATTCGCCACAGGACGCGGCCGACCTGCTTAGATCTTCAGGTGCCCAGCAGCCTGCTTGGGATGCTTATTTCTTCCACCGGCATGGCGCGCGCTACGACGCACATGGCGCGCGCTGTCCGCAAACGGCTGCACTGCTCGATCTGCTGCCGCTCGTGCATGTACGCGAGCACTCGCCGGAAACGCTGTACTCGGTACTGCAGCCCGGTACGCATATTCTTCCGCATCGAGGTGTGACCAATACCCGGCTGGTCACGCATCTGCCGCTCATCGTGCCGCCCGATTGTGCCCTGCGTGTCGGTGGAGAAATCCACGAATGGCAGGAGGGACGTTGCGTCACCTTCGATGATACCTACGAACACGAGGCATGGAACAACAGTGCCGAGACTCGCGTAGTGCTGATCCTGGACAGCTGGAACCCGGACCTCAGCGAGGTCGAACGGGCCGCGGTGGCCGATCTGGTCGGGGCGATTGGCGACTTCAATCGGGACAGTGAGGTGCCTACCCCGAAAGGTTAAGCCTGCCTGTGGCTGAAACAAAAAACGCCCCTGCTGGGGCGGTTTTTGTTCGGGACTTCCGCAGCGCCTGCCGGGCAGCAAGCCGGTCTGGCTTAGTAACGCGGCACACTCGAATCAACTTTAGCGGCCCAGGCATCCATGCCGCCTTCGACGTTGTGCACGTTGCTGAAACCGTGGGCGGCGAAGCGTTCGGCCATGGCGCGGCTGGAAATGCCATGGTGGCAGATGAAGGCGAGTGCGGTGTCCTTGGGCAGGCTGGCCAGGCTTTCGTAGCCCTCGTCTTCCAGTACGCGTGCCTGTGCCAGCGGTGCAGCCATGGCCCGGCTCGCCGCAGGGCGCACGTCGATCAGGGTGATGTCGCCAGCGGTCAGTCGGGTCTGCAACTGCTGCACGCTGAGTGACTTGATCTCCTGTGCGCCGGGAAACTTCAGGCTGAGGCCTTCGCCCTGCACGGTGGAGACCCAGTCGATCACGATGCCCTTGGCGCGCTGGGCACTGGCCGGGTCGAAATGCACCTCGAGACCGTTGGAGTGCGCCACGATGTCGTGCTTGCCCGCGGGCGCGAGCTGGAAACCGGCGCTGTGGTCGGGGCCGATTTCCAGATGCAGGGCCACGCCCTGGGCGTTGGCCGTGCCCTGGCGAATCGCCTCGGCGGCGGCGTCGGTAATGGTGATTTCCGGTGGGGTGCGGTCTGGTGCTGCTGCGCCGAACAGCGTGTGCAGTTCGCCGCTGCCGTACATCTGGCTGATGATGTCGGAGCCGCCAATCAGCTCGCCGCCGACATACAGCTGGGGAATCGTCGGCCACTCGCCGTAGAGCTTGATGCCCTCGCGAATTTCCTGGTCTTCCAGCACGTTGACGGTGTGGTACTCGGGCAGCAACTCGTTCAGCGTATTGGTGGCGGCGGCGGAGAAGCCGCACATGGGTTGCTGACGATTCCCCTTCATGAACAACACCACGCGGTGGTTCGTGAGCAGGGTCTCGATGCGTTCGCGTGTAGCGTTGTCCAGGGACATGGGAAAACTCCGGCAAAGAAGGACATGATACGCCGCTCGATATGCGGTGCTCCCGCGGTCCTTCAAGGCCGCGTTCAGGCGGCCAGGTGCAGTTCGCCAAGATTGCGTTGCGCCATGGCCAGGGGCGCCAGCGCCAGGGCGCTGGCGGGCGAAGGCAGCACCAGCTCGCGGCTGGCGCGGCCAAGCGCGGTGGCCTGTTCGCTCCAGTGCAGCAGTTCCATCGCCCCGGTGTGGTCCTCGACCAGCGCGGTGCAGTGCTCCACCCAGTCGCCGTCGTTGAGGTAGAGCACCGCGCCGATCTGGCGCACCTGGCCGAAGTGGATGTGCCCGCAGATGTGGCCGTCGAAGCCCTGTTCGCACGCCGCACCGGCGACGCGTTCCTCGTACGCCCGGATATACGTCAGCGCCTTGCCGATGTGGGATTTGACGATGATCGAGAGCGGCAGGTAGGGCAGTTCCATGCGTTGCCGTACCGCATGCACACGGCGATTGCCCCAGCAGATGAAGCGGTGCATCGCGTCGCCCAGGTGCAGCATCCAGCCCCGGCCCACCTGCTCCGGGTCGAATTCGTCGCCATGGCTGACCCGGTAGCGACGTCCGTCGGCACCGACATGCACGGCGTCCAGCGCGATCCTGATGCCGGCAAAGTTCTGCCCCTGCAGGGCGCGCAGCGGGGCATCGTGATTGCCGGGGATGTAGGTGACCTCCACCCCGCGTCGTGCGAGCGCGAGGACCTCGGTGATCACGGCGCTGTGCTGCGGATGCCACCAGTGGCGTCTGGCGAGGGCTTCCATGTCGATGATGTCGCCGACCAGATAGAGCTTCTCGCAGCGCAACTGGCGCAGGAAGTCGAGCAGATAATCGGCCTTGCAGTCCGCTGTGCCCAGATGCACGTCGGAAATGAAGGCGCTGCGGCAGTGGAAGGTTTTCATGGCGAAGATCCCGGTGGTGGCCGGGGCGCCAGTATGTGGGCGTCAAATCACCGCCCGATGGCGAACAGGTTGCAGGCTTGTTGCTGTACCTGCCGGCACCTCAGTGCACCAGAGCCTCGCGCACCACCGGCTCGATCCGATCCACCCACGACGCATATTGCGCGGCGGATGGGTGCAGGCCGTCGTCTGCCAGCGCGTCGGGGTGTTGCCGTGAGACACCGGTGATATCCACGAAGCGGGCGCCAGCGCGCAAGGATTCAGCCCGTGCGATCGCATTGTAGCCGTCCAGTTCTGCAGCGATAAGCGCGCGGTCGCGGCCATGTTCGCGGGCGAATCGGGTGACACCCCAGTCGGGGATCGACACCACCAGCACCCGACCGGGCCGATCACCGGCAAGGCCGATGGCCCGAGCCAGCAGGTCGGCGAACTGCCGGCGATAGTCATCGACTGACCGGCTGCGATACTGGTTGTTCACGCCGATCTGCAGGCTGACCAGGTCGTAGGGTGGCGTCAGCGCGGCGGCATCCATGCCCTGGGCGAGCTCGTCGGTGGTCCAGCCGGTGACGGCCACGATCTGCGGCTCGTCCAGCGGCACGCCGGTCTGGCGCAGCCGGCTGATGAGCACGACCGGCCAGCGCTCGTTTGCCGCCACTGCCTCGCCGATGGTGTACGAGTCACCGAGGGCGAGGTATGCCAGGAACGTCAGCGCGGCAGCGGACATTGGTCGGTCAGGCCGGCTCAGGCAATCGCGACGCGGGCGGCGGCGGGCTGCTCGCTGGCCATCCGCGCCAGCACCCGGTCGATGCGTACGAACACCTCCTGCAGTTGCGTCGGCTGGGGCAGCAGGGTCAGCCTGAAATGACGGCTGCGGGGCACGTTGAAACTGCTCCCGGGCACGACCAGCACTGACTCTTCCTCAAGCAGGCGCAGGGCGAAGGATTCATCGTCGAAGCCATCGACGCGGTCGGCGCGCACCTGCGGGAAGGCGTACAGCGCGCCAGCGGGGGTCACCAGCTCGAGGTAATCACTGGCTGCCACGCCCTCCACCACGGCCCGGCGCGCCTCATGCAGACGGCCACCGGGTGAGGTGAGGGAGCCGATGGTCGCCGCGCTGTGCAGCGCAGGTTCCACCGCCCACTGGGCGGTAACGTTGGCGCACAGGCGCAGGGCCGCCAGCAATTGCAGGGCATCACGATAGTTGTTGCTGAGGGCCGGGTCGCCAGACAGGCTCATCCAGCCGACCCGATAGCCACAGGCGCGATGGACCTTGCTGAGTCCGCCAAAACTGAGGCACGGCACGTCGCCGGCCACTTCGGCCAGCGGCTGGAAACGGGCTTCGTCGTAGAGAATCTCGTCGTAGATCTCGTCGGAGAGCAGCAGCAGGCGATGCCGCGCGGCAATCGCCACCAGTTGCTGCAGCAGTTCGCGCGGATACACCGCACCGGTCGGGTTGTTGGGATTGATCAGCACCAGCGCACGCGTGCGCGGGGTGATCAGTGCCTCGACATCCTCCGGGTCAGGCAGGTGGCCATGGCTGGCCAGACAAGGGTAATAGCGCGGCCGACCGCCGTTGAGAATGGTGGCGGCGCTCCACAGCGGGTAGTCGGGACTGGGCAGCAGCACTTCATCACCCGGCTGCAGCAGGGCGCGCAAGGAGATGTCGATCAGCTCGCTGACCCCGTTGCCGATGAAGATCCGCTCGGGGTCGACGCCGCGGGCGCCGCGCGAGCGTTGTTGCTGGGCGATGGCTTCGCGGGCCAGTTCCAGGCCCTGTTCATGGCCGTAGGCTTCGCTCTCGTGCAGGTGGCAGGCGATGGCTTCGCGCAGGTGCGCGGGGGCCTCGAAGCCGTAGCGACCGGGGTTGCCGATATTGAGCTTGATGATCTCGCGACCATTGGCCTCCAGCTCGCGGGCGCGCCGGGTCAGTGCCCCGCGGATCTCGTAGCGAACGTCTGCCAGGTGGGCACTGGGGGTGATGGAAGGCAACGCAGGTGTCCTCAGAGGGGATGGAAATCCAGCCGCAGAGCGGGAACACCTGATGCTAGCCTGTGATGCGGTGCAGCGCGAGGCCCGCAGCGGTGCTTTGCCGGTTCATCGTCCGGCAACCTTCAGGCAGGGCATAATCGGCACACCATGCAGACAGACAACGCCATGAGTGATGCCGAGACCATTGAACGACTGCGGCATATCGGGTGGCGCGGTGACGCGCTGCCCGCCGCCGGGCTGCGCCTTGCCAGGGTTGTTGCCCAGCACCGAGCGGGCTACGAACTGCACGACGGTGCCACCCTGTTCGGGGCGCAGCCGGACGGGCGCTTTCTCAAACGCGGGATTGATCCGGTCGAGCGCCCGGTGGTTGGCGACTTCGTCGAAGTCGCCGCCGGCACGCCACCGCATATCATCACGGTGGCGCCCCGCCGCACCGTGATGTCGCGGGCGGCGGCGGGCGAGCGTTACGAACGCCAGTTGATCGCCACCAATATCGACTACGTGCTGGTATTGACCGGGCTGGATGGTGATTTCAATCCCGCCCGGATCGAGCGCTATCTGTCGTTGACCGAAGATTCCGGTGCCCAGCCGGTGGTGCTGCTGAGCAAGCTCGATACCCATGAGGACGCTGCCGCCATGATCGCGGCGCTGCGCGAGCGATTGCCGGACAGCACGCCGATCCATGCGCTCAATTGCAGGGACCCGGCGAGCGCGGCGCTACTGGTGAAGTACCTGCAGCCGGGCGACAGTGCCGTGCTGGTGGGGTCTTCCGGCGCCGGCAAGTCCACCTTGACCAATACCTTGCTGGGCACAGCCACCATGGCCACCGCCGCCGTGCGCAGCCATGACAGCCGCGGCCGCCATACCACCACCCATCGCGCCTTGCTGCAGTTGCCCAGTGGCGGCTGCCTGATCGATACCCCCGGCATGCGCGAACTCAAGCTCACCGGCGAGGAGAACCTCGACCTGTTCGCCGACATCGAGGTGCTGGCCGAGCAATGCCGATTTGCCGACTGCGGCCACGGCAGCGAGCCGGGCTGCGCGGTGCAGATGGCGCTGGACAACGGCGAGCTGACCCCGGGCCGCTGGCGCAATTACCTGAAGCTGCATGACGAGCGCGAAGAGCAGGCGGCCACGTTGGAAGCCCGCCTGCGCCGTCAGCGCGGCGGTCGCCCGATCGAACAGCCGCGAGGGCATCGCGGCCAGCGCGAGAAGGAGTAGCGGCACGCCTTGCAGCAGCGTGGCTGCGAGGCGCTACTATCCGGACAGCGCGCCCATGGATCGTGTCATGCGTCGATTGTCCTCATCGTCCACCGTCTTCTACAAGCGGGTGTTTCCACTGCTGTGGGTCGCCTTGATCGTGTTGTTCGGCGCCATGATGTGGCTGTTGCCGACGCGTGCCGGCCAGCCTATCTGGCCGCAGTTGCTGCCACTGCCCTGCATGTTTGGCGTCGGATTCCTGGTCTACCGGAAGCTGATCGCCGACCTGCTCGACGAAGTCTGGCTGGACGGTGACAACCTGTTGCCGAAGAATCGCCGCGAGCAGCGGCGTGTGGCCTTGCTCGATGTGATGAACATCAACGCCAGCACCATGACCAATCCGCGCCGGATCACCGTGATGCTGCGCACCAGCTCGCACTTCGGGCGCGACCTCAGTTTCATTCCTGCCAGCCCGCGTGGATTGTTCAGCGCCTTCAAGCCCGACCCGATCGCCACCGAACTGATCGAGCGCGTCGACAGCCTGCGGAGTGCATCACGGTGAGCGCCTCCAGCAAGACAGTGGCGCCAGAGCTGCAGCGCTATGCCGCGCTGGACCAGCGCCTGCTGGGTGCGGTGCGCGGGATCCATGTGTTGTCCACCGTGGCATGGCCGGCATCGCTGGAAAACCGCATGATCGAGGCCTATGACAAGGGCAGATTCAGCCTGCCCACGGTGCATTACAACGTCCCCGACCTGAGCGATGCGCGGGCTGAATTGGCGGCGATCGAGGGGGCTGCCGGCGGCAGTGACCCAGCCGATATCGACCCGCTGGGCGACTACCTGCGGCGCAGTGCCGAGTCCTGGCGGATCGCCGCCACCATGCTGGAATCGGTAGGTACCGCAGGCGTGACCGGGCCCTCCATCGCGCTGTACGGGCGCCCGGACGACATGATTCCGGGCAGCCAGCGCAGCAACCTCGATGCGGCCCGTTATTTCGTCGAATTGTCGGACGAGTTGGGCGCCGATCTGCTGGCCGACGACAGCAGCGTGAACATGCCGGCCGATGTGCTGCGGGCCGACCTGGCCGCCACGCTCGATGCGTTTTTTGGCGCCGGCAAGATCAGCGTCGAGGTTGATCCCGAACTGACCGCCAAGGCCGCCGCCGGCGCCACCCGGATCCGCCTGCGCGGCGGCGCCAGCTTCAGCGAATATGACCGCCACCAGCTGCTGGCACACGAGGCGTTTGTGCATTCGCTGACCGCGCTCAATGGTCGACGGCAGCCCCTGCTCGCCTCGATGGGGCGCACTTCGCCACGCGTCACGGCCACCCAGGAGGGTCTGGCGGTGTTCGCCGAGCTGATGTCCGGTGCCATCGACATCACCCGGCTCAAGCGCATCAGCCTGCGCATCCTGGCGATCGACATGGCCTTGAAAGGGGCTGATTTCATCGAGGTGTATCGCTTCTTCAGTGATCGCGGGCAGAGCGTGGCGGACAGCTTCCACTCGACCCAGCGGGTTTTTCGCGGCGTGCCGTTGGGTGGCGGCGCGGCGTTCGCCAAGGACAACGTCTACCTGTCCGGCCTGCTCACCGTGCATACCTTCTTCCGCTGGGCGCTGAGGCAGCGCCGGATGGACCTGCTGCGGCACCTGTTTGCCGGCAAGCTGGCCCTGCACGACGTGATCAGCCTGCAGCCGCATTTCGAGACCGGCGCGATCCTGCCGCCGCTGTGGCTGCCGCCCTGGATGCAGCATATGCATGGGCTGGCCGGCAAGCTGGCGTTCTCGCTGTTCGTCAACCGCATCCACATGAACCGGGTGCAGGAAGACGAGCTGCTGCTCAACACCTAGCACCGCCTGACGGCGCCCTGGCGCCATCGACACTTGCCGGCGGATGCTAATATCGTGTGGTCATCCGCCTCGACGGATGCTCACCCTCTCCCGACAAAAGCACCCCCCATGAGCCTCCCCGAAGAACTTCGTCTCGCCGCGCTGGAATACCATCGCCTGCCGCGACCGGGCAAGATCAAGGTCACCCCGACCACCTCCCTGCTGACCCAGCGCGACCTCTCGCTCGCCTATTCGCCCGGTGTTGCCGCCGCCTGCGACGCGATCGTGGAGGAACCTGGCACGGCGGCCGACTACACCGCGCGCGCCAACCTGGTGGCGGTGATCACCAACGGCACCGCCGTGCTGGGCCTGGGCAACATCGGGCCGCTGGCGGCCAAGCCGGTGATGGAAGGCAAGGGCGTGCTGTTCCAGAAATTCGCCGGCATCGACGTGTTCGACATCGAGATCAACGAGAACGACCCGGACAAACTGGTCGACATCATTGCCTCGATGGAACCGACCTTCGGCGGCATCAATCTCGAGGACATCAAGGCACCGGAATGCTTCATCGTCGAGCGCAAGCTGCGCGAGCGGATGAAGATCCCGGTATTCCACGACGACCAGCACGGCACCGCGATCATCGTGGGCGCGGCGATTCTCAACGCGCTCGAAGTGGTCGGCAAGAAAATCGAGGACGTGAAACTGGCCACCTCCGGCGCCGGCGCGGCCGGTATCGCCTGCCTCGACATGCTGGTGGCGCTGGGTCTGAAGCCCGAGAACATCATGGCCTTCGATCGCGATGGGGTGATCTATACCGGCCGCGAGCATCTCGATCCGGACAAGCAGCGCTATGCGCGCGACACCAGCAAGCGCAGCCTGGCCGAGATCGTCGAGGGTACGGATGTTTTCCTCGGGCTCTCCGCCGGCGGCATCCTGAAGCCGGAGATGGTCGCGAGCATGGCCGAGCGGCCGGTGATCATGGCGCTGGCCAACCCGAATCCGGAGATCACGCCCGAGGACGCCAAGCGCGTGCGTCCCGACTGCATCATCGGCACCGGCCGTTCGGACTACCCGAACCAGGTCAACAACGCGTTGTGCTTCCCGTACATCTTCCGCGGCGCGCTGGATGTCGGTGCCACGGTGATCAATGAGGCGATGAAACTGGCCTGTGTCCGTGCGATTGCCTCGCTGGCGCGGATGGAAGCCTCCGACCTGGGTGGCTACGGCGGCGAAGTACCCTGTTTCGGACCGGAGTACCTGATTCCGCGGCCGTTCGATCCCCGCCTGCTGGTGATCCTGGCCCCCGCCGTGGCGCAGGCGGCGATGGATTCGGGCGTGGCCACCCGCCCGATCGCCGACATGGAAGCCTATATCGAGAAGCTCGGCCAGTTCATTTACCGCACCGGCCTGCTGATGAAGCCGGTGTACGAGCGCGCGCGTGCCGACCGCAAACGCGTCGCCTATGCCGAGGGTGAGGAAGAGGTCGTGCTGCACGCCGTGCAGACGGTGATCGATGATCACCTTGCGTTCCCGATCCTGATCGGGCGGCCAGACGTGATCGAGACCCGCATCGAGCGGCTGGGCTTGCGCATGCGCGCCGGCGTGGATTTCGAGCTGACCAATATCAACGACGATCCACGCTTCAACGAGTACTGGCAGCAGTACCACGCGCTAACCGAGCGTCGCGGCGTCAGCCCGGCGGCGGCGAAGAACCTGCTGCGTTCCCGACCGACCCTGATCGCCGCGCTGATGGTCGAGCGCGGCGAGGCGGACGCGATGATCTGCGGTCTCGTCGGGCGTTACCACAAGAAGCTCGGCTACCTGCGCAGCGTGTTCAATCTCGACCCGGGCGTGCAATGCACCTCCGCGCTGAGCGGCGTGATCAACGACAAGGGCGCGTGGTTCTTCCTCGATACCCATGTGCAGGTCGATCCCACCGCCGAGCAGATCGCCGAGGCCACGTTGCAGGCCAGCTATCGCCTCAAGCACTTCGGCGTGGAGCCCAAGGTGGCCCTGCTGTCGCATTCCAACTACGGCAGCCACGACAATCCCAGCGCGGCCAAAATGCGCAAGGTCTGGCAGATCCTCAAGGCCCGCGCACCGAAGCTGGAGATGGACGGCGAGATGCAGGCTGACACCGCATGGGACGAGGTGCTGCGCCAGCGCATGTTCCCGCACACCACGCTCAGCGGTCGCGCCAACCTGTTCGTGATGCCCAACCTCGATGCGGCCAACATCGCCTACAACATGGTGCGGGTGATGACCGATGGCGTGGCGATCGGCCCGATCCTGATGGGTCTGGACAAGTCGGCGCACATCCTTACCCCCGCATCCAGCGCCCGTCGCGTGGTCAACATGACGGCCGTGGCGGCGGTGGATGCGCAGATTCGGGCGGCGCAAAGCGAGCGTCGTGGCTGAGCGCACGAGCTCGTCCGTGCGCAAGCGCATGGACGTCTATTTGGCGAGTGCCGTGACGTCCCGCTAAACTCAACTGTTGCCGCGCCGCATCCCCGGCGGCGCGAACCCCTTGCAGGCACGTCCAACAGTGCCGTGGAGAATTTAATGGATCAGCTCGACGATATCCTCAATCAGGACATCGACCCCACCGAAACCCGTGAGTGGGTCGACTCGCTCGACGCAGTGATCCAGCACGACGGCACCGAGCGCGCGCACTTCCTGCTCGAGCGCATGGTCGATACGACGCGACGTTCGGGTGGTTACCTGCCGTTCGACCCGACCACCGAATACGTCAACACGATCGCGCCGGGCAACGAGGCGAAGAGCCCTGGCGACGCGGCAATGGAGTGGCGCATTCGCACCCTGATCCGCTGGAACGCGATGGCGATGGTGGTGCGCGCCAACCGCAAGCCGGGCGAACTGGGTGGGCATATCGCCAGCTTCGCCTCCTCGGCGACCTTGTACGACGTCGGCTTCAATCATTTCTGGCGCGCGCCTTCGGCCGATCATCCGGGTGACCTGATCCTGCATCAGGGCCATTCCAGCCCGGGCATCTATGCGCGTTCGTTCCTCGAAGGTCGCCTGGCCGAGGACCAGCTCGACCTGTTCCGCATGGAAGTGCTGGGCAAGGGCCGTGCGCTGTCCTCGTATCCGCATCCGTGGCTGATGCCGGACTACTGGCAAGTGCCGACGGTGTCGATGGGTCTGGGTCCGATCCAGGCGATCTATCAGGCGCAGTTCTTCAAGTATCTGGAGCACCGCGGTCTGGTGCCGAAGAGTGACCGCAAGGTGTGGTGCTTCCTCGGCGACGGTGAAACCGACGAGCCGGAGTCGCTCGGTGCGATCTCGCTGGCCGGTCGCGAAGGCCTGGACAACCTGATCTTCGTGATCAACTGCAACCTGCAGCGCCTGGACGGTCCGGTGCGCGGCAACGGCAAGATCATCCAGGAACTGGAAGGCGCGTTCCGTGGCGGTGGCTGGAACACGATCAAGCTGGTCTGGGGCAGCTACTGGGATCCGCTCCTCGCCCGCGACCACAAGGGCGTCTTGCGCAAGTTGATGATGGAAACGGTGGATGGCGAGTACCAGGCCTGCAAGGCATTTGGTGGCGCGTATACCCGCGAGCATTTCTTCGGCAAGTACCCGGAGACGCGCGAGATGGTCGCCAACCTCAGCGACGACGACATCTGGCGCCTGAACCGCGGCGGCCACGATCCGCACAAGGTCTATGCGGCGTATCAGGCAGCCTCAAATACCAAGGGCATGCCGACCGTGATCCTGGCCAAGACGGTCAAGGGCTACGGCATGGGTTCGGCCGGCGAGTCGCAGAACCCGACCCATCAGCAGAAGAAGCTGGACGAGGATTCGGTGCGGCACTTCCGCGACCGCTTCCAGATCCCGATTACCGACGACAAGCTCAAGGATGTGCCGTACTACCACCCGGGCAAGGATTCCCCGGAAGTGCAGTACATGCTGGAGCGTCGCAAGGCATTGGGAGGTTTCCTGCCGCAGCGTCGACGCCAGGCCGAGGCGAAGCTGAAGGCGCCGGAGCTGGCCGCGTTCGAACAGATCACCAAGGGCTCGGGCGAGCGCGAGATCTCGACCACGATGGCGCTGGTGCGCGGCATCAACCTGCTGCTGCGCGACAAGCAGCTGGGTGAGCGCGTGGTGCCGATCGTGGCCGACGAGGCGCGCACCTTCGGCATGGAAGGCATGTTCCGCCAGATCGGCATCTATGCGCCGTTCGGGCAGAAGTACAAGCCGCAGGATTCCGACCAGCTGCTGTACTACCGCGAAGACCAGAAGGGCCAGGTGCTGCAGCAGGGCATCAGCGAGGCCGGCGGCATGGCCTCATGGATGGCGGCGGCGAGCAGCTACTCGATCAGCAACCAGGCGATGCTGCCGTTCTTCATCTACTACTCGATGTTCGGTTTCCAGCGCATCGGCGACCAGTGCTGGGCGGCGGGCGACATGCGCGCGCGCGGCTTCCTGATCGGTGGCACCGCCGGCCGCACCACGCTCAACGGCGAAGGCCTGCAGCATGAGGATGGACAGTCGCACCTGATGGCAGGCGTGATTCCGAACGTGAAGGCGTATGACCCCACGTTCTCGTACGAAGTGGCGGTGATCCTGCAGGACGGCGTGCGCCGGATGATGCAGGAGCAGGAGGACATCTACTACTACGTCACCGTGATGAACGAGAACTACAGCCATCCGGACATGCCGACAGGCTGCGAGGAAGGCATCATCAAGGGCATGTACCTGTTCCGCGATGGCGGTGCGGCGGGCAACGGCAAGGGCAAGGCAAAGTCGAAGGCGCCGTGCGTGCAGTTGCTGGGTTCGGGCACGATCCTGCGCGAGGTGATCGCGGCCGCCGAGTTGCTGGAGAAGGACTTCGGCGTGTGCGCCGACATCTGGTCCTGCCCGAGCTTCATCGAGCTGCGCCGCGACGGCTTCGACGCCGAGCGCTGGAACCGCCTGCATCCGGAAGCGGAGCAGCGGGTGCCCTACGTCACCGGGTTGCTGCAGGAGCGCGCCGGTCCGGTGATCGCCGCCACCGACTACGTGCGTGAGTTCGCCGACCAGATCCGCGCGTTCATGCCCGATGGCATGCGCTACACCGTGCTCGGTACCGATGGTTTCGGCCGTTCGGACACGCGTGCGCATCTGCGTGGGTTCTTCGAGGTCGATCGCTACTGGATCGCCCACGCCGCATTGGCGGCGCTGGCCAGGGACGGCAAGATCAACGCCAAGGACGTCAGTCGGGCGATCAAGGAATACAAGCTCGATCAGGACAAGCCCAACCCGCTGACGGTCTGAACAGACGTCGCCGCATGAAAAAGCCCGCCGAAAGGCGGGCTTTTTCATGCGGAAGGTTGCGACCGGAAAGGCTCAATCCTCGTCGTCGCTGCGGAACGCACGGCGCAGCAGCAGGAACGCGCCGATCGTGCCGGCCACGATCGCCACGGTGGCGGCCGGGTGGCGGTTTACCTGACGACGCATTCGGCGATACTGGTAATTGGCCTCGTCCGCGAGATCCTCGGCGGCATGGGACAGCTGGCGGCCATACGTCTTGCCACGCTTGCCGAAACGTTCGTTGATGCGTCGGCGCCCCCGCTCCAGCAGGCTTTGCGCGTTGCTGCTGGCGCCATCGACGTATTCACGCGCGCGTTCGCTCGCGTGTTCGGCGCTGTCGCGGATCTGACGTTCGATATCACGGTTTCGCATGACGGCTCTCCTCTGTCTCTGATGGTCCAGCCTGCCACTGTGGCTGTGAGCGATGCGTAAACGACGTCAGCCGCCGAGCCTGTATTCGCCGCCGCGCCCGAGTGCACGTTGGTAAGCCGGGCGGGCGTGGATGCGCTCGAGAAAGGCCGACAACTGTGGATAGTCGCCGCTGAGTCCGCCACGGGCGGCGAAGGCTTCCAGCGGAAAGCTCAGCTGGATGTCGGCGACGCTGAACGCGCCACCGACGAACCACTCGTGGGCGCCCAACTCGCCCTCCAGATAATCCAGGTGCAATTTCAGCTGCGGATCAATGTAGGTGCGCGTCACCTTGTCGGCGATGCCGCGGGCGATCGGCTTCAGGAAAAGCGATGCGGGTGCGGTCTTGATTCGGTTGAACACCAGTTTCATCACCAACGGCGGCATCGCGGAACCTTCGGCGTAGTGCAGCCAGTAACTGCAGCGCACACGCTCGGGCGTGCCGGCGGCCGGCATCAGGCGGCCGGCGCCATAGCGTTCGGCCAGATACTCGATGATCGCGCCAGACTCGGCCAGGGTCAGCGCGCCATCGGTAATCACCGGCGACTTGCCGAGCGGGTGGATATCACGCAAGGCGGCCGGGGCCAGCATGGTTTTCGGATCGCGCTGGTAGCGCTTGATCTCGCAGGACAGGCCCAGTTCCTCGATCAGTCACAGGATGCGCTGCGAGCGGGAGTTGTTCAGATGATGGAGGGTAATCATCGGGCCATCATGCGGGTCGCGTATGTGGCTGGGCAAGCCGCGACACCACCCTAGATCGTATCGGCAGCGTGACCGTCGACCGCGTCCACCTCAACATGCAGGCGCTGGCGTCGTCGCAGGCCGGGGAACATCGCCATCCAGGCACCCACCACCAGCAAGGTGCCGATGCCGCCGATCACCGCCGAGCCGACGGCGCCGAACAGCGCCGCCAGCATGCCGGACTCGAACTCACCCAGCTGGTTGGAGGTGTTGATGAAAATGGCGTTGACCGCACTGACCCGGCCGCGCATGTCGTCAGGCGTGTCCAACTGCACCAGGGCGCCGCGGATCACCATGCTGACCATGTCGAACGCGCCCAGCGCAAACAACGCTACCAGCGACAGCCACAGCGTGGTCGACAGCGCGAATACCAGGGTAGCCACCCCGAACCCCGCGACCGAGGCGAACATGATCGGGCCGACGCGGCGCTGCATGCTGTTGCGCGCCAGCCAGACCGACATCAGCAGCGCACCGACCGCCGGCGCGGCGCGAAGCAGGCCCAGGCCCCACGGGCCGGTGTGCAAAATATCCTTGGCGAAAATCGGCAGCAGCGCGGTGGCGCCGCCCAGCAGCACGGCGAACAGATCCAGCGAGATCACGCCCAGCACATCGGGCCGGCGCCGGATGAAGTGCACGCCGGCGAACAGCGTTTTCAGGGTGGCCGGCTCGCGTCGCGGCGGCGCCTGTTCGTAGCGCAGGCGACTGAGCAGAATCACCGAAATCAGATACAGCGCGGCAGCGACGGTGTAGACCACGCCCGGGCTGGCGATATACAGAAAGCCGCCCAGCGCCGGACCCATGATCATCGCCGCCTGGCCGGCCGAGGCGTTCACGGCCATCGCGCGGGGCAGGATCCGCGCCGGCACCAGCGCGGGCAACATCGACTGCAGCGCGGGAGACTCGAATGCCTTGGCGGTGCCGAGCACGAACACCAGCGCCAGAATGCCGAACTCGTGGATGCCATGCGCCAGGCTCATGCCAGCCAGCACGGCGATCGCCACCCATTCCACGATCTGTCCGAACAGCACGATCCGGCGCCGCTCGAACTGGTCGGCCACGTGCCCGGCCGGCAACGCCAGCAGCAGGGAGGGGATGAACTGCGCCAGCCCGATCAGGCCCAGATCGAGCGCGCGGCCGGTGATCGCGTAGATCTGCCAGCCGACTGCCACCGACAGCATCTGGAAGCCGAAGCCGGAGGTGGTGCGGGCCAGCCAGAAAGCGACGAACGCGTGGTGGTTGAGCAGCGAATCGGCCGCGCGCTTGGTGGGTGAGGGCATCGGTGGTCCTTGGGGGTGCCCATTATCGTGCCGTCAGTACTCCACGGACAGTGCCCGCGCGCGGCAACGCTTGCATGCATGGGGCGGATCGACAGCGTGGCGGATGCTGCCCGGGCAGGCGGCTTCAAAAACCGCACTGAAATCGAGGCATGAGCCTGCAAGCCACTTTCGACTACCAGCATTTCCAGCGTTGGCGACGACTGATCGAGCTTGCGTTCTGGCCGCTCTTGTTCGGACTCAATGCGACCTTCAGCAGCATCAGTCGATGATCGATCATCCCGACGTGGCCGCCTGGCAACCGTGGTCATGGGAATGGAGCAGCGCGTTGCTGCTCGCCGTGATCGCACGGGAGCGGCGTTTCCCCTTTCGCTTCGACACGTGGCGCGGCAGTCTGCCGCGGCACCTCGTGTTCAGTGTGCCGTTCAGCCTGATCCACGTGCTGGGCATGATCGGCTTGCGCAAAATCGCCCATGGCATGGCTGGCGGCGATTACAACGTCGGGCCGTTCTGGCTCCAGTTCGGCTACGAATATCTGAAGGACGTGCGCAGCCATTTCTCGATCATCGCGGCGCTTGGCATGTACCGACTGTGGCGCCTGCGCCTGCTGGAAGCACCCGACGAAAGCTCACTGGTAGAGCCGGTCGAGCGGCCCGAGCGTTTCCTGGTGCGTAAACTGGGCAAGGAATTTCTGCTCAATGCGCGCGAGATCGAATGGCTGCAGGCCTGTGGCGACTACGTGAACCTGCATCTGCGCGGGCGCGACTATCCGCTGCACGCCACCATGAGCGGGATTGCAGGGCGGCGCGGTCCGGCGCGGTTCGTGCGTGTGCGTCGCGGCTACTTCGTCAATCTCGATCATCTGGAGCAAATCGAGCCGCTGGAAACCGGTAACGCCCGGCTGCGGATGCGCGATGGAAGCCGGATTCCCTGCAGCCGGAGCTATCGCTCGGCGCTGCGCGAGCGCTGCGGCAGCGGTGTTTGAGCGCCCGCCGGTTGCGTCAGGCCGGCGGCTCGTTCCAAGCTAGTGGCCTGTCCCATACCGGTATCTCGTTGATGAAATCTGCCCTGCGTTTTTTTCTGCCGCTCGCGCTCTGCGCCAGCGTGACCCTCGGCGCCTGCTCGCAGCAATCCAGCGCGCCGGCGCCGAGCGCCGCCCAGCAGCAGGCGCAGGCCGACGCGGCCACGGCGGCGCGCAACCTGGATACCTATCGTCAACTGGTGCGCATCGGCAATGACGAAATGGTGGTGACGATGGGCAAGGACATCCTCAGCCGTTTTCCCAACAGCGACGCGGCCAGCGAAGTACAGAAGACCCTGCCGGCGATCGAGAAGCGCTACACCGAGAACCGCGAGAAAAACCGTCTGGCCCGGTTGTGGGTGTACCAGGTGGCGCCGATGGCCGGCGGCACGCAGTCCACCGCCGCCATCTACAACAGCGAGCCGGTCACTGGCGACAACGTGCAGCTGGTGCTGCGCCGGCATACCAGTTGGGGCCAGAGTGTTTTCCTGTACGGCAGCAAGCCGGGCTTCGTCTGCCGCGGCAATTGCACGATGGTCGGCAACGCCGATGGAAAGACGGTGCGGATCAAGGCGTTTGCACCCAGCACCGGCGAGCCGGCGTTGATGATCACCGATGACAAGGCCTTCCTGGCGCTGCTGAAGAAGACCCGCAAGCTCAGCCTGGAGGTGACCTTTGCCGACGGCGACAAGAAGCAGGCCCTGGTCTACGAGTTGGCGGGCTTCGATCCAGCCAGGTGGCAGCCACTGGTCAAGAGCGGCAAGAAGAAGTAGAACAAACGCCCAAGGGTTGGTGGAAGGAGCCGTCGAGATGGATTTCCAACGCGTAGTTCAGGCGTGATCGAAGGGGCTCGAACTGGTGCCAGATCGTCGGCAGTTGACCACATGATCGCCGCGCCCATGTGCACCCCAACTTGGTTTAGGCGTTCTCGGCAACAGCTTATCGTGTGAGGTGATTGTCATGTCCAGGTTGCGTTGGTTGATCGGTATCACGCTGGCAGGCTTTCTTGTCGCCTGTTCCAGCGTGCCCTATGCGCAGCGCCAGCAGCAGCGCCAGGCAGCCTATCTCGCTGCGGCTGGCATGCCGGTGCAGCATTTTCGCTTCATGAGTCTGTGGTCGTGGGAGCCGTTGAGCGACAGCCAGGTCGTCATCTATACCCGGCCCAACCAGGCATGGCTGCTTGACCTGGACGGGCCTTGCCAGAATCTGCAGTACACCAATGCGATCGGCCTGACCTCGGGTTTCGGCCAGGTGTCGACCCGCTTCGACAAGGTGCTCACCGGGCGTCGCTACTTTCCCTGCACGATCCAGCAGATCCGTCCGGTGGATGTGGCACGCCTGAAAATCGAGCAGCAGGCGCAACGCAAGATCGACAGCCAGCCACGCAATCAGCCATCGCCCGCGGGCAACTGAAGGCGGGCAGGCTCAGCGCAGGAACAGATTCTCGGCAATCCGCGCCAGCGGTTTTTCCATGGCGGACTGCAGCCGTGCCGGCAAATCCAGTGGCTTGAGCAGCATCTTCACCGTCATCGTGATCGGAATGTGCCGGCGCAACAGGCCTTGCGCCCGATCGCTGATGCGCCGGAACTCGCGCTGGTTGCCGAGGTGCTGCGGGTAGCACTGGTTGAACACGTGGCGCAGTGCGATGTCGCTGTCCTCGCTGCGGATTTCGTTGACCCGCCGCAGGAGCGCCCGGAAAACCTTGTAGCGACCAAGGCCCTCGCGTTGCCGATACAGGCGAAAGTGCTGGTAAAAGTGCTTGTAGTGGCGCACCTCGTCATTCTTGATGTGGTTGGTCAGCTGCTTCAGCACCGGCTCGTCGGTGATCTCGTGCAGCGCGCGGTACAGGCTGGCCGTGCCGGTTTCGACCACGCAGCGTGCCGCCAGCTCCAGTCCGCGGCTGGGTTCCAGCTGCACGTCCGTGCACATCGCGCCGTACTCATCCCAGAATGCGCGGAAGCCCTTTTCCCAGTTGAATTCGGGCCAAACGGCCTTGACGTAGGCGGCCAGCGCGCGACCGTGTTGCAGCTCCTCATGCTCCCAGTGCTGGCTCAGCCAGGTCTGCAGTTCTTCGTCGCTGGCGAAGTGGTTGATCAGGTTCTGCGTGTACAGATCCGAGCCACTTTCGACAAACGACGAACTGCACAGCAGGAAAAACAGATCTTCATTGTGGCGGACCCTGGCCCGATCGATCTGGTTCAGATCGAGGCTTTCCAGCGTCCACGGCAGATCAGTGTCATAGCTCAAATGCATTCCCGTGGGGCAGCAGGCAGCCAGGTCGGCGCCGCGCTGCGTCATGTTCAAAAGTCGGAACAGGATAGGGCCTTGACGCGGTGGCGGATTAACGCGACCCGACTTGCCGTTGCGAGTCCGCGCACCCAAGGTGCCCGCATCAGCGCACGACGGTGACCGGCACGTGCGCGCGCTCAAGCACATCGCCGGACACCGAGCCGAGCAACCAGCGCGCCAGTGCGCCACGTTCGGTATGGCCAATCACGATGTGGTCGATAGCGTGCCGATCCACCTGGCTGAGCAGCACATCGCCCGGGCTGCCGTGGGTAAGTTCCACATCGACCAGGCGGTCGGCATCGGGAACGATCGCGGTCAATTCCTGCAGCAACGCCCTGGCGCGATCGGTACCGCAGTCGGCCATCATCAGGGCGCAGGCGTCGGCGCCACCTTCGGTGATCTGCAGTACCGACACCACCCGCACCCGGCCATTGTTGCAACGGGCCAGATCAATCGCGAACTGGAATGCCCGTCGGGACGCGTCCGAGCCGTCGTAACCCACCAGCGAATGTTTGACCATGATCTTGTCCTGCGAACGGGCGGTGAAGCCTGCTCCAGTCTAGGCAGGATTGCTTCAGTGCCACAAGCCGTTGGATCCCGAGGCAGCGCGTTTTTGAGGGCGAACTTTCGGGATGCCGTCCTGACTGCCGCGGCAACAAGCTGAACGGAATGACTGGCCCGTGCACGCCGTGATCACGCCGTGCTGCACAGGATTCACCCACCACGGCAGCGCTGCGGGGCCATTCACCTCGCCTTGCCATGACTGCCACGGCAATGAATTCGATTCCAATGAAACCCGAAGGAGAGAGCAGATGATCAAGCGTACTTTTGGAATGGCTGCCCTGGTCCTGGCCTGCGCCGGCGCCATGACCGTGCTGCCGACGAGCAATGCCCACGCCAGCGAGGCGACGGTGAAGTGTGATCTGGTCTACAACCTGTCCGGCTGGTCGCTGATCTACAAGCATGCAGAAGGTGCTGGCACGATTACCTGCAGCAATGGTCAGCACGCCAACGTGAAGATTGCCGTGGTCGGCGGTGGCCTCACCGCCGGCAAATACCACATTGACAACGGCAAGGGCGAAATCAGCAACGTGCATGGTATCAACGACGTGTTCGGTGACTACGCACAGGCCGGTGCCGAGGCTGGCGTGGTGAAGAGCTCGCAGGCGCAGGTGCTGACCAAGGGCACGGTGTCACTGGCCCTGGCCGGGACCGGTGAAGGCGTGAACTTGGGTATTTCGGCCGGCAAGTTCACCATCACCAGACGCTGAATCGTGCCGTGGCAGTGAGCAAAAGGGCGCCGCAAGGCGCCCTTTTCTGTGGTGCAGCGTAAACTGCGACCGCTGTCGCTGCCCCCTTGCCGCTGGAGATTGTCTGATGCCCCGTCTTTCCTGTCTGCCTGTCATCACCTTGCTGCGCTCTCCGGCGACGTTAGAGGTGGCCCGCTGATGCCTGTGCTAGCGCGAACAGGGCGTGCACCGGCATCGGGATTTTCGCTGTGGGCCATCGGCCCCTGGGTCGTGTTGCTGCTGGCCGGCATGGGATTCGTGCAATACCTGCGGCATGGGGAATATCTCTATCTCGGCGCTGCCTTGGTGGTGATCGTGGTTAGTTCCGGCTGCGTCATGCGCCAGGCTTGGGCGCGACCTGCCATGCAGGTGCTGGCGGTATTGCTGGCGTTGTGGGCGCTCTTCAGTGGCGCATGGATGTTGCGGCAATGGGGTGACTTTGAAACCGCACGACAGCATGCACTGGCCCAGCCGCAACTGGGGCCGATCGCGCTCTGGATGATCGCGCGCGCCCAACGCACCTGGCAGGTCGCGTTGGCCCTCAAGGCCGTCGCTGTCCCCTTGCTGCTGTGGCTGGTCTGGGCGCTGGGGCGGGCGAACGTACGTTCGCAGTTTCGGGCGCGGCACTGAGAGAGAGCGCCATCGAGCGATCCAGGCGAAGGGTGTCATGAATTTTGACCCACCACCGGACCAGAATTCAGACGGCTGTGATTACCCGTCGGGATTGTCGGAAAAGCTGTTTTGCACCATGCCCTGGATATCGACCATCAGGATTTGCTCAGGAGGAGTCGCTGTGATGAAGCGTATGGCGTTGGGAGTGGTGGGGCTTTTGCTTGCTGGTGTCGCACTGGCTGCCGGGCCTGCTGCAGTGCGCGCGCGCGTGCAGGCGAGCATGCTGGTCAGCGGCTCGATCACGGTGGCTCCGGATGGAACCGTGAAAAGCGATGTCATCGATCACCCGGAAAAGCTGCCTGCGCCGGTCGTCAACTTGATCGAGCGCAGCGTGTCGACCTGGCGTTTCGTGCCGGTCGTTCGCGACGCTCAGCCGGTGATGGCGAAAGCCGCGATGAGCCTGCGCATCGTGGCCAAGCCGGTGGGTAAAGGAAATTTTTCGATCAGCATCGAAGGGGCTAATTTCAATCAGCCTTCTCCCGAGCAGATGGCCCGCGCGAAGCGACGCGAACCGCCGGTCTATCCGCGGGCGGCCATTCGTGCAGGCGTCAGCGGCACGGTGTATCTGGTGCTGCGCCTGGATCGGCAGGGCAAGGTGGCGGATGCGGCCATTGAGCAGGTCAATATCGGCGAGGTCGCCAGCGACCCCGAGCTGGCTCGTTGGCGGCGCGTTCTGGCGGATGCCTCGCTGTCTGCTGCCCGGCGATGGACCTTTCTGCCGCTTGGTTCCGGCAAGGATCACGCGGCGCCCTACCGGATAGCGCGGGTACCGATCACTTTCAGCCTGTACCGCTCCGGCATGCCTCGATCCGGTGAGGACTACGGCCGCTGGAAAGCCTATGTGCCGGGCCCGTTGCAGCCGGTGCCGTGGATTGATCAGCGGATGCTTTCTGGCGGTGTGGATGCGCTACCCGATGGGGTGGTTTACCTCGTGGCGCAGAGCCTGCAGCTGACGACGCCGCTTGCCGGGGTCTGACCGCGGCCGTGATGGCGGCGAGGGGCTTTTCGCGGCGTGCTCGGGTATCGCACCTGCATGTTCAGCCGGGGTTGGTGGGTTACAAGCTATCGATTGCTGGTCTTCCCTCGCGGATTACCGAACGATGCGCTTTCCCAGTTACCTGTTGATTCTGTTGCCGTGGCTCGTGGCGTTGCCGTCGCCTTTGCAAGCCCAGGACCTGGCGGCCACCTGCCACGCCAGCAGCAGCTATGACGTCACCCTGGCGCCGGACAGCCTGCAATTCGATCGGCAGGCACCTGCGCCGCTGCATGTGACGATCGCCGCTGGCTCATTGCACACCGATGGCGCGGCGGTGCCGTTGAATGCGGAAGATCGTGATCGGCTGGTGCTGTTCGAACGCAATCTGCGTGCGTTGGCGCCGCGGGTGCGTGCGTTGGCGCAGAACGGCGTCGATATCACGGTGCAAGGCCTGCGTGCCGAGGCCGACGGGATGGGCTTGAGCGCCGACGCACGGGCTGAATTCGACCGTCGGCTCACGGCGCACGCGCAAGAGCTGAAACGACGTATCGCGGCCAGCAGGAGTTCGCGTGACTGGCAAGGTGACGCGGCCAATCAGTATGCCAATCAGATCGCTGCCGACCTGCTGCCCATCCTGGCGGCCGATCTTGGTCAGCAGGCGTTGAACGCTGCCCTCGCGGGCGACATGCAGGCGGCGGGCGATCTGCGTGATCGCGCCACATCGATGGCGACCGATCTGGAGCCGCGGTTGCAGCGGCGGCTGCAGGTCCTGCGCCCGCAGGTTGAGGCGCTGTGCCCGGCCATCACGCGCCTGGCGGAATTGCAGCAGGGCCTGCGGGACGCCAGCGGGAGGCCGCTTGCGTTGTTGCATGTCGGCTCCTGACGGGCTCGACCTGGACTGCCAGCTGACTGGCTCACTGAAAACTCGGTGGGGTTAATGTCCCGCTAAGTGGGCGGGGACCAAGATGCCAAAGTGAACTCCTCGCTGACCGATCCGGAGAACGTCATGCCTTCGCATGCACAGCAAGCCGCATGCAATGTGCTGATTCGGCGCAGTATCGACCTTGGTCAGCTCTATCGTTACGCGGCCGCCGCGAGTGAGCCCGGCATGCGCATGGTGCTGAATGACAATGCCCGCACGCTGGACCTCTTGATCGCCGACCTGCAGGCCCAGGTGCAAGCTGCTGGCGGCAAACCCCGTGTCCACGGCAGCTGGCGCGGCGCTGCCAAACGAAAGCTGGCTGCTTGCATGGTGCGCCTTGCCGCTCGTCGGGACGGCGCCTGGCTTCGGCTGCTGGCTCAACACGAGAGTGACTTGCTGCATGGTTTCGAGCGGACCATTGCCGCGCTGCCAGGGGAGTCCTCGCGCGGTCTGGTACGACAGCTGCCGCGACTACATGGCATCCATATGGACATGCATAGCCTGGCGGGCTCGGCGCGCTGAGCCATCCCGCCATGACCATCGATGCCGGCGAGGTTCTCGATTTCTGGTTTGATCCAGCTCATGCCAGGTACTGGTTTGTGGCCAGCCAGGCCTTCGATAGCCGGATTCGCCAGCATTTCGGTGCGGCGGTGGAAGCGGCCCGGGACGGACGGCTGGATGAGTGGGCGAAGGTCGCGAGCGGGTGGCTGGCGCTGTTGATCCTGCTCGATCAGTTTCCACGCAATATCCATCGCGGCACGCCGCACGCCTGGGCTGGCGATGTAGCGGCCCAGCGCTTCGCCTTGTCAGGCATTGCCCGCGGCGATGACCGACAACTCTCAGCGCAACAGCGGGTATTCGCCTACTTGCCGCTTGAACACGCCGAGCACAGCGCGTTGCAGCAGCGTTCGGTCTGTCTGTTCGAGGCATTGGCCGCCGAGGTCGGGTCGGCGGAGCGCAAGCAGTTTGCCGGCTATCTGGATTATGCTCGGCAGCACCGGGACGTCATTGCGCGATTCGGTCGGTTCCCGCATCGCAATGCCGTGCTCGGTCGTGCCTGTACACCGGAAGAAGTAGAGTACCTCGCCGAGCCAGGCGCGGGTTTTTGAGACTACATCCTGGAGGGAGAAGGTCATGCGTCGTTGGTTGCTTGTCCCATTGCTGTCCATCAGTTTGAATGTCTGCGCCGCCGCGACCTTGCGCGTTGGGCAGCAGGTGCTGTCAGTAGGCGATACCGCATCAAAGGTCATTACCCTGCTGGGCAAGCCGGACTTCAAGGAGCCGGTGGAGAACAAGTTTGGCGCCTATCTTGGTGCGCGTTGGCAATACAACCGAGAGCAGGGTCATGTGGTCACCGTGACCGTGATCAACGGCAAGGTGGCCGATATCCAGGAGCAGCACAACTGAGTCGGCAACGCTGTGGCATGGACGTCCGTTTCATCAACGACCAGGGAGCAGGTCATGCGTATTTTTATCATTCTCGCCTTGTTTTTCCTCGCAGCCGTCGCGCAGGCGTCGAGCACGCTGCGGGTGGGCAATCAGGTGCTTACGGCCGGTGACAGCCGCGAGCGAGTGGTCGAGTTGCTGGGCAAGCCGTCCTCGACATCACACAAGCGCAAGACACGAAGCAGTGGCAGCCGCCGCGGCGTTCGGGTTCAGGCGAAGGATCAGGGCGGCGAGCAGTGGCGTTACCGGCGCGGTGATCACGTCACGGTGGTGACCATGGTTGATGGGCGGGTGACAGAGATCGACGATCGGCGAATCTGAGCCAGCTCAATGCGGTCGTGCATGCATCGCGGCCACCGGCAAAATTTTCATTCATGGTTTGCTAGTCTGCTTCGTGTTTTCTACACGAGTCGATGACCATGCATGATTTTCTTGCCCATCTGCTGGGTGCCAAGATCGCCGAGAAGGCCATCACCGTCGGCCTGAATGTGCTGCTGGCACTGCTTATCCTGCTGGTCGGGATCTGGTTGGCGGCGCGGCTGGCCAATCTGCTGCAACGGGCGATGGAGCGAGCGTCCGTCGACATCACCCTGGTCGGTTTCCTGCGCAAGGTGCTCTACAGCATCCTGATCGCGGTACTGGTGGTGATCGCGCTCAATACCGCAGGTATGTCGACCGCGCCACTGGTGGCAGCGCTTGGTGCCGCCGGGCTGGCGATTGGCCTGTCGCTGCAAGGCTCGCTCAGCAACCTGGCCTGGGGCGTTCTGCTGATCATTTTTCGCCCGTTCCGGGTCGGTGATTTCGTTACCGCTGGCGGCATCGATGGAACGGTGGAGAGCATCAATCTGATGCACACGCAACTGTCACTGCCGGACGGACGCGAGGCTATCGTGCCCAATGCAAAGGTGGGAAGTGACGCGATTCTCAACTACAACCGCCGCGGTACCCGCCGCTTCGAGCTCACCGTCGGCATTGGCTACAAGGACGACATCGGCGCCGCCATGGCGGAGATCAAGAAGCTGTTCGAGCAGGACGAACGCATCATCAAGGATCCGGCACCCGGCGTGTGGACGTCCGGGCTTGGCGAAAGCTCGGTCGATCTGATCGCGCGGGCATGGACCACGCCAGACAATTTCTGGGCGACCAAGGCCGACTTGTTGCGCGCGATCAAGGAGCACTACGACGAGGCCGGCATCAGCATTCCGTTCCCGCAGCGCGAGCTGACCGTGGTGCAGGGCAAGTTGCCGCAACCGAGCGCCAAGCCAAGCTGAGTGCGGCGGGCCGAGTCGTCGCTATCACCACGGCTCGATCCGCATCGCCTCACTGCAGCGTGACCGCCCGCCGGTTGTCGTTGGATACCTTGTCGATAAGCTCGTTGTAGGGGTCGATGCCCGCGGTGGCAGGCAGGCTGTTGACGGTGACCGTGATGGTGCTGTCGCCGTTCTTCACCAGCTGCTTTTCCAGATACAGCGGCTTGCCATCCCTGCTGGAGTCCGGTGCGGCGGCGAATACGCCGATGTCGATCGGGATGTCAGGCGTGCCGGTGGTTTCCTTGCCGGTGCCGTCGACGTAGACCTTGCCGGCATGCACCTTCATGGTGACCTCGTACTTGTCGTCCGGCAGTTTCTTCGCAGTAGCGGAGATCATGCGATTGTCGAACAGGGTGATCTTCCAGAAAAAATCATTCAGCAGCGGCTGCCATTTCGAACCGGCGGCCTCGCCCAGCGCGTCCATGAATTCCTGCGAGGTGGTGTAGGGCGGCTGCTGGAAACCCTTGTCGATCAGAAACTGCTTGAGCATCGCGTTGAGCACGTTCTCGCCGAGGTAATCCTGCAACGCGTAGAACACCAGCGAGCCCTTGCGGTAGTGGATGTAGGGCTGGTTCTCGACCTTGGCCAGCGGTTCCTCTTCCAGTGTTTCTGTAGCGCGCCCGGTCAGGTAGCTGTCCAGCTCGTATTTGAGGAACTTGCGCATCTGGTCGGCGCCGTACTTGTGCTTCATCACCATCAGCGACGAGTACTGTGCCAGCGATTCGCTGAGCATGGTCGAGCCCTGCATGTTGGCGCCGATCACCCGGTGTGCCCACCACTGATGCGCGACTTCATGCGCGGTGACGTCGTAGACGTAGTCGATCTTGGATTTGTCGCGAAGGTCGGCGATGAAGCCGATCGACTCGGAGAATGGAATGGTGTTGGCGAACGACTGCGCGAATGCGGCGTAGCCGGGGAACTCGACGATGCGCAGCTGCTTGAACTGGTAGGGCGTGTAGTTCTGGTCGTAGTAGGCCAGCGAATCCGAGGCGCTCTCGATCATGCGATCCACATTCCACGCATGCGCCGGGTTGTAGTACACCGAGATCTTCACGCCGTGGTCGTCCACGCTTTTCACCGCGTAGCGCGCCGACAACCATGCAAAGAAATTCAGCATCGGCTGATCCATCGTGTAATGGAAATAGCGCCGGCCGTTGGCCATCCATTCCTTCTGCAAGGTGCCTGGCGCCAGCGCGATCTGGTCGGCGGCGGTGGATACCGTGGTGTCGAAGCTGATCCAGTCGGCATCATTGCTGATGTAGGTGTTGGCGCGTGCTTTCTCGTCACCCAGCTTGGGCATCCGCGGCACGCTGGCGCTCAGGCCGTACTTGCGGCGGTCGTTGCGATCGGTGATCTGCACCTGACTCTGGTAGCCGAATTGCGGCAGCGCCTGGTTGTTGAGGAAGGTACCGTTGTGGGCGAGGAAGGTGCCCTCGACGTCATTGGTGAAGCCCTTGGGCGCGTACTCCAGGCTGAAGTCGAAGCTCATCGACGCGCCTGGTGCCAGCGGCGTCTTCAGCTTGTAGATGGTGACGCCAAGCTTGTTGTCCTCGCTCACCGTGTCGTGCGGTGCAAACACCAGCGACTTCACCGTGAAGTTGTCGGTGAAATTCACGAACAGTTCGCTGACCGGTACGGCGTGCTTGTTGACCAGGGTGTAGTGGCCGCGTATTTCCAGCCGGCGCTGGTAGGGATGAATATCGACATCCGCCTTTACCGCGGTGATGCGCGGCTGCGGCAGCGCCTGGTCGCTGGCGTACTTCTTCTCGTAGTCGGCACGCTGGATCGTCTTCGCTGTGCTGTTCTGGTAGTGGTTGAGTACGTTGGTGTTGTAGTAGATCCACGCGCCACTGCCGATGAAGCTGAGCAAGCCAAGCACCAGCGCGACAACGGCCGGTGCCCTCAGCCGCGCCCGCGCCTCGCGCAGGCGCTCGGCCCAGGACTGGCCGGTGCCACGCACCCAGAACAGCGCAGCGAGCACCAGCAATAGCACCGCCGCACTCGCCCAATAGAAGTCGAACCACAGCACGCCGGTGAGGAAATGGCCATAGCCGTTGAGGTCGGAATAGGGCGCGCCGGGCGTGCTGCCGTAGTTGTACAGATGCTGCTCCCAGTGCAGCAGGCCGAAGCCGATCGTGCTCAGCACGAGCCACACGATGGTCAGCAGGTAGCCGAGGAATTTGTTGTTCGAGATCACCTGCAGGAACAACGCCAGCACCGCCAGCAATACGAACGGCACTGCCTGCAATGCCAGCGTCTGCAGGTACAGGCCGAGCTCCAGATGGGTGTAGCCGTGGCTCAGCTGCCAGCCGATGCCGACCAGGCTGCCTACAGCGAGGAAGCTGGCGATCACCGCCAGCAGGGCGCCCAGTTTCGCGGTCAGCGGCACCCAGTCGGGCACCGGGAAGGCGTCGCTGACCTCGGCAGAGCGCTGGCTGCGTTCGCGCCACACCAGCTCGCCGGCATAGAAGGTGATGATGATGTACAGCAACCACTGAAACCCGCCCTGGATGTTCTGCAGCACCTGATGGGTGACCGGGTAGGTCGCGGTGCCATAGATCTGGCCGGACAGCAGGAACGCGCCGAACAGGTTGGCCAGGCCCAGCGCCAGCATGATCAGGAACGGCACGCCACGCAGCACACCCTGCGTGTCGAAGACGAACTGCGTGCGCAGTTGCAGCAGGTGGGCGCGCAGGTCGTTGGTCAGCTTTACCGTGGGCAGCGTCAGCGTGCTCGCGCTGGTCTGCGGGCGCAGCATGGGTGGCTCCGCCCGCTTCTTGCGGCGGGGCAGTTTCATGCCCTCACTGTTGGGACGGAACAGGGCGAAGGTCGCCATCAGCATCAGCACGCTCATGCCGAGCCACAACAGTCGGTTGAACAGCAACACGCCGACCAGGGCCGGCAGATCGTGATTGCTCTGGTCGGCGGACCAGTAGCGCGTGACGATGCCGATGGTGCGACCGCCGAAGGGGTCGAGCATCGCCGCGATTAAGTGGTTGTTGACGTCTCGGGTCAGCAGGGCGGCGATCGATTGCAGCACGAAATAGGCAATCAGCCCGATATACGTGGCCAGCAGCGAGCGCGTGGTGCTCGCCAGCAGATACATCAGCGCGGCGATGAACAGCACGTCCGGCACCACGATCACGCCGAAGGCCCAGGCGTAGCCGTGCCAGCTGGCCGGCCCGAGTCGTACCGCATCGACCCACGGCATCATGCCGCCCAGCGCCACGCCAAGTGCACACACCACCATCACCGCCAGTGCAGCTGCATAGCCTGCGGCGAAGCGCCCGCCCAGGTAGGCGCCGCGGCTCATCGGCGTGGTGAAGAACATTTCCGACGTGCGCTGATCGAAATCGCGCAGCGCCGCGCCGGCCACGAAAATGGTCGAGAGCAGGATGCTCAACACGGTGAGCAAGGCCATCAGGCGCACGATCACCAATGGCGCATTGCGCAGCACGTTGCCACTGGCGCCGCCGACGATCACCGCATCGGTGCTGGTGAGCGAGAACGCCAGTGCACCGAAGACCAGGGCGACGATCCAGAACAGCGGCGCCTTCAGTTGCTGGCGCAGCTCGAACCGGCAGATCTCGAAAGCGTTGGACTTCAAAAACATCGGGTGATCCTGTCTGGTGTAGGAGCGCACCCTGTGCGCGAACGGCTCCCTGTAAAGCATTCGCGTACAGGGTGCGCTCCTGCAGAATTTGAAGGGGCTTCAGGCGGCTTTGGTGGTGGCCTGCGCGCGAAGGCGGCCGAAGTAGACGTCTTCCAGATCAGGCGCCACGGCTTCAAAGCCCTCTTCGGGTTTCTGATCGGCCAGTACATGCAGCAGGGTGCGACCGGCAGCGAGGCGGGTGGAGAGGATGTTCATGCGGGCGCGGTAGGCATCCAGCTCGCTCTTGTCGATGCTGCGGCGCCAGACGCGGCCCTCCAGCGAGCGGATCGCTTCGGTTGGCTCGCCGCTCAACAGCACCTGGCCCTGGCCGATGATCGCCATGCGCGAGCACAGGTCGGTGACGTCTTCCACGATATGGGTAGACAGAATCACCACCACTCGCTCGCCGATCTCGGCCAGCAGGTTGAGGAAGCGGTTGCGCTCTTCCGGGTCGAGTCCGGCGGTGGGTTCGTCCACGATCACCAGCCGCGGATCGCCGATCAGTGCCTGGGCGATGCCGAAGCGCTGGCGCATGCCGCCGGAGTAGGTGCCAAGCTTGCGCTTGCGCACATCCCACAGGTTCACCTGGCGCAGCAGCGCCTCGACCAGTTCGCGCCGCTCACTTTTCACGGTCACGCCCTTGAGCACCGCGAAGTGCTCCAGCATCGCCTCGGCCGACACCTTCTGATACACGCCGAACTCCTGCGGCAGGTAGCCAAGCAGGCGCCGGGTGGCCTGTTTGTCGGCCAGCAAATCCATCTCATCGAGCTTGATCGTGCCTTGGTCCGGGTCCTGCAAGGTGGCGATCGTGCGCATCAGCGACGATTTGCCAGCACCGTTCGGGCCAAGCAGGCCAAACATGCCATTGGGTATATCCAGCGAGACACCGCGCAGCGCCTTCACACCGTTGGCATAAGTTTTGGACAGGTCACGTATCGTCAGCATCGGTGGATTCCTGTAGCGCCAGGCGCGGCGTGTTGGAGAAGTCAGCGTAAGGCATGGCTGGTGGGCCTGCCTGCGCACAAGGTCATGCATACGCTAGCGCATGGAGGGCGCCAGCGGGTGCGCTGATGCATTTTGTGCAATGCGAAAGGGCCGTCCGTTCGTTATGATTGTGGTCTTGTATGCGACCGCCATCCCCGAGCGGTACGCCACCGCCATTCGCAGGAGACATCATGGCCGACCTCAAAGAAGCTCTCGTTCCCGATATCGGTCACTCGGGAGTTCCTGTCATCGAAGTGCTGGTCAAGGTGGGCGACCGGGTGGAGAAGGAGCAGAGCCTGATCACGCTGGAATCGGACAAGGCGACCATGGAAGTTCCCGCGCCGTTCGCTGGCGTGATCAGGGAGCTCAAGCTCAAGGTTGGCGACGAAGTTTCCGAGGGCGCAGTGATCGCACTGATCGAAGCCGAGGGTGCTGCTGCCGTCGTCAAGGCCGAGCCAGCGGCCGCCAGCGCAGCCACGCCGGCCAACCCGGCGGAACCTGCGGCGGTGCCGAAGCAGGCTGCACCGGCACCGGCACCGGCCGTCGCAGTCGCAGTCGCGGCCGCGCGTGCGCCGCTGGACGCCACCATCGTGATGCCTGGCGATGCGCCGTATGCCAGTCCGGCGATTCGCGCCTTTGCGCGTGAGCTCGGGGTGGACATCAGCCAGGTCAAGGGCAGTGGCCGCGGCGGTCGTATCCAGCGCGAGGATGTCAGCGCCTGGGTCAAGCATGCGCTGGCCTCCGGTGCGCGCCCCACCGGCGGCGCCTCCGCGTCACTTGGTGGCCTCAACCTGCTGCCGTGGCCCAAGGTCGATTTCGCCAAGTTCGGCGAGATCGAAGAGAAGCCGCTGTCGCGCATCCAGAAGATTTCCGGCGCCAACCTCGCGCGCAACTGGGCGATGATCCCGCACGTCACCCAGCACGACGACGCCGATATCACCGAGCTGGAAGCCTTCCGCAAGCAGCTCGGGGCCGAGAACAAGGATCTGAAAATCAGCCCGCTGGTGTTCCAGATCAAGGCGGTGGTGGCGGCGCTGAAGGCGTTCCCGCAGTTCAACGCCTCGCTGGATGAGTCCGGCGAGAAGCTGATCCTGAAGAAGTATTTCCATATCGGCATCGCGGTCGACACGCCCGACGGCCTGGTCGTGCCGGTGCTGCGTGATTGCGACAAGAAGGGCCTGCTCGACCTGGCGCGCGAAATGGGCGAGATCTCGAAGAGGGCGCGCGAGAAGAAACTCGGCCCGGCCGAAATGTCCGGCGGCTGCTTCTCGATCAGCTCGCTCGGCGGCATCGGTGGCACCGGCTTCACGCCGATCGTCAACGCGCCTGAAGTGGCGATCCTGGGGGTTTCCAAGGCGGCGATGAAGCCGGTCTGGAACGGCAAGGAATTTGTGCCACGCGTGATCATGCCGATGTCGTTGTCCTACGATCACCGGGTGATCGACGGCGCGCTGGCTGCGCGGTTCGCCTCCTTCATCGCCAACCAGCTCGGCGATATCCGTCGCCTGCTGCTGTAACGAGATCGACGGATGCACCTGGCTCCCATGCCCGGCATGATCGCAACGGCGCTGGTTTCCGACGCGCCGGCTGTGGTCAAGCGGGGTTTCGTGGAGGTCGGCGAATGGCTCGGCAGGGGATTCACGTTCGGCGGGATCCCCGTGATGGTGGGTTCTGTGCTGGACTCGCTGCTCGTGTTGATGATCTTTCTGGCCAGCTCGGCGCATGACAACGACGCGGCCCGCGATGTGGCATGTGACATCGCCGGAGAGTCCGCCCGTCGCTCCGCTACATCCTCCCCCCAAGACCCCAAGGCAGCGCACTGACGCTCCCGCACCACATCAAGGAAGCAAGCCATGGCTAACACTATCGAGATCAAGGTTCCCGACATCGGCGGTCACGACAGCGTGCCGGTGATCGAGGTGCTGGTGAAAGCCGGCGATACCGTCGCAAAAGAGCAGAGCCTGATCACGCTCGAATCGGACAAGGCGACCATGGAGATCCCCTCCACCGCCGCGGGCGTGATCAAGGAGCTGAAGCTCAAGGTCGGTGACGAGGTATCCGAGGGTGCGGTGATCGCCATATTGGAAGTCGTCGGTGCAGCCGAGACAACACCCCCTTCTCCCCCCGGGGGAGAAGATCGGGATGAGGGAACGCGCTCGCCAGGAACGTCAAGCAGCGCAAACAAGAGTGCCGAGTCTCCCGCGAGCACCCACCCATCACCCCAACCCTCGGCAATCGCTCCAGGCATTGCTCTACCTCCTGCATCCATGCGGTCGTCTCCCTTGGGGGGAGAGGGTGCGAAGGCGCTGCAGGCGGCAGCGTCGTCTGGCAAAACCGCCGACATCGAGTGCAAGCTGGTCGTGCTCGGCTCCGGCCCGGGTGGCTATACGGCCGCCTTCCGCGCTGCCGATCTCGGGGTCGACACCGTGCTGATCGAGCGCTACGAGAACCTCGGTGGCGTCTGCCTCAACGTCGGTTGCATCCCGTCCAAGGCGCTGCTGCATGCCGCCGCGGTGATCGACGAGGCCGAGGCCATGGCCGCGCATGGCGTCAGCTTCGGCAAGCCGACCATCGACATCGACAAGCTGCGCGACTTCAAGACCAAGGTGGTCGGCAAGCTCACTGGCGGCCTGGCCGGCATGGCCAAGCAGCGCAAGGTGCGCACGGTCGAGGGTGTCGGCAGCTTTGTCTCGCCGAACGAAATCGAAGTGCAGACCAGGGACGGCAGCAAGCTGATCCGCTTCGAGCACGCGATCATCGCCGCCGGTTCGCAGTCGGTGAAGTTGCCGATGTTCCCGTGGGAGGACGAGCGCATCCTCGACTCCACCCGCGCGCTGGCGCTGGCCGATGTGCCGAAGAAGCTGCTGGTCGTTGGCGGCGGCATCATCGGGCTGGAAATGGCCACCGTCTATGCGGCGCTCGGCAGCGAAGTCACCGTGGTCGAGTTCATGGACCAGATCATTCCCGGCGCGGATGCCGACCTGATCAAGCCGCTGGCGCAGCGTCTGGGCAAGCGTCTCAAGGGTATCCACCTGAAGACCAAGGTGACGGCAGCCAAGGCCACCAAGAAAGGCATCGAAGTGAGCTACGAGGGCGACAGCATGCCCGAGACCAGCGTGTTCGACCGCGTGCTGGTGTCGGTGGGTCGTTCGCCCAACGGCGGCACGATCGGCGCCGACAGGGCCGGCGTGGCGGTGACCGAGCGCGGCTTCATCAACGTCGATTCGCAGATGCGCACCAACGTGCCGCACATCTTCGCCATCGGTGACCTGGTCGGCCAGCCGATGCTGGCGCACAAGGCCACGCATGAAGCGAAGGTCGCGGCCGAAGTCGTTGCCGGACACAAGAGCCACTTCGACGCACGGGTGATCCCGTCGGTGGCCTATACCGATCCGGAAATCGCCTGGGTCGGCGTGACCGAGCGCGAGGCCAGGGAGAAGGGCCTGAAGGTCGGCGTCGGCAAGTTCCCGTGGGCAGCCAGCGGCCGTGCGATCGGCATCGATCGTACCGAAGGCTTCACCAAGCTGATCTTCGACGAGGAAACCCATCGCGTGGTTGGCGGCGGCATCGTCGGCGTGCATGCCGGTGACCTGATCTCCGAAGTCGCGCTGGCGATCGAGATGGGCGCCGAGGCGGCCGATATCGGCCTTACCATCCACCCGCATCCCACGCTCAGCGAATCGGTGGGCATGGCCGCGGAGATCTACGAAGGCACCATCACCGACCTCTACATGCCGAAGAAGAAGTAAGCGGTCGTCCGCGAAATACTTTCGCGCAGAAAAGAGCCCGGGCATGCCCGGGCTCTTTTGTTTCCGTCATCACCCGGTGAGGGGGAGGGTGTCGACGGCCTGCCTCTTACTGAGCCGACGGCCTCGGGTTCTGAGCCTTGAACTCCTGCCACTTCTGGCGGCGTGCCTGCGCTTGTGCCTGCAGGGTCGCTGCCTGCGCTTGCTGGGTCGGCGTCAGCAGCGCATAGATCTGTGCACGCACATGGGCCATCTGCTCTACGCGGGCCTGGGTCGCCTGGCCACTGGCCTGCGCCAGGCTGGCTGCCGCCGCCTGATAGCCGGCCTGACCCGGGGTCATCGCCTCGAACGCCTTGCGCTGCTGCCGCAAGGCTTCGCGAGCGGGTTTGTTCTGGCTGCGGTTGCTGCTGATGATCTGCTTGATGCTGGCCTTCTGTGCATCCGTCAGGTTGAGCTTGTGCATCATCATCATCTGGCCATGGTCATGGCCACCATGACCATGGCCGCGCCCGCCGCCGGGAGCGGCCATCGCAACGGTGGTGCCGATGGCCAGTGCCGAAGCCAGGGCCAGACCGAGGAGTGTTTGCTTGCGCATGGGGTGTTCCTTTCTCGTGGGGGGAATGTACGCCACCATTTGACGACACCACCGCGTATATGTTCTTTGCGCAGAGGTAAAGAACGGTAAAGAGCGTGGTACCCGGCCGGCGTTACCGATTGAATGGCGATCATGCAAACCAGCACCCCTTCCCGCATCCTGATCGCCGACGACGACCGCGAGCTGTGCCGCCTGCTGGCCGACTATCTGCAGCGCGAAGGCTTCGTTGTCGATATCGCGCATGACGGCGAGGCGGCACTGGCACAGCTGCGCAATCCGGCGCAGCGCCCCGACCTGTTGATCCTGGACGTGATGATGCCCGGGCGCGACGGGCTGGATACCCTGCGTGAGCTGCGCATGCAGCATCGGCTGCCGGTGATCATGCTGTCCGCGCGCGGCGAGCCGGTGGATCGCGTGATCGGGCTGGAGCTGGGTGCGGATGACTACCTCTCCAAGCCGTGCCTGCCGCGTGAGTTGCTGGCGCGGGTACGTGCCCAGTTGCGCCGCCACGCGCCGCTGCAGTCCGGCACGGTGCAGGTCGGCAACCTGTTGCTTCTTCCCGGTGAACGCCGGGCCCAGGTCGAGGGCCAGGAGTTGTCGTTGACCGGTGCCGAATTCCTGTTGCTGCTGGGCCTGGCGCAGCGTGCCGGCGAGCTGGTCGACAAGGCGGCACTCACCCGGCAGGCGCTCGGGCGCGAGCTGGAAAAGTTCGATCGCAGCATCGACGTGCATGTCAGCCGCCTGCGCCACAAGCTGGCCGAGGCCTCGCCGGATGCGCCGCGGATCGACTCCGTGCGCGGCTCCGGTTATGTGCTGGTGGCGGGCGCATGAATCCGATCAAGCACTCGCTGTACTGGCGCATCCTGTTCCTGTTTTGTGTCGCCAACCTGCTGGTGCTGTTTCTGGGTGCCCTGCTCACGCGGGGTTTCATTGCCTACACCACCGCCGTCGAAATCAATTGGGCGGCGCTGGCGCAGGAGGCCGATCAGGCCTATGTCGACGGTGGGCAGGTCGCGCTGGCCGACTGGGTGGCACAACAGCGCCAGCAGGGGATGCAAGCTACCCTGTTGCAGCAGGGCCGGGCCCTGCTGCCGATCCATCTGAGCGCGGGCGTGGCAGCGCAACTGCCCGACTGGCTGGCTGAAGAGCGCAGTTTCGTGATTCAGCCACGGCCAGGCCTGTACGTCTCCGTGCAGCAAGTCACCGGCAGCGACGGTCAACCCCGCCAGCTGTTGGCGATGAGCCGCTCGCATGTCCATCTGCGCCCGCAAACCCGCGAAAAAATCTATCTGGCCGTGCAGCTGGTGCTGGCGCTCCTGTTCATTGGCCTGGTCGGCTGGTGGGTGGCGCGCAGCGTGGCGCGTCCGGTGCAGGCGTTGCGGCGGGCGACCCGGCGCATGGCCGATGGCGAGCTGTCCACGCGGGTTGGTCGACAAGGTGGGCTGGCGCACGACGAGCTGGCCCAGCTCGCCGACGATTTCGACACCATGGCCGAACGCATCGAGGCGCTGGTCGCCCATGATCGCGGTGTGCTGCAGGACCTCTCGCACGAACTGCGCTCGCCGCTGGCACGCCTGCAACTGATTCTTGACCTCGCCCGGCGCAGCACCGAACCCGAGGAGGCCGCGCCGTATTTTCAGCAGGCCGAGCTGGAAATCGGACGGCTCGATCGCATGCTGGGCGAAATGCTCGCCTTGTCACGGCTGGAAGGTCAGCTGCCCGGCATGGAGAGTGAACAGATCGAGCTCAGCGAGTTGGTCCGCGGCTGCCTGGAGCAATGCCACTTCGAGGCGGACGCCCGCCACGTGCAGCTTGGCATGTCGGGGTTGGAGTCGGTGCTGGTGCCGGGCAATGCGATGTTGATCGAGCGCGCCTTGGACAACCTGCTCGCCAACGCGATCAAGTTCAGCCCCGCGGGCGGTCTTGTCGGCGTCACCGTGCGCGCCGATCAGCGCTTCGCCGAAATCACTGTGCGCGACCATGGGCCGGGTGTGCCCGAGGCGGAGCTGGCGTTGCTGTTTCGGCCGTTCTATCGCGGCAGCAACGCTTCGCGTGCAGAGGGCCACGGGTTGGGGCTGGCGATCGTGCGGCGGGTGGTGCAGGTGCATGGGGGCAGCATCGAGGTGCATAACGCCGAGGGTGGCGGGCTGGAGATCCGGCTGCGCTTGCCGCTGGCGTGACTTAGCTTGTTTTGATTGGCTGACGCGGGTGCCGATTTGCGAGTGTCGTCGCCAGCTACGCGAGGCTTCCGAAACCTCGTCGATGCCACGGCGCCCTACAACCAAAGGTCGCTGACCGGCCAGAAGCTGCCATTCAAAAGTGCTCTAGGTTTTGCAGGGAAACACGCACTGAACACGGTTGCGGCCTCATTTATCGCGTCGATCACCGTCCTCGGTTCCCATGGTGACTTGTCGCCTGTAGAGTCCTAGCGGCGCTACGCGCAACGGGGATCCTAAGTGCTTACGGTACCCTGGGCGACTCCGACAGGCTCATGCCAACGGCGCATGAAGTACACCCAAGTAGCGAGAGAGGACGATGGCTTCCAACTACAAAGCAAACATGACGTTCGAAGCCGAAGTTCGGCAGATCGCCGAAGCGGTATGGAATATGGAGCCGGGCTCCTGTCAGCCCATGCACTACCCCAGCGATCCCGTCGTCCGCGAGATAGATGGGATCGCTCGACTCCGCGATGTTACTCACCTGCTGATGGTGACGACTAGTACTCGTCTCGATAAGGTCAAGGGCGACTGCCAGAAGCTAAAATCAGCAGAAGCCATTGAGCGAAACACCGCACCAGCCATCTCAAAATGGCTGATCACGCAAAAGCAACTCGATGCCGAGCACGTCGAATTCGCGCGAAAACAGAACGTCAAGGTGATCACGCTGAAACATTTTCAGCGCCGATTCTTCGATGCGCCTAAGTATTTGGCCATGAGAGCGCGGTCCGCATTTGGTTCGGCGCGAAACCCGCGGGACGAATCGATCGCAATACCGGATGACGCCTACGTCAGCCTTCCCATGCGGGTGGCCGCCGACTCCAATCGCGGCAATAGTGGCCTCAGCGGAAAAGCGATCACGCTGCCGCAGATCTGCGCACGTATCCTCGCGGGCGAAATGGTTGTATTGCGCGCCCCCTTCGGTGCCGGCAAGAGCCTGACGACACGCGAGGTGTTCAAGCTGCTGGTCGCCGAGCAGTCAGATGACGCCACTCAGCCAATTCCTCTGGCATTGAATCTACGGGAGCACTGGGGTGAAAATCACTTCGATGAAATGCTGGACCGACACGCCCGCGGTGTGGGTTACGCGCCGCGAGAGGATCTGGTTGTAGCTTGGCGCGCGGGTATGTGCTGTCTGCTGCTCGACGGTTACGACGAGGTCGCGGCTCAAACCTTGGTTCGCACGGCAGACAAGAATTTTATGCGAGAGGCCAGGCGTCACGCGCTTGGTGGTGTGCGTGACTTCACGCAGAAAATGCCGGCATCAGTGGGTGTTTTCATCTGTGGCCGAGATCAATACTTCGACTCCGAAGTCGAGCTGGCTAATTCGCTGGGCATTGTAGGCCGAAAGTATCTCATCGTGGATTTAGGTGAGTTTGACGAAGGAGGGTGTCCTAGATTTTGTGTAAACGGGCCACAGGCGGGAAACTGCCCTTTGACCCGGAGACACCATGAGCTCACGCAAGCACGAGGTACCCGACGAGCTGCTCAGCAGCCTGTTGGCCAATTAC
>JBAZRB010000006.1:0-258582 GCA_041663105.1 Rhodanobacter sp.
GCGGACACCATCGCCTCGCCATACCGTGCAAAGCGTGCCTCCAGACTCGTGCCCATGACCCACCTCCTTGCGTGTTGCTCGAAGATGGCGTCATCATGCCATAACTTTCATAACACAGTAGAACTAGCATGTCGCCGATGAATCCCTCTGCCCTCGATCTGCTGCAAAGCGTTTTTGGTTACCCCACCTTCCGTGGCCAGCAACAGGCGGTCGTCGATCAGGTGACTGAAGGTGGCGACGCGCTGGTGTTGATGCCTACCGGCGGCGGCAAGTCCTTGTGCTACCAGATCCCTTCGCTGCTGCGGCAGGGCACCGGTATCGTGGTGTCGCCGCTGATCGCCTTGATGCAGGATCAGGTGGATGCGTTGCGCGAGGCGGGCGTATCGGCGGCGTATCTCAATTCCAGCCTTGCTGGCGACGAGCAGCGCGAGGTCGAGCGGCAGTTGCTGGCTGGCGAGCTGAACCTGCTCTACGTGGCGCCGGAGCGCCTGCTTACGGGTCGATTCCTGAGCCTGCTCGAGCGCACCGAGGTGGCCCTGTTTGCCATCGACGAGGCGCATTGCGTGTCGCAATGGGGGCACGACTTTCGTCCGGAATACCGCGAGCTGGCGTTGTTGCACCAGCGCTTTCCGGCGGTACCGCGCATCGCGCTCACCGCCACCGCGGACCCGCGTACGCGGGAGGAGATCGTCGAGCGGCTGTCGCTGCAGCAGGCGCGGCAATTCGTGTCCAGCTTCGACCGTCCGAACCTGGGTTACCGGGTGGCCTTGCGGCACAACGCCAAACGACAGCTCGGCGAGTTTCTGCTGGGGCATGAAGGCGAGTCCGGCATCGTCTATTGCCTGAGTCGGCGCAAGGTCGATGACACCGCGCAATGGCTGGCCGAATCGGGCGTCGAGGCCCTGCCGTATCACGCCGGGCTGGATGCGGCGACAAGGGCGAAGAACCAGAAGCGCTTCCTGCGCGAAGAGGGCGTGGTGATGGTGGCCACGGTCGCGTTCGGCATGGGTATCGACAAGCCGGACGTCCGTTTCGTGGCGCATCTGGATCTGCCGCGCAGCATCGAGGGTTACTACCAGGAAACCGGCCGTGCCGGTCGCGACGGCCTGCCGGCCGAGGCGTGGATGATCTACGGACTCTCCGACGTGGTCACCATGAGCCAGATGATCGCGCAGTCCGAATCGGCCGATGAGCGCAAGCGGGTCGAGCGGCAGAAGCTGGAATCTCTGCTGGCCTACGCCGAAACCACCGGCTGCCGCCGCCAGCGCCTGCTCGGCGCGTTCGGTGAAACCCATCCGGGCGCCTGCGGCCACTGCGACAACTGCATCGCGCCACCGAAAACCTGGGACGCCACCGTGCCGGCGCAGAAGGCGCTGTCGGCGGTGTACCGAACAGGTCAGCGCTATGGCTCCGGTCATGTCGTCGACGTACTGCGCGGCGAGGAAACCGAGCGCGTGCTCAGTCTCGACCACCATCGGCTCAGCACGTTCGGTATCGGCGCGGATCTGGACGAGAAGCAGTGGCGTTCGGTATTCCGCCAGTTGCTGGCGGCTGGCCTGCTGGAGGCCGATGCCGAGGGTTACGGCACCTTGCGGCTGACCGCCGCCAGTCGTGCCGTGCTCAGCGGCGGCCAGGCCGTGAAGCTGCGCGAGGACGCGCGGCCCGAGCGCGCCAGCCGCCGCCGTCGCGACAGCAAGTTGATCACCGGCGAGCGCAGCAGTGGCGGCAGCCTCGGCATCGAGGCTTACGAGCAGACCATGTGGGACGAGTTGCGCGCCGTACGCACGCAACTGGCCAAACAGCATGGGGTACCGCCGTACGTGGTGTTCCACGACGCCACCTTGCTGGCGATGCTGCGCGCGCTGCCTGCCAACGAAGAGGAGCTGGCGACGATCAGCGGCGTGGGCGAGGCCAAGCTCAAGCGCTACGGACGCGATTTTCTCGCCGTGATCAACGCGGCGAGCTGACCCGTTCGTCGCGGCGCCGGTCCGCTTCGCCTTGCATCCCGCAGCACCCGGCTGACGCATGTGGCGTCGATGGCATGGCGGCAGGTGCGGTTTCGCTTCCCACGAACACGCCGGCAAGGGTATGCTCCAAGGCTCTGTGACAGCGCTGTCATAATTGTGATTACTGCGTTCCGCCAGCATCGGCCGGGACGCGGGGCAGGGTGGGTTGGGTCGCCGTGACGTTGGCGGCGGGCCCTGCATACGTATTCAATCAGACAGCGCCGCAGTGGCAACCCAGAATCGAGACTAAATACGCGCCATGACGTTGGGGAGACGCAATGAGCTCAGTGAAAGCGACAGAAGGTTTGGGCCAGCACGCCACCGTGCGGGTGGTTTTGATATCGGCGGCAGCGGCGCTGGGCGGCTTCCTGTTCGGCTATGACACCGCGGTCATCAACGGTGCCGTCGATGCGATCCGCGGTCATTTCGCGCTGAACGCGGGCGAGATCGGTTTCACCGTGTCCTGTGCCCTGCTGGGTTCGGCCCTCGGTGCCTGGTACGCCGGCATGCTGGCCAACCGCTGGGGTCGCGTGCGCACGATGCAGGTGGCGGCCGTGTTGCTGGTGGCCGCGGCCGTTGGCTCGGGGCTGGCGATGGCGGTATGGGACCTGGTGCTGTGGCGCCTGGTGGGCGGCATCGGGGTGGGCGTGGCTTCGGTGATTGCGCCGACCTACATTGCCGAGGTCGCACCGGCGCGAATTCGCGGCCGGCTCGGTTCGATGCAGCAACTGGCGATCGTGCTTGGCATCTTTGCCTCGCTGCTGTGCGACACGTGGCTGGCCGGCTCGGCCGGCGGTGCCGCGCAAACCCTGTGGCTGGGACTGGCGGCATGGCGCTGGATGTTCCTTGCCGCGGTGGTGCCGGCGCTGATCTATGGCCTGCTGGTCCTGCTGGTGCCCGAATCGCCGCGCCATCTGGTCGCCAAGGGCCGTATAGCCGAGGCACGGGTCGTGCTGCAGCAGGTGCTGGACATGCACAATGACAGCGCGCTGGACAAGAAGCTTTCGGATATCGAAGGCAGCCTGCGCTCGGAGCACAAGCCACGCCTGAGCGACTTGCGCGGCAAGGCGGCTGGGCTGTTGCCGGTGGTGTGGGTCGGCATCCTGCTGTCGGTGTTCCAGCAGTTTGTCGGCATCAACGTGATTTTCTACTACTCGGCCACCCTGTGGCATTCGGTCGGTTTCAGCGAGGCCGATTCGTTCACCATCACGGTGGTCACCTCGATCGTCAACGTGCTGGTCACCCTGGTGGCGATTGCCCTGGTCGACAAGATTGGCCGCAAGCCGCTGCTGGTGGTGGGTTCGGGCGGCATGGCAATCACTCTGGCAGCAATGGCCTGGTGCTTTTCGCAGGCCACCGGCACCGGCGCCGACCTGGTGCTTCCCGGCTCGGTCGGCATGGTCGCGCTGGTGGCGGCCAACGCCTATGTGGTGTTCTTCGGCGTCAGCTGGGGTCCGGTGGTATGGGTGCTGCTGGGTGAGATGTTTCCCAATCGGATCCGCGCCACGGCGCTGGCCGTGGCTGCCTCGGCGCAGTGGCTGGCCAACTTCGCGATCACCAGCACCTTCCCGGCGCTGGCCGAGATCGGCCTGACCTTCGCCTATGGCCTGTACGCCACCTTTGCGCTGCTGTCCTTTGTCTTCGTGCTCTATGCGGTGCGTGAGACCAAGGGCGTGGAGCTGGAAGACATGCACGCCTGAGCCCCGCGCCGCTCCACGTTTCGGTTCGGCGCCACCGTGCGGTGGCGCCGATTGCGCAGGGCAGCGTCGACGCGCACCGGGCCCGCTGCGGCAGGCACCGGGCAAAGCGGTTAGGATTCGGAATCAGCGAGGGCCAATCGATGGCCCGCCTCGCGCTGTTTGAACACAGGGTTCCGGATCACATTGCGGATGAAGGGCAAGGTCACATCGATCGACATTGCGCACCTGGCGGGGGTCTCCCAGGCCACGGTGTCGCGTGCGTTGCGGGGTAGTCCGCTGGTCAATGAAGAGACCCGGCGGCGCATCCAGGCGGCGGCCGAGCAGCTCAACTACAAGCTCGACAAGAACGCCTCCAACCTGCGCCGCATGCATACCGGCACGCTGGCGCTGCTGTTTTTCGAGGACCCCACCGCCGACGAATCGCACATCAATCCGTTCTTCCTGTCGATGCTCGGCTCGATTACCCGCGCCTGTGCGCGGCAGGGTTATGACCTGCTGATCTCGTTCCAGCAATTGTCCGCGGACTGGCACGCCGATTTCGCCGACAGCAAGAAAGCCGATGGCATCATCCTGCTTGGCTATGGCGACTACCTGGCCTATTGCGACAAGCTGGAAAAACTGGTTGCCCAAGGCACCCGCTTCGTGCGCTGGGGGCCTGTGCTGGTGGATCAGCCCGGTGTATCGGTGGGCAGCGACAACGTTTTCGGAGGCAACGCGGTGGCCACGCACCTGCTCGAGCGCGGCTGCCGGCGCATTGCCTTCCTCGGTGACGCGTCCAGTCATTATCCGGAGTTCTTCGGCCGTTATCGTGGCTACGTCGAGGCGCTGGAAAATGCGGGCATACAAGTCGACCCCGTGCTGCAGGAAAACGCCGAGAGTACCGAGCATTCCGGCTACGAGGCGATGCGCACGCTGATCCTGCGCGAGGCGGGTTTCGATGCGGTGTTTGCCGCCAGCGACCTGATCGCGATCGGGGCGATGCGCGCCCTCAGCGACCATGGTCTGCGCGTGCCGCAGGATGTGGCTCTGGTCGGCTTCGACGACATCGCCATTGCCAGCTTCGTCAACCCGCCGTTGACCACGGTGCTGCAGGATACCCGCCAGGCGGGTGAGGTGCTGGTCGACAGCTTGTTGAGCCTGATTCGTGGTGAACCGGTCGACAGCGAAGTGCTGCCGGTGAAGCTGATGGTGCGGCGATCGAGCCTGCGCTGAAGGTCACCTCCCGCTTGCCGGGGTCTTGTTCCGGCAAGCGCCGACCGTCAATCGAGCTCGCTATTTCCGCTGCCTTCGTCGGCAGCCGGCTTGAAAGCTCCAGCGCGGCACCCACGTCGTCAACCCCGGCTCGCGCATGACCGCGTGGGCTTCGTGTCCCCGGCACCGCCGCGAGCAGCGCCTGTGTCCCGTCCCCAGGAGTTCCCCATGCATATCGATCTTTCTTCCCGTTCGGCCATCGTCAGCGGTTCCACCGCCGGCATCGGCTTCGCCATCGCCAAGGGCCTGGCTGCCGCCGGTGCGCAAGTCGTCGTCACCGGCCGTACCCAGGCGCGCGTCGATGAAGCCCTCAAGGCCATTGTCAGCGACGTGGCGGGTGCCCGACTCACCGGTGTGGCCGCCGACCTCGGCACGGCCGAGGGTGCTGCGCTGCTGATCGCCGCCGTGCCGGAGGCAGACATTCTGGTGAACAACCTCGGCATCTTCGAGCCGAAGGGTTTCTTCGATATCCCGGACGCGGACTGGCAGCGATTCTTCGAGGTCAACGTGATGAGCGGCGTGCGTCTGGCGCGGCATTACGCGCAGGGCATGGCCAAGCGTGGCTGGGGTCGCATCCAGTTCCTGTCGAGTGAGTCCGGCGTGCAGATTCCCGCCGAGATGGTTCACTACGGCGTGACCAAGACGGCGCAACTGGCGGTATCGCGAGGGCTGGCGGAGTCGCTGGCGGGCACCGGCGTCACCGTGAATGCGATCCTGCCGGGGCCGACCTTGTCCGAAGGCGTGGGCGAATTCTTCGGCAAGATCGCCGCCGATCGTGGCGTGCCGCAAAAACAGGTTGAACAGGAGTTCATTGCCACTCACCGCCCGACCTCGTTGATCAAGCGTCTGGCGACCGTGGATGAGGTGGCCAACCTTGCCGTCTACCTTGCCTCGGAACAGGCCTCGGCGACCACCGGCGCGGCAGTGCGCGTGGACGGCGGCGTGGTGCGTTCGGTGGTGTGATCGCGTTCGCGGCCTGTCGAGCGAGGGGCGGCGAACGGTCGGGCCTCGACAACGACCGTCTTCCTTCCATCCGGCGGCGCGAAGTTCGCGCGCCTGCCCGGCGCCGAAGAGGGCGAGTCAACGGTTGATGAAGCGGGTGGGATGCCTGTGGCTGCGCGTCGCGCTCGACCGGGTGTTCAAGCGGATCCACCGCATCAGCCTGGCCGCCTATCGGCGTCAGGCCAGCGCCAGTCGGTAGCGTCGCGCACGCATGGCGCGCACACTTTCATGCCATCCGCCATGCCGGTCGACAGGAGCCCTCCCATGCAACGTCCCCCGCTTCCCCCGTTCACTGAAGAAACCGCCCGCCAGAAAGTGCGCATGGCCGAAGACGCCTGGAACGGCCGCGATCCGGCCAAGGTGGTGCCGGCCTATTCGCCCGACAGTCGCTGGCGCAACCGTGCGGAGTTTCTGCAGGGCCGCGAAGCAATCGAAGCCTTCCTCACGCGCAAGTGGCAGCGCGAGCTGGATTACCGGCTGATCAAGGAGCTGTGGACCTTCGGCGACAACCGCATCGCCGTGCGCTTCGCCTACGAATTCCATGACAACAGCGGCCAGTGGTACCGCGCCTACGGCAACGAGAACTGGGAATTCGACGAGAACGGCCTGATGCGCCTGCGCATCGCGAGCATCAACGACCTGCCGATAAAAGACAGCGAGCGCAAATATCACTGGCCACAGGGACGCCGGCCGGACGAGCACCCGAGCCTGAGCGAGCTTGGGCTCTAAGCGCTGCCTTGCCGGCCCTCGCTTTGATCGTTGGACCTCCGGTAGTGATGGCAAGCATCTGACCGGCGAAGGGAACGACACACCATCGTGGGTGCCGCCCCTTTTTCCTGGTGCAGGCCGACCATGCGGCCGGTACCGGTTACTTGGTCTCGAGAATCTTCTTCAGGTTGTCCAGGCCGGACTGGTAGACGCCGCCGATGGCGGTGATCGCGGTCTTGTCGTCGGCATCCGCGGCAGGGTGGGCGCCGGTGTCCTTGCGCTTGAACGAGCCCGACCACGTCACCTTGCTGCTGTCCTTGCCCATCGCGATGACCTTGAAGGTGGAGCGGTAGTGGCTTACCGGCAGCACTCCGTCGACGATGACGTAGGTGAACATGCGGTGCGCATTGTTGAAGGTGACCAGTTTCTCGTGGATTTCGCCGCCGTTGCCCAGCGTCAGCCTGCGCTCGGCGCCCGGGATATTGTTGGTGCCTGCGATGATCTCGTCCTTGGCGACAGCGGGATGCCAGGTGTTGAGTGCGTTGAAGTCCTTCGCCTTGGCCCAGACCGCGGCGGCCGGTGCATGAATGGTGACGCTCTTGCTGACTTTCAGGGTTGGCGCGGCAGCCAGGGTCACGCCCGGGATCAGGACGAGTGCGGCGATAGCCAGTGTGCGGATACGGTTCACGGTTGTGCTCCCCTTCAGTGGATGGACGCCGGCGCTGGGCAGGTACGAATGGGTCGGCCGCTTACCGGACCCCGGCAATCTGCCACAACCGCGGCCGCGCGGCGTGAAATAGGGGTTGCGACCTTGGTCGGATATGTCTTTTCGGGCCCATCGAGCGGTCGCCGGCATGTTTGCGCCATGGATCGGTCGAATCGACGCCGCGGCGCCGGCCTCACTTCACTTCGTCGATATCCCGGTACGGTGGTGTCCCGACGGGTTCGAGCTGGCAATCGGCTGCGACTTGGGCCTTGCGGGAGCGAAAGCGGCTCTTGGGCAGGACCAGCTGGATGCCGGATTGCAGGCCGACCAAAGGCGGCACGACCTGAAGCCGTCCAAGGACGAGCGGAGCGTTGATGCGAACGAGTCCAGCGATCGCGACCTACTTGCATGCGGAGTGCCCGGCGGCCGATTCCAGCAGGCCCAGCGCGTCGCGCGACTGCGTGTCCCTGGCTTCCGTGGGTCCGGTGCAGGCAGTCGACGGCGAGGCGCCCGGTACGGCTGACGCCATACCTTGCAAGCCGTGCTGATCATGGCCGGTCAGTGATCGCTGTCGCCTGCATCAGCTCCCTTCAAGCGTGATGGAATATAGGTCGAGTTCGTCGTCGAAATCGTGCAGCTTCACCTTGCGCTCGAAGCCCAGGCCGAGCTTGCCGAGAACCCGCGCCGAGGCGGCGTTCACCGGCAGCACCAGCCCGATCAGCCGGCTCAGGCCATGCCTGCGAACGCCTTCATCGATGATGGCGCGGGCGCTTTCGGTGGCATAGCCCTTGCCCCAGCAGTCGGGCAGAAACCGGTAGCCGATGTCGACCTCGCGCAGGTCATCCAGGTATTTGAGCCCGCAGAAGCCGACCAGCCGACCGCTGCTCTTCTCCATACAGGCCATGCGGCCGAAGCCGTGCACGGCATAGTCGCGCAGCGGGCGGCTGAGCAGAATTTCCCGCACATCATCCAGCGACTGTTGCGGTTGCTCCCCGGTGTAGCGGAGCACTTTCGGCAGCCGGACCAGTGGCCAGTAGTCTTTGGCATCGTCGATGGTGAACGGGCGGATCAGCAGGTGGGTGGTTTGCATCATGGCTGTACCAGGGCAACTGCAAGGTGCGCTCGGCGCACAGCGATGGCGGGCATCGGCAGGCCGTACTTGATCACGACTGCGACAGCAGCTGCAACGCCAGATAGCCCAGTCCACCCAACGCTGCCGCAGCCAGACCGACGATGACGTAGGCGCCGCGGGTTAGTTTGCCCAAGGTCTGCTTGATCGCGGCGCGATCGTTGACGTTGGGGAAGGGTGTTGCCGGCACCGGCACGTCAAGGAACTCGCACAACGGTTGCCAGCCCTGGTCGGCGGAGAACACGAGCAGGCGCTCGGGTGGCACGCTGGCCTTCACCTCGGCGCCGCGCGGATGGTAAGCAGCACCTTGGCCTCGGGATAGGCCGCCATCAATTCGCGCCAGACGCAGCAGGCGGGGTTGTCCACCGCGGCGGTATAGGTGGCGAACACCTGCTCCCAATCGTGCGGAGTGCCGGCTGGCGCGTTGGCCACGGCGCGCCAGAAATCGAGATGCGACTTGTTGGCCTTGTTCTCCAGCACTTCGATCATGTGGTAGCAGGGAAAGCCGAGTTCGCGCAGTGCCGTCCATGTCGACAAGGTGCCGGTGCGCCCGTAGCCGGCGCCGATGATCTTCAGGCCCATCTCGATCTCCTCGCCGTCGTGTGCCGGCGGTCAGTGTTCGGGGTGCCCGCGTTCCTGCATCGAACGAGTCAGTTCGGCGACCAGGTCGGGCTGGCTGGCCGTGGCATCGAGCAGATAGACCTGCACATCATGTGCCGCCACGGTGGCTTTCAGCTTGCCATGTGCGGGCACGTCGATGGGTGCGCCGTCTAGGGCGGGTTTCCAGTGACCAGACTGCAGCTTGTCGCTGATCGCGAACGCGGCGGGCCGATTACCCTTGTTGAGCAGCACCAGCGCGATCTGGTGTGTATCGCCTTTCTGGTAGACACGATAGAACGCTGCCTGCTGACCGGCAAAGCGGATCGGCAACATCAGTCCGCGCTGCAGGGCGATGGTGTGTTCCCGCAGCAGTGCGATGCGCTTCAGGTGCTGGTAGATCGGGCTCTTCGGGGCAGCGTCGATGCGTGGCTGTCCGTAGTAGTTGCGATTGCCCTCATGCTCGGCCTTGCCACGTTCGAAGCCGGTTTCCGAGCCGTAATAGATCGCCGGGATGCCGCGCGCGGTGAACAGCCAGTTGTTGGCATCGATGAAGCCGTTGTCGCTGGTGTTCAATCGCGCCATGTCGTGGTTGTCGTAGAAGGTCACCAGCTCGTAGGGATTCTGGTAAGGCCCGTTGGTGAGGTAGAGCCGGTCCAGCATCTGGGCGTAGTCGCTGTCGGGGTGCTCGAACACTTCGGCGGTGCGTCCGCGCAGCGGAAAGTCGAGCACGCTGATCGCGCCGTTCTGCGGCCAGGTGAACTTGCCGATGTTGTCGGGGCTGTAGTCGAACGCTTCGCCATACATGAAGAAGCCCGGATGTTTGGCGCGGATGCGCGCGCTGAACTGTTTCCAGAACGTGGTCGACATGTGACTGATGGTGTCGATGCGGAACGCGTCGCTGCCTTCGCCGATCCACTGCAGGTAGGCGCCGCTGAAATAATCCAGCACGGCCGGATTCTGGTCATCGTTGTTGGACAACTGCACCAGGTCGTCGTACGCATGATAGAAGCGGTGCAGCGGGTTGCGCACCGGATCAAGCTGGTACGGCGCCAGGTTCTGCTCGTCGGCGATCAGCTTGCCGCCCTTGTCGAAGATCTGCCCGTACATCGGCTGGCGCACCGGCATGGTGAACGCAGGCGAGCCGTGGTTGAGCACGATGTCCTGCACCACCTTGAGGCCGGCGGCGTGCATGCCGGCGGTGAACTGGCGGTAGTCGAGATGCTTGCTCGGCAGGTGCGGATCGAGCTTGTAGAAGTTGACGCCCCAGTAGCCGTGGTAGCCGGTCTTGCCGCGATCGGTGAACTTGGAGCCCCAGCTGACCGGGTCGCCACCGGTGAAGGCTTCATCCGGGTTCTGCACGATCGGGGTGATCCACACCGCGCCGAAACCCATGTCGCGGATGTAACCGGCATTCTCCAGTACGCCCTTGAAGTCGCCACCGAGGTAGCCGATGTTGGCACTCTCCCCTTTGGGCGCGCCGGGCACCGGGATGTCCCAGGTCGGGTGCGCGCCGCCCTGGTGGCGCTGGTCGTTGGATGGATCGCCGTTGACGAAGCGGTCGGTCAGCACGAAATAGATCGCGTTGGAAGCCATCGGCGCATCAGTGCCGACGAAGACCGCGGGAGAGGTGGCGTGGACCGTGCTGGCGGCAAGGGCCAGCAAGCATCCTGCGGCGAGGTTCTTTGCCATCGTGATTCCGTGTGTCTTGATTGATTTTTTCATGACGCAATTCGCAGGAGCCCGCTCGCGGGCGATGCTGTTGTCCTGCTGCACGTTGCCCTGTTGCCCTGTTGCCCCGTTTCCGTAGCAAAAAGCATCGCCTGCGAGCGGACTCCTGCGAGATCGAACGGGGTCAGCCAAGGGCGACTGGTTCGCGCACGCGCAAGGTGAACAGGCCGGCCACCAGCAGGCTGGCGCCGCCCAGGGCCAGGGCGTAGATCGGCTGGTCCTGGAAGCACAGCCGCAGCAGCAGGCCCAGCAAGCTGGCCGCCATCAACTGCGGGATCACGATGAAGAAATTGAAGATGCCCATATAGACGCCCATCTTCTGCGCGGGCAGGTTGTCCGACAGCATCGCGTAGGGCAGCGACAGGATCGAGGCCCAGGCGAAGCCCACACCGATCATCGAGACCAGCAGATAGTCCGGGTTGCGGATGAACAGGAATGACAGCAGCCCGATACCTCCCAGCCACAGGTTGATCAGGTGACCCCAGCGCAGGCCGATGCGGCGCACCACCAGCGGAATCACCAGCGCAGCCAGTGCAGCGAATCCGTTGTACGCGCCCATCAGCACGCCGACCCAGTTGGCACCGGTGTTGTAGGCGGCGGAGTGCGGGTCGGTGCTGCCGAACTGCGCCGCGGTAACTGCAGGGGTGGTGAAGATCCACATCGCGAACAGCGCAAACCACGAGAAAAACTGCACCCAGGCCAGCCGCCGCATCGCATCGGGCATGCTGTACAGGTCGCCCATCACCTGGCGCAGCATGCCGGTGCTGCGGGTAAAGGCGAGCCAGGCGAACAGCGCACCGAATACCACCAGCCCGCCGACCAGCACGTACAACTCCTTCTCCAGCGCGAAGTGGCGAATGGCCACGAGGACGAGCAGGCCGGCAGCGAGCAGCAGCACGCCCGGCAACCAGGCTCTTGAGGTATCCACGGCGGGCTGTTCGACGGCGTCGTCGAATTCGCGCAGCTGTTCCGGCGGATACTCGCGCGTGGACAGCACTGTCCACAGCACCGTGCCCAGCAGCACCGCGCCGCCGGCATAGAACGCGTATTTCACCGTATCCGGGATCGCTCCCTCGGGCGCGATGTTGCTGACGCCGAACTTTGCCAGCAGCCACGGCATCAACGAGGCCACCACCGCGCCGACACCGATGAAGACACTCTGCATCGAAAAGCCCAGCGGACGCTGGCGCTCGGGCAGCTGGTCGCCGACGAAAGCGCGGAACGGCTCCATCGACACATTGAACGAGGCGTCCATGATCCACAGCAGGCCGGCGGCCACCCACAGCGCGGGCGAGTTGGGCATCGCCAGCAGGGCCAGCGTGGCCAGGATCGCGCCGGCCAGGAAATACGGACGTCGCCGGCCGAGCCGGTTCCAGGTGCGGTCGGAGTAATGGCCGATGATCGGCTGCACGATCAGCCCGGTGAGCGGCGCCGCCACCCACAGAATCGGGATGTCGTTCACGTTGGCGCCCAGCGTCTGGAAGATCCGGCTGACGTTGGCGTTCTGCAGTGCAAAGCCGAACTGGATGCCGAGAAAGCCGAAGCACATGTTCCAGATCTGCCAGAACGACAGGTCGGGTTTTCTAGTCATGGTGTAGTGGTTCCCCTGGCCAGCGGTGCGATCAGCAGATCGTCGATGCTGGCGTTGTTCAATGGACCGTCAATGCCGCCGGCACCGCCGGTGTAATGCGCGAAGTGCTGCAGGTAACTCATGTTGAAGCCATCTTCCAGCGTGAACTGGCAGCTGGCATGGGCCGGCGCGCTGAACTCCCCATAGGTGGACTGTTGCGTGCGAACACTATGCGGCATCACCAGCGGCACGCGTTGCAAGGCCTGACCGTCGCAGCTGATCGCCAGCATCTTTACCGCAGCGGTCACACCGGTGCTGATCGGGCCATGCTCGTTGCGATAGTCCACCGAGACACGATAGCGGCCGCTGGCCGGCGCGGTCCATTGACGAGGCCAGTTGCCCGCGACCCTGGCCACTTCGCCCGCGCAGGCCGCCGGGCTGGGCAGGGACTCCAGACCATGCACATCCACGCGGGTGGCGCTGACGCAGGTGAGGTCGCCGGTGCGCGGCAGCGTGCCATGGCCGTCGATCGTGCCGACGCGCCGGCCGTTGACGTAAAGCCGAAGATGGCCCTTGCCTTCCACTTGCCAGTGGTCACCCCCGGACGTGAGGTTTGGTGCGGCCGGTGCCGCGGGCGCATACAGTGGCGCGTCGGTGCGCAATGGTGCAGCGTCAACCTGTATCGCCTTCAGCATCACCGTGGTGGTGTTGCCTTGGGTGCGGGTGTGATCGGCGATCAGCAGGTTGCCTGCAAGTTGCCTGGGCAGTTCCAGCGTGATGCGGCGATCAGGCAGGTTCAGCGTGATTGACGAGCGCGAGCCAAACAGCATCGGCAGCAGTGCGGTAGGCAGTTTCGGTTGCACGCGGCCGTCCTCGCCCAGGCCGAACACGCCTTCGGTCACCACGTCGAGGTAGGCCGCTACCGACCACAGCTGGCGCGGGGAATTGACTACCGGGCCGCTGAGCTTGCCCTCGTCCACATGCTGGCCCTGGGTCAGCAGTTCGTAGTTCTCCATGTTGGAGCCATACAACGCGGCGCCGCGCATCACCGACTCGATCTCGTGCGCGATGCGCGCCGGGTCGTTGACCGTGCGTGCGGCACGCAGCGCATACGCGCTGACAAACGGCCAGATCGCGCGGTTGTGATAGATCGGCTGGTCGGCGCGCTCGGGCCACATGATCGGACTGCCGGCCGGCCAGCTCGGATAGTTCGCCAGCGTCTGCCGCGCACGCTCACCCTCGGCCACACCGCTGGTCACCGCCAGCGAGATGCCGAGCAGGTCATAGGTATCCACCGGCGTGCCGTCGCCGCCGAGGTAGCTCATGTACATGCTGCGGTCGGCACGCCAGAAGTGCTGGTTGATCGCCTGCTTCAAGGCGGCTGCCTGGCTGCGGTAGCCAGTGGCGGCCTTAGCTTCGTGGTGTGCATCGGCCAGCGAGGCCGCCAGCTGCAGTGCCTGGTAATGCAGCACGTTGGTGGACAGCGCGTAGGACTGCGCGATGAAGGTGACGTTGTCAGCTGTCCAGGCCGGGTAGCTCTGTTCGCGCCAGTCCATGAACGATGTCTCGCCGCGATACAGGCCGAACGCCGCGTCGAACGCGTACTGCCGATCCTGCGCCAGGGTGTCGCGCAAGGCCGGCCATACCTTGTCGGCGAACGCCTTGTCACCGAGCAGGTGCTGCGCGCCCAGAAACCACACCACGCGGTCGGTGCTGATTGGCCAACTGCCGCCCGAGCCGGTGTCCTGCATCACGTACAGGCCCTGCGGTGCGGTGGGCACGCGCACGTCGGACAACTTGAACTCCAGCCCGTTGCGGGCGCGTGCCGCGTCGAAGCGCCACAGGCCCAGGTCGATCGAGTAGGACAGATCACGCGTCCACACGTATGGCCACTTCAACCCGGTCTCGAAGCAGTGGCAGGGGATCGGCTGGCCGTGATCGAACGCACCGTCGCGGATCGCGCTGACCGAATCCTGGCCGAGGTCGTCCTGCGCCATCGCATAGAGGCCGTTGAACAATATGCTGGCGGTATCCACCTGCAAGGCTTGCGCGGGTATCACCCGCTGACCGAACGGCCACGCCACGGTGTAGGCGTACTTGGCGTCGCGTTGCATGCTGACATGCACGCCATGCCAGTCGAGACCGTCCTGCCATGCCGGTGCGGTGGCCGGTTCTGCGACGAGGGCGGCGGCCAGCAGCAGGCTCAGCATGGGGTGCGCAGGCGTTGTCGGATTTGGGGCATGTTGATCATTGAGCGGATTCTCCGGTCGCTGTTATGTCACGGCGGCTTGTATGCTGCATGTTGCGACTGCAGCATGAGGTGGCGGGTAGTACGTTCGCCAGCCTTGCATGGTAGGCAGCGTCGCAATGCAGCAACCAGCAACTGCATACGTATTCATGCACGAACGGCGTGATCGGCAGGCTTTGAATTACACGCGAGGCACAACAGTTCTTGTAAAGGTGTCGCCGATAACGGCATAGTGGATCGAGTAAGTGACGACAGTCGGAGCAACCATGCGGGTACGCCTCGAAGATGTGGCGCGCGCGGCGAGCGTATCGCCCAAGACGGTGTCCCGTGTACTGAACGACGAGGCCAACGTGAGCGACGCCACGCGCCTGCGCGTGCGCGCGGCGATGGAGGCGATGGACTATCGGCCGTTGCCTTCGGCGCGCAGCCTGGCGGGCAATCGTTCGTTCCTGGTCGCGATGCTCTACGACAACAACGACAACCCCGCCTCGACCTATCTGGCCGAGATCCAGGACGGTGTGCTCGAGGCGTGCGACTCGCATCGCTACAGCATGATGATGCGTCCGCTGCGGATGCGTGGGGACGACTTCGTCCGCCGGCTTGATGCCTTGATTTCCGATCATCATCCGGACGGCGTCGTGCTGACTCCGCCGATCACCGACTATGCGCCGCTGCTGAAACGGCTGCGCGAACGCGGCATCCCTTACGCCAGCGTGTCGCCGATGTCGCGCGCCGACAATATCGGCGTGCATATGGATGAACAGCGGGCGGCGCGCACCATGGTCGAGCATCTGCTGTCGCTGGGTCATCGGCGGATTGCCCACGTATCGGGCATCAGTGACCACGGCGCCAGCGGCTGGCGGCTGGCCGGCTATCGCGAGGCCATGGCGGCTGCCGGGCTGGCTGAGGATCCGGCGCTGGTGGTGCAAGGTGCGTTTACCTTCGGCTCCGGTGTCGACGCGGCGCGCCAGCTGTTCGCGCTGAAGCAGCGGCCCACCGCCGTGTTTGCTGCCAACGATGACATGGCGAGCGGCGTGATGTGGGCGGCCCACGAGGCGGGGCTGAAGGTGCCCCAGGACCTTTCGGTGTGCGGCTTCGACGACATCCCGCTGGCAAGCCAGTTGTGGCCGGCGCTCACCACCATCCGCCAGCCCAGTCGTGAGATGGGCAAGATGGCGGCGCTGCAGTTGCTGGAGGTTCTGCGTGGCCGAGGTGAAGCGCAGATGATGCAGATGCCATTTTCACTGGAAGTGCGCGACTCCACCGCCCCCGTTTCCTGAATCAGCGAGTCCATGTGCCGTGCCCGTCGGGCGGTCATGCTGCTTTGCAAATTGACAGCGCTGTCATCTGTGTCACTCTGCGGCTTCCGCGCATTGCCTGCGTGCCAGCCTGGAGTGATCACGTGCCGTTTTCTTCTCACCAGACCCGGGGTCTGAAGCGTCTTCTTCTGGTCGTGTCGATTGCCGGCACACTGTTTTTCCCTGCCGCCTCATCGCTTGCCGCCGCTGACGCGGCGACTACCGTGCATCCGCAAATCTGGCCGAAGCTGCGTTCGCCGCTGCCGCCCGACCCGGCGCTCGCTGCGCGGGTACAGGCCCTGCTGGCCAGGATGTCGGTAGAGGCCAAGGTGGGCCAGATGATCCAGGCCGACATCAAATACGTGACGCCGGCTGACGTAAACCAATACCAGCTGGGCTCGATCCTGGCTGGTGGCAATTCCGGCCCGGACGGCGGCCAGTACGGCACGGCCGAGCAGTGGAAGAAGCTTGCCGACGCGTTCTACCGTGCCTCGATCGAACATCCCGCCGGTACGCCGATCATTCCGGTGATGTTCGGCATCGATGCCGTGCACGGCCACAACAACCTGGTCGGCAGCACACTGTTTCCGCAGAATGTGGGTCTGGGTGCCACACGCGACCCGCAGTTGATCAAGGAGATCGGTGCGGTGACTGCGCAGGAGTTGCGTGCCAGCGGCATCAACTGGACGTTCGCGCCCACGCTTACCGTGCCGCAGGACCGGCGCTGGGGTCGCTCCTACGAGGGCTATTCGGAAAACCCGAAGCTGGTGGCGCAATACGCGGGTGAAATCGTCGCGGGCCTGGAGGGCAAGGTCGGCACGCCGCAGTTCCTGGATGCGCATCACGTGATCGCCACCGCCAAGCATTTCGTCGGCGATGGCGGCACCCATGATGGCAAGGATCAGGGCGACACCGAGGTCAGCGAAAAGGTGTTGCGCGACGTGCATGCGGCGGGCTACCCGCCGGCAATCGAAGCAGGCGTGCAGGTGGTGATGGTGTCGTTCTCCAGCTGGAACGGCGTCAAGATGGCCGGCAACAAGGGCCTGATCACCGACGTGCTGAAAGATCGCATGGGCTTCGACGGCATCGTGCTTGGCGACTGGAACGCGCACGGCCAGGTACCGGGCTGCACCAACGAGGATTGCGCCGCGGCATACAACGCCGGGCTGGACATGCTGGAGGCGCCGGATTCCTGGAAGGGTCTGTACGAACACACCCTCGCCGAAGTGAAATCCGGCGTGATTCCGATGAGCCGTGTCGACGACGCGGTGACTCGTATCCTTCGGGTGAAGATGCGTCTGGGCATGTTCAAGGCCGGACTGCCCAGCGCCAATCCGCTGGCGCTGAACTCCGCCGAGGTCGTCGGCAGCCCGGCCCATCGCGCCGTGGCCCGACGCGCCGTGCGCGAGTCGCTGGTGTTGCTGAAAAACCAGGATGGCCTGCTGCCGCTCGACCCGCGCAAGCGGATCCTGGTGGCCGGCGATGGCGCCGACAATATCTCCAAGCAAAATGGTGGCTGGACCCTCACCTGGCAGGGCACCGGGCTGACCAATGCGAACTTCCCCGGCGCCACCTCGATCTGGGCGGGCATCGACGCGCAGGTGAAGACCGCCGGCGGCACGGCTGAACTGTCAGTGGATGGCAGCTACAAGAAGAAGCCGGATGCGGCCATCGTGGTGTTCGGCGAAGATCCCTACGCGGAGTTCCAGGGCGACCTGCCCAATCTCGCCTATCGGCCCGGCGACGATCACGATCTCGACCTGCTGCGTCGCTTGCGCAAGCAGGGCGTGCCGGTGGTGGCGGTGTTCATCACGGGTCGCCCGCTGTGGATGAATCGCGAGATCAATGCCTCCAATGCCTTCGTGGTGGCGTGGTTGCCGGGTAGTGAGGGCGAGGGCATTGCCGACGTCCTGCTGCGCACCCGCGACGGCAAGATCGACCATGACTTTCACGGCAAACTGGCGTATTCGTGGCCGCGCACCGCGGTGCAGACCACGCTCAATGTTGGCCAGCCCAACTATCACCCGCAGTTTCCCTATGGCTACGGTCAGACTTACGCCCACCCGGTCAACCTCAAGCCGCTGCCCGAGGTGGCCGGCATGGTGCTGGAAGCCACGCGGGCCGGCGTCTACTTTTCACATGGCAAGCCGGCGCGCGATTTTGCACTTGGCATGACCGGCACCAACGGCCAGTCCATCGATGTCACGGCAACACCCGCCGCCACGGCGGATGGCAGCCTCAAGGTCAGCGCGATCGACTACAAGGCGCAGGAGGACGCGCGCAGCCTGAGCTGGTCCGGTGCCGGTGAAGCCAGCGTGGCCCTGACCACGGCGGCCCCGGTGGATCTGGATCGTCAGACCAACGGCGACGTCTTGCTGGTGACCACGCTGCGCATCGATGCGCTCTCGCCCCAGGGCAGCGCCATCGGTGTCGGCTGTGGCCATGGTTGCAGCGTCACGTTGCCGATTGGCAAGGAGATCGCGGCATTGCCGCGTGGCAAGTGGTTGCGTGTGGGCATTCCGCTGAAGTGCTTCCGTGCGGCCGGTGCCGACATGAGCAAACTGCAATCGCCGTTCCGCTGGAGCAGCCATGCCGGCGAGCAGATTGATATTGCCAATGTGTCGCTGGGCACGGTGGCGGACAAGACACTGGAGTGTCCGACGCCGTAGTTCAGCACAGGGCGCTGGCGTCAGATCGCCGACCTGCGCCCCTGCTCGTTCCCAATGCCGCCCCCGCTCCTGGCTGGGGCGGCATTTTCATGTCGGTACCTCGGCCAGCAGCATGCTTGTGGGGGAATGGGACGGGTGGATGGATCGGCGCGATCAGGGATCAGGCGGAGGTTGGTCGCGCTGGCTGGCCGTGACCGCACCGAAGCTCGCCGGGCGCGGCCGCCAGGCGAAGCGTGATGGCTGAGGTCGGGGCCTGGTAACAGGAGCGGACCAGCGACGCTGGGTTGCCCGGCCTTCCTCGATGCCGGCGAGAATGACGGACAACGGCGAGTTTTCAGGCGCCAGGCGCGCGGCGACATGGCGTCGCTGGCCTGGCCTCTCCATCTGGTATCACGTCGCAGGGCGGACTCTCGCACCATGCCGGTCGCAGCCTCTGTGTGACCGTCGTGGCGTCAATCATCGGGCAAAAAAAAGCGCCCCGATGAAGGGGCGCTTCGTGTTGATCAGCTCAGGATCAGAACCAGACGCCGACGTTGACGCCATAGGTACGCGGCGGCAGGTACTGCGAGACGTACTGGAAGCTGCCGTCAGGCATCGAGAAGCGGCTGGCACTGGTGCGGATCTTGTTGTTGGACAAGTTCTGCACGTAGCCACTGACCCACCAGCGATCTTGCGGCTCGGTGTAGCGGATCGACACGTCCTCGCGGACATAAGCCTTCTGTTGGTCACCCGCGCCAAGGTTGAACGTGCTCAACCATTGCGTACTCTGGTATTGGGCACTCAAGCGCGGCGTCAGGCGGCCACCATTGGGCAAGTGGAAGTCGTGCTCGTAGATGCCGGTGAGTGAGAAGTTCGGCGCGTGTGGCAGCGTATTGCCCGTGATATTCATGCACGTGCCGATGCCTGATACCGGGGCACAGGCTGGCAGGCCCTGATAGTCGTTGCTGCCGGCGTAGAGCAGGGTGCCGAGTTCCTTCTTCGGGATCGCATTGAAGACCAGGTTCAAGCGGTCATTCTGTCCACGGAAGGCCAGCTCGGATTCGAAGCCCAGTACCTTGGTGGTTCCGCCGACGTTGGAAAAACCCAGACCAAGATTGCCATTGGTGAAGGTAATCGGTGCGGCCAGCTGGAAGTTCTTGAACTGCTCGTAATAGATCGCGCTGTTCCACGTCATGTGACCATCAAGGTAGCTGAACTTGGTGCCGACCTCGTAGTTGGTCAACGTTTCCGGCTTGTACTGCGCACCGCCGTCCTGGGTGCCACCGGACTTGTAGCCGGTGGACACGCTGCCGTAGATCAGGCCGTTCTTGCCGAGGTCGGCATCCGCGCGGAGCAACCAGGTTGCCTGGCTCTTGTCGTACTTGGCCGAGTTGAGGGTAGACACCTGGAAACCATTGGCTGCGCCGGGTGACACATCCGGCGAGATCGCCACCTGCGGCACGGCGGCATTGTAGGCCCAGGCCCAGCCGATGCCGCCCACGTTTTCCTTCACGTCCTTGGACAGACGCGCGCCAGCGGTCAGGCGGAAGCCGTCCGTGACATGCCAGGTCGCCTGGCCAAACGCCGCGGTCGACTTGACGGTTTCCTTCGGCTGGATGAACGAGCCCTGCCAGGCAATCGTGCCCTGCGAGGTGCCGTTGAGTTGAGGGATGTCGAAGCGGATGCTGTTGTTTTCCGCCGAATAGTAGAGGCCGAGGATCCAGTCCAGCGTGTTGTCGCCGACTGACTTCAGGTCCACTTCCTGGCTGTTGCTCTTGTATTTGGAACTGTTGGTGCGGTCGGCCTGTTGAATCGCTCCAGTAGTAAAGCTGGTGGGCACCTGCACACCCGTGTCCTGGTCGAAATTGCTCTGTCCATCGAAGCGGTTGAAGCCGGCAATGTAGCTCAGCATCATGGAGTCGCCGATCTTGTAATCGATGCGGCTGCGTACCGTGTTCGAGTCGCGCTTCAGGTACGGCGCTGTGTCAATCAGTGCGGACCAGAAATCCTGGCCGGCGCGCGGCGTCTGCATCAGGCTCATGTTCGGCGTGCCGCGGTCGCGGAAGTACTCGTAGGAGATGTTCCAGGTGAACGCGTCGTTCGGCTGCCACAGTGCGCTGATGCGGGTAGCGGCCTGGTCCTGTGCACCGTACCGGTCGCCGGCGGTGACGTAGTCGCTCGGGTTGATCGACTGGAACGTGGCGAGAGTGCCGCCGCTGGCGAGATACGCCGCCTGCTGCTGTGCGATGGTCGGCAGCTGACTGGAAGGGTTCTGGAACTTCACATAGCCGTCGTGCTGTTCCTGGGCCATCGCTACACGCATGGCAAAGGTGCTGCTGATCGGCAGGTTGACCACGGCCTTTGTGCCCACGTGGCCAAAGTTGCCGGCCTCGACCTGGGCATTGCCGTAGAAGCCGCTCAGGTCCGGTTTGCCGGTCTGGAAGTTGACCACGCCAGCGGTGGAGTTGCGTCCCCACAAGGTGCCCTGCGGACCACGCAGTACTTCGACATTGTCGATGTCCAGCAGCAGGCCTGCCGCTGCCTCGGGGCGCGGCGAGTACACGCCATCGATGAAAACCGCCACTTCCGGGTCGGCGTATTCAGTCTTGGCGCTGTCATTGCCGATGCCACGCATGGTGAGGGTGATGACGCCATGGTCACCTTCGGTGGTGGCTTCGAAGCCAGGCACCAGCTTGGTGATGTCCTGCACCGTCATGACACGCTCCTTGTCGAGCGTGTCACCGCCGATCGCGGTGACCGCGACGCCGGTTTTCTGCAGCGGCGTATCGCGCTTGGTCGCCGTTACCTGGACCGTGTCCAGGTTCTGCACCTTCTTCGCGGCAGCGGCCTTTTTGGCGCCGACGGAGTCTTGCGTGTTTGCATCTTGTCCAGTCGCGTGTACCGCACCGGCAGCAAAAATGGCGGTCATGGCGACGTACAGTGCCGAGTAGCGTAATTTCATTTCACCCTCTCCCCAAATCGTCGTGGTCATGCGTTAGTCTTTCGATGACCGCGCTGTCATTGCGTATGACAGCGCTGTCATGGCCGCGATCCTACTGCGAACTTTGACGATAAGCTTGCTGCTCCGCAGCAACTCGGGAAACTGTCCAGATGCCACGCCTACAAAAAATCTTGATCGTCGGAGGCGGTACCGCAGGCTGGCTGACGGCCTGCTATCTGGCCAAGGCGCTCAACAGCACGTCGCCACAGAGCATCCAGGTCGAACTGGTCGAATCGGCCAATATAGGTCTGCTCGGCGTCGGCGAAGCGACGTTCCCGTCGATCCGCGGCACCTTGTCCGCCATCGGTCTGGATGAACGCCGTTTCCTGGCCGGCGCCAACGCCACCTTCAAGCAGGGCATCCAGTATGTGAACTGGCTCAGGCCGCCGGGCGCGCCGGGTGCGGATCGATTTTTTCATCCCTTCAGCATCCCGAGCCAGCGCGGCGGCAGCCCTGAGCTCCTGCCCTACTGGCTGCTCGGTGGCGCAGCGGAAGGCATGAGCTTTGCTGACGCGGTGACCATGCAGAGTTGCGTGGTTGAGCACGGCCGCGCTCCCAAACGTGCCAGCGATCCTGACTACCAGAGTCCATTCAACCACGCCTATCATTTCGACGCGGCCTGCTTTGCCAGAACGCTCGCCGAACACGGCAAGAGCCTCGGCATCAAGCGGCACATGGCAACGGTGGAACGTGCCGAGCTGGATGAGCAGGGCGCCATCGCGCATATCGTGACCACCGAGCTTGGCGCCTTGAGCGCTGATCTCTATGTGGATTGCACCGGCTTGCGTGGCAGCCTGATCGGCAACGCCATGCAGTCGCCTTTCCACAGTCGGCGCGATGTGTTGTTTGTCGATCGTGCGGTGGCGCTGCAGGTGCCATATCCGCAGGCGGATTCGCCGATTCTGCCGTATACCCGCGCCACCGCGCAGGAGTCCGGCTGGACCTGGGACATCAGCCTGCAGAAGCGGCGTGGCATCGGTTACGTGTACTCGTCGCGGCACAGCGACGCCGCACGGGCGGAGGAGGTTGTGCGGCGATACGTAGGGCCCGCCGCCGAGGGGCTGGAAGCCTTGCACCTGAAATTCGAGACCGGCTACCGGCCCGAGCACTGGAAGAAGAATTGCGTGGCGATCGGTCTGGCCGGCGGCTTCGTCGAGCCGCTGGAATCCACCGGCATCGCCCTGGTCGAGCTGGGTGCCTACATGCTCACTCATTTGCTGCCCGGTGATCGCAACGACCTGCAAGGCGCCGCGGACAAATTCAACGAGATGATGGTGGCCCGCTACGACCGCATCATCGATTTCATCAAGATGCACTATTGCCTGTCGCAGCGTCGGGACACGCCATTCTGGGTCGACAATACCGACGAGGCCAGCATCCCGGAAACCCTGCGGCAGCGGCTGGCGCAGTGGCGCCACCGGCCGCCGCACCGGCTGGACTTTGTCACCGATCTTGAGATGTTCATGCCGGCCAGCTGGCAGTACGTGCTCTACGGCATGGAGTTCAAGACCGACCTGGAGCCGATGCGCAGCGCCTATCCCGAGATGGAGGCGGCGCAGCGCGAATTCGCGATGATTCAGCAGGTGGGCGCACACGCGCTCAACGATCTTCCCGATCACCGAGCCCTGGTCGAGCAAATGTGCCGCGAGGATCAGAGCAGCGTTTCACTCTGATCTTCATACGCGCCGCTGATTTTTCTGCCGAGCTTCGCGTGTTGCTGCCGGGCTGGCAGCCTGAGGGGGCTGCAGCTGCATCGGTCCGAGCCGTTGGGCCGGCCAATGACAACGGGAAGAACTGGACCTGCACCGTCTCCGCCAGCGATCTCAACAACGCCCATCCAGAGAATCGCAGCAGCGCCAGCAATGGAATGACCGCGGCATCCTGCCGTACGCCCGATCATCGCCGTTCGGCTTCAGCGGTGCCTATTGTCACGGGGGGAGTCCCAGCCCGTGGCAAGAAGCGCATGGGGACTCGACACCTTCCTCCACAGGAACATCCGCCGCAGGGTGGTACACCGGTGGAGGAAGCGTGTACGGTTGCGCAGCAAATCGAGCTTCGCATTCCACCTCATCTTTCCCTACCCCAGCATTTACAGAGTGACCATCATGCGCAACGCATCCTCAGCATGGATGGCGATCGCCATCCTCGCCGCGACGCCCGCGGCGTGGGCAGCCCAGTCGCCTTCGGCTCAGCACAACATTCCCCAGCAGGCGCTCGACGCCACCGCCGCGCCGACGACCATGGCCGCGCTGGCCAAGGCCATGCCGGTGACCTCGAAACACGCCATGGTGGTTTCCGCGCAGCATCTTGCGACCCAGGTCGGCGTGGACATCCTCAGGCAGGGTGGCAACGCGGTAGATGCGGCGGTGGCCGTGGGCTACGCGCTGGCCGTGGTGCATCCGTGCTGCGGCAATATCGGCGGTGGCGGCTTCATGGTGGTGCACCTGGCCGATGGCAAGAACCTGTTCCTGGACTTCCGCGAAAAGGCACCGCTGAAAGCAACTCCCACCATGTATCAGGACGCCAGCGGCAACGTGATTCCGGGCAAGAGCACCGGCAGCTATCTCGGTGTCGGCGTGCCCGGCACCGTGATGGGCATGGATGCTGCACTGAAGAAGTACGGCAGCATGCGACTGCAGCAGGTCATCGCACCGGCGATCAAACTGGCCCGCGACGGTTTCGTGCTGCAGCAGGGTGACATCAACATCCTCAACGAGCGGGTCAAGGATTTCGCCAAGTACCCGAATGTGGCGGCGACCTTCCTCAACCATGGCAAGCCGTACGTGGTGGGTGATCGCCTGCGCCAGCCGCAGCTGGCACACACGCTGGAGCTGATCGAGAAAGGCGGCGCGCGCGCCTTCTATCGGGGCAGTATCGCGCGCAAGGTGGTGGCGGCCAGCCAGGCACATGGCGGCATCCTGTCGATGAAGGATTTTGCCGACTACTCGGTGACCTGGGACAAGCCGCTGAGCTGTGACTACCACGGCTACACCATCGTCTCCGATCCGCCGCCCAGTTCCGGCGGCACCACCATCTGCCAGATCCTGCAGATTCTCAAACCGTATCCGCTGGCCCAATGGGGCTATGGCTCGGTCAACAGCGTGCATTACATGATCGAGGCCGAGCGCCGCGCCTTCGCCGACCGCAACACCTATCTCGGTGATCCGGCCTTCGTGAAGAACCCGATAGACAAACTGCTGTCGCCGGAGCATGTGGCCGCGATGCGCGCGACCATCAAGCCAGACAAGGCCACGCCGTCGTCCGAGATCAAGGGCAGCCTTGGCCCGGTCGAAGGCACCAACACCACGGACTACTCGGTGGTCGACCAGCATGGCAACGCCGTTGCGGTGACCTACACCATCAACTACCTGTTCGGCGTCGGCCAGATCGCCGGCGACACCGGCTTCTTCCTCAACAACGAGATGGACGATTTCACCTCCAAGCCCGGTGTGCCCAATTCCTTCGGCCTGGTGCAAGGCACGATCAACCAGATCGAGCCGGGCAAGCGTCCGCTCAGCTCGATGTCGCCGACGATCGTGCTGCGCGACGGCAAGCTGTTCATGGTCACCGGCAGCCCGGGCGGCTCCACCATTATCTCCACCACGCTGGAAAGCTTCCTCAACGTGGCCGAGTTCGGCATGAACATGCAGCAGGCGGTGGATGCACCGCGCCTGCACGAGCAGTGGTTGCCCGATCTGGTATTCGCCGAGCCCGGCTTGCTCACGCCCGCGGTGCAAAGTGACCTTGAAGTGATGGGATACCACTTCAAGTCCGTCAAATCGTGGGGTGCGGACGAAGCCATCCTGGTCAATCCGAAGTCCGGTCTGCTGGAAGGCGCCAATGACCGTCGTCGCCCGTCCGGGCTCGCGGCAGGTTACTGACGCAGGCAGCGATAGACAGGTCAGGGTGAATGCCCTGATCTGTCTACGCGACGAGATGACTGGCGGATGCCGCATGCTGGCGAAATGTCCGCACACGTTGGCGCGATAAGGTCCGCTGACCTCACAACGGGGGGAGGGTCGGGGGCGTTACTCGGCGCAGGAACTTTCAAAGCGGCTGGGCGGTCCGTTCAGTACCAGTGCCAACGGAAGGCTGATCGTGAGAGAAGAGCCTGGGACACCCGGCAGTTTGCGCGATTCGAGTTGCCGAGTCGCGGTCTTGGTCGTGGTGATCGGTTGTCATCTGGGTTTGTTGATGCTGCTGCTGCTGCGGCCCGGCACATTCTTTCAGGGCGCAACTACGGTGGTGAGAGACAACCCGCTGGTGCTCAGGCTGCGTTTTTTCCATCCCTCGCAGCCGCCGTCTCCGCATCCGGCGTTACCGACACGTCGTGTCATCGCGCCGCCTGTGTACGGCCATGCAACGGTATCGGCAAGGTCGCCGAAACGGCCAGCCGATCAACGCGCTGAAAACGTCGATGCACAACCATCCGAAACACTTTTGATCCGCGTCCCGCAACCAGTTACGAGCGAGGAGGATTCCACCGGCGACGGTGGCTTTCAGGGGCGGCTACACCGCGCTCAACATGCCTACTCCATTCATGGTGTGCCCGGATCGGATACGCCATCTGCACCGGGTATCCATTTCGTCGATCCCATGAGCCAGGGCCTGGATGCAGTGATGCGCACGGCCCAACGTGGCTTCGGTATTACAAATAGTCATTGTGTCGATGTTGCCGTGTGGCGCCACCTCACTCCGAAGGAGTTGAGTGCACGACATATCTCGCAAAGCGGCGTGGATAAAGTTGACGAAAAATACGACTGCAACAAACCGCCGGGGCTGCGCTTCTAGTCTTTCGAGACTGCCGGGCACTCAACGTCATCTTGCGGTCCTTAGGCACCGTGCGGGAAAAGTCTTGCTTCTCAAACCCGGGAGCGCCCATTCGCAAACCATCGCTCGGTACGCACGGTTTGAGTCGACCTCTGCCTGTCACCACTTGCCCGGCTGTCGTCAAGCCGGCAAGGGCCGAGATCGATCACTTTCTGCCGTTCGCATGTCCAAGCGCGGGCGCAGCGAGCCTGCTGAACTGCGTTGGCGCCCGACAATAATACGGTGGCCGACCTGATGTCGGTCATCACTTGCAGCGAACTCACCATGATCGGACTGCGCTCTCGATCCGCAGCCCCGGTCAATGAAGTTTGACTTTTGGCGAAATCGACTTGCGCAGGAGATTCGCCATGACGTCAATGCACGTTCGCCACCAACCATGGAGAGCCACGGTATGCATTCGATACAGCGACACATACATCATGCGCGCAAGAATGCCATCCACAAAAATGCGTCCACCGATCAGGCGCCCCATCAAGTTGCCGGTTGCACCCAAACGCCCCAGCGAGACCAACGAACCGAAGTCCTTGTAGCGAAAAACAGGCAACTCCGCATCCTGGCCACGGCGGAGCCGAAGATCCATTACTCGCACGAGGAAAGATGCCTGCTGGTGAGCCGCCTGAGCGCGGGGTGGAACCCAGGAGTCCGAGCCATGCCATGCACACTGCGCGCAATCGCCCAGGGCAAAAATGGCGTCGTCGTTCTCTGCTTGAAGCGTTGGCGTGACCATCACCTGGCCGCGCTTGCCCAGCGTCAGGCCGTCCAGCTTCGAAAGCAGAGGAAGGGCCTTGATGCCCGCTGACCATACGATCAAATCGGCCTCGAAAAAATGGTCTTGCGCCGTACGCAGGCCATCGGCGGCGACCGTGGTCACCTGCTCCTTGATCGCGATGTCGATGTCATAGCCCTTGAGTATTTGAGCCGCTGAATCAGACACTCGCTTCGGCAAGGTGGACAGTATGCGATCACCGGCCTCGACGACGGTTATGCCTATATCGTGAACAGGATCCAGCCGGTGCAACCCATAGACCGACAATACGTGGGCTGTCTGCCGAAGCTCGGCGGCAAGCTCCACACCGGTGGCACCGCCACCTACGATAGCGATTTTTACGGGCTTTTCTTTCCTGGGGCTGCCTGCATTGTCCGCGCGTACACATGCCGCCAGGAGGCTCTGTCGAAAGCGCTCGGCTTCCCCAACGGTGTCAAGGGCAAACGAGTATTTTTCGGCGCCGGCCACGCCAAAAAAATTCGTCGTACTTCCGAGAGCGATTATCAGTGTGTCGTACTCGATAGTTCGGGCGGGAAAAATTTCCTGTCCCTGCTCGTTTACGACTTGATCGACCGTGATTCGGCGTGCCGTCCTGTCCAATCCGGACAGAGCGCCATGGCAGAAGTCGAAGCCATGCCAATATGCCTGGGCAGCATGATCGACGCTATGGACCAGCGGATCCATGCTTCCGGAAGCCACTTCATGAAGAAGCGGCTTCCATAAATGAGATACATTTCGGTCAACCAGCGTAATGGACGCGCGCTGCTCCTTGCGCCTTCGACCGTACCGATTGCCCAGGCGAGTGACCAGTTCCAGGCCACCGGCGCCGCCACCTACTACAACGATTCGGTGCTTGATTTTCATTTTTCAAGAATCCTCGACGGGCGACCGTCAGTCGCTTGGTCAACTGGTTGTCGACAGCGGTCAGGTTGCCCGCCGATGCTGTTCAATCCAGGTCTGGTGATATGTCCGGAGCAAACGTCGACCGGGATCGTCCCACACCACGCCTCATCGTGCCGTCATTCATCGACTTCGCGACCGTTGCCTCCCGGGCCTGTCTCGTGCACGAGCGTATCGAACGCCGCCGCGATCTGCGCGTCGGTGAAATTGCAGTGTCCATCGCCGACCGGTGCAAGCACGGTGAGTAGTTTGCCGTTGCCAGCTGCATGTACCTGGTCGGGGTAGATGGGGTGAAATCGTGAGGGGATGGTTTGATCGAAGACATTCCACTGCATCACCAACAGCATGGCGATGCGACCGGTCAATGTGACGTTGAGGCGGGCATAGGCCATGGCCGCGGGCGCGCCGGCATAGCGATGCACCTGGCGGTTGAATGTGGCATCGTCGCCGAAGCCGTGATAAATGGTCTTGCGGTTATCCACCGGCATGCCGCCAGCACGCTGCTCGAATTCTCGCAGCACCATGTAATAGAGCATCAGCGAGCCGGCCGGCGTTTCTGCTGTCCCCTGCATGCGCTTTTCCAGCAAGGCGGCCTCCTTTGGATGCTGATGCAGCGCCTTGGCGAAGACGGCTGGAGGAATGAACCGTGGCGCGTCGGGCGCGGCCAGGTTCGGCAGGACGCCTGGAATCAGTGCGTCGAAGGCAACCAGCGGTGTGACTACGGCACGCGATATGAGTTCGGGTGTCGAGACGGTGACGCCGCACATGACCAGCGCGCCAGCGTAGACGCGCCGGTAGCGCTCAATGCTAGCCACAGTCTCCAGACCGCCCAGCGAGAAGCCGTAAATGTAGGTGTGGGCAGGTCGGGTGAAGGTGCGCATGAAATATTGGCGAAGACGTTCGTTGTCGACGATGGCATCACCCACGGCCCAACCTTGCGATGCGAATTCACTCTGCGCAACGGCATAACCCAGCTTGAGAAAGACCGGCGTGGCGTCGGCTGCGCTCATCGGTGTCTTCTGTGGTGCGCCCACGGGCTGGTAACCGTGCATCAGCATGACGAGGCTGCCATTCCAGTGCGCTGGTATGTCGATGCGGTAGGGGGCACCTTTCAGCGTGCCGGCATGCGTGCCCGGGTTCAGATGGGCGGCGAGTGCGGCCGGAACGCCGAGCCCACTGCAGGCCGCCAACGCAATCCAGGCGCTGATCAATCGAGCCTTCCACCATATTCTTCGCATGATGCAGTCCCTGTGCCAGTGAAAGCAGGGAATTGATGCGAGTACCAAGGGCGATATTGAAGGTGAAACATCACGCACGGAGCAGCCGGCGTTTCAGCTCTGAACGTTGACGGCAGCCATGGTGCAGGTATTCAACGCCTGAGCCTGATTGCCTTCAATCGGTGCATGGCGCTTGAGCCTGTTGCGGTCAGAAAGGTTCGGAGCTGGCCGTTGAACAGCACGAGCTGGGTGCCGAAAAACACGAGGGCCATGTCGAGCAGGATGGGGTCGAACAGGAAGCCAAGAGCGGCGAGTTCCGGATTCACCACGAGTACGACCAGGGCGACGGCGGCAATCACGCCGAGCAAGGTTAGCCACCACCGCCGCTTCGCTCTGCCGACCGGTGATGATTTCTCTGGCATTTGGATCCCTGCCTTCCTGTAGTGGCCGACATGGGGTGCTGTCGGCTCTCCCATGACTGAATGTGGTGGCGTCTCGCCAAGACCCATCCTATCGCTCTTTGCGCGACCCGCCCTTCCACACCATCACAGCCAGCAGGATGGCTGTGGCCAAGGCGACGCCGAGCATGAAGTCGGTGTGGTGGATCCTCGGGGGAAACAGGTGGATGAGGCCCTGGATGGCCACCATGTAACCGGCCAACACCAGCCATCCCTGCCAGCTGGCGGGACCCCAGCCCCAGCCGAATTTCCTGCGGCCGAACCACGGCTTTGATGGGCTTTCCATGCTGCCTCCTTGGAAATGGACAGATACCGCACTGGATCAACTGCCCCGGCGAGTGAGGGCCTGCAGCGGGTGGATTCTGCGCTTGCCGATGGGCGGACGCCAGTATGGTGCCTCCTGCATGGGCCATGACCAAGATGGCTTGTGTGTTCGCGGACTGAAGACAGCGCCCCGCACCGAAGACAGAGTAGCCTCACGATGATGAAGCCGCTCATCCGGCTAGTCGCTGGCCCCTTAGTCTTTGCAGGGGGCCAGCGTGCAGTGAGGTGAAGCAGGCCAGACTACTGCGCCAGGATGACGCCGTAGTGCCCGTTGACGGTGACGCTGACCTGGCCGTTGGCCACCGTGTAGACCGTGCCGGAGATCTTGTCGGTAAGCGTGCTGCCATTGGTGACGCTGAGCTGGTACACCGGAATGGAAACGGTGTGCGCGACGGTGTCGTTGTTCAGTACCACCGCGATGCGGTTGCTGGCGTCGAAACGGCCGTAGGCATACAGCTTGTTGGTATCGTCGGTGAGCAGGGTCATGAACGAGCCGGTGCGCAGCGCAGGGTAGGCATTGCGGATCGCGATCAGCTTCTGGGTGAGGGCCACCGCGCTGTTGGTCGAGGTGCCCACGGTCCAGTCGAAGGTGCGCCGGTTGTCGGGGTCGGCGCCGCCCTGCATGCCGTACTCGTCGCCGTAGTAGATCGTCGGCGTGCCGACATAGGTCATCTGGAAGAACAGTGCGAGGTAAGTCTTCCAGATGTCGCCGCCGGCACGGGTGCCGAAGCGGGTGACATCATGCGTTCCCAGCGCATTGCTCATCGCTTGCTGCACGTCGGTGGGATAGTTGGAGCGCGTGCCGCGCAGCCAGCTGTCGAATTGCGATGACGGGATCGACGCCGCGTTGCCGCTGTAGTCCTGGCCGGTGATCCACTCCGACACCGGCTGGGTGAAGCCGTCGTAGTTGATCGCACTGTCCCACTGGTTGCCGCTGGTAGTCCAAGGGCCGGCATTGCCCCAGAACTCGCCCACGATCGCGGCATTGGCGTTGACCGATTTCACTGCCGTGCGCAGTTCGGCCATGATCTGGTGATTGGTGGCATCGCTGCCGTTGTTGCCGCTGGCATCGATGTATTGCGCCGCATCCAGTCGCCAGCCGTCGATGGAGTAAGGCGCCTTCAGGTAAGTCTGCACCACCGAGGTGCTGCTCGCGTAAATCGCATTGCGTACCGCCGAGCCGGTGCTGCCGTAGTCGAGCTTGGGCAGGCTGCTGAAGCCGAAGAACGACGAGTATGTGCCGGGCCATTGCTGGAAATTGTAGTAATGAAACCAGGTGCTGGATTGTGATTCATAGGCGCCGTTGGTGCTCCACCAGTTGTACTTGTCGAACCACTGATGGGTGTCACCGGTATGGTTGAACACGCCGTCGAGAACGATGTAGCCCTTCGGTCCGTTGCTGCTGCTGTGGATGTCGGCGATCAGGGTCTGCAGGTAGGCGTTTGTACCGAACGCGGGGTCGACCGTGGTGTAGTCCTCGGTATCGTACTTGTGCACGGTTGGCGCATGGAAGATCGGGTTGAGGTAGATGATGTTGGCACCCAGCGTCTGCTTGATGTAGCCGAGCTTCTGGTCGATGCCTGCCAGGTCGCCGCCGAAGAACACCAGGTTGTTGTCGCCGCTGTTGGTGGCGAACACGCTGCTGCCCCAGGCATGTTGCTGCGTGGCGTTGCCGTTGTAGCTGTACTGGCCGCTGGTGACGTCGTTGGCGGTGTTGCCGTTGAAAAAGCGGTCGGGGAAGATCTGGTACATCACGCCGTTCTTCATCCAGCTGGGGGTGGTGAAGCCGGGGATGATGAAAAAGTCGCCACTGGAGGGCTCGGTCGAGCTGATGCCTGCCGCGTTGTACCAGGCAGTGGCGGTGCCATCGGTGATCTGGAAGCGGTAGTACTTCTCCGAGGCGCTGGCCGGAATGGTGCCCTTCCAGTAGTCGAAGGTGCCGGTGGCGTCGTTGGACGACCAGCTCATCGGTACGGTATGGAACGAGCTGGTGCCATTGTCGTAGTACTTGATGGTGGCGCCGGTGATGTCATCCTTGAAGGTGCGAAAGGTCAGCGTCACCGCCTGGCTGGCCGTCGGCTCGACCTTGCTGTCGTACAACGGCCCTTGATCGTGGAACAGGCCGTTCCACTCCACGTTGTTGTCATTGCTGGCTGCGCGTGCCGGGCCGGCTGTGCCGACTGCGGCCAGGGCGGCCAGCAGGGCGATCGACAGCGTGGTTCCCGAACGGGCAAAGGTCTTTCCCTGCGACGTCTTGCGCTGATTGAACATCGACTTTCTCCAGTGATTGATTCATGCATGCATGCATGGATGTGCCGGGAAGCGTCGATGCAGGTGCCGTCCCCCGGCGCAGGCCGGGAGACCACGTCATCGCAGTTTCCCCGTTTTGGACGACGAAGGCGGCGAGCCCGCCTCAGCGTCCCCAAGTGAGCGCGATGTGTCGCGCCGTGGCTGCATTCACCCGTACGTAGGTGACGTCGCCGAAACGATCCTTGCCGTGTGCCCAGCCTTCGCCCGTGCCGTGTTGCAGGGCTTCGAGGCTGTCAAACGACTTCAATTCAGTACCGGCGGTGACTTTTCTCGCCGTCGCGCCGTGAATCTTCAGCAGATAGAAACGCAGCGCCGGTTTGAACGTGCCGCTGGCAGCGCCGATATCGAACTGAATTGCGTCGCTGTCTTTTTGCACGGCGAGCGTCTGGCTGAAATAGGCGCCGTGCTCGTAGGCGTAGGTACTGCCGTCGTCGTCGTAGTAATTGAAGGTGCTGCGCTGGTCGGCGGGGAACACCTCGACACTGACTTCGGTCAGTGGCTTTTCGCCGACGTAATCCATCGCCGGCTGCATCGGGATGATCGCGCCCTCGCGCACGAACAACGGGATATCGCCCCAGCCCTTGCTGTCGACCGCCAGCTGGATCGTCTGGCCGCCCGGGTAGACCTTGCCGCTGAACCAGTCGGTCCACTGGCCGGCGGGCAGGTAGATGTCCTTGCGCGTCTGGCCCTGCTGCACCACGGGTGAGACCAGCAGGTAGTCGCCAAACAGCCAGCTGTCGATGTCGTTGGCGACCCTGGCATCGTGCGGCCAGTCAAACAGCAGCGGTCGTACCAGGCCGACGCCGTCGAGGTGGCGCTGGTGCTCATAGCTGTAGATGTAGGGGATCAGCGCGTAACGCAGGCGGATCGCGTCGGTAGCGGCCTTTTCGGCGACCGTGCCGTAGACCCACGGCTGGCGCTTTTCATCGAAGGTGCCATGCACGCGGAAGATGGGTGTGAAGGCGCCGAACTCGATCCAGCGCGCGTAGTTTTCATTGGATGGATGGCCCTTGAAGCCACCGCCATCCATGCCCCATTGCATCGCACCCACGTTGATCGCGCTCAGCATGCGCTGGCGCTGGCCGGCCATGCTGGCAAAGCCGGTGGCGATATCGCCGGACCAGAGGCCGTAGGCATAGCGCTGCGCACCGAGGTAGAAGTTGCGGTTGACCGACCACACGCGGACATCGCTGGCGGCGCGCTGCGCGTCGTACAGTGCGCGCTGCATGTTCATGAACTCGGTATCGCTGCCGGTGGTGTCGGCCTCGTCATTCCACCAGCCGGCGATGCCTTCATCGAAACCGTACTTCACTGCCAGGTCGCCGAACCAGGTGCGCGCGGCGGGAATATCGAAATTGATGTTCTTCACCGGCTTGTGCGAGAAGTAGTCGTCACTGACCTTCTCACCCGCGACCCAGAAATCGTGGGCGGTGGCGTAGCGGCCCTCGACCGTATCGACATGGACACGCGGCTTCATGATGCCGGTGATCTGCATGCCCTGCGCGTGCATCTGCCTGGCCAGCGTACCGCTGGGGCCATCGGGAAACTTCACCGGGTTCCAGCGGAACTCGCCGTTGTTGTCCTCGCCCCAGGCCTTCCAGTCGAAGTCGAGGGTGAAGTTGTCGATCGGGATGTGCTTGCTGCGGTAGGTGTCGACGATCGACATCAGCTCCTTCTGGTCGATGCCCCACTGGCTGTTGGTGAAGCCCATCGCCCATTTCGGAAACAGCGGTGTGGGCCCGCTGATCTGCGCCAGCGCGTCGAACAGCTGCGCCGGAGTGCCGAGCAGGATGTAGCAGTCCAGATCCTTGCGCGAGGTGTTGTCGATGACGATGCTGCCGGGCTTGAGCCTGAAGTTGGCGCCGAGCGTGTCGACCAGCACGCCGTAGCCGGCGGTACTCCATACGAAGGGTGCGCCGGCATGCCCCTGCTCACCGGCGATGGCCACCTGTTTGCCCTGGCGCAGCATGCCGGCGCTGGCGCGTTCGGTCGCGTTGTAGCCGCCGATGCCGTAGAGCGCGTCCTGCTTTTCGTGCTGCAGCAGCAGCTGGCCGTGAGCCAGTGCTGCCAGATCCAGCCGCAGCAGTGGCGCGTGCTGTGCATCCTCGACCACCAGCTGACCGTCGTGCTGGCTCCAGCGCAGCGCGCTGCGAGGGCCGCTGATGGTTGCGCTGTTGCCCGCATCGGCTACACGCGCCGCATCAAAAGCCGGGAAGCTGTGCTTGCTGTCGATCACCAGCGAGGGCTCGCCCGCCTTTCCGTCCGGCTTGAAATGAACATGCACGATGCCCGGCGCGAGCAGGCGCACCGAGACCGTGTTCGAGCCCATGTGGATCTCGATGCCCTGATCGATGGACTGCGAAGTCACGGCGGTGCTCACCGATGCCGGCGTGGCGGCCATGGCGCCGATGGGAGCAAGCGCCAGCGCGATGCAGAGCCAGCTGGCGGAACGACGGTGGCGCGGAGTGCGGTGGCTGGTGTTCATGACCTGAAACTCCTTCAGTGGTTTGTTCACTGCATGACCGCCGTGCTGTAGGGCGGCAGGTGCAGTTGTCCATTTTTCAGCGTGACGCCGGTCTTGCTCTGGCGCAGCACGGTGGTAAACGGGTGGGTATGTGCTGCTGTCAGCCGGACTGACTGCGGCGCGCTTGAAAGGTTGTGCACGATCAGCACGCGTTCGGTGGCGTCTTGCAGCGCGTAGGCCAGCAGCTGCTTTTCTGGTATCGGGTAGGCCTGCATGCGGCCATCGCGCAGCGCAGGTATCTCGCGGCGCCACTGGATCAGGCGCTGGTACAGATGCAGCAGCGAATCGGGGTCGGCCTGTTCGGTGGTGACCGAGATGGCACCGGCGCGGTTGGCACTGAGTGCCTTCCAGTGCGTTTCGCCGGGCGCGTCGGTGGCTGGCTGCCAACGCATCGCCTCGCGCAGATCGGGGTCGGGCTTCACGCCGCGCAGGCCAAGCTCCTCGCCGTAGTAGATGAAGGGATGGCCGGGCAGGGTGAGCAGGATCGACGCGGCCATGCGCATGTGCTGCGCGTTGCCGTCGAGCTGGCTCATCACGCGGTCCTGATCGTGATTGGAGAGAAACGGCGCGTCGGCGCCCGGCTGACCGGCGGTGGCTGCGAAGGCGGCGTAGCGCTGCTGCAGCCGGATGGTCAGGTCACCTGCCTGCTCGCTGCGTGCCGCGTCAATCAGGCGGGTGGCCAGCGGGAAGTCGAACACGGCGCTCAGCGCGCCATACCAGGGCGCAAGCTGTTGCCATGTGCTCTCGGTGACTTCGCCGACCACGTAGGCGTCAGGGTTCACTGCGCGCACGCCCTGCATGAACTGTCGCCACCAGGCGAGGTTCTCGCGCAGCACGGCGGGGTCACCCTCCTGCGATTTGAAGTTGAGGTAGATGTGACGGGCCGCGTCCAGCCGGAAGCCATCCACGCCCTGGCGCATCCAGAACTGGCCGACCTTGACCATTTCCTCGCGCACAGCGGGCGTGTCGTAGTTCAGGTCCGGCATGCCGCGTGAAAAGATGCCCAGGTAGTGGCGGCCGTCCGGCAGCGCGTGCCAGGCCTTGTCGCCAGCGGCACTGGCAGCGGCGAGATTGGTGCCGGGCGCAGCCCAGCTGTACCAGTCGTGGTGTGGATCCTTCGGATTCTTCGCGGCGATGAACCACGGGTGCAGGTTGCTGGTGTGGTTGATCACCAGGTCCATGATCACCTTGATGCCGCGCTTGTGCGCTTCGGCCAGCAGGTGGTGGAAATCGGCCAGCGTGCCGTACTGCGGATCGATCGCGTAGTAGTCGGTGATGTCGTAGCCGTGGTAGCTCGGTGACGGGTTGATCGGCATCAACCAGATGCCACTGACACCGAGCGACTTCAGATAGTCGAGCTTGGCGGTGACGCCGTTGAGGTCGCCAATGCCGTCGCCGTTGGTGTCGTACCAACTGCGCACAAAGATCTCGTAATAAACGCCGGAGTCGCTGGGGCGCGTTCCACTCATGGCAGCCTTCGTCGGCGCTTTGGCGGCAGCGGCAGCGGCAGAAGCGCACGCGCCCGTGCTCAGCGCGGCGCCCAGCAACAGCGCAGAAAACATCCGGCGGAGGAACATGGTGACTCCAGCAGTAATGAAGGTTTTGCGGTGCTTGTCGCCCCGCGACGAAGCTCCCACGCCAGCGGCGGATTCTTTTGCGGCGACCGTTTCATGGTAGGTCGATGTCATGCCTGACGACCCGTTTCTGCATACGTATTCATGGTCTGTGTGCGCAGTTTTTCGTGCTGCGTTGCAAGGTAATTTCGTCCCGAGCGGGAGGACATCGGTTACGCTTTATCACGCAGGCGCGTACAGGGGCTCCGTGATGAACAACATCGATATTTTCCTGGTCGCGATGCTGATCATCTTCGCCGTGCCTTACGTGGTCTGGCGCCTCGCCCGCACCGACTACTACGCACCGTTGGTCGTGGTGCAGATCCTTGCCGGTATCGCGCTGGGGCCGGGCATGCTCGGCGCGGCTTTTCCCGGCTACTACGCCAGCGTGTTCAACCCGCCGGTGATCCAGGCGCTCAATGGGCTGGCCTGCTGGGCGGTGATGCTGTTCGTGTGGATCGCCGGCATCGAGCTGGACTTGCGCCAGGTCTGGCTGCGTCGGCGCGAGTGCGGCATCACCGCCGGCCTGGCGCTGGGCATGCCGCTGTTGTTCGGCGCGCTCGCAGCGATCTTGCTGCTGTCGTGGCGCAGTGGCTGGATCGGCCCCGCGGCAGCGCCATGGCAGTTCGTGCTGGGTGTCGGCATGGCCTGCGCGGTGACGGCTTTGCCGATCCTGCTTCTGCTGATGGAAAAGCTCGAGATGCTGCGCACGCCGCTGGGCCAACGCATCCTGCGTTACGCCAGCCTGGACGATATCGCGATCTGGGCCGTGCTGGCGGTGATCCTGCTGGACTGGCAGCGGGTCGGGCGGCAACTGCTGTTTCTGCTGCTCTTTGCGGTCGCGGCCACGCTGTTCCGGCGCCTGATGCCACGCCTGCCGGCTTCGGATCGCTGGTATGTCGGCTTGATCTGGCTGGCCGCCTGCGGGCTGGCGGCGGATCGAGCCGGGCTGCATTACATGGTGGGCGCGTTCCTGGCGGGCGCGGTGATCGATCGCGAATGGTTTGATCAGACACGCATGGATCTGCTGCGTCACCACGTGCTGCTGGTGGCAATGCCGGTATTTTTCCTGTCGACCGGATTGCGCACCAGCTGGAGCGTCGGCGGTGCGGCGGTGTTCCTGGCTGCGGGTCTGCTGTTGCTGGCATCGGTAGGCGGCAAGCTGACCGGCGTGCACGTCGCCGGGCGCTTGCTGGGCTGGGCCCGGGGCGAGGCATCGAGCATCGGCTGGCTGCTGCAGACGAAGGCGCTGATCATGATCATCTTCGTCAATATCCTGCTCGACCGTCAGCTGATCACCTCGGCGACCTTTACCGCGCTGCTGTTGATGGCGGTGGTCAGCACCATGCTGACCGTGCCGATGGTGACGCCGCGCCTGCGTGGCGCGGCAGCTTCTCGCCAGCCGCGGTCGGCTGACTGGATGCAAATGAATGGGCGGCGGACGGGGGATGCACCTGATGACTCATGACCTGATCGATGAAATGCCGACATGACTGACCAGCACATCCGCCGCATCGTCATCGTGGGCGGCGGTACGGCCGGCTGGATGACCGCGGCCGCGCTCGTCAATGTGCTGCAGGGCAGCTGCCAGATCGAGCTGATTGAATCGGAGGAAATCGGCATCGTCGGCGTGGGCGAGGCCACCATCCCGCCGATCAAGTATTTCAATCGCACCCTGGGCATCGATGAGAACACTTTCCTGGCGGCGACCCAGGGCACGTTCAAGCTGGGCGTTGAGTTCGTCGACTGGACCCGTATCGGGCAACGCTACTTTCATCCGTTCGGCCAGTTCGGCACCGAGTTCGACGCCGTGCCGTTGCACCACTACTGGCTGCGCGAGCGCGAACGCGGTGACGATACGCCGCTGCAGGACTACGCACTGGCCTGGGTGGCTGCCCAGGCCGGCAAGTTCGACCCGCCGGTGGCCGACCGCCGTCAGGTGCAGTCCTCCCACGATTACGCCTATCACTTCGACGCCTCTCTTTATGCGCGTTTCCTGCGCCAGTATGCCGAGCATCGTGGCGTCCTGCGGACCGAGGGCAAGGTGGACGTCACCCTGCGCGGAGACGACGGTTTCATCCAGAGCGTGATGCTGGAGGGCGGCGCGGTGATCGAGGGCGACCTGTTCATCGACTGCTCCGGTTTTCGCGGCCTGTTGATCGAGGGCGCGTTGAATACCGGCTATGAGGACTGGACGCACTGGCTGCCCTGCGCCGCGCCGTGGCGGTGGCCTGTACGCACCACAGCGAGCCGACACCTTACACGCGCACCACGGCGCACGCGGCGGGCTGGCAGTGGCGCATTCCGCTGCAGCACCGGATGGGCAACGTTACAGCCAGTTCATCAGCGACGACGAGGCAGTGGCAACACTGCTGGGCCATCTTGAGGGCGAGCCGCTGGGATCGCCGCGGCAGTTGCGCTTCACCACCGGGCGGCGCAAGCAGTCATGGAACCGCAACTGCGTGGCGATCGGCCTGTCGGCCGGCTTCATGGAGCCGCTGGAATCCACCAGCATCCATCTGATCCAGACGGCCATTACCCGCCTGCTGGCGCTGTTTCCCGACCGCGATTTCGACCCGCTTGCAGCACAGGAATACAACCGCCTCACGCACATCGAGTACGAGCGCATCCGCGACTTCCTGATCCTGCACTATCACGCGGTGCAGCGCGACGAGCCGCTGTGGCGCCAGACCGCGACGATGGTGATCCCCGACACATTGCAATACAAGATCGATCAATTCCGCCGCGGCGGCCGGCTGGTCGCCGAGAGCATGGAACTGTTCCAGAACCCCAACTGGCTGGCCGTGCTGGTGGGGCAGGAAGTGTTGCCGCAGAGCTACCATCCGCTGACCGACATGCGCAGTCAGGTCGATGCGGCTGGACGCCTGCAGGGTCTGCGGCGGGTGATCGCCGAGGCGGCGCGGGGCATGCCGACACACCGGCAATACATCGATCAGCACTGTCGCGCCGCACCGATGTAGTGCGGCCCATCGGGCGAAAGGGCGGCGTCAGGCCTTGTCCATCGCGTCTGCCGCCGCACAGTGTTCGGCGATGAAGCGTTCGTGCGGCGGCAAGGTGTCGGCAGCGCGGCCGACCAGGGTGCGGATATTGCCCAGGAACTCGTCGAGCTGGCCTTGATCGAGGGCATCGGCAATCGGGTGGTAGCTCTGCGGTTCGATGCCCTGGCCGAGCATCACCTGCAGCCAGCCGACCTCGGTGAACAATTCATCGGCCTCGCGGAAAATGCTGCCGTTGCGCCGAAACAGCGCAATTCGCCGCGCCAGCGACTCGGGAATCTCCATCTGCGCGCACTGACGCCAGAACGGACTGTCGTCGCGCTCGGTGGCCTTGTAGTGGAGGATCAGGAAGTCGCGGATGCGCTCGTACTCGAAGCGCGTCTGGCGGTTGTACTCGGTGCTGAGCGCGACATCGCAATGGCGGTCCGGAAACAGGGTGAGCAGTCGACTGACGCCGGACTGGATCAGGTGGATGCTGGTGGATTCCAGCGGTTCCATGAAGCCGGCCGACAGCCCCAGTGCCACGCAGTTGCGGTTCCACACCTGCCGCCGCATGCCGGTGGTGAATTGCAGCTGGCGTGGCTCGGCCAGCGGCTCGCCCTCGATGTTGCCCAGCAGCGTCGCTGCGGCTTCGTCGTCGCTGATGAACTGGCTGCAGTAGACGTGGCCGTTGCCGCTGCGGTGCTGCAACGGGATACGCCACTGCCAGCCGGCGGTGCGCGCGCTGGCCTGGGTGTAAGGGCGCATCGGCGCGACCCGCTCGCTGGGCACCGCCAGCGCACGGTCGCACGGCAGCCATTGCTGCCAGTTGTCGTAGCCGGTCTTCAGCGCACCCTCGATCAACAGGCCGCGAAAGCCCGAGCAGTCGATGAACAGGTCGCCCGCCACGCGTTCCCCGCTGGCCAGTTGCACCGATTCGATGAAGCCGTCCTCGGCGCGCAGCTGCACGTCGACGACCCTGCCTTCGATGCGGCGCACGATGGCTGGGTCGACACGGCGGCGAAGATACTGGCCATAGGCGGTGGCATCGAGCTGATAGGCGTGTTTGACGCCGGTCAACGGACTGCTGCCGACACGCTCCATGCGGCCGAAACGATGTGCTCGTGCCGCCGTCGCATTGAGCGAGTAGGCCCACAGGTCTGCTGCGCCGGCGCGCTGGCGGTCCCGCAGCCAGTAGTGGTGAAAGCCGATCAGCCCCAGCGGCAGGCCGATGTCGCTGAAGGCGTGCATGTACGAATCGCCCAGCCGCCGCCAGTCGTTGAATTCGATACCGAGCTTGAAGGTACCGTGGGTAGCGCGCAGCAGATCGTCCTCGTCCAGGCCGAGAAACTGGTTGACCAGGCGGATCGACGGAATGGTGGCCTCGCCGACACCGACGACGCCGATCTCTTCCGACTCGATCAGCCGGATCTGTACCTGTTGTCCCAGTGCGCGGGCAAGCAGGGCGGCGGTCATCCAGCCGGCAGTGCCGCCGCCGACGATGACTACGCGTTGGATGGGATTGGCCTGCATGTGCGTACCTGAAATGCGTGAAGGTCGTTAACTAGCGCTTCGCCACGGCCTTGTCAAAAAAAGCCCCGTTGAAGAAACTCAACGGGGCTGGTGTGAGGCAAGCGTTGTCGGCTTACTTGAACTTGTAGGAGACACCTACCTCGTAGCGGCGACCGTACTGTTCCCAGATCAACACTTGACGCGGGTCGTTGTTCTGGAAGGTGATGAACTTCTTGTTGCCCAGGTTGGAGCCCTGCGCGATGAGCGTGAGGCCGTTCAGCGCACCACTGTCGAAGGTGTAGCTGATCTGCGCGTCGTAGGTGCTGCCGCCCTTCAGGGTCTGCTCGATGCGCGACGCACTGATGCCGGAGACCTCGCCCAGGAAGCTGGAAGTGTAGTCGTCGCTGATGCGGGCCTCGAAGCCACTGTGCTGGTAATACAGTGTGGCTTTGGCTCCCCGCTTCGCCAGACCGGGCACCGTGATCGGGTTGCTGTTGCCGGCATAGACTAGCGAGCTCTTGATCCGGTTCGCGGTGAGGATCGTGCCGAAGCCGTTGAGCGCCGGGCTGATCAGGCTGGCGGGCAGGTTCAGGGTCACCTGGGCACCCTTCACGTAGCCGTGGCCATCGTTGGTCGGGCCGTTGACGATGCCCAGCGGGGTGCCGAGCTGCGCCTGCTGCGCCGCGTTCAGGTAGGACGGAATGAAGGCCGAGAAGTCATACAGGTAGGCCGAGTTCGGGTTGATGAAGTCGCTCAGTTCGAAGAAATAGCCCGACACGGCGAAGTAGCCGCCACCACCACCACGGCACAGATCCGACTGCTTGGAATCGGCTGAGTTGCACTGGAAGCCCGAGGCATCACCCGAGAAATAATGCTCGTAGCTGACGTTGTAGTTGTTCGCCATGGTTGGCAACAGCTTGGCGTTGCCACCGTTGGAGCTGAAGAAGGAGCGATTCGGGTCGGTCGAGGTCAGGTAGGTGATGTTGCCGCTGATCGACTGGCTGGCGTTCATCTGGTCCATGCGTGGACGGGCCATGGTACGGGCTGCGCTGACGCGGATGTCGTCATTCGGGGTCACGCCGAAGATCAGGTTGAAGCTCGGCAGGTAGCGGGTGTAGGTGGTACCACCAGCGACCGGTATCAGCGCGGTTTGGCCTCCCGTGACGGAGCTGCCGGGGACCACACGCTCACCGGTCGAGGTCTGGTGGGTACGTGCTACCTGCATGCCGAAGTTGCCGCGCAGTGTCACGTTGCCGAGCTGCGTGTCCAGATTGAACTGGAAGTAAGGCGTCGTGTCACGCTCGTGCACTTTCCAGATAGGCGGCAACGGCAGGCTCGACATGAACACCGGGATCTCGGTGTAGGTGCCGTTGGCGATAAGTGCCAGCGGGTTGTAGCAGGGCTGGGCGCCAAGACCCATCCAGGACAGCGGCGAGCAGGTGCCGCCGGTATAAGGCACGGACTGCACGGCGCCCTGATCCAGCAGACCGCCGCCGAGGGTGAGGAAGTTCTGTTCGATGTTGTAGGTCTTGTTGCGCGTACTTTCGGCGACGCCGAATTCCACGCTGGAGAACGGGCCGCTCATGAAATCACGCTGTGCGCTGAGCTTGAGGTTGGCCAGGTAGTCAACCGTGCGTGGTGCGTTGATGAAGCCGGTCTGCACCACGTTGTTGCCCGAGCCCCAGCCCTGCGGGTCGGTCAGCACGGCACCGCTGCCGTAGTCGACCGAATTGTTGACGTACAGCAGACCGCTATTGAGCTCGTTGAAGTTCAATGTGCCGACTGGGCCGCTCTTGTTGTAGCCGCTGCCGGAGTAGCTTTCGAGATTGATGTCCCTACGGGTGGCGCGTGAGTAGTTACCCACCAGATCGGCTGACCAGTTCTGGTTGATGTGGAACTTGTTGTCCCAGCTGAAGTTGTAGACGCGCGCGCGAGAGCTGTTGTAGTCGTTGCGAATGACCGGCGACAGGTTGGTGTAAGTGCCGCTGGTGATCAGACCGTTCTCCACGGTACCGCCGGGCTGCAGCGTGGCCGAACCCCAGAACAGCGGAAGCTCCATGCCCTTGCCCTGCTGGATTTCCCTGAAGTTGTCGTACGTCATGTCGATCGTACCGGTGTAGAAGTCGTTCGGCTGCCACTGAACCGTGCCCAGCAGGCCCTGGCGCTTGAAGTTGTCGGCGACACCGTAGTTCTTTGACCCGCCGACCACGGCGTTGCCATTCGCATCGGTTGGATAGCCCCATGGTGCCTGATGCTCGATCTGCGTTGGGCTGGACTCCAGGTCGACGCCCAAGGTGACGCCCAGGGTGTGGTCGGCGAACTGGTTCACCCAGACGCCGTTGACGTTGTAGCCCTTGTCCGGCACCCCGGGGCCACTGACGAGCTGAGACGCGCTGTTCCAGATGTAATGGGCGTTGATCGCCGCTTCTTCCTTGTTCTTCTGGAGCGGACGGATGGTCTGCATGTCGATCGTGCCGGCCAGGCCCTGACCGATGAGATTGGCCTGGGGGCTCAGGTGCACCACGACAGCGTTGAACCAGCTGGAGGGGTACTGGTCGAACTGCACGTCACGGTTGTTCGAGGTCGACACCTGCTCGGCGCCATTGACCAGCGCGGTGGAGAAGTCTCCACTCAGGCCGTGAATGCTGATCGACTGCGGGCGGCCGCTGACCGTCTGCACGGTCAGGCCGGGCAGGCGGCCCAGCGCGTCGGCAATACTGGTGCCGGGCAGTTTGCCGATCTGCTCTGACGATACGGCTTCGACAATGCTGTCGGCGTTGCGCTTGATCGCGGTGGAGTTTTCGATGCTGCTGAGAAAGCCGGTGACCTTCACGGCTGCGAGTTTCTTGACCTTGGTGTGCCGGACTTCGTCAGTCTTGCTGCTGTCGGCAGAAGCCTGCGGCGCTGCCTGATCCGGTGTGCTTTGCGGTGAGCCGGTTGCCGGCGCGGCGGTATCGGCTGGGCTGGCGTACACCACGGCGGTGCAGCAAAGCCCCGCCGAAATCAAAGCCAGAGCCATCAGGTTGCGTTTCAGTAGCATGTTCTCGTCTCCCCACGAATAGTCGCCGTAATTCTTGAACTCTGGCTTGCCTGCGCTTCCGTCGGCGACGACCGTCGGCAGGGTGCGCTGACCCTCTCGGTCAACACGTGGGGCGATGTTAAGGCCGCGTTTCCATGCGGTGCCCATACCTGCATACGTATTCATATTTGGCGCTGGTTCACAGTAATCGCAGTGCAACATCAGGCTGCGACCGGTCAGTCCCTTGCCGCTCTTCTCAGCGCCATGGCTCGCTTTCACCGAGCTTTTCCTGCCTGAAATCCAGCCGCCACAGAGACCGTGATTGCGCTGTCATGCGAGATGATTTTGCGTATGCAGCATGCATGAATACGTATGCAGGCCAGTGCGAGGCGGCAGGAACCTGCGGCTAAGCTGGCGACCTTCGCCAATCTTGTGATTCGGAAGGCGTACCAGGCCAAGGCTTAGGGGTTTCGTGGCATGACTGATTCAAGCTGGTGGCGCGGTGCCGTCATCTACCAGATTTACCCGCGCAGCTTTCTCGACACCGACGGTGATGGTGTGGGTGACTTGCCGGGCATCATCGAACGGCTCGATTACGTGGCGAGCCTGGGCGTGGACGCGATCTGGATCGCGCCGTTCTTCAAGTCGCCGATGGCCGACTTTGGTTATGACATTGCCGACTACCGCGATGTGGATCCGCTGTTCGGCACGCTGGACGATTTCGATCGGCTGCTGGAGAAGGCGCACCGGCTCGGCTTGAAGGTGATGATCGACCAGGTGCTCAGCCATACCTCGGTGGAGCACGCCTGGTTCAGCGAAAGCCGGCAGAGTCGCGACAACCCGCGCGCCGACTGGTACGTATGGGCTGATGCGCGGCCCGATGGCACGCCGCCCAACAACTGGCTGTCGCTGTTCGGCGGCTGCGCCTGGCAGTGGGAGCCGCGCCGCGGGCAGTATTACCTGCACAACTTCCTGACTTCGCAGCCGGATCTGAACTTCCATCATCCCGACGTGCGTGCGGCCGCGCTGGACAGCGTGCGTTTCTGGCTCGACAAGGGCGTGGATGGCGTGCGCCTGGACGCGATCAACTTCTGCTTCCACGATCGCCAGTTGCGCGACAACCCGGCCAAGCCGAAGGAAAAGCGCGTGGGTCGCGGTTTCAGCCCCGACAACCCCTACGCATTCCAGTATCACCATTACAACAACACCCAGCCGGAGAATCTGGCCTTCCTGGCTGAGCTGCGCAGCCTGATGGACCAGTATCCGGATGTTGCCGCGCTGGGCGAAATCTCCTCGGAGGATTCGCTGGCCACGATGGCCGAGTACACGCGCCACGGCCGCCTGCACATGGGCTACAGCTTCGAGTTGTTGACCGACGATTTCAGCGTCGAGCACATTCGCGGCACGGTGCGGCAGCTGGAATCGCAGATGACCGAGGGCTGGCCGTGCTGGGCCATCTCCAACCACGACGTGGAGCGCGTGCTGAGCCGCTGGGGCAATGGCAACGCATCTCCAAAGCTGGCCAATCTGCTGACCGCGATGGTCTGTTCGCTGCGCGGCTCGGTATGCGTGTATCAGGGTGAGGAGCTCGGGCTGACCGAGGCCGAGGTGCCGTTCGAGGCACTGCAGGACCCTTATGGCATTGCCTTCTGGCCGCAGTTCAAGGGCCGTGATGGCTGCCGTACGCCGATGCCGTGGAGCGATGCCAATGTGCAGGCCGGTTTCAGTCACGGCATGCCGTGGTTGCCGGTACCCGAGGAGCATCGGCTGCGTGCGGTGGAGCAGCAGGAGTCCGACCCGCAGTCGGTGCTCAACGGCTTCCGCACCTTCATGCGCTGGCGCAGGTCGCAGCCCGCGTTGCGTTGGGGCGATATCCGTTTCCTCGACACCGCCGAGCCGGTACTGGCGTTCACGCGCAGGCTCGGGGCTGCGGACTTGCTGGTGGTGTTCAACCTCGCCGATGACAGTGTCGAGATCGAATTGCCGCCGCTCGGTGGCAAGCTGACATTGCTGGAAGGGCATGGCCTGCTGCAGGCCACGCGCAACGGCGACCGGCTGCAGTTGCCCGGTCACGGTGCCTGGTTCGCCAGCCTCGGTCCAGCAACACCCTGAACGTAGGAGCCCGCCAGCGGGCTCCTACGAAATCAACAGGCTACTTGCGCTCGGCGGCGCTGGCGTCGCGGGTGGCGCGGAACTCCGAGTCCTTGCTCCAGTCCGGCCACTGCTCCGAGTTGGCGAGTTGACTGCCCACGGTGTAGAGCAATTGCATGTCGCGCACCATGCCGGTGAACGCCCAGCTGGCCTGCCACTGGTCCGACGGCTGGTGGTAATGCCTGGCAATGTACTCGTCCTCGGCTGCCTTGCCGGCCTTGATGCCACCGTTGACCCAGTCATTGCCGGAGCCGAACGAGATCGCCGGCACGCCGCGCTTGGCGAACGAGAAGTGATCGGAGCGGAAGAAGTGACCGGCCTCCGGCTTCGGGTCCGGCGTGTAGACCATGTCGTACTTTTTCGCGTCGGCAATCAGGTCATCCAGCAATCCAAGCTTGGCACTGCCGGAGATGGTGAAGTTGCGGGTGGGGCCGTGCGGATCGAGCGCATCCATGTTGATCACGCCGGCGGTCTTGCCCAGTGGATACAGCGGATTGGCTGCGTAGTACTCGGAACCGAGCAGGCCCTTTTCCTCGGCGGTGACATTGAGAAACACCACCGAGCGCTCGGGTTTGGGCGCATGCGCGAAGGCGCGGCCGAGCTCGATCAGTGCAGCGGTACCGGTGGCGTTGTCGACGGCACCGTTGTAGATGCGGTCGCCGCTGGCGTCGGGCTCGCCGACACCGAGGTGATCCCAGTGCGCGCTGTAGATCACGGTTTCGTCGGGATGCTTGCTGCCGATGACGCGGCCGACGATGTTGCGCGAGGTGATTACCTTGGAATCGACCTTGAAGCTGGCCGAGAAGCTCTCGCCCTTGAGTGCCACCGGCTTGAAATCACGGGTCTGCGCCAGTTTCTTGAGACTGTCGAAATCGAGCCCGGCGCGCTTGAACATCTGCACGGCCAGATCACGCTGGATCCAGCCCTCCAGCGGCGGATGCACCAGGGCAGGCTTGTCGCGCACGATGTCGAACATGGTGTTGGTGTTGGAGTTCTTCACCGTGGCCCAGCCATAGGAGGCCGGTGCGGTTTCGTGGATCACCAGCATGCCGAGCGCGCCTTGCCGTGCGGCCTCTTCGTACTTGTAGCTCCAGCGGCCGTAGTAGGTCATCGCCTTGCCGCCGAAGTCGCCCTTGCCGGTCTCGAAATCAGGGTCGTTGACCAGTACCACGGCGATCTTGCCGTGCAGGTCGACGCCCTTGAAATCATCCCAGTGGCGCTCCGGCGCGCTGACGCCGTAGCCCACGAAAACCAGCGGTGCGTCCTTGATATCCACCGAGGTCGAGCCATCCATCGGCGCCCGTATCGCGATCTGTTCGCCCTGGCTCAGCGCTTCGTGCTGGTCGCCCAGCGTCAGGCTGAGTTCTGGCTTGCCGATGATCTCGGTACGCAGCAGCGGCACGGCCTGGGTCCAGGCCCGCTTGCCGTCCTTGAGGTCACCGCCAGGTTGCAGGCCAGCGGCCTTCATCTGGGCGACCACGTAGTCGATGGTTTTCGTTTCCCCCGGGGTGGCCGGGCCACGGCCTTCGAATGCGTCCGAGGAAAGCATCTTCACTTCGCCGGACAATCGTTCGGTGCTGAAAGCAGGTATTTCTTTGGCCAGCGTACTGGAGCACGCAGACATGATCAGGGCGGACAGGAGCAATCGCTTCACGGGCAGTCACCTTGCGTAAGAACTTGTCGCTGGATACTAATGAACATCGCAGTGAGGGTCTATCCGCGCAGCGATGGCTGGGAGCTGCAGGCCAGCCTGGTGCTGGCAGCATCTCGCCGCGTATCCATGCTGCAGCATGCTTGCAACACTCCGACTGGCCAATGCACTGGCTGGCCCGCCCGGCAGCCCGCCTGTCGATTCCCCGCAGGCTCGTGGCTTGCGCATGTTTTTGCGCGAATGTTCGATTGGAGCGCTTAAGGCTCGTCTAAGACTGGCCTGCTATGTTGCGTAACATGCCACTCCCCCTTGCTGAGCGAGTTCCGGTGAAAGAAGCGATCGAATCCGCGCAGGATGCCTCTGCTTGCACCGAGTCCACTCCCAAGGCGATCAAGGCAAGACGTTGGGATTCACTGCGACATCGTTCGGTGGATTCTTTCTTCGGCCGGCTGTTTCGCGCCGTCGCCGCCACTTTGTGCGAGCCGCGCACCTTGCCGGTGCGGGGCATCCATCGGGTGCTCGTGTGTCGACCCAATCATCGGCTTGGCAATGCGGTCTTGATCAGCTCGTTGCTGGCCGAGATCGAGGCCTTGTACCCCGGTGCCGAGATCGATCTGGTCACTGGCGGTGATGCCGCGCAGAGTCTGTTCAACGACCGCTTCCAGGTGCGTCGGGTGTTCTGCCTGCCGCGCAAGATCGCTCGCCACCTGTGGTTCTCGATCGGCTTGCTGCGACAGCTGCGCGGCAACTCTTACGACCTGGCCATCGACGCGTGCAACGGTTCGCGGTCGGGGCGATTGTTGCTGGCGATCGTGAAGGCGCGCTTCAAACTCGGCTTTCCGGACGAGGCGACCAGTGCGGCTTCGGGCTGGCATCAGTGGTCATGTCCGCCGCATCTGGCGCAGCGCAGCGTGCTGCTGCTGCGTGCCGCGTACGCAGGCAAGATCGACCGGCCCTGTTTCCCCTTGAATTTGTGCTTGTCCGATGACGAGAAGCAGCAGTCGCAACGCGCTCTGGAAGCCGTCATCCATGCATCGCATCCGCTGGTCGGCAAATGTCCGGTAGTGGGCATCTTCGCCAACGCCACAGGCGCCAAGCGTTACGGTGAGCAGTGGTGGGTCCAATTTGTCGGCACGTTGCAAGCCGCGTTGCCGGACGTGCTGATCGTCGATGTGCTGGCCGAACACGGGCACAGTCAGCTCGGTGGTGAGTTTGCCTCCTACTACACACGCGATCTGCGACGGCTGGCGTCGGTGATCTCGAACATGGACGCCTTCATCAGTGCCGATTGCGGTGTGATGCATCTGGCGGCCGCCAGCGGTACACCAACGCTGGGTCTGTTCTCGGTCACGTGTCCGACCAAATACGGTCCATTTGGCGTGGCCGATGCGGCAGTCGCCACGACCGGGATGACAGCGGTGGATGTGGCCAGCGTCGTCAGCGACTGGCTGAGCGCAAGCGCGCTCAAGGCATCGGCACCGCAGGGACCTGCTGAAGTGCTGGCCGGGCAGGCATCAGGCGAAGCGACCTCGGTCTGATATCGATTGCGTGGCGGGATTCACATGGGTCGCCCCGGCAACGGCGAGCCTGATGGCGGCACTGTGCGCCCGTGTTTCGATGCAACGAAAAAACCACCATGGTGCCGGCCCGGGGAACACACCCGGCCGGCATCATGGTGCTGGATCAGACCGCGGCGTCTTTCAGCTTCTTCAGCGGACGCACCTTGACCTTGACCGTAGCCGGCTTGGCCGCGAAGGTCTGCTCTTCGCCGGTGAAGGGGTTCTTGCCCTTGCGCTTCGGCTTGGCGGCAACCTTCACCGCGTTGATCTTGAACAGGCCCGGCAAGGTGAACTGGCCGACGCCCTTCTTGTGCACCGAAGCCAGCACGGCGGCCTCGAGGCCAGCCAGCACGGCCTTGACCGTCTTCGCTTCGACGTTGGCTTGCGCGACGATGTGCGCGATCAGGCCCGACTTCGACAGCGCTTCGCCCAGCGGCTTGACCGGAGCGACCGTCTTCACGGCAGGGGCTTTCTTGGCAGCTTTGGCGGGAGCTTTCTTGGCAGTGGTTTTGGTAGCCATGGATTCCATCTCGGTAGTGGGAAACTCCGGCTTCGAAGGCTCGGAGGCCTGACGGCCTGCACAATGTAGCGAAATTTTGGGCGTTTGGCGCATTCCATGTGTATGAAGTCGTTATTTTTCAGACGTGCCGCTTGAAATATTCCGCCACCTTCTGCTCGATCAGCCGTTGCGGCGGGTCCGCGTGGCGCTGAGAGGGATGCCTGTCTCCGGCGACCGGGGTGCCATTCGCCTTGGCCATCACGACATGCACGAAGCGATGCGGGCATTTGAATCATGCTGATAGCCGAGCGGGTAACCGGCGGTCCCGATCAAGCGAAAGCATGGTCGATGGTTCCGCCGCCGAACTTTGTCCGAGGTACATCGATGCGATACGACGCTTTTCTGCTGCAACCCGCGCACACCGGTATGCTGGGCTGCACGCTCTTGCTTCGGTCGCCCAACGCATGAAAAAGCTCACGCTGGTCCGCTGGCTGGTCGTCATCGCCCTGCTCGCTGCGGTGGTGACTTTTTTCGCGCTTGGTTTGCAGCACCAGTTCAGCCTCGATGCGTTGAAAGCTCGCCAGCACGACCTGGATGCTTACCGGCTGGCCCATCCGATCACGCTGGCCGGCGGCTTCTTTCTTATCTACGTGGCGTTTGCCGCCTTGTCGCTGCCGGCTGCCACCTTGCTCACCCTGGCCGCCGGGGCGTTGTTCGGCCTGCTGGAGGGGATCGTGCTGGTGTCGTTTGCCTCAAGCCTGGGCGCCAGCCTGGCCTTCCTGGCCAGTCGCTTCGTGCTGCGCGATACGGTGCAACAGCGCTTTGGCAAACGGCTGCTGACGATCAATCAAGGCATCCAGCGCGAAGGTGCGTTCTACCTGTTCACGCTGCGGCTGGTGCCGCTGTTTCCGTTCTTCGTGATCAACCTGGTGATGGGGCTGACCACGCTGCCGCTGCGCACGTTCTACTGGGTCAGCCAGCTCGGCATGCTGGCGGCCACCGTGGTCTATGTGAATGCGGGCACTCAGTTGGCCAGCCTGCATTCGCTGTCCGGCATCGTGTCGCCAAAACTGTTGGGCTCATTCATCCCGCTGGGTTTGTTCCCGCTGCTGGCGCGCTGGATGGTGGAGCGGATCAAGGCGCGCCGGGTCTACGCGCGCTGGCCGCGGCCGAAGACATTCGATCGCAACCTGGTGGTGATCGGTGCCGGCTCGGCCGGGCTGGTCAGCGCTTATATCGCCGCCACCGTGCGCGCCAGGGTCACCCTGGTCGAAAAGCACGAGATGGGTGGCGATTGCCTCAACACCGGCTGCGTGCCTTCGAAGGCGTTGATCCATGCGGCGCGACTGGCGGCGCAGGCGCGCCACGCGGATCGTGCCGGTGTGCATGTGGGCGATGTGCGGGTGGATTTTCGCGCGGTGATGGAGCGGGTGAACAGCGCGGTGGAAACCGTCGCGCCGCACGACTCGGTCGAGCGCTACCGCGAACTGGGCGTGGACGTGCAGCGGGGCCATGCCCGCATCGTCTCGCCGTGGGTGGTGGAGGTGGATGGCAGGCCGATCAGCACGCGGGCGATCGTGATCGCCTCCGGTGCCGAGCCGCTCGTGCCACCGATCGCCGGCATCGAAAAGGCCGACTACCTCACCTCCGACACGCTGTGGCAATTGCGCGAACTGCCGGCGCGGTTGCTGATACTGGGTGGCGGCCCGATCGGTTGCGAGCTGGCGCAGGCATTTGCCCGGCTGGGCTCGACGGTGATCCAGGTCGAGGCGATGGATCGCCTGCTGCTGCGCGAGGACGATGAAGTATCGGCTTTCGTGCAGGCACGACTGGCGGCCGATGGGGTGCAGGTGCGCACTGGTCACAAGGCGGTGGCGGTCGAGCAGGAGGGCACATCGCGCGTGCTGGTTTGCGAGGTCGCCGGTGAGCGTGTGCGACTGTCGTATGACCAGCTGCTGGTGGCCGTCGGGCGCAAGCCGCGCACCACCGGTTTTGGCCTGGAGGAACTCGGTATCCCGGCCGAGCGCACGGTCGAGACCGACGCCTGGCTCGCCACCCTGTATCCGAACATCTACGCCTGTGGCGATGTGGCCGGACCCTACCAGTTCACCCACGTCGCCGCACATCAGGCGTGGTACGCCGCAGTGAATGCGCTGTTCGGCCAGTTCAGGCGCTTCCGTGCGGACTATTCGGTGATTCCCGCAGTGACCTTCGTCGATCCCGAGGTCGCACGCGTCGGCCTGAATGAGCGCGAGGCGAAGCAGCAGGGTATCGCCCATGAGGTCACCCGCTACGCGTTGGATGATCTTGACCGCGCGATTGCCGAGGATCATGCGCATGGCTTCGTCAAGGTTCTGACCGTGCCCGGCAAGGACCGCATCCTTGGCGCCACCATCGTTGGCCAGCATGCCGGCGAGACGCTGGCAGAGTTTGTGCTGGCGATGCGCCACGGACTGGGGCTGAACAAGATCCTCGGCACCATCCATGCCTATCCGACCTGGGCCGAGGCGAACAAGTACGCCGCCGGCCACTGGAAGAAGGCGCATGCGCCGGAGCGGACGCTGCGCTGGTTGGCGCGCTATCACGCCTGGAGGCGCGGATGAAGCCATCGATGAAGGCCTTCGCGGCACTGCTGCTGATCGCATGGGTGGCCACGGCCTCCGGCGCGGTCACCTCGTTGCGATTTTCCGACACGGCGCCAGGTAGCGCGCTGCCCGACGGCTGGAAAGCCTATGCGATGTCGCGGCATCGGCCCGCCGCGCGCATGGCGATCGTCCGCGACGGCGAGCGCAACGTTTTCAGCGTCGATGCCGACCATGCCGCGGGCGCCATCGCACATCTCCTGAACCTGCCCGCCACGACGACCCTGAGCTGGCGCTGGAAGGTCGATCACAGCGTCGCAGCAGCCAATCTGTCGCGGAAGTCCGGTGACGACTTCGCCGCGCGCGTCTATGTTTTTTTCGATGTGCCGCGCGCGCGACTGTCGTGGCTGCAGCGGACGAAGCTGAGCCTGGCCAGTCGCACCCTCGGTCACCCCTTGCCCACCGCAGCCCTGTGCTACGTCTGGGACAACCGACACCCCGTGGGCACGATCGCGCCGAATGCCTACTTCGGCCAGATACGTACCATCGTCCTGCAGAGTGGCAATGCGCAGGCCGGCACATGGCAGTCGCAACGACGCGATCTGGCTGCGGATTTCCGCGCGGCGTTCGGTCGTGCCGCGCCGCGGGTGACCGGCATCGCGTTGGCCTCCGATACCGACAACACCGGCGGTCATGTCACGGCATGGTTCGACGACTTGATGCTCACGCCGGATCCGCCCGTTGCAGCCACGCCGGAGTCTGCCCCGTGATCGCCATGCCGGATTGCTGTCGGCGCGCATCTGCGCTGCAACGGGTACCGTGCGCAGCGCCGCCGAGCGACCACCCGAGAATCGTGGCGCGCTTCCAGGTGGAGCAGAACGGCATCGACTATCTGCCCTACGATGGGCAATTGAACGCGGTTCGACGCCCTCTGCGTGGATACCGTCGCCACGAGCAGGAGTGATCCGTCTTGAATGCCGCTCTTTCGACCTCGCCACTGCCGTTCGCGGGTACCCTGCGCAAGCATGGTCTGAACCTGTCGCGCACGCCGCTGGAGATCCTGCAGATCAACGTCGGCAAGCTGTGCGACCTGGCCTGCCAGCATTGCCATGTGGAAGCCGGCCCCAAGCGTAGCGAGATCATGCAGGCGGCGACGGTCGAGCGGCTGCTTGAGTTGCTGGCCGATGCGCCGGGCATCCATACCGTCGACCTGACCGGCGGTGCGCCGGAGCTGAATCCGCATTTCCGCACCCTGGTGCGCGAATCGCGCGCGCTGGGCAAGACGGTGATCGATCGCTGCAATCTCACCGTGCTGTTCCGCCCGGGGCAGGAGGACACCGCCGATTTCCTCGCCGAGCAGGGCGTCAAGGTGGTCGCTTCGCTGCCGTGCTACAGCAAGGCCAATGTCGAGCAGCAGCGCGGCCAGCATGTGTTCGATCCCAGCCTGCGTGCATTGCATCAGCTCAATGCGCTCGGCTATGGCCGGACCGACAGCGGGCTGGAACTCGATCTGGTCTACAACCCGCTGGGTGCGAGCTTGCCGCCGGCGCAGTCGGCACTTGAGGCGACCTACCGGCGCGAACTCGGCGAGCATTTCGGTATCGTGTTCAACCGCCTGTTCACCATCACCAACATGCCGATCAAGCGCTTCCTGCATCTTCTCGAGCGCGAGGGTCGCTACGACAGCTACATGCAGACCCTGCTTGATGCGTTCAACCCGCAGGCGGCGCTGGGCGTGATGTGCCGCAACCTGCTGTCGGTCGACTGGCGCGGGCAGCTGTACGACTGCGATTTCAACCAGGCGCTGGAGCTGCCGTTGGCAGACCGCTCACGCAGCCTGTGGGACATCCAGTCTCTCACCGGGATCGAGCGCGAACCCATCGCGTTCGCCGATCACTGCTATGGCTGCACCGCGGGCGCGGGCAGTTCCTGTGGAGGCGCATTGACGCTGTAGGAGCGCATCCTGTGCGCGATGCTTTTCTGCTGTCGACGAAGATCAAGAGCGTTTGCGCACAGGGTGCGCTCCTGCACCAGACATGTGAGCGAACACGGTAACGCACTGCTGGAACACCTTTGAAGCGAAGCACTGACCATGATCGAAACCACCAAGACCGACCAGCCCTGCGCCGATGATTCTCTGGTTCGCGACAGCGTCCGGGACTATTACGGCGAAACGCTGAAAAGCAGCGGCGACCTGCGCACTACCGCCTGCTGCAGCATCGATGCGATGCCCGAGCACCTGCGCGCGATCCGGGCCCGGCTGCACCCTGAGGTTCGCGACCGCTTCTACGGCTGCGGCTCACCGCTGCCGCCGGCACTGCACGGCATGACCGTGCTGGATCTCGGCAGTGGCAGCGGCCGTGATGCGTACCTGTTGTCGAGCCTCGTCGGAGAGAGTGGCCATGTAATCGGCGTCGACATGACCGCGCAGCAGCTGGAAGTCGCGCAGCGTCATCGCGAGTTCCATGCGCAGGCTTTCGGCCACGCGCAGTCCAATGTGAGCTTCCATCTGGGTGACCTGGCCGATCTTGCCGCGCTCGGTATCGCGGACAGCTCGGTAGACGTGGTGGTATCCAATTGCGTGTTGAACCTGGTGCCGGACAAGCGCCGCGCGTTCGCCGAGGTCATCCGTGTGCTGAAACCCGGCGGCGAGCTGTATTTCTCCGATGTATACAGCGACCGCCGGTTGCCGCGTGAACTGCTGGCCGATCCGGTGCTGCTGGGCGAGTGCCTGGCCGGCGCGCTGTACGTCGAGGATTTTCGCCGACTGATGGGCGAGCTCGGCGTGGCCGATGCGCGGGTGTGCGCACGCAGCCCGATCGGGCTGACCGATGCGGCGATCGAGCAGAAGATCGGCTTTGCCCGTTTCGAGTCGATCACCTGGCGCGCGTTCAAGTTGCCGCTGGAGGACCGCTGCGAGGACTACGGTCAGGTGGCGACTTATCTGGGCAGCATCGAGCAGCATCCGCATCGCTTCGCGCTGGACGATCACCACCTGTTCGAACGCGGCCGGCCGATGCTGGTTTGCGGCAACACCGCCGACATGCTGGCCGGCAGCCGCTATGCCGCACACTTTCGCATCGATGGCGACAAGCGCCGGCACCATGGCTTGTTCGATTGCGCGCCGGCTGCCGCTCCGGTAGGCGGCGCTGGCGCCTGCTGCTGAGTACGGTAGAGCGTGACGTGCGTGATCCTGCGCCGCCCGGCTTGTCGGTGATCGTGCCACTGGCGCCCGGTGAAACCGAGTGGCCGGCGCTGGTACAGCAACTCGCTGCGCTGCCGGCGGGCAGCGAGATCATCCTGGTGGCCAGCGACGACACGCCGCGACCGGCGCCGGAAGGCTGGCCACCGGGGCTGCTCTATCGCCTCTGCCGCAGCCCGGCTGGTCGCGCGCGTCAGCAGAACCTCGGCGCCAGTGCGGCCAGCGGCAAATGGTTGTGGTTCCTGCATGCCGATTCGCGTCTGCGCGCGGAAACCCTGCCCGAGTTGCGGCGATTCATTGACCAGTACAGCGACGCGCTGGGCTGGTTCACGCTGGCCTTTCGCCACGACGGGCCGCGCCTGACCGTGCTCAATGCGTACGGTGCCAACTGGCGCGCGCACTGGCTCGGTTTGCCGTTTGGCGATCAGGGCTTGCTGCTGCCGCGCGCGCGTTTTGCAGCCCTGCATGGCTTCGACGAGCAAGCGCCGTGTGGCGAGGATCACTTGCTGGTGTGGGCCGCGCGACAGGCCGGTCTGCCGTTGCGACATATCCCGGCGGTACTGGAAACCAGTGCTCGCAAATATGCGCAGCGCGGCTGGCTCGGTACCACGTTGCGGCACTGGCGACTGACCGCGGCGCAGGCCTGGCCGGTATGGCGCGCGTCGCGCAAGGCCCGGATGTGACGACGGCGCTGGCGATCTTCGTCAAGACGCCGGGCTTGTCGCCGGTGAAAACCCGTCTGGCCGCCACGCTCGGTGTGCAGGCGGCGGTCGACTTCCATCAGCTCGCTGCACGCGCCACGGCCGAGGTCGCTCGTTGCTGCCAGCCGTTGTTGACGCCGTACTGGGCCATTGCCGAAGCCGCTGCGGAGGCCGTCGCCGCATGGCCTGGGTTTGCAACTTTGCATCAGGGCGCCGGTGGTCTCGGCGAGCGCTTGCACACGGTTTATGCGCGGTTGCAGGCGCGACATGGTCAGGTGCTGCTGATCGGTGCCGACGCGCCACAACTGACTGCCGAGCTGTTGCGTGCGGCGGTCGAGGTGCTGAGCGACGATGCCACGCCGTTCGTCATCGGCGGGGCCAGCGATGGCGGTTTCTGGCTGTTCGGCGGTCGCGCGCCGATTCCGCGCGAGGTGTGGACCGGGGTGGCTTACTCCCAGGCGCAGACGGCCGCCGAACTGTGCCAGCAGTTGTCGGTGCACGGCGCGGTGGGCAGGGTGGGCGGCCTGACCGATGTCGACAACGCCGCCGATCTCGCCACGTTGAGCGAGGCACTGGCCACCTTGCCGCAGCCCACGCCCGCGCAATGCCTGCTGCTCGACTGGCTGCGCAGCACCGTCGTGGGCGCCGATTCGTTGCCGGCTCAGTAAAGCTTCTTCAGCGGCTGGATCAGCAGGCTCGTCAGATGCTGTGATTCGGCATCGCGAAACACATCCAGCCCCAGCCGCAGTGTCGCCTGCGGCTGCCCCGGTGCATCGAGGTAGCTGCCGAACAGTCGGTCCCACCAGGAGACGTGGAAGCAGAAGTTGCTGTCGTGCTCGGCACGCAGCACCGAATGATGGATGCGGTGCATGTCGGGCGTCACGAACACCCAGCGCAGCCAGCGGTCCAGTCGCGGAGGCAGGTTGAGGTTGGTGTGGGTGAGCAGGGAGAAGCTGCTCAGTACCAGCTCGAACGCCAGCACCACCGCCGGCGCCACGCCGAGCAGCAGCACCGCGGCGATCTTGATGCCCATCGACAGCAGGATTTCCAGCGGATGAAAGCGCACGCCCGAGCTGACATCGAGACTGAGGTCGGTGTGATGCATGCGGTGCAGTCGCCACAGCCATTCGATCCGGTGCATCAGCCGGTGCTGCGTGTAGATCAACAGGTCCAGCGCGACGAAGCCGATCAGGGCGGCCGACCACGTCGGCAGGCGCCACTGGTGCAGCAGGCCGAAATCATGCGCCTGCGCCCATAGCGCGGCATCGATCGCCAGCCATGGCAGCAGCAGTCGCAGACACAGCGTATTGATCAGCCCCAGGCCAATGTTCACCGGCCAGCGCTGCCGTCGCCGTGGCGGCGAGGGCTGCCGCGGCCAGCGCCATTCAGCCACGCCGAGCACGACCAGCAGGGTCAGGAATAGTGCAAGTCGAAAGCTCGCGTCATGCATGGGGCAGGGTGTTTCCTCGGCCAACGCGCCGCGAAGCGCGAAGCCAAGTATGCCGCGATTTATGCAGACTCACGTTCGAACCAGTGCCCGGTGCGATTGACGATGCGCACGACCGACAGCATCACCGGTACTTCCACCAGCACGCCCACCACGGTGGCCAGCGCCGCGCCCGAGCGCAGCCCGAAGATGCTGATTGCCGCGGCCACCGCCAGCTCGAAGAAATTGCTGGCGCCGATCAGCGCCGCCGGGCCGGCCACGCAGTGCGGCACCTTCAGCCAGTGGCTGAGACCGTAGGCAATGCCCGCATTGAGATACACCTGGATCACGATCGGCACCGCCAGCAGCGCGATGATCAGCGGCTGTTGCAGGATCGCCTCGCCCTGGAAACCGAACAGCAGGATCAGCGTCGCCAGCAGCGCGGCGGTGGACCAGGGATCAAGCCGTTGCAACGTGGTTTCCAGTGCGGCCGGGCCACGCCGGCGCAGCAACCACGCGCGCCACAGTTGTGCAGCGATCACCGGCACCACGATGTACAGCAGCACCGACAGCAGCAGTGTGCCCCACGGTACATGGATCGACGCCACGCCCAGCAGCAGGGCCACGATCGGCGCGAAGGCCACCACCATGATCGTGTCGTTCAACGCCACCTGGGCCAGGGTGAAGTTGGGATCGCCACCGCACAATCGCGACCACACGAACACCATCGCCGTGCACGGTGCCGCGGCGAGCAGGATCAGGCCGGCGATATACGAATCGTGCTGGTCCGCGGGCAGCCGCGCGGCGAAGACATGGCGAATGAACAACCAGGCCAGCAGCGCCATCGAGAACGGTTTGATCGCCCAGTTCACCAGCAAGGTGATGCCGATGCCGCGCACCTGCCGGCGCACGCCGGCCAGTTGCGCGAAATCCACCTTCAGCAGCATCGGCACGATCATCAGCCACACCAGCGCGGCCACCGGCAGGTTGATCTGCTGCACCTCGGCGGTGGCCAGGGTCTCGAACAGACCCGGAGCCAGGTGACCGAGGATGATCCCTGCGACGATGCACAGCGCGACCCAGACGCTCAGGTAGCGTGCGAAAAATCCAATGCGAGGCAGCGCGGGTGCATTGATTTCAGTACTCACGTGCAGCTTCCGTGGTGCCGATTGCGCGCAACTCGCGCTGGGTGGCGAGGCGATCGAGCTTGTCCAGTGGCAGCGCCAGCAACAGGTCGATGCGCTGGCGCAACATCATCGCCACCGACTCGAACACGCGGCGGCGCTCGCCCTCGCTGCCCTCGGCGGCGGCGGGGTCGGGTACGCCCCAGTGCGCGGTCAGCGGATGATCGGGCCAGATCGGGCAGACCTCGCCCGCAGCGTTGTCGCAGACAGTGATCACGATGTCGATCGGCGGCGAGTTTGGCTGCGCGAACTCATCCCAGCTCTTGCTGCGCAATGGTTCGTGGTAACCGAACGATTGCGCCAGCTCCGCCGCGATCGGCTGCACCTTGCCGCTGGGAAAACTGCCGGCGCTGAAGGCGTGAAAGCGTCCTTCGCCCAGCACGTTGAGCAGCGCTTCGGCCATCACGCTGCGGGCGGAGTTGCCGGTGCACAGGAACAATACGTTATGGATTCGATTCGACATGGTGGTCTCAGCAGCAGCCGCTGCCGGCGTTGGGGCCACAACTTGTGGCGGTCTTTGCGACGGCGGCCGGGCCGCAGCAGGAGCTGCTTTCGCTGGTCGCAGTTGCGTCCGCGGCGCGGGTATAGGTAGTGGCTTCGCCCAGCGTACGGAAGCTCTCCCAGCGTACGCCTTGCGGGTCCTCGGCCCAGTACTTGTCCGAGTTGGCATAGCAACAGGTGGTGGCTTTTTCGGCCAGCGCGAGTGCATCGGCCGATTGCAGCCGCGCGCCGATGGCGGCGAGTTCGGCATCGTCCTCGACCTGCATGCCCAGGTGATCCAGGCCGGCGGCGCGGCCGCGCTGCGAGATGGCGAAGTTGATGCGCGGGTCGTCCAGCATCCACTTGGCGTAATCGGGCTTCACCACGGTCGGCGCCGTACCAAACAAAATGGTGTAGAAGCCGATGCTGCTATCGAGCTGATCGACGTTCAGATGTACATGGAAGCGCTTCATGGTTTGCTCCGGGCGGGTGGGCAGGTGGTAGTGGGTGCGCAATCGGTGCTGCTTGAACCGACGCAGCAGTTTTCAGTGAGGAAGCCGAGCAGGGTGTTCATCTGGGGATAGTTCGCGCGGCACTGGATCACCCGTCCGCGGCGCTCGTCGCCGACCAGTCCCGCACGACGCAGGATGTGCAGATGATTGGTCAGGGTGGCCCCGGCCAGCCCGGTCACGGCGGCCAGTTCGCCCACCGCCATGCCTTCCTCGCCCGCCTGCACCAGCAGGCGAAACAGGCTCAGGCGGTGCTCCTGGGCGAGGGCGTTGAGGCAGGCGAGCGCTTCTTTTGATTTCATATTTCCAGAATTATAGAAATATAAGCCGAAGTCAAGCCTGACTTCTACGCCTGTGCGGTGGGTCAGGCTTTGCGCGTGCGCCGCGGTTTGGCCTGCGATGCGGCGATCAGTTCCTGCAGATAGGCGATGCCTTCCTCCTCGGGGAAAAACGCGACCACGTCTGCCACGGTCAGCTCATGTCGCTTGCGCAGCCCGAGAAACTCCTCGCGCGCCATCGCCAACCGTTGTGCCGCGGCCTCCTTCTTGCCCAGGGGCTTGGCGGGCTTCTGCTTTTCAACTTTCTGTTCAAGCTTGGCCAGTTCTTCCTGAAACTGGCGGAAATCATATTTGGGGGTGGTCATGGGGTCGGAGGCGATCGGAAGAGGCCACGATTTTCACATGTTGCGCCGTTCTGATGTTGCTGCCGGGCCGCATCGGCAGCGCTGAGCGAAAGCTGCCCGCAGAAATTTCTCGCGCGTGGGAACCGAATCAGCAATGCCAGCGAGCTGCATGCCGGGCCTGCGTGTGACGCAAATCAGGCTTGGTTGCTGCTTGTTGGATGAGTTTTACCCGGAACAGTTGTCCTTACTGCGCGTGACTCAGGCTGCCGCCGATGCGGACTGACCGATGTGCAGCGCGTTCGATCCGGTCATTCGCCTTGATACCGCATCCGCAGCTCTTTTGGACGATGACAGCTGACGCGCAGCGGCATATGCCTGCGAAAAGCGCGCAGAAAAACTGCCTTCCAGGGTTGGCTTCTGCGTGCAGCTCAGTGCGCCGATATCAGCGCACTCGCCTTTGTCGATTGCATTCGTCGTGTCTGGCCGTTGCGCATTGGCCTCAGCAGGCTGGCGCTCTTGCGAGGCGGTGCCTATCAGCATTCGCTGGCACTCCGCGTGCCGAAGCAGGAAGCGGATGGCCCATTCCTGAGGTGAATTTCTGGCGTTGACTTCTTCCATGGCGACTTCTCGATGACGACGAACCATTAGCGGCTTGCGGGAACCACAGCAGCATTCGTGCCAAATCGAACATTTGCGGCGCCAATGCAGGCGTAGTCTCGTCTTCGTATCTGGAATCGACGCACCCCGCGCGCTGGATGGGGATTCGTGCGAGTGACCAACACGGCATTTCTGGTCACTGTCGGGCAGCGGGGAGACCAAACGCCCGATGCGGGCTGGGCAGCCTGCCAGGCTTTGCCCTGTGCCACTGATCGTCGCGCTGCACATGACAGCCTCAAGCTGACAACGACAGTCGCCGGACGTTGCTGAAGAAAAGGCATGCATTGCTGCATGCCGTCCCATTGGATGGTGTGTTGGTGCTCGCCTCGGATTGACCAGCATGCCCGTTTTCGACTGATCACATGTCTTGTCGGGGAAGGGTGTCTCCTGGCATCGGCCTGGTCATTCAACATTCACCAGCCTGTTCAAACCCATGCACGTGCCAAACAACTATGACGAGCTGCGCACGGTAACCGGAGCCAGGAATCGCGTCTCGAAGATATCGCTCGGCACCGCCTTGCTGAACAGATAACCCTGCATCTCGTCGCAGCCCAGCAGGCGCAGCAAGCGCAATTGCTCCTCGGTCTCGACGCCCTCGGCCACGACATTCAGCTTCAGCGAATGGGCCAGATTGATGATGGTGGCCACCAGCGACAGCCCTTGCGCACTGGCAGTCATGTCAACCACGAACGAACGATCGATCTTCAGTGTATCCAGCGGCAATCGCGCCAGGTAACTGAGCGAGGAGAAGCCGGTGCCGAAGTCATCAATGGCGATGCTGACGCCCATGACGCGGATCGTCTGCAGGCTGGTGATGCTATGCCTGATGTCGGCCATGATCAGGCTTTCGGTGATTTCCAGTTCCAGACCTTCCGCCAGTCGGGCGTCACTGGCGACGACCTGCGCGATCTCATCGATGAAGCCGCGATGGCGCAATTGCAGGGGTGACACGTTAACCGCAATACGCACGACCGCCAGGCCTGTGTCGAGCCAGCGCAGGTAGTCTTCGGCAGCCTTGTGAAGCGCCCAGCGCCCGACATCCTTGATCAATCCGGTTTCCTCCAGCACCGGGACGAACTGGTCAGGCAGCATCAGCCCGGTACGCGGATCGTTCCAGCGGATCAACGCCTCCACGCTGGTAACCTTGCCGCTGGCGAGGCTCACTTTTGGCTGGTAGTGCAGCACGAACTGCTCGCGGTCGAGCGCCTGGCGCAACTGATTTTCCAGCGTCAGTTTGCTGGCCACGCTCGCCGTCATCTGCTTCGTGTAGAACAGATAATGATCCCCGCTTGCCTTGGCCTGCTTGAGCGCGGCCTCGGCGTTCCTGAACAGGATGTCGGCGCTGGCTCCGTCATGCGGAAACAGGGCCATGCCCACCTTCGCGGTGATCCGGAACACCGCATTGTCGAGGTGGAACGGGTTGTTCTGGAACGCCTCGATGGTGTTTTCGACAAGCCTTGTCAGCTCGTCTTGCTGTCTGACTGCCGGCACGACGAACGCGAAATGATCTGCATCGATACGGGCCAGCAGGCTGGCGCCCCCCACGTTGAGGGTAAGCCATTCCGCCACCTGCTTGAGCAACGTGTCGCCGGCCGCGCGGCCGAGACTGTCGTTGATGTTCTTGAACCGCTCCAGATCGATCAGACCGATGGCAAGTCGGTGCCGGCTGCCGGCCGCGCTGCGCATGTATTGCGCCAGTCGCTCGAGAAACAGGCTGCGGTTGGCCAGTCCGGTGAGCACGTCGTAATAGGCGAGGTAGTTGAGTCGTTCCTGCTTGTCGACGTGATCGATCGCGAAGGCGATGTTGGCGGCGACCTCCTCTAGCAGGTTCAATTCTTCCCGATGAAAAAAGTCGCTCTCGGTTGCATACAACGCCAGCACGCCATGCGCTTGGCCCGCCGCCAGCAGAGGAAGCACGACCAGCGAACGAACCCCTGCCTGGATGTATTTGCTGCCCAGACTGAGCTGAGTGTCATCGAGGGAATTATTCGAGACAATCGGCCTCTTCTCACGGATCGCCCGCGACACCATGGTGGTCGAGGCGGTCTGATCGAATGCCAGAGTCGTCCTGATGTCGCTCATCAGATCCTCGCTCTTGCCTGCCGAGGCCATCGGAACGATTTTGCCCGTCTCGCGATCAATCACGGCCAGCATGGCCATGCGGAACCCGGCTGCCTCGACCGCGATCCGGCACGATTCACGGAACAGCTCATCGCGATCGGCGACGCGAACAATCAGGGCGTTGATGCCGCTGAGCACAGCATGCACGCGAGTGAGGTGGGCCAGTCGACTCTGCACCAGCCGGCGCTCGGTGATATCCATCGCCAAGCCCTCGACGATGAAATCACCGTCCTCCACCCGGCTGTCGATGGCCCGGTCGTAAAACCAGTGCCAGTTCCCGGCGACATCCATGATGCGGTATTCGATCCGGAAGGGCGTGCCGGCGCGCTGGTAGGCCTGGATGGCCACGGTGACCGCTGCAGTGTCATCGGGATGAATCGATGCATTCCACAGCGACGGATGGGCGAGCAGGTGCTCCACTGAATAGCCGAGGATCGAGGTGACCCTGGGGGAATAGTAGATACCTCCCCGCCTGCTGGAAAACCTGTAGACGATATCGGGGGAATTTTCGATCAGACGCCTGTACCGGCTCTCGCTGTCCTGCAAGGACTGCTCCGCGTTCCTGCGCGCGGTGATATCGCGAAAGTACCAGACGCGTCCGTAATGTCGGCCGTCCAACCCATTGCAAGGGGCGGAATATCGGTCGACTATTCTGCCGTCTTTCAGCGGTATTTCCTCGCGACTTGTCTCATCGCGGTGCTCGTTCAGATACCGAACTCGCGCGGCAACGATCTCCGCATCTTCGGCCTGGTCCGTGATTGCCTGAAGCACAGCCGCGTCCAGACCCTCGCTCACGAGCTCTGGGGGAAGACGCCAAAGGTCAATGAAATGCTGGTTGCGCGAGATAATCTGGCCGTTCTCGTCAACTACGAGAATGGCATCGAGCGAGGTTTCCTGTTGAGTCTTGAGGATGGCGTTCTTGAAGATTATTTGTTCATCCGCCCGCCAGCGTTGGGATTCCCGAGCGAAGTTGTCGAGCGCGAAGCTGATGTCCGTCGCCATCTCCAGCAGCAGTTTGCGTGCTGCTTCGTCAAAGGCATTGATCTGCTCCGAATACAGGGAAAAAACGCCGACGACCACGCCATCGCGGTGCAGCGGCAACGTGCCGCTCGCCGCCAAGCCTGCGCGCGAGGCGTGTTCACGCCAGGGTGCGGTCGCAGGATCACCCTGAAAATTCTGGCACCAGTACAGACGATCCTCGCGGATCGCCGTGCCTATGGGGCCGCGGCCGAATGGACTGTCGTTATCTGTCGAGACGGTGATTGCGCTCAGGTAACCGGTCTCATCCCCGAAGCTGGCCACTGGCTGCACCGCGAGTGTTTTCGGGTCGAGCAGGCCTATCCACGCCATCTTCATACCGCCGAACTGCACTGCAGCGCGACAGACCTGCAGGAAAAGTTCCTCCTCGCTGGTACAGTGCACGATGGCCTTGTTGGTTTGACTCAGGGCCGCATAGAGACGCGCATGCCGCTGGAATATGGTCTCGGCGGCCTTGCGCTCGCTGATATCGCGTATGTTGCACTGGATGACCTTGATGTCTTCACAGTCGTAAACGCTGCTTGCGAATTCGACATCGATGCGTCTCCCGAGCTTGCTCCTGAGCGGAAAGTCCTCGTAGCGGACGTAGCCTGTCGTCTGCAGCTTCGCAAACATTTCCTGGCCTTCGGCCTGGTCCGCGAATGAGCCCACTTCCCACAGTTTCTTTCCAAGCAACTCCGCACGCGAATAGCCCAGCATGCGGATCAGGGCGGGATTGACGTCCTCGATCAGGCCGGTGTCGGCGTTGACAAGCAGGATGCCATCCTGAGCCACCTCGAATAGCCTGCGGTAGCGGCTCTCCGATGCCCGGGTCCGTTCACGCTCGTGATCACCAGGTGCACCAGTTGCAGACGAGCGCGAAGTGGGTGGGCCTTGCATAAGATGCGTCTCACAGCGTCGCAGCAAACTGTACGGACTCCATCATAGGCTGATTGGCAGGGTGGGGGTCTACCCCGTACAGACGAACGCAGCCTGAAAATGCAGACCCAGGATGAGCGAGACATCGTCATGAGTCCAGCGCGATAGGCGCGATAAGCCTACGTCGTCGGCTTGGATGGCCGATTGCGGAGCAAGCCACGTGAAGCTATAAGAAACAAGATAGCGCCGATGACAAGCGCTGACCACCCTAGAGCTGAAGCAATAGATGGCCAATAGATCATGACGAGAACACCGACAGCGAAGCCGAGAAGCACCCGCGCAACAATGAACATCCAAATTTCTGCGCCGGTCAGATTTTGAACTCGTTGACGGTTTCCTTCGAGCATCGGGTTACCCGGGGGGCACGACTGAGGCATGACGCTGAGTTGAGCGGCGGCGGAGCCGTCTAGGCTGGCTGCTAGTCACGATAGGGGGACCAAGCAAGCCAAATGAATCCCGCACAAGCCACTGACCAAAAGAAGATGATGAACCAAAACTGCGATGCCTGCGATGCATCGTGATACGTGGTGCCCGTTACTAGGTCTGCTCGGCTACCTGATGGGCGCCAAGGATCGCGGCATCGGCTTTGCGGTGTTCCGTGGCAAAGAGAACATCACGGCCGACCAGCTCGGCGAGCCGGTGGGCAATGACGACATCCGCATCGCGCCGATCCTGATGGGGAGCAAGAATGGGGGCGTGTTCAGTATCGTGCTGGGCGTGGTGCTTGTAGCGGCCGGGCTTTATTTCCACATTCCTTTTCTTGTGCAAGCCGGCGCATCAATGATTCTCGGCAGCGTGGTCCAGCTCCTGACCCCCATCCCCAAAGGCAGCGCCGCCAACACCGCCGCCAACTCGCCCAGCTACGTCTTCAACGGCGCGGTGAACACCCAGGCGCAGGGCAACCCCGTGCCGCTCCTGCACGGCCGCATGATCGTGGGCTCGGCCGTCATCTCCGCTGGCATCAACGCCGAGGATTATTCGCCGGTGACGGCTGGCGTGGGCAGTGGCTACGCGGGCGGCTACCGGCGTGCGCCCGATGCTGGCGACGAATCAGGGGCGCATGGTCGCACTGACCACGCCCTATGGCCGACGCGGCTGGTTCTATGAGTGCTGGGAGCATGGCGACGGCTGGCAGCGCACGCGCGTCACGGCGAACGACTGCCCGCGCATCACGCCCGAGTGGCTCGCCAACGAGCGCCGCATGATGGGCGAATGGCAGTTCAAGCAAGAGTTTCTGTGCGACTTCGTCGACACCGAAGAACAATTCTTTTCTGGCGAGCTGATCGAAGCCGCCTTGCGTGACACCGGAGGCTCCTTGTGGATCTGACACACCCCATGTTTGACGATGACAATCACTTTTCACGGCGGCGCAGTTACTTCGTGGGCGTCGACCTGGGCCAAGCGCACGACCCGACCGCGATTGCCGTGTGCGAGCGCGAGGACATCGCCATCGTGCAGCACGAATCCACCGGGCACAGCACACACGCCGGCGCGTTTCAGTACAAGTCATCGGCCAACCTGCACGAGCTGCCCCGCGCGGCCTACCGGATCCGCCACCTGGAACGCTTGCCGCTGGGCATGACCTACCCGGCGCAAGTCGCCTACGTGGCCGGCCTGCTATCGCGTGAGCCGCTGGCGTCGCGTCAACCGTCGACCTTTGTCGACCATACCGGCGTGGGCCGGGCCGTGTTCGATATGTTTCGGCTGGCGAGGTTGCGCCAGTGCTACCCGGTGACGATCACGGGCGGGCAGGATTCAACGCGCGTGGATGATGGCTGGCATGTCCAAGATGGTGCTGATAAGCCGCGTGCAAGCGCTGCTGCACGCCAAGGAACTGAGCATCGAGCCTGCCCTGGCAGACGCGGCCGTGCTGGTGCGCGAGCTGCAGGATTTTCGCGTGTCTTTCTCAACGGCGGGTAACGCGATATTCGGCGCGCGCGAGGGTGCACACGATGACCTGGTGCTGGCCGTGGCGCTGGCGATCTTTGGCGCGACCCAGCCGGCGCCGGTGATGGATATACCGCTGAAGTGGGCGCGGTGATGGGGTGTGCGCACAACACGGACACCTTGCGGACACGGGACTTTATGGACTCGCAAACAAAAAGCCCCGCAATGGCTTGAAACCGTTGCAGGGCTTAGGTTTTTCATGGTGGCCGGGGACGGAATCGAACCGCCGACACGGGGATTTTCAATCCCCTGCTCTACCAACTGAGCTACCCGGCCAGGAACTGGCTTTCCACTGGCAACCACCAGGGTCACCAATGCGTCGTGGAGCCGCGCATTAAACCGAATGCGCGTGCTTTCGTCAAGACTCCGCGTCAGGCGCGGTGAAGCCGGAGGCCTTGGCGAAGTCACCACCGAACAGGAATTTCTCCATTTCCTCGCCGAGGAACTGGCGTGATTTGGGGTCCAGCGGGTTGAGCCGCATTTCGTTGATCAGGGTGGTCTGGTGGGCCAGCCATTGCTGCCAGGCGGGCTTGGAGATCTCGGCGTAGATGCGCTGACCGAGCGGGCCAGGCCAGGGGGCGAAGTCGAGACCTTCGGCGTCGATGTCGAGCTTGCTGCAGTGGATGATGCGGCTCATGGCTTGTCCTTGGGTGTTGCGAATTCTGGTGACAGGTTCGGGGCGTTTGATGGGGCAGCATCGCCCGCGCGCGGGCTCCTACCGTGTGTTGGTGGCGATGGTATGCAGCAGGGTGCGAACGGGGGCGGGCAGACCCAGGGTGGTTAGTTCCCTAGCGTTGCACCAGCGCAGATGCGGATTATCGGCGATACCGTGCAGGGCTGTCGCGTGGTCGAACAGCAACGGCTCGATGTTCAGCCGGTAGTGGCTGAAGATGTGGGTGAACGGGGTGATGGTCTGTGCGTCATCGATGTGCGCATGCTGTTGCGCAAGGCGCCACGCATTATCGGGATCGGTTGCTTCGGGCAGGCTCCACAGGCCCGACCAGACGCCCTGCGGCCCGCGGCGTTCGAGCAGTACGCGGCCGTGGTTGTCGCGCAGGATCAGCATCACCGTGGCGCGGGTGGGAAGGGTCTTGGTCGCCTTGCGGCTGGGCAGTTGGGCGGTGAGTTCATCGCGCTGGGCAACACAGTCGGCAACCAGCGGGCAACTGACGCAACGCGGGTTGGTGCGCACGCAAACGGTGGCGCCCAGATCCATGATCGCCTGGGTGTAGTCGGCGACGCGGTCTGTCGGGGTGTGGCTGTCGGCGTGCTGCCATAACTGCTTCTCCACGCTGCTCTGGGAGGGGACGCCATGGATGCCGTGGTAGCGGGTGAGCACCCGCTTGACGTTGCCGTCGAGAATCGGAAAGCGCAGGCCATGCGCTTGCGCCAGGATCGCGCCAGCGGTCGATCGGCCGATGCCCGGAAGTGCCTGCAGTGCGGTGATGTCTCGCGGAAGTTCGCCGTCGTGCAGTTCGAGGCAGAGCCTGGCGGCGCGATGCAGGAAGCGGGCACGCCGGTAGTAGCCGAGCCCCGACCACAGCGCCAGTACGGTGTCCTCCTCGACGTTGGCCAGGTCGCGCAGGGTTGGCAACGTGTTGATGAAGCGTTCGAAGTAGCCGACGACGGTGGTGACCTGGGTCTGCTGCAGCATCACCTCGGACAGCCAGACGCGATAGGCATCGCGTGGATGTTGCCAGGGCAGGTCCTTGCGGCCGTGCTGGTCGAACCAGCGCAGCAGTCGGGTGGCCACGCGCTTGCTCATGGGTCGCGGCTGATGCGGGGTTTGACGGGAGCGCTGCCAGCGCTGGCCGGAGCGCTCTCGCCGGCCTGCATGCTGAAGCCTTCGATATGAACACTGCCGGCGTGGATGCTGCTGATCGTCGCCTCGCCACTGCCTGGTGGAACGGCCAGTTGCGGCTTCTGCGTATTGCCCAGTTGGCTCCACCAGTGCGCCAGCGCCAGTGGCGGCAGGCGAAGATTGGCGTGGTTGTCGGGGCCGTCGAGTTTCAGGGCCAGCAACAAAGGCTCGTTTTGATCGGCGGGGGTCAGTGCCAGCGAGATGTCGTATTGGCCGGCATCGGCCTGGTCGAGTTTTCCGGCGAGGCTGGCCGAGGCGTCCGCGGCGCCATGCCAGTGCGCGTTACCGCTGAGCGCGAGCGTTACCGCGCTGCCCTGCGACAGGTGCAGGCTGATGTTGTCCAATTGCAGCGTATTGCCCTGGATCCGCGGCGTCGCGGACAAGCGCAATTGCCAGGGCGATCCGGCTGCCGTGGCCGACAGGCTCAGCGGAAACGGCTGGCCCGAGAGCAGGTTGCCGGCATCCAGTGCGATGTTGTCCAGCAGCACCTCGTTGCCACGAACCAGGCTGCCATTGCTGATGCTGACCCCGGTGTCGATACGCGGGATGGCGGGCGGCGTATCGGCGGATTGCGCGGGCAGGGATGCCAGCCAGTCCTGCAGCGCGCCCAGATCCACCCGCGGCGAGTCGATGCGCAGTTGCGAGATGACGGTGGGGCCGCCGAACAAGGTGTGCCAGGGCAGCGCCAGCTGGCCACGTGCCGCCAGCAGGATCGGCACGTTGGCACCCTGGGCGTTGAGCGTGATGCCGTCCAGATCCAGCCCCGGCCGGGGAAACAGGGTGGGACTGGCCGGGCTGGCCAGGTTGAGTTCGAGTCCGGCCGCCCTGGCCTGGCTCTGCAGCATCCGGGTGAAGCGCTCTGGCTGCAGCAGCAGGTAGACGGCCAGGATCAGCGCTACCACCACGACGGCGCCCAGGGCACCAAGCACGAGCAGGATTTTCCTCAGCCGGCGCGACATCTGCTCAGCCTTGCCGAATCAATTCAGTCACCGGCGGTACCCTCGCCACCAAGGCTGGCCGGCAGCAGGCCGTCGACAAAGGATTCGGCCTCGAAGACACGCAGGTCGGTGGCGGTCTCGCCCAGGCCGACGTAGCGGATCGGCAGGCCAAACTCCCGCGCCAGCGCGAACACCACGCCACCCTTGGCGGTGCCATCCAGCTTGGTTACCACCAGTCCGGTGACGCCGACGATCTGGCGGAACTGGCGTACCTGGTTGATGGCATTCTGGCCGGTGGTACCGTCGATCACCATCAGCACCTCGTGCGGCGCCTCGACATCGAGCTTTTTCAGGACGCGCGCGATCTTGCCCAGTTCGTCCATCAGGCCGCCCTGGGTATGCAGGCGCCCGGCGGTATCGGCGATCAGCACGTTGATGCTGCGCGAGCGAGCTGCCTGCAGGGCGTCGAAAATCACGCTGGCGGCGTCGGCGTCCTGGCCCTGCGAGATCACCGGCACCTGGTTGCGCTCGCCCCAGGTCTTCAGTTGCTCGACTGCGGCGGCGCGGAACGTGTCGCCCGCGGCCAGCATCACCGCGTTCTTCTCGTCGCGCCAGCGGCGTGCCAGCTTGCCGATGGTGGTGGTCTTGCCGGCGCCGTTGATGCCCACGACCAGCACCACGAACGGCTTCTTGCCGGCCACGTCGAGCGGTTTCTCGACCGGGCGGAGCATGGCAATCAGGTCCTGACGCAAGGCCGCCAGCAGCGCCGGTGCGTCGGCGAACTCGCGCTTGTGCATGCGCTTGCGCAGCCTTTCGACCAGTTCCGTGCTGGCCTCGACGCCCACGTCGGCGGAGATCAGGGTGGTCTCCAGCTCGTCGAGCAGATCGTCGTCGAGCCTGGGATGGCGCACGAACAGGCTGCTGAGACCGCGGGAAAAGGCGTTGCCGGAAAGCCGCTCGCGCCAGCTGCGCTTCGCCGGGGCAGACATGTCGGCCCCGATCTTTTCTCCGGGGAGGGCGAACGGCTCGCTGGCGGGCGCGATCTCGGCCGGCGAGGGGGCTTCCGCCAGTGCCTCATTCAGCCGTGGCTCGGCGCTCTCAAGCGCAACAGCGCTGGCCGCAACCTCGGTGCTGGGTTGCTCGGGCTTCGTTTCGGCGGGCTTTTTCTTCCAGAACTTGAGCATTGCAAGCATGATTCAAAGACAATGGGCGGCATGCTAACACTCCAACCTGTACCGCCCGCTGAGGGCCCGGCGTCATGAGCGTTGTCCGTGCTGGCACGCCGGGGCGCATCCGCATCATTGGCGGCAGCCTGCGCAATTCCCGGCTCCAGGTACCCGAGCTTCCCGGCCTGCGGCCGACCGCTGAACGCGTGCGGGAGACCTTGTTCAACTGGCTGGCGCCGGTGATCGAGGGTGCACGCTGTCTCGACCTGTGTGCCGGAACCGGGGCATTGGGCATCGAGGCCGTGTCGCGCGGTGCGGCGAGCGTGCAGTTTGTCGAGCGCGATGCCCGGCTGGCGCAGGCGCTGCGCGACAATCTGACCCGCTTGAAAGTCACCAACGGCACGGTCGCGGCACTCGATGCCGGTATCTTCCTGAAGGCGCCGCCGCAGCCGCAAGATCTGGTTTTTCTCGATCCACCGTTTGCGCAGGGTTTGTGGTTTTCGCTGGCGCAGGCGCTGGAGCTCGGTGGCTGGCTGAGCGCAGGGGCATGGATTTATGTGGAATCGCCGCGCGGCGCTGAGCCGGAGCTGCCTTCGAGCTGGCAACTGCATCGTGAGGGCCGTGCCGGCGAGGTGCGTTTTGCACTCTATCGGCGTGCGATTCCGTTAAGCTAGGATCAATTCCGTCGCTGCAGTCACTGTCGTCTCGTGAGAAAAACTTTGGGCAATCCACGCCTGGCCGTCTATCCGGGTACTTTCGATCCGATCACCAACGGCCATGCCGATCTGGTGACGCGTGCCGCACCCTTGTTCGATCGGGTGATCGTTGCGGTGGCCGACAGCTCCAGCAAGGCCCCGGGTTTCAGCATCTCCGAACGGATCAGTCTGGCCCGGCTGGCGCTCGCCGACCTGCCGAACGTGGAGGTGCGCGGTTTCGATTGCCTGCTGGCCACTTTCATCGAGCAGGTGGGTGCGGGGGTGATCATTCGCGGCCTGCGCGCGGTGTCGGATTTCGAATACGAATTCCAGCTGGCCAGCATGAACCGTCACCTGATTCCACAGGCGGAAACGTTGTTTCTGACCCCGGCCGAGCAATACAGCTTCATCTCCTCGTCGCTGGTGCGCGAGATTGGTCGCCTTGGTGGCGATATCTCGGGTTTCGTGCACCCGGCGGTACAGCAAGCCATGCGTCAGCGCTGGCAAAAGAGCCTTCCCGGCTCCAACAAGCAACCCGAAACCGAAGGTGATAACGATGCGTAAATTTGCTCTGATTGTTGCGGTCGCGCTGACTGCCTGCGTGGCCCTGACTGCCTGCCACAAGCAGGACGACGACCAGGTTCAGACCGCGCAGGTGCAGAAGGCACCCAAGCCGACCAGCCTGACCGACTCGAAGGGCTGGAACGCCTACCTGAGCCAGCTCGTCCAGGCCAACCTGCAGGGCATGCTCGCACCGCAGCCATATGCCTATATGGTCAACGCAGGCACCACGGACGACGCCTTGGCGCAGAACGCCCGTCAGCTGCAGAGCGTGCAGGACACCGTGGCTCGTGGCGTTACGCCAGGCAACCTGCTGGCGTTCGGCGGCCCGGATGCGGCCAAAACCGCGGATTTCATGATCGCGGCGTTCAAGGATGCCAAGCCGGGAACGTTCAAGGACGTGATCATCCTGTTCATTGGCGACAAGGCTGACGAACAGCGCATCACCGATGCTCTCAAGCCGACCGGTGCAACGATCCGCTTCGTCGAGATGTAATTCGCGGCCAGTGCGTGCGCCGGGCCGCGGTGTCGGCGCGGTGCACGGCTGGCTCCATCGGCTGACCTGAGTTTGCTTAACCGGGGTTACCACCGGCAAGTAACGGCATGCGGGTACGCTCTTCCCGGTGCGACACGTGCCAACATGTAGTATCAGCTGCCATGTCTCTGAAAATCCTCGATACCTGCGTCAATTGCGATGTGTGTGAACCGGCCTGCCCGAATCAGGCCATTTCGCTGGGTGAGGAGTTCTACGTGATCGATCCGGCCCTGTGCACCGAGTGCGTGGGACATCACGACGAGCCGCAGTGCGTGGTGGTTTGTCCGGTCGAATGCATTATCGGCGATCCCGAACACGTCGAATCGCCAGAACAACTCGAATTGAAATATCGCCATCTGATGGCCCGGGAGTCTGCCGCATGAGTTTGTCCTTGAGCTGGCGCCGGCTGCTGCCGACCCTGTTGTCGTTGAGTCTGGTTTTTGTGGCTGGCGTGGCGACTGCCGCCGATGCCATGCCCGAGCAAGCCGCTGGGCAACGTAGCCATGTGCCACCCATGCAGCAGCGTCCGCCGGGCAAGGCGGCCATCGCCAGCGCCAATTTTCTTGCCACCAATGCCGGTTTCGAAGTGCTTGCCAAGGGCGGCAATGCTTTCGACGCGGCAGTGGCCGTAGCAGCCACGTTGTCGGTGGTCGAACCGGAAAGCTCGGGTATCGGCGGTGGTTTCATGGCCGTATTGCACCGCGCTCGGGATGGCCGCAATGTGTTCATCGACGCGCGCGAGGTCGCTCCTGCAGCCGTTGATTCGAAGAATTATCTGAAGCCGGATGGCAATCCCAATCGCGATAGCTCCCTCAACGGGCCACTCGCCGCCGGCATCCCCGGCGAGCCTGCCGGCCTGGTGCTGATCGCCGAGCGCTATGGCAAGTTGCCATTGAAGGAGTCGTTGGCGCCGGCGATCAGGATCGCGCGTGACGGTTTTCAGCCTGACCCGCGACTGCGTCAGGCGATTGCCGAGAAACAGGCGATCCTGCAGCGCTGGCCTGCGTCCGTGGCCAAGTATCTGCCCGGTGGCAAGCCGCCTGCGGAGGGTTCGCTCTGGCGTGATCCCGCGCAGGCGCGCACGCTCGAACTGCTCGCCGCTCAAGGAGATGCGGGCTTCTACAAAGGGAAAATGGCCAGGCGCCTGGTTGCTGCCGTGCACGCATCCGGCGGCAACTGGACCCTCGCCGACCTTGCCGATTACCGCGCCAAGGAGCGCGCGCCGCTGCAGCTCGACTATCGCGGCTATCACATCATCACCGCGCCACCGCCGTCTTCCGGCGGCGTGGCGATGGCGGAGATTTTCAACATCCTGTCCGGTTTCGATCTGGACAAGATGGATCGGGCCCATCGGGTGCACTACATCGTGGAGGCCATGCGGCGGGCGTTCCGCGACCACAACGATTATCTGGGTGACCCGGATTTCGTGAAAATGCCGCTGGACATGCTGCTGTCGCCCTACTACGCCGATGGACTGCGGCAGAGCATCCTGCCTGACCGGGCGACGCCCTCGTCGATGCTGCCTGCTGCCGAAGCCAGCGATCCGGGCATGCACACCACGCATTTCTCGATCATTGACGGCGACGGCAACATGGCCTCGATCACCTCCACGGTGAACACCGTGCTGGGCTCGTCGTTCGTGGCTGGTGACACCGGCGTGCTGCTCAACAATGAGATGGACGACTTCGCGCTGGTGCCCAACAAGCCGAATGCCTATGGCCTGCTTGGCAACAAGGCGAATGCGCCGGCACCGGGCAAGCGCATGCTGTCCTCGATGTCGCCCAGCATCGTGATCGGCGCCAATCGCACGATGGTGATCGGCTCGCCCGGTGGTTCGACCATCATTACCCAGGTGCTCGAAGGCATCCTGCATTTCATCGATGGCCAGAGCGCGAGTGAGATCGTGGCGGACAAACGCTTCCATCACCAGTACATGCCCGACGTGGTCTACGTCGAGCAGGGCACGTTCGATCCGGCCACCAGCGAGGCGCTGACCCGGATGGGATACACCCTGAAACCGCGTGAATCATGGGGTTTCATGAACGTGGTGACCTGGGACCGCCTGACCAACAAGCTCGATGCGGCGAGCGATCCGCGTCGCCCGTCAGGCCTGGGCAAGGTCCAGTAAGGCCTTGCGATGAAGCTGTTTTCGAGCCTCGGCAAAGACGGTCAATCTGGCGGCAACGCGATGTCCTGCGATGAGCGGCGGGGGATCGCGCGCGGTGAGTGGAACGCCGTTGCATTGGCATGTCATTGCCCGTCCGGCAGCAAGCCAGTTCAGTCCATGGCAGGGGCGGCCTGATGGATTTGCGCAAAGGCTTGTCCATGCACGCACTGGCGCTGAACGTCATCGGCGCCGTATTGATGCTGGCAGGCATTGCGCTGCTGGCTATCACAGCGCGTGGACTGCTCGATTATCGCAAGGCGGCCAGTCGCCATGGCGGCGAGGTGATCGAACTCGGGCGGGATGCGCAGCCGGTGGCTGGCCAGCACGGATACATGGCGCGTCTGGTTGGTGTGCCAAATGTGGTGGAAGCACCGCATGACCCTGACTTCAACCAGCATGCGAACACGCCGGTACTGGAGCGGCAGGTGGAAATGTTCCAGTGGCGCGAGGTGCGTATCGGCAGCAGCGTGCATTACGAGCAGGACTGGGTCGATCACGTCGAGGACTCCAGCCGTTTTCAGAATCCTCGCGGTCACACCAATCCTGCCGCGCTGCCCATCGAGAGCCAGCAGTTCGTGGCCGGGCTGGTGCAGATCGGTGGATTCAAACTGGGTCCGCAACTGGTGCTGGCGCTGCCGGGTTCGCAACTGGCAACTCCTGACCCGGCGTCGCTGCCGGCCAACCTTGCCGCCAGTTTCAGCCTTTACGGCAACTATCTGGTCACCAGCCAGCAGCCTGCCTATCCCCGCCTGGGCGATGTGCGCGTGAGTTGGGAGGAAGTGCCGCTGCAGCAGGTGACGGTGATCGGACGCCTGGATGGCGATCGACTGGTGGCCGCCGCGGATGCCGGTGACGGCAAGGGCTACAGCGTACAGGTGGGCGACGTGTCGCTGCTGGACATATTTCCGGACCTGCCGGAGCCACCGGAATTCGTGACGGGTTCGTGGATCCTGTCCGTATTGCTCGCTGCGCTGGGCGCTTTCGTGCTGCTTTTCGCCAAGCGGCGCCGGATGGAACCACTGCTGGCGATGGGGCTGGGCGGCTTGCTGGTCGGCACCATTGCCAGTGTGCTCTGGATTGGTGCTGGCGGAACCACCTTGAGTGGCTGGCTTGCCGTCGCGGTGCTCGGTCTGCTGCTTACCGGCTGGCGACTGCATCGACCGCATTGAGCGTTCGCCCGCCGGCGGGCGCGAACGCCCCCCGGTAGTTCACCAGCGCTAGTTGACCGACTTGCCGTTGGCGGTGGCGAAGACCTGGTCAGCCCACTGCGTGGCCTCCAGATAGACTGCCGCCATGCGCTGGATGCGTTGCGGTGGCACCTGCGCGCTGGTCAGCTCACCGGCTTCCCAGACCAGGATCTGCTGCAGCAGCTGACCAAGCGGGCCTTCGCGACTGGTCAGTGCGTCGCTGATTTCCGGATCGAGTCGCAGATGGGTCAGCAAGAACTCCATCGGTGCGCACATCAAGGTGTCGAGCAGTGAAAACAGGCCGACCGTAAACGCCATCTCGGCCTGGCTGCGCGGCCCGGCGCAGAGTTTTTCGCACATCTGGGCGCGGATCAGCGCGGCACGAAGCAGCTCCGGCGGGCGATCATCCATGCCGCATAGGGCCATGGTGTCGATCCAGTTGCGCATGCGCTTGACGCCGAAGAAGATCGCCGCGTGCTCCACCGATTTCAGCTGCCGGGGCAGGGCGAAATAGGCCGAGTTGACGCAGCTGAGCAGCTTGTAGCTCAGCACGGCGTCATCGCGAATGATGTTGCCGATCTCGATCGGGCCAGGATTACCTTCCTGCAGCAGGCTCATCAGTCGCAACATGCTGAGCCGGCTGGCGGTCAATACGGGCACGGCGATCGGCTGGGGAATGAGCAGGTAACGGCCCTGGATCGCCTGGAATGGCAGTTCGAGACAGCGCTCGTAGGTATGGTGGTCGTTGACCTGGCCGGCGACCACGTGCAGGCCGCGGGCATGCATCTGCTCTGCGCGTTCCTTGAGGGTTTCCGGCGTGAGCACGCTGGCATCGATGCGCACGAACTGCACCATCTGCATGATCGCCTCGAATGATGCGCTGCCATCCAGATCCTGCTCGGTCAGATCGAGCATGAACTGGCAGCCGCGCTCAGCCATCTTCTGCAGCCGCTTCATCAGCTCTTCGTCACGGGCGACCTGTGGCTGCAAAACCACGCCAAGACGCGGCTGGTGCAGCAGGACATCGGAATCCTCCGGCAGCAGTTCGACCGGCATCTTGAGGAAGGCGCGGTTGCCGCGAACCAGCCGGTTCAGAGCGCCGTCGGTGACCGTCGACAGCATCCGCTGCAGGAAGGTGTCTTCATCTCCCGCTTCACGGTGGAAGATGATTTCATAAGCAAACAACTGGCGCTCGCGGTCGAGCAACGGTACCCGCAACACCGGCAGCGGCAGCGGCGAGTCTGCTCCGCCAGCGACTGGCGTGGGGGAGGAGGCGGCGGAAGCGTTGAGATTGCTCATGATCAGTCATCGCGATTTGCGCGCAAGCAGGCCGTAGCCTGCTTCGCAATCAAGGGGATCCCCGGTGGATGAGGACGGCGGCGCTGCTTGTGACATCCGGTGTTCATGCCTCCGCGAGGGCTCGCGAGCGCATCTTGACGCTGAGTTCGCCAGCGCGGCCGTACACACCGGCTTCCCCGGCGTGACCGGTGAGTATTGTCAGAGCCTGCCGAACCTGGCGCAGGCGCTGTGCGACCTCATGGCCATTGCGCTGATTGAGTTGCTGCGCGCTGCGCAAGCACTGCACCACGCGATTCCATTCGGGCTCGAGTCGCACGGCCTCTTCGGGGGTCTGGCGGCTCAGCTGCAGGCGTTCAATATCGAGCTGTTCCAGCGTCAACATCAAAGCCTGCTTGCGCGAACCTGCCCTGTTCAGCGCCTCGCTGTCGCTCTCGCCCAAGGCACTGCGTTCGGATTCGAGGACCCGGCCCAGTTCGTCCACCGCCACCTGCATGTCGCAGATGACGGCGTTCAATGCGCCGTCCAGTTCGCCTTGCAGCGCGCGGCTCATACCTTGCTTGTGCCGCCGGCTTGCCGATCCATCGCCGTCATGCCATCGGCGATCTTTCCGGCGTTGATCTGGTAGCTGCCGTCGGCCAGGGATTGCCGAATGCGCTCGACCTTCTGCGTATCGACGGTGGAGCCCTCGTCCGGACGTGCGGCCTGTTGCAGCGCGCGCGCCGAGTCGGTCAGCTTCAGCTGATCGTCAGCGGCGGACGCCGGACTGCTTGAGCCGACCGGCGTCGCTGGAGTAGCCGCGTTGCCGCTGCTCTTGCTGCTGCCGGTTGCCTGGGTGAAACCCGGCAAGCCATTGTTTGAAATTGTTGTGTTCATGGGTCCGTTCTCGATGCGGTGTTGGCCCTGTGAGTTTCAAGATCGGCCATTCTTGCGGAAACTTTAGCTCGGTTTTCGCGGGGGTGACGGTTGTCTCGTTCTGGCAGCCAGCATCGGGAGCGATTCATGGCAGTGCGGTGACCACGCCGGGGGCCGTGACCAGGGCGTCGATGACCCGCCCCGAGCTTTCATTTCGTACGCGCAGGCGGGCGCCATTGTCGCCCCCGCCCAGGGCAACGCCTGTGGCGCGCACCTCAATCGCGCCGATCTGCGCAATCAGCTGCACATGGTCGCCGGCCTGCACCATGCGGCGACCGCCCATCGCGGCAGGCGTCAGCACGCTGCCGCTGATCATCGGGCGAGCCAGGGTACGCCCCTGGATCTGGTCGAGTGAGTCGATATAGCCATAGCCGAGGCGGGTGATGTCGCGCTCCTGCGCCCGCACGTCACCCGGGCGAATGCCATCACCCCGCTGCAGCGGACGCACGGTGACCAGCACGGAGCGGAACAGCTGCAGTCGCAATGGCACCCTTACGATCCAGCCGCCAGGCTGGGAACACTGCACCTGGACGGTCACCATCGAGGTCGGGGTCGGGCGGTCCGGTACGGTGGCGCGAAGCGAGGTGGGGCATGCGGCGAGCTTCATGCGCAGGTTGAACGGGTTGGCCGTGACCACGACCCGGCTTCCGACGGCATGGTAGTGCTGCCGCAAGGCCTCGGCGGCGACATCGCTCACCTGTGCCATCGATTGTGCGGGCCCGATGTCGGCGGTGGCAGCCAAGCTGGCTGCGGCCCATGGCCATGCGATGAGGCATGTTGCCGTCAGTTGCTTCCAGGCCTGCGGCGAGAAAATGCTCATGCGTCTGACAGCAGGGTGCTCAGTTGGCCGAGCAGGGCCTCGCGACCGGCTTCCAGTTCCTGCGACAGCTGGGTGGCTCGTTCGATCTGGCCATCACAAAGCAGGCTGACAAAGTGGCTGCTCTGCTCAAGCAGCTTCGCTCCGGCCACGCTCAGCGCTTCACCAATGGCGGGATCTTTTTGGATGGCGGTCAGTCGTGTGAGGCTGCGGCTCAATGCATGGGTATCGAACCAGCGGCGATCCAGCGCGCCGGGCTCGAGCAAGGCCAGGTCCATCGCCTGGCGCAGGCTCAATACGGTCTCGCGCACGGTCAGGCTGAGGCTGGCCGGGTCACGGCCGCTTTCGCTCTCAAGCCAGTTCAGACCCAGCCGGTGCGCCAGCAGGGCGGCGCGGTTCAATGCCTCGGCCTGACGCCGGGCCTCGCTGCCGCGGCGTTGCAGCGCACCGAGCGCGGCCTGGGTGCTGGTGGCGCGCACGTGCTGTGCATCATGTGATTGCTGCAGGGTGGTCACCCGTCCGCTGACCGCGCCGAGGGATTCGCTGCCTTCGCGCAGGGCCGAGCCGGCTTGCACGATGCCGGCCTGGGCACGCTCAAGCTGGCGCAAGCCCTGCTGCACGTCGCCGTCCAGTTGCAGTGAGAACTCGCCGATCGAACCGGTGACCAGTTCAATCTCGGTGGTTGTCAGGGCGGTTTTCTGGGCCAGTTGCTTGACCTCGTCCGCCACCACGGCGAAGCCGCGTCCTGCCTCGCCGGCGCGCGCCGCTTCGATCGCCGCGTTCAGCGCCACCAGGTTGGTCTGATGGGCGATCTCCTGGACCACCCCGGTCAGCTTGCGGATCTGCGCGACCTGTTCGGCCAGCTTGCTCTGGTTGCGATTCATGGTGGACATTGCGCTGCGCAGCAGGCGCAACTGGCCGTCCAGCTCGCTGACGCTGCTTTGGCCAGCCAGTCCGGAGCTGCCGGCGCGTTGCAGCTCGCTGCCGACCTGCTGCAGGGCCGTCGATATCCCGGCGCTGCCATCCGTCAAGCGATCGACACTCGTGCGGCTTTCGATGGTGGCGCGGTCCATCGCGGCCTGTTCCCGGGTCAATTGCTGTGCAGCGCCAAGCACGAGACTCTGTTGTTCCATCGTCTGCAGGGCGACCGCCGCAGGTGGCTGCACAGCCACCATCGCAAGCAGCGGCGCCAGCGTCTGTGCGGCGCGTGGGTGCTTGCGCTGCAGCTGTTCCACCGCCGCGTGATTGCCTGCGGCGGCGGCCTGCACCAGCGCGGTCAGTTGCTGTTTCCAGATAAAGCTCATGGGGTGGAAATCACCTTCATATGGCGGGGTTCGCTGATGCTGCATCGTCAGAACCGTTCAAAACTTGAACAAGCAATTCACGTGCCAGTGATGGTGGATCGATCCGGTCTGGTCGCCGCTCAAGCCTGGCGCACTGCCGCCGATACCGGTTGCACAGGTTGCCGGCGCGGTACCTGCTTGCTTGAGGACGCTTCATGGGCGGCACACTGCTGGACAAGGTTGAGCAACATACGCGGTTGGCCGGGCACAACCGGGTAGCCATGCTGCTGTTCCGGCTGGGTGACGCGCAGTTGTTCGGCATCAATGTATTCAAGGTGCGCGAGGTGTTGCGCCGCCCACCGATCGAACGCATACCCAGGCAGCACCAGCTGCAGGTGGGAACCTGCGATTACCGCGGGCAGACGATCCCGGTCATCGACCTTGCGGCCGCCCTGGGCTATGCGCCGCTGCGCGATGTGGAATCGGCCCATCTGATGGTGACCGAGTTCAGTCGCACGGTGCAGGGTTTCCTGGTGGCGGATCTTCAGCACATGGTGCATTGCGAGGGCGAGTCCCTGGTGGCGCCGCCGAGCACGCTGGGCTACGGCGCACGAGTCAATGCGGTCACGCGTATCAACGGCGCCTTGCTGGCTGTGGTCGACGTGGAACACGTGCTGGCCAGCATCGACGTTGCCCCGGCCGAGCTTTCCGAGCAGATGCAGCGGCTGATCAGCGATCGCACGCATCATCCGCGGCGCGTCATGGTGGTCGACGACTCGCTTATCGCACGGCGCCGCGTGGTTGGCCTGCTCGGCAAGATGAATATCGAGTGCGTCGTCGCCCATGACGGGCGCGAGGCGCTGGACCAGCTGCTGGAGCTTGCGCAGGCGGGCGATGAGCAGCAAGTGGGGCTGGTGGTGTCGGATATCGAAATGCCTCGGCTGGATGGTTACGCGCTGACCCGTGCCATCCGCGAAACACCGAGCCTGCGTCGGCTCAAGGTAGTGCTGCACAGTTCCCTCAGTGGCCTGTTCAACGAGGGCATGGTCAAGGAGGTCAAGGCGGATCGCTTCGTGGCCAAATTCCAGCCGGACGTGCTCGCCCAGACCGTACTCGACATGCTGGCCTCCGCCGAGCCACAGCCCGCCCCCTGATCGAGTGACGAGCGACGCGTCCATGGCGCGTCAACAAACCGTCTTCTGCTCCCCGCTGGCGCGTCATGGCGCCGCGGTGATTTCTTGAAACCCAGTCCCAGCAAGGGTTTCAGGCCTATGGCATGCAATTTGCCTTCTCTCCCGTGCAGCAACTGCCCTGCGGAGCGAAGCGATGAGCCTGACCACTGACAACCTGTTCGGAATCAATACCCAGGCGCTGAACCTCTGGCAGCGCCGCAGTGAGGTGCTGGCCAGCAACATGGCCAATGCCGACACGCCGGGGTATCTCGCGCGAGACGTCGATTTTCGCAAGGCGCTGGCCTCCGCCAGCGGCTCTGACGGCAACCTCGCGCTGCAAACCACGGCGCCGGGCCAGATCGGCAGCGGCAGTGCCGCGTCGAATGCGCCGCTCGCCTACCAGATACCCAACCAGCCAAGCATGGATGGCAACACGGTCGACGAGCAGGTGCAGCAGGCGGACTTTGCCGCCAACAGCGTGCACTACCAGGCCAGCCTGTCGTTCATCACCGCGCAGATCCACATGTTGCGCACCGCGATCACCGGGGGCCAGGGCTGATGTCGCTTTTCTCGATTTTCAATGTCGCCGGCTCGGGCATGGCCGCGCAGTCGGTTCGACTGAACACCGTGGCCAGCAACCTGGCCAATGCCGACAGCGTCGCCAGTTCGGCGGCCACGGCCTACCGCGCGAAGGAGCCGCTGTTCTCGCAGATCCAGCAGCAACAGTCGCTGGCCGCTGGCGGCAGTACGGAGGAAGGAGCCGGCAATGGCGTGCAGGTGGTTGGCGTTACCGAAAGCCAGGCGTCGATCCCCAGTCGCTACGAGCCAGGCAATCCGCTGGCCGATGCGGACGGCTATGTCTATTCCAGCAACGTCAATCCCGTCGACGAGCTGGTCAACATGATTTCTGCCTCGCGTTCCTACCAGAACAACGTCGAGGTCATGAACACCACCAAACAACTGATGTTGAAGACCCTGACCCTCGGCCAGTAACGGTTCCGGAGCGCACCATGACCACCATCAATACCAACAGCTCGGCTGCTTCAGCCAGCTCCGTACTCGGTACGGCGACGTCGGCCAGCTTGTCGCAGGCTGACTTCCTCAAGCTGATGACCGCACAGCTGCAGGCGCAGGACCCGACCAAGCCGGTGGACAACACGCAGTTTGTCTCGCAGATGGCGCAGTTCAGCCAGTTGTCCAGCTCGCAGGACCTGCTGACTGCCGTCAGTGGACTGACCAGCAGCCTCAACACCTCGATGCAGACCTCGCAGGTGCTTGGCTCGGCCAGCCTGGTCAATCGCCAGGTGATGGTGCCGTCGTCCACGGTCAGCTACAGCGGCAGCACCGTGACCGGGGCGGCGAATGTCAGCACGGCCGGCGACGTCACCGTGAACATCACCGACGGCGCCGGCAATGTGGTGCGCACGCTTGATCTGGGAAACCAGAAAAGCGGCCTCGCGCAATTCAGCTGGGATGGCAAGGACAACAGCGGCAATGCGGCGGCGGCCGGCACCTACAACGTGGCGGCGAGCAGCAATGGCAGCTCGCTGGACACCTACGCCGCCGGCACCGTGACCGCCGTTGGCTATGGCGGCAGTTCGGTGGGTACCTACCTGCAGGTGTCTGGCATCGGCGGCGTACCGCTGGCCCAGGTGGCGCAGATTCTCTGATGCACGCAATCCAATCTCTCTTTCATTCGAGGAATAAATCATGGCTTTGACTACGGCACTCAGCGGAATCAATGCAGCCCAGGCAGACCTGAACGTCATTGCCAACAATATCGCGAACGCCAATACCACCGGCTTCAAGGGCTCGACGGCGCAGTTCGCCGATGTGTTCGCGGTGACCGGCGTCAACCTGAATTCGACCGCGGTCGGCAGCGGTGCGCGTCTGGTCGATGTGGCCCAGCAATTCGCGCAGGGCGATATCCAGACCACCAACAACAGCACGGATCTGGCGATCAGCGGCAACGGCCTGTTCGCCATCAATGACGGCACTGGCGTCACCTACACTCGCGCCGGTGACTTTCAGCCCGATGCCAACAACAACCTGGTGACGCCGACCGGTGCCTACTTGCAGGTCTATCCGCCGAACGGTGCCGGTGGCTTCGATACCAGCACGCTGACCAACCTGAGCCTCACTGCGGCGCAGAGCAATGCCACGCCGACCAGCCTGGTCAGCATGACCTCGAATCTTCCGGCCTCGGCCACGGTGCCGGCAAACGCCTTCAGCACCACCGACGCGAGCAGCTACAACGCGGCCACGCCAGTCACCGTCTACGACTCCCAGGGTGGTTCGCATCAGGGCACCATCTATTACGTCAAGACCGCCACCAACAGCTGGAACGCGAACCTGTATGTGGATGGCAACAGCGCAGGCACACAGCCGGTGACGTTCGACACCAACGGCAATCTGTTGACCCCGGCCGGCGGCAATCTGGCCTTCACCCCGGTGAACCTGGGCAATGGTTCGGCGCCGCTGGCGTTGACTGTCAATCTGACCAATACCACCCAGTTTGGCACCGGCTATTCGCCCGGCACGATCAACCAGAACGGTTTTGCAGCAGGCACGTTCTCGTCCATCGATGTGGACAGCAAGGGCGTGGTTACCGCCAATTACTCCAACAACCAGAGTGCCCAGATTGGCCAGATCGCACTGGCCAACTTCAACAATCTGCAGGGCCTGCGCCAGTTGGGCAACTCCACCTGGGCTGCCAGCGGCGATTCCGGCGTGGCGATCATGGGCTCAGCCGGTGTGGGTCAGTTCGGCAGCGTGCAGTCCGGTGCGCTTGAGGGCTCCAATACCTCCGACACGACCGCGCAGCTGGTGAACATGATCCAGGCCCAGCGCGATTACCAGGCCAACGCTCAGGTGCTTTCCACCGACAGCACGCTGGCTTCGGCCTTGTTCAACGCGGTCGGTCACTGATAGATCGCCATGGACCACTCACTCTATCTAGCCATGACGGGAGCCACGCAGATGATGCGTGCGCAGGAGGCCGTCAGCAACAATCTGGCCAACGCCTCAACTGTCGGCTTCAAGAGCGAGCTGAGCGCGTTCAGGAGTCTGCCGGTGCTGGGCGATGGGTTATCCACGCGCGTCAACGCGGTCGCGGTGGGTCTCGGACAGGACCCTTCGCAGGGTTCGCTCCGCACCACCGGTCGTCCGCTGGATGTGGCACTCAATGGCAGCGGCTGGTTAACCGTGCAGGCGCCCGACGGTTCGGAAGGCTATACCCGTGCCGGCAACCTGCAGGTGACCTCGGACGGCCAATTGACCGACTCCCATGGCTATCCGGTGATGGGTGCGTCCGGGCCGATCACGATCGGTGACAGCCAGAACATCAGCATTGGTGAGGACGGCACGATTTCGGCGGTGCCTGCAGGCAACGGACCCAACACGGTATCGGCCCTGGGTCAGCTCAAACTGGTCAATCCCGACCCGAGCACCCTGACCCAGGGTGCCGATGGCCTGCTGCACATGGCCAATGGCGGGCAGGCCGATGTCGACCCCGCCGTCCGGGTGACTTCCGGTGCGCTGGAAAGCAGCAACGTCAATGCTTCGGCCGAGCTGGTGAAGATGATCGCCCTGTCGCGCCAATACGACATGCAGATCAAGTCGATCAAGAGCGCAGAGGACAACGCGGCCTCTGCCACAAAACTTTTGCAGACGAACTGAAGCACGACTGCGCCACTATTCGGAGTGACTGACCATGCTTTCTTCCCTTTGGGTTGCCAAGACCGGCCTCGATGCGCAGCAGACGCGCATGGATGTCATATCCAACAATCTGGCCAACGCCAGCACCACCGGTTTCAAGAGCTCGCGCGCCACGTTCCAGGACCTGATGTACCAGAACGAAGGGCAGGCCGGCGGTCAGACCACGCAGCAGACACTGTCACCCTCCGGCCTGATGCTGGGTACCGGCGTGCGCGTGGTCGGCACGGCAAAAACGTTCACCCAGGGCAGCATTGCGCAGACCGGCAATTCGCTTGACGTCGCCATCCAGGGCAACGGTTTCCTGCAGGTCAGCATGCCCGACGGCACCGTCGCCTATACCCGCGACGGCTCATTGCAGACCGATGCCAACGGTCAGCTGGTGACCGCCAATGGTTATGCGCTGGACCCGCCGGTGACCCTGCCGTCCAACGTCCAGAGCGTCACCATCGGCACCGATGGCACCGTTTCGGCCACCACCAATGGCAGCGCGGCGTCGGTCCAGGTCGGTACGCTGCAGCTGGCCAATTTCGTCAACGCGGCCGGTTTGCAGGCCAACGGCGACAACCTCTATCTGGAAACCACCTCCAGCGGGTCACCGCAAACCGGAACCCCCGGCTTGAACGGACTGGGCACCCTGCAGCAAGGCTCACTGGAGTCGTCCAACGTCAACGTGGTGAGCGAAATGGTCGACATGATCGAGACTCAGCGCACCTACGAAATGAATTCCAAGGCGATCACCACCGCCGATCAGATGCTGCAGAACCTGACGACCAACATGTGAGCATGATGATGAACTCGTTTCATTTCGTCGCGCGCGGACTGGCCATCATGCTGTTGATGTCCCTGGTCGGCTGTATCCAGCAAGCCGCCGTGCGTGACGATTCGCAGTGGGCTGCCACGGCGCCCAAGGACACGGATGCGCCTGCGCCGGTGGACGGTTCGATCTATCACGACGCCCAGGATATGGAATTGTTCAGCGACACCCATGCGCACAGGACGGGCGACATTCTGACCATCGTCCTGCAGGAAAGCACCCAGGCCAGCAAGAAGGCGACCACCAGCACCAGCAAGAACGACAGTGTCGCCCTCGCGGCGCCCACCATTCTCGGTCAGGCGGTCACGCTCAACGGCCAGGCGGCGAGCGTCGGACTGAACGGGAAAAATTCCTTTGATGGCGCCGGTTCAAGCAGCCAGAGCAATCAGTTGACCGGGCAGATCACCGTCACCGTGGCCAAACGCCTGTCCAACGGCAACCTGTTCGTGCGTGGCGAGAAGCTGCTGACCATCAACCAGGGGCAGGAGCTGGTGCGCATCTCCGGCATCGTGCGGCCGCAGGATATCGCCCAGGACAACAGCGTGGCATCCACCCGGGTAGCCGACGCGCATATCGAATACACGGGACGTGGCTCGCTCGCCGATGCGAATACGCAAGGCTGGCTGGCGCGCTTCTTCAACTCCAAATGGATGCCGTTCTGATGAAACCGAACCCGCTGACGAGGCCCATGCCTGCGGCCGCTTCCGCGGCGACGCCTGAGCGTCGGGCGGAGCGTGCGAGCACCGAAGCCAGGCACATGGCGGCGGCGAGCGGCCGCCTGATCGGCGAGCACCGTCGTGCCGCCATTCGGCAGATGCTTTCGCGCTGGCGTTCATCGGGTATCGGCGTGCTGGCTTGCGCGATGGTTGCACTGGCTGTACCGGCGCCGGCGCATGCGGACAGGATTCAGGACCTTGCCTCGGTTGGTGGCGTGCGCAGCAATCAGTTGATCGGCTACGGCCTGGTCGTGGGGCTGGACGGCAGTGGTGACCAGACCACCCAGGCGCCTTTCACCACGCAAAGCCTGGAAAACATGCTGCGTCAGTTCGGTGTCACGGTACCGGCCAATGTCACGCCGCAGTTGAAAAACGCCGCGGCGGTGATCATCACCGCCAATCTGCCGCCGTTCGCCAAGCCGGGGCAGAACATCGACGTCACCGTGGCGTCGATCGGCAATGCCAAGAGCCTGCGTGGCGGCCAGTTGCTGATGACCCCGCTGCGTGGCGCCGACGGCAATGTCTACGCCATGGCCCAGGGCAGTGTGGTGATTGGTGGCGCCAGCGCACAGGGCAAGAGCGGCTCGAGCGTGCAGGTCAACATCAACGACAGCGGACGCATCCCCGGCGGCGCCTCGGTCGAGCGCAGCGTGCCTTCGGCGTTTGCCGGTGCCGGCGACCTGATGCTCAATCTCAACACCCCGGATTTCACCACCGCCGCGCGCATCGCACAGGCGGTCAATCACGCTTACGGCGCCGGCACGGCCGCCGCGGTCGACGGCGGTACGGTATCGGTGCGTGCACCGCAGGACCCTTCGCAGAAGGTGGCCTGGCTCGGCGCGATCCAGAACCTTGAGGTAGACCCCGGCGCTCCGCCAGCACGGGTCGTGGTCAATTCGCGCACCGGCACCGTCGTGATCGGTTCCGATGTGCGGGTCAGTGCGGCTGCCGTCGCACATGGGGCGATCCAGGTGACGATCAGTGAAAACCCGCAGGTGAGCCAGCCGGCGCCTTTCAGCAAGGGCCAGACCGCGATCGTGCAGAGCAGCAGCGTGCAGATCAGCGAGGGCGGCGGCCACATGTTCAAGTTCGGTCCGGGTGTCAGCCTGGACACCATCGTGCGTGCGGTGAATCAGGTCGGTGCGGCACCAAGCGACCTGATCTCGATCCTGCAGGCACTCAAGCAGGCCGGCGCGCTGCATGCCGAGTTGGTGGTGATCTGATGGCTATCGGCGGCAACATGGCGACGCAGAGTATGGACACCTGGACCGATCTGTCCGGGTTCAGTGCCCTGCGTCAGCAGGCACAGACCGACAGCAAGGCGGCGTTGCCGGTGGTCGCCAAGCAGTTTGAATCGATCTTCACCCAGATGGTGTTGAAGTCGATGCGCGACGCCAACTACGGCGACCAGCTGTTCGACAGCCAGGCCGGTGATGCGTGGCAAGGCCTGTTCGACCAGCAGCTCTCGGTGAGCCTGTCGAACTCAGGGCACGGCCTTGGCATTGCCGACATGCTGGTGCGCCAGCTGGGCGGGCAGGCGGCTGCCGCGCAACCGGTGGTACCGGGGCAGGCCGCGGACCCGTCCGACTCGGCCCAGCCACCGTCCGCCCATTCGGAAGACAACTGGAAGAAGCGCCTGGGCGCGGTGGTCGATGCGGTCAGTTCCGCCGGCAAGGCCGTCTCGAACTTCGTGCCCGCCGATGCCACCGATTTCGTGATGCAGGTGGCTCCGTACGCGAAAAAGGCCGCTGAAAAGCTGGGCGTCTCGCTGCGTGCGGTGCTGGCTCAGGCTGCGCTTGAGACCCAGTGGGGAAAGCACATGCCCACGCATACCGATGGCGCGAGCAGCAACAACCTGTTCGGCATCAAGGCTGGTTCGAGCTGGGATGGCCAGCGCGTCAACGTGCCGACACTGGAATTCGAGGACGGCGTGGCGGTGCGGCGCAAGGCCCAGTTTCGTTCTTACGAGTCACCCAAGGAGTCCTTCGAGGACTACGCCAACCTGCTCGCCAACAACCCGCGCTATGCAGGCGCGCTGGGCAAGGGCGATGACGTGCTTGGCTTTGCCCGCGGTCTGATCAGTGGCAGCTATGCCACCGACCCCTCCTACGCCACGAAAATCGCCGCCATCGCCAACAGCCCGGCCATGCGCCAGGCGCTGGATGCGCTCAAGAACGCCGTCAAATTGCCGACACCCTCACTATGAAGCGCTTAGGAATTGCCCATGTCTAACATGCTCAGCACCGGCATTTCCGGGCTCAGCGCCGCGCAGGTGGCACTGAATACGGTCAGCAACAACATCAGCAATGTCAATACCCCTGGCTACAACATGCAGGTGGTAAGGCAGACCGAGAGCATCACCCAGACCAACAGCAGTTACACCATTGGCAGTGGTGTCAACGTGGTTGCGGTGCAGCGTGCCTACAGCAGTTTTCTGACCAGCGCGCTGTGGAGCAGCAACTCGAGCCTGCAGCGGGCGACCACCTATAACGACCTTGCCACCACGCTGAACAGTTCACTCAGCGCCAGCGGTGACCTGCAGGGCTCGCTGGACTCGTTCTACAGTACATTCAGTACCGTGGCGAACTCACCCAGCGACACGTCTGGCCGCCAGGCGCTGCTCGGCAGCGCCAGTGCGCTGACCCAGGTGTTCAACACGCTGGGCCAGCAGCTGACCCAGCAGCAAGGCCAGGTCAACGGCCAGATCAGCAGCACGGTCAACAGCATCAACAGCGTGCTGAGCAACATCGCCAACGTCAACCAGCAGATCAACCAGTCCAGCGGCACCGGCCAGCCCAATGCCTTGCTGGACCAGCGCGACGCCCTCATCAGCACCCTCTCCGGCTACCTCGGGGTCACCGCGGTGAGCGAGAAGAACGGTACGGTCAGCGTGTACTCCTCGAGTGGTCAGGCGCTGGTCAATGGCAACATTTCCTACCCGCTGTCCACCGCCGGCAGCACCTACGACCCGACCACGCCGGATGTCTATACCAGCGCGGGCAGCGACATCACCAGCAGCGTCAGTGGCGGCACCCTGGGCGCATTGCTGGATTACCGCAGCAATGTGCTCAATCCGATCCAGAACCAGCTTGGCCAGGCAGCGGTTGCGCTGGCTTCCAGCGTCAATGCACAGCAGGCACAAGGTCTTGACCTGAAGGGGCAGCAGGGCGCTGCGATCTTCAGCGTGCCCTCGCCAACCGTACTCAGTGCCGCTGGCAACCAGGGCACGGCCACGGTGGCAGCCAGCATCAGCAATGTGTCACAGCTGACGGCGTCGGACTACAACCTCAGCTACAACGGTACGCAGTGGAACCTGCAGACGACCGGCGGCCAGAGCGTGTCACTGACCACCAATGCCGACGGCAGCCTCTCCGCCGACGGGCTCACCTTCAACATCACCGGTGCTGCTCAGGCCGGCGACAGCTACCAGATCCAGCCCACCCGCCATGCGGCGACCGGGATTGCCGTCAGCATGACCGACCCTTCGGGGATCGCTGCTGCGGCGGCCCTGGCAACCAGCCCGGCAAGCAGCAATGCCGGCACCGCCACGGCCGGTGCCATCAGCGTCACCGACTCCAGCAATGCCGCCTTGCTCAGCAACGCCACCATCACCTTCACCTCGGCCAATGCCTATCAGGTGACGGATTCTGGCGGCGCGGTGCTGGCCAGCGGCGCCTATACGGCCGGCCAGCCGATTACAGCCAACGGCTGGAGCGTGCCGGTGAGTGGTACGCCAGCTGCGGGAGACAGCTTCAGCGTGGCGGCCAATACCAACGGGCTGAACGACAACAGCAACGCACTGACCCTGGCGGCACTGGCCAACCGGGGCGTGCTGGCCGGGGGCGGTACTTCAGTGTTGAGTGCCTACGCCAGCATCACCACCCAGATCGGCACCGTTGGCAGCCAGGCAACCACCAACCTGACTACGCAAACCAGCCTCAACAACCAGGCGGTGTCCGCGCAGCAGAGTGTTTCCGGCGTGAACCTGGATGAAGAGGCGGCCAAGCTGGTCAATTTTCAGCAGGCCTACCAGGCCTCGGCGCAAATCATTTCGGCCTCGCAGACGATTTTCTCCAGTCTGCTGTCAGCCGTGCAGGCGCGCTGACGCAGTCCGCCGATCCTGACAACAGCGAAACCCACGTACAGGTAATCGACATGCGCGTCTCTACCAGCTGGATGTACCAACAGTCAGTCAACACGATGCAGAACCAGCAGAGTGCGCTGGCGGCTACCCAGAATCAGGTCAGCACCGGCAAGCGCATCAATGTCGCGTCGGACGATCCGGGTGGCGCCGGTCAGATGATCAGCCTCAACCACATCATGGCGGCGAACACGCAGTATTCAGCCAACATGGACAGCGCCAATACACGGCTTTCCACCGAGCAGACTGCACTGAGTTCGGTCAGCAGTCTCTACAACAGCGTGCGCTCGATGGCCATCCAGGGCATCAACAGCACCCTGTCCCGCAGTGATCGCAATGACATGGCCACTCAGTTGACTCAGTTGCGCGATCAGCTGGTGCAACTGGCCAATACCAACGACAGCAATGGCAGCGCACTTTTTGCGGGCACCAGCACCACCACCTTGCCCTTTGTTGCCAGTGGCACGGGTGCGGTGAGCTATACGGGCAATGAGTCGACCCAGATGGCCACTGCCGGCCCCGGTCTGCAGATCGCCACCAGCGACCCCGGTAGCGGCCTGTTCATGAATATTCCGGCGGGCAATGGCACCTTCACGGCCAGTGCTGGCGCTGCCAACGCCGGCAGCTTGATCGTGGGTGCCAACAGTGTCAGCGACCCGGTCGCCTGGAGCAGCGCCAACGCCAGCAGTGGTGGCGGGTACACCATCACCTTTGCTGCCGGCGGCAGCTGGACCGCCGCAGACGCCAATGGCAACCCGGTGCTGGACAGCGGCGGCAACCCAGTGGGCGGCACTTACCAGAATGGCGGCAGCATCAGTTTCAACGGCATGACCGTTGCGTTGAGCGGTACACCATCGGCAGGCGATACGGTGGGCATCCAGTCTGGCGGCACACAAGATGTTTTCACCACGCTGAACAACATGATCGGTGCGCTGCAGGGCAACAGCACCGGCACGCAGCTGGCCAATACGCTCAGTAGGCAGATGGAGTCGCTGGATCAGGCAGCTGGAGCCGTCACCAGTACCGAAGTTTCGGTAGGTGGTCGGATGAACACGATCAGCACACAGCAGAGTGCATATCAGGACCTTGGGGTTACCTATAAGGCGGCGCTTTCAAGTGTTCAGAATGTGGACGTCTATACGGCCATAAGCAATCTTTCGTCGCAATCGGCTTCGTTGCAGGCATCGCAGCAGGTATTTGCAAAAGTCAGCTCGATGAGTTTGTTCAATTACATCAAGTGATGGATTGAACGGGTTTTCGCGGGAGGTTCGCCCTGGAAAACGGCGGGCTGGAAGGGCAGGCGGCGAAGGGTCTCGGAACCCCTGACGCCTGCAGTAGGAAAAATCCATGGACAAGGACTCAAGTATTTGCTCTGCACGCCGAAAAACTATCCGAGGCGGATGGATTTCCCACGAAGGAACCTTACCGCCGGGATGCAGAACGAAACAACAAACCGGCTCTAGCTTTCCTCCAGGAGATACCCATGACACTCAGCATCAATACCAACATCAACTCGCTGACCGCGCAGAACAACTTGTCCAAGTCGCAGAGCGCCCTGTCGCAGGCCACCGCGCGCCTGTCCTCGGGCTTGAAGATCAACAGCGCCTCCGACAATGCGGCGGGCTACGCGATCTCGACCAACTTCACCACCCAGATCGGCGGCCTCGGCCAGGCCAGCTCCAACGCCAGCGATGCGATCAACCTGGCGCAGACGACCCAGTCGGCGTTGAGCCAGGTCACTGCCAACCTGCAGGCGATCCGCGATCTGTCGGTGCAGTCCGCCAACGGCAGTTACACCGATGCCGACCGCGCCTCGATCAATACCGAAGTGCAGCAACGCCTGTCGGAAATCACCCGTATCGCCAACCAGACCGACTTCAATGGCCAGAAAGTGCTGGACGGTTCGCTCGGCAACCTGAGCTTCCAGGTCGGTGCGAATGTGGGCCAGACCATCAGTGTGGCGGTGAACCAGGGCGTCAAGGCCAGCCAGATCGGCGCAGTGGCTGAAGTGTCCACGGGCGATATCAGCGCCGCATTCTCGGGCACCGCTGCCACCACTGGAACCGGCGGGTCAACGGCGGGTGGAACGGCGGCATCGTTGACCTACACCACTGGCACCAACGACAGCCTCACGATTGGTGGTACGACCATCACGTTGAATGCCAGCTATGCGAATACCGCGGCTCTTGTCTCCGACATCAACACCAAGCTTGGTGCCTCGGGGCTTAGCGTTTCTGCCAATGCCGGTGGGGTTCTGACGGCTGCCGATAGCACCATCGGCTCTGCCGCGCCAGCTGTCAGCGGGACCGCCAGTGCCGCAGCTTTCGGTACAACCACTGCGACCGCTGGTACCGCTGCTACCGCCGCTACCGCTGCTCCTGACCTGGCGACCGAGGGCCTGAGCATCAATGGCCACGCGGTGGATTTGACCGGCGCCAAGAGCCTGCAGGATATTTCCGACGCGATCAATGCGTCCAACATCTCCGGCGTCAGCGCCGCGGTGAGCGCCGATGGCAAGGGCATCAACCTGTACTCCAGCGACACCACCCAGGGCCTGACCATTGCAGATACCAAAGGCAACGTGATTGGTGCCAACGCGAAGAACGACAATACCGCAGCTACCTATGCTGTGGGCGACGTCGCCGCGGTTGGCGGCAGCCTGGCCAGCGGCACCGTGGGCACGGTGGATGGCGCCAATGACCTGATCTCGCGCATCGACGTGGCATTGAATACGGTCAGCAACTTGAACAGCACCCTGGGCGCGATCCAGAACCGCTTCGAGTCGACCATCTCCACCCTCGGCGCGCAGAAGAACAACCTGTCCTCCTCGCAGAGCACCATCCAGGACGCAGACTTTGCCGCCGAAACGGCGAACCTGAGCAAGGCGAACATCCTGCAGCAGGCGGGTATCTCGGTGCTGGCACAGGCCAACTCGCAGCCGCAGCAGGTACTGAAGCTGCTGCAGTAACAGTTGAACCCACCGCTCGTGGCGTCCAGTCGCCGCGAGCGGTGGTCAGCTGGCTTTGAAATGGATGGCAGTGCAGCACGCTTGTACTGCCATCCAGACCGGAGCCGCCGGCAAAGCCCTTGTGCGAGACGAGGTTTTTGCCGGCGACTCGCCGCTACCGCTTTCATCCAGCGGGGCCCGACTTCACCGAGACGATCATCATGACCACCAGCGCAACGTCCTCCACTGGCAGCTTGAGTTCCCTGCTTTCGGCATTGACATCCAGTACCAGCTCGACGAGCAGCAATACGGCGGCAAGCAGCAGCTCGTCCTCCGGGGCGGGGCAGGCGATCCTGAGCTCGGCGGGTATCGGTTCGGGGCTGGATGTCACCTCGATCGTGACTGCGCTGGTCAATGCCAAGCAGGCGGCACCGCTGACGCAGATCACCAACGCCACGAATCAGGCCAATACCACCCTCACCGCATTGAATTCGCTGAGCAGCACGCTGACCTCGCTTCAGTCCGCAGTGACGACACTGTCCAAGGCGAGCACGTTCCAGAGCTATACGGCGGGGCTGACCGACACCACGATCGGTACCGTCAGCACACTCGCTGATGCACAGCCAGGCAGCTACGCGCTTGACGTCACCCAGCTCGCCACCGCCCAGCAGCGCACCAGTGGTGCATCTGCCAGCACCGCGGCGGTGGGTGCCGGAACCCTGACGATCGGAGTCGGCACCAACAGCGTCAACCTCACCATTCCATCGACGGCGACACTGTCTGATATCGCCAGTGCGATCAACAGCGCTTCCGGCAATCCGGGCGTCACCGCCACGGTGATCAACGGCACCAACGGCTCGCAGTTGCTGCTGAGTTCCAACAAGACCGGCGTGGCGAATGGCTTCACGATCTCGGCCGGCAGCGGCAGCACATCAGGTCTCAGCGACCTCGCCACCAGCCTGGGCACGGCCGGAAGCAGTGAGGCACAGGACGCCCAGTTGACGCTCAATGGCATCGCCGTCAGCAGCGCAAGCAATGCGGTCAGTGGCGCCATCAACGGTGTGACCATCAACCTGGCCACCACCGGCTCGACCACGCTGACCGTCAAGCAGGATACCAGCAGCGCCGCTACCGCCATCCAGGCGTTTGTCACTGCCTACAACAGCTACGTGACCCAGGTCGGGACGCTTTCCAGCTTCGATTCCACCACCAAGACGTCAGGCCCGTTGCTGGGCGATTCCACCTTGAATTCGGTGGTAAGTCAGATATCCAGCGCACTCAGCAAGGGCGTGGCGGGCAACAGCATCGGATCTCTGGCTGCGCTGGGGATCACGCGCCAGGCGGACGGCAGCTTGTCGGTGAACTCGACGACCCTGAACAGCGCGCTCAGCTCAAACCCTGGCGCCGTGCAGGATCTGTTTTCAGGTACCCATGGCTACGCGACCAATCTCAGCAGCGTCATCAGCACGTTCACGTCCAGCACCGGCATCATCGCGACGCGCCAGCAGAGCCTGACCAGCAGCCTCACTTCTCTATCGACCCAGAAGACCGCCCTCAGCGCGCGCATGGCCGTCTATCAGCAGACGTTGCAAACCCAATACACCAACCTCGATACGTTGATGTCCAGTCTCAACAATACGAGCAGCTTTTTGACCACGACGCTGGCGCAATTGAACAAGTCGACAAATTGATCTGACAGGAATTCGACATGACCAACGGATACATGCGCAAAGCCAGCGCGATCTACCAGCAGAACAGCGTGCGGGGTGGTATCGAGGATGCCGATCCGCATCAATTGGTGAACTTGCTTCTGAGCGGTGTCATCGACCGGATCACGCAGGCTCGCGGACATATGATTCACGGCGACGTGCCCGCCAAGGGCCGCGCCATTACCGGCGCCGTGAGTATTGTGAACGAGCTGCGCAACAGCCTTGATCACAAGGTCGACGCCACACTGACCCAGCGGCTGGACTCACTGTACGAATATGTTTCGCGCCGCCTGCTGATTGCTCAGCTGCATGACGATACCGGCGCGTTGGACGAGGTGATCAACCTGCTGACGCCGATTCGTGATGGCTGGCTCGCCATCCGTCCCGACTACATGGCCGCGGGCCAGCGGGTTGCCGGTGGCGTGCGATGAACGGCGCAGCGCATGCACCGCTGGATCAGGCGCTGCAACTGGGCACGCTGATGCTCGGCGCAGCGCAGCAGAAGGACTGGGCCATCGTGGCGAGCATGAGTCCTGACTATGATGCGGCCATTCGCGAGGGTGCTTCCACTGCGACGGTTTCATACAGCCTGTTGATGCAGATCGAGCAACAGCACCAGCAACTGGTTCAGCTGACCGCGCAGGCGCGCGAGGGCGTCGCGCGCGCGTTGGAGCAGCAAGGCCGCAATCACCGTGCCTTGAGCGCCTACCTCGACTCCAGCGAAACACGCTGAGGGCAAGATCGCTTTGCCGGGTCAGTAGGTCGTCCGGGACCGATCGGTTATCGTCCACGGCATGATCTCAGGCCCCGGCGTTCGGGGCACGGCGGCTCGATCTGCCGTTGGCTGGGTGGATCTTATACGGGTGGTTACCTCATGCAAGACGAAGCGTGGCTGGCGTTTTCCGAGCGGATCAGCTGTGAAGACAGCTTGCCGCTGCAATGCGAGCGGATCGAATGGCCGCTGCCGGCCAGCGAACTGCAGCGGCTGGCGGAGCGCAACGCCAATACGCTGGCCACCATTGCCGCGCTCGAGGAGCGTCGCAAGGAAGGGGTGGACGAGAACAACCCCTTGCTGCAGGAAATGACGCGACTGGACGCCAAGCTCACGGCTCTGGTGGAGATCGTCAATCGCGTGCTTCTTCCAGCCCAGGGCCTGCCGCCGAGGCAGTCGATCCGTTTCAACGCGATCGGTGCGGTGCTGCCGGCTGGCTTGCTGGGCGGGGCGCCATCCGTGATGTTGCGATTGCATCCGGATGCTTGTCCCACGCTGCCGCTGGAATTCCCCGCCAAGGTCGTGCGTCATCTGGATGACGGTGGTGTTTTCGTGGTGTTCGCCGCGATGGGTGAGTCTGCAAGTGACGCGATTGAGCGCTTCGTGTTTCGCCTTCATCGGCGCAAAGTTGCCGAAACGCGTCACTCAGCTTTGTGAGGGTCACGACAGCCTGAATTGAGAATGTGAGCCACGTCACGTTTGTCTTTCTGCAGCGTCAAACAACTCTGTGATGACGGTCACATCACGGAACCTTGACGCGAAGTTTATTTGACGCCTGTCGACGATGGATACGGCGATCGTTATTCGTCGCCATCGCTGAAAGATCTCGAAAAATAGATTGCACGGCAAGGGTTTGCGTATCCGACCCCGAGCAGATCCATGAACTTGCTGTTGGCGTGCCGATCGATTCAGTCCCGTTGGGTGATGTTTTTCCAGCGCACGAGCTGACACGGCTGGCCCTCTTCTTGCTCCCTCTTCCTCGTCAGTCACTGGTGCTTCCCCGCACCGTGGCCAGGGCAGGGCCGACCGGTTTCGAACCCGGTCAAAGCAGCAAGCAAAAGAGAGTTCCCCCACGTCATGAGCAAAATGGACTTCCTTGTCATCGAATCGGATGAAGCACGCGCCTCTTCGGTGATGTCGGCCCTTCAGTTCCTCGGTTACCACCCCCAGCTTGGCGCGCAGTGCCAGGCGGTGACCGACACCACGCATAACTGGTCTGCGGTCTATGTCGGCTCGATTGCCAACAACAACGAGGCCGAACGTCAACTCGCCCTGCTGGGAACCGCCGCGGCCTACGTGCCGGTGTTGCTCGCTGCGGATTCGCAGTGGATCGAACGGCTGACCACCGCTGCTTCCGCCTTTGCGCCGCGCACCGGCACCGTTGAATTCCCGTTGCGCTACGAGCAGATGGCCGAGGCCATGCGCGGTATCCAGGCGCGCCAGCAAGGTGACGAATCAGACAACCTGCGTCTGGTCGGCAATTCCGCGCCGATGGCACGGGTCAATGCACTGATTCGCCAGGTGGCGCGCTACGATTCCAGCGTCTTGGTGCTGGGTGAGTCGGGCACCGGCAAGGAAATGGTGGCGCGCGCCATCCACGAGGGATCGCCCCGTCGTGACAAGCCCTTTGTGGCGATCAATTGCGGCGCGATTCCCGCCGAGCTGCTGGAAAGCGAGCTGTTCGGTCACGAGAAAGGTTCGTTCACCGGTGCGATCAGTGCGCGCAAGGGCCGCTTCGAGATGGCCGAGGGCGGCACCCTGTTTCTGGACGAGATCGGCGACATGAGCCTGCCGATGCAGGTGAAGTTGCTGCGGGTGCTGCAGGAGCGCGTGTTCGAGCGGGTCGGTGGCAACAAGACCCAGCGCTGCGATGTGCGGATCATTGCCGCGACCCATCGCAACCTGGAGCAGTCGATCGCCAACGACCAGTTCCGTGAGGATCTCTACTACCGCCTCAGCGTGTTTCCGCTGGAGCTGCCCTCGCTGCGCGAGCGCCTGGACGACCTGTCGCCGCTGGTATCGGAGTTCAACAAGCGGCTGACCCGTCGCGGGCTGGGCCAGGCGCGCTTCAGCGCTGGCGCGATGCAGGCGCTGAACGCCCATGCATGGCCGGGCAACGTGCGTGAGTTGTCGAACCTGGTCGAGCGGATGGCCATTCTTCACCCGCACGGCGAGGTTCGCGTCAGTGATCTGCCGGAAAAATATCGCGGCAAGCATTTTGGCAACGAGGTACGTCCGCCCGAACTGGCGGCCTTGCTGGAAGGCCAGGCCATCGCCGCCGAACTGGGCGACTGCCGCTCGGCGCTCGATCAACTGGGCATCCTGCCGGAAGACGGGTTGGACCTGAAGGATCACCTGGCTGATATCGAACTGGGCCTGATCCGTCAGGCGCTTGACGCCACCGGCGGCGTCGTGGCGCACGCCGCTCGGCTGCTGCGCATGCAGCGCACCACCCTGGTTGAGAAGTTGCGCAAGTACGGATTGCAGGCCGGCCTCGCGGCCTGATCCGAATTCGCTGCAAGGCGCCCGGACACCGGCGGCCTGTGGATCACCGCTGTCAGCGTCGCTCCGCAGGCCATGGGCCGGGGCCAGCCGCTGACAGATAGCGGCTGCCCGCGTTCCAGCGTGCTGGCGCGCACGGCCCAGACCGTGCCATCAGCGAAATTTGCGCAAGACAGCAGCGTGGCACGGCTTGTGCTACCTCACCTCAGACAAACCGTCACGCGTTGGAAAACCGTCATGACCCAGATCGACGTAAACAATCTCCTCTCCCAGATGCGCCAGATGACGGCGCAGACGCGGATGCCGGAAAAGGCCTTCAGTCCTGCAGCCGCAGGCGCTGCGCCGGGGCTGGGCGACTTTTCGGCATTGTTGAAGCAGTCGATATCGGCGGTGGGTCAGACCCAGATGGATGCCGGGCGCATGGCGACGAGTTTCGAGCGCGGCGACCCCGGGGTCAGCCTGGCCGGCACGATGATTGCCGTGCAGAAGGCCGATCTCTCGCTGCGCACGATGGTGCAGGTACAGAGCAAGCTGGTCGATGCCTACAAGCAAATCATGAACATGTCGGTCTGACCTCGTGTCGATCGCTTCCGCTGTCCCACAGATCATGTCCATTAAATAACGAGCATCAGCATGGCCGACAATGCCATCGCGACGACCGAGAACAACGGTTCGCGCCTGGATCCCTTCAAGCAGATCACGCGCAGTCCGGCGACGCGCCAGCTTTTGTTGCTGGTCGGTGTGGCGGCGGCGGTGGCGCTTGGCGTGGCGGTGGTGCTGTGGTCGCGTGGCCCCAACTACGGCCTGTTGTACAGCGGGCTGGATCAGAAGGACGCTTCGGCGATCACCCAGGAGTTGCAGGCCAACAACACGCCGTTCCAGTTGAGCGCCGACGGCTCCAGCATCATGGCGCCGGCCGCGGATCTGGCGGCCTTGCGCCTGAAACTGGCGTCACGTGGCTTGCCGCAGGGGACTGCCTCCGGCACCTCGACGACTGGCGATTCACCCTTCGGCATGAGCGACCTGGCCGAGCGCACGCGCTATCAGCAACAGCTCGAAGCCGATCTTGGCAATACCATCAGTGGCCTGCAGTCGGTGCGCGCGGCGCGCGTGCATCTTGCGCTGCCCAAACCCTCCGCCTTTATTCGCGACAGCAGCGCGGCCAGTGCCTCGGTATTGCTCACGCTGTACCCCGGGCGTCAGCTGGATGCCGGCCAGGTCGCTGCGATCGTGCATCTGGTTTCCGCCAGCGTGCCCGACCTCAATGCCAGCCAGGTATCGGTGATTGATCAGCAGGGCCAGTTGCTGACCAGTGATCCGAGCAGTCCCGGTGCGGTCGGTGACACCCGCATGCGGCTGTCCACCGAAATGGAAAACACCTATGCCGCGCGCATCGAGCAATTGCTGACCCCGCTGGTTGGCCAGGGTCGGGTGCATGCGCAGGTTTATGTCGACCTCGATTTCAGCCAGTCCGAAAAGGCCACCGAAACCTTCGATCCGAAGTCGGCGGCGCTGCGCAGCGAGCAGACCAGCAACGAGCAACGCGATTCGGCGTCGGCGGCGTCGGGCGGTGTCCCGGGTGCGCTGAGCAACCAGCCGCCAAACAACGTGGCGCAGCCGACGGCCGCCAAGCCGAACGCCGGCACACCTGCGACCCCGGGTGCGACCTCGGCCAATGCGTCGGCCAATGCGTCGGCCACGGCCAGCGGCCCCACGGAAAGCTCCAGCAGCGCGACGCGCAACTTCGAACTCGATCGCACCATCAGTCATGTCAGCGACCCCGCTGGTCGGCTCGCCCGGCTCAGCGTGGCGGTGGTGGTCGATGACAAGCTGGCACCTCCCGGAAAGGATGGAGCGCCTGGCAAGAGTGTCGCCTTCACCGCGGCAGAACTGCAGCATCTGACCGACCTGGCCAAGAACGCGGTGGGTTTCAACGCAGCGCGCGGCGACACCGTCAGCGTGGTCAACCAGGCCTTTCAGCACGGCCCGGCGATGGAGGCCTTGCCCGAGCTGCCGCTGTGGCAGCGTCCCGGCGTAATGGATCTGATCAAGCAGGGGATTGGCGTACTGGTTGCCCTGCTGGTTGCCTTTGGCTTGCTGCGACCCTTGCTGAAGGGCGTGCTGCGCGGTGAAACACAGGCGCGGGCATTGTCGGCGCCAGGCGCGCCACAGAGAATTTCGGTACGTGTCGACGACGATCTGGATGACGAAGACGACGAGCGACAGCAACGACAACCTGCGCGCCTGGCTGCAGTAACCCAGGGATTGGCCTACGAGCAGCGTATCGGTGCCGCCAAACGCATGGTCGGCGAAAACTCCAAACAGGTTGCACAAGTCGTGAAGAACTGGGTGAGCGAAGATGCCGGCTGAACTGACACACACGAGTGGTGCACAGCGTGCAGCCATCCTGCTGCTGACGCTGGGCGAGCAGGATGCCGCCGAGGTGCTGAAGCACCTCAGCGCCCGCGACGTGCAGGCGGTTGGCAGCGCCATGGCCGCGCTCTCCGGAGTGACCCGCGAGCAGGTCGAGAAGGTGATCGACAAGCTTATCAACGACATGAACGACCAGACCTCGTTCGGTGTCGGCACCGAGGACTACATTCGCAAGGTGCTGGTCAGTGCGCTGGGTGAAAGCAAGGCTGGTGGCCTGATCGACCGGATCCTGCTCGGTCGGAGCGGCAAGGGGCTGGAATCACTGAAGTGGATGGAAAGCCGCGCCATCGCCGAGATGATCAGCCAGGAACATCCGCAGATCATCGCGCTGGTGCTGGCCCATCTCGAGCCCGAACAGGCGGCTGAAGTGCTCGGTTACCTGCCGCCGCGCGTGCGATCCGACGCGATCATGCGGATTGCCTCGCTCGATGGCGTGCAACCGCATGCCTTGAACGAGCTCGACGAAATCATGGAGCGTCAGTTTTCAGGCCAGGGCAAGAAACTGAAGTCCGCCAGCGTCGGTGGTCTGAAGGCCGCGGCCGACATTCTCAATTCGATGGAAGGCAGCAAGGAAGCGGAGCTGATCGCGGCCATTCGCAGCCAGGACGAGGCGTTGGGCGGGCAGATCGAGGAACTGATGTTCGTGTTCGAGGATCTTGCTGACCTCGACGACCGCGGCATGCAGGTACTGCTGCGCGAGGTGCCTTCGGCGACCTTGACCAAGGCGCTGAAGGGCGCCGAACCAGCCATTCGCGAAAAGATCTTCGCCAACATGTCCAAGCGTGCGGCGGACATGCTGCGCGACGATCTCGAGGTCACTGGTCCGGTGCGGTTGAGCGAAGTGGATGCGGCGCAGAAGGAAGTGCTGGCTGCCGCGCGCAAGCTGGCCGATGCCGGCCAGCTCAATCTGTCGGCAGGTGGTGAGGAGTTCGTGTGATGGCTGCCGTCTTCGACAACGAGGCGACGGAATTCCAGCGCTGGGAGTTGCCCCAGGTGGGCAGCGCGCCCGTGCCGGAAAAAGTCGTGGCGCCAGCACAGCCGACCGTGCGCGAGCTCGAGGCGCTGGAACAACAGGCGCGCGACGAAGGTTTTGCGGCCGGTCATGCCGAAGGCATGGCCGCGGCCAAGGCGCAGGGGGAGCAGCAGATGGAGCGCCTGCTCGCCGTGTACAAAGCGGCCGCGCGGCCGTTGGACGTGCTGGATGAACGCACGGCGCAGGAGCTTGTTCGCCTGGCGACGGTGATCGCCCGTCGGGTGGTGCTCGCCGAGCTGAAGCAGTCGCCGGAGCTGATTGCGCAGAGTGTGCGTGAAGGGGTGAAGGCGCTTCCCTCGGCCAGTCGCGACCTGCGGGTAATCCTTCACCCCGACGACATGGCACTGCTGCGCGAACTTGGCGTGGTGGAAGAACACTGGCAACTGAGCGCCGACCCGAGCCTGGCCCGCGGCGACAGCATGATGGAGAGTGGTCGTTCGCGGCTGGACCTGCGCCTGGATACCCGTCTGGCTGCCGTGATCGACGCGGTGCTTGGCGACGACATCCTGGCCGAGGAGGAGGGCGCATGAGCGCGACCGACGCCGTACTCGACAAGCGACAGGCGCGCTGGCAAGGCGTGTTGGCGCAGCGTGGTGCCCAGGCCGCCGCCGCACGCACGCTGACCGTGGAGGGCTGTTTGCGCCGGGTGGTTGGCCTGACCCTTGAGGCGGAAGGTTGCGAGGCGGCACTCGGTTCACGTTGCCTGGTCGAAACGGCCGATGGTGCCGAGCTGGATACCGAAGTGGTCGGCTTTGCCGACGAACGACTGCTGCTGATGCCGGTCGAGGACATGCATGGCGTGATGCCCAATGCGCGGGTGCGTCCCAGCGCGCGGCAGGGTGGTTTGCCGGTGGGCATGGGCTTGCTGGGCCGGGTGATTGGCGCCGACGGTGTTCCGCTGGATGGCCTCGGCCCGCTCGATTCGCACGAGCAGGCGCCACTGAAGAGCCAGCCGATCAATCCGATGGCGCGCAAGCCGATCGACGCGCCGCTGGATGTCGGCGTGCGCGCGATCAACGCCCTGCTCACCGTGGGGCGCGGTCAGCGGCTGGGCCTGTTCGCCGGCTCCGGCGTCGGCAAATCGACCCTGCTCGGCATGATGACCCGTTACACCAATGCCGACGTGGTGGTAGTCGGGCTGATCGGCGAGCGCGGCCGAGAGGTCAAGGAATTCGTTGAACATACGCTGGGTGTGGAGGGGCGCCGCCGCGCGGTGATCGTCGCGGCGCCGGCCGACGCGCCACCACTGAAGCGTTTGCGCGGTGCGCAATACGCCACGGCCATCGCCGAATGGTTTCGAGATCGCGGCATGCGTGTGCTGCTGCTGATGGATTCGATTACCCGCTACGCCCAGGCCCAGCGAGAAATCGCGCTGGCGATCGGCGAGCCGCCGGCCACCAAGGGCTATCCGCCGTCGGTATTCGCGATGATGCCGGCACTGGTCGAGCGCGCCGGCAACGATGCCGAGGGGCGTGGCTCGATCACCGCTTTCTACACCGTGCTGACCGAGGGCGACGATTATCGGCACGATCCGATCGCCGACGCGGCGCGCGCCATTCTTGATGGTCACATCGTGCTGTCGCGTGACTTGGCCGAGGCCGGGCACTACCCGGCGATCGACATCGAGGCCTCGATCAGCCGTGTGATGCCCGCCGTGGTTTCACGCGAGCACCTGCGTGCCGCACAGCGGTTCCGTCAGGTCTATTCAGCGTATCGGCAGCAACGCGACCTGATTGCGGTGGGCGCGTACCAGAAGGGTTCTGATCCGCAGGTCGATCAGGCGATTGAAATGTGGCCGCAACTGCGCGCGTTCCTGCAACAGGAAGTGGATGAGCCGATGACTCTGGATGACGCGATCACGCTGCTGAACACGCTCGCTGACAAGGTGAAGGCATGAGTTCGCGCGCCCAGCCCCTGCAGCCGGCAGTGGAGCAGGCCAGGCAGCGCAGCGAGGATGCGCTGTCGCAAATGGCTACGCATCAGCAGCGCCTGGCCAAGGCCGAGCTGCAACTGGCCGAGTTGCGCCGTTACCGGCTTGAGTACGCCGCCAGCGGCAACGGCGCGCAGTCGGTCACTGCCCTGGTCAACCGACAGAATTTTGTCGAGCGCATCGATCAGGCGATTGCCCAGCAAAACAGCGAGATCACGCGGTTGCAGCGACAGGTCGAGCAGGTGCGTGCGCGCTGGCGTCATGCGCACGCGCGTGAGAGTGCCCTGGAGACCGTGGTAGACCGCTACCTGGAAGAGGAGCGCCAGGCCGCCGACCGGTACGAACAGGAAGAGATGGACGAACGCTCGCAATACCGGCGGACCCGGTGAGGGAGCCAACAGCCGCAGGTGCGGCGGACCTTGAAGGAAGTCTTTTTCGATGACCACGACTGCCGTAGTTGCCACGCCCAATCCGTTGCCCGCCGCGTCGCGCGCTTCCAGCGCGAACGATTTGCGCACACCCGGCGACGACACGAACAGCTTTGATCGCCAGCTCGACACGGCCAGGCAACAGCTCGGCCCGCATCGCGAGCAGGCCTCGTCCAGTGACGGTCGCACGTCGGCGGCGGGCCAGCATCAGCCTGGCCCGTCAGCGCATGATCCGGCGCGCAAACTGACCGGAAAGCCAGCCAGTCAGTCCACGACCACACCCGCCAGCGACCCCGCCGATCCGGCCAAGGCGGCGGCCGCGTTGGTACCTGCCAGGCCACTGGCTGGCGCGCTTGACGGTACCGGTGACAGCGCGGTGGGTGACACCGTGAAAGCCGCCGTCGATGCCGTGGATGGCACCGCCGCCGCGAGTCTGGCCGGCGCGATGCTGGCGATGCTGCCATCGGCGAGTGCCGCCCTGCAGGCACTCACCGGCGGCGGTTCCGGTGGCAACGCGGCGACGAATGCGAAGGCCGGGCCGATCGGATTGGCGACCGCCGGAGGTGCCGGCCAGGGTGGCGCCGGCCTGTTGCCGGCGGGTGATGCCGGCGCCTCGGCACTGACGGCGGCGGATCATGCTTTCGTGGCCGGCAAGGCCGATCTCTCGACCCTGGCGGCGGGCGTGCTGCCTGCTGCCGATGACGGCAGCAAGGACGCCGGCAACACCTTCCCGGCGAGTGCCCTGCTGGCACCGCCGTCGACGGCAGGCCATATGGCGACCGCGTTGCTGCAGGTACAGGCCCCTGTCGGAAGCGCGACGTTTGGGCAGGAGTTGGGCCAACAGGTCGCCTGGTTGGGTGGTCAGGCAGGGCAGGGCGTGAAACAGGCATCCATTCGACTGAATCCGCAGGAGCTCGGTCCGATCGATGTGAAGATCAGCATGGACAAGGGTCGTGTCGACGTGGTGTTCAGCGCGCAGCACCCGGCCGCGGTGACCGCCGTGCAGCAGACGTTGCCCCAGCTCGACCACATGCTGGCCCAGCATGGTTTGTCGCTTGGCCACGCCGAGGTCGGCCAGCAGCAGGGGCGTACCGCTAGCCAGGGCGGGCGCAGCAGTGGCGGCCAGGCGGGCACTTCCACCGACAGCGATGAAGCACAGGTAGTCGCCAGTGTTTCGCAAATCGCGGTGGGCACGGTCAGCCTGCTCGACGCGTTCGCCTGAGCTTCAATGCCACAGTGAATCAACGCGCATCGTGTCTTCACGACGCGCCTGTCGCTGTGTCTGGCGTGGTCCGCGTGAGCGGACAGGTGCTCCGCCCGCCTGCCGTACCCGGTGACGACCCGTTGGTTGGGGGAGGTGGGTGCGGATCGGGGCCGGGCCGTCGTTTTCGCGTCGCGGCACCATCCCGGCGGGCGTCAAGAAAGTGCCGCCAGCCTCTCGCGGGCGCGTTGAAATGGCTTGAGATCAAGGCCTTCCAAGGGCCCGTGGTCAGTGGCACGCAGATTGCTTTTGTTCAGTGAAAGCCCGTTAACCACGGGTCCTGTTCAAACCAATCGCGAGTAGAACGTTCCATGGCCAAGCCAAAGCAGGAAGAAGTGGTCGAAACCCCGGTGCCAGGCAAGAAGCGCTGGCCTCTGGTGGTGGGTGCGGTAGTTGTGCTGCTGGCTATTGGTGGTGGCGCTTTTGCGTTCATGCACAAGGCGACCCCCTCGGGCGACAAGGCGAAGACGCAAGAGGCCCATCCGCTCGCCAGGACCGAGCTGTACCTGCCGCTTGACCCAGCCTTCGTGGTGAATCTTCGCGAGGGTGATGCGCTGCGCTACCTGCAGGTAGGCATCACCCTGATGTCGCACGATCCGAAGTCTTTTGATGTGGTCAAGAATGCCGATCCGGTGATCCGCAACGCCTTGTTGCTGCTGTTCAGCAGCCAGAGCTACGCGGAAATGGTCGATCCGGCAGGTCGCACCCAGTTGCAGGCCAAGGCACTGGCGGCCGTGCAGGAAATCGTGAAGGAGCGCACGGGCAGGCCCGGCGTCGACGCGTTGTATTTCACCAGTTTCGTGATTCAGTGACCGGGGCGATCGACCCATGAGCGATCTGCTATCCCAGGACGAAATCGACGCGCTGTTGAATGGCGTCGAAGGCGGCGACGTGGAAACCGGCAATGACGAGCCGTTGCCGCCTGGCACCGTGTTGTCGTTTGACTTTACCCAGCAGGACCGCATCGTACGCGGCCGTCTGCCCACGCTGGAAATGGTCAACGATCGATTCACCCGCTTCTTTCGCACAGGCGTCTACAACGTCCTGCGCAAGACCTGCGAGGTCTCCGTGCTCGGCGTGAAGATGCTCAAGTTCAGCGAGTACGTACACAGCCTGGCGCTGCCGAGCAACCTCAACCTGATCCGCATCAAGCCGCTGCGCGGTACCGCACTGGCCGTATTCGAGCCGCGTCTGGTATTCACCATCATCGACAATTTCTTCGGTGGTGATGGCCGCTACCACGCGCGCATCGAGGGGCGTGATTTCACCAGCACCGAGAATCGCGTGATCCAGATCATGCTGGCGGAGTTCTTCATCGCCATGACCGAGGCGTGGGCGCCGGTGCTGCCGCTGGAGTTCGAATACCAGAGCTCGGAGATCAACCCGCAATTTGCCAACATCGTCAGTCCGACCGAGACGGTTGTGGTGTGCCGTTTCCACGTTGAGCTTGATGGCGGCGGCGGTGAAGTACACCTGACGTTCCCCTACGCGATGATCGAGCCGATCCGCACCCAGCTTGATGCAGGCGTGCAGAGCGACCGCGCCGATCGCGATGGTCGCTGGACCGAGACCCTGCATGAGGAGGTGCTGGATGCGGAGGTCGAGATCAGCTCGTTGTTGCTGGAATCGCAGATGACCATTGGCGATTTTCTGCACCTGCGCCCCGGCGACGTGATCCCGGTGCAACTGCCCGAGCTGGTCACCGTCTACGCCGAGGACATACCGGTCTTTCGCGGTCGCTACGGTCAGTCCAGCGGTTTCAACGCCGTTCGTTTCCACAGTCATGCCGGGCGCCGCGAAAGGCGTACGGCGGTCGAATCAGCCACCGAGAAAAAGCCCGTATGAACCAGCCCACTGAAGAAGCCGTTGCCGAGAAGAGCGAGCGCGTTGAATTCGATCACCTGACCGCTGCCGCCGGCGAGGGTGGCGATGTCAATCTCGACATGATCCTCGATGTGCCGGTAACGCTGGCGATGGAGGTGGGACGTACCCGTCTCAGCATCCGCAACCTGCTGCAGTTGAACCAGGGCTCGGTGGTGGAGCTCGATCGCTCCGCCGGCGAGCCGCTGGACGTGTTCGTCAATGGCACCCTGGTCGCCCATGGCGAGGTCGTGGTGATCAACGAGAAGTTCGGCATTCGCCTGACCGACGTGATCAGCCCGGCCGAGCGCGTGCGCAAGCTGCGTTGATCATGCTTGCCCTGATCGCCGCCGCGCCCGCCATCGCCGGCCCCGACGTCAACGTCGGTGCCGAGCTGTTGCGCGTGATTCTCAGCCTGCTTGGCATCATCGTGCTGATCCTGGTGGCGGGCTGGTTCAGTCGCCGGGTACAGGGCCGTGGTGCGCCCGGTGGTCGGCGCATCCGCTGCGTGGAGACGTTTGCCGTAGGCTCGCGCGATCGCCTGCTGCTGATCCAGGCTGACGGTCAGCGCCTGCTGATCGGCGTGGGCCAGGGCGGCATGCACACCCTGCACGTGTATGAAGGCGGCGAACCGGTACCGGCCGAAGCAGCGTCAGCGGCCACACCGGCGCTGCCGGTTTTCGCCGAGCTGCTGTCCCGCCTGAGGCGCACGCCATGAGTGCCCGCTGCAAGAATTCCTGGCGCCGTTGCCTGCTGGCCGCATTGTGGCTGTTGCCGTTGTTTTCGGTGTTGCTGCCGTCGGCCGTTGCTGCCGCGCCAGCGCAGGCGCCGATCAGCATGACGTCGATGCCGTCGATGCCCGCTTCATCGGCCGGCATTCCGGTAATGACGGTGCACAACGGCCCCGGCGGTGCGCAGAACTGGACGTTGTCGCTGCAGGTCGTGGCGTTGATGACGGCGCTGACGCTGTTGCCGGCGATCGTGCTGATGATGACCTCGTTCACCCGCATCATCATCGTGCTCAGCTTTTTGCGGCAGGCACTGGGTACGCAGTCAACCCCGCCCAACCAGGTGTTGCTGGGGCTGGCGTTGTTTCTGACCCTGTTCGTGATGTCGCCGGTGATCAACCGCAGTTATACCGACGGCGTGAAGCCCTACATGGACGGCACGCTCAGTGCCGAACAGGCGTTGCCGGCGGCATCGGCACCATTCAAGCACTTCATGCTCGACCAGACCCGTGACGCCGACCTGCAGCTGTTCACCCGGCTGGCCAAGCAGAAGCCCTATGCCAGCAAGGCCGACGTGCCGTTCGTGGTGGCGATGCCGGCGTTCCTGACCAGTGAGCTCAAGACCGCTTTCCAGATGGGCTTTCTGCTGTTCATCCCGTTCCTGATCATCGATCTGGTGGTGGCCAGCGTACTGATGTCGATGGGCATGATGATGGTCTCGCCGATGATCATCTCGCTGCCGTTCAAGATCATGTTGTTCGTGCTGGTGGATGGCTGGGCCCTGCTGCTGGGCACGCTGGCCGGGAGCTTCTACACATGACGCCCGAATCGATCATGGAGTTCGGCCAGCACGCGCTTTACGTGGCGATGCTGGTGGCGGCGCCGCTGCTGCTGACGGCGTTGGCGGTGGGTCTGCTGATCGGCGTGATCCAGGCAGCGACCCAGATCAACGAGATGACGCTGAGCTTCATCCCCAAGCTGATGGCGATGTCCGCCGTGGCCCTGATCACCGGCCCATGGATGCTGCGCCTGCTGGTGCAGTTCACCCACCAGCTGATCCTGAGCCTGCCGGATGCGGTGAGATGATCGATCTCGACCTGTCGCAATTGCCGGCCTGGCTGGGTGGCCTGTTCTGGGCGATGGGTCGTGTCGGCGGTCTGTTTCTGGTGGCGCCGGTATTCAGCGCCGAGGTGCTGTCGGCGCGGGTGAAGATCAGCCTGGTGCTGGTGCTGACCCTGGTGCTGGCGCCGCTGGCGCCGACCACGATTGATCTGATGAGTGCCGCAGGCGTGGCCACCCTGGCCGGTCAGGTCCTGATTGGTGCGGCGGTGGGTTTCGTGTTGCGGATGGTGTTCGAGGCAGTGTCCTTTGGCGGCGAGTTGATTGCGCAGAGCATGAGCCTTGGCTTTGCCGAAGTGGTCAATCCGCAGGGCGGCGGCAGCTCGGTGGTACTGAGCCAGTTCTACCTGGCCCTGGTGACCTTGCTGTTCCTCTCGATGAACGGCCATCTGCAGTTGATCAGGTTGCTGGCCGACAGCTTCCACACCCTACCGCCGGGCAGCGACGCGATCGGGGCCAAGGGCCTGCATGCCGTGGCCAGCTTTGGCGCGAGCCTGTTTTCCGGCGCGGTGCGGGTGGCCTTGCCGGCGATGACTTCGCTGCTGGTGGTGAATATCGGCTTTGCCGCCATCAGCCGCGCGGCACCCTCGATGAATCTGTTCGCGGTCGGTTTTCCGATCACCGTTTCACTGGGTTTCATCGCCTTGTGGCTGGCGCTGCGCAGCCTGCCCGGTGCGTTCGAATCGCTGCAGGACGCCGCGTGGTCGCTGATGCACGAACTGGTCGGAGGCTAGGCTCATGTCCGAAGACAGTGACCAGGAAAAAACCGAACTACCGACCGAAAAACGCCTGCGTGAAACGCGCGAAAAGGGCGATGTCCCGCGCTCACGGGATCTCTCCGGTGCGCTGGTGGTTCTCGCCGGTGTGTGGGCGCTGATCAGCGGCGGCCAGGCGATGTTCGTGCATGCGCGCAACGTGTTTTCGCTGGGCATGGGCTACTCGCGTGAGGCGCTGTTCTCCGGCGACCTGCCGGCGCGCGCCCTGCGCGCGGCCATACACGAGGCGTTGGGCATGTTCGGGCCGGTCGCCGCCGCGACGCTGGCTGCGGTGTTCGCTGCACCGCTGTTGCTCGGCGGCATCAGCTTCAGCGCCGAAGCCTTGCAGCCGAAGTTCGAGCGGCTCGACCCGATCAAGGGGCTGGGCAAGATCTTCGCCATGCGCGGCCTGGTCGAGCTGGGCAAGGCGCTGCTGAAACTGCTGTTCATCGGCGCGGTGCTGTTGCTGTTGTTGCGCCACTGGCAGGCACCGCTGCAGGCGACCGGCCGCGGTTCGGTGGTGGCAGGCATCACCCAGTCGGTTGGCTTGCTGGGCAGCGCGGCGTTGTGGTTCGGCTCGATTCTGGCCTTGATCGGTGGCATCGACGCGCTCTATCAGCGTTATGACTACGGCAAGCGCCTGCGCATGACCAAGCAGGAAATCCGCGACGAGTCGAAGGAAAGCGAGGGCAACCCCGAGCTCAAGGGGCGCATTCGCCAGGTGCAGCAGATGCAGTCGCGCCGCCGCATGATGGAAGACCTGCCCAAGGCCGACGTGGTGGTGGTCAACCCCACCCACTTCGCCGTGGCGCTGGTGTATGACGACGGCCGCATGGGCGCGCCGCGAGTCGTTGCCAAGGGTATGGACGTGCTGGCCCAGCAGATTCGCCTAGTGGCGGGCAGCCATCGCATTCCGCTGGTCGAGGCACCGCCGCTGGCGCGTGCACTGTATGCCACCACCGAACTGGGTCGTGAAATTCCCGCCTCGCTGTTTGTCGCAGTGGCGCAGGTACTGGCCTATGTCTACCAGTTGAAACAGGCGACGTCGCAAGGCGAAACACCGCCGGTGGCACCGAGCCCCGAGGTCGATCCCGACCTGATGGGACCTTATCGTGATGTGTAACAGGCCAGGCCAATGACGGGCGAAAACATACTCGGCAATTTCAAGCAGCTGGCGCGGCGCGGTATCGGTGCGCCGGTAGCCGTGCTGGTGATGCTGGCGATGATGATGTTGCCGCTGCCGCCGATCCTGCTGGACATACTTTTCAGCTTCAACATCGCGCTCTCGCTGGTGATCCTGCTGGCGGTGATCTACGTGATGCGACCGCTGGAATTTGCCGCGTTTCCGACCGTGGTGCTGATGGCGACCTTGCTGCGACTGGCGCTGAATATCGCCTCGGCACGCGTGGTGCTGCTGCACGGCCACGACGGCCCCGCTGCCGCCGGCAAGGTGATCGAGGCGTTCGGTGAATTCGTCATCGGCGGCAATTTCGCGGTCGGCCTGGTGGTGTTCACCATCATCACCATCATCAACTTCGTGGTGGTGACCAAGGGCGCCACCCGCGTGTCCGAAGTGACCGCGCGATTCACCCTCGACTCGATGCCCGGCAAGCAGATGGCGATCGACGCCGACCTCAACGCCGGCCTGCTGACCCAGGAGCAGGCGCGTGAACGCCGCCAGGAAGTGCGCGAGGAAGCGGATTTCTACGGCTCGATGGACGGTGCCTCCAAGTTCGTCCGCGGCGACGCGACCGCCGGCATCCTGATCATGATGATCAACATCATCGGCGGCTTCTTCGTCGGTGTGCTGCAGCACGGCCTCTCGGCCGGCGAGGCAGCCAAGACCTACACCCTGCTGACCATCGGCGATGGCCTGGTGGCGCAGGTGCCGGCGCTGATGCTGTCGGTGGCGGCGGCGATCATCGTGACCCGCGTGTCGAAGTCGCAGGACATGGGCAAGCAGGTGATGAGCCAGGTATTCGGCCAGCCGCGCGCGCTCGCGGTGGCCGGTACCGTGCTGACCGTGATGGGCCTGATCCCGGGCATGCCGAACATGGCCTTTCTGTTGCTGGGTGGCAGCTGCGGCGGTGCCGCCTGGCTGCTGTGGAAGCGTGAACGCGAAACGCTGGCCCGCTTGTCCGAAGGGGCCATCGAGGCGCCGGTGACGAAGCCAACCGAGCGCGTCGAGCTGGGTTGGGAGGACGTGACCAGCGTCGATCCGCTGGGCCTGGAAGTGGGCTACCGGCTGATTCCGCTGGTGGATACCCACCAGGGTGGCGAGTTGATGGGGCGGATCAAGTCGGTGCGGCGCAAGCTGTCGCAGGAGCTGGGCTTCCTGGTGCCCGCGGTGCATATCCGCGACAACCTGGACCTGGCGCCGAACATCTACCGGATCACCCTGATGGGCGTGCCGATGGGCGAGGCCGAGGTACACAACGACCGCTTGATGGCGATCAACCCCGGCCAGGTGCACGGCACCTTGCAGGGTATCCCCACCCAGGACCCCGCGTTTGGGCTGGAGGCGGTGTGGATCGACAGCGGACAGCGCGAACTGGCGCAGAGCTACGGCTATACCGTGGTTGATCCGGCCACGGTGATCGCCACCCATTTGTCGAACATCCTGCAGAACCATGCGCACGAGCTGCTGAGCCACCAGGACGTGCAGCAGCTGCTGGACCGGCTGGCCGCGACGGCGCCGAAGCTGGTGGAGGATCTGGTGCCCAAGCGGCTGACCCTGGGCGTGGTGGTCAAGGTGCTGCAAAACCTGCTCGCCGAGCGGGTGCCGATCCGCAACATGCGCAGCATCGTCGAATCCTTGGCGGAGCACGCGGGCCAGAGTCAGGATCCCGGCGTTTTGACGGCGGCCGTGCGCGTGGCACTGGGCCGGCAGATCCTGCAGGAGATCACGGGGCTGGGTACCGAGGTGCCGGTCATCACCCTCGCACCGGAGCTCGAACAGATCCTGCTGACCTCCCTTTCCGGTGGTGGTGGCGTGGCCGGAGCGGCCGTGGAACCGGGCCTGGCGGACCGTTTGCAGCAGAGCGTGGCCGACGCCGCGCGACGCCAGGAAGCCAGTGGCGAGCCCGCTGTCTTGCTGGTCGCACCGCAGTTGCGGCCATGGTTGGCACGCTTCACCCGCCATGTGGCACAAAACCTGCACGTACTGGCTTACAACGAGGTGCCCGACAACCGCCGAGTGCGTTTGGTACAGGCATTGGGCCGCTGATTCGGGCCATACAGCGAGGGTGACGAGATGACGATGTTGAAGACAGGCCAGGGAGCAGGGAACGGGGAACGGGGAACGGGGAACGTGCTGTTCCTGGCGGCTGCTCGTGTGGAGCCAGGTCGGCAGGGCAAGCGTTCCTCGGGTCTGCCGTTCCCCGTTCCCCGTTCCCCGTTCCCCGCTTGTCTGCTTTCCGACATCACCCGCTTCTCCGCGCGGAGTCAGCAAGCATGAAGATCAAACGGTTCGTGGCAGCGGACATGCGTCAGGCGATGCGTCTGGTGCGCGAGGATCAGGGTCCCGAAGCAGTGATCCTGTCTACCCGGCGGATCGACGACGGCATCGAGATCATTGCCGCGATCGACTACGACGAGGCGCTGGTGCGCGAAGCCGCGCGGCATGGCATGCCCGAGGAAGCGCCGGCCCAGGCCAGCACCCCGGCGCCCGTCGCGATCAGCCCCGCGCGTGCCCGTGCGGCGGCGGTTGCCCGGGTCTTCAAGCCGACGCCGGCTGCCGCCGAGCCGGTGCTGGCCGCCGAGCCAGAGCAGCCGTTGCGCCGACCGCCGCCGGCGCTGGTGCAAGTACCGGTTCCGCTGGCGCAGGTCGCCAACGAAGCGGTTGCCAGCCACCCGATGATCGAGCGCGCGATGCAGGACACCGCACGCATGCGCAACGAGTTGAGCAGCCTGCGCGACATGCTCGAGACGCAGCTTTCCAGTCTCGCCTGGAACGACATGGAGCGGCGCGATCCGTTCCGCTCGCGAGTGCTGCGCGAACTGACCCGCATGGGCATCGACGCCGATGTGGCGCGCAGCCTGGTGGCCGAGTTGCCGGAAAAGATCAACGCCGAACAGGCGCGCTACCTGCCGCTGGGCATCCTCAGCAGCAACCTGAAGGTCAGTGGGCGCGGGGTGTCGGCGGTCGGCGGTGTCACCGCCCTGGTCGGACCCACCGGCGTGGGCAAGACCACCACGATCGCCAAGCTGGCCGCGCGCGCCGTGTTGCGGCATGGGCCGGAACAGGTTGCGCTGATCAGTACCGACCATTACCGCATCGGCGCCTCGGCCCAGCTGGAGCATTACGGCCGACTGCTGGGTGTGCGGGTGTACCCCGCCTACGACGCAGAAAGCCTGCGCAAGGTACTGGAGCTGCTGCGCGGTTGCCATACCGTGCTGATCGATACCGCCGGTGTGGCCGGCAGCGATCCGCGGCTGACCCAGCAGATGGAAATTTTTTCGCAAGCCAGCGAACTGCGTGCCTGCATGGTGCTGGCCGCCAACGCTCAATCACAGTCACTGGAAGAATCCGTGCGCGCCTATATGCCATTGAAACCCAATGCCTGCATCCTGACCAAGCTGGATGAGGCACCCAACCTGGGCGGCGCCTTGTCAGTACTGATTCGCCACCACCTGCCGCTGGACTACACCACCGATGGGCAGCGCGTACCGGAGGACATCGCCGCCGCTGACGCGCGCGTGCTGGTGTGCCGCGCGGCCCAGTCGCAGAAAGGCCATGTCCCCGATGAGAGCGTGATGGCGGATCGCTTTGGCCTTGCGGTGGCCAGCGCATGAACGGAGCCATTGCAATGGATCAGGCCTGGGGTCTGAAGAACATGTTGGCGGCCATGACCTCCTTGCCGGAGGCGCTGCCACCCGTGCCCTCCCCACATCAGGCCAGCAGCCTGCTCAACGCAGGTGCGAAGCAGGCACGTCGCCGCTGCCGCGCGATTGCGGTGGCCGGAGGCAAGGGCGGCGTCGGCAAGACGACGGTGGCGGTCAACCTGGGCATGGCCATGTCGATGGCCGGCCATGAGGTGATGTTGCTCGATGCCGACATGGGCCTGGCCAATGTCGACGTGCTGCTCGGCCTGGTGCCGTCACGGCACATCGGTCACATGCTGGACGGCGAGTGCAGCCTGCAGGAGTTGATGCTGGCAGCCCCGCGCGGCCTGCAGATCATTCCTGGCGGATCGGGCGCGCGCCGGCTGGCCCAGCTGGACAGCGCCGGCCACGCGGCGATCATCCGCGCCTTCGACGAACTGGCGCGGCCACCGGAATACCTGCTGGTCGACACCGCGGCAGGCATCAGCGACAGCGTGGCGATGTTTGCCTCCGCCGCCGACGAGGTGCTGCTGGTGGTGTGCGACGAGCCGGCGTCGATCACCGATGCCTACGCGCTGATCAAGATCCTCAGCCGCGATTTCGGCGTGCGTCGGTTCCGCATGGTGGCCAACATGGTGCGCAACGAGGGCGAGGCGCGGCAGCTGCACCAGAAACTTTCCCGGGTCAGCGACCGCTTCCTCGACGTGGTGATCACTTACTGCGGTTGGGTACCCCACGATGAACGGCTGCGCCAGGCCATTCGGCGCCAGAGCGCGGTGGTCGACCTGTGGCCGTCGTGTCGTTCATCACTCGCATTCAAGCAATTGGCAGGTGCGGTCGATAAGTGGGCAGAGCCTGAGCGCGCGTCTGACCGGATCGCCTTTTTTGGTAGCCCGGTGACACCGGCGGCAGGGTATTGAGATGAGCGTGGCTTCGGAATATCTACAACATTCCCGCGACAGTGCTGACGAGCTGGTTCGTCGGCATGCTCCGCTGGTACGACGGATCGCCTATCACCTGATGGGGCGGTTGCCGGCCAGCGTGGACGTGGGCGACTTGATACAGGCAGGGATGATCGGCTTGCTGGAGGCATCACGACATTTCGCCCTCGACCGGGGCGCCAGCTTCGAAACGTATGCGGGTATCCGCATACGTGGCGCGATGCTGGACGAATTGCGGCGAACCGACTGGACCCCTCGCTCGGTGCATCGCAAGACCCGCGAAGTGGCCGAGGTGGTGCGCCAGATCGAGACCGAAACCGGCAAGGAGGCCGATGACGCCGAGGTGATGCGCCGGCTCGGTATCAATGCCGAGGAGTACCACCAGATCCTCGCCGATGCCGCCTGCGTGCGCCTGCTCAGCCTGACCGCTTCGGAAGACAACGAAGAGAGTTCGGTGCTCGACGTGGCCGACGAAAGCGGGCTCACCCCGCACGAAGGCATCGAGCGCGACGGCATGCGAGATGCGCTGGTGGAGGCGATCGAGGGCTTGCCCGAGCGGGAAAAGCTGGTGATGTCGCTGTACTACGAGCAAGAGCTGAATCTGAAGGAGATTGGCGCCGTGATCGGTGTGACCGAATCGCGGGTTTGCCAGATCCATGGCCAGGCGGTCATCCGGCTGCGCGCGCGGATGAGTGGCTGGCGAATGTGAACAACTACACCTGAGTTTCTGAGGCCGCGCACTGGCCAGCACCATGCACCTGGAGAGAGCCGTTGGACAAGAACATGAAAATCCTGGTGGTGGACGATTTTTCCACCATGCGCCGAATCGTCCGCAACCTGCTCGTCGAGCTTGGTTTCAGCGGGGCGTTGATCCAGGAGGCGGACGACGGTGAGAGCGCGCTGACGATGTTGCGCGCGCAAAGCTTCGACCTCGTCGTCACTGACTGGAACATGCCCAACATGACCGGGATCGAGCTGCTGCGGGCGATCCGCGCCGAGGCCGCGTTGAAGACGATGCCGGTGCTGATGGTTACCGCCGAAAACAATCGCGACCAGATCATCGCCGCCGCCCAGGCGGGCGTGAACGGCTACGTGGTGAAGCCGTTCACCGCGGTCACCCTGAAAGAAAAGTTGACCAAGATTTTTGAACGCATTGCCGCCAGCGGAGCCAGCGCATGAGCATGAGCATGAGTATGAACAACCCGCTCGCGAGCGATGACATGCTGCCTGCGGAGCTGCGCGAGCTGTTGAACAGTCCGGACGGTCCCGCTTTCGAGCAGGCATTGGACGTGATGGTGCGGCAACGCGAACAGCGCCTGTTTCGCGCCCTGGGCCAGCTCGCCCGTGACCTGCACAACGCCGTGCGTCGCCTTGGCGGCGAGCTGTCCCAGGACGGCTTGCCAGACATGGTCGCTGATGCGCGTCAGCACTTGCAGGAAGCGCTGGAGATGAGCGGCAAGGCCGCCCATCGCAGCATCGATTTCGCTGAACGCATGCTGCCGCAGGCCGATGACCTGGCCAACAACGCCGCCGAAGTGATGAAGTGGACCGAGGGCAACGAGGCGGCGGCCGTGCTGGCGCGGCAGGCGGTTGGCTTCGCCACCGATTGTCGTGACGGCTTGTCCGACATGATGCTGGCGCAGTCCTGGCAGGACCTCACCGGCCAGCGCATCAAGAAGGTCAGCAACTTCATCGGCACGGTGGAGTCCTCGATGCTGGAGCTGGTTCGCCTGACCGGCGCGCTGGCGGGCAGCGAGGCACCGGTGAGCGTGGAGCGCGTGACCAGCCAGGAAGACGCGGACCGTCTGCTCAGCGAATTCGGGTTTTGACGAGAGCCTGCTTATGGTCCCCAAGCACCCCGCGTTGTCATCGAGTGGCTGCCAGGTGGTAGTGCGTGGCGCAGCGCCTGACCGGCCGTCAGGTCAAGCCGCGCGCTGCCGCGTGGCAGCCACTCGATGGCCACTCGAAGGGCCGGGTCTGTTTGCCCGCATGCCGGCGTCATCACTCAGTCGTGGACGGACGTCCACTCCTTCGTTCTTCCCTGGCCTGCGCGCAAACGGCTCCCGGCGCGGTGCGCCTGGGGACCATAAACAGGCTCTGGCGCCGTGAATGCAGATTTCGACATCGAGCTGCGTCAGGATTTCCTGATCGAAGCAGGCGAACTGCTGCAGCGTCTCGGTGAGCAACTGGTCAGCCTGGAGAGTGCCTCGCGTGACAGCGAGCTGCTCAATGCCGTGTTTCGCGCCTTCCACACAGTCAAGGGGGGCGCCGGTTTTCTGGCGATCGAACCGATGGTGGTGCTGTGCCATCACGCCGAGGATCTGCTGAACGAAGCACGCAGCGGCAAGGTGCTGCTGGGTGCCGGCCACATGGACGCGCTGCTGGAAGCACTGGACCTGCTCAACGCGATGATGGATTCCGTTCGCGACGAAACGGCGGTGCCGCTGCCGCCGGCGGCCCTGCTGCAGTCGTTGCTGCCACGCGTGGCAGCGCCGGCCGTGGTGGCCGCGCCGGCGGCTGCCGGTGGCGCGATCGACGACAGCGAGTTCGAGGCCTTGCTGGACAGCATGTACGGCACCGCGGCGCCCGGCTCGATCGAGCCCGAGCCGCTGCCGGCGGCGCCATCGACGGCGATAAGCGATGACGAATTCGAGGCGCTGCTGGATGCCCTGCATGGCGAAGGTGCGGCACCGTCAGCCCCCGTCGTTGCCGCCGCCGCCCAGGCGCCGCTGCCTGCGGCCCCCGTCGTTGAGCCGGCGCCGACTCCGGCGCGCGCTCAGGCGGCGGCGGAAAATACGGTGCGGGTGGATACCGCGCGGCTGGACGTGCTGGTCAATCACGCCGGCGAACTGGTGCTGGTGCGCAACCGCCTGCTCAGTCTGGCAGCGCAGGGTGGCAACGAGGCGCTGGTGGTGGCGGCCGGTGAACTCGATCGGGTAGCCGACGAGTTGCAGCTGGCCGTGATGGGCATGCGCATGCAACCGGTGGGACGCCTGTTTCAGCGCTTTCCGCGGATCGTTCGCGACCTGGCCCGCCAGCTTGGCAAGGATGTGGAACTGGTGCTGGAGGGCGAGGGTACCGACCTCGACCGCAGTCTGGTCGAAGCGCTGGCCGATCCGCTGATCCACCTGCTGCGCAACGCGCTCGACCATGGCGTCGAGATGCCGGACCAGCGCGAGCTGGACGGCAAGCCGCGCAAGGGCAGGGTCTGCCTGTCGGCCAGCCAGCGGGGCGAGCGCATCGTGATCTCCGTGAGCGACGACGGTCGCGGCATGGATCCGGAAGTGCTGCGCCGCAAGGCCGTCGAAAAGGGCGTCATCGAGCAGGCCCATGCCGCGCGCCTGACCGAGGGCGAATGCTATGAACTGATCTTCCGGCCGGGCTTCAGCACCGCCGCCACCGTCTCGGATATCTCCGGGCGCGGGGTCGGCATGGACGTGGTGAAAACCCGGGTGGCCGAACTCGGCGGCACCTTGAGGGTGAACTCCCGGCTGGGTCACGGCAGCGAGCTGGAACTCACCGTGCCGCTGACACTGGCGATCCTGCGCGTGCTGATGGTGCGGGTCGAGTCACGCCTGTTTGCGTTGCCGCTGAGCAATGTCGAGGAGGTCTTCGAGCTTCACGATGGCCAGGACAGCCTGCTTGATGGCGGCATGGTGGCGCGTCATCGCGGTCGCGCACTGCCGCTGGCCAACCTCGCTGGCTGGGCCGGTGCCGGCGGTGCGCATGGTCGGCATGTGGTGGTGTTGCACATCGGGCACATGCGTCTGGGTTGTCTGGTGCATGCAGTGATCGGGCGCGAGGACGTCATCGTCAAGCCGCTGGGGCACCTGTTCGACGGTGTGCCGGGGATTGCTGGTGCCACGGTGACCGGTGACGGCCGGCTGGCTCTGGTGGTCGACCTTGCCGGTCTGGCCGACAGTGCCGGCGAACTGTTGCCCTCGCTGCAGATGACGGGTTGACGCCATGGACCCGGTAAGCATCGTCGGCACTATCCTGGGCATCCTGGTGATCATCGTCGGGACCGTGCTCAAGGGTTCCACGGTGAGTGCCCTGTGGAATCCCGCGGCTTTCGTGATCGTGTTTTTCGGCACGTTCGCCGCGCTGCTGGTGCAGAACCAGGGCAAGGTACTCAAGCGTGCCCTGTCGATGATGTCGATGATCTACCATCCGCCGCGGCATCGCCCCGAGGAGCTGATCAAGCGCATCGTCGCCTGGAGCGAGGTGTGCCGTCGGCAAGGCCTGCTCGGGCTGGAGCCGCAGATCGAAAAGGAGAGTGACCCGTTCACCATCAAGGGCCTGCAATTGCTGGTCGACGGCAGTGAGCCGGAGGCCCTGCGCAGTGCGCTGGAAGTTGATCTTGATACGCGCGAGGCCGTCGATCTGGCGGGGGCCAAGGTATTCGAGAACGCGGGCATCTATGCACCGACCCTGGGCATCATTGGCGCCGTGATGGGGCTGATGGCGGTGATGCAGAACCTGGCCGATCCGAGCAAGCTCGGTCACGGCATTGCGGCGGCCTTTGTCGCCACGATCTACGGCGTGGCGCTGGCGAACATGTTCATGCTGCCGATGGCCGCCCGGCTGAAGGGCCTGATTGCCGGGCAGACATTGATGCGCGAGATCCTGATCGAGGGTCTCGCAGCGATCGCCCAGGGCGATAACCCGCGCCAGATCGAGTCCCGCCTGCAGGGGTACGTCGCGTGAGGAAAAAGCGCCATGAGGAGCACCTGAATCATGAGGCCTGGGCGATTCCCTACGCGGATCTGATGACCTTGCTGCTCGCGTTTTTCGTGGTGATGTACGCCGTCTCGGTGGTCAATACCGGCAAGTACCGGGTGATGTCCGAGTCGATGATGGATGCCTTCAATGGCCATCCCGGCGCGGTGGTGCCGCTGTCCTCGCAGCAGAGCAGCCAGGCCATTCCGCCCTCGATCCCGACGGCGAAGAATGCGCCCGCCGCGGTGATCAGGCTACCCATTCCCCTGCATGGCAGCCATGCGTCGTCGACGGTGGCGGAACAGCCGGCCGAACGCAGTGCGCTCAAGCGCATCGAGGACCTGGTCCAGCAGGCGCTGCAGCCGCTGATCGACAGGAAACTGGTGGTGCTGCGGCGCACGCCGGACCGGCTGGAAATCGAGATCCGCACCGACATCCTGTTCACCAGCGGTGAGGCGAAGTTGTCGGCCTCGGCGAGCCAGGTATTGGTCAGCGTGGCCTCGATCCTGGGGTCGTTTCCAAACGCGCTTCGAGTCGAGGGCTTTACCGACAACGTGCCGATCAGCACCGCGAAATATCCGTCCAACTGGGAGCTTTCCGCCGCACGTGCGGCCAGCGTGGCGCGTCTGTTCGCCGAGCACGGCGTACAGCCTGGCCGGCTTGGCATCGTCGGCTGGGGTGATGTGCGACCGATCGCCGACAACAGCACCGCCGACGGGCGCAATCACAATCGACGGGTGCTGGTGGTGGTCGAAGGCGACCACAACGGCAACACCCGCGCGCAAGGTGATGTCGATCAGCTTGATCGCGCGCCGGCCTTGCCCGCGCTCGCGGCCACCGCGTCACCGCCGTTGCCTGCGCGCCCAGCGAACGGTTCGCCGGTAGTCGCGGCGCCGCCTGCCGTTGTCGCGCTGTCGACAGCGGGTGGATCCGGCCCGGAGCCCGCCAGCGCGGCGCCGCCATCGTCGTTGCAGGTTGGCACGGGTCAGCAATCAGCGACTCGAACGGCCGGACCATCTGGCGCTGATCAGATGGTCTCTGCGGGCGGTGACCGGTGAACGGCCACCGCGTCGAATGCCGCGTGGGCGCTGCGCTGCATGGGCTGTGTGCTGAAATCGTGGCGGGCCGGGGCGCTCGCGCCGCCGCCTGCCTGTTCCCTTGTGGAGATTTGAAATGAATACGGTGGCTCGCGCACCCAGCGCCGATGAACGAGGTGATCTGTGGCTGTCGTTCCGGATCGGGCAGCAGCTCTATGCGGCGCCGTTGGGTGGGGTCAGCGAGGTACTGCGCGATGGCGAGCTGACTCCCGTGCCGGGGGCCGCGCCTGATCTTCTGGGTATCCGGCACCTGCGCGGACGCATCATGCCGGTGCTGGATGGTCGTCGCCGGCTCGGTTTGCCGGAAGATCAGCCACCGGTGGATGCAGAGTGTGTGCGCGTGGTGATGCTGTCCCATGCCGGGCAGTTGGTGGGCCTGCGGGTGGATGCGGTCGGTGAGCTGCTGAATATCGGCGGCAAGGACGTGGCGCCGCCACCGGCGGGTCGTGCCTGCCGCCAGGACGACCCGGTCAGTGGCGTGCTGAGTTGGCAGGACGGTTTCGTGGCATTGTTGGAGATTGGCAGACTGTGCCGATTGACGACGGAGAACACCCATGTGGCTTGAGATCGGTATCGGGCTGGTGCTGCTGATGCTTTTGCTGCAGTCCGCCCTGCTGTTCCAGTTGTGGCGCCGTGTGCAACAGCTTCAGCTTGGCGTGCATGCGATCAACAAAAATGCCGGCACCAATACACCGCACGATTACACCGATATACCCACCTCCATGCTGGTGACCGTGCTCGGTCGGCTGGAGCGGCGCCTGAGCGAGGCCGAGCAACGGCAGCAACCCGCTTCCGGGGTCTCGTATGAACTGGCGCAGAAACTGGCGCGCGAGGGAGCCGATGTGGATCAGCTGATCAGTCGCTGCGGCCTGTCGCGCGACGAAGCGGTACTGGTGCATCAGCTGCATCCTGCCTCGCGCTGAGTCCACCTGCCGGACTTTGATCGAGCCGCCCTGCGAAGCTGCCTGCGCAGTGCACGATCGGCAGGTTCTCGCCCCATGAAACCAGCATGGGCTGGCGAATCCGCGAAAATCCGTTCTCGCACAGCCCGACGTTCGCGTCGGCCGTCAAAGCCCTGCTGGCAAGGGCGTGCGCCGGGGCGCGACTATTCGTCGGCGGCGTCGTAGATCGTCGCCAGTACCGAGGCGGCTGCCGCATAAAGCTGCACCGGGACATCATCGCGCAGCCGCAGTGCTGCGAGCAGTGCGGCAACCTGTGGATCGTGATGCAGCGGAATGCCCATCGCCCGTGCGCGACCGAACAGGGCCTCCAGTGACTCGGGCGGCATGCCCTTCAACTCGGTGCCGCCACTGGCCAGGCGCAGGCTGACCTTGCGATAGGTGGGCGGCAAGGGGGTGTTCATGCGGTGGCCTGCAGCAGGACGGCGCTGTGCCTGCTGGTGGGCAGCGGCAGGCCCACCTGGCAGCTCAGCTGATCAAGCAACAGGCCGCAGGCAGCCAGACGCTGGCGCAGGGGCGTGAACTGGCGTTCCAGGCGCTGCGCTGCCTCCGCATGACTGGCCCACAGGCGCACGGACAGCCGCGGTTCGCGCAATTGCAACTCACCCTGCACCGGGCCCAGCGAAGGGAGATCCAGCGCAAAGCCCAGGGTCCAGCCGGCGCCAGTGTCGGAGCCCTCGTTGAGATACTTCAGATGCAACTGCAGTATGTCGCTGCCATCGGTGCCCTGAATGGGAATCTCGATCATCCAGGCGGGGAGGGTAGTCGCGTCGAGCTGGGCTACCTCAACCCGTGCCACGGCCGCCTTGACATCGCTGCGCAGGTTGCTAAGCAGCGCAACGACATCGTCGACCTCGCCCTGTACCGGCACCGGCGAGCGCGGTTGCGTCTGCAGCCCGCGTTGCTGCAAGGGCGGTGGGGTGTCGGTACGACTGGCTGGTGTGCTGGTCGCGGGGTTTTGCTCGAGCACCCCGAGCAGCCGCAGCAGGGCGCCTTTCCAGTCCTCATCGGCGACGCTGCCAAGGGCCGCCATGGTGCCCTGCGCCGGAGTCTGTGCCTGAGCCAGCTGGGATTCCAAAAACAGCCCGCTGCGCAGGATCGCCTGGCGCAGCCCGGCACCGGTGGTGATGTCCGCCGGTCGAGGCATGGCGTTTTCGAGCAGGGCCAGCGCGGTACGCAGATCCTGCGGCAACTGGCGCACCGCCGGACGTTGCGAGAGTGCCCCGAGGGTAGCCAGCAGGGGCGCGTAGCCGTTCTGCTGTGGCAGTCGCTCAAGCAGCGCGCGCTGGAACGTCTGTTCGATCGGGGAGGATGGCGACAATACCTCCAGCAGCGGCTGCGCCCCCATGCTCAGCACGCGTACCTGGAACTGCGCGGGCAGCGGTGTGCTGGTGACATCGGCCTCCACCGCCATCGCGCCGATCTGCAGCACCATCATTCCCTGCGGGCTGATGCCCAGCGGCCGCGCCGACAAAACCGTCCCGATTCGCCAGCTCTGCGCGGTAGTGCCGGACGCTGCGCCGGCCCATGTGAGCGCGGCGAGACTGGTGGGCTGGATGATCAAGGGAAAGTCCTGCGAGGGTTCGCCTGGCATGGTTTGAACGGAGTCTGTCCATAGGGACTAGCGGCCGACTTCGCAGAAACTTGAGGATGCTTTTCCAAAGTCAGTCTCAATGTCCGGCAAAGCGTGCCGAAAAGCCAGTGCCAGCAGCAGAAGGTGACCGGCAAATCACGCCTAAAGAGATCACGCGAACGGTCGATAAGTCCTTCGTCAGCGCACTTTGCGCGAGGTGGATCCGGGGCATGGCCGACAAGCGGAAAACAGCACAAGGCGACAAGCGGGCAGCATCCACGACGGAGCAGCAGGCGCCGCTGGCGTTGCCGGCGGATTGCCGGATCGCCGCCTTGCCGGCACTCAAGGACGCCCTGCTCGCGGCGTTGGGCGAAGGCGCGGTCACGCTGGATGGCCGCCACGTTGAACGCACCGACACTGCGGCCCTGCAACTGCTGCTGCTGTTCCGGCGTGAGCTGGCCCTGCGTGGCGCAAACCTGAGCTGGCTGGGTGCGAGCAGTGCGCTGCTCGAAGCGGCTGGCCTGCTCGGCCTGACCCAAACATTGGAACTGCCGGCGGCAACGTCGGCCTGACTTGAGGTGGCAGCATGGCAAAGATACTTGCGGTAGATGATTCGGCGTCGATGCGCGGCATGGTCGCGTTCACCCTGCGTGGCGCGGGCCACGAAGTGACCGAGGCGGAGAACGGTCAGCTGGCCCTGGACATTGCCCACGGCAGCTCGTTCGATCTGGTGCTGGCTGATGTGAACATGCCGGTAATGGACGGCATCACGATGGTGCGCTCGCTGCGAGCCCTGGACAATTACAAGGGCGTGCCGATCCTGATGCTGACCACCGAGTCGCATACGGAAAAGAAGATGGAGGGCAAGGCTGCCGGTGCCACCGGCTGGCTGGTCAAGCCTTTCGATCCAGAGCAACTGCTGGCCACTGTCAAGCGCGTGCTGGGCTGAACGCAGATGAGTTCGGTCGACCTGACCCAGTTCCACAAGACCTTCTTCGATGAAAGTCGGGAAGGGCTCGACGCCATGGAGGCCGCGTTGCTGGAGCTGGATGCCGGCTCCAGCGACCACGAGCTGGTGCACACCATCTTTCGTGCAGCCCATTCCATCAAGGGCGGCGCCGCCACGTTCGGCTTCACTGACGTGGCGGCCTTCACCCATGTGGCCGAGTCATTGCTGGAGGAGGTTCGCAGCGAGCGGCGTGCGGTAGATGCCGAGCTGACCGAACTGATGCTGCGTTCAGTCGATTGCATGCGCGCCATGCTGGCTCGATCCAGCAGCGGCGAGCAGGTCAGTGACGAGACAAGCGCGGGCTTGCTCGCCGAACTGGAAATCCTGGTGCATGGCGAACCGGCGAAGGTGGCGGGGGCGCAAGTCGCCGTTGCCGTATCGGTCAGCGGCTGGGATATCGTGTTTACCGCGCTGCCGCATCTGCTGCAGACCGGCAACGAACCGCTGCGCATCTTCCGTGAGCTGCAGCAACTGGGGCGACTGGAAGTTGTCCGCGCCTTCGTCGTCGATGCGGCGCCGGAAAGGCTGCTCGAGCTTGATCCGACCACGTGCTATCTGGGCTGGGTGTTGCATCTGCATGGCGACGTGCCGCGCGCCTCCGTCGACGCGGTATTCGACTGGCTCGACGGTGACTGCGAGCTGCTCATCAAGCCCTTGTCCGAGGTGCCTGCGCCAGCCGTCGCCACGACGCCCGTGCCCGCCGTGGCATTGCAGCGCCGCAGCGCATCTGTCGCGCCGGCCAAATCGGCGGTGCAGGCGCCCAGTGCCAGTGAGGGTGGTTCGATCCGCGTGGATATCGACAAGATCGATGCCCTGATCAACATGCTGGGCGAGCTGGTGATAACCCAGTCGATGCTCAGCGATATCGGCGAGAAATTCGATGCATCGCAATTGATACGCCTGCGCGAAGGACTGTTGCAACTGGAGCGCAACACGCACGAACTGCAGGAAAGCGTGATGCGCATCCGCATGTTGCCGATCGGCTCGGTGTTCAACCGTTTTCCACGCTTGGTGCACGACCTTGAGCGCAAGCTGGACAAGCGCGTCAAGCTGGAATTGCTCGGCGAGCACACCGAACTCGACAAGACCGTGCTCGAGAAAATCGGTGATCCGCTGGTACATCTGGTGCGCAATGCGATCGATCATGGCCTGGAAACACCGGCAAAACGTCGCGCCGCCGGCAAGCCGGAAACCGGAACACTCAAGCTCAACGCGTATCACGAAGGCGGCAATATCGTGGTGCAGATCAGCGACGACGGCGCCGGCCTCAATCACGCGGCGATCATTGCCAAGGCGCAGCAGCGCGGCTTGGTCGCGGCAGGGCAGGAGCTCAGTGATGCGGAGATCGCCGAGCTGATCTTCCAGCCGGGCTTTTCCACCGCCGATCAGGCTACCGATTTGTCCGGTCGCGGCGTGGGCATGGATGTCGTGCGCCGCAACGTGCGCGACCTGGGTGGCAGTGTCGGCGTGCGCAGCGTGAGCGGCAAGGGCAGCACCTTCACCATCGCGTTGCCATTGACCCTGGCGATCATCGACGGCCTGGTCACCTCGGTGGGCGATGAGCGCTATATCGTGCCGCTGACTTCGATTGTTGAGTCGCTGCGGCTTTCTTCCGACGTGGTGCGCAAGATTGTGGGTGGCGGTGAGGTGTTCCATTTCAGGGACGAGTACCTTCCGATCGTGCGCCTTCATCACGCTTTCAACTGTGCCAATGCCGTGACCGATGTCGCGCGCGGCATCGTGGTGGTGATCGAAGAGGACGGCCGACGCGTCGGCCTGCTGGTGGACGATCTTCTGGGCCAGCAACAGGCCGTGATCAAGTCGCTGGAGGCGCACTACCAGCGTGTGCAGGGTATCTCTGGCGCAACCATCCTGAGCGATGGCTCAGTGGCCCTGATCGTTGATGTAGGTGGTGTGGTGCGGCTGGGGCAGAGCCGCAAGGCGGCTTGAATGGCCTTGCCGTGGTTACGTTTCGACGAGGCGCGTCGCGTTGCTGATACGAATTTCCCCGCCTTCCCCGTGCGTTCTGCTGGTGGGTATTGCCGTGCCCTCAGGCATCGCGATGACGGTGGAAGGCTTTCCCGCCCCGGCGCAACCGATTTTTTCGTGCGTCCGGTTCTGCAAGGTATGAGAGGCTTTCGATATGTGGTCTCTGAAACGCTGGTCCTTTGGTCGGTTGAGCCTGAACGCACGGCTGGCCTTGGTGGTGGCCGTGGTCGTGGTGGGATTGCTGAGCCTGACCGTGATCAATGCCTTTGGAAGCCGGGCACGACAGATGCAGGGTTTGGAAAGCACGCTGCGCAGCCAGATCGAGTCGGCCGTCTCGATAGCCAGCGCCTTCCACGAGCGCGCGGTCAAGGGTGAACTCAGCGAGGCGCAGGCCAGGCAGCAGGCGCTAGCGCAGATCAGCAACATGCGTTGGGACGACGGTGCCGGCTATGTCTTCGCATTCGACGGCAACTACGTGCTGGACATGCATCCGGTGTGGCTGGCCAAGCTTGGCAAGAGCGTGCGCGACGAGGCCGACAAGAAGGGCAAGTTGTTGTTCCAGGCCATGCACGAAGTCGACATGGAAAAAGGTCATGGCCTGACCTACTACGACTGGCTCAAGCCCAGTACCAAGACCATCGTGGGCAAGGTCACCTACTCCGAGCTGTTCAAGCCGTGGGATCTGCACTTTGGTGCTGGCGCCTATTTCGACGACATCGATGCACAGTTCCGGCACACGCTGGTGGTGAGCCTCAGTAATGCCGCCCTGGTCGGCCTGCTGGTGATCCTGATCGTGTGGCTGTCGATGCGCAGTATTCGCCGCAGTATCGGCGGTGAGCCGCATTTCGCCGTGGCGATGGCCGCCCGGATCGCGAGCGGCGACTTGGGCCGTGACGATGGCGGCAGGACATTTGCCACCGGCAGCCTGCTGGCCGAACTGGCGTGCATGCGTGACAAACTCACAAGCATCGTGGGTGAGGTGCAAGACGGCTCACAGGCGGTCAGCAGCGCGGCCCAGCAGATCGCCAAGGGCAATGATGACCTCAGCCAACGCACGCAGGAACAGGCGTCGAGCCTGGAGGAAACGGCCGCCTCGATGGAGGAGATGACCTCCACCGTGAAACAGAACGCGGAGAACGCCAGTTACGCCAACCAGTTGGCCAACGGTGCCCGTGAGCAGGCCGAGCGCGGTGGCCGGGTGGCCGCGCAGGCGGTAGCGGCGATGGGCGAGATCAACGCCTCCAGCCGCAAGATCGCCGACATTGTGGGGCTCATCGACGAGATCGCATTCCAGACCAATCTGCTGTCGCTGAACGCGGCGGTTGAGGCGGCACGCGCCGGTGAACAGGGTCGTGGCTTCGCCGTAGTGGCCAGTGAGGTGCGCAACCTGTCACAGCGCAGTGCGTCGGCGGCCAAGGAAATCAAGGGCCTGATCAACGAAAGCGTGGGGCGGGTGCAGGCAGGCAGCGCGCTGGTGGACCAGTCTGGCGCGGCGCTGGCGGATATCGTGGACAGCGTGAAGAAGGTCACCGACATTGTGGCCGAGATTGCAGCGGCCAGTCAGGAGCAGTCGGCCGGCATCGACCAGGTGAACCACGCGGTGATGCAGATGGACGAAGTCACCCAGCAAAACGCGGCGCTGGTGGAAGAGGCTTCCGCGGCGGCCCGGGCCATGCAGGAGCAGGCCGGCGAGCTCCTGCAACAGATGAAGTTCTTCCAGTTGCACGGCCGCGAAGAGGCTGCCGCAGGGCTTGCCATGGCGTCGGCGCAGAGTGTCCGGGTGCAACCGCCGCCAACCAGGCCGGCAACGCGCCCGGCGCCGGTGCGGACAGCCGCAACGGTCGGTGCCTGGACCGAATTCTGATCCGAAATGACTCACCAGATGGCGGTGGCCTTGTGTCACCACCGCCAAGCCACGAAAGGCAGCGGGCTGTCGACAGCCGCCCGTGACTGCTGCATCACGCCACAGGATTGACCGGGTGGCAGTCGGCGCCGCGAAGCACCTATGCATGGGCCGCGTCCATGCAAACGGGGCGCGTAGTGGAGGTCGGTCGGCTGGCATGCAGCATTCGTGACGGTGATGGATGCGGCGGGAGCGTTCAAGTTTTCATCGGCAAGGCCGACACAGTCATCGCAACAGGGTCTCCGAAGATGCCCATCACGAGGTAACAGGATCATGTACGACAGCAACCAGGGCACGGCATCGGGCGTGCAGCAACTCACTTTCAGCCTGGCTGGCGAAGAGTACGGCGTGGATATTCTCACCGTGCGCGAAATTCGCAGTTGGTCACGAGTCACTCGTATTCCGCAAACACCCGACTACGTGCTGGGCGTACTCAATCTGCGTGGGGCGATCGTGCCGATCATGGATCTGCGCCTGCGCTTTGGTCTGAAGCGCGAGAGCTATGGCGACGAGACCGTGATGATCATCGTGGCCATTGGCGAGCGCCTGTTCGGCATCGTGGTCGATGCGGTCTCCGATGTGATCGATATCGACCCGGCGGCGACCAGGCCGGTGCCGGACATGGGCGCGGTGGTGGATACCCGTTATCTGAAAGGTCTGGTGACTCATGAGGAGCGGATGGTGATGTTGCTGGATGTGGAAAAACTGATGCGTCCTGAAGACGTGCAGACGCTGGACTCGGCGCTGCCGACGCTCCGTGAAGTTGAAGTTGCGGCCTGACCCGGGAACCAAGATGAAGATGAAAAACGTGAAAGCAAACCTGTCCCGCCTGACCACACTGAGCGTCAAGGCGCGACTGATCGGGGTGCTTGGATTGTTGTGCGTGATGTTGCTGATCGGTGCGTGGATGGGGCTCGGTGGCATGGCGCGGGCCAACGAAGGTGCACGCAGCATCTACCAGGACGAGCTGATTCCGCTGACCAGCATCAATGAGGCAGCCCGTGGCTCACTCAACAACTTCATTGCGCTGAGCGAGGCGGCGTATCACAAGAGCGACAAGTCGATCGTCACCCAGAAGCTCGCCGACGTGGACAAGACCGAAGCTGCCAATGCCGCCATCATCAAGGCGTTGGGGCAGACGTCGATGTCGCCGGTGGTGAAGAAGCAGTGGGCGGCTTTCCAGAGTGCGCGCAACGATGTCTCGGATTCCATGACCGAGATCAAGGACTCGCTGGGCAAGGCCGACGACGACACCAACGGCCTGCTGTACTCCGACGTGCTGCCCAATGTATCGATCATGACCTCGGAGATGAGAAAGCTGATCGACCTGCAGGTGGGCGAGAGCAAGCAGAAATACGACGCGGCGCTGACCAGCTATCAGCGCATCCGCCTGATGACATTCGCGGCGCTTGCCGCGGGCATGCTGCTGGCCGTGTTGATGGCGTTCTTCCTGATTCGCTCGATCGTCGGCACGCTCAACCGGGCCGTGCGTGTGGCCAATGCCATCTCGCAGGGCGAGCTGGGCCACAACATCACCACCCGTCGCAAGGATGAGCTGGGTCGTCTGCTCGAAGCGTTCCGCACGATGGATGAGCGCTTGACCCTGACCGTTGGTGAAGTGCGTCGTGGATCGGACGCCGTCAGCACCGCCGCGCAGCAGATTGCACATGGCAATGACGATCTCAGCCAGCGTACGCAGGAACAGGCCTCCAGCCTGGAAGAGACCGCTTCGTCGATGGAGCAGATGACCTCGACGGTGAAACAGAATGCAGAGAACGCCAGCCATGCCAACCAGCTGGCCCGTGGTGCCCGCGAGCAGGCTGAGCGTGGTGGTGAAGTGGCCGGCCGTGCGGTGCTGGCGATGAGCGAGATCAATGCGTCCAGCTCGAAGATCGCCGACATCGTGGGGCTGATTCAGGAGATCGCCTTCCAGACCAACCTGCTGGCGCTGAATGCCGCGGTGGAAGCAGCCCGCGCCGGTGAGCAGGGCCGTGGGTTCGCCGTGGTCGCCACCGAGGTGCGCAGCCTGGCACAGCGCAGCGCCGGCGCTGCCAAGGAGATCAAGGGGCTGATCAATGACAGTGCGGAAAAGGTGCGCAGCGGCTCCGAGCTGGTCAATCAGTCGGGCAAGGCGTTGGCCGAAATCGTCGACAGCGTAAAGAAGGTTACCGATATCGTGGCCGAGATTGCCGCCGCGAGCCAGGAGCAGTCCGCCGGCATTGACCAGGTCAACAACGCGGTCATGCAGATGGACGAGATGACCCAGCAGAACGCGGCCCTGGTCGAGCAGGCGGCGGCCGCCGCTCGTGCCATGCATGAGCAGGCGGGGGAACTGACCCATCAGGTCGGCTTCTTCCGGCTTGCCGGTGAGGCGTCCGCGGCGCCAGCGGCGAAGAGTGCGGTGGCCGAGGCCGAGGCCGTATTCGCTGCGGTACGCAACACGCCGGCAAAGTCCGTCGCGGCGGCACGCCCGGTACGCGCGGCCGCGGAAGCGACTAGCGTGACGGGTGTGTGGAAGGAATTCTGAAGTGAACGGCGTCGCCAGCATCGCTCATGATCAAGGTGCGCCTACTGCGATGGGCGGTGGCGGCCCGGTGCTGGGCGAAGCCGAGTTTCATTACCTGCGCAGCTTCGTGCTGGAGCAATGCGGTATTTCGCTCGGCGACCACAAGCGCCAGCTGGTGCAGGGGCGGCTGTTCCGACGGCTGCGGGCGCTGGGCCTGTCGACGTTCGAGAGCTATTGCGAGCTGCTGCGGAGTGATCCGCAAAGCGAACTGGGCGAACTGGCCAGTGCCATCAGCACCAATGTGACCTCGTTCTTCCGCGAGGTGCATCACTATGACCTGCTCACCAACGAGCTGTTGCCACGCTGGTTGAAGGAAAAGCGTCGCGACGGCGATCGCCTGCGCATCTGGTCGGCGGGCTGCTCCACCGGCGAGGAGCCCTACGCGCTGGCGATGGTGCTGGCCGAGGCGATGGATCATGCCGGCAGCAAGATGGATGCGAAGATCCTGGCGACCGACCTGTCACCGCAGGCGCTGGCAACCGCCCGTGAGGGCGTCTATACGATCGAGCGTCTGGCCGGCATCAGCGAGGAGCGCTGCCAGCGCTGGATGCTGCGCGGCGCGGGTGAATACGAGGGGTTGGCATGCGTGCATCCGCGCCTGCGCGAGCTGGTGACCATCGAACCCTTGAATCTGCTGCATCCGTGGCCGATGCGTGGTCCGTTCGATGCCATTTTCTGCCGCAATGTGGTGATCTATTTTGATCAGCCGACCAAGCAGCGACTGTTTCGACGCTACGCCGACCTCTTGCCGGCAGGTGGCCATCTTTTTCTTGGGCATTCCGAATCGCTGCATGGCATCAATGATCAGTTCGAGCTGATTGGCCGCACCGTATACCGGAAGCTCGGCGGATGACCGCGAAACTGGAGAGACGCCGGGCGGCACCGGACCTGGAGCCGGCGCTGCCCGGGTTCGAGCACCTGCGACGTTACTGGGACCCGGTGCAGTCGTGCGTGACAGTCAAAGTCCTGCCGGGCGAGTACTACGTCAGCAACCAGCAGGAAATGCTGACCACGGTACTCGGCTCCTGCGTCTCGGCGTGCATCCATGATCCACGCCGACGCATCGGCGGCATGAACCACTTCATGCTGCCGGCGCCGCTGGGCGAGCGCGACAGCTGGAGTTCCACCGTGGGGCGCGCCGCACGCTACGGCAGCGATGCGATGGAGCAGCTGATCAACGCATTGCTGGCTGCCGGCAGTCAGCGCAGTGACCTGCAGGTGAAGATCTTCGGCGGCGGCCGCGTGCTGGCCCAGCTCACTGACATCGGCGAGCGCAACATCGAGTTCGTCCACCGTTACATCGCGACTGAAAAGCTCAACCTCATGGCATCGGATCTGGGCGACGTTTACCCGCGTCAGGTGCAGTTTTTTCCCGACAGCGGGCGCGCGCGGGTGCGCTTGCTGCGGCGTCACGATGATGTGGCTCTGGTGGCTGATGAAAGCAATTACCTCAAGCGTTTGGCGAATGACCCGATAAAGGGTGAGGTCGAGCTTTTCTAGAAGAGATTTTGGCTGTGGAGCGCACGGAGTCGGTCGTATCCGGTGCCTTTCCCGGCAGGGGTTTCCGTTCATGCGAACAGACGGGATACCCCATGACTCCGATCTCTTCCGTTCCACTCAATTACAGGCAAGACGAGACTGAATGGCAATGGATAGAGTGCGTGTTCTGGTAATCGACGACTCGGCGCTGGTACGCAAGCTGATGACAGCGATGCTTGCCTGCGATCCGGATATCGAAGTGGTCGGCACGGCTGCTGATCCGTTGATTGCCCGTGACAAAATCAAACTGCTCAACCCCGACGTGCTGACGCTGGACGTCGAGATGCCACGAATGGACGGCCTCACCTTCCTGGAAAACCTGATGCGGTTGCATCCGATGCCGGTGGTGATGGTGTCGTCTCTGACCGTGCAGGGGGCGGAGGTGACCTTGCGCGCGCTGGAGTTGGGCGCCGTTGATTTCCTGACCAAGCCCAGCAGTGACCTGGCCAACAGCTTCGCAGAAAGCGCGCAGGAGATATGCGCCAAGGTAAAACTGGCGGCCAAGGCCCGCCCGCGGGCACGTACGGTGGTACGCAAGCTGGATGTGGCGCCGCGTTACAGTGCCGACGCCGTACTGCCGCGGGTAAAGACGGCTGGCACTCGTGGCGGCAGTCCGATCATCGTCATCGGTGCCTCCACCGGCGGCACCGAGGCAGTTCGTGTGCTGCTCGAATCAATGCCGCCGGATGCGCCGCCGATCCTGGTGACCCAGCATATCCCGGCTGCGTTCAGCGGTCCGTTCGCCGCCCGCATGGATCGTTGTTCGGCGATGCGCGTATGCGAAGCCCAGGATGGTCAGCCGATTCAGAGCGGACACGCCTATATCGCACCAGGCAGCCATCATCTGCTGGTGATGTGGGACGGTGCGAAGTACGTCTGCCGCCTGCATGATGGCCCGCCGGTGAACCGGCACAAGCCCAGCGTCGACGTATTGTTCCGCTCGATGGCAGCGAGCGCCGGCGCCGGCACCATTGGCGTGCTGCTGACCGGCATGGGCGACGACGGCGCGCGCGGCCTGCTCGAACTGAAACAGGCTGGCGCCTCGACCTTGGTGCAGGACGAAGCCAGCTCGGTGGTCTGGGGCATGCCCGGTGCTGCCTGGAAGCTGGACGCAGCGGCTGAGATGCTGCCGCTGGATCAAATGGCTGCGCGTCTGCTTGAGCTGTCGCGTCAATCTCACCCCGGCGCCTTGCGCGTCTGACCCTGGATATCGGCTCATGGCTGCTCTCTCTCGATACAACCGAATCTTCGATGGTCGTCCGCTTTACGGTTGGCTGGTCAGCATCCTCGCGCTGCTGGCAGCATTGCTGTGGAACCCGGGCTGGCTGGCGCCGCTGCTGATCGTGGTGGTTACGGCAGTGTGGATCGTCGAGAGTCGTCGCCACGCTGCGGCACCCGCTGTTACTGCGGTGCCAAGCAACAATGCCCCGGTACGCGAGGCGCTGGAAGACGTTCGCGGCGCCCTGGTCGACGAGCTCGGCCACGCCACCCGCGAGCTGCATCAGGGCCTGGACCTGCTGCGCGATGCGGTATCCGAACTGGGTGGCGGCTTTGATGGCCTGTCGCAGAAAACCGGGCTGCAGCAATCGTTGCTCAAGCAGATCATCGATGCGCAGAAAGGCGGTGTGTCGGTGCAGGATTTTGCCGCCCGCACCGGCGACCTGCTCGAGCATTTCGTCGGCATGATCGTGCAGATGTCGCGCGAGAGCCTGCGTATCGTCTATCGCATCGATGGCATGGCCAAGGAGATGGATGCGGTCTTCGGCCTGCTGAAAAACGTCAACACGATCGCCGAGGAAACCAACCTGCTGGCACTGAATGCGGCGATCGAGGCGGCGCGTGCCGGTGAATCCGGCCGCGGCTTTGCCGTGGTGGCCGGGGAGATTCGCAATCTCGCCAGCAATTCCAACCAGTTCAACGAGCAGATCGGCAGCCATGTCGAGCGCGCCCGCATCGCGATGGAGCAGTTGCGCGGCCTGGTCGGCAACATGGCATCGCAGGATCTGAACGTGGCGCTGTCGGCCAAGGGCGGCATCGACGCCATGATGGCGCATGTCACCGAAAGCGATGCCCGCACCAGCGCCGTCGCCGATCAGGCGGTGGAGATCAACCGCGGCCTGGGCAGCGATGTATCCACCACGATCCGCTCCCTGCAGTTCGAGGATATTCTCAGCCAGCTGCTGCAGCAGACCCGCAGCCGGCTGGTCGAACTGCAGGAGGTGGTGGCCGAATGCACACATGATATCGAGGAGCTGGCTTGCGCCCCGATTGACGCCGACAACCTGATCCAGCGCGCCCAGCGCGTACGCAGTCGGTTGGCGATCCAGCGTGAAAAGGCGCGTCTGCGCTCCCGTGGCCCGGCATTGCAAAGCTCGATGGATGCCGGCGAAATCGAATTGTTCTGAGGAGTGCAGCATGATCGTTCATCACGACACCGAGCAGGACTGCCTGACCCTGCAGCTGGGCCAGCGGTTTGACTTCAGCGTCCACCGCGACTTTCACGAGGCCTGCCTCGGCGCGGGCGCGGCAGCGCGAAGCTACGTCATCGACCTGGGCGAAGTGACCAGCATGGACAGCTCGGCGCTGGGCATGCTGTTGCTGCTGCGCGAACACGCCGGCGCCGATCGGGCCGAGATACGCATCGTCAACGTCGGTACCGAATTGCGCAGCACCCTGCGCGTGGCCGGCTTCGACAAGCTGTTCGTGCTGCACTGACGCCGGCTGCTGCGCTGTGGTGTTGGCGCTGGTGCAGGGTTGACCAGGAAGGCGCTGATGTTTTCGTTTACGGCTGATCACCTGCCTGATCAAAAATAGGGGCCAGACCTTGCGTGCCGGCGCTCACGACCTGGTCCGTCGAGAACGAGCAGCGCGGGTCAACCCTGCACGAGCGACCACATCGCAGGGCTGATTCAATGCCTCCGGCATGTGCAGGGCCGGCCACTCGGGCGGCAACGATCGCGATTGCCTTGAGCGCCGATGAGCCGGTTCTCCGTTTCGACCTTGTGGATGATTTCGCTGACCAAGTCGATCAGGCGGCTTCGGTTTGTCACGATCCAGCGCGGCGAAATATTCGTCACCAGAGTCCGATACGGTCGCTCAGGGCGCGCCACATCCCGTCGCCGGGTTTGCATCCGAACGCCTCTGCGAATGGGCCCAGATGGGAGGCTGCGAGGTTGCTGCGCAGCGCGGCAGGCGCGTGCGGATCGGTGCGGATGCGCTGCCGGTGCTCGTCCCGCGTCAGGTTTTGGCGCCAGATAACCGCCCAGTTGAAAAAGAAGCGCTGGCCCTGACTGTAGCCGTCATGCATCGGATCCGGGCTGGTCGTAGCAGCAAGCGCGTCTTGCAGCACATCGCAGGCAATCGCCAGACCACCGAGGTCGGCGATGTTTTCGCTGAGGGTCAGGCGACCATCGACGCGCTCTTCGGTACCGGGCAAGCCGTCGATCTGATCGATGAGGCGCTGCGCGCTCGCCTCGAAGCGCGCGCGGTCCGCATCGCTCCACCAATTCTCGAAGCATCCGTTGGCGCCAAAACGGCTGCCCTGGTCGTCGAAGGCATGGGTCATCTCGTGCGCGATAACCGCGCCGATGCCGCCCAAATTCAGTGCGTCGTCGGCGTCTGGGTCGAAGAATGGCGGTTGCAGAATCACCGCCGGGAACACGATCTCGTTGCGTTGTGGATCGTAGCCGGCATTGACCGTCTGCGGCAGCATCGGCCACTCGAGATGATCGACCGGTTTGCCCAGTTTCGCGAGCATCCAGCCATGATTCAATGCGCGTGCCGAAAGGATATTCGCACACCAGGTCTGTGCCGAGGTATCGAGTGCTGACCACTCGCGCCAGCGTTCCGGGAAGCCGATCTTGACGCGCATGGCGGCAAGCTTTCGCAGCGCATGCATTCGGGTTTTCGGCCCCATCCAGTCAAGCCGTTCGATGCGGATCCGCAGCGCTTCGCGCAGGCGATCCACCAGCAACTCGGCACCGTGCTTCGCGCCGGTCGCAAACGTTCGCGCCACATAAAGCTGCCCCATCGCTTCGCCGATGCCTGCATTGATCGCGTGCAGCACGCGCTTCCAGCGCGGTGTCAGCACACGCTGCCCGCGCCGAAGTTCGCCGTGGAAACGATGGTGCAGGGTGACCGTGGCGTCATCGAGATGCACCGCCATCTGGTCGATGGTATGGAAGCGCAGGTAGGCGCGCCAGGTCGCGACCGGTACCTCGCGCAACATGGCCTCAACCGCGGCGTGGAATGACGGTGTTGCCAGCGAAAAGTATGGCGGCGGTGCGATTCCCTGTGCCGCGAAGAATGCGCGCCATGCGAATGTGGGGTGCCTGCGATCGGCCTCGTCCAGGGTCACGCGGCGATAACGTTGTGCAATATCGCGGGAAAGCACCTGCCGCGACAGAGACGCTGATGCGAGGCGGGTTTCAAATGCGATGACCTCGTTCGCCATTGCTTGCATTCCCGGGTGCGGCATGCCGCTACGCGCCAGCATCGCGGCGATATGCGCGCGATACGCCACCAGCAGCGCGGCGCCATGCGGTGTCGCGTCGAAATAGGCGTCGCGGTCCGCTAACCCGAGGCCACCCTGGAAGATATAGGGAATGGTGGCGGAGGGATTCTCGAAATCAGGTGCGACCTCGAAGCTGAACAGCACGCCCCAGCCGCGTGCGTGACGGTCGCTCAGATAGGCTGCGATGGCCTCGGGTGTGTCGAGCGCATCGATCCGCGCGAACTCCTCTCGCAGCGGCAACAGGTCGAGGGCATTGATCGCACGGCCGTCCATGCCACTGCGCCAGAAATCGCCGACCACGCGCTCGGTGTGCGTGCGTGGCGCGCCGGTCCGTGCCGCGTTGATGGCCACTTCGGCCTGGGTCTGCAACGCGCGTTCGGTGAGGATGGTGAAACAGTCCCAGCAGCTGCGATCGGCAGGTACCGGGTTCGCCGCACGCCAGCGGGCGTTGACGAAAGCGTCGAGATCCGTGGCCGGCGTCGTCGTGTGGTCGAGATCGCGAAGGTCGAAGCGCACTGGCGGTATCGGCGCGCCGACCAGCTCACGAACGACATCATGGTGGACAGGATCGAACGAGGGCACACGCATATCTGCCTCAAAACAGCTTTTCGGAGGCCAGTGATTCCTTGCGGCCGCGGAATACCAGCGGCCTGCCGGCCGCCGCATCGCGCGGCAACTGAGCGGTGGCCACCACCGCCAGCACCGCAGCGTGATGGGGCGACTTGTCGCAAACCGGATCGGCGAGCGCGGGATCACCGGCCAGCATGTATGCCTGGCAGCGACAACCGCCGAGATCGGTGAAGCGTTCCGGGCAGCTTTTGCAAGGCTCCTTCATCCAGCCGCTACCTCGGTAGCGATTGAAACCCTCCGATTCGTACCAGATCTCGCGCACGTTCATCTCGCGCACATTGGGGAATGCGATGCCGGGCAACATGCGTGCGGTATGGCAGGGCAGTGCGACGCCGTCGGGTGCGATGGTGAGGAAGACATTTCCCCAGCCATTCATGCATTTCTTGGGGCGGTTTTCGTAATAGTCCGGTACCACGAAAAAAAGCTTCATCTGCTTGCCGAGTCTGGTGCGCCACTGGTTGGTGATGGCCTCGGCGTGCACCAACTGCTCGCGCGTCGGCAGCAGCTGATCGACATTGATGTGCGCCCATGAGTAGTACTGCGCATTGGCAAGCTCGAGGTAATCAGCCTCGATCTCCACCGCAAGCTCGATGATGCGCTCGACATGGTCGATATTCAGGCGGTGGATCACGCAGTTCATCACCATCTCGTAGCCATGCTGCTTGATCAGCTTCGCGGCATGACGCTTGAGATCGAAGGTGCGCGTCGACGACAGGAAATCGTTGACCTCGCGGCTCGAGTCCTGAAATGACAACTGGATATGGTCGAGTCCGGCCTGCTTGAGTGCGCTGATGCGCACCTCGTCCAGACCAATGCCTGACGTGATCAGGTTGGTGTAGTAGCCGAGGCGATGGGCTGCGGCAACGAGGATTTCGAGATCCTTGCGTTGCAGCGGTTCGCCCCCGGAGAAGCCGCACTGCACCGCACCCAGCGCACGCCCTTCGCGCAGCACGCGCAGCCACTCATCGGTGGAAAGCTCGTCCTTCTGCCTGGCGAAGTCGACCGGGTTGTAGCAAAACGCGCAGTGCAGGGGACACGTGTAAGTGAGCTCCGCCAGCAGCCAGAAGGGCGGCCCGATGGCGTCGTTGCTGCTTGGTTGCGACGTGCCGTTCATGCGCGTTCCACCCATTGCTGGTTGCAGGCCATGTCGAGGAAGGCGATCACTTCGTGTTGCAGCCCGGCCTGATCGAATTGCTGTTCCAGCTCGGCGACGATCGCCGCCACGGTCCTGCTGCCATCACAGCGCGAGAGGATCTCACCGGCGCTGCCGTTCAACTTCACCATGCCCTCCGGATAGAGCAGTACATGCGCGTTCTGCACCGGCTCCCACTGCAGGCGGAAGCCGTGTCCGATCCTCGGAATGTGTTCGCAGGCAAAGCGGTCGCCGTCGGTGGCGACCGGGTTCGGGGCGACCCCTGCTGCGGCCGTGATCGTCATGGCGGTGTACCCACGCCATACTTCAGCGCCATCGCGTCGTTCATCGTCCACAGGATGTCCAGCTTGAATTGCAGCGTATCGAGCGCACGTTGCTGCAGCGCCGGGGTGTCGAAGTACGAGAGTGTCACCTCAAGCGCCTGTTCAACATCACGGCGTGCCTGCGAGACGCGATTGCGGAAGTACTGCAGGCCCTCACTGTCGATCCACGGATAGTGGTCGGGCCAGTTCGCCAGACGCTCCTTGTGGATCTTCGGCGCGAACAGTTCGGTCAGCGAGGAACATACCGCTTCCTGCCATGGCGCGCGGCGGGCGAAATTCACGTAGGCATCGACCGCAAAGCGGACAGCTGGAGCCACGTGGCGCAGATCCTCGATTTCCTCTCGCGCCAGTCCGGTGGCCAACCCCAGTCGCGCCCAGGCCTCGATTCCACCGGCATCGTCGCCGTGACCGTCGTGGTCGAGGATGCGTTGCACCCATTGACGGCGCATCGCGCGCTCCGGACAGTTGGACAGGATCGCGGCATCCTTCAGCGGAATCGAAATCTGGTAGTAGTAGCGATTGGCGACCCAGCCGCGAATCTGCTCGGGCGTCGCCTTGCCTTCGTTGAGCATCCGGTTGAACGGATGATGGATGTGATAGGCGGCGCCCCTTTCGCGGAGCTTGGCCTCGAATTCCTGATGGTTCCATGTGTTCGTGTTCATACGGAGAAATCCATGCCGTCATGGGCCAGTTCGACGCCGGCAGCGAATACCTGTGCGAACTCGGTACCGTCCTCGTCGAGGACCGGGTTGGTGTTGTTGATGTGGATCAGGATCTTTCGTGTGGAGGCGGGTAATGCCATCAGCGCCTCGAGCATGCCGCCCTCGCCACTGATGGCACGGTGGCCCATATCCCGCGCGCGCTTCTTCGAAAGCCCGAGCGCGACCATTTCGTCATCACGCCAGCAGGTGCCGTCGACCATCACGCAATCAGCACGCTGCATGGCTTCGGTGGCATGTGCCTCGATCTCGCCGAGTCCTGGCGCGTAGAACAGTCGTTTGCCATCGGCGATGTTCTCCACCACGAGGCCGATGTTGTCACCCGGTACCGGCTTGTCGCGGTGCGGCGAATAGGGCGGTGCGTTGCTGAGCAGCGGCAGCGCAGTGAAGCGCAGGCCGGGGACGCTGGCGATCTCGAACGTACCGCCGTCCAGCGGAATCCGTCGCCAGCTGACGCCGCAGTAATGCTTGAGCAGCAAAAACAGCGGATTGCCGTGCTCCAGATCCTCGCGCACCGGTTTCGTGCACCAGATTTCGAGCGGCTCGCGATGTTCGCGAAGCATGTAGAGCCCCGTGGTGTGGTCAATCTGGGCGTCCATCAGCAGTACGGCGCTGATCGCGGTGTCGCGGGTCGCACGCGCCGGCTGCGCCGCGGGAAACGCGCGCAGCTGGGCAAGGATGTCCGGCGATGCATTGCACAACAGCCAGTGGACGTCATCGCCACTCAAGGCAATGGACGACTGGGTGCGGGGTGTTGCCTTGATGACGCCACGACGCACACCATCACAAAGCCGGCAGTTGCAGTTCCATTGCGGAAAACCGCCGCCAGCAGCGGAGCCGAGTACGTGAACATGCATGCGCAGACCCCCCGGTGGCGATGGCGGACACGCCGGGCAGATCCAAGGTGGATTCCCCCGGCGCGCCGCGTTGTGCTGCTTCAGCGCCTGGCGATGTACATCGTGATTTCAAAGCCGAAACGCTGGTCCATCGCTTGCGGAGTTTCCCATTTCATGAGGTGAGTTCTCGCGTTGATGAGTCGACCCGGCAGCCATGGAAAACCGCGGGCCATGGAACGCCACGCCGGCCTGAGCCAGCTTCCATGTGCGATCGAGCATGGGAGCGGAGGAGCGTCTTGCGCGTCGCGAAACTCCTGATTGTGGTCTCACGATTTTCGTTATGTGGAGCCTGGGCACAGCCCTGACCGGCAATCCCGGATGGCGGATGCAGTACGATCGGGGCATGTCTGCAGAACCGTTGCCAGGCGCACCCGCGACGCCCCCGATGCTCCGCGTCGGCTGGCTCGATGTTGGCCATGGTCATCACGTGTATTACGAGCAGACCGGCGCGCCTGACGGAATCGTGGCGCTTCTGCTGCACGGTGGGCCGGGTTCCAGCAGCACGTCGCGCCATCGTGAGATCCTTGACGCCACCCGCTACCGGATCGTGCAGTTTGACCAGCGTGGCTGCGGACGCAGTACCCCGCTGGGCGAAACCGCGCACAACCACACTGACGCATTGATTGAGGACATCGAGACGCTACGCAGGCATCTGGGTATCGAGCGCTGGTTGGTCGTGGGCGGTTCGTGGGGTGCGGCACTGGCCGTGGTGTATGCGGCGAGGTATCGCGACCGGGTCTGTGGCGTGCTGGTGCGCGGCATGTTCCTGACGAGCCAGGCCGATCTTGATTGGTTTTTCCACGGGGTTGCAGCGTTTGCGCCCGAGGCCCATGCCGAATTCATGGCGGTTATTCCCCAGCGCTGGCGTCGCCGCGTGGTTACTTATCTCGACCGCCGTCTTGCGAACCCGTGCGTACATGATCAGCACGCATGGCGTGTGGCAAGCGCCTGGCAGGTTTATGAAGACAAGCTTGATCGCTCGTCTTCGGCGGCGTCGAACGTTTCGGTGCCTGACGTTGATGCAGAACGCCGTCTGTTCGCCAGATATCGCGTGCAGGCACATTACCTGGCGCGTCGCTGCTTTCTCGGCGAGGCGGCGGTTATCCGTGCCGCAAGCGCATTGCGAGGTGTTCCGCTGGCGCTTGTGCACGGCACGCATGACCGGATATGCCGACCCTGCAATGCCTGGCGGGTGCAGCGTGCCTGCGCCGGGAGCCGTCTGGCATGGGCGGACGAGGCCGGACACACGCCTTGGCACCCGCAGACCTTCCGCCTGTTGCGTGAAGCCACCGACGGCTTCGCGGCCATGGGGGATTTTACGCAGTGGCCGGTACCGACGACGGTGGCGAACCGATGAGCTTGCGCTGGCAACTCAACCTGTTGGTGGCCGGTCTGATCGCTGCTTTCACCATGGTCCTGCTCACCTTTCAGGTCATCAACACGCGCAGCAGTGTGCGCGAGGAAACCGTGGCTGCGAACATCGTCGCGACCAAGCTTCTTTCGTATTTCATCGATACTTATCCGAGCACCAGTCAGGGGGTTGTGCTGCGCTCCATCGAGCGCCTGGGGCGCGTGCGCTCCAACGACATCACCCTGCGCGATGCGCTTGGGCGTGATGTCTATCGTTCACCCCCGTCGCCATACAAGGCCGGGCGTTATGCCCCGGACTGGTACGCCGCCCTGGTGGCGCCGCAGCCCATGCGCAGTGTGATGCGTTACGCCAATTGTTGTGTGCTGGACATCAAGTCCAATGCCTCCCGCTCGGTACTCGATGGTTGGGACAACATGGTGCGTTTGCTGCAGATTGGCCTGCTGGCGATGGTTTTCGGGAACCTGCTGGTGTTCTGGCTGGTCAGGCGCACTACCCGGCCATTCCAGACCATTCTGTGTGGGCTGGCTGATATGCAGCGCGGCGCCTACCACACGCGCCTGCCCGAGGATTTCAAGGGCGCTGAAGCGGGCGCGATTGCCCGTGCATTCAATCGTGCCGCACAGGCCATCGAGGACAATCTCGATGCCCGCCGCGAGGCAGTGGAAGCGACTTTGCGACTGGAGCAGAGTCGGGAGCTTGTCGTCGTGGTCCAGAGTCGCATCGAGGATGAACGTCGTCATATCGCCCAGGAGTTGCATGATGAAACCGCGCAGATGATCACGGCAATCCGCAGCATGGCTGTTGCTCTGGCGCTCAGTCATGCGCACGAGCGCGATGGCGGAGATATCGACTCTCGTGAAGCGGCGCAGCTTATTGCAGACACTGCCGGCAATCTGTATGGCGCCATACACGACTTGATCCCGCGTCTGCATCCAGCGGCGCTGGACAACCTGGAACTTGCCGAAGCGATCGAAGATCGGGTTTCGTCATGGCGACGCGAACAGCCGCAGATGGAGTTCACGCTTGCGCTGGGTAGCCTGCCGGTCAGGCTCGGGGAAAGTTTTGCGCTGGCGGCTTACCGGATCGTGCAGGAGGCAACGACCAATGCATTGCGGCATGCCCAGGCGCGCCGTATCGAAATCGAGCTTCGCAACGAGGCAGGATCGTTGCATATCGAGGTGCGCGATGATGGACGGGGGCTGGTACCCGACTGGCAGCGCCCCGGTCATTATGGTGTGCGCGGCATGCGCGAACGCGCACGTGCGCTCGGCGGCGAGCTGGAGCTGGACAACATGGAAACTGGCGGCGTGCGCATGCATGCAAGGCTGCCACTGGGGTGACCGGGATGTCGACGAAAATACGGGTGATGCTGGTCGACGACCATGCCGTCGTGCGGGTGGGTTTTCGCATGCTGCTGTCGGCGAGCTCAGACATCGAGGTCGTCGCCGAGGCCGACAGCGGCGAGCTTGCGTATCAGCGTTACGTCGAAATCACCCCCGACGTCGTCATCATGGATTTGTCGATGCCCGGCATGGGAGGCATCGAAGCGGTGCGTCGACTGCTGGTGCGGGAAAGGACGGCGCGCGTGCTGGTGCTCTCGGCACACGAGGACACGGCACACGCGAAGCGGGTGCTCAAGGCTGGCGCGCTCGGCTATTTGTCCAAACGCACCGCGCCGGAGGAACTCATTGAAGCGGTACGCGTCATTGCTGCCGGGCGCCTCTATCTTTCCGCCGAGATTGCTCGAAAGTTGGCGATACAGGATATGAGCGGCAATCCCGGTGCAGTCGAGGCACTGTCCGAGCGCGAATTTGCGGTGTTCCTGCAGCTTGCGCGAGGGCAATCGGTCAACCGTATTGCCGAGATCCTGTCGCTGTCTCCGAATACGGTAGGCACCCACCTGTACAAGATCAAGCAGAAGCTGGGAGCGGCCAACCAGGCCGAATTGACCCTGATTGCGGTGCGCAATGGCTTGATCGAGACCTGAACTGCGGGTATTCGGTGGTTCCGCTCGTCGACGAACGCGCGGATGGCGAGGAAGGCTCAGACGCAAGCGGCCACTCTTGGTTGAGCCCGGGCAGTCATGGTGAGTGAAAGTCGCGACCGACCTCAGCGCATCCACGCCTTCGCCAAGGCCGACGAGGCTGAGCAACGATTCACCGAGTTTGCAGCGAAGCGGGAGAAGGAGTACCTGTCGATCGGGTAATCATGACGACGCAACGGCAGCGCCCGATCCCGTTCTTCGACTACCCGCCGGCAATCCGCAAGGTGATCTGATCCTTGACCGAAGGAAGTCGCCGTCGACCTCCGCCTGTCGCAGCCTGCCTGTCATCGGCCAGGGAGAAACGTCGCTCCCGTTCGTGGTTTTGAGAAAGCATCGTGCACGGCCGGATTCCCGTTCATATTCCAGCCAGCCACTGCACGAAATTCCGCGTAGCCTTTGCCGGCTGAAGACGCGAATGGGTACAAAATGCAAAAGAATGAATCCGGGCGCCACGCGCGGCCCGCGTTGCCGTTGTCGCCGTCTCTGGATAGCACCCTGATCGGGGCGCACATGGCGCGGTCTTTTCGGCCGCTTGATCGCCGCGTGCTGTGGGTCACGGGAGTGTCGCTATTGCTGGGCGTGGTGGTTGGTCTGGTGGCGAAAGTCCTTGCTGCGCTGATTGGCCTCATCACCAATCTGGCTTTCCATGGTCGTTGGAATTTCAGCTTCGCCAGCCCGGTCGGGAACCACCTCGGGCTCTGGGTCATCCTGGTGCCGGCGGCGGGTGGTCTGGTTGTCGGTGTGATGGCTCGCTGGGGCTCGCGCGCCATCCGGGGTCACGGTATCCCGGAAGCGATGGAGCAGGTGCTGCTCAACGAAAGTCGGATTCCACCGATGATCACCTGGTTGAAGCCGCTGTCGTCTGCCATCGCCATTGGCACGGGCGGCCCGTTTGGCGCGGAAGGCCCGATCATCGCAACCGGCGGCGCACTGGGTTCGCTCATCGGTCAGGTGACGCATGTGACGGCCGACGAGCGGAAGACCCTGCTGGCGGCCGGTGCGGCAGCCGGCATGGCGGCGGTGTTTGCAGCGCCGGTATCCGCCGTGCTGCTGGCGATCGAACTGTTGCTGTTCGAGCGCCGCGCCCGCTCGTTGATTCCCGTGGCACTCGCCTCGGTCGTGGGCGCCGGCATGCACTTCGTCTTCGACGGCAGTGCGCCGATGTTCCCGATGCCTGCTGTCGCCGCACCCGACATGGTCGCGCTGGCGAGCTACGTTCTGCTCGGCGTCTTGGTGGGCGTGGTCAGCGTCGGCGTCACCCGCCTGACCTATGCCATCGAAGACAGTTTCGAGAAGCTGCCGATTCACTGGATGTGGTGGCCGGCGCTGGGTGGTCTGGTCGTGGGTGCCGTCGGTTACGTCATGCCACAGACATTGGGTGTCGGTTACACCAACATCACGGCGGTGGTGTCGGGGCAGATCGGCCTCGTCGGCCTGATCGGCCTGTGTCTGCTGAAGCTGTTGTCCTGGTCCGTGGCGCTGGGCAGTGGTACCTCCGGTGGCACACTGGCGCCGCTGTTCACGATTGGCGGCGCCTTGGGCGGTGCACTGGGTATCGCGGCGGTGGCACTTGCACCGTGGTTGCACATCGATCCACGACTTGCCGCGCTGGTCAGCATGGCGGCGATTTTTTCAGGCGCATCGCGAGCCTTCCTGACCTCGGTGGTATTCGCTTTTGAGACCACGCAGCAGCCACACGCATTGCTTCCGTTGTTGGGCGCATGCGCGGCGGCTTATCTGGTGTCGGGCTTGATGATGCGCAACACGATCATGACCGAGAAGATCGTCCGCCGAGGCGTGCGCGTGCCTTCCGAATACAGCGCTGACTATCTCGATCAGGTTCTGGTACGCGATGCGTGCAGTCGTGAGGTCGTCAGTCTGCAGGCAGACCGGCGGATATCAGATGTGCGCGACTGGATGGGAGCTGACGTGAGGGACGCCAAGCACCAGGGCTTTCCCGTGCTTGATGCCAATGGTCGACTGGCCGGTGTCGTGACGCGGCGCGATCTGTTGAACGGCAACGTCGCCGCTGATGCGTTGGTGGGATCATTGATCTGTCGTCCACCGCTGGTCGTCGAAGAGAGTCATTCCCTTCGAGAAGCAGCCGATCACATGGTGGAAGCGGATGTTGGCAGGCTGGTCGTGGTGAGTGCTGAAGATTCGGGTCGAGTGATCGGCATCATCACGCGCGGTGACCTGCTCGCCGCACATGCGCGGCGCCTGCGCGAGGCACACCATCTCACCCGACATCTGGGCAGGAACAAGTCAGCTTGAAATGCAGATCAGCACTTCGGCTCCTCCGGTCCTGACAGACCCGGTCGGATGTGGCCCGGCGCGCCATGGGCGAAACGGCAGCTGCAAGTTCCAGTCGACGCCCCAAAAAAGGGTTGCCTTGGCGGCAACCCTTTTTGAATCCCGCGCGGCAGTGCCGGACGGGATCCATCTGGCCTGACTTACCAGGCGCGGACGCTGGCGATGCCGGCGGCGTAGGTCTGCATGCTGGAATCGTAGTGGAACTGACGGCCGAGATCGAACTCCACCGCCTGACCGGGCGCGATGTTGGTGGTGCCAGCCGGCCAGCCCTTCTTGCTGGAGACCACGTTGCCGCTGGCGTCCTTGGCCTGGATCTCGATCTGCGCCGCGGCGGGCTGGGCGCAATGGTTCACCAGCTGACCCTTCATGATCATCTTCGAGCTCATGCCGCTGGAGCCGGCAGCGACCTTGAAATCCTGGATGGTGAAATCGCTGGCCGAACAGGCGTGTGCGGTCACGGGGATGGCGAGGAACAGGGCCGAGGCGAGCAAGAGGTGCTTCATTTTGAGTTGTCTCTTCAACGTGGGTGGGGATGACCGAGTTGAGCGGCAAATCAAGGGAAAACTTTAGCGTGATGAAGCAGCACGCCAGGTCATCGAGCGCCTGGTGTGCTGATTTGTGACCGTGGTCACGCTTTTTCTTGTCGCTTGGCGAATGTCAGCTCGGTGCTACCAGCTGCGCACCGAGACGATGCCTGCAGCGTAGGTCTGCATGCTGGGGTCGTAGTGGAACTGGCGGCCCAGGTCGAAAGCCACCGATTTGCCAGGGGCGATATTGGTGGTGCCTGCCGGCCAACCCTTCTTGGTGACGATGACGTTGCCGCTGGCGTCCTTGGCCTGGATCTCGATTTGCGCAGCGGCGGCCTCGGCACAGTGGTTGACCAGTTCGCCCTTCATGCTCATCCGGCCGGCGCCCGCGCCGACGGTGAAGCCCTGGATGACGAAATCAGTAGCGGAGCAGGCGGCATGCGCCGCCATGGGGGCGCATAACAGTAGCGCGGATGCAAGCAGGAGCTTTCTCATGGTGGTTGATCCCTTCAGACAACAGAGGCGATAACCAGAAGAACGGCAGCCGCAGCGGAAACTTTAGGACGCCGAGGACGCCTGCAGACCATGTTCGATGAACCACAGTCCGGCAAACAGCTTCGGATCGATCGAATAGCCTTCGGCCGCCCGGGTGAACAGCCACGCGCCTGCTTCGCTGCGCGGGATCTCGTGCACGATGATGTTTTCGCTTTCGTCACCGCCGCCGGGGCCGACTTTTTCGAGATCCCACGCACGCACGAAGCTGATCATCTCGGTGCTCATGCCGGACGAAGACGGACCGCGATGGATGAAGTCCACCCGCTGACAGCGGTAGCCGGTTTCCTCCTCCAGCTCGCGCCGGGCGGCCAGCAGCGCGCTCTCATCGGCCTGGTCGGCCAGATCGCCAACCAGGCCGGCCGGCATCTCGATGGTGTGCTGCAGGATCGCCACGCGGTACTGCTCGACGAACAGCACCTTGTCCTCGGCGGTTACCGCCAGGATGATCACCGCCCCGCCGGGGTTGTTGCGTTCGACGTACTCCCAGCGGCCGCGCTTGCGCAGGGTCAGCCAGCGTCCTTGATAAAGCGTTTCAACCGGCGCGTCGGCGTCGGCGGGTGGGCGGCTCGGGGTGTTGTTCATGGAGTCTCTCGGCGAGCAGGTGACTTTATGGATACGCCACCGCTTCAGCGCAGCAGGGCGCGCAGGCGGCTGCGTGTGAAGGCGCCGAAGCCCAGTTGCTCGCCCAGTTGGTCGAGCTGTTCGGGCGAGCGCTGGCGTCGCTGCAGTGTTTCGATGGAATCGGCTCCCGGCGCATCCAGTGCGATGCGGGTGAGCCGGCGACACAGCCGTGCCTGCTCGGCATGCTCGCGCAGGCGCGCGGCACACGAGGCGGCGCCGCGCAGGCGCAGGAACGGGACTTCGTCGATCCGGTCGAGCAGCACATCGAGGTTGCCGAAATGGCTGAGCAAGGCCGCTGCGGTTTTCGCACCGATGCCGGGTACGCCGGGAATGTTGTCCACCGAGTCGCCGCACAGTGCGAGGTAATCGGCCACCTGTTGCGGATACACACCGAGCTTGTCGTGCACGCCGGCCGGGCCCCAGCGCAAACCGCGGGCATAGTCCCATTGCTCATCGTGTTCACCGAGCAATTGTCCGAAGTCCTTGTCGGCCGACACGATCACGCTGCGCCAGCCCGCCGCACGCAGGTTCCACACGGTGGCACCAATCAGGTCGTCCGCCTCGTAGCTGTGGTCGATCATCAGGTGTACGCCGAGCGCCTCGGTGACCGCGCGGCACTGCATGAACTGCCGTTCCAGGTCCGGTGGCGGCAGCTCGCGGTTGGCCTTGTAGGCCGGGTAGATCGTGTTGCGGAACGAGCTGGTCAGCGAGGCGTCGAAGGCCACGGCAATGTGCTCGGGTTGGGCGCGTTCGAGCAGTTCGCACAGGAAGCGGGTAAACCCGTGCACGGCGTTGACCGGGTGGCCTTCGGCGTCGAAAAATTCGTTCGGGATCGAATGCCAGGCGCGAAACACATACAGGCTGCCGTCGACCAGATACACGGCCGGCGGCGTGCCCGCGATGGCGCTTACGGGGTCCATGTGCTGAACAGGTTGGCCAGTAGCGGGCGGTCGCGATCAGGTACTTCCATCTGCGCCGTCCCCATGTGAACAAAGCCGATCACGCTCTCGTTCGCGGCCAGTTCGAGCAGGCTGGCCACCCCGGCGTCATAGGCGGCCCAGCCGGTCAGCCATTGCGCACCAAAGCCCAATGCCGTGGCACCGAGCAACAGGTTGTTGGCCACGCTGCCGGCGCACAGCTTCTGCTCGATCTCGGGCACCTTGCTGTCGTGGTTGATTCGCGCGATCACCGTCACCACCAGCGGCGCGTAGGTGTAGCGCAGGCGCTCCTTTTCCAGCTTGGCGCCCGACATCTCCGGGTGGTTGCGCTCGGCGATGGCAGCCAGTGCCTCGCCAAAGCGCAGCTTCGCCTCACCCTGCAGCCGGATCAGGCGGAACGGCTCCAGCTTGCCGTGGTCGGGGACGCGGATCGCCGCCTGCAGCAGTGCCTGCAAGGTAGCCTCGTCCGGTGCCGGTTCACCGAGCTGTCGCGAGGGGATCGAGTAGCGCGTGTTGAGCAGGGATAGCGGGTCAGACATGCAGCGGACCGGCTGTGCGGAGGTGTCCATGCTAGCTGGCCGGCCCGGAGCGTGGTGGCTCGCTCGGGTCGAGGCTGAACCAGCTTTCGATGCGGCTCTGCATTACATCGGCTTCGGCGTGGCGCGGGGTGAACTCGTTGCTGATGGGTGAGTAGAGGTAGTCCTTCGCCCAGGTCTCGGCATGGGCGGCGATCTCGCGCACGGCATGCATGGCGTGGTCGATATCGGCCATGGTGGTGCTGGGGTGGAACGACAGCCGCACCCAGCCGGGCTTCTCCGACAGGTCGCCGTGATCGATGCGCTCGGTGATCGAGTGCGACAGCGTGGGATCTACATGCAACAGGTAATGGCCGTAGGTGCCGGCGCAGGAACAGCCGCCGCGCGCCTGCACGCCGAAGCGGTCGTTCAGCAGCTGCACGATCAGGTTGTAGTGGATGCCTTCGATGTAAAACGACAGCATCGCCAGCCGTTGCCGCTGTTGCGGCGCGAGCAGGCGCAGACCGGGAATCGCCTGCAGCGCGTCCATCGCATGGGGCACGATCTGCTCCTCGCGCTGGCGCATCGCCTCGACCCCCATCTGTTCCTTCAGCTTCACCGCGAGCGCGGCCTTGATGGTCTGCAGGAAGCCGGGCGTGCCGGCATCCTCGCGCGCCTCGATATCGTCGAGGAACGAATACTGGCCCCATGGATTGGTCCAGTTCACGGTGCCGCCACCGCAGTCGTCAGGCACCGTGTTGCGGTATAGCTGCCGATTGAAGATCAGTGCGCCGGACGAGCCCGGGCCACCGAGGAACTTGTGTGGCGACCACAGCACCGCATCGAGGCGCTCCTCCGGGTCGACCGGGTGCATGTCGATGCTGACGTAGGGCGCCGAGGCGGCGAAGTCGATGAAGGCCACGCCGCCGGCACGATGCATCAGCTTCGCCATGGCGTGATAAGGCGTGCAGACGCCGGTGACATTGGAGCAGGCGGTGAACGCGCCGATTTTCAGCGGGCGCTGGCCATACTCCTGCAGCAAGGCTTCCAGCGCCGCCAGGTCGACCAGGCCGTGCTGGTCGGGCGGAATCACCACCACGTCGGCGATCGTCTCGTACCAGGAGGTCTGGTTGGAGTGGTGCTCCATATGCGTGATGAACACCACCGGGCGCTCGGCTTCGGGAAGGGTGATGAAATGGCGCAGTCCCTGCGGCGCTTTCAGGCCGAGGATGCGCTGGAACTTGTTGACCACGCCGGTCATGCCGGTGCCGGTGGAGATGATCAGGTCATCCGGCGCCGCATTCACGTGAGCCTTCAGGATGCGATGTGCCTCGTGATAGGCCAGGGTCATCGCGCGGCCGGTTTCACTGCTCTCCGAGTGTGTGTTGCCCACGAAGGGGCCGAAGCGATCGAGCAGGGCCTCCTCGATGGGACGGTACAGACGACCGCTGGCGGTCCAGTCGGCGTAGACAATGCGCTGCTCTCCATACGCTGAGCGGAACGTCTGGTCGTGGCCCACCGTATGGCTGCGGTAGCTGGCGAAATAGTGCTCGAGGGAATCCATCGGCGGTCTCGAAAAGATATTGAACGCGCACGGAGTGGCGTGGCGAGGGGCGGTACGGCGCGCGAAACCCGGCGGCACCGACTGGCGATCAGCATAACCAATGGCGTCGTGCCCGTCTTGCCGCTGCCTGCCTTGCCGCCCGGGGCCAGGGGTCAGCGTACGACAGGCAATTTGAATGACCCCGGCAGCAGCGCCCCCACGTGGGTCACCTGTGCGGCGCCACGCAGGTTGCCCAGCACTACCGGCATGTTGTCGCTGCACAGCTCGACCATCACCTGGCGGCAGGCGCCGCAAGGGCTCACCGGCTCGGGGGTGTCGGCCACCACGGCCAGCGCCACGAAGTCGCCCGGCTTGCAGCCGGCAGCCACCGCAGCGAACAGGGCTGTGCGTTCGGCGCAGTTGCACAGGCCATAGGCTGCGTTTTCCACATTGCAGCCCTGATACAGCTCGCCGTTGCGGGTGATCAGGGCGGCGCCGACCTGAAAGTTTGAGTACGGTGCGTAGGCATGTTCGCGGGCGCGCCGGGCGTGGGCCAGCAGCTCATCGTGTGCGAGGGCGTTCGCGGGCATCGGGTTCTCCGGCAGTGATCCCGCGTCGCGCCAGCCATGCGGCGGGTCAGCTTACTCTGCTGAACTCGCTCAGATCAAAAAAGCCGGCGGGCCGGAACTGCCGCTAAGATGTCCAAACCATTCGAAAGGGGTGTGCCATGCCGATCACTGTTGCCGCTTTGCGAGAAACTGCTGCCGGGGAACGGCGCGTGGCAATCACGCCTGAAATGGCAAAAAAGCTGCGTGGCAAGGGGCTGCGCGTGCTGCTGGAGCACGGTGCCGGTCGCGACGCCGGCTTTCCGGACAGCAGCTATGCCGAGGGAGAGTTCGCCGAGCGGGACGCGGTACTGGCGCAAACGGACGTGCTGGCCTGTGTGATGCCACCGGACGATGCGGTGTTTTCGCTCATGCGCGAGGGCAGTGTGGTGGTTGGCCAGCTGCGACCGTATGGCGCGGCGCAGCGGTTGGCGGCGCTGGTCTCGCACAAGCTCACGGCGTTCTCGCTGGAGCTGCTGCCGCGCACGACACGTGCGCAGGCGATGGATGTGCTCAGTTCGCAAGCGGCGGTCGCTGGTTATCGCGCGATGCTGATTGCGGCGGAAGCCTCACCCAAGTTCTTCCCGATGCTGACTACGGCAGCCGGTACGATCAGGCCGTCCAAGGTACTGGTGATCGGCGCCGGCGTGGCCGGCCTGCAGGCGATTGCCACCGCGCGCCGGCTCGGCGCGCAGATCGAAGGCTATGACGTGCGCCCGGAAACCCGCGAGCAGGTCGAGTCGCTGGGCGCGAAATTTCTGGAACTCGGCGTCAGCGCCGCCGGCAGTGGCGGCTACGCGCGTGAGTTGTCGGCCGAAGAGCGCGCGGCGCAGCAGCAGGCCCTGGGCGATCATCTGAAATCGATCGACGTGATCGTCACCACGGCGGCCGTGCCCGGACGACCGGCGCCGAAGATCCTCACTGCGGCCATGGTCGAGGGCATGAAGCCCGGTGCGCTGGTGGTGGATCTGGCCGCCGAGAGTGGCGGCAATTGCGAGTTGACCCGGCCGGGCGAGCGGGTCGAGCACGGCGACGTGGTGATTCTGGGACCGCTGAACCTGGCCGCCGGCGCACCGCTGCATGCCTCGGAAATGTATGCGCGCAACGTCTACAACTTCATCGAGCTGCTGGTGCACGATGGTGCGCTGACGCCTGATTTTGGTGATGAACTGGTGGCCAAGAGCTGCCTCAGTCACGCCGGCGAGCTGCGCTTCAGCGCCTGAGTAAACGAGCCGCCCCGCGCAAGGCGGGGCGGCTTATGGCGGGTGCCGCGGGAAAGTCAGCCGCCGTGCTTCATGATCCACTGCCGACGTTGGGCCGGTGGCAACGAGTGCCATTTTTGCATGAGCTGTTGGCGTTGCTCGGGCGGCAATTGCTGGAAGCGCTCGAAGGTTTCGTGAAGGCGTGCGCGCTGTTCGGGGGACAACTGGCGGAACATGCGTTCGTTGGCACGAGCCTGCTGACGTTCGGCGGGTGTCATGGCCTGCCAAGCGGCGATCCGTTGGCGGATTTTCTCCCGTCTGGCTGGCGGCTCGTTCACCCAGTGCTGCGCGCGCTCGAGCATGTGCGCCTGACGCCGGGGAGGCATCTGGTTCCACTCTTGCCGCAGCGGTGAAAGCACTTCGCGCTGGGCCGGGTCGAGGCTGCTCCACGGGAGCGGTGGCGGGGGTGGCCTCGGCGGCGACATGCCATCTGGTGGCGGCGGCCCTCGCATATCGCCACGGTCGCCCTGCGGATGTGGAGGCCAATCCACCGGCTGGCCATGGGGCGGCGGCGGCCCCTGCATATCGTCAGATGGTGGTCGTTGTGGTGAGGTGTCCTGGGCTCGCACAGGCGCCGCCGTGCTGGCCAGCACGGCGGCGCACAGCAGAACCACGAGGGATGGCAGGATTCTGCTCATGGCTCAGGGGTTGGCCGGTTGGCGGTCATTGGCGGCCAGCCAGCCATAGAAATCGAGGTTCTGGTAGAGGTTCGGATCGGTGTGGTCGGCATCCGGCGGGAGATCGTTGTCGAGTTCGCCGCTGGCGCTGGCGGATTGCTGGGTCGGCACGGCCTGGTGCGAAGGCATCGGCTGCCAGACCATCATCGCGGCCAGCGCGAGGACGGCGAACGCACCCGTCGGGATCAACCAGCGAACGTTGGAGCGTGCGGGCGCCTGCGCCGCCTCGAGTGCGTGCCGTCGCGCCGCACGCAAGCGGCCGGCGGTGACCGGGTCGATGCGACGGGCGGCTTCGCGGTACAGCTCGCGGGAGCGGCGTTCCATCGGGTCTTGATGCCCGTGGTCAGGCCGGATTTTATCGGACGATTTCATCGCCAGTCCTCCAGTTGAGCGCGCAGATTCTGCAATGCGCGTGACAGATGTGTCTTGACGCTACCTTCGGCGCAGCCCATGGCGCGGGCGGTTTCCGCCACGTCCAGCCCTTCCAGCGTGCGTAGCATGAATGCCTCGCGCTGGCGCCGCGGCAGCTTTTGCACGGCGGCCGCCATGTCCGCATACGACTGCGCGTCATGCAGCCGTTCCAGCGGACCCGGTCCGAGGTCGGCCGGCTCCCAGCTGGGCAGCTCGCCGTCGTCGTCCTGACCGCCTCCCAGCCAGCCCACCACGATCGAGCGCACCTTGCGGCGACGCTGCAGATCGACGATGCGCCGGCGCAGGATGCCCCAGAACAGGGGCGACCATTCCAGCGCCGGCTTGTCGGCGTAGTGCTTGACCAGTCGCAACATGGCGTCCTGCACCGCATCCATCGCGTCCTCGCGGTGACGCAACTGTATCTCCGCCATGCGAAATGCACGGCGCTCAACCTGCGCCAGGAAGGCCTCCAGCGTGGTGGGGGTTTCCCGCGTCCCGCTCAATTCGGTGTCGGACACCCTGTCAGCACCGAGCATGCCGGCCGCCGCGTTCATGGCAGCGGGATCCAGGTCGTCGGCTGATGCATGCTCGGGCTCCATCGGTGGATCTCCCGTCTTCAACGCAGCAGGCTCGCGTGGGTTGACCAGCGCCCGTATGATGCAGGCTCAACTGAATCCTGACGGGGTGGGCTCATGATCGACGGTTTCCTGGCGCTGTATATCTTCATGCTGGCCGCGTTTACGGGTTACGAGATCATCGCGCGGGTGCCGGTGATCCTGCATACGCCGTTGATGTCCGGCTCCAACTTCGTGCACGGCATTGTGCTGGTTGGCGCGATGATTGCGCTAGGCCACGCGCAGACCCCGATCGAAATGACGATCGGCTTCATCGGCGTCTTGCTGGGTGCGGGCAATGCCGCCGGCGGCTACGTGGTGACCGAGCGGATGCTGGAGATGTTCAAGTCGAGCAAGCCGGATGCCGGCAAGGGGAGTCACTGATGAGCCTGCTGCCGACAGTCATCAAGGTCTGCTATTTCCTCGCGGCACTGCTGTTTATCCTGGGTTTGAAGCGAATGAGTTCGCCGCGCACCGCGCGCGCGGGCATCGTCTGGGCCGGCTACGGCATGCTGCTGGCGGTGCTGGCCACGTTTTTTCTGCCGGACATGCACAATCTCGGTCTGATCGCCGCTGCCGTGCTGATCGGCGTCTCGGCTGCCTGGTGGAGCGGGCGGCGCGTGGCGATGACCGCGATGCCGCAGATGGTGGCCCTCTACAACGGCATGGGCGGCGGTGCCGCGGCGGCGATCGGTGCGGTCGAGCTGATCGGTTACGTGCGCAATCTGGCGATCCTGCACCCGCCCGGCATGCCGGATACCTCGCCTTTGCGGCCGGAGAGCTGGGCGCTCAACGGTTTGCCGCCGATGCCGGCCGTGACGACGTTGTCGCCGGTCGAGCTGACCCTGGGCGTGCTTGGTGCACTGATCGGGGCGGTGAGTTTCTCCGGTTCGCTGATCGCCTTCGCCAAGCTGCAGGGCTGGCTGGACAAGCGTTTCGTGTTCGCGGGGCAGCGCGTGGTCAACATGCTGCTGCTGGCCGGGGCGGTGCTGACTGGCGTTCTGTTGATTGGTGGTCACGCCAGCATGCCGCTGATCGTTGCCTTCTTCGCGCTGGCCTTGCTGTTTGGCTTGATGATGACGCTGCCGATCGGTGGCGCCGACATGCCGGTGGTGATCTCGCTGTACAACGCGTTCACCGGGCTGGCGGTGGCTTTCGAGGGTTTCGTGCTGGGCAACGAGGCGATGATCATCGCCGGCATGGTGGTCGGCGCGGCCGGTACCCTGCTGACCCAGCTGATGGCCAAGGCCATGAATCGCTCGATCGGCAACGTGCTGTTCGGCAGCTTTGGCGCGGCGGCGGGTGAGGCGCAGGCAATCGAGGGCGCGCAGAAGCCGATCGACGCGGCCGACGCGGCGGTGATGATGGCCTACGCCGAACGCGTGGTGATCGTGCCGGGCTACGGTCTGGCCGTGGCGCAGGCGCAGCACAAGGTGTGGGAGTTCGCCCAGTTGCTGATCAAGCGCGGGGTCAAGGTGAAGTTCGCCATCCACCCGGTAGCCGGCCGCATGCCCGGCCACATGAACGTGCTGCTGGCGGAGGCGGGCGTGCCCTACGACCTGATCGCCGACATGGAAGACATCAATCCCGAGTTCTCGGCTACCGACGTGGCCTTGGTGATCGGTGCGAACGACGTGGTCAATCCGCTGGCCAAGACCGACCCGGCGTCACCGATCTATGGCATGCCGATTCTCGACGTCAGCGATGCCAGGCACGTGATCGTGATCAAGCGCGGCAAGGGCACCGGCTTTGCCGGTATCGAGAACGCGCTTTTCTATGCGGACAACACCCGCATGCTCTACGGCGACGGTCAGGCGGCCGTGGGCGAGCTGGTCAACGAGGTGAAGTCGGTCGACGGCTGACGCGCTGCCTCGCGCCCTCGCTGGATCGGCGGCGCGAGGTACGACCAGCCAGCCAGCCGGCGAGAGCGATCGCCAGCACGGCCCAGATCAGGTCGGCTGGTCCCAGTGCCATCCGGGCCAGCTGCCAGAGCATCGCAAAGCCGGCTGTACGCAAGGCATCGATCATGCCCAGGCCCATGTTGCCGGCGATCTGCACTCCGGCGATCAGCATGTTGACGTAGATCACCGCCAGCGCTGTGGCACCTGCGGACAGCAGCATGGCCCCGCTACCGGCGCGGCGCACCGTGCTGCGTATGGTCAACGCCAGCATGGCGCCGATCGGCAGCGCCAGCCAGGGCAGCGGCTGGCGCATGTACAGTGATATCACCATCCATACCGCGCCGGCTGCGAGGCCGAGCATCACGGCGCTGAACAGGGCGAACACGGAAAGAAAAAAGGCGCGCACACTCATCGGTGCGAGCATGGCTGAGAGACTGACGGCATGGCTTGGTCCATCGCACAAAGGGGCCATCATAACGTGCGCTTGCGTGCTGCCTGCAACGACAGGGTGGTAGTTTTCCTTGAGTTCGACGATTCAGGCCTGATCTGTATCAAGCATCCCCGCGTGGCGATCGGCATAATAGACAACCTGGGTTCGGCCTCATGCCGCGCCCGCAGATACAGGATTGGCAAGTGGCATGAGTGGTTTCAGTCTGAGCAGCGAACCTTTCACCCTGTTGCGTGATTGCAGCGCCGTCATGGTGCCGCAAGGTGAAGTGGTGAGCCTGCCTGCCGGTCAGATCGGCTACATCACCCAGGCCTTGGGTGGCAGTTTTACTGTTTACGTGGAAGGCAACCTTTTCCGTATCGCGGGCCACAATGCCGATGCGCTGGGCAAGGAGCCCCCCGTGCCGATCGAAGTGGCCGCCGATGCCACCAACGAGGATGTCGAGAAGCTGGCCTGGGATCAGTTGCGGACGGTGTTCGATCCGGAAATCCCGGTCAACGTGGTGGAGTTGGGGCTGGTCTATGACCTGAGCCTGGAGCAGACCGAGTCAGGCGACCGCAAGGTCTATGTCAAGCTGACCCTGACCGCGCCGGGCTGCGGCATGGGTGACATCCTGGTCGATGATGCCCGTACCAAGCTGGAGATGATTCCCACGGTCAGCGAGGCGGAGGTGGATCTGGTGTTCGATCCACCCTGGACTCACTCGATGATGTCCGATGCCGCCAAGCTCGAAACCGGCATGCTCTGACTTCGCGACAACCCGAAACGCAAGACATTACGTATTTGTGCCCATTCGGGCGGATGCTCGATGCGTCATGTGGCAGGCAAAGACCCAGCCTCAGTAGGACCCGATAGCCGCCTCTTCGCGAGACGATGCACGGATTTTGCCGCGTTTTCAGCCTTTTCTTCGTGGTGAGTGCGGTGCAGTCCCGGGGATGTGACTGCGATCACCTGACGTAGGAAAAAGTCGGATTGCCACACTGATCCGCAAGTAATAACGTCTGCTTGTCCGTCATGGGGAGGTCGGCGGATGATCCTTTGGCGGCGTGCTTTCGCCGTCTTGCAGCTACGCGTCCAACCGCTGCCCTTGCATGGAATCTCAGGGGGAAGGCAGCCAGAAAGGACGTGCTTGGGGGTCGCCAGACATTCAACGAAACAGGCAGCCGCGTCTTGCGCGGTGAATTTTTCATGGGGCTATCCGGCCGCATCGGGTCCGTTTGTCCTGAAATTTTGTCCAGGAGCTTTACATGCCCAATCATCTTCGTCTGAAACTGCTGGTCGCCGCGATCGGCATGGCGACCGCTTCGGTGGCCACCGCGGCCAACACGCGAACGTTGCATGCCCAGAATCTCGGCGCCGTGCCGTCCAATTCGTTGGCAACGCACTTGAATCTCGGTCAGAACATGTCATTGACGCCGCGCGGTTCGGCGGCCATCGCCGGCGGCCATCGGGTCGTGCGACAGCAGCAGATGTTCCGCGGCGTCCCTGTTTATGGGCGCAGCATCGCCGTGGTGGAAGATGCCCAGGGCAACGCCCTGCGCGCCAGCGGCGAACTCATGGAGGAATCGGCGGCGGCGCTGAACTCTGTCGCGCCGAAAATGAACTCCGGCAATGCGCTTGCTGCACTCAGGGCGCATGCGCACACCACACTGATCGGTGGGGCGACGATCGAGAACCAGAAGTCCGACCTGTTCGTGTACCCGCAGGAAAACGGCCCCGCGCGGCTGGTTTATCGTGTCTCGTACTTTGTGGGTGGCGACAACCCCAGTCGTCCCACGGCGATCATCGACGCCAATACCGGTGAAGTGATCCAGAGCTGGAATGGCTTGACCGATGCAACCGCCAACGGCCCCGGCGGCAACCAGAAGACGGGTCAATACACCTACGGCACCGACTATGCGGCGCTCGACGTGACCCAGTCGGGCAGCACCTGCACGCTGCAGAATTCGCTGGTGAAGACCTATAACCTCAACCATGGCACCAGCGGTGGCTCGATCGTCAGCTTCACCTGCCCGACCAGCAATACCGACGCGACCAACGGCGCCTACTCGCCGGTGAATGATGCCCATCATTTCGGTGGTGTCGTGCACGACATGTACACCGATTACACCGGTGCGCCGCCGCTGAGCATCCAGCTGGTGATGCGGGTGCATTACAAGTCCAACTACGAGAACGCGTTCTGGGATGGCTCGGCGATGTACTTCGGCGATGGGGCCAGCACGTTTTATCCGCTGGTGTCGCTGGACGTGACCAGCCACGAGATCAGCCATGGCTATACCGAGCAAAACTCCGGCTTGCAGTACACCGGCCAGTCCGGCGGCATGAACGAGGCTTACTCGGACATTGCCGGCGAAGCGGCGGAATACTATGACCGTGGTGCGGCTGACTTCCTGGTCGGTCGCGACATCGTCAAGACCAGTGCGGGCATTGGCGACGCGCTGCGCTACATGTGCAACCCGCCGCAGGATGGCGGCTCGATCGACAACGCGGCCAATTATACCTCCAGCCTCGACGTGCATTACTCCAGCGGCGTCTACAACAAGTCGTTCTGCCTGTTGGCCAAGACCAGCGGCTGGGACGTGAAAAAGGCTTTCCAGATCTACGCACTGGCGAACAAGACCTACTGGACGGCCACCTCGACCTTCAACTCCGGCGCCTGCGGCGTGGAATCGGCGGCGACCGATCTGGGTTACAACGCGAATGACGTGATCGCGGCATTCACCGGCGTCGGCGTGACCTGTCCGGGCACGGGCGGCGGCGGTGGCGGAGGCGCCACCACCGAGTTGCAGAACAACGTCGGCGTCACCGGCGTGGCGGCGGCCACGGGTGCCGACAACGATTACTTCATCACGGTTCCCACCGGCGCCACCAACCTGGTGATGTCGATCTCCGGTGGCACCGGCGATGCCGACCTGTACACCAAGTTCGGTGCGGCACCGACCACCAGCAGCTATGACTGCCGTCCGTACAAGAGCGGCAACGCCGAGAGCTGCACCGTGGCCGCGCCGAGCGCCGGCAAGTACTACATCAAGGCGCATGCCTATGCCGCGTACTCGGGTGTCACGGTCAAGGCGTCCTTCACCGCGGGTGGTGGTGGCAGTGGCAGTCTGCAGAATGGCGTGGCGTTGACCGGTCAGGCTGGTGCGGCGGGCCAGGAGCTGAGCTACACCGTGGTTCTCCCGGCCGGCAGCACCAAGCTGACCATCGCCAGTTCGGGTGGCACTGGTGATGCGGATCTCTACGTCAAGAAAGGTTCCGCGCCGACCACCACCAGCTACGACTGCCGTCCGTACGTGAGTGGCAATACGGAGACCTGCACGTTCAACTCGCCCGCGGCCGCCACGTACTACATCAAGCTGCGCGGCTACACCGCGTTCACCGGTGTGTCGCTGAAGGCAACCTGGTAAGTCCCGGAGCGGGTCATGGATGATCCGCTTTTCAGATACAGCCCGTCGTAATGCAGAAGGCCCGGTCGCTATGACCGGGCCTTCCTCTTTTGACGGAGCCAGCAGAGCTGCGTGACTAGCCAGCCGCCTCCTCGAAACGATTGGCATCGCGGTTCTTGCGCACCTTCGCCGGATCCCACACGCGACCGTTCATGGTGATGTAGACACCATCGGGCAGCGTCTGCACCGCGGCCACCGCGCAGCCGATGTTGAATACCGCGTCGGAGCCCTGGAAGCGCGCCGGGTTCAGCGCGCCGGTCAGCACGATCACCTTGCCCTTGATGCCGGTCAGTTCACGCGCCGTGTCGACCATCGAATCGGTGCCGTGCGTCACCAGCACGTGGCGATGCGGCTGCGCCTCGATCGTGGAGCGCACCAGGGCGCGATCTTCCGGCCCCATGTGCAGGCTGTCCTTGCGCAGGATCGGAATCACCTCGAACTGGAACGCCACGCCGAGCTGGCCGAGGATCTCGCCGATCTGCGGCGCACCGATCTTGTAATCCGACTTGTCGTCGAAGTAGATCTTGTCGATCGTGCCGCCGGTGGTGACGATGGTCAGATGCTGCATGTCGTTGGGCCGTGGAGGGAGTCGCGGCATTTTAGCCCGCGCACGCGCGGAGCGCTTGCAGCGGCGATTTATTGCAGGAGCCCGCCAGCGGGCGATGCTTTTGCTCTGGACGTACATCGAAGCAAGAGCATCGCCCGCTAGCGGGCTCCTACAAGAAGGTCTGTCAGCCCAGCAGAAGGGCAGTGTTGCCGGCATCCGGCGATACCAGCCGATCGAGGCTGTGGCCGACGAAGCGGTGCAGCGCCGCGGCCGGACGTGGATCAGCTTGCCGGTTCGACCAGCTGGCCTGGCGCGCCAGCAGCGCCGCCGCGGCGCAGCGCGCCAGGGTGAAGGCGAGGCCGCGCGCGCCGGCCTCCAGCGTGTCGCGCGCGGCCGCATGCAGGTCGAGCCAGCGCGCAGCGGCGTCCAGCGTCTGCCGGATCGCGCTGGCCGCGTGCATGTCGTCGTTGCCATCCAGCCAGCTCGCGCAGGCCGTGCGCAAGGCGCCGAGGCTGTCGCCGGCCAGCGCGCGCAGGCTGTCCAGCGACAGCACATTCGTGGTGCCTTCCCATATCGCATACACCTGTGCGTCGCGCAGCAATTGCGGCAGGCCGGTGTCCTCGATATAGCCGGCGCCTCCGAAGCACTCCAGTGCCTCGGAGCAGATCTGCACCGCCAGCTTGCCGGTCCACAGCTTGGCCAGCGGCGTGAGCAGGCGCAGCAGGGCGGCTTCATGTGGTGCGGCAACGCCATGCTCGGCGCGGCCGAGCAGGTGCGCGACCTCGAACGCGAGCGCGAAGGCACCCTCGAACTCCGCCTGCATGTCGGCCAGCGTCTGCGCATGCAGCGGCTGCTCGATTATCCGACGGCCAAACGCCTGTCGCCGCGTGGCGTAATCGCGCGCCAGGCTGATCGCGCGCGCCATGCTGGCGATCGCACAGATCGCGTTCCAGGTGCGGGTGACGTTGAGCATCGGCGCCACCTGGCGCACGCCGTGGGCGAGCTCGCCCAGCGGCCATGCAGGCAGGCCGTCGAGATGGATTTCCGCGGTGGGCAGTTCGTGCGTGCCGAGCTTGTCCTTCAGACGGTCGATGATCAGTCCCGGCTTGCGTCGCTCACCGTCCATCGTCTCGACATAGAACAACGCCAGTGCGGCGGTGCCGGTGCCCGCGCCTTCCGGTCGCGCCAGCGCCAGCGCGGCCTCGCCGACCACCGCCGAGCTGAACCATTTGCGTCCATGCAGTCGCCACTGGCCGCTGGCGTCCTTGCGGGCAACGGTTTCGGTGCTGCCCACATCGGAGCCGCCGCTGTTCTCGGTCATCCACTGGCCGCTGAGCCAGAACGTCGAAGGGTCGCGGCTGAGGAAATGCGGCAGTGCGCGCTCGATCAGTTCACGATTGCCGGAGGCCTTGATCGCCGTGGTGGCGCCATCGGTCATCGCCAGCGGGCAGGTATAGAACTCGCTGGCCAGGTGATACAGATAGACGCGGGCGAACTCGTCCAGTCGTGCATGCTCGCTGTCGCCGTGACCGGCAGCCAGCACGGCATGCCGTGTCGTCATCGCCGCGCCCTCCTGCCACGCCGGGGTCAGTTCGATGCGGTCGATGCGTTGTCCCCACGCATCCCATGGGGTCAGTACCGGTTTGCGTCGCGTCGTCGTGCACGCACGCTGCCATGCCATCTGCGCGTAGTTGCCCAGCGCATCGAGGTCGGCGTCGATCGCAATGCGCCGATCGGCGGGAAGTGCGCGATCGAGCAACGCCAGCAGCGAGCGGTCGCTGCGATACGGGTGCGGCAGTTGCGGTGGATCCTGCAGGAAGGCCATGGCGATCTCCATCCGAGGGTGTACAGAATTTTGTGTAAACGGAGTTTGAGTTACCGCTGAGGAAGGCGCCCCTCGAACTGGATCGTAAAGCGATTCAAGGCAGCCCTCCAGTCGCGGATCGGCATCGTCCATTTCTTGCTGATGTTGCGCAGCGCCAGGTAGAACAATTTCAGCAGCGCCTCGTCGCTCGGGAACGAGCCACGGTTCTTGGTCAGCTTGCGCAGGCTCATGTTGACTGACTCGATCGCGTTGGTCGTGTAGATCACCTTGCGGATCTCCGGCGGGTAGTCGAAAAACGGGATCAGACGTGGCCAGTTGCGCCGCCACGACTGGCCGATCGGCGGGTACTCGGTACCGAACCGGATGATGTGCTCGCTGCCGCGCACTAGACACTTCAGGCCGAATGTGGACTCAGGGAGCCGGCCCATATCCGCGCCGTCGGGTATCTGGCGGAGCTCGTGGCGCTCGATCCTTTTGCTTCCGTCGAGCGTGGCAGCGTCTTCGAATGTTGTGTGTCTTTCCTGCCACCGAAGGATATCGCGCTGCCGGCGATGGCACTTGAATCCAGGCGGCGCGACGTCGAAGTATTTCGCAGCACTGGCACCGGGGCATTGAGCCTCAGTCGCAAGGTCGGCAACACGCCCGGCAGCCCCAATGCCTTTCTCGAGAAACTGCTTGGGCAGCCTGTCACGACACGCGCGTGGAACACGGTCGTTCGCCTCGTGGGGCGGCACGCCTCCCGTTCCTCTTGCTGAATTTCCGTGCAGGCGGCGTAGCTGGGGTTTCCAATCACCAGGTGACCATCCATGGCCGTCCTTTTATTGCGCGATGCCTGCGCACCTCCGAGCCGCTGGTGATCGCGTGGAACGTCCGGAAACCACATGACGGATGATGCAGATCGGGACGCGACCAACTGCCGCAGGGGCGTGCAGAATGCGGCAGCGAACGTGTGCCAGTCTTCGGAACCCGGCGCACGGTTGCGCCACCTTTGAACCCACCGTCGGAACATCCATGACAGATTCGATCGAGCCGGCCTTGAACGACACCATCTACGGAATGATGGCCGCCCTCCAGGTATCGCTGCGCGCACTGACCAAGTCGCACCCGAATCCAGCGGCGCTGATCCATGAATTCCGCCTGGAGCACGAGGAAACCTACGCACTGCTGGTGGCACAGGACATTCCCGACAGCGTACTGGACACCTACCGCAGAACGCTGCACGCGATTTCGCCGAACACGGATGTCGCGCCCTAGCGGATCGCACCACCGAGATCACCCACGCAGGGCGATCGTCCTGCGGTTCACCCGCTGCAGGGGCCGTCCATCGCTCAACCGGCGCGGGGCGTTCCGGCGTTGCCGGAACGCCGCTTCACGCCTGCGCCCAATGTCCCGATCAGCAACAGGGTGAGCGCGATTTCCACCAGCGCGAGCCAGCGTTCGCCGGACGAACTCCAGCCTTCGGCGATGCCGTAGCAGAAATAGAACAGGCTGAGGATGCCGACCCAGAGCAGGGCGCGGCGTGCATCGCGGATCGCAAGCAGCGGCAGCAGCAGCGGCACGACGGTGATCGCCAGCACCAGCCCCACGGGGATGGTTTGCGGCGGGAACAGCCAGCCGTGCCAGACCAGTTGCAGTACGGTCAGCGCAGCCCACGCGAGCAGGCCGATGCGTTGTTCTGTCGGCAGCTTGCTCATGCGGCACCGGCCAGCTTGCGTGCGGTATCGGCGAGCCGCCGGCCCAGCGCGCGGGCCAGTTCGCGTTCGTGTTCGCTGATCGGGTTGTCGCCCTTGGCGCCGGCGACGTGGCTGGCGCCGTAGGGCGTGCCGCCGCTCTGCGTGGTGGTCAGTGCCGGTTCGGTATACGGCACGCCGAGCAGCAGCATGCCGTGATGCAGCAGCGGCAGCGCCATCGTCAGCAGGGTGGATTCCTGGCCGCCGTGCATGGTGCTGGTGGAGGTGAACAGTGCGGCGGGTTTTCCGACCAGCGCACCGCTGGCCCATTCGGCGCCGGTGGTGTCGAGAAAATGTTTCAGCGGCGCGGCCATGTTGCCGAAGCGGGTGGGGCTGCCCATCGCCAGTCCGATGCAGTCGAGCAGATCCTGCTTCCGCACATACGGTGCGCCGTCCTCGGGTTCGGGCGGCTGTGCCACTTCGGTCACCGGCGCCACCGGCGGCACCTGGCGCAGGCGCGCGCGCATGCCGGGAACCTCCTCGATGCCGCGCGCGATCAAGCGCGCCAGCTGGGCGGTGTGGCCGCTGCGGCTGTAGTACAGGACCAGGATTTCGTGGCTCATGCGCGGGAGCTCATAGGGAGGGGGCTCATGTGTTTGGGACATTCATCGGTGGTGCGCTAGTGTAGCGACCGATACCCACGATGGTTGGCGGCGGCACTGTGCCGCCACGCAAGGATACCGATGGCCCGGCGTTTCAATCGCGATCGTACGGCGAGTTTCAGCCGCTTCATCTGGCAACGCTTTGTCGATGACAAGTGTTTCGAGACGGCGGGTGCGCTGTCGTACACCACGCTGGTGTCGCTGGTGCCGCTGACGGTGGCGGTGTTCGCGATGTTCTCGGTGTTTCCGGTGTTCCAGCCGGCGCGCGACACGCTGGTCAACTTCGTGTTCAACAACTTCGTGCCGTCGGCCGGCGAGGCGGTGCAGAACACCATGCTGGGCTTCGCGGCCAATGCCAGCAAGCTCACCGGCATCAGCATCCTGGTGATGCTGTTCAGTGCGGTGTCGATGATGATCAGCATCGAGGATCGCTTGAACCGGATCTGGCGCGTGCATCAGCCGCGCCGTTGGGGCTCGCGCCTGCTGCTGTACTGGGCGGCGTTGACGCTGGGGCCGATCCTGGTGGGTGGTGGTATCGCGGTCACCTCGTATGTGACGGCCATGCCGTTCCTGAGCGTGGCATCCGACCAGATTCACACGATCGGCATGAGCCTGCTGGCGACGCTTCCGTTCCTGGTGACGTTTTTTACCCTGTGGCTGATGTATGCCGTGATCCCCAACACCAGGGTGTCGCGGCGTGACGCCGCCATTGGCGGGCTGCTGGGTGCGGTCCTGTTCGAGATCGCACGCTGGGGTTTCGGCGAGTTCGTCAGCAACGCGCAGAACTATCAGAAGATCTATGGCGCGCTGGCGGCGATACCGATTTTTCTGCTGTGGATCTACCTGTCATGGGTGATCGTGATCCTGGTGGCCTCCATCGCCGCGTCGATCTCCGCTTATGAATATGATCCACCAGCGAATGCGCTGCCGGAGGGGGCTGAGTTTCTTGGCCTGCTGGTAGTGCTTGGTCACTTTGTGGAAGCTCAGCGCGTCGGTGAATGCGTGGATCAGGCCGAGCTGCAATTGCATGCACCGTACCTGCGTTCGGCCTCGATCACCGCCTACTTTGACGACTTGCAGCAGGCGGATCTGATTCAGCGGGGTGAGTCGGGTGGCTGGTTGCTCAGCCGCAGCCTGGACAGTACCGATCTGCGACGTCTCTACCGTTGCACCCACTATCGGTTGCCGCTGCAGCCGCAAGATGAGGCCGCGGCGGCAGGCATCGAGCTGTCGCCGTCATTGCTCAACATGCTGTCCGAGCTGGCCGTGGTACTGGAGTCGAAACTGGGCATGCGGCTTGATCAGATCTATCCCCCGGCCGCCGATGGCGCGGCTGATACCAAGGAAACCCCTGCATGACATTCGCTGCTTCGTTCACCACCCGGTCCCTCGCCCTGCTCGGGGTGGCGCTGGCACTCGGCGCCAGCGGCCATGCCGCGATGCCGGCGCAACCGGCGTTGAAGGTCAGTACCCTGGATGGCAGGACGTTCGACCTTGCCGCGCAGCGCGGTCATTGGGTGATCGTCAACTACTGGGCGACCTGGTGCGTGCCGTGCATCAAGGAGATGCCGGGCATCTCGCATTTCGTCAGCACCCACAAGAATGTCCGTGCGATCGGGCTGGCGTATGAAGACAGCGAACCGGCCGAGATCAAGGCATTCCTTGCAAAACACCCGGTGGTCTACCCGATCGCTCAGGTTCACCTCGACAAGCCGCTGAAGGACTTCGATGAACCTCGTGGCTTGCCGACCACATACCTCATCAGCCCTGACGGCAGGGTGGCCAGACAGATCGTCGGGCCGGTGACCGAGGCGTCGCTGGCGGAGTTGATCGGAGCCAAATGATGCCGGCGGCCAGGTTCATCATTGCGGGCAGGGTACAGGGCGTGTTTTTTCGCGCCGGCACCCGCGAGCAGGCGCTGGGGCTTGGCATCAGTGGTCATGCGCTGAACCGGGACGATGGCCGGGTCGAGGTGCTGGCTGTCGGCTCGGAGCAAGCCATCGACGCGCTGCATGGCTGGCTTGAGCAGGGACCGCCGGCAGCGCACGTCGAAGAGGTCATTCGTGAGGAGCTGTCTGAGCAGAGCCTGCAAGGCTTTCACATCGGCTGACGCTCAGAACGTATCCGGCACCCAGATGGCTTTGTCGGTGACCTGCTCGCGCCTTGGCTTGCTCTTCAGCTTGGGCAGCTTGATCTTGGTAATGGGTTTCTCGTGTAGCTGAATCTGGTCCAGCAGGTGCCGGATCAGATTGATCCGACCCCGTTTCTGGTCATTGAAGTCGACCACGAACCAGGGTGCGTTCTCGCGCTGGGTCCGTTCGATCATCACGTCGCGCAGGCCACCCATCTCGGCGTATTTCTGCCGAGCGGCCAGGTCCACGGGCGACAGCTTCCAGCGCTTCAGCGGATTGTCCGCGCGTTCGGCAAAGCGCTCCTCCTGCGCTTGCTGATCCACCGCCAGCCAGTACTTCAACAGGATGATGCCGTCGTCGGTCAGCAGCTTTTCGAAGGCCGGCACGGCATCCAGGAAAGCTTCCATCTGGGCCGCACTGCAAAAGCCCATGGCCGGTTCCACCACGGCGCGGTTGTACCAGCTGCGATCGAACAGCACGATCTCGCCGGCGCTGGGGAGGTGGGCCACGTAGCGCTGGAAATACCATTGCGTGGACTCATTTTCGCTGGGCTTGCCCAAGGCCGCAATGCGATAGCCGCGCGTGTCCAGGCTTTCGGTGATGCTCTTGATGGTGCCGCCCTTGCCCGCAGCGTCGCGGCCTTCGAAGACCACGACCAGACGCTTGCCGCTGCCATGCAGGCCATGCTGCAGGCGGATCAGATCGAGCTGGAGTGCAGCCATCGCCTTGCTGTAGTGCTTGCTCATGCCATCCTCGTTCCGTGCGCTGTCGATCACAGATTAACCGGTAACGGCTGATGGCGCGGCTCAGCTGCCGCCGAGTGCCTGAAGCATGTCGGCCTGGTCTTCGCGAATCAGTGCGCCGATCAGTTCATCGAGATTGCCCTGCATGATCTCCGTGAGGTTGTGCAGGTTCAGACCGATACGATGGTCGGTGACCAGGTTGTCCTTGTAGCGATAGGTGCGAATGCGCTGGCTGCGATCACCCGTGCCGACCTGCAGCCGGCGCGTCTCGGCCTGCACGGCACTCTGCTTGCTGCGCTCGGCGTCGAGCAGGCGCGCCTTGAGCAGACTCATGGCGCGGGCCCGGTTCTTGTGCTGGCTGCGCTCTTCCTGACACTCCACCACGGTACCCGTGGGCAGATGGGTGATGCGGATCGCCGAATCGGTCTTGTTGACGTGCTGACCGCCGGCGCCCGATGCGCGAAACGTATCGGTCTTGAGGTCGGCGGGGTTGATTGCGACATCGTCGATTTCATCCAGTTCGGGCAGAACCGCCACGGTGGCAGTGGAGGTATGCACCCGCCCCTGCGACTCGGTGACCGGGACCCGCTTCACACAATGGGCACCAGACTCGAATTTGAGTCGCGAGTAGGCGCCCTTGCCCTCGATGCGTGCCACCACCTCGCGATAGCCGCCGTGTTCGCCGGCATGTTCGCTGAGAATCTCGACCTGCCAGCGGCGGCTCTCGGCGTAGCGCAGGTACATGCGGAACAGGTCGCCGGCAAAGATCGCGGCCTCGTCGCCACCGCTGCCGGCGCGGACCTCCAGATACAGGTTCGCTTCGTCGCGCGGATCGGTGGGCAGCAGCAGCACCTGCAACTGATCATCCAGTTCGACCAGTCGCTGCTCCAGCCGGCGCACGTCGTCACCGGCCAGGTCGCGCAGTTCGGGGTCGTCCAGCATGGAGCGCGCCTCGGCGAGCTCCGTTTCGGCCTCGGTATGCTCGCGCAGCGAGGTGGTGACCGGTTCAAGCTGGGCGTATTCCTGGGACAATTCGCGGAACCGCGAATTGTCCGCATGTACCTCTGGTTGCGACAGCAGTCGGCCGATTTCCTCATGGCGTTCGGCGAGCGCTTCCAGCTTGCGGCGGATCGAAGGGGTCATGGTTTACGCATTGATTTCTTGTAGGAGCGCACCTTGTGCGCGATCGCGGATCTTGCATTGTCGCTGGCTGGCTCGCGCACAGGGTGCGTTTCTACAGGTGGTCGGGATCTTCACCTAGCCCATACAGTCTGCCCGCGGCGTGCAGAAGATCCAGATCGCCGCTCAGCGTCGCCTCGCGCAGGCGTGCGCTGGGGTGATGCAGCAATTTGTTGGTCAGCGTATTGGCCAGGAAGGCCAGCGCCTCGTCGGGGGACTTGCCATGGGCGATCATGGCGCGGGCCTTGCCCAGCACCTCGTCGCGATACGTTTCAGCGTGCAGACGCATGTCCAGTGCGGGGTTTTTCACGGTCAGTGCGCGACGCCAGGCCATGTAGCGATCCACCTGCAGGTCAATGATCACCTCGGCTTCCTTCGCCGCCGCGGCGCGCGAGCGAAGGTTGTCGTCGATGACCTGGCGCAGGTCGTCGATGCCGTACAGGTATACGTCCGGCAATTCGGCCACGCTGGCTTCGATGTCGCGCGGAACCGCAATGTCGACCATGAACATCGGCTTGCGCCGGCGCGTGGCCAAGGCCTGTTCGACCATGCTGCGCGTGACGATCGGCTGGCGTGCGGCGGTGGAGGAAATCACGATGTCCGCTTCGGCCAGATGCTGCGGCAGGTCGGCCAGCGCGATCGCATAACCGCCGTAGCGACCAGCCAGTTCCTGCGCGGTTTCCAGCGTGCGGTTGGCGACTATGATCCGGCGTGCCTGTTTCTCGGCCAGATGCCGCGCGGCCAGCTCGATGGTGTCGCCGGCACCGATCAGCAATACGCAGGCCTGCTTGAGGTCGGCGAATACCTGCTCGGCAAGCCGCACGGCAGTAAATGCGACCGACACCGTATGGGCGCCGATGCGGGTGTCGGTGCGAACGCGCTTGGCCACCGCGAAGGTGTGCTGCAGCAGACGATCCAGCGGCGCCTTCAGCGTCTGCGCGCCGCGCGCCTGCTGATAGGCACTCTTCACCTGACCGAGGATCTGCGGTTCGCCCAGTACCATCGAGTCGAGCCCGGTGGCGACACGAAACATGTGCCGCACGGCATCCTGTTCATCGTGCCGGTAGAGGAACTCATCGAGCTTGCCGGGGGTCAAATGATGGTGATGGCCAAGCCATGTCTGCGGAATGTTCTCCGCGCCAGCCGTCACGCCGACGTACAACTCGGTACGGTTGCAGGTGGAAAGAATCATCGCTTCTTCCACACCGTCTTGCCGGCTGAGATCGAGCAAGGCGTCGCCCGCGGCGCCTTCGTCGAACGCCACCTGCTCGCGCAGGCTGACCGGCGCGGTGAGGTGATTGAGCCCGAGGGCGATCAGCGGCATGAGGTTGGGAACATCTCGGCGACAGGAGTTTGGTGGCGTAGGCTAAGCTTGGCACGGTATGCCGGCGATGACAGATACGGCCGAAACAGGCAAACAGATGGAGAGTAGTGTGCGCAGCGGTTTCATCAAGTTCAAGCAACTGCGGCATTTTACGGCAGTGGTGGCACTTCCGCTGTTACTCGGTGCCTGCGCGGCAGCGAACGTGCGGCCTGAGCCGCGAGCGCCCGTTACCCCTCAGCCACTGGCCCGGCTGGTGGTGGCCACGCCAGATGCCGGACATGACCTGTTGGCACAGTTGCTGGCCGGCGAAATGGCCTTGACCCATTCCGATCTGAAGCTGGCCTCCGGCTATTACGACAAGGCGATGGCCTTGAGCCATGACCCCAAGGTGGCTGAACGCGCTGCCGCGCTTGCCGTTGCCGTGCACGATGACGCCGCAGCGCAGCGCGCGCTCGACCGTTGGCAATTGCTCGGCGCCAAGCCGGCAGAGCTGGCGCAGGCGCGGGCCGAACTGGCCCTGGATCGTGGCCACGCCGACGAGGCACAGCGCCAGTTGGAGCGCCTGCTCGGCACCGGTGACAAGGATGCCTGGCGCCAGTTCGGTCGCGTGCTTGTCTCAGCCCGGGATCAGGCGCAAGCGGCCCGGTTGCTGGAATCCCTGGCCACGCCGCAGCGTTTGCCCAACGATGCGCAGGCATGGCTGGCGATGAGCGAATTGGGCGACAAGCTTGGTCGCCACGCCTATGCCATGCAGATCGCTGATGGCGCGGTGCGGCGTTTCGGCAGTGCGGAAACCTGCGTCTGGGCCGCGCAGATGAAGTTCAAGGGTGGCGACCGGAAGGGCGCCCGTGCCTTGCTGCAGAAAGCGCTGGCGAAAGCGCCGGGAAACACCCAGTTGCGGCTCGCCTATGCCGGCACCCTGGTTCAGGCTGGCGATTATGCGGCGGCCTCCAGGCTGCTTGAGCATGGGCCACAGAACACCGAGATCTACGCCATGCGGGCGGGACTGGCGGCGCGCAGCAAGGACACTGGCGCTCTGGCTGCGCTGTACAGGCAGCTGCAAAAAGCGCCATCGGACGTGCGTACCCAAAGCGCCTACCTGCTCGGCCAGTTGGCCGAAATGCAGCATCTCGATGCCGAGGCACTGGCCTGGTATGGCCAGGTGGGTGACGACGATTCGCATGCCTTCGATGCGGATGTGCGCAGCGCCATGATCCTGCACCAGCAGGGCAAGCAGACCGAAGCCCATCAGTTGCTCGGTCAGCTGCAGCTGGACAACCTCGACCAGCCGAACCAGTTGCGTCAGGCCTGGCAGGCCGATGCCGAGCTGTACATGCGCGAGCGCAACTACGCCAAAGCCGAGGCGGCGTTCAGTCGTGCCCTGCAGGTGACGCCGGACGATCCCGGTTTGCTGTACGGGCGTGGGCTGACCTATGCCGAAGCCGGTCAGATCGATCTGGCGGTCAAGGATTTTCAGCACCTGTTGCAGATCAAGCCGGGCGATGTCGACGCCAGCAATGCGCTGGGCTTCACCCTGGCCGATGCCAATCGAGACCTGCCCGAGGCCGAGCGGTTGATCCGAGCCGCCCGCATCGCCAAGCCCCATGACCCGGCGATCGCCGACTCATGGGGCTGGCTGCAGTACCGCATGGGTCATCTGGATCAGGCGGTAAAGACCTTGCGCGAGGCGTGGTTGGCGCGCAAGGACGCTGATGTAGGCCTGCATCTGGGCGAAGTGCTGTGGCGCCAGGGTCACCGGCAGGACGCGGAAAAAATATTCGATGAGGTGCGCAAGATCGATCCGCACAGCAGCAGCCTGCAGGAAGTCATGCGGCGGCTGCGTCCGTGAGGCTCAAATTCATGACCATCGCGGCGATCGTGTTGCCGCTGATGCTGGCCGCGTGCGCGCCGGCAGCGGTTCGCATGAAGGGCGACGCCAGCCTGCTCGATGCCCAGCGGGTGCGCGAGCAGGCGCTGGCGCAGGCCGATCATTGGACACTCCAGGGCCGGTTGGGCGTTTCCGATGGCAAGAGCGGCGGCAGCGGCAGTTTCAGCTGGACCCAGCATGGCGACCACTATGAATTCGAGTTGCGTGGCCCAGCCATCTCCGGCATGAATTTTCGCCTTACTGGAGGCCCCGATGGCGCCTTGCTCGAGGGGCTGGACAGTGGCCCCTTGCATGGGCCTGACGCCGAAGTGCTGATGCATAAGGCGATGGGCTGGGAAGTACCGCTGCGCGATCTGCGCGCCTGGGTGCTTGGCCTGCGCGCCGACAGTGGTCCGGCGCAACTGCGCTTTGGCGCGAATCGGTTGCCATCGCTGCTGCTGCAGGACGGCTGGGCAGTGGATTACCGGGGGTGGGATGACGCCCGGCAACCACCGATGCCGAAGAAGGTATTCGCCGAAAAAGCACAGTACAAGGTGCGCCTCTCGATCGACTCGTGGCAGTTTCAGTAAGCCTTTCGCTCGCCTGCTTGGGTTAGGCTTTGCGCCCTCTGGCGACGGCCGCGTCGTCATGCGAATTCCGGAACCACGATGTCACTGCTGATTGAACGTGCAGACCCCCGTCAGGTCGAGGCGCTGTGCGCCATCGAGCGCAAGGCCGTGCAGCTGTTTCGAGGCCACCCGGCCTGGGCGAGTTACTCGGGCATGTCGATTCCGCCGGTGCTGCTGGAGCAGGCGATCAGCCGCGGCCTGGTCTGGGTGGCGCTGGATGAGTTGCGGGTACCGCTGGGCTTTGTCTGGCTGGATGCGCATATGGGTGGCCAGGCCATTGGCATCGCCGAGATTGATGTGTTGCCTGAGTTCGGGCGGCGCGGGGTCGGCGCGGCACTGCTCGAACATGCCTGCGCCTGGGCTCGCGCGGCCGGTTACCGGCGGGTTGATCTGGGGACGCTGGCTGACGTGCCATGGAACGCGCCGTTCTATGCCAGGCATGGCTTTGCGATCGTCGACAAGGACGATCCGTCTTTCGCGCACGCCCGCCAGCGGGATCGTGAGAATGGCTTTCCCGACCAGCTTCGCGTGTTCATGAGCCGTCCACTGACGGTGCCCGCGCAGGACGAATGGACAGCGTGGCCGGCGCCGGCGAAATTGAATCTGTTCCTGAGAATCACCGGTCGACGGCCTGATGGCTATCACGAGCTGCAGACGGTGTTCCGGCTGCTCGACTGGGGTGACGAGGTGCGTCTGCGGGTGCGGGCGGATGGGGGAATTCGGCGCCTGCGCGGCGCGCCGGATATTGCCGAGCAGGATGACCTGGTGGTGCGCGCTGCGAGGTTGTTGCAGCGCCATGCGGGTTCGCTGGCTGGGGCGGATATCGAGGTGGAAAAGCGTATCCCGATGGGCGGTGGCCTGGGCGGCGGAAGCTCCGACGCGGCCACCGTGCTGGTGGCGCTCAACCGGCTCTGGGGGCTGAATCTGGACGATGACGTGCTGGCAGGGGTTGGACTCCAACTTGGCGCCGACGTGCCGGTGTTTGTGCGCGGTCGTTCGGCCTGGGCCGAGGGCGTGGGCGATCAGCTGACTCCGATCAGCCTGTCGCGGCGCTATTACGTGGTGGTGGATCCGGGCGAACACGTGCCCACTGCCGCGCTTTTTCAAGCGCCTGAATTGACACGAAATGCGCCGCGGGCGACAATTTCATCCTTTGCTTCGGGCGAAACGACAGAAAACGCCTTCGCGCCGGTGGTGCGTGCGCGTCACCCGCGGGTGGCCGCCGCGCTGGACTGGCTGGGCGGTTTCGGTCAGGCGCGACTTTCGGGCAGCGGTGGCTGCGTGTTCCTGGAGTTGCGTTCACTCGACCGGGCGCATGCTGTCGCAGCCAGATGTCCGACGACATTCAAGGTGCACGTCGTTGGCGGTGTCGAGGTGTCGTCTCTACATGAGGCGCTGGCGCGGCACCGCGGCACATAACGGATAAAGCTTACAGATTCACACGTTCAAACAAATACTGGGGCGTCGCCAAGCTGGTTAAGGCACGGGATTTTGATTCCCGCATACGCAGGTTCGAATCCTGCCGCCCCAGCCATTCATGATGGCTTTTGTTCCGAGGTAACACTGTGGACACGTCCACCCCGATGATGCTGTTTACCGGTAACGCCCATCGAGCGTTGGCCGAGGATGTCGCCCATCGACTGGGTGTGCCGCTGGGCAAGGCCCTGGTCGGTACGTTCAGTGATGGCGAAGTGCAGATCGAGATCGAGGAAAACGTCCGTCGACAGGAAGTCTTCGTGTTGCAGCCAACTGGCGCACCCAGTGCGGTCAACCTGTTCGAGCTGCTGGCACTGACCGATGCGCTCAAGCGCGCCTCGGCGGCCAGCGTTACCGCGGTGATCCCGTATTTCGGTTATGCACGGCAGGATCGCCGACCGCGTTCGGCGCGCGTTCCGATCACGGCCAAGCTGGCAGCGCGGATGATCGGTGCGGCCGGGGTTGACCGGGTGCTTACCGTGGACCTGCATGCCGATCAGATCCAGGGTTTTTTCGATATCCCGGTTGACAACGTGTACGCCTCGCCGGTGCTGCTGGCTGACATCTGGCGCAACCACAGCATGGATGACCTGATCGTGGTCAGCCCGGACGTGGGTGGCGTGGTGCGCGCGCGCGCGCTGGCCAAGCGACTGGACGACGCCGATCTGGCGATCATCGACAAGCGCCGGCCCAAGGCCAATGTGGCCACGGTGATGAACATCATCGGCGACGTGAGCGGCAAGACCTGCGTGCTGATCGACGATATCGTCGACACCGCCGGCACCTTGTGTGCGGCGGCGGCGGCGCTGAAGGAGCGTGGCGCCCGCAAGGTGGTTGCGTACTGTGTGCATCCCGTGCTGTCGGGCGCCGCGGTGAGCAATATCGAGGGTTCCCAGCTGGATCAGCTGATCGTCACCAACACCTTGCCGCTCAGCCCTGCCGTGCAGGCCTGCAGCCGGATCCGTCAGCTTTCGGTGGCCGAGTTGCTGGCTGAAACCATTCGCCGCATCGCCTTTGGCGAATCGGTAAGTTCGCTTTACGTGGATTGAGGGATACGTCCTTCGATTCAACACCCGGTTTCTCTGGTCGCGGGGAAACCACTCAAGCTGCCGTGAGGCAGTTCATCACCATCAAGGCAATACTGAAATGATCAAGACTCATGAAATCAAGGCACAGAGCCGCAAGGACGAGGGGAAAGGTGCGAGCCGCCGCCTGCGTCATGCGAACTTCGTGCCCGCCGTCGTCTACGGCGCCGGTCAGCCCCCGGAAAGCATCCAGATCGTGCACAACACCATTCTGCTCGCGGCAAAGCACGAGTGGTTCTTCTCCTCGGTGCTCGACCTCAACGTCGACGGCAAGGTGCAGAAGGTGCTGGTGCGTGACTGGCAGAAGCACCCGTACAGGCAGCTGATGATGCACATGGACTTCCTTCGCGTTAACGAGAACGAAGCCATTCGAGTCAGTGTGCCGCTGCACTTCCTCAACCAGGAGCTGTCACCGGCCGGGAAGACGTCGGGCGTCGTGGTCTCGCACAACCTCACCGAGGTCGAGATCTCCTGCTTGCCGAAGCATCTGCCGGAATTCATCGAAGTCGATCTGGTCGCGCTGAAGCCGGGCGATATCGTGCATCTGTCCGAGCTGAAGCTGCCGGCGAGCGTGGAAATCGTTGCCCTGCATCTTGGCGAAAGCCACGATATCGCGGTGGTTACGGCCAACGCCGTGCAGGAAGAAGTTGACGAAGCGCCGGCCGATGCCGTTGTGGCAGCGCCCGCTGCACCGGTCAAGAAGGACGACAAGAAGTAAGCCGCGACGGCCCGCATCCGCAAGGCTGCGGGCCGTCTCAGCTACTGGTTGACATGGCTGGATTGCGACTCATTGTCGGGCTGGGGAATCCTGGTGCCGAATACCTCCGAACCCGGCACAACGCCGGGTTTTGGCTTGTTGACGCTCTTGCCAGCGGGCAGGGCGAGCGCTTCGGATTCGACGGCAAACTTCATGGCGAGGCCTGCCGGGTGCGGATTGGTGGCGAGCCGGTCTGGCTCCTGAAGCCGGCCACCTTCATGAACAAGAGCGGCGTCGCCGTCGTTTCGGCGCTGCGCTACCACAAGATCGAGCCAGAGCAATGCCTGGTCGCGCATGACGATCTTGACCTGCCTGCCGGTACTACCCGCCTGAAGTTCGATGGCGGGCACGGCGGCCAGAACGGCCTGCGCGATATCATGGCCCAGCTCGGACACGGCAAGTTCCATCGTCTGCGCGTGGGTATTGGCCACCCGGGTCATCGCGATCAGGTGACGCCGTGGGTACTGGGCCGGCCATCGGCGCAGGATGAAGACGCGATTCTCGACGGCATTGGCCGCGCACTCGATGTGTTGCCGTTGGCCGTCGAAGGTCGTTTCGAGGATGCCATGAAGCGCCTGCATACAAGCCCGGGCCCGTAAGGCGAGTTGGCGGGGTTCGGTCGAATCCCGGCGTTGCCTGCTACAGCGACTCCCGAACATCAAATTCAGAGATCCGGATCAAAACCATGGGCATCAAATGCGGCATCGTCGGCCTGCCTAACGTCGGCAAGTCCACCCTCTTCAATGCGTTGACCAAGGCGGGTATCGCGGCGGCCAATTTTCCGTTTTGCACGATCGAGCCGAATGTGGGCGTGGTGCCGGTGCCCGATTTGCGGATGAATGCATTGTCCGCGATCGTCAAGCCGCAGAGGGTGATTCCGACGGCGGTGGAGTTCGTGGATATCGCCGGGCTGGTTGCTGGTGCATCCAAGGGCGAGGGCCTGGGCAACAAGTTTCTGGCGCATATCCGCGAGGTGGATGCGATTGCGCATGTGGTGCGCTGCTTCGAGGGCGACGTGATTCATGTGGCCGGCAAGGTCGACCCGATAGCCGACATCGAGACCATCGACACCGAACTGGCGCTGGCCGACCTGGAGTCGGTGGACAAGGCCCTGAACCGTGCCGAGCGCGCCGCGAAGGCCAACGACAAGGAGGCGATGGCACGCAAGCCGGTGCTGCAGAAGCTTTCGTTGGGCCTCAACGACGGTCGCTCAGCGCGCAGCCTGGGTCTGGATGTTGAGGAGCAGGCGCTGGTGCGCGATCTGTTCCTGCTCACCCTGAAGCCACTAATGTACATCGCCAACGTGGCCGATGACGGCTTCGAGAACAATCCGCTGCTCGATGCGGTGCGTGCCCGCGCCCTGACCGAGGGCGCCGAGGTGGTGCCTGTATGTGCGTCGATCGAGGAAGAGATGGCGCAGCTGGAGGACGCTGACCGCGATGAGTTCCTGAAGGACATGGGCCTGGACGAGCCGGGCCTGAACCGGGTGATTCGTGCCGGCTACAGGCTGCTCGACCTGCAGACCTACTTTACGGCGGGCGTGAAGGAAGTGCGGGCCTGGACGATCAAGCGCGGATTCACCGCGCCCCAGGCCGCCGGCGTGATCCATACCGATTTCGAGCGGGGTTTCATTCGCGCCGAGACGATCAGTTACGACGACTTCATCCAGTACAAGGGTGAGGCTGGCGCGGGTGCTGCGGGTCGCCTGCGCAAGGAAGGCAAGGAATACATCGTCAAGGACGGCGACGTTCTGCATTTCCTGTTCAACGTCTGATTCGGAAAACAACATGTCAGGACAGCAAAATGAAGTGACCTTCCGCTTTCTCGCTCAGCCTACCGATGTGAATTTCGGCGGCAAGGTGCATGGCGGCATGGTGATGAAATGGATCGATCAGGCCGGTTACGCCTGTGCCGTCGCCTGGAGCGGCGCGTATTGCGTCACAGTGTCGGTCAGCGGCATCCAGTTTGTGGCGCCGATCCTGATCGGTGACGTGGTCACTGTGCGGGCGCGCCTGATCCATACCGGCACATCGAGCATGCACATGTCGGTCGATGTGCTGGCGCGCGATCTGCGCAAGGGTGAGCAGCGGCTTGCCACCAGTTGCGTCATGGTTTTCGTGGCGCTGGACAGTCCCGACGGCCGCCCCACGCCGGTGCCGCACTGGGAGCCGCGTGACGACGGCGAGCGCCGATTGCAGGAGCAGGCTCGTCAGTTGCTGGAGCTGTCCAAGGGGATGGAGAAGCTGGTGGATCTGCGGGCGGTCGGGTCGGACTGATTTTCCGTCAAATATTTCGCCTTTTCATGCGAATATCGGCCCGTCAGGTGTTGACAGGTCGAGGTCCGATCCACACAATACGCGTTCTTTGTTGGAGGGATACCCAAGCGGCCAACGGGGGCAGACTGTAAATCTGCTGGCTTACGCCTTCGGTGGTTCGAATCCACCTCCCTCCACCAGCAAGGTACCCAAGACAATCATCGCTGCGCGATTGTCCGAGATCGGAAAAAGTGAAAGGTGGATTTGATCCGCCGATTTCAGTGACTGGTTCGACAAGTCGGCAGGAGCCGACTTGAACGCGACGCGAAAGCGGCGCGGCCCCGGAGGGGAGGAGGGCAGGATGCCCGAAGTAATCCACCTCCCTCCACCAGCAAGAGTTCCGCGCAGGGCGGGAGTAGTTCAATGGTAGAACATCAGTTTTCCAAACTGATTACGCGGGTTCGATTCCCGCCTTCCGCTCCATTGGCTCTCGCGTTACGTTCAGTGCTCATGTAGCTCAGTCGGTAGAGCACTTCCTTGGTAAGGAAGAGGTCACAGGTTCGATTCCTGTTATGAGCACCATTTCATTGGCCGTGATGGCCAGCCCCGAAACGGGCAGTTTCCTTCAATTGATTGACTCCATCGGGGTTTAGCGCGCATGGCAAAGGGTAAATTCGAACGCACCAAGCCGCACGTCAACGTCGGCACGATTGGTCACGTGGATCACGGCAAGACGACGCTGACGGCAGCACTGACGAAGGTTGGTGCGGAACGTTTTGGCGGCGAGTTCAAGGCATACGACGCGATCGATGCGGCGCCGGAAGAGAAGGCGCGCGGTATCACGATCTCGACCGCGCACGTGGAATACGAGTCGCCGCTGCGTCACTACGCGCACGTTGACTGCCCGGGCCATGCTGACTATGTGAAGAACATGATCACCGGTGCGGCGCAGATGGACGGCGCGATCCTGGTGTGCTCGGCCGCTGACGGCCCGATGCCGCAGACCCGCGAACATATCCTGTTGTCGCGCCAGGTCGGCGTGCCGTACATCATTGTCTACCTGAACAAGGCGGACATGGTCGACGACGCCGAGTTGCTGGAGCTGGTCGAGATGGAAGTGCGCGAGCTGCTGACCAAGTACGACTTCCCGGGCGACGACACCCCGATGATCCATGGTTCGGCCAAGCTGGCGCTGGAAGGTGATCAGAGCGAGATCGGCATACCGTCGATCATCAAGCTGGTCGATGCGCTGGACAGCTATATCCCGGAGCCGGTGCGCGTGATTGACCGCCCGTTCCTGATGCCGGTGGAAGACGTGTTCTCGATCTCCGGCCGCGGCACCGTGGTGACCGGTCGTATCGAGCGCGGCATCATCAAGGTCGGCGACGAAATCGAAGTGGTCGGTATTCGCGACACGCAGAAGACCACGGTCACCGGCGTGGAAATGTTCCGCAAGCTGCTGGATCAGGGTCAGGCAGGCGACAACGCCGGTCTGCTGCTGCGCGGCCTGAAGCGTGACGACGTGGAGCGTGGCCAGGTGTTGGCCAAGCCGGGCACGATCACCCCGCACACGGACTTCGAGGCTGAGGTGTATGTGCTGTCGAAGGACGAGGGTGGCCGTCATACGCCGTTCTTCAAGGGTTACCGCCCGCAGTTCTACTTCCGCACGACCGACGTCACGGGCGCCTGCGAGCTGCCGGAAGGCGTCGAGATGGTGATGCCGGGCGACAACGTGAAGATGGTGATCAGCCTGATCCACCCGATCGCGATGGATGAAGGCCTGCGTTTCGCCATTCGCGAAGGCGGCCGCACCGTTGGCGCCGGCGTGGTGGCCAAGGTCATCAAGTAAGCTGCTCTTATGAATACCGGCATGGATGCCGGTGTGGATCTCTGCCATCAGGGAGGATGGCCGAAGTAGAGTTCACGAGGGCGAGCGGATCAAAGCCGCTCGCCGTCGTGTTTGAAGTTCAAGTCTTGTACGCCAGTAGCTCAATTGGCAGAGCAGCGGTCTCCAAAACCGCAGGTTGGGGGTTCAAGTCCCTCCTGGCGTGCCACTTCCCCGAGGATCGAGACGGGTGACGATGGCAAGGTCGGCCGCAAGGTCAGACGTGCTACGACATCTGGTCACTAGTGCATGAATACCAAGGCAGAACAACCCAAGGGCTCGAACGCCGCCGACATCGGCAAGCTGATACTGGCAGGGTTGGTGCTGGTTGCCGGTATCTTTGCCTATTCGTGGTTCGGTAACGACGGCAATATTTCGCCGTCCGTGCGGATGCTGGGTGTGGTTGCAGCGTTGGTGATTTCGCTGGCAATCGCAGCATTCACGTCGATCGGTCGACGGGTCAGGAATTTCCTCGCCGAATCGCAATTCGAAATGCGAAAGGTGGTCTGGCCAACCAGGGATGAGACGATAAAAACCACCGGCATCATCATTGCCGTGGTGATCGTCTTGTCGTTGTTGCTGGGTCTGATCGATCTCATTCTGAGTTCGGTCATTCTCGACTGGCTGTTGAAGTTGGGTTCCTGAGGTGGATAGCATGAGCAAGCGCTGGTACGTGGTACACGCCTATTCGGGCTTCGAGAACCAGGTCAAGCGGTCCCTCGACGAGCGTATCAAACGCGCCGAGATGGAAGAGCGCTTCGGTGAGGTGCTGGTTCCGACCGAAGAAGTCATCGAGATGCGCGGTGGGCAGAAGCGCCGCAGCGAGCGAAAGTTCTTCCCCGGCTACGTGCTGGTGCAGATCGAGACGAATACCGAGGGCAAGTCGCCTCGCATCGATGATGAATGCTGGCATTTGATCAAGGAAACACCCAAGGTCATGGGCTTCATCGGCGGTACCGCGGATCGCCCGTTGCCGATCAAGGACAGTGAGGCGGAAGCCATTCTCAGTCGTGTCCGCGAGGGCGTCGAGAAGCCGCGGCCCAAGGTTCTGTTCGAGCCGGGCGAGATGGTTCGCGTCACCGAGGGCCCGTTCAATGATTTCAATGGTGTGGTCGAGGAAGTGAATTACGAGAAGAGTCGCCTGCGCGTCGCGGTGCTGATCTTCGGTCGTTCGACCCCGGTGGAGCTGGAATTCGGTCAGGTCGAGAAGGCCTGATTCCGCGTCTGGGCGCCAATCGCCCGTTCGAGCAGGCAGTCCGGCCATAAGGGATTGCTGACGAGCCACTAAATCTCTATACTGCGCGGTTCACGCTTGGGTCTCACGATCCGGCGTGTCCGCGTTTTCGGATCTGCACGAGGCAGATCTTCCTTCCATCCACGGATCGGTGAACAGCGAGGAGCCGCAAGGCGCCTGGACTCGCGAGGAAAATCCCATGGCAAAGAAAGTTGTCGGTTACATCAAGTTGCAGGTCAAGGCCGGCCAGGCAAACCCGTCGCCGCCGGTTGGTCCGGCGCTCGGTCAGCGTGGCCTGAACATCATGGAGTTCTGCAAGGCGTTCAATGCCGCCACGCAGAAGCTGGAGCCGGGTCTTCCGATTCCCTGCATCATCACGGCTTATTCTGACCGCAGCTTCACCTTCATCACCAAGACTCCGCCCGCCACGATTCTTCTGAAGAAGATCACCGGCGTTGCCAAGGGTTCGCCGAAGCCGAATACCGACAAGGTCGGCAAGGTCACCCGCAAGCAGCTGGAAGACGTGGCAAAGCAGAAGGAACCGGATCTCACGGCTGCCGATCTCGACGCCGCGGTGCGCACCATTGCCGGTAGCGCCCGCAGCATGGGCCTTGTGGTGGAGGGTTAAGACATGGCAAAGCTCACGAAGCGTATGAAGTCGGCTCAGGCCGCGGTGCAGCCGGGCAAGTTCTACGGCCTGGAAGAAGCACTGAAAATCGTCAAGGACAACGCCAAGGCCAAGTTCGCCGAGTCGGTCGATGTGGCTGTGCGTCTGGGTATCGACGCGAAGAAGTCCGATCAGGGCGTGCGTGGTTCCTCGCTGCTGCCGCACGGCACCGGCAAGACCGTCAAGGTTGCCGTGTTCTGCCCGCCGGGCGAGAAGGCCGAGGCCGCCAAGGCGGCCGGTGCTGACGCCGTCGGCATGGACGACCTGGCCGAGCGCATGCAGGCTGGCGATCTCGACTTCGGTCGCGTGATCGCCACGCCGGACGCGATGCGTGTGGTCGGCAAGCTTGGTCAGTTGCTTGGTCCGCGTGGCCTGATGCCGAACCCGAAGGACGGCTCGGTCACGGCCGACGTCGCCACCGCGGTGATCAACGCCAAGGCTGGTCAGGTCAAGTTCCGCAACGACAAGGCTGGCATCATTCACGCCACCATCGGCAAAGCCAGCTTCGATCAGGCTCAGCTGGTGGATAACCTCAATACGTTGATCGCCGATGTGCTGAAGGCCAAACCGTCCAGCGCCAAGGGCGTGTTCCTGCAGAAGGTGGCCTTGTCCAGCACGATGGGTGTGGGCGTGGCTGTCGATACCTCGACGCTGACGCTGGCAGCCAAGTAAGAATCAAGTCCTGCACGGGTGAGCAAACCGGTGCAGGCAAGTTTTTGAGGGCAGTCCTGACTTTTCCGATGGAGCGTCGGGATCGCCGTCAAAGACCGCAGGCGCAATCAGCGCACGACGACGACGGGCAGGGAGCTCGTGATTGGCAGGGAATCGCCGTCGCCGCCAGCGGGGTTGCTTAATCGGGTTGTGGTCTGACCTGGCCTGCGCAGATGGTGCTGCCCCTTCTGGAATGTTCGATCTGTTCTGGAAAGGCCAACACCCGGGACCTTCGGTCCCCGACGTCACGGATGGCGTCGCCCAGGACCGCAAGCGGCAGGAGCCGTAAGCGGAGTTCATTTGGAGGAGTGCAATGGCTCTCAATCTGTCTCAGAAGCAAGAAGTAGTCGCCGAACTGGCAGAAGTTGCCGCCAAGGCTCACTCCTTGGTCGCTGCCGAATATGCGGGCACCACGGTCGCTCAAATGACCGCGATGCGAAAAAAGGCTCGTGAAACCGGTGTTTACTTGCGAGTTGTCAAGAACACGCTGGCGTCGCGCGCTGTGGCTGGTACCGAGTTCGAGGTCGTCAAGGACGTCCTGGTCGGTCCCCTGCTGTACGCATTTTCGACGGAAGAGCCCGGCGCAGCCGGGCGTCTGATCAAGGAATTTGCCAAAGGCAACGACAAGCTGAAGGCGAAAATCGTCGCATGGGAAGGCAAGCTGCTGTCGGCAGAACATGTCGACGTGCTGGCATCGCTGCCGACTCGCGAACAGGCGCTGGCCATGCTGGCCCGTGTGTTGGCTGAACCGGCCACGATGTTTGCCCGTGTCGTCAAGGCCGTGGCCGATCAGCAGGGAGGTGGCGAGGTTGCCGCCGACGTGCCGGCTGAAGTCGAACCCGCCTAAGTTTTTCGTCTAATAAACTGAATCTATTTCCAGAGGTAAATGAAATGTCCCTGACCAACGAACAGATCGTTGAAGCCGTCGCCGCCAAGTCGCTCATGGAAGTGATGGACCTGGTGAAGGCGATCGAAGAGAAGTTTGGCGTGACCGCCGCCGCTCCGGTTGCTGCTGCCGGCCCTGCCGCTGCTGCACCGGTAGCCGAGGCACAGACCGAGTTCGACGTGATCCTGAAGACCGCCGGCGCCAAGAAGGTCGACGTGATCAAGGCCGTTCGCGCGATCACCGGCCTGGGCCTGAAGGAAGCCAAGGATCTCACCGAGGCCGGTGGCGTCCTGAAGGAAGCCGTCTCGAAGGAAGATGCCGAGAAGTTCAAGAAGGATCTCGAAGCTGCCGGCGCCACGGTCGAATTGAAGTAATCGGCGTTTGCGCGCCGTTGCTTCGACTTGACGTCAAGCAAGCCTGGGGACGCAAGTCCCCGGGCTTTGCCTGCTTACGCGGGAAGGGGAATGGAGAATAGGGAATCTTCACACGATTCCGCATTCTCGATTCCCGAATCCACCAATTATTCATTCAGCCGGTGTGTGCACCACCGGCGTCACTGCGAACCGAGGCGCTACCGATCATGGCCTACTCGTTTACCGAGAAGAAACGCATCCGCAAGGATTTTGGCAAGCGTCCACCCGTACTGGGTGTGCCGAACCTGCTGACCATCCAGACCGATTCCTACCGGGAGTTTCTGCAGGAGCACGTTGCGCCCAAGCAACGTGAGGAGAAGGGTTTGCACGCTGCGCTGAAATCGGTGTTCCCGATTTCCAGCTACTCGGGCAATGCGGCGCTGGAGTATGTGGACTACCGCCTCGGCGAGCCAGCGTTCGACGAGCGTGAGTGCCGCAGTCGTGGCATGACCTACGGTGCGCCACTGCGCACCACGGTGCGTCTGGTCATTTATGACAAGGAAAGCCCGGCTTCGAAGAAGGTGGTGAAGTACATCAAGGAGCAGGAGGTTTACATGGGCGAAATTCCGCTCATGACCGACACCGGCACCTTCATCATCAACGGTACCGAGCGTGTCATCGTGTCGCAGCTGCACCGTTCGCCGGGTGTGTTCTTCGATCACGACCGCGGCAAGACGCACAGCTCCGGCAAGTTGCTGTTCTCTGCACGCGTCATTCCCTACCGCGGCTCCTGGCTGGACTTCGAGTTCGACCCGAAGGACGCGCTGTTCACCCGTATCGATCGTCGCCGCAAGTTGCCGGTGACGGTGCTGCTGCGCGCGCTTGGCTACAACAACGAGGAGATGCTGGGCATCTTCTTCGAGCACAACGTGTTCCACCTCGGCAAGAAGGGTGGCACCACGCTGGAGCTGGTTGCCGAGCGGCTGCGCGGCGAGACGCTGAGCTTTGACCTGGCGATCGGCGGCACGGTGCTGGTCGAGGCCGGCAAGCGCATCACCGCACGTCACGTGCGTCAGCTCGCCGCTGAAGACATCACCGCGCTGGAAGTGCCGGACGATTATCCGGTGGGCCGTATCGTGGCGATCGACATCGTTGACCCGGGCACCGGTGAGTTGCTGGCGTCGGCGAATGACGAAATCACTGCCGAGCAGCTCGAAGCGTTCCGCAAGGCCGGTATCGAAACCGTGCCGACGCTGTACGTGAACGACCTGGATCGTGGCGCGTATATTTCGCACACTCTGCGCATCGACAACACCAAGACGCCGTTGGAGGCGCTGGTGGAAATCTACCGCATGATGCGCCCGGGCGAGCCGCCGACCAAGGACGCCGCACAGAACCTGTTCTTCAACCTGTTCTTCACGTTTGACCGCTACGACCTGTCGGGCGTTGGCCGCATGAAGTTCAATCGCCGCGTGGGGCGCAAGGAAATTCTTGGTCCGGGCGTACTTTACGACCACAAGTTCTTCAGCGAGCGGAAAGAAGAGGCGTCGCAGAACCTGGTCAAGGAGCAGGGCGAAAGCTCGGACATCCTCGACGTGCTCAAGGTACTGATCGACATCAAGAACGGTCATGGCACCGTTGATGACATCGACCACCTGGGCAACCGACGCGTGCGTTCGGTCGGCGAAATGGCCGAGAACACCTTCCGTATCGGTCTGGTGCGCGTCGAGCGTGCGGTGCGCGAGCGCCTGTCGCTGGCCGAAGCCGATGGCCTGACCCCGCAGGATCTGATCAATGCCAAGCCGGTAGCGGCGGCGGTGAAGGAGTTCTTCGGCTCCTCGCAGCTGTCGCAGTTCATGGATCAGAACAACCCGCTGTCGGAAGTCACGCACAAGCGGCGTGTGTCCGCGCTTGGGCCAGGCGGTCTGACTCGCGAGCGTGCGGGCTTTGAAGTGCGCGACGTTCATCCGACCCATTACGGCCGCGTGTGCACGATCGAAACGCCTGAAGGTCCGAACATCGGCCTGATCAACTCGCTCGCGGTTTATGCGCGCACGAACTCCTACGGCTTCCTGGAGACGCCGTACCGCAAGGTGGCCAATGCCAAGGTGACCGACAAGGTCGACTACCTGTCGGCGATCGAGGAGGGTGATCACGTGATCGCCCAGGCGAACTCGCCGCTGGACAAGCACGGCGCGTTCCTCGAGGACTTCGTGTCCTGCCGTTTCCGTGGCGAGTCCGAGCTGCGTCCGGCGTCCGAAGTCGACTACATGGACGTTTCGCCCATGCAGACCGTGTCGGTTGCTGCCGCTCTGGTTCCGTTCCTGGAGCACGATGACGCGAACCGCGCCCTGATGGGTGCGAACATGCAGCGTCAGGCTGTGCCGACGCTTCGTTCGCAGACGCCACTGGTTGGTACCGGCATCGAGCGCGCCGTGGCTCGCGACTCGGGCGTCATCGCTACCGCCAAGCGCGGCGGCGTGATCGATCAGGTCGATGCGGCCCGTATCGTGGTGCGCGTCAACGAGGAAGAGGTGGGTGACAATGACGCCGGCGTGGATATCTACACGCTGACCAAGTACACCCGTTCCAACCAGAACACCAACCTCAACCAGCGTCCGCTGGTGAATGTGGGTGACGTGGTGGCCAAGGGCGATACGCTGGCCGACGGTTCGTCGACCGATCTGGGCGAGCTCGCGCTCGGCCAGAACATGCTGATCGCGTTCATGCCGTGGAACGGCTACAACTTCGAAGACTCGATCCTGCTTTCAGAGCGTGTCGTGCAGGAAGATCGCTATACCTCGATCCACATCGAGGAGCTGTCCTGCCCCGCGCGCGATACCAAGCTGGGTGCCGAGGAAATCACCGCCGATATCCCCAACGTGGGCGAGCAGGCGCTCGCACGTCTGGACGAGTCGGGCATCGTCTACATCGGTGCCGAGGTGAAGGCTGGCGACATCCTGGTCGGCAAGGTGACGCCGAAGGGCGAAAGCCAGCTCACGCCCGAAGAGAAGCTGCTGCGCGCGATCTTCGGCGAGAAGGCGTCCGACGTGAAGGACAGCTCGCTGCGCGTGCCGCCAGGCATGGACGGCACCGTCATCGACGTGCAGGTGTTCACTCGCGATGGCATCGAAAAGGACAAGCGCGCCAAGCAGATCGAGGAAACCGAGGTCAAGCGGGTGCGCAAGGATCTGGATGATCAGTTCCGTATCCTCGAGGGAGCGATCTACAGCCGCATGCGCACCGCACTGGTCGGCAAGTCCGCGATGAGCGGTCCGGGCGGTATCAAGCGCGGCACCGAGATCACCGATGCCTACCTCGACGGCCTGAAGAAGGACGACTGGTTCAAGGTCAACGTCAAGGACGAGGACGTCACCGAATTCCTCGAGCGCGCGGCCGATCAGGTCAAGCGTCACCGGGAAGAGTTCGACAAGCGCTTCAAGGAGAAGCAGGCCAAGATCACCCAGGGCGACGATCTGTCGCCGGGCATGCTCAAGATGGTCAAGGTGTTCCTGGCCGTCAAGCGCCGCATCCAGCCGGGCGACAAGATGGCTGGTCGTCACGGCAACAAGGGCGTGGTGTCGAACGTGGTGCCGGTGGAAGACATGCCGTATTCCGCCGACGGCGTGCCGGTCGACATCGTGCTGAACCCGCTGGGCGTACCTTCGCGCATGAACATCGGGCAGATTCTGGAAGTTCATCTGGGCTGGGCCGCCAAGGGCCTGGGCAAGAAGATCCAGATCATGCTCGAGGCGCAGGAAAAGGTTGCCAAGATCCGCGAGTTCCTTGACCAGATCTACAACGGCCAGGTGTCTGGCGCGGTGCAGTACGTCGATCTGAAGTCGCTTACCGACAAGGAAATCTTCACCCTCGCCACCAACCTGCAGGAAGGCGTGCCGATGGCGACGCCGGTGTTCGATGGTGCCGAGGAAAGTGAGATCAAGGCGATGCTCAGGCTGGCGGATCTGCCCGAGTCGGGCCAGACCACGCTGTACGACGGCCGCACTGGCGAGGCATTCGATCGCCCGGTGACCGTGGGCTACATGCATTACCTCAAGCTCAACCATCTGGTTGACGACAAGATGCATGCGCGTTCCACCGGCCCGTACTCGCTGGTGACCCAGCAGCCACTGGGCGGCAAGGCGCAGTTCGGTGGCCAGCGCTTCGGCGAAATGGAAGTGTGGGCGCTGGAAGCCTACGGCGCGGCTTACACCCTGCAGGAAATGCTGACGGTGAAGTCCGATGACGTGCAGGGTCGTAACCAGATGTACAAGAACATTGTCGACGGTAACCACGAGATGACGGCTGGCATGCCGGAATCCTTCAATGTTCTGGTGAAGGAAATCCGCTCGCTTGCCATCAACATCGATCTGGAAGAGATCAAGTGATCCGCGCAGTCACAGGAGCCATGCAATGAAAGACCTGCTCAATCTGTTCAATCAGCAGCGCGCGACGCCTGATTTTGACGCGATCAAGATCGCTCTGGCTTCGCCGGAGTTGATCCGTTCGTGGTCGTTCGGCGAAGTGAAGAAGCCGGAAACCATCAACTACCGCACCTTCAAGCCGGAACGTGACGGCCTGTTCTGCGCCGCCATCTTCGGGCCGGTGAAGGACTACGAGTGTCTGTGCGGCAAGTACAAGCGCATGAAACATCGTGGCGTGGTGTGCGAGAAGTGCGGCACCGAAGTGACGCTGGCCAAGGTGCGTCGTGAGCGCATGGGTCACATCGAGCTGGCCAGCCCGACCGCGCATATCTGGTTTCTCAAGTCGTTGCCCTCGCGCATCGGCCTGATGCTGGACATGACACTACGTGACATCGAGCGCATCCTGTACTTCGAGGCCTTCGTGGTGATCGATCCGGGCATGACCGCGCTTGAGCGCGGCCAGTTGCTCAGCGAAGACCAGTACCTGGAAGCGACCGAAGAACACGGTGACGAGTTCGACGCGCGGATGGGTGCCGAGGCGGTGTTCCATCTGCTGAAGTCGCTCGACCTGCCGGGCGAAGTGATTCGCCTGAAGGAAGAGATCACCTCCACCAACTCCGAGACCAAGCTGAAGCGGCTGACCAAGCGCGTCAAGCTGATCGAGGCGTTCCTGGAATCCGGCAACAAGCCGGAGTGGATGGTGCTGACTGTTCTGCCGGTGCTGCCGCCGGACCTGCGTCCGCTGGTGCCGCTGGATGGTGGTCGTTTCGCCACCTCCGATCTGAACGATCTGTACCGTCGCGTGATCAACCGCAACAACCGTCTCAAGCGTCTGCTTGAGCTCAATGCGCCCGACATCATCGTGCGCAACGAGAAGCGCATGCTGCAGGAATCGGTCGATGCACTGCTCGACAACGGCCGTCGCGGTCGTGCCATCACCGGCACCAACAAGCGCGCGCTGAAGTCGCTGGCCGACATGATCAAGGGCAAGCAGGGTCGCTTCCGTCAGAACCTGCTCGGCAAGCGCGTGGATTACTCCGGTCGTTCGGTGATCGTGGTCGGTCCGACCCTGCGTCTGCACCAGTGCGGTCTGCCGAAGAAGATGGCGCTTGAGCTGTTCAAGCCGTTCATCTTTGCCAAGTTGCAGGCTCGTGGCGAAGCCACCACCATCAAGGCAGCGAAGAAGCTGGTTGAGCGCGAGGAGGCCCAGGTCTGGGACATCCTCGAAGAGGTGATTCGCGAGCATCCGGTGCTGCTCAACCGCGCACCGACGCTGCATCGTCTGGGCATCCAGGCGTTCGAGCCCAAGCTCATTGAAGGCAAGGCGATCCAGCTGCATCCGCTGGTCTGTACCGCGTTCAACGCCGACTTCGACGGCGATCAGATGGCCGTGCACGTGCCGCTCTCGATCGAGGCGCAGCTGGAAGCGCGCACGCTGATGATGTCGTCCAACAACATCCTCAGTCCGGCCAACGGCGAGCCGATCATCGTGCCGACCCAGGACGTCGTGCTGGGTCTGTACTACATGACCCGCGAACTGATCAACGTCAAGGGCAGCGGCATGGTGTTCTCCGGCGTTGCCGAAGTACGCCGTGCCTATGACAATCGTGCCGTCGAGTTGCATGCCAAGGTCAAGGTGCGTCTGAACGTGGTGACGATTGCCGAGGACGGCGAGCGCACCAGTGCGGTCAAGATCGTCGACACGACCATCGGTCGCGCGCTGCTGGCGGAGATCCTGCCGGAAGGCCTGCCGTTCGAGCTGGCCAATACCGAGCTGACCAAGAAGAACATCTCCCGCCTGATCAATCAGAGCTACCGCCTGTTGGGTCTGAAGGAGACGGTCGTTTTCGCTGACAAGCTGATGTACACCGGCTTCCGTTTCGCGACGCGTGCCGGCATCTCCATCGGCATCGATGACATGCTGATCCCGGACGAGAAGAAGCCGATCCTGGAAGAGTCCGAAAAGGAAGTCGTCGAGATCCAGCAGCAGTACCAGTCGGGTCTGGTGACCGCCGGCGAGCGCTACAACAAGGTGGTCGACATCTGGTCGCGTACCAGTGAACTGGTGGCCAAGGCGATGATCGACGGCATCGGCACCGAGAAGGTGATGGACGTCGATGGCAAGATGGTCAATCAGAAGTCGATGAACTCGCTGTACATCATGGCCGACTCCGGCGCCCGTGGTTCCGTGGCGCAGATTCGTCAGCTGGCCGGTATGCGTGGCCTGATGGCACGTCCGGATGGCTCGATCATCGAAACCCCGATCAAGGCCAACTTCCGTGAAGGCCTGAACGTGCTGCAGTACTTCAACTCCACCCACGGCGCTCGCAAGGGTCTGGCGGATACGGCGTTGAAGACGGCGAACTCGGGTTATCTGACTCGTCGCCTCGTCGACGTGGCGCAGGACGTGGTGATCACCATGGACGACTGCGGCACCGAGAATGGTGTGATCATGCAGCCGATCGTCGAAGGCGGCGACGTGGTCGAGCCGTTGCGCGAGCGCGTTCTTGGCCGTGTGGTGGTCGAGGATGTTTACGCGCCTGGCGATGACGATCAGCCGATCGTCACCCGCGACACCCTGCTCAACGAAGCCCTGGTCGAGAAGCTCGACAAGGCCGGCGTGCAGATCATCAAGGTGCGTTCGCCGATCACCTGTCAGGCCACGCACGGCGTGTGCAAGTTCTGCTACGGCCGCGATCTGGCCCGCGGTCATCTGGTCAACATGGGCGAGGCCGTGGGTGTGGTCGCCGCGCAGTCGATCGGTGAGCCGGGTACCCAGCTCACCATGCGTACGTTCCACATCGGTGGTGCGGCTTCGCGTGCGGCGGCAGTGGACAACGTCACGGTGAAGACCACCGGTTCGCTGAAGTACAACAACCTGAAGTCGGTGCAGCACAAGCAGGGCCATCAGGTGGCAGTGTCGCGTTCGGGCGAGCTGAGCGTCATCGACGTCAGTGGTCGTGAGCGCGAACGTTACAAGGTGCCGTACGGCGCCATCATCGCGGTCAAGGACGGTGCGCCGGTCAAGCCGGGCCAGACCGTGGCCAACTGGGATCCGCATACCCATCCGATCGTCACCGAAGTGGCCGGTGTGGTGCGCTTCATCGACTTCCTCGATGGCGTCACCGTGCAGAGCCAGACCGATGAGTTGACCGGTCTGGAGTCGGCCGTGGTGACTGATCCGAAGCGTCGCGGCGCGCAGGCCAAGGATCTGCGCCCGATCGTGCGCCTGGAAGACAGCAAGGGCCGTGAGCTCAAGCTGCCGGGCACGGACATTGCTGCGCAGTACTTCCTGCCGGCCGGTGCGATCGTGTCGATCCAGAACGGCGCTGAAGTGGGTGTGGGCGACGTCGTTGCCCGTATCCCCCAGGAAAGCTCGAAGACCCGTGACATCACCGGTGGTCTGCCGCGAGTGGCCGATCTGTTCGAGGCACGCAAGCCGAAGGAGCCGGCGATTCTGGCCGAGCGTTCGGGCATCATCAGCTTCGGCAAGGACACCAAGGGCAAGCAGCGGCTGGTCATCAAGGATGTCGATGGCAACGAGCACGAGGAACTGATTCCGAAGTGGCGTCAGGTCATCGTGTTCGAGGGTGAGCATGTGGAGAAGGGCGAAACCGTCGTTGACGGCGAGCCGAGCCCGCATGACATTCTGCGCCTGTTGGGTGTCGAGCCGCTCGCCTCGTACCTGGTCAAGGAAATCCAGGACGTGTATCGCCTGCAGGGTGTGAAGATCAACGACAAGCACATCGAGGCGATCATTCGCCAGATGCTGCGCAAGGTCGAGATCGTCGAGCCCGGTGACAGCCACTATCTGCGCGGTGAACAGATCGAGCGCGTTCGCATCAATGGCGAAAACGATCGTGCGATCGCCAAGGGCGAGCATCCGGCTCAGTACGAATCGATCCTGCTTGGCATCACCAAGGCCTCGCTGGCAACCGAATCGTTCATTTCGGCGGCCTCGTTCCAGGAGACCACCCGGGTGCTTACCGAGGCGGCAGTTCGTGGCACGCGGGACACCTTGCGGGGCTTGAAGGAAAATGTTATCGTCGGCCGTCTTATTCCGGCGGGTACAGGTTTGGCGTACCACGCAGCGCGTCGTCGCCAGGGTGGCTTGACCGCCACGGAACTCGAGACACTTTCTGGTTCCGCGCCTTTAGCCTCGTTCGCCGAGGCTGCTGCCGGTAGTGATAACGGAGCTGAGTAAGGCCCTCGGGCTTCTACTCGCCGACATACGAAATGAGGTGCAAGGATGCGCCTCGTGTTCGGGTCATGGACGGCAGAGCGCCGGCTTGCCTATGGCGGCCTGCTCATGTTAAATTCCCGCTTCTTGGCAGACCGAGCTAGATCGGGCTGCCTTTATGTTTTCAGGAACAGCTACGCATGACGACAGTCAACCAATTGGTGCGCAAATCCCGCAGTCCGAAGACCTACAAAAGTGGTTCTCCGGCACTGCAGAGCAGCCCGCAGCGTCGCGGCGTTTGCACGCGCGTATACACGACCACCCCGAAAAAGCCGAACTCGGCGTTGCGCAAGGTTGCCAAGGTGCGCCTGACCAACGGCTTCGAGATCATCAGCTACATCGGTGGTGAAGGTCACAATCTGCAGGAGCACTCGGTGGTGCTGATCCGCGGCGGTCGCGTCAAGGATCTGCCCGGTGTGCGTTACCACACGGTGCGCGGCAGCCTCGATTGCGCTGGTGTCACCAAGCGTCGTCAATCGCGCTCGAAGTACGGCGCCAAGCGCCCGAAGAAGTAAAGGACTCGAAACATGTCGCGTAAAGGTTCACATCCCGCCCGTCTGATTCTCCCTGATCCGAAGCACGGCAGTCAATTGATTGCTCGCTTCATCAACATGGTGATGAAGAGCGGCAAGAAGTCCGTGGCTGAGAGCATCGTTTACGGTGCCCTGCAGCATATCGGCGAAAAGAATGCCGAGCCGGTTGCTCTGGTCGAAAAAGCACTGAACAACATCGCTCCGGCGGTCGAGGTGAAGTCCCGTCGTGTCGGTGGTGCCACCTACCAGGTGCCGGTCGAGGTGCGTTCGGGCCGTCGTATGGCACTGGCCATGCGTTGGGTGATCGATGCCGCCCGCAAGCGCGGCGAAACCTCGATGCCGCGCAAGCTGGCTGCGGAGTTGCTCGAAGCCTCGGAAAGCCGTGGCGGTGCCGCCAAGAAGCGTGAAGAGACGCATCGCATGGCGGAAGCCAACAAGGCTTTCTCGCATTACCGCTGGTAAGCGACGCTTGCTCGCACGAGCGCCGCTCCGGCAAGCATGATCAGAGGTTAGTCCCGTGGCACGCACCACCCCCATCGAGCGCTATCGCAATTTCGGCATCATGGCCCACATTGATGCCGGCAAGACCACGACCACCGAGCGCATCCTGTTTTATACCGGCGTCAGTCACAAGATTGGCGAAGTGCACGATGGCGCGGCGACGATGGACTGGATGGAGCAGGAGCAGGAACGCGGGATCACCATCACGTCGGCTGCTACAACGGCCTTCTGGAAGGGCATGGATCGCTCCATGCCCGAGCATCGCTTCAACATCATCGACACGCCGGGGCACGTAGACTTCACGATTGAGGTCGAGCGGTCCCTGCGTGTGCTTGATGGCGCGGTTTTTGTGCTCTGTGCGGTCGGCGGCGTGCAGCCGCAGTCCGAGACGGTCTGGCGGCAGGCGAACAAGTACAAGGTTCCTCGGTTGGCATTCGTCAACAAGATGGACCGCACCGGTGCCAACTTTGGCAAGGTGATCGAGCAGTTGAAGGCTCGTCTTGGTGCCGTACCCGTGCCCATGCAGGTGCCGATTGGCGCCGAAGAAGGCTTCGAGGGTGTGGTCGATCTGCTTAAGATGAAGGCGGTGATCTGGGACATGGAGTCCCAGGGTATGAGCTTTGAGTACCAGGATGTCCCGGCTGATCTTGCTGACGAAGCGGCAGAAGCGCGAGGGTTCATGATCGAGGCTGCCGCTGAGGCGACCGAGGAATTGATGAACAAGTACCTCGAAGAGGGCGACCTCAGCGAGGACGAAATTCTTTTTGGCCTCCGTCACCGTACGCTGGCCAATGAGATCATCCCGGCTTACTGCGGCACGGCCTTCAAGAACAAGGGCGTTCAGGCCATGCTCGACGCGGTGGTTTATCTGCTTCCGTCGCCTGCTGATCGCCCCCCGGTGACTGGGATGGACGAAGACGACCATGATGCAACGCGCAGCGCAGACGATGCGGCGCCGTTTTCAGCATTGGCGTTCAAGATCATGACCGACCCGTTTGTGGGTTCGCTCACCTTCTTTCGTGTTTACTCCGGCACGCTCAAGTCAGGCGATGCTGTCTACAACCCGATCAAGAGCAAAAAAGAGCGTATCGGTCGGCTCTTGCAGATGCATGCCAACGAGCGTCAGGAATTGAAGGAAGTGTGGGCTGGCGATATCGCCGCCGCAGTGGGTCTGAAGGACGTCACCACGGGCGATACGTTGTGTGCCCAGGATCACATCATCACGCTGGAGCGGATGACGTTTCCGGAGCCGGTGATTTCCATGGCTGTCGAACCGAAGACCAAGTCCGACCAAGAGAAGATGGGCGTGGCGCTCGGTCGTCTCGCGGCGGAGGATCCTTCCTTCCGCGTGCGTACGGACGAGGAGTCCGGGCAGACGATTATTTCCGGCATGGGCGAGCTGCATCTGGATATTCTGGTTGACCGCATGCGCCGTGAGTTCAATGTGGAGGCCAATGTTGGCAAGCCACAGGTGGCTTACCGCGAAACGATTCGCGCATCCGATGTGAAGTCGGATTACAAGCATGCCAAGCAGTCCGGTGGCAAGGGACAGTACGGTCACGTCGTGATCGAGCTGTCGCCGATGAACGAAGCGGATCGCGCAGACCCGAACGTGAAGGATGACTTCCTGTTCATCAATGACATCACGGGCGGTGTGATTCCGAAGGAGTTCATTCCCTCGGTTGAAAAGGGTTTGCGCGAGACCATTACCGGTGGTCCGCTGGCTGGTTTTCCCGTGGTCAATGTGAAGGTCAAGCTGGTATTCGGCTCCTATCACGATGTCGACTCGTCGGAAATGGCCTTCAAGCTCGCGGCGTCGATGGCCTTCAAGCAGGGCTTCGCCAAGGCAAACCCGGTACTGCTCGAGCCGATCATGAAGATCGAGGTGGTCACGCCTGAAGAGTATGTCGGTGATGTCATGGGAGACATGAGTCGTCGGCGTGGTCTGCTTCAGGGGCAGGACGACACGCCTTCCGGCAAAACCATCGATGCAATGGTGCCGCTCGGTGAGATGTTCGGCTATGCAACCACAATTCGTTCGCTGACCCAGGGTCGCGCCACGTTCACTATGGAATTCGACCACTATGCAGAAGCGCCTAACAACATCGCTGAGCAGGTCATGAAGAAGTCCTGATCCGGTCATTTTAACCATTTATATCGTTCTTTTCTAGAGGTTTTTCAGTCATGGCAAAGGGTAAATTCGAACGCACCAAGCCGCACGTCAACGTCGGCACGATTGGTCACGTGGATCACGGCAAGACGACGCTGACGGCAGCACTGACGAAGGTTGGTGCGGAACGTTTTGGCGGCGAGTTCAAGGCATACGACGCGATCGATGCGGCGCCGGAAGAGAAGGCGCGCGGTATCACGATCTCGACCGCGCACGTGGAATACGAGTCGCCGCTGCGTCACTACGCGCACGTTGACTGCCCGGGCCATGCTGACTATGTGAAGAACATGATCACCGGTGCGGCGCAGATGGACGGCGCGATCCTGGTGTGCTCGGCCGCTGACGGCCCGATGCCGCAGACCCGCGAACATATCCTGTTGTCGCGCCAGGTCGGCGTGCCGTACATCATTGTCTACCTGAACAAGGCGGACATGGTCGACGACGCCGAGTTGCTGGAGCTGGTCGAGATGGAAGTGCGCGAGCTGCTGACCAAGTACGACTTCCCGGGCGACGACACCCCGATGATCCATGGTTCGGCCAAGCTGGCGCTGGAAGGTGATCAGAGCGAGATCGGCATACCGTCGATCATCAAGCTGGTCGATGCGCTGGACAGCTATATCCCGGAGCCGGTGCGCGTGATTGACCGCCCGTTCCTGATGCCGGTGGAAGACGTGTTCTCGATCTCCGGCCGCGGCACCGTGGTGACCGGTCGTATCGAGCGCGGCATCATCAAGGTCGGCGACGAAATCGAAGTGGTCGGTATTCGCGACACGCAGAAGACCACGGTCACCGGCGTGGAAATGTTCCGCAAGCTGCTGGATCAGGGTCAGGCAGGCGACAACGCCGGTCTGCTGCTGCGCGGCCTGAAGCGTGACGACGTGGAGCGTGGCCAGGTGTTGGCCAAGCCGGGCACGATCACCCCGCACACGGACTTCGAGGCTGAGGTGTATGTGCTGTCGAAGGACGAGGGTGGCCGTCATACGCCGTTCTTCAAGGGTTACCGCCCGCAGTTCTACTTCCGCACGACCGACGTCACGGGCGCCTGCGAGCTGCCGGAAGGCGTCGAGATGGTGATGCCGGGCGACAACGTGAAGATGGTGATCAGCCTGATCCACCCGATCGCGATGGACGAAGGCCTGCGTTTCGCCATTCGCGAAGGCGGCCGTACCGTTGGCGCCGGCGTGGTGGCCAAGGTCATCAAGTAAGCTGGTTTTCGATGTGTCCCTGGGCAGCCTTGCGGGTGCCTAGGGACGGCTTTCCTCAGGTTGTCATGCAGTTTGCGCCAATTTGAGGAAATAGTTGGACGGTTCGCTTCACTTTCGTATTTTTTATAGTTATACTGCTGAGCTTGCTAGCCGGTCGAGACGGGTTCCTGACTGGCACACCGCGAAATGAGGCATAGGATGTGCTTCGAGTTCGCTGGCCGGGATGGCCTTCGTAATACCGTTGAGTCGCAGGCTTGCCTGCCGGCTGCGGCGATGTTACGTGACCAGTAACTATTGTCCAGGCGAGCATCTTTTTGCTCGCCTGGATTTTTCGAGTTGGGGTGGGGCTTTTTACCACTCCTGATGCTGTGGCAAAGGGTTGTGCGAGGCGGTGAGAAGCCGTTTCGTTTCACATTACGTTCTTTAGACAACAGGACACGGTTATGGCGAACCAGAAGATTCGGATTCGGCTGAAGGCTTACGATCATCGTTTGATCGATCGCTCGGCCAGCGAGATCGTTGAGACGGCAAAGCGCACGGGCGCCACAGTACTTGGCCCGATCCCGCTCCCGACCAAGATCGAGCGTTACACCATTCTGACGTCGCCGCACGTCGACAAGGATGCACGCGACCAGTACGAGACTCGTACCCACAAGCGTGTGCTCGATATCGTCGACCCGAACGACAAGACCGTGGACGCGCTCATGAAGCTTGATCTCGCCGCTGGCGTCGATGTTCAGATCAAGCTCGGTTGAGCGACAGACAGGATACGAAGATGAGTATCGGATTTGTAGGCCGCAAATGCGGCATGAGCCGACTCTTCACTGAAGATGGCCACTCGATTCCGGTGACGCTGATTGAAGCGACGCCGAACCGCGTGACCCAGTTGAAGACGGAAGATAATGATGGCTACAGCGCCGTCCAGGTATCGGTGGGCACCAAGCGCGCCAACCTGTTGACCCAGCCGCTGAAGGGCCACTATGCGAAGGCCAAGGTTGAGCCGGGTCGTGGTTTGTGGGAATTCCGCGTTGCTGCCGATGATCTTGGCAAGTACGGCGTGGGCGCCGAGATCAAGGCTGACGACATTTTCACTGTCGGTCAGATTGTCGACGTCGCCGGTGTTTCCAAGGGCAAGGGTTTCCAGGGCACCATCAAGCGCTGGAACTTCAAGATGGGTGACGCTACCCACGGCAACTCGCTGTCACATCGCGCGCCGGGCTCCATCGGTCAGCGGCAGACGCCGGGTCGCGTGTTTCCAGGCAAGAAAATGTCCGGCCATATGGGTGCGGTCAATCGCACGCAGCAAGGTCTGGAAGTTGTCAAGGTCGACGCCGAGCGTCACCTGATTGCAGTGAAGGGCGCGGTACCGGGTGCAACCGGTGGCGACGTGATCATCCGCCCGACGACGAAGAGCTGAGGAGACTGCCATGGAACTCAATGTTATTGGCGCCAAGTCACTCAGCGTTTCGGACGAAGTGTTCGGCGGTGAGTACAAGAAGGCCCTGGTTCACCAGGTCGTTGTCGCCTATCAGGCGGCCGGCCGCGCCGGCACTCAGTCGCAGCTTTCGCGCGGCGAGATGTCCGGTACCACCAAGAAGTTCAAGAAGCAGAAGGGCGGCGGTGCTCGCCACGGCGATTATCGCGCACCCATCTTTGTTGGCGGTGGCCGCACGTTCGCGGCCAAGCCGCGCAGCTATGAGCAGAAGGTCAATCGCAAGGCCTATCGCGTCGCGATCCGCTCGATTTTCTCCGAGTTGGTTCGTCAGGACCGGTTGAAGATTGTCGAGAGCTTTGGCATCGAGACGCCAAAGACCTCCGCGATGGTGGCCAAGCTTGCCCAGCTGGAGGTTTCCGGTCGCGTGCTGCTGGTTTCCGAGGATGCGTCCGAGTCGGTGTTTCTGGCTGCGCGCAATATTCCCTACATCCACGTGCTGGATGTGATGGGCCTGAATCCGGTCAGCCTGGTTGGCTCCGATCATGTGGTGATGACGGTTGACGCGGTCAAGAAAGTCGAGGAGTGGCTGTCATGAACAACGAACGCATTCTCGACACGCTGCGCGCGCCGCACATCTCCGAGAAGTCCGCGCGTCTGGCCGAACACAACCAGTACGTGTTCGTGGTTGCTCCCACTGCAACCAAGTCCGATGTCCGCGCTGCCGTAGAGAAGCTGTTTGACGTCAAGGTCGAACAGGTGAACCTCGTTAATACCAAGGGCAAGGTCAAGGCCTTCCGTCAACGCGCTGGTAGTCGCCAGGGCAAGCGCAAGGCCTATGTGCGTCTCGCCGATGGGCAGACCATCGACGTGTCCGCCAAGGCCTGAGCCAGGAGTTTTGTGAGATGGCACTAATTAACCACAAGCCGACCTCGCCAGGCCGTCGCGACGCAGTCAGCGTTCGCACGGAAGGCCTGCACAAGGGTGCGCCGTACGCGCCCTTGACCGAGTCGCAGTCCCGTACCGGTGGTCGTAACCACCATGGTCGCATCACCGTGCGTCATCGCGGTGGCGGTCACAAGCAGCAGTACCGCATCATCGATTTCAAGCGCGACAAGGAAGGCATCGCCGCCCGCGTCGAGCGTATCGAGTACGATCCCAATCGCACGGCTCACATCGCCTTGCTTTGCTACGCCGACGGCGAGCGTCGTTACATCATTGCGCCGAAGGGCGTTCAGGTGGACGATCGCCTGCTTTCCGGTCGTGATGCGCCGATCAAGGCCGGCAACTGCCTGCAGTTGCGCAACATCCCGATGGGTAGCACGATGCATTGCATCGAGCTGCGTCCGGGCAAGGGTGCACAGATTGCCCGTAGTGCGGGTGCATCGGTGCAGCTCGTGGCTCGCGAGTCCGGCTACGCCACCCTGCGTCTGCGCTCTGGCGAAATGCGTCGGGTCTCGGTCGATTGCCGCGCCACCATCGGTGAGGTCGGCAACGGCGAGCACAGCTTGAAGAAGCTGGGCAAGGCCGGCGCCAAACGTTGGCTGGGTATCCGCCCCACCGTCCGCGGTGTGGTGATGAACCCGGTTGACCATCCGCACGGCGGTGGTGAAGGCAAGACTTCAGGTGGTCGTCATCCGGTCAGCCCGTGGGGCACACCGGCCAAGGGCTACAAGACCCGTAACAACAAGCGCACGCAGCAGTTCATCGTGCGTCGTCGTACCAAGTAACAGGAAGCCGACATGCCGCGTTCTCTGAAGAAAGGTCCGTTCGTTGACCTTCACCTCGTAAAGAAGGTGGAAGCTGCGGTTTCCGCCAACAACAAGCGTCCGATCAAGACCTGGTCGCGTCGTTCGATGATCCTGCCGGAAATGGTCGGCTTGACTATCGCCATCCACAACGGCCGTCAGCACGTGCCCGTATTGATCAACGAGAACATGGTCGGGCACAAGCTCGGTGAGTTCGCGGTGACCCGTACGTTCAAGGGCCATGTCGGCGACAAGAAGGGCAAGTGATGAGCACTGAAGCCAAAGCGATCCTGCGTGGCGCCCGCATTTCGGCGCAAAAGGCACGCCTGGTGGCTGATCTGGTCCGCGGGCTTCCCGTGGGCCGGGCCAGCGACGTGCTGACCTTCACCAACAAAAAGGCCGCACTCCTTGTTCGCAAGGTGTTGCTGTCGGCCGTCGCCAACGCCGAGAACAATCTCGGCGCTGATGTCGATGAGCTGAAGGTGGCCAGCATTTTCGTCGACGAAGGTCCGGCGATGAAGCGCATGCACGCCCGGGCCAAAGGCCGCGGGTCGCGCATCCTGAAACGCACCAGCCACATTACTGTGGTTGTCGGCAACTGACTGGGGACGTAGACGATGGGTCATAAAGTTCATCCCACCGGTATCCGCCTCGGCATTGCCAAGGACTGGAACTCGAAGTGGTACGCAAACAAGGCTGATTACGCCAAGTATCTCGTGGCGGATATCAAAGTTCGTGACATGCTGAAGAAGAAGCTGGCTGCTGCCGGTATCTCCCGCATCCAGATCGAGCGTCCGGCCAAGACCGCACGCGTGACGATCCACACCGCCCGTCCGGGCGTGGTGATCGGCAAGAAGGGCGAGGATATCGAGAAGCTGCGCAAGGAAGTCAGCGACATGATGGGCGTTCCGACGCACATCAACGTCAATGAAGTGCGCAAGCCCGAGTTGGATGCCCAGCTGGTCGCCGAGTCGATTGCTCAGCAGCTCGAGCGCCGTATCATGTTCCGCCGCGCGATGAAGCGCTCGGTCGGCAACGCGATGCGCCTCGGTGCTCTCGGTATCAAGATCAACGTATCCGGTCGTTTGAACGGTGCCGAGATTGCTCGTTCCGAGTGGAGCCGCGAAGGTCGCGTGCCGCTGCACACGCTGCGCGCAGACATCGATTACGGTACTGCCGAGGCGAAGACCACCTATGGCATCATCGGCATCAAGGTCTGGATCTACAAGGGTGAAGTCTTCGATCTGGCTGCAGCTAGCCAGGAAACGAAGGAAGAGCCGTCGCAGCCGCGCCGCGAAGGTGGTGAAGGTCGTCGTAATGACTCGCGTCGCGAGGCCGGTGACGGCCGCCGCGAACGGTCTGCGAAGTAAGGAGAGTTGCCATGTTGCAACCCAAGCGAACCAAATACCGCAAGCAGTTCAAGGGCCGTAACGACGGTCTGGCACAGTGCTCCAATCTCGTCAGCTTTGGCGAGTATGGCCTGAAGGCGACCACGCATGGTGCGCTCACCGCGCGTCAGATCGAGGCGGCTCGCCGTTGCATTACCCGTTTCGTCAAGCGTGGCGGCAAGTTGTGGATCCGCGTGTTCCCGGACAAGCCGATCACCAAGAAGCCGATCGAAGTCCGCATGGGCGCGGGCAAGGGCAGTGTCGAGTTCTGGGTCGCGCCGATCCAGCCTGGACGCATGCTTTATGAAATCGAGGGCGTCGATGAGCCGACAGCGCGCGAGGCGTTCCGCCTTGCTGCTGCCAAGCTCTCGGTGCAGACCCAGTTTGTAACCCGGGCGGTGATGTGATGGCCTCCAAAGATATCAATAACCAGTCGGCCGAAGAGTTGAAGCAGCATTTGCTGGACCTGCGCAAGGAGCAGTTCAATCTGCGCATGCAGAAAGGCTCCGGTCAGCTCACTCAGCCGCACCAACTGCGCCGCGTTAGGCGTGATATCGCTCGCACGAAGTTTGTGCTCGGCGACAAGAAGTAAGGGACGGCCGACATGAGCGACAACCAGGTTCAATCAGAAAAGAAGCAGGCGCGTACCCTCCAGGGTCGCGTCACCAGCAACAAGATGGACAAGACCGTGACCGTTCTGGTCGAGCGTCAGGTTCAGCATTGGCTGCTCGGCAAGATCATTCGCCGTTCGACCAAGTTGCATGCGCAGGACGATCTCGGCGCGAACGAGGGTGACCTCGTACGCATCGCAGAATGCCGTCCGTTGTCCAAGACCAAACATCACCGCGTGGTTGAAATCATCACGCGCGCTAACGTCTAAGGGAGGGTGCAGACATGATCCAGATGCAAAGCACGCTATCCGCAGCGGACAACAGCGGCGCGAAGGAAGTGATGTGCATCAAGGTGCTCGGCGGCTCCAAGCGCCGTTACGCCTCGATCGGTGACGTTATCAAGGTCACCGTGAAAGATGCCATCCCCCGCGGCAAAGTGAAGAAGGGCGAGGTGTACAATGCCGTGGTGGTTCGTACCGCCAAGGGTGTTCGCCGGTCCGATGGCTCGCTCATCCGTTTCGACGGCAATGCAGCGGTGCTCCTCAACAACAAGCTCGAGCCGATCGGCACCCGTATTTTCGGACCGGTTACCCGCGAGCTGCGCACCGAGAAGTTCATGAAGATCGTCTCGCTTGCGCCCGAAGTGCTCTGAGCGGAGATCACAACAATGAACCGTATCCGTAAGGGTGATCAGGTCCTCGTGATCACCGGCAAAAACAAGGGTCAGCGCGGCGATGTGCTGCGTGTTGCGGACGATCGCGTATTCGTCTCCAACGTGAATCTGATCAAGCGTCATACCAAGGCGAATCCCCAGGCCAACCAGGCTGGCGGTATCGTTGAACGTGAAGCTTCGATCCATCTCTCCAATGTGCAGCTGTTCAACCCCGCCACGAACAAGGGTGAACGCGTCGGCACCAAAACGCTCGAAGATGGGCGCAAGGTTCGCGTGTTCCGTTCGTCTGGCGAGGTCGTGGACGCGTAAGGAACACGATCATGACGCGCCTTGAAAATTTTTATAAAGAACAGGTAGTGGCGAAGCTCACCGAGCAGTTCGGCTACCAGAACGTGATGCAGGTTCCCCGCATCTCCAAGATCACGCTGAACATGGGCGTGGGCGAGGCGGCGGGCAACAAGAAAGTGCTCGAGAACGCTGTGGCTGATATGGCCAAGATCTGCGGTCAGAAGCCGATCACGACCAAGGCCCGGGTTTCCGTGGCCTCGTTCAAGATCCGTGACGGCTGGCCGATCGGTTGCAAGGTGACCTTGCGCCGTGCGCAGATGTGGGAATTTCTTGATCGCCTGATCAACATCTCGCTGCCGCGCGTTCGCGATTTCCGTGGTGTTTCGGCCAAGGCGTTCGACGGTCGCGGCAACTACAATTTCGGTATCAAGGAACAGATCATTTTTCCTGAAATCGATTTCGACCAGGTTGACGCGTTGCGCGGTATGGATATCTCCATCACCACCACCGCTGGCACCGATGAAGAAGCCAAGGCGTTGTTGACTGCCTTCAGCTTCCCATTCCGCAACTGATAGGCGTACTCCATGGCTAAGACCTCAATGGTTAACCGCGATATCAAGCGGACCAAGCTCGTCAAGAAGTACGCCGTCAAGCGCGGCGAGCTGAAGGCGATCGTGCTGAGCTCCACCGCCTCCTATGAGGAGAAGATGGAAGCCCAGACCAAGCTGCAGAAGCTTCCGCGCGATGCGAGCCCGGTGCGTCAGCGCACGCGCTGCGCACTGACCGGTCGCCCTCGTGCGGTTTACGCGAAGTTCGGCCTTGGCCGCAACAAGTTGCGTGAAGCAACCATGCGCGGTGACGTTCCAGGTCTGCGCAAGGCCAGTTGGTAATCAACCCGTGCGGGGTTGGTTGCGGAAGAGTTCCGCGGCCAATCCTCTGTCGGCTGCATCCTGATGCAGCCGTAGATGCGACTATCGCATCGATAGTTCGCTAAAACCTGAAATTGCTGATATAGTCGGCGGTCTGCGCAAAGCAGGCCGGCGCGTTGTCGGCTCACAATTTGATTGATTTCCGGTTTTATCGGATATCGGTGTACTCAGAAGGATGTTTTCATGAGCATGACTGATCCCATCGCCGATCTGTTTACGCGCGTCCGCAATGCCCAGGCCATGGGCAAGCCGGCCGTCCGTATGCCGTCGTCGAAATTGAAGGTGGCGATCGCCAACCTTCTCAAGAACGAGGGCTATATCCTCGACGCCAAGACTTCCGCAGAGGAAGGCAAACCGGTGCTCGAGATCAAGCTCAAGTATTTCGAAGGCCAGCCGGCCATCGAGACCATTTCCCGTGTCAGCCGTTCCGGCCTGCGTGTATACCGCGGCAAGGATGAGCTGCCGAAGGTCCTTGGGGGCCTGGGTATCTCGATCATCTCGACTTCTGCCGGTCTGTTGACCGATGCGCAGGCCCGTTCCAAGGGCTTGGGCGGCGAAGTCATCGGCCAAGTGGCATAAGGAGACTTTCGATGTCACGTGTTGCCAAGAAACCAATTTCTCTGCCGAAGGGCGTTGAGCTTACCGTTGGAGCCAACGACATTTCGGTGAAAGGCCCCAAGGGCACGCTCACCGTGCACCACCTGCCGGGCGTTTCGGTCGTCGTCGACAATGGCGTTGCGACCATCTCCATGGACGAGGGCACGGATGACAAGTTCGGCGGTACGGCGCGTGCGCTGCTCGCCAACATGGTCACCGGCGTTTCCACCGGTTACGAGCGCAAGCTTGAGCTCGTGGGCGTGGGTTACCGTGTTGCCATGCAGGGCAAGTCGCTCAACCTGAGCCTGGGCTTCTCGCATCCCGTGTTGTTCGATGCGCCGGAAGGTATCACCCTTGAGACGCCGACCCAGACGGAAGTCCTGATCAAGGGCACCGACAAGCAAGTCGTCGGCCAGGTGGCTGCCAAGATTCGCGGTTTCCGTCCGCCGGAGCCGTACAAGGGCAAGGGCGTGCGTTACGCCGGCGAGAAGATCACCTTGAAGGAAGCCAAGAAGGCCTAAGTAGTCGGTCTTGAGTGGCTGTCTGCTGCTGTAACTGGCCAGACAGTCCAATCTAACCGCCAAACGAGCCCATCCGCTTTCTGGAGATATCACGATGAACAAGAACGAAAATCGCCTGCGCCGCGCCAAGTCCACGCGCTGCCACATCCGCAAGCTCGCCGTGGCGCGGCTGTCGGTGCACCGCACCGGGCAGCACCTCTACGCGCAGGTGTTTGATGCGTCCGGTCAGAACGTGGTGGCTGCGGCCTCCACTGTTCAGAAGTCGGTTGCTGATGGCCTGAAGGGCACCAAGAATCTGACGGCGGCGGCGGCGGTGGGCAAGGCTGTCGCTGAACGCGCCATGGCCGCGGGTATCGAGTCGGTGGCTTTTGATCGCTCCGGTTTTCGGTATCACGGTCGCATCAAGGCGCTCGCCGAGGCAGCTCGCGAAGCGGGTCTCAAATTCTGATAAAGCAACACCCGGGCCAGGCTTGTCTTCGGGCAGCCTGATCGCCCACCGAGGTATCTAACAACTCCAAGCGGCCAAGCCGCAAGCAAAAGTCCTGGTTCGCCGGGCACATGGAAAAGAACATGTCTTCTAACGATCGCGAAAATTCGGACGGCTTGCTCGAGAAGTTGATCGCCGTCAACCGCGTGGCCAAGACCGTCAAGGGTGGCCGCCAGATGAGTTTCACTGCCTTGACCGTTGTGGGTGACGGCGAAGGCAAAGTCGGCTTCGGCTATGGCAAGGCGCGTGAAGTGCCGGTGGCCATTTCCAAGGCGATGGAGCGTGCACGTCGCCAGATGGTGAGCATCGAGCTGAACAACGGCACGCTCTGGTACGCCATCAAGGCGAACCATGGCGCGGCACGTGTATACATGCAGCCCGCGTCCGAGGGTACCGGCGTGATCGCCGGCGGCGCCATGCGCGCTGTGCTCGAAGTGGTGGGCGTCAAGAACGTGCTGGCCAAGGCCGTTGGCTCACGCAACCCGATCAACCTGGTGCGCGCCACCATCAAGGGACTGCAGGCGGTTGCCTCGCCCAAGAAGATCGCCGCCAAGCGCGGCAAGACCCTGGAAGAGGTGCTCGGCAATGGCTAAGTCCCCACAAACCGCCGACAAGACCGTGCGCGTGCGCTTGGTCAAGGGCCTGCGTGGCGTGCAGGCGCGTCACCGTCTCAGTGTCAAGGCGCTGGGTCTGGGCAAGATCAACGACGTTCGTGAATTGAAGGACAGCCCGCAGGTTCGGGGACTGATCAACACGGTCTATTACCTGGTCCGGGTCGAGGAGTAAGCATCATGCGTTTGAATGACATTCAGCCGGCTGCCGGTTCGCACAAGACACGTCTTCGCGTGGGTCGTGGTATCGGCTCAGGCATGGGCAAGACCGCTGGTCGTGGTCACAAGGGCCAGCACGCCCGCGCCGGCGGTACCCACAAGTATGGCTTCGAAGGCGGTCAGATGCCGCTGCAGCGCCGGTTGCCGAAGGTTGGCTTCCGTTCGAAGATGAAAGTAGAGAGTCAGGAAGTTTTCCTGTACCAGCTGGCCCATCTCAAGGCTGACGTGATCGATATCGTCGTGCTGCATCAGGCTGGCCTGATCAACAGCCGCGCGAAGAAGGTCAAGGTTGTCCTGAAGGGTGAAATCGGTCGCGCGGTGAAGTTGTCGGGTCTGCTGGCTACCGCCGGGGCCAAGGCAGCCATCGAAGCGGCCGGCGGCAGCGTGGAGTAATCGGCGTGGCTGCTGCCAAGGGCAACGCACTGGGCAAGTTGGGCAAGCTGACCGAGTTGCGTCAGCGCATTTTCTTCGTGATCGGTGCGTTGATGGTGTTCCGGCTCGGGTCGTTCATCCCGGTGCCGGGTGTCAACCCCGAGGCGATGACCAATCTGGTCAACGGAAACGGCCTGATGGACATGTTCAACATGTTCTCCGGCGGCGCCCTGGCCCGGTTCTCGGTTTTCGCCCTGGGTGTGATCCCGTATATCTCTGCGTCAATCGTGTTTCAGATGATGGGGTCGGTGATCCCCAGTCTGCAGGCGCTGCGCAAGGAAGGCGAGTCCGGCAAGCGCAAGATGACGATGTATACGCGCTATGCCACGGTGGGTTTGGCTGCGTTCCAGTCGTTCGGCATTGCGATGGCGCTTCAGGGGCAGGTCGCTGCCGGTGGCGCTCCAGTGGTCTACACGCCGGGTTTCGGCTTCATCATGTCGTCGGTGGTGGGTCTTACCGCCGGCACGATGTTCCTGATGTGGTTGGGTGAGCAGATGACGGAGCGGGGCATTGGCAACGGCATTTCGCTGCTGATCTTCGCCGGTATCGTGGCGGGTCTTCCGGCGGCAGTGGTACACACGTTGGGCATGGCCAACAACGGTGAGTTGACGCTGATCAAGTTGTTGATGGTGTTTGCTGTGACGCTGGGTGTGACTGGGTTTGTGGTGTTCATGGAGCGTGCGCAACGACGGATCACCGTGAACTACGCCAGACGCTCAGGTGGGCAGAAGGCCTATCAGAACCAGAGCTCCAGCCTGCCACTCAAGATCAACATGGCGGGTGTGATTCCGCCGATCTTCGCGTCCAGCTTGCTGATGTTTCCGGCCACGGCGGTTACCTGGTTCAGTACGGGTCATCAGTCGCGTTGGTTGCAGGATTTGACACAGTCGTTGAGTCCAGGCAATCCACTTTACGAAATCGTGTTTTCGGTGCTGGTGATAGGTTTCGCGTTCTTCTACACGGCGATCGTGTTCAACGCAGACGAAACGGCCGATAACCTCAAGCGGTCCGGTGCGCTGATTCCGGGTATTCGTCCGGGTCGTGCCACGGCCAGTTACATCGATGCGGTGATGACTCGTCTGACCGGCGTCGGTGCGTTGTATCTGGTACTGGTGTGTCTGGTGCCATCGTTCATGCAGCAGGCCTGGCATGTGCCGTTTTACTTCGGTGGCACGTCGCTGCTGATCGTGGTGGTGGTGGTGATGGATTTTACCGCTCAGGTGCAAGCGCATCTGGTCAGTCACCAGTACGAAAGTCTGCTCAAGAAGGCCAATCTCCGCCGCAGCTGATGCTGTCAACGAGGGGTCAAAGTCGGGGAGTGGCGGCACCGTGGTGTCGCAGGGCTTTCCAGTTCGGGTAATTCAGGTTAAAATTGCGCGTTTACCGCGCACGAAACGCATCGGAGAAAGTACATCATGGCGCGCATCGCGGGTGTCAATTTGCCGGTCCAGAAGCATGTCTGGGTTGGTCTGCAGAGTATCTACGGTATCGGCCGCAGCCGGGCCAAGAAAGTCTGCGTGGATGCGGGTGTGGTTTCCACCACCCCGATCAAGTCCCTCAGTGAAGGCGAGGTGGAGAAAATCCGCCACGAGATCGCCAAGTACATCGTCGAAGGCGATCTGCGCCGTGAGGTCGGTATGGCCATCAAGCGTCTGATGGACCTGGGTTGCTACCGTGGCCTGCGCCATCGTCGCGGCCTGCCGGTGCGCGGCCAGCGCACGCGTACCAACGCACGTACCCGCAAGGGTCCCCGTCGCGCGATCAAGAAGTAACGGATTCCGATTATGGCTAAGCCGGTTAAGACCAAGAAGAAGATCAAGCGTGTTGTCACGGATGCCGTGGCCCACGTGCAGGCCTCCTTCAACAACACCATCGTCACCATCACCGATCGTCAGGGCAATGCCTTGTCGTGGGCTACCGCCGGCGGCGCCGGTTTCCGTGGTTCGCGCAAGTCCACCCCGTTCGCAGCTCAGGTGGCCGCCGAAAAGGCTGGCCGCGCTGCCGGCGATTACGGTGTGAAGACCGTGGAAGTGCGCATCAAGGGCCCAGGCCCGGGCCGCGAGTCGGCTGTGCGGTCACTGAACGCGTTGGGCTACAAGGTGCTCAACATCATCGATGTCACGCCGATTCCGCATAACGGCTGCCGTCCCCCCAAGAAGCGTCGAGTCTAAGGAGCATACCCATGGCCCGTTATCGTGGAGCTACCTGCAAACTCGCCCGTCGTGAGGGTGCAGATCTCAGCCTGAAGAGTCCGGCGCGTGCGCTGGATTCCAAGTGCAAGCTGGAAAACAAGCCTGGTCAGCATGGTGCGAACAAGCGTGCGCGCTTGTCCGACTACGCGGTCCAGTTGCGTGAAAAACAGAAGGTCAAGCGCATCTATGGCGTGCTTGAGCGTCAGTTCAGCAATTACTACACCAAGGCGTCGACCCTCAAGGGCAACACCGGTGAGAACCTGCTGCGCCTGCTCGAGAGTCGTCTTGACAACGTCGTCTATCGCATGGGTTTTGCGGTTACCCGCGCCCAGGCCCGCCAGTTGGTTGCCCACAAGGCGATCCTGGTCAACGGCAAGAAGGTCAATATTCCTTCCTACCAGGTTCGTGCAGGCGACGCGATCGCCTTGACCGAGAAGGGGCGCGCCCAGTTGCGCGTTCAGGAAGCGGCGACCGTTTTCGACACCATGGATCTGCGTCCGATCTGGGTCGAAGTCGACGCCAAGAAATTCGAAGGTACGTTCAAGTCGGTGCCGGATCGCGGTGATCTGCCGTCCGACATCAATGAAGCATTGATTATCGAGCTTTACTCGAAGTAATTACCGGAGCTCTGCATGGCAGTTTCGTCAACTAGTGTGCTGCGGCCGCGTGGCCTCAGCGTCGAACAGCTCGGAGCCAACCGCGCCAAGGTGGTGGTCGAGCCGCTCGAGCGTGGCTTCGGTCACACCCTGGGCAACGCGCTGCGTCGCGTGCTGCTCTCCTCGATCCCCGGCAGCGCCATCGTCGAGGTCGAGATCGATGGCGTGTTGCATGAATACACCACGCTGGAAGGCCTGCAGGAGGACGTCATCGAAGTCCTGCTCAACCTGAAGGACGTGGCAATTCGTCAGCATACGGGTGATGAAGTCACCCTGACCTTGACCAAGAAGGGCAAGGGCGTGGTTACCGCCGGCGACATCGTGGTGGACCACTCGGTCGAAATCATCAACCCCGAGCATGTGCTTTGCCACCTGACCAAGGACATCACGCTCAACATGCGTTTGAAGGTGCGTCGCGGTGTCGGCTACCAGCCGGCCAGCGCGCGTCAGCATCCGGATGATGAAGCACGTCCGATTGGCCGCCTGCAGCTGGATGCGTCGTTTGCGCCCGTGCTGCGTGTTGCCTATGAAGTGGACGCCGCTCGTGTCGAGCAACGCACCAACCTCGACAAGCTGGTTCTCGATATCGAGACCAACGGCACGATTGGTGCCGAGGACGCGGTTCGCAAGGCTGCCGAGATCATCAACGATCAGCTGTCGGTGTTCGGAGACTTCTCGCGTCGCGAGAGTGCAACCGACAAGGCTGAAAAGAGCGGGTTCGACCCGTTGCTGCTTCGCCCGATCGACGATCTCGAGCTCACCGTGCGTTCGGCCAATTGCCTCAAGGCCGAGAGCATCTACTACATCGGTGATCTGGTCCAGAAGACCGAGGTCGAGCTGCTGAAGACGCCGAACCTGGGCAAGAAGTCGCTGACCGAGATCAAGGACGTGCTGGGCGGACGCGGGCTTGCTCTTGGCATGAAGCTCGAGAACTGGCCGCCGCCGGGTTTGTCGCACGGCATGCAGCTGGGCTGAAGATACAAGTGTGCGATCGAGTCTGATCGCACATTGAAGACCGGAGCGCGATCAGCGCTCTGGTCATGCGTCAAAAGCGGCCACGCGTGGCCGCACTTCTCATAAGAGCCTGTTCTGACAAGGCTCACAATAGCGGGTAACCGCGGGAAGCCGTGCCCATTGGTCGGCTTTTCATAACAACAGATAGAGAAATTGCCATGCGCCACCAAAAATCCGGTCGCAAACTCAACCGCACCAGCTCGCACCGTGAAGCGATGTTTCGCAACATGGCCGCGTCGTTGGTGAAGCATGAGTTGATCCGCACCACCCTGCCCAAGGCGAAGGAACTTCGCCGCGTCGCCGAGCCGCTGATCACGTTGTCGAAGATCGACGGCGTGGCCAATCGTCGGCTTGCCTTCTCGCGTCTGCGCGACAAGGAAGCGGTCGGCAAGCTGTTCGTCGAGCTGGGGCCGCGCTACAAGGAGCGTCCCGGTGGTTACCTGCGTATCCTCAAGTGCGGCTTCCGCGCTGGCGACAATGCGCCGATGGCGTATGTCGAGCTGGTGGGGCGCCCGCAGGTCGAGGCCGTCGACGCCGAATAAGTCGATCGGCAATTTCGATCGGCGGGATGTGTTGAACGTCCACAGCAAACCCGGCAGGGTAACCTGCCGGGTTTTTGCTGTGCAGCGTTTGCTGCTGATGTCATGCAGGCAAGATGTTGCACGCCTGCTGACAGCGTGGTGGCGAACGGTTAATGTCATTGTCCCGCAACGCAGCAACGTCTTATGAACCCATTTCGCTGGTCCTACCGCCTGGTCTTTCTCGTCGGCTTCCTGATCTGCTGCGGCCTGCTGGGCTTCGCACTTTTTTCTGAATATTACTGGCAGATGTATCCGTGCCCGCTGTGCATTTTTCAGCGAGTTGCGGTCATCGTGATGGGCGTGTTCTTTCTTCTCGGCGCCTTGTTTGCACCGAAAAGTCGTGCGCGCTGGATCCCGGTGGTGGGTGTCTGGATCGGTGCTGCATTCGGCTTGGCGGTGGCCGGCCGGCACCTGTGGATTCAGTCGTTGCCTGCTGATCAGGTTCCGTCCTGCGGCCCGCCGCTTGACTACATGTTCAGCGCGTTTCCGTTTGCCAAGGTACTCAAGCTGGTGTTCACCGGTTCGGGCGAGTGCGCCAAGGTCGAACCGATTCTTGGCCTGCCGATGCCGGCGTGGACCTTGTTCTCGTTCGCCATGCTGGCGTTGCTGGCCTGGCTGGCGGTTCGTCGAAGGAGGGCAGGACAATGAACCGGACTGATGCGTTGAAGACAGGTCCCGTGTCCAAGGAGTTTCCGGTCGCCGCGTCCGGCAAGGGCTGGGCGCCGAACTCCTGGCAACAGCGTGTGGCGTTGCAGCAGCCGCGCTATGACGATGCCCTTGAGCTGGCTGCAGCTGGCGCCCAGCTGAGTCGGTTGCCGCCGCTGGTGACCTCCTGGGAGGTGCTGGCGCTGAAGCAGGCGATCGCCGAGGCGCAGGAAGGGAGCCGGTTCCTGCTGCAGGGCGGCGACTGCGCCGAAAGCTTCGCCGATTGTACCAGCCCGATCATCTCCAACCGGCTCAAGGTGCTGCTGCAGATGAGTCTGGTGTTGGTGCACGGGCTGAAGAAGCCGGTGCTTCGCGTCGGTCGATTTGCAGGCCAGTATGCCAAGCCCCGTTCCACGGATACGGAGACACGCGACGAAGTTACCTTGCCGACTTTTCGCGGCGACGTCATCAATGGTCCCGAGTTCACGCCCCAGGCACGTCGCGCTGATCCGCAGCGGCTGATCCAGGCGCATGCCCATTCGGCGCTGACCATGAACTTCGTGCGTGCTCTTATCGATGGCGGTTTCGCCGATCTGCATCATCCGGAATATTGGAACCTGGCCTGGGTCGAGCATTCGCCGCTGGCTGCCGAATATCGGGAGATGGTGGCCGGCATCGGCAATTCGCTGCGTTTCATGGAGACGCTGGCCGGCCCGATTTCGGGCTTCTCGCGGGTGGATTTTTTCACCTCGCACGAGGCCTTGCTGTTGCACTACGAGGAAGCCCTGACCCGTCAGGTGCCGCGGCACGAGGGCTGGTTCAACCTGTCCACCCACTTTCCATGGATCGGCATGCGCACGGCGGCGCTGGATGGCGCACACGTCGAGTATTTTCGCGGCATCCGCAATCCGATTGCGGTGAAGGTAGGTCCCTCGGTCACGCCGGATCAGTTGTTGCCGCTGATCGAAGCGCTGAACCCCGACGACGAGCCGGGTCGGCTCACCCTGATCCATCGCATGGGCAACGCGAAGATTGCCGAGGCGTTGCCTACCCTGCTGGACGCGGTGAAGCGGGAGGGTCGCCGGGTGCTCTGGGTGGCCGATCCGATGCACGGCAATACCGAAAGCACGTCCAACGGGCACAAGACGCGTCGCTTCGACAACATCCGTGGCGAGCTCGATCAGGCCTTTGACATCCACGTGGCGGCGGGCACCCGTCTGGGCGGCGTGCATCTGGAGTTGACCGGCGAGGACGTCACCGAATGCATGGGCGGTGCACGCGACTTGTCCGAGACCGATCTCGACCGAGCCTACAAGTCGATGGTCGATCCGCGGCTGAACTACGAGCAGTCGCTGGAGCTGGCGATGTTGATCGTGCGCAAGTCGGTAGGCGGGCAGGCCTGATCGTCGACGGATGCACGCAGCAAAATCAGGCAGGCAACGCCCGTCTGGTCCTGCTCCCGATCAGCGGGTGATGGCGTCGGCGACCGGTTGTCCGTCCACAGTGTTGAGGAAGCGTGGTGGCTGCCATGCCCTGGCGTGCTGCTCGAAACCATAGGCGATGCTGATCAGGGTCGGCTCACTCCACTTCGCGCCGAACAGCACGATGCCCACGGGCAGGCCATGTGCCGATCCGGCCGGTACGGTGATCGATGGACAGCCCGCCACCGCCGCCGGCTGCGAGGCGCCGCCGGCGACGTGATCGCCATCCACCGGATCGGTCATGAAGGCTGGCCCCACGGATGGGGCCAGCAGTGCGTCCAGGTGCTGCGCGTTCAGCGCGGCATCGATGCCGAGCGGACCGGCCAGCCGTTTCACCTTGGTCAGCGCAGCCTTGTAGGTGGGGTCGGTGAGCGGGCCTGCTGCCTGCGCCTGCACGAACAGGTCCTGACCGAACCAGCGCATCTCCGTGTCGGTATGGGCGTCATTGAAGGCGATCAGGTCGGCCAGCGTCTTCACCTTGAGGCCGGTGCGCGTGGCGAGGTAGGCATTGATATCGTGCTTGAAGTCGGTCAGCAGCACGGTCGTCTCCAGCGGGCCCAGTTCGTCCAGGTGCGGGATGCTCACCGGGTCGATGATGATCGCCCCCTGCGCCTTCATGGTGGCTATCGCGTCGTCCAGCACGCGGACGGCGTTGGGATCGGCGCCGGCGAGCTGGCGCACCACGCCGATGCGTTTGCCCTTCAGCCCGTTCGGATCGAGAAAGCGGGTGTAGTCAGTAGCGTGGCGGTCGGCATCGACGGTGGCCGGATCGCGTGGGTCGCTGCCGGCGATCACGCTGAGCAGGGCGGCGGCATCGGCAACGCTTCGCGCCATAGGCCCCGCGGTGTCCTGGTTGTGGCTGATCGGAACGATGCCGGCACGGCTGACCAGACCCAGGGTGGGTTTGATGCCGACGATGCCGTTCATCGAGGCCGGGCAGATGATCGAGCCATCGGTTTCGGTACCGATCGCCACCGTGGTCAGTCCGGCCGCGACGGCGGCGGCCGAGCCCGCACTGGAGCCGCAGGGATTGCGGTCGAGCACGTACGGATTGCGCGTTTGCCCACCGCGGCCGCTCCAGCCGCTGCTGGCGTGGCTGGAGCGGAAGTTGGCCCACTCGCTGAGGTTGGTCTTGCCCAGGATCAAGGCGCCGGCCTTGCGCAGTCGTTGCACGAGGTCGGCGTCACGCGGCGCGGGTGCCCCCGTCAGCGCCAGCGAACCGGCGGTGGTAAGCATGCGGTCACCGGTGTCGACGTTGTCTTTCAGCAGCACTGGAATACCGTAGAGCGGGTCATGCGCCGCGCGGCCGGCCCGCGCACCGTCCAGCTGGGTGGCCAATGGCCGCGCATCGGGATTGGTCTCGATCACTGCACGCAGGGTCGGGCCAGCCCGATCGATCCGGGCGATGCGGTCAAGGAAGAGTGTGGTCAGCTGCCGGCTATCCAGCGTGCCATCGGCAAACCGTTGCTGCAGTTGCGCGATCGATGCATAGGCTGGCGAAGGTTGTGTGGTGACATCATCGGCGAAGGCCGGGGCGGCAAGCAGCAGGGTGATGGCGGCAGCAAGGCGGACGGCTGGAGCGTTCACGTGATCTCCCGGTGTCGATGGATGCGACAAGTTGTCGCGGCAGCTCAGCGTATCGCGATACGCCGACAACCGCGCCTGCCATGCCCGCGTACAATCCTTCGATGATCAGCCGTGTCCGCCATCGCCGCGCCCAGTCCCTTGCCGTCGTAGCGCTGTGCGCATTCGCGTTGCTGGCCAGCCAGGCGGTCCGTGCCGCTGATGATGCGCCGGGTATACCCGATACGTTGCAGCAACGGATCGCTGCGTGCACCAGCTGTCACGGTATGCACGGCGAAGGCACGCCGGGCAGCGGCTACTTTCCGCGACTGGCGGGCAAGCCGGCGGACTACCTTGTGCGGCAGATGCAGGATTTCCAGAGTGGCCTGCGCAAGTACGCGCCGATGGAATACACCGTGCGCCAGCTGAGCCCGGCCTACATGCGCGAAATTGCCGACTATTTCGCTGCCCAGCAGGTGCCTTATCAGCGCTCGGCGATGCCGTCGGTGTCCGCGCAGACCCTGCAGCGAGGTGAGCAATTGATCAAGCACGGCGACCCGGCGCGCAAGATTCCCGCCTGTGCCAGTTGCCACGGCAGCCAGCTCACCGGGGTGCAGCCATCCACGCCCGCTCTGGTCGGCCTGCCGTATGACTACGTCAGCGCCCAGCTGGGCTCGTGGCGCACACATACCCGCGCCACGCTGGCGCCGGACTGCATGGCGGTGGTGGCCGGGCGGCTCGCGGATTCGGACATCACCGCCGTCTCCGCGGCGCTGGCCAGCCGCGAATTGCCGGCCGACACGCGCCCGCAGGCCGCGGGTTCGGTCAATCCGCCGTTGCCCTGTGGCGTGCTGGGCGCCAAGGCGAGCTCACCATGAAGTGGTTGCGCAGGTTGCTCGCAGTGCTCGGGCTGCTGCTGGCGTTGCTGGCCGGCTGGGTCATTTTTGTTGCAGACGTGGGGCATCGCCTTGATGCCCCTACGAGGGTCAGCCGGGCGATGCTGCGGGATCCGGCGCTGATCGCCCGCGGCGAGTACCTGGCCACGGCCGCCGATTGCGCGGGTTGTCATACGGCGCAGGGCGGTCGGCCGATGGCTGGTGGGCGCTCGCTGGCCACCCCGTTCGGCAATATTCCGGTGCCGAATATCACGCCCGATCGCGAGAGCGGGCTGGGTAACTGGAGCTTCGGGGATTTCTGGCAGGCATTGCATACCGGCCGCGGCCGCGGGGGCCAATTGCTGTATCCGGCCTTCCCATACACCTCGTACACCCACATCACGCGTGACGATGCGCGGGCCATGTTCGCCTACCTGCAGTCGCTGCCGCCGGTGCAGCGGTCGACGGATCCGGAATCCTTGCGCTTCCCGTACAGCCGGCGGGAAAGCCTGGTGGCCTGGCGCAAGCTGTACTTCCGCGCTGGCGAGTTTCAGCCCGATCCGAAGCAGCCGGCGCAGTGGAATCGCGGCGCTTATCTGGTGCAGGGCCTGGGGCACTGCAGCGAATGCCATGCCGCTCGCAATGCATGGGGCGGCACGCCGCTGGCATCGACGCTCGGCGGCGGTCAGATACCGGTACAGAACTGGTACGCGCCGGATCTGAGTACCCATGCGCATGGTGGCCTGCACGGCTGGCACGAGCAGGACATCGTGCAGCTGCTGAAGACCGGCCAATCCGGCAAGGGCAGCGCGTTCGGCCCGATGGCGGACGTGGTGGTCGGCAGCACCCAGCACCTCTCTGACGATGACCTGCAGGCAATGGCCGCCTACCTGGTCTCGCTGCCGCCGCGTGTGCCGGCGCCCGAAGTGGAGCCGACCGCCTACGACAATCTGTTGGTGCATCAGGGCGAGCCGGTGTATGGCGAGCATTGCGCGGCCTGCCACGGCAAGGACGGCCGCGGCGTGGCCGGCGTCTATCCGCGACTCGATGGCAACCCCTCGGTGGTCGAGCCGAGCGGAGTCAATGCCACTCGCGCGGTGCTGCTTGGAGGCTTTGCGCCGCTGACCAAGGCGTATCCCCGGCCGTATTCGATGCCGCCGTTCGCGCAGCAGTTGAGTGACGCCGAGGTCGCCGCCGTGATCAGCTACATTCGCCACAGCTGGTCGAACCGGGCATCAGCGGTGCGGCCGGAAGCGGTGGGCCGCGATCGGCATACGCCGGTCGACTGAGCGTCAGTCAACGGTCGCGTTGTTCGATCAGCTGGTGGTGGATGTCGGCCAGTTGCTGCCAGGGTTCGAGGCACCAGTGTCCGCGCGCCTGCCCTGACGGGGAGGGCAGCACGAAGATACGCGTATTTTCGATCATTTCACCCTGCACGCCGTAGTCGACGTGGTGACCAAGCGCGGCGCGTGCGGCATTCTTGCTGGTGAAGGCGACGATGCCGGGCTGATGACGCTCGATCTTGCTGACCAAGGCAGCCTGGTCGAATGCCTCACGGGGCAGTTCGCTGTCGTTGCCGGCATGGTGCTTGGCCAGGTCGGTGAGGCCGATGCCGTAGTCGGGCAGTTGCATGAATTCGCCTGGCGCCAGCAGGCGCGGAGTCAGGCCGGTCTCGAACAGGGCGCGCCAGAACAGATTGCCCGGATGGGCGTAGTACGCGCCTTCCGCGGCCGAGCGCCGACCGGCCGCGGTGCCGCAAAACACCAGCGCCAGCCCGGCCTGCAGCACATCGGGCAGGATCACCTCAGAACGGCGTGACATGGCGGGCTGGCTCGTCATCGAGCAGGAAATCCGTGAACTGAAACCGGCCATCGCGCAGCACGGATTCGCCACGCCGCAGTTTCAGCGGTTGGCGAAACAGCGGGCTGGCGTAGCTGAGCGTGTGGAATTCACCGCGTTCGCCACAGGGGTCAACGCCGACCGGTAGCGCATCGAGCAGGGCGGCGTCATAGTCGCGGCCGCAATAACCGGCATCCAGTTGCTGGGTGTCGACGCAGCACAACATGGCGCGATGGCCCTCGGCGATGAAGCGTCGCGACAGCGCCGCGGTGTCTTCGCCCCATAGCGGAAACACCGGGCGCCAGTTGTCGCGGCCGAGCTGGCGCACGCGGTAGTCGCGTACGTCCTCCAGGAACAGGTCGCCGAACGCGCAGTGGCGAATTCCTGGCCAACGCATGCGCGCCTCCACCAAGGCTCGGGCATGGGCCTCTTCGTAGGCTTCGTTGCTGCCGGGCCAATCCAGCAGCACTTCGAGCAGGGGCAGTCCGAGCGCGGCAGTCTGCGCCAGCAATACATCGCGCTGCACGCCGTGCATCGCTATGCGCTGGTAGTTGCGGTTGATCGTGGTGAGCAGGCCGACAACCTGCCATTGCGGGTCAACCAGCAGGCGCTGGAGGGCGAGCAGGCAATCCTTGCCGCCGCTCCATGCGAGCAGGATGGGCTTGCCTTGTAAATTCGCGGTCATCGCTGGGGCACCCACTGGGTGATCTCGTTCGGCCAGGTCAGCATGGCATGCAGGCGCTGCCTTTCATCCAGCCGAAACTTCAGTTGCAGGCCGAGGGCCTCCGCTGCTGCACTGGCCAGTGCCAGGCCCAGCCCGGCATGGCCGGCATGCGGAAGTTGCTTGCGCCAGAATCGACGGCCGAAGTGGTGAAGGTCGGTGGCGCTCAATTCGGGCGCGGCGTTGTCGATGTCCAGAGCATGGTTGCTCAGCTGGATGTTGACCGTGTCGCCGACGGGCGCATAGGCACAGGCATTGCCGAGCAGGTTGCCGACGACCACTTCCAGCAGCGCTGGGTCGGTATGCAGGCAAGCCGGTGGCGAGCCCTGGTTGTGCAGGGTGATCCCGCGGCTGCCTGCCAGCGCTTGTTGCCGTTGCAGTTGCCGCTCCAGCCAGCTGCCCAGCGGCAACCACTGCGGGTGCGCCTGTTCGACGCCTGATTGCAGCCGCGTCAACAGCAGCAGGGCGGTGACCGTGGCTTCGAGTTCCGCGCCGATCTGGCCTATTTCACCCAATATGTCGGGCAGGCTGCGGCCGCTGGGGTAGCGTGCCTCCACCTCGGTCAAGGCACGCAGCTCGGCCAGCCGGGTGCGGGTTTCGTGGGCCAGTCCGCTGGCGAACTGGCGTTCACGGGCGAGTCCGTCGTCCATGCGTTCAAGCACGTCGTTGAAGCGCGTTACCAGCGGATCCAGTTCGTGGATGCCGCTGATCGCCAGCCGCTGGCCAGGCGCGTGTGGACCGATGGTGTGCATGCGATCGACCAGGGCGGTCATCGGGCGCAGGCCGCGGCGCACGATCAGCGGCACCGCGACCAGGGCGATGCCCAGCGCCAGCGCGGGACTCAGCAACAGGATCCAGTCGATCGCCAGCAGGATTTCGTTGGTACTGGTGCGATCCTGCTCGAACAGCAGGGCGCAATGGCGCAGCGGTTTGCCGGCAGTTTGCGTTCTCGCGGGCTGCTCGCTGGATTCGGTCAGGTTGACGGCAAAGGTGTACTGCACGGCGCCCAGGCGCTGGTGGCCGTGCTGCAGCTTGCTGAAGCGTGGCTCGGTACTGGCATGGCCCGGCCAGTCCGCTGGCGTGGCCGGGGCAGCCGGTGTGCTGCGCAAGGGCGGCATGCCGTCACAGCGCAGTTCGTAATAGGTCGGCGTATCCCCACCGAGCACGCCGGGATGGCGATGCGGGGGTGCCTCGCCCAGCGCATCGTCCTGCTCCAGCTGAATCATCGTGCTCAGCGCATTGGCCTGGGTCAGCAGGTTTTGTCGGAAACGGCTTTCCAGCTCATGGTCCACCCGCCAGTCCATCATCTTGGCGCCGCCGCCGAGGATCAGCAGGCTGGTGAATACCAGCAAGGTGGTGATACGGGCGGATAGCGAAGCGAGCCTCATGGTGACCGGGCGCTCAAGGGATCAGGTATCCCGCGCCGCGGCGGGTCTCGATCAGGCCGGGCAGGTCGGCGGCATCCAGCTTGCGACGCAGGCCGAACACCAGCACTTCCACGCTGCGGTCGGATACTTCGCTGTCGGCGCCGGCGGTGCGCTCCAGAATTTCCAGGCGGGTGAAGGCGCGCCCGCGATGGCGCAACAGCAAGCCAAGCACGGCGAATTCACGCGGGGTCAGTGGCAGCCTCTGCCCGTTCACACTGGCGCAGTGTGCACGTGGGTCCCATTCGAGCGCGCCATGGCTCAGCGTCAGCGGTTGAGCTTCCTGCGGGCGGCGCGCCAGCGCGTGCAGCCGGGCAACCAGTTCATCGAAGGCGAATGGCTTGACCAGGTAGTCGTCGGCGCCGGCATTGAGTGCTTCGATGCGGTCGGTCACCTGGTCACGCGCCGACAGCACCAGTACGCGTGGACGCTGGCCGCCGCTGGGCAGGGCGCGCAGTACGCCGATGCCGTCCAGCCGGGGCAGCATCAGGTCGAGCACCACCAGCTCGTAGCCGTAGCTGTCGAGAAAGCCACAGGCTTCCACGCCGTCGGCCGCCGCATCCACGGTAAAGCCGGCGCCTTGCAGCCCGTGGCGCAGGGTCTGGCGCAGGCGTTCGGAGTCTTCCACCAACAACAGTTTCATGCGAGGCCTCGTTTGGATCCGCTGCCATGCTAAAGCAAGAACGTTCCGACCGGCCGGGGTGTGCGGTATGCATCGACAGTCTGCCTGCGCAGCCGCTATAAAGATGGCCTGTCTTGGGAGTATGCGGTGAGCGAAGAAATCCTGATCAACGTGACACCGCGCGAAACGCGGGTCGGTGTGGTCGAGAACGGCATGCTGCAGGAGGTGCACGTCGAGCGGGCATCCCGCCGCGGCTATGTCGGCAATGTCTACAAGGGCCGGGTGCAGCGGGTGATGCCCGGCATGCAGGCGGTGTTCGTCGAGATCGGGCTGGAGCGCGCGGCGTTCCTGCACGCCTCCGATATCGTGCGTCCGGTGGTCGCGACGGCTGATGGGGGGGAGCCGGGCAATGGCCAGGTACCTTCGATCAGCGAACTGGTGCACGAAGGCCAGGAAATCGTGGTGCAGGTGGTCAAGGACCCGATCAGCACCAAGGGCGCCCGCCTGTCGGCCCATCTGTCCATTCCATCGCGCTACCTGGTGCTGCTCCCGTATGCGCGCACGCTGGGTATTTCCGCGCGCATCGAGGACGAGGCCGAGCGCCAGCGCCTGAAAGATGTGCTCACCCCGCTTGTCGGCGAAAACCCGCTGGGCTACATCGTGCGCACCAATGCCGAGGGGCAGAGCGCCGAGTCGCTGGCGTTCGACGTGGCGTATCTGACCAAGGTCTGGCGCGTGGTGCAGGAGAACATCGCCAAGGCGAAGATGGGCGAGCGCGTCTACGAGGAGCTGTCGCTGCCGCTGCGCAGCCTGCGCGACATGCTCAACGAGGATATCGAGAAGGTGCGTGTGGACTCGCGCGAGACCTTCGACAAGGTGGTCAAGTTCGTGCACAAGTTCATGCCGCAACTGGACGACCGCGTGGAGCACTACGACGGCGAGCGGCCTATCTTCGACCTCTACGGTGTCGAGGACGAAATGCAGCGGGCGCTGAAGAAGGAGGTGCCGCTGAAATCCGGTGGCTACCTGATCGTGGACCAGACCGAGGCGATGACCACGATCGACGTCAATACCGGCGCCTATCTGGGTACCCGCAACCTGGAGGAAACGGTTTACCGCACCAACCTGGAAGCGGCGCAGGCGGCCGCGCGACAGCTGCGCCTGCGCAATCTTGGCGGGATCATCATCATCGATTTCATCGACATGGTCGACGAGGAGCACAAGCGGCAAGTGCTGCGCATGCTCAACAAGGGGCTGGCGCGTGACCATGCCAAGACGACGGTCTACCCGATGTCGGCGCTTGGCCTGGTCGAGATGACCCGCAAGCGCACCACCGAGAGCCTGGCCCGCCAGCTGTGCGAACCCTGCCCCACCTGCAGTGGGCGCGGGGTCATGAAAACCGCCGAAACCGTGACCTACGAGATCTTCCGCGAGATCACCCGCGCGGTGCGCCAGTTCAATGCCGAGAAGTTGCTGGTGATGGCCAATCCGCTGGTGGTCAACCGGATCCTCGAGGAAGAATCCAGTGCGGTAGCCGAATTGGAAGAGTTCATCTCCAAAAGCATACGATTCCAGGCGGAAGAACATTATTCGCAGGAACAGTTCGATGTCGTCTTGCTGTAAATCCGGCCCGGACCGCAGCGCGTGAACAGGCTGTGGCAGCGATGGCTGCATGGCTGTGTCCGCGGGTTGGGCTGGGTCGTTGGCATTGCGGTGATCACACTGGCCGTGCTGGCGGGGGTGGCCCAGCTGACCCTGCCGCTGCTGGCACGGCATCCGGACTGGGTGGCGGCGCAGCTCAGCGAGCGGCTGCAGCGACCGGTCAGCTTTGCCTCGATGGAAGGTCGCTGGACCGGCTCCGGCCCCGAGTTCGTCATGCATGGAGTGACCATCGGGGCGGCGGCCGGCCAGAGCGGGCCCCTGCTGCAGTTGCCCGAGTCCGAATTGAAGCTCGATTTTGGTGGCTGGCTGCTGCCGTCGCGACACTTGATCAATTTCCACGTGCATGGCCTGCAGCTGGATCTGATGCGCGATGCTGCTGGCTGGCACGTCAATGGCATCGGTGTTGCCGGTGGCGCGGATCGGCAGCCGCTCTCGCTGGGCCCGCTGTCGGCGGATCTGTGGCTGGAAAATCTGCGCATCGTGGTGACCGACAGCGTCCTGGACAAGCACTACACGCTGCTGTCCCCGCAGCTGCGCCTGAGCCATCAGGGAAATGAAATTCGTGTCGGTGGCAGCTTGCAGCGCGAAGGCGTCGCGGCGGCCTCGGTGCGCATGGCCGGTCGCTTCCGTGACGATGGAAGTACCGGTCAGCTGTGGGCCAGTGTCGACGGGGCCGAGCTGAAATCCTTGCTGGACGGTATTGATATGGACGGCTATTCGGTCGAGCACGGCGCTGGCCGGGTGTCGGCGTGGCTGGACTGGAAAAAGGGGAATGTCACCCGCAGTGTGGTGCGCTTCGCGCTGGATACACTGCTGGTGCGTGCGCCCGGTGGTGGTGTGGCCAGCGTGGCGGCGCTGCATGGCCTCGCAGGCCTGGCCCGCACCAAGGATGGCTACCGGATCAGCTGGGCGGGCGACGATCGCAGCGCCATGGTGCTCGCGCTGCGTCAGCCCGGCACCGCCCAGGCCAGCGTGGGCGTGGCGGCGCGCGAGCTGCAACTGCAGCCGCTGCTGCCGTGGCTGGCATTGACGCCGAACATGTCGCCGGCGCTGTCGCAGTGGCTGGGTAGCGGGCATCCCGCTGGTGATCTGAACCAGGTGACGATGCAGTGGACGCAAGCTGGTGGTTTGCAGGCGGTCGACGTGCAGTTCGCCGGTCTGGCGATCGACCCGGTCGGCAAGTTGCCCGGCGTGAGTGGCTTGCATGGTCGACTGCGCGGCGATGCCGAGGCGGTTTCGCTGGAGCTTCCACCACAGCCGGCCACCGTGCAGGCACCTGAAGCCTTCCGGCAGCCGTTCGTGCTGTCGAATCTTGCGGGTACGCTGGCGTTCTGGTCGCAGGACGGGGAGTGGCATATCGGCATGGATACGCTGGATTTCACCGGCGCAGGCTATGCCGGTCAGGCGCTGGGCGAGGTCATTCTGCCGGCGCAGGGCGGCGCGCCGTTCGTCGATTTCTATGCTTCGCTGGATCAGGCCGACGTGGTTGCCGCCAAGTTGTTCTGGCCAACCAGTTCGATGTCGGCGGGCACCATCGCCTGGCTGGACCGGGCGCTGGTGGCCGGCCATATCGACGAAGGTCAGGTACTGCTGCGCGGCAACATGGCGGACTGGCCGTTTCGCCGCAATGAGGGGCGATTCGAGGCGCGTGCCGTCATCAGTGGGCTCACCTTCAATTACGGCAAAGACTGGCCGGTGGCCGAGGGAGTCAGCGCCGTCGCCAATTTTGTCAACAACGGCATGCTGGTCGAAGTCAGCGCTGGCCAGTCGCTGGGCGTCAAGGCGGCCAGCGCGGTGGCATTGATCCCCGATTTCGCCGATGGCCTGCTCGATCTCAATGTGCATGGCAGTGCCAGTGGCGGCAAATTGATGGACTTCGTGCGCAAGAGTCCCATTGGCATACATCAGGCCGACACCCTGGCCAAGCTGACGGTGGGCGGCACGGGCAGTTTCGGTTTCCACCTGAGCTTGCCGCTCAAGCATCCCGCTGATGCCCAACTCGACGGTACCGCCCAATTGAAGGACGCCGACCTGACGGCGCCCGCATGGAACCTCAAGCTGGACAAGTTGAACGGGCCGCTGCGCTTCGATCTGCATGGCATGTACGCCGGCCCGCTGGATGCCGGTTTTCGTGGCCAACCCTCGACGCTGACTCTGGCGGTCGCCGGTGCCAACAGTGACCCCGCCACCGTGTTGTCGGCCCAGTTGAAGGGCGGCTATCGCATCGCCGAGCTGGTGCAGGATTATCCCTCGCTGGCGTGGCTGGGCCCGCTCGCCGACGGCCGCAGCGATTTCACCATCGGCTTCAGCATTGCCCACCGCGCGGACAGCGACGCGCTGACGCAGACCTTGAGCCTCGATTCACCGCTGACGGGCATGGCGTTGAAGCTGCCGGCACCGTTGGACAAGCCTGCGGATGCCAGCTTGCCGCTGCATCTGAGCATGGGACTGCCGGTCGCGGGCAGCGACCTGCAGATAGCACTCGGGCAGGTCATGCGCGGTCATTTTCGTCTGGCTGACGACGCCCATCCGCTGGCCGCTACCCTGGCATTCGGCGATGAGATGCCGCAAATCCTGCCGGCACGCGACCTTCGCATCCGCGGTCACGCTGCCACGCTGGATGTCACCGGCTGGGTGCAGCAGGTGGTGGGTGGCAGCGGTGGCGGTGGCCCGGGGTTGGAGAGTATCGACGTCAGCACCGACCATGCGAACTGGTTCGGACGGCCGCTGGGGCCACTAAAAATCGACGCCACGCCGCAACCGGACTTGCTCAGCGTCGATGTGAGCGGCCCGGCCATGCTCGGCAATTTCCGCATACCCACCCAGGAACTGGGCAAGCGCGGTGTCACCGCGCGGCTGCAGCGGCTGTATTGGCCGCAGGCTCCAGGTGCATCTGACACGGATCATGCGGGGGGCAAATCCCGTGCTGGCGGCAAGCCCGCGACGGCAACCCGTGCCGCCGCAGCGCAGGTTGTCGTGGCCTTGCCCGATCCCGCCAGCACGGGTATCAACCCGGCTGCACTGCCACCATTCCACCTGTGGGTGGGTGAGCTTCGCCTGGGCGACGCCAGGCTCGGCGAGGCCCGCCTGGAAACCTGGCCGTCGCCAGCTGGCATGCACATCGAACAACTGCGGGCGCTCTCCAGCCAGGTGCAGATCAATGCCAGCGGTGACTGGAATGGCAGTCCCAGCAACAGCGCCACACACATGCGCATCAGCTTCGCCGCCGAGGATCTGGGTGCGATGCTCGGAGCATTCGGTTTCGATGGCCTGGTGCATGGCGGCAAGACGCACGATCAGCTCGATGCTACGTGGCCGGGCAGTCCCAGCGATCTCAGTCTGGCCACGATGAACGGTACCCTCAGCATCGACGTGCGCGATGGTCGGATTCCCGAGGTCACATCCCCCGGCGTCGGGCGCCTGCTTGGCCTGGTCTCGCTGGCTGATCTGCCGCGCCGGCTGACCCTGGATTTCGGCGACGTGTTCGGCAAGGGCCTCGGCTTCGATTCGATCACTGGCGATTTTCAGCTGGCCAATGGCAACGCCACCACCAGCAATCTTGTGATTTCCGGTCCGTCGGCGAATATCAGCATCACCGGTCGCACCGGTCTGCGTGCCAGGGATTACGACCAGGAGATGCACGTGATGCCGCACGTCGGCAACAGCCTGCCGCTGGTCGGCGCGGTGGTGGGCGGGCCGATCGGCGCCGCCGCAGGCCTTGCCGTGCAGGGCCTGCTTGGCAAGGGACTGAGCAAGGCGGCCAGCGCACGCTACCGGATCACCGGCAGCTGGGATGCGCCGGTAATGACCTTGATCGAAAAGCATGGCGCCGTCGGCCCAGTGCAGCCGCCCTTGCTGGGTCCGGCCGCAGCAGGCAGCGCGGCAGTACCCGCCGCGGCCAGCTCGGTCGAGCCGTGATCAGCCTCAGCCGCCATTGAGGCGAATCGTCGCCGGGTTTGCTGCGCCGAAACGGAAACAGCTGCTGCCTGACGAAGCCGTCGGGCATGTAGTCACCGACCACGCCATAACGCTCGGGGAACCAGTTTTTCGACTTCACCACCGTGCCAAACAGGTAGTCGAGAAAGGCATGGTGCGCGGCGTAGTTGCGGTCGATCGCCTCGTCGTCGGAGGTGTGGTGCCAGTGGTGGAAATCCGGTGGGTGATCACGTATTTCAGCAGCCCCCACGGCAGGTGCACGTTGGCGTGGTTGAACACCGCCTGGAAGCCCACGATCGGGATGTAGCCGTTCATCGCCGCCTCGCTGAAGCTGAGGATGTACAGCGGCGCCAGTACACACACGCGAGTAAGGATCAGCTCCAGTATGTGACGGCGCGAGCCGGCCAGCCAGTCCATCGTCTTCACGCTGTGGTGTACGGAATGGAAGCGCCAAAGGAACGGAATCTCGTGATACGCACGATGCGTCCAGTACTGCGCCAGGTCGGCCACCAGCAAACCGAGCAGCAGCGCCTGGCGCAGTACATCCACCGAATATTTGCGGCGCAGGTCCGGCGTGGTCAGGTACAGCGGAAAGTGGAACGCCAGCACCGCCAGCAGGCAAACAAAGCCCAGTGACAAGGCGATCACGCCGCTGACCTGGCCCAGCTCCGGTTTCAGCTCACCATCGGCGTGCAGCAACTCGCGGGTTTCCAGCACCGGCTTCACCGCGCGCCAGATGACCTCGCAGGCGGCCTCACGTTTGGAATGTTGACTCATGGGCGATCCTTCACGGGCTGGTCCTTCAATGGGCGATGTGCGCCTTGGACCAGCTGCCGCTGGCTGCCTGTCGGCTGAGCGTACAAGGCTTTAAACCGGTCGGCGAGAGCCCCATGTGGGATAGTTCCCGACCGACCGCAGACGACCCCAAGACCCATGGACTCCCTGATCACCCTCGCCGAAAGCAAGTTGCTGGCCCCCGGCGGCATTGCCACCGGCGATCTCGACCGCGTATTCACCCAGCTGATGGGGCCGTCGATCGATGCTGCGGATCTGTATTTCCAGCATTCCCGCAGCGAGTCGTGGTTGCTGGAGGAGGGCATCGTCAAGGACGGCAGCCATTCGATCGAGCAAGGTGTCGGCGTGCGCGCCATGTCCGGCGAGAAGACCGGCTTCGCCTATTCCGACGAAATCGTGCTGCCGCAATTGCTGGAAGCCTCCCGCGCCGCACGCGCCATCGCGCAGGATGGCAAGGGCGCCGGCCGGCCACTCGCTCTGAACGGCGCGCGTCAGCTGTATCCGGCGATCGATCCTGTCGAGAGCCTGCCCAATCCGGACAAGATCGCCCTGCTGCGCGAGGTCGATGCGTATGCGCGTTCGCGCGATCCGCGTGTCAAGCAGGTGATCGTGAGCCTTGCCGCCACCATCGACACCATCCTCATCGCCGCCTCCGACGGCACCCTGGCGGCCGACGTGCGTCCGCTGGTGCGGCTGAACGTGCAGGTGATCGCCGAGCAGAACGGCCGCCGCGAACAGGGCAGCTCCGGTGGCGGCGGCCGCTACGGTTACCGTGAACTGATCGCCAATGGTCGCGCGCTGGCCTTCGCCGACGAGGCCGTGCGCCAGGCGCTGGTCAACCTGGATTCGGTGGACGCTCCCGCCGGCCAGATGACCGTCGTGCTCGGCCCGGGCTGGCCTGGCGTGCTGCTGCACGAGGCGATTGGACACGGCCTCGAAGGTGATTTCAATCGCAAGGGCAGCTCGGCGTTCTCCGGCCGCATCGGCCAGCGCGTCGCGGCCAGGGGCGTCACCATCGTCGACGACGGCACCCTGCCAGGCCGCCGTGGCTCGCTCAGCATCGACGACGAGGGCACCCCGACCGAGTGCACCACCCTGATCGAGGACGGCATCCTCAAGGGCTACATGCAGGACAAGCTCAACGCCCGCCTGATGGGCATGGCGCCCACCGGCAATGGCCGCCGCGAATCGTTCACCGCGCTGCCGATGCCGCGCATGACCAACACCTACATGCTGGCCGGTTCGCATGATCCGCAGGAGATCATCCGCTCGGTGAAGAAGGGGCTTTACGCACCGAATTTCGGCGGCGGCCAGGTCGACATCACCAACGGCAAGTTCACCTTCTCCGCGTCCGAGGCGTACCTGATCGAGGACGGCAGGATCACCCGGCCAGTGAAGGGCGCCACCCTGATTGGCAGCGGCCCCGAAGTACTCAACCGGGTCTCGATGATCGGCAACGATCTGAAGCTCGACGAGGGTGTCGGCGTGTGCGGCAAGGATGGCCAGAGTGTGCCCGTCGGTGTGGGCCAGCCGACGCTGAAAATCGATTCGATGACGGTCGGCGGCACGGCTTCCTGATAGCGCGCTCAGCGTGCCCGGCTAATCGGCAGTGCCTTCCGGCGTGATGCCGTGGGCGTCGAGCAGCAGGGCTTGACGTAACCATTTACGCGTGTAAACATAATTTCACTTACACGCGTAAACGGTACCTTATGGCCATCAGTGAAGCCGAAGCAGTCGTGATGGATGTGTTGTGGGGCAAGGCCCCGCGCACGGCGGAGGAGATTCTCGCCGAAGTCGGTCCGGCGCAGAACTGGCAGGAAGGCACAGTGAAATCCCTGCTCAATCGCCTGCTCAGGAAGAACGCCGTGCACGCCGAGCGTGACGGCCGCCGCTATCTCTACACCCCGCTGCTGCTGCGCGAGCAATACGTACAGCAAGAGAGCAAGGGCCTGCTCGATCGCCTGTTCGGCGGCCGCGTGGCGCCGCTGGTGGCGCACTTTTCCGAGCAGCGCAAGCTGTCAAAGAAGGACATCGCCGAACTGCGCAAGCTGCTCAAGGAGCTCGACGATGAGCAGCCTTGATCTCACCGGCATCGACTGGCTGGGACACGGCTGGTTGCTGTTGCTGTCGTTCACCGTTGCCGTGCTGCTGGTGGCGGCGCTGCGAAAGCCATGTAGGCATCTGTTCGGTACCGAGCGCGCGTTCCAGCTTTGGCTGTTGCCACCGCTGGCAATGCTGGTGAGCCAGATGCCGCATGCGGCCGCTGCTGGGGATGGCGCACTCCCTTCGCTTGTTTATGTGATCACCTCAGTGGTCAGCGCGCCGCAAACTCATGTCGACAGTTCGCTGGCTGTGAATTGGCGCGCCGGCGTGGTGCTGGTTTGGTGCGTGGGCATGCTGGTTACCCTGCTTATCGCCTTGCTTGCGCAGCGGCGCTATCGCCGCCAGCTGGCGGGTGCCGAGGTGATGAGCGACTGTTCGTCGCGTTGGCCCGTGCTGAGAGCCATTTCCGCTGAGGTCGGCCCGGCTCTGGTCGGCGCATGGCGCAGCCGCATCGTCCTGCCCGCCGATTTCGAGAGTCGCTATGACGCGACCGAGCAGATGCTGATTCTTGCCCATGAAGCCGCGCATGCCCGACGGCGCGATGGCTGGTGGTGTCTGCTGGCGCAGTTTGTCGCAGCCATTGTCTGGTTCCATCCGCTGGCGTGGTGGGCACTCGGCGCGCTGCGTCATGACCAGGAACTGGCCTGTGATGCTGCCGTGCTGCGCGAACACGGAAACCGTCGCTTCAGCTACGCCAATGCGATGTTGAAAACGCAGGCCGCAGGACTGGCGTTGCCGATCGGTTGCGCCTGGTCACCACGCCACCCCATCACGGAGCGCATTGCCATGCTGAAACAATCACCGTCCAGCCACCTGCAAGCCCGACTTGGCCTCATCGCTGGCTTCGTGCTCGCGACGATCGTCACCGGTGCGGTCTACGCTGCGAGCCGGCCAGCCATCCCCGTCGCAGCAACGCCGTCACCAGCGGCCGCCGCTGGCGAATATCAGCTGGACATCATGGTTGCGTCGTTTTCAAAGGGCGCCGCTGCGGATCATGCCGAGCGGACGACGGGGGCAATCTGCATGAAGCCCGGTGAACCCGGCGGCGTCAACACCGACAAGGGATGGCAACTGGGGCTGAAGGTGATGCCCCTGGAGGGCGGGCGCGTGAGCGTGGCGCTGGACCTGAGCGCCATGCCGGGCAAGCCTCCGCTGAGCCGTCGTCTGGAAGGCCGTCTCGGGCAACCCCTGCTCGCTGAATTCAACGACGCCGATGGCAAGCACGCCTACAGCATCGACGTGACCCCGCTGGCGGGTTGTCCCGCGCGCGTGGCCGAGAGCGGGGCGACGCAGCGTCTGACAATGATCAAGCAGACCGTCAAGGATCAGCCGGTACGTGCAGTGGCCGAGTCGATGGCGCGGCGAGCAGGTCTCCAGATCACCAACCCGCAGGACTTGTCCCAGCGTCTGGTGACCCTGGACTTTGATCAGGTTCCGGCGGAGCGGGCGATGCAATTGATCGCCGACATCGACGGCATGCGTGCGGTGTTCGACGACAAGCGTGTGCGCTTCGAGGTGAAGTGATCAGGCGAGCAGGCGGAAGCTTGTTGTAGGAGCGCACCCTGTGCGCGATGCTCTTCGTCATATAACGCAAAAGCATCGCGCACAGGGTGCGCTCCTACGGATCAGTCCTCGCGATCGGGCCGCTCGCGCACCGGATGCTTGCTCAGCTTGCGCTGCAGGGTGCGGCGGTGCATGCCCAGGCGACGGGCGGTCTCGGAGATGTTGCCGTCGCAGTCGGTCAGCACGCGCTGGATGTGTTCCCACTCCAGGCGGCGCAGGGCCAGTGGTTGCTCGGGGGTATCGGGAAGGTCGCTGTCGTCGGGGTCGGCGTTGTCGCCGTCGAGCAAGGCTCGCACGACGGCATCGGCATCCACCGGCTTGGCCAGGTAATCGTGGGCACCGCGCTTGATCGCCTCCACTGCGGTGGCGATCGAGGCGTAGCCAGTGAGCAGCAGCACGCGCAAGTCGGGTACCAGGCTGTGCAGTTCGGGAATCAGGCGCAGGCCGTTTTCCTCACCCAGCTTGAGATCGAGTACGCAGTAGCGCGGCTGGTGGCGGCGGGTCAGGACGCGCGCTTCGTCGAAATTGCTGGCCGTGATGACTTCGAAGCCGCGCGATGCAAGCGCGCGCGCCAGCACGCGCAGAAACGTGACGTCGTCGTCGACCAGGAGCAACGGGCGTGCCGTGGCGGCATGCGGCAACTCGGACATACGGGGGGTTCCTGGAATGATCAGGGGCCATTCTTGCCGGAACGGTCGTCGCTTGCACGTCCTTCGCGGCGAGTCGATGCCACTTTCTCCGCGATGACCGCCAGCGGCAGCCGCAGGCAGACCTGGGCACCTGCGGTTGTGTTGCGCGCGACCAGTTCGCCGCTGAGGCGTTCGGCGGTGGCTTCGGCCAGGGCCAGGCCGATGCCCAGCCCGGTCGGTTTCTCCGAATCGCCCAGCCGCGTCAATTCGTCGGTGTCGTCGAAGCCGGGGCCGAGATCGCGCACGCTCAGTTGCAACCATCCATCGAGGTGGGAGACCTCCAGCGACACGATATTGGACTGGTTGATGGCGGACGCATCGACGGCATTGTTGAGCAGGTTGAGCAGGGCGTGGCGCAGACCCGGTGGCGTGCGCAGAACGGTCTGTGCGGTGGCTTCATCCACGGACAGATCCAGCTCGGCCTCGGGGCGCAGCAACTGGAAGCGCTCGAGGCAGCCGTGGATGAAGTCGGTGACGCTGAGCCGCTCCGGTTCCTGCGACAGCTGCGCCTTGCCGAAGGCCACCATCTCGCGCAGGATCGTGCGGCAGCGATCCACCTGGCCTTCCAGCAGGGCCAGATCTTCGGCGAGCAGGGTGTCGTCGACATGCTCGCGGCGCAATTCCGGCAGCAGGGTGCGCATCGTCGACAGCGGCGTGTTGAGCTCATGCGCGGCACCGGCGGCCTGGGTGGCGATGGCCAGAATGCCCTCGTCACGCAGCGCCCGCTCGCGAATGCGCTGCACCTCCAGCTGCTGCAGTCGCAAGGCATGCGCCAGCCGGTTGATGAAAAAGCCCAGCAGCAGGGCGGTAATGATGAAATTCACCGCCATGCCGCCGACATGCAGCGAGAATCCCTCGCTGTCGTGCATGGACATGGGCAAGGACACATGCCAGCGCAGCAATAAAAGGTAGGCAGCACCGGTCAGCAGCGACACCGCCAGCAAGGCGCGCACGGACAGCGCGGCAGCGCTGAGCGCGATCGGCACCAGCAACAAGGTAATGAACGGGTTGCTGGCACCACCGCTGAAATACAGCAGGTAACTCAGCACGACCGTGTCGACCGCAATGTGACCCACGGTCTCCCATTCGTGTACCGGCCATGGCTTGCCGAGTCGCCACGCCGCGAACACACCAAAAACCGCCAACAGGCCGATGCCGAGCAGCAGCGGCAGCAAGGGGATGGCCAGGTGCATCCACCAGGCAGCGACCAGCACCGCCACGCTCTGTCCGCCGATCGCGCAAAGCCGCAGCCAGGCTAGCGTACGGGTAAGGGCGAAGGGGCCGATGCTGGTGCGAAAGGAAGCGCGGTGAAGTGGCATGATGACTGACCGAGGTCCGGAAAACTCCGCCCGCGCTTGCGCGGGCGGAGTTGCCATGGGCGTATCGCCTATTGTTCCGAGCGGACCGTCGGCAGCGGGGTATCCGTAGCGAGGTTGTGCGCGTGGTGCTGAGCCGTCAGCTTTTTCATCAAGGGAAGCACCGCCAGTGCGATCAGGGTGCAGCCCAGACCCGCGTAACCGAGCTTGCTGAACAATGCGGTATAGATCGGCATGGTCTGCAGCGGATCGGTGATGTTTTCCGGAATGCTGGCGAAGTTGGCCACGATACCGCCAAGGTACTGGGACACGCCCGAGGCGACGAAATATGCGCCCATCATGAAACCGCCCATCCGCTCCGGCACGTAGCGGGCGATCATCGCCAGCCCCAATCCGCTGACCAGCAGCTCACCCAGCGACGACGCACCGTAGCCCCACACCATCACCCACGATGTGGTCTTGCCGTCGACGGCAAAATGACTGGCCCAGCTGTAGATGAAAAAGCCCAGCGCCACGGCGGCGAAACCCAACGCAAACTTGGTGGCGATCGAGATGTCCTTGCCATGGCGTCCTGCCGCGTTGTAGATCAGTGCGAGGAGCGGGCTCAGGATGAAGATCCAGATCGGGTTGAACGACTGGAATTGCGCCGGCGACCAGTTCCACAGGTGGAAGCCGAAGACATCGAAGCTCGGGTTGACGTTGCGCAGGGCGAACAGATTCAGCGAGGTCGACATCTGCTGGTAGAACACGAAGAAGAACACCGTCTGCACGGTGAGTACCAGGGCCGCGATCAGGCCGGCGCGCTCGCCGCGCTCGCTGCTGCTGATCAGGTAGGCAAAGATTGCCAGCACCACCGCCCCGGCCAGATAGACAAAAACACGTGCGACCGACTCGTGCCCGAGCACGAAGGCCGAGGCGAACACGGCCAGCACGCCAATGCCCAAGACGGCAAGCAGCTTGCCGGAGTTCACCGGTTTCTCGTCCGGCGCCGAACCGACATGGTTCAGCGTATGTCGCATCACCATGTAGTTGGCCAGGCCAAGCAGCAGGCCAAAGGCGCAGACGGCAAAGGCGGCATGCCAGCCCAGCTCATGGCCGTACTTCTCGTTGACGTAGTCCTTGATCCAGGGCGTCAGCAGCATCGAGATGGTCGAGCCGATGTTCACCGCCATGTAGTAGATGGTGAAAGCGCTGTCGATCTTGGAGTCGTCGCCATCGTAGATCTTGCGTACCAGGTTGCCGGCGTTGGGTTTGAACAGGCCGTTGCCGACCACGATCACGCCCAGCGAGCAATACAGGAACCATATGCTTTGGCCGGGCACGGCCATCAGCGCATAGCCCACCGACAGGATGGTCGCGCCGATCAGCATGGTGCGTCGGGTGCCGAGAACCTTGTCGCCGACCCAGCCACCGATCGCCGGTGCCACGTAGATCAGCGCTGCCGCCGCACTCCAGACCAGATTGGCCTTGTCGTCGGGAAAGCCCAGCCGCTGCACCATGTAGTAGATGATGAGCGCCTGCATACCGTAGTAGCCGAAGCGCTCCCACATTTCGATCAGGAAGACGGTACTGAAGGAGCGAGTCTGGGAGACAGCCGGATTCTGGGTTGTCATATTTTTTCCGTGCGTGGTTCAAACCATGGCGACGTGCTGACACGCGCCCGTGCAAGGTGACCCTAGAACAGGTCACAACCGGGGAAGGGTAGCGCATCGGCCCTCGCGATGTAGTTGCACTGCCGCATCGCACAAAGCGGCGGCAGACTGGTCTTCAGGAGGCTCGCCAGCCCCCTCGGCAGCTTCCACTGCGGGCGCTGCCGGGTGGACGCTTGTGGCATCATGCGTGGTCTGCCACCGACTGTTCGATAAGAGCTTCCAGCCCATGCCGATAGCCACTTCGCCACGTTCGCGCCATCCTGCATTTGTTCTGGTGGATGCCGTGATGGCCATTGCCAGGTCGCCGTTGTCGGCGGCTCGCTGAGCGCGCGTCACGATGGCGGCTGAAGGTTTTCGCGGTCCGAAGCAACTCTGGAATGCATTCCAGTGGTCGATGAAGGGGTTTCGCGCGGCATGGCGACACGAGGCATCGTTCCGCCTGGAAGCCTCGCTGGTGATCCTGCTGGTGCCGCTCGGGCTGTGGCTGGGCGACGGCGGGCTGGAAAAATTCGCGCTTGTACTGGCCCCGCTGCTGGTGCTCTCCGCCGAGCTGCTCAACTCGGCGATCGAGGCGGTGGTCGACAAGGTCAGCCCCGAATTCAACGAACTGGCCGGACGCGCCAAGGACATGGGCTCGGCCGCGGTGTTCGTGCTGCTGATCCTGGTGGCGCTGAGCTGGGGGCTGATCCTGCTGCCGCGCTGGTTTTGAGCCAGCGCGGTGGGCTGACTACTGGATGTCCTTGCGCTGGTCCGGCTGCTTGGCCGGAGCATGTGATGCATCAACCTTGGTCATTGCGCCTACGCTGACCTTGCCGGTCCATTCGCCGTCGCGCGCAGCAAAATACTGCTTGGGATCCCAGCGCCAACTGGCGTTGACATTGCCGCAACCCGTTATGGCCGCGCCGGCCATCGTTTTGGCGCCGCATGCGGGCATCGGTCCCGTACCTGTAAATTGCTGCGGAGTAAGGCTGGTTACCGAGTCTGCGCCAAACCCGAGATGGGAGCCGGTCAACTGGCTGCGGTTCCAGCGCAGCACCAGGGTCATCCGTCGCTTGGCCGTGGGGTCGCCGTACTCCGGGTAGAGATCTTCCAGCTTCGCCTTGGCCTGTTCGCGCTGCTGCGCGTCAAGCTGCGCCCACACCGCATCGCGGGTAGCGAGGAACTGGGGGTATTTGCGTTCGGCCGCGATGGCGATCCAGGCGAAGGCGGTGACCGGGTCTTTCTGCACGCCCTCGCCGTTGAGGTACATCAGGCCGATACTCAGTTGCGAGAGCTTGTCCGCGTAACGGGCGCCGATCAGGAAGTATTTCATCGCCGCCTTGTAATTGCCGGCGGCGTAGCGTTGCATGCCGGTGAATTCGCCGTATTCATCGGGGTGGCCCCAGGTGGAACTGCGGTTCATCGCTGCCAGCACATCCTGCGATTGCTTGTCCTGGATCGAATGGTTCGGTTTGTTGCTGGGACTGGCAACAGCACTCGCGGTAGCAAGGGCGCCAATGACGACGCAGATGATTCGTTGGCGCATTGGCTTCATGACGTTTTCATTTCCCTGAAAGTCGGATGGGCTCATGTCTGTTTCCGCGGCAGCATCCACTGCCACGCAAAAATATAGCACTGGCCAGTTTATGGGACCAATCAAGCGCTTCCGGTTCAATGGCCGGATGCACGTTTGAACGATTGCGTCGCGCCAGCATGAGTGCTGCAATGCCCACTCCAATACGCTGGAGTGACATCATGAAAATCGTGCGTCTACTGGTGCTGTTGCTGCTTGCCGTGATGCTTTCAGGTTGCGGATACAACGCGATCCAGAAGCAGGACGAAACGGTCAAGGCCAGCTGGTCGGAAGTATTGAACCAGTACCAGCGCCGTGCCGACCTGGTGCCCAACCTGGTCAATACGGTGAAGGGCTATGCCCAGCACGAGGAGAAGGTGTTCGTCGAAGTGACCAATGCGCGAGCCAAGGTGGGCAGCCTGCAGGTCAATGCCGATACGGTGAACGATCCGGAGAAACTCAAGCAGTTTCAGGCGGCCCAGGGTGAGCTCGGCAGCGCGTTGTCGCGGCTGATGGTGGTCAGCGAGAACTATCCGCAGTTGAAGGCCGATGGCCTGTTCCAGAACCTGCAGGCGCAGCTTGAGGGGACGGAAAACCGGGTGACCGTGGCGCGCAATCGCTATGTGCAGTCGGTGCAGGAATACAACACCCTGATCCGCACCTTCCCGACCAATCTCACCGCGAAGATGTTCGGGTACAAGGTCAAGCCCAACTTCAGCGTGGACAACGAGAAGGCCATCTCCACCGCGCCCACGGTCGACTTCGGCACCAGCGCACCGGCATCCGCTGCATCGACGCACTGATGATGATCCGGCGTGCGGCGAGCCTGCTGCTGGTGGTGGCGATGGCCTTGCTGGCGCCGATTCCGGTGCATGCCGCAGCCGTCGTACCAACGCTGGCGCGACACGTTACCGACCTTACCGGCACGCTCACTGCCGCGCAGGTGGATGCGCTGGACGCCAAGCTGGTTGCGCTGGAGAAGGCCAAGGGCACTCAGTTAGTGGTGCTGATGGTGGGGAGCACCAAGCCACAGGATATCGACAGCTATTCACTGGCCGTCGTCGAGGCCAACAAGGTCGGCCGCAAGGGTATCGATGACGGCATCATGCTGCTGGTCGCCAAGGACGATCGGCAGGACCGGATCGAGGTGGGTTATGGCCTCGAGGGTGCGGTACCGGACGCCGCCACGGCCAGGATCCGACGCGAGTTCATCGAGCCACGCTTCAAGGCGGGCGACTTTTATGGCGGCATCAATGCCGGTGTCGATGCCCTGACCCAGCTCATCAACGGAGAGCCGTTGCCGCCGCCGGCGCGCGGTGCCTCGCAGCACCAACGATCAGGCAATGACTGGCAGAGCGGCTTGATGATCGGGCTGTTCGCCGCCCTGTTTCTGCGCGGGTTTCTGGGCAGGGCCAGGGCAGGAGTCCGTGTGCCCCTCGGTGCCATCGTGGTGGGTGGTTTGTTGTGGTTGATGCTGTCGGCCTCGGCCGGCTTGCTGGGCGCTGTCATCGGCGGCGTCATGATGTTGCTGCCCGGCGGCGCCGGGCGATCGATTGGCGGTGGCGGCTGGGGCGGATTCGGCGGCGGTGGTTGGGGTGGTGGTGGTGGTGGCTTTGGCGGCGGCGGCGGGTTCAGCGGCGGCGGTGGCAGTTTTGGTGGTGGCGGTTCGTCGGGGAGCTGGTGATGAATCTCATCGAACGACTGTGGCTGAACCTGTTCGGCGGCTGGTTCCAGTTGCGGCGGCGTTTCCCGCCAGCGCTGCTGGACGACTTGACCACGGCCATCGGTGCTGGCGAACGTGGCCATCGGGGCGAAGTCCGTTTCGCGATCGAGTCACGACTGGCGCCACTGGTCGTGCTGGAGGGGCTCGATGCCCCGGGCCGGGCGCGGCAGGTATTTTCCCAGCTGGGTGTCTGGGACACCGAGCACAACAGCGGCGTGCTGTTCTATGTGCTGATGGCCGAACGTCGCATCGAAATCATCGCCGATCGCGGCATCGCCGCACGGGTCGCGCCGGCAGAATGGGAGGCGATCGGCCGGCGTATGCGCGAGTGCTACGCCCGCGGTCAATGGCGCGAAGGCAGCCTCGATGGTATCGCTGCCGCGCATGCGCTGCTGCAGGAGCATTTCCCCTGCGGTGATGAGGCGAATCCGGAAGAATTGCCCGATCGACCCGTGTTGCTTTGAGTGGATCGCGACATGGACGTCGTTTCCATGGCCTCGAAGGAAGCATGATGCTGACGACCCCGCCACTTTGAGAGTCACATCGGAGCATGGTGCGGCCAGCCATTCCGGCGATGCCGCGCAGCGAGGTGCACGACCGGCGGCAATTTCCGCGCTGTCTCACCCCGTGCGATAGGCAGGTGCTCTGATACCGCCGTGACCGAATCCACGACCACCGTCGAGCGCGCGTACCGCGTGCGACTTCGCCTGAAGCCGGTGCAGGAACGTCAGTTGCTGCGCGTGTTTGGCGCCCGGCGATTCGTGTGGAACTGGGCGCTTCGGCGCAAGAAGGAAGCGTGGCGCGCCGACGGCACGAAGCTCAACGCCGTCGCGCTGAGTCGCGAGTTCACTCAACTGAAGGCGGCGCCGGACACAGCCTGGCTAGCCGAGATGCCGCGCATGCCGTTCTCACAAACGCTGCGCGACTTCGATCAGGCGTGGGCGAATTTCTTCGCCGGCCGCGCTCGGCGCCCTCTGCGCAAGAAGTTTGGCACGGTGATGTCGGCGCGATTCACGCTGGATCAGCGCCGCGATCTGGTCGACCGCGATGCCGGAGCCGTGCAGTTGGACGGCATCGGCAAGGTACGCTTTCGCGTGACCGAAACGATGCCGGGCCGGCTGCGCTCGGTCACGGTCAGCCGCGATGCGGCCGGCCGCTGGTTCGGCAGCTTCACCGCCGACGGCGTGCCGGCGTTGGCCAGCCGCATCGGCACGGATGCGATGGTCGAAGCCATCGGCATCGATCTGGGCCTGAAAGATACGGCGGTGATCCACGACGGCGTGATCAGCCGCAAAGTGGCAGCGCCAAAGCACCTGGCTGCACAGAAGAAGCGGCTGCGCCGCTACCAGCGCAGCTATTGCCGTCAGCGCGATGCCGCGATGGTTCGCCAGGGCCTCGACCCGGCGAAACGGATCCCGAAAGGCACACGGATCGTGGTGTCGAGCCGGATGCGCCGGCGCAAGGCACAGATCGGCACGCTGCACGCCAGGATCGGCGACCTGCGGCGCAACCACCAGCATCAGCTGACGTCGGCGGCCGTCGCCGGTGCGGCGGTGATCGGGATCGAAGATCTGAACGTCAAGGGCATGGCTCGCGGCATGGGTCGCCGGGCATTCCGGCGCAGCGTCAGCGATGCCGGCCTGGGCGAGATCCGCCGGCAGCTCGCGTACAAAGCGACGTGGCGCGGCCACGTGCTGGTCGCGGTCGGCCGCTTCTACCCGTCGAGCAAGACGTGCTCGGTGTGTGGAGAAATCCACCGTGGACTGAAGCTCAGTGACCGCCACTGGCGCTGCGAAAGCTGCGGTACCGAGCACGATCGCGACATCAACGCGGCCATCAACATCCGGCGGGAAGGCTTGCGCCTGCTCAGCGAAGGATCCTGCCCGGAAGGGCCTGCCCCGAGGAGCGGGGAAAGTGACGCGCGGGAAGAGGGCGCGTGCGCGACCGGCGGAACATCGCCGGTCGGACAGCCGACCTCGTTGAACCGTGAACTTGCCTATCGCGCTGCCAAGCCGCGCACCACTCGACAGCGACGGGATGGACCGGCGATTAGGGTGGAGGGGTGAGACTCCGACCGTTACACTTGCACTTTACCGGCCAGTGTTTAGAGCATGTCACAGCCTTTCGTCGTCCAGTTCAATCCCGTCGCTTTTCACATTGGCCCGATCCAGGTGCACTGGTACGGATTGATGTATCTGCTGGGTTTTTTCTTCGTGGCCGTCCTCGGCGAATACCGGCGTCGGCGCGGGCGCCTGCCGGTGAGCCGCGATGCGCTGGGGGACTTGCTGTTCTACGGCATGCTGGGCGTGATCGCCGGTGGGCGCATCTGGTACATGCTGTTCTACTACGACGGCGGTATCCGCTGGATATGGACCGATCCGCTGGCTTTGTTCAAGGTCTGGGATGGTGGCATGAGCTTTCATGGCGGCCTGCTCGGTGTGGTGACGGCGGGCTGGTGGTGGACGCGCAAGCATGCGCTGCACCTGTTCGACACCATCGATTTCGTGGCGCCGCTGGTGCCGATCGGGCTCGGACTGGGGCGGCTGGGCAACTTCATCAACGGCGAGCTGTGGGGCAAACCCAGCGATCTGCCATGGGCGATGATCTTCCCGGGTGCGCATGCCGAGGATGTGGCCTATGCCGCGGTGCATCCGGCATGGCTGGCGCCGTTGCAGCAGTTTGGCGGCCTGCCGCGCAACCCGTCGCAGCTGTATGAGCTGGCACTGGAGGGCGTGGTGATGTTCGTGGTGTTGTGGCTGGTGTCGTTGAAGCCGCGGCCGCGCTACCTGGTATCGGGCCTGTTTGCGCTGATGTACGGCTGTTTCCGTATCGCCGTCGAGTTCGTGCGGTTGCCCGATCCGCAACTGGGCTATCTGCTGGGTACGCAGTGGGTGACGATGGGCCAACTGCAGTCACTGCCGCTGGTGGTGGTGGGCGTATTGCTGCTCGCGCTGTCGCGGCGCGCCCCCATCTTGCCGCTGGTCGATGTGCCGGCGCAGGCCTGAATCGTGCGCGCCTATCTCGATCTGCTCCGCCACGTGCTGGACCACGGCACCGAAAAGGCCGACCGCACCGGCACCGGCACGCGCAGCGTGTTCGGCTGGCAGATGCGGTTCGACCTCAACCAGGGTTTTCCGCTGGTCACGACCAAGAAGCTGCACCTGAAATCGATCGTGCACGAGCTGATCTGGTTCCTGCGTGGCGACACCAATATCGCCTACCTGAAAGAGCATGGCGTGCGCATCTGGGACGAGTGGGCCGATGCGAACGGCGAGCTCGGCCCGGTCTACGGTCAGCAGTGGCGTGCGTGGGCCACGGCGGACGGTGGCGTGATCGATCAGATTGCATGGGTGATCGACGAGATCAAGCGCAATCCGGATTCGCGCCGCTTGATCGTGAGCGCATGGAATGTCGGCGAACTTTCCAGAATGGCGCTGCTGCCATGCCACAGCCTGTTCCAGTTCTACGTGGCCGACGGCAAGCTCAGTTGCCAGCTGTACCAGCGTAGCGGGGACATCTTCCTGGGCGTGCCGTTCAACATCGCCAGCTATGCGCTGCTGACCCACCTGGTGGCCCAGGTATGCGGGCTGGCTGTGGGCGACTTTGTGCATACGCTGGGTGATGCGCACCTGTACTCCAACCATGTGGAGCAGGCACACCTGCAGCTAAGTCGGGAGCCAAGGCCGCTGCCTTCGCTCAAGCTCAACCCTGATATCAGTTCGATTTTCGATTTCCGCTACGAGGACATCAGTTTCGAGGGCTATGAGCCGCATCCGGCCATCAAGGCCGAGGTGGCGGTGTAGAGCGCACCCTGTCCACAAAAGGGGACTTCCTCCGGTCGTGCGCGAACGCTCCTGTCCACCCCGAAGAGCGTTCGCGCACTGGGTGCACTCCTGCGACGGTGGGCTGTGACGCCGGGTTTTGTACGCGGACAGGCCGGTCGCCCTGTGGCCCCGATACCTGCAACGCGATCCGCGATCGGGCTGCACCCTGCTAATATTCCACAGGATCGGCGGCGCCAGACCGAGGCGCAACCCGTCCCATTGATCATGCATTTCCAGGACCCGTTATGGCCATTTCCCTGATTGCCGCGCTCGACGAAAATTTTGCCATTGGCCGCAAGGGTCAGCTGCCATGGCATTTGCCGGATGACTTGCGCTGGTTCAAGCAGTTGACTACCGGCAAGAATGTGCTGATGGGCTACAACACCGCCGTGTCGATCGGTCGCGCCTTGCCGGACCGGGTCAATCTGGTGCTGTCGCGCAAGCACGAGGCGCCGTTCCCGGGGCAAATCACCGTGCGCTCCATTGAGGAAGCACAGGCTCGCTGCAACGACACGGGTCTGATGGTCATCGGCGGCGGCATGGTGTTTTCCGAGGCGTTGCCACGCGCGCGTCGCATGTACCTGACGTGGGTTGGCGCGGCCATTGATGGTGCCGATGCGTTCTTCCCCGGCGTGCACTTCAGCGAATGGACCGAGGTTTCGCGCGTGCACCACAAGGCGGATGCCGAGCACGCCTTCGACTTCGACATGGTCGAGTACCTGCGCAACAGCTGATGTCTGTTCCCGCCGCGCCAGCGCCAGTCATGCACGTCATGGCCGGCCTGCTGCTCGACAGCCTGGGCCGGGTGCTGCTGGCGCAACGCCTGCCCGGCAAACACCTGGCCGGCCTGTGGGAATTTCCCGGCGGCAAGCTGGAACCTGGCGAAACGCCGCTGGCGGCGCTGGCGCGTGAGTTGCGCGAAGAACTCGGGATCACCGTGCTGCACGCCGAGCCGTTGATCCGCGTGCCATGGCGCTATGACGAGCGCGAACTGCTGCTCGACGCCTGGCGGGTCGGACACTGGGGCGGCGAGCCGCAGTCGCTGGAAGGGCAGGCCTTGCGGTGGCGGCTTCCGGAGCAGATCGATCCGGTGATGTTGACCCCGGCCGATGGTCCGATCCTGCGGGCGTTGCTGGTGGCAGGCCCGCTTGCGCACGCCGATACATATCCGCCGGTGTAGGAGCGCACCCTGTGCGCGATAGCTTTTCGTCATGTGGCGAAGAGCTATCGCGCACAGGGTGCTCCTACAATTCTTGTCGGGCCAGGGCCAGATAGCGCTGATGCAACTTGGCGACCGCGTGATCGAGGGCCGCTTCGTCACCGCTGTTCTCGATCACGTCGTCGGCCAGCGCAATGCGCTCGGCGCGGCTGGCTTGCTGTTCGATCATGCGACGGGCGAGCGCCTCATCGATGCCGTCGCGGGCGAGCAGCCGCTGCATCTGCACCGATTCGGGTACGTCCACCAGCAGGATGCGTTCGACCCAGCGGTAGTGTTCGATGTTTTCCGCCAGTAACGGAATGGCCAGCAGACAGTATGGGCCGCAGTCATCAAGTGCGCGCTGGTGCAGCCATGCACGCACTCGTGGATGAATGATCGCCTCGAGCGTATTTCGTGCGGATGGTTCGGCAAATACGCGCCGACGCATGGCGGGGCGATCCAGTCGTCCATCGGCCCCCAGCACGTCGGCGCCAAACGCATCGACGATGGCGGCGAGGCCTTCAGTGCCGGATTCAATCACTTCACGTGCCGCCATGTCGGCATCGTGGACGGACACCCCCAGTGCCTCGAAGCGTCGCGACACGGCCGACTTGCCGGCAGCGATGCCGCCGGTCAGGGCAATGACCAAGGCCCGGCGGCGCTCGTTCATCGCAGGCCGGTGAGTTGCATGTAGCCCTGCAACAAGCCGTGGCCGGCGATAAACCAGACCCAGCCCGCGGCGGCGATGAAGGGGCCGAACGGCATCGGAATCTCGCGCTGGTGCTTGCGCAGCAGGATCAGGCTGCCGCCGATCAGTGCGCCGATCAGCGACGACAGCAGGATCATCGGCAGCAGGGAAACCGGCCCCATCCATGCCCCCAGTGCAGCAAGCAGCTTGAAGTCGCCATAGCCCATGCCTTCCTTGCCGGTGAGCAGCTTGAACGCCCAATACACGCTCCAAAGGCTCAGGTAACCCACCGCTGCACCGATGATGGCCGAAGGTGCCGTGACAAACATCGGCAGCAACGAGAGAAGCAGGCCCAGCCATAGCAGCGGAAACGTCAGCTGATCGGGTAGCAGTTGGGTGCGGAAATCGATACCCGCCAAGGCAATCAGCGTCCAGGTAAGCGCCAGGCCAGCCAGTGCGGCCCATGACGGGCCGAACTTCCAGACCACCACGGCGCTGAGTACGCCGCTGAGCAGTTCCACCAGCGGATACTGGATCGAAATTCGGGTCTTGCAGTAGCGGCAGCGGCCGCCCAGCGCCAGCCAGCCGAGCAGGGGGATGTTATCCAGCGCTGACAACGGATGTTTGCACTGCGGGCAGTGGGATGGCTCGCGCACGATACCCGGGGGCAGCGGAGTCGGATCCGCGTCGAGCTCCAGAATCGAGCGCGCCTCCTGCCGCCACCCCGCCGCCATGCGCTTGGGCAGGCGCAGGATCACCACATTCAGGAAACTGCCCACCAGCAGGCCGAGCACGGCGGCGAGGGCGATCCATACGGCGAGGGGAAGGTCGGGCATGCGCAGGCCTTGGATTAAAGCCCCTCGGTGGGGCAGGACATAAGAGTACGGTGCTTCGTGCCATGGCGCATATGGGTATGTCGCGCCGTACGGTAGGATCGCACCCTGTGCGCGATGCTCTTCGTTACGTCACGGAAAAGCATCGCGCACAGGGTGCGCTCCTACCAGGGCAGGGCTGGGCATCGCGCACAGGGTGCGCTCCTGCAAACACAAACGGCGGCCCATGCCCGTCGTTTGTGGGTCGATCGTGTTGGATCCTAGAACGTGCCCGCGAGCTTGAAGATCGGCAGGTACAGGGCAATCACGATGCCGCCCACGATGGTGCCGAGCACCACCATGATAAGTGGTTCGAGCAGGGTCGACAGCGTGTCGACCGCATTCTCGACCTCTTCCTCGTAGAACTCGGCGACCTTGAACAGCATGTGGTCCAGCGAGCCGGATTCCTCGCCGATCGCCGTCATCTGCACCACCATGTTGGGGAACAGGCCGGTCTGCTTCATCGCCAGCTGCAGCTGGTGGCCAACCGAAATGTCGTCACGCATCTGCTTGACCGCATCGCCATAAACCACGCTGCCGGTAGCGCCGGCCACGGCATCCAGCGCTTCGACCAGCGGGACACCGGCGCGAAAGGTGACACCCAGCGTGCGTGCAAAGCGGGCGATGGCTGAATTGCGCACGATGTTACCCATCACCGGCATTTTCAGCGCAGTGCGATCCAGGAAATGGGCGAACTTGACCGAGCGCTTCTTGGCGACTACCAGCGCCACGATGCTGCCCACGATGATACCGACCACGATGAACCAGTAGTTCTGCATGAATTCCGATGCATTCACCAGCAACTGCGTCGGCGCGGGCAACTGGGCACCGGCATCCTGGAAGGTCTTGGCAAATACAGGCACCACGAACAGCAGCATGATCAGGATGACGATGAACACCACCGCCAGCACCATCATCGGGTAGAACAGCGCCTTCTTGATCTTCTTCTTGAGTGCTTCGGTGCGTTCCTTGTAGGTCGCCACGGTATCCAGCACGGTGTCGAGCACACCGGAGGTTTCGCCGGCGTGCACCAGATTGCAGTAGAGCTCGTCGAACTGCACCGGATACTGGGCCAGCGCCTCATGCAGGGCGGCGCCACCTTCGATGTTCTGCTTGACGTCCAGCAGCACGTTCTTGAAACGGATGTTTTTCTGGCCATCCGCGATGATGTCGAACGACTGCACCATCGGCACGCCGGAGGCCATCATGGTGGCGATCTGGCGGCTGAAGATGGCGACATCGCTGGGCTTGATCGTGCTGCCGCTGGCGCCGAACAGGGGCTTGGAACGTTCCCGTACGGTTTGCGGGTTCATGCCCTGACGGCGCAACTCGGCCTTGACCAGGGAGGCGTTCTTGGCCGGCATGTCCCCTTTCATGCGCTTGCCGCGTTTATCCAGCGCCACCCACTCGTACGTCGTCAGCTTGCTGACTTCGCCGCGTTGTGCGCCGAGCGCGCGCGCCTTGTTTGCGTTTGCGGTAGCCGTAGCCATGCGCATCTTCCCCCAGTAGTTCTGTCCCGAAGCCGCCCGAGCGGGCGGCAGACAAGGTCTCTGTACAGCTTATTTCATTTTTGCTGCCGCAAACCGTGGCGCCATGCGCAAGTTGGATGCGGCAGGCGTCCCGGATTCGAGTCTCATTCCTTGGTCACACGATCAATTTCGGTCAGGCTGGTCAGCCCCTGCTTCACCTTGAGCAGGGCCGATGCGCGCAGGTCGTTCACGCCAGCAGCCTTGGCCACCTCGGAGATCTGCATCGCGTTGCCACCTTGCAGGATGATCTTCTGGATATCCTCCAGCATCGGCATCACCTGGTAGATGCCAACGCGCCCCTTGTATCCCTCATTGCAGCCGTCGCAGTGGCCGGCCTCGTAGATTTTCAGCCCCTGGTCGATGTCGGCCTGGCTGAAGCCGGCCTTGAGCAGCACTTCAGGGGGTAAATCCATGGGCTTCTTGCAGTCATGCAGCCGGCGCGCCAGGCGCTGGGCGATGATCAGGGTGACCGAGGAGATGATGTTGTAGGGGGCGATGCCCATGTTCATCAGTCGTGCGATGGTCTGCGCGGCGTCATTGGTGTGCAGGGTGGACAGCACCATATGGCCGGTTTGCGCGGCCTTGATGGCGATCTCGGCGGTTTCCAGGTCGCGAATTTCGCCGACCATGATCACGTCCGGATCCTGACGCAGGAACGAGCGCAAGGCACTGGCGAAGGTCATCCCGCGCTTCACGTTCTGCTGCACCTGGTTGATGCCCTCGACGCGGATTTCCACCGGGTCCTCCACCGTCGAGATATTGCGTTCGGCGGTGTTGAGCATGTTCAGGCCGGTATACAGCGACACGGTCTTTCCCGAGCCGGTGGGCCCGGTGACCAGCACCATGCCGTAGGGCTTGTGGATCGCATCGATGAAGAGCTTCTGCTGTTCCGGCTCGTAACCCAGCTTCTCGATGCCGATCTTGGCGGAGGAACCGTCCAGGATACGCAGCACGATCTTTTCGCCGAACAGGGTCGGCAGGCTGCTTACGCGGAAGTCGATGGCGCGGGTCTTGGACAGGTTGAGCTTGATGCGGCCGTCTTGCGGCACGCGCTTTTCGGCGATATCGAGCTGCGCCATCACCTTGAGGCGCGAGGAGATGCGGTTGGCCATCTTCATGGGGGGAAAGGCGACGGCCTTCAGCATGCCGTCCATGCGCAGGCGCACCCGGTACTGGGTTTCGAACGGTTCGAAGTGGATGTCCGAGGCACCGCGACGGATCGCATCAACCAGGATCTTGTTGACGAATTTCACCACGGGCGCGTCGTCACCGCCGGTGGCGTCGATGCCGGTCGATTCGGCTTCGTCATCGCCTACCTCAAGGTCCAGGTCATCCATGTCGCCACCACCCATCTCGGGCATGGTGTCGCGCATGTTGTTCAGCAGGCTCTCGATAAAGCGTTGCAGCGAGCTGCGTTCGACCAGGATGGGCTCCACCATGCAATTGGAGTGGAACTTGATCTCATCCAGCGCATGGGATTGCATCGGATCGGCAATGCCGACAAAAAGGCGCTTGCCACGACGAAACAGCGGTAGCGCCTGATGCTTGGTGATCAGTGCCTCGCTGATCAGGTCCAGTGGCATGGTGGTCGGGTTCAAAGACGCCACGTCCATCATCGGCATGCCGAATTCAACCGATGCAATGCGGGTGACATCGGGCCCATCGACCAGGCCGCGATCCAGCAGCCAGGTGCCAAGCGATACTTTCTGCTGGCTGCTGTCAGCTATCGCCTTGCGGACATCGGCCTCGGGCAGCAACCCCTCGGACACAAGGCGGCGTGCTATGCCGGACAGACCCGCGAGCGACGGTTGCACTTGAGATGACATAACCTGCATGACCCATTACGTGTATGTGGTTGAATCTACCGCAGCTTGGCCTGCAGGTCATCTCTTCCCTGCATGGCGGATCTCAAGCAGTGATGCGGTGAGCCAGCTTTCCGCTGCGTGATCTCCGCCGCACCTGTACGCGAGAGTCGTGCGGAAAATCCCATCGTAAGCAGATTTCGCCAGTCCAGCTCGATTGATCCCGGACCAGCCCATCCTTACAATGAAGTAAGGAAAGTGACGGGGAGTCTCGTGGCTACCGCCAGCGTCACCTGCAAAGGTCAAGTCACCATACCCGCCGCCGTGCGAGAGGCCCTGCACATAGGTACGGGCGATCGAGTGGAATTTGTGGAAATCGAGCCAGGTCGGTACGAATTCATTGCTGCCACGCGTTCGGTAACGGCACTCAAGGGCATGTTCGGAAAGCCCGCCAGTCCGATATCGATCGAGCAGATGAACGCCTCGATCGCAGCGGCGGGCGCGGCGGCAAAATGATCGGCCTCGATACCCATGTGCTGGTGCGCTACATCATGCAGGACGATGCCGCGCAATCGGCCAAGGCCTCTGCCTTGCTTGATGCGCTGACCGTCGATGCGCCAGGCTGGATTTCGATGGTATCCGTGATCGAGCTGGTCTGGGTGCTGCGCGGCTCTTATGGCCTGGATCGAACGCAACTCACCGAGGCGTTGGAGGCCCTGTTACGCACCAAAGAGCTCAGGGTGGATCAGGCAGACATTGTCTGGAAAGCGGTGCGCATTTACCGCCATTCCAAGGCCGATTTGGCCGATTGCCTGATTGCATGCCATGCCGCATCGGTCGGCTGCGACCACACCATGACGTTCGATCGTGATGCCGCGAAGCACGCCGGCATGAGCCTGATTGCCTGAACTCCAAGCCCCGCGCCCCCTGTAGGAGCGCACCCTGTGCGCGATGCTCTTGATACGCCCATGCAAATCCGCGCAAAAAGCATTCGCGCACAGGATGCGCTCCTGCCTCAGGTGAAAGGCGGCTGCAGGGCAGGGCGAACCCAAATCTCAACCTCGTTCGCAACTCCCGCCCGACCTTCACGCTATGATCCGCACTCACCCGGGGGAGCCATCTGTTGAACCGCCTGAGCATCATCCTGCCCGCCAAAAACGAGGCACCCGCGCTGGCAGCCCTGCTGCCGCGCCTGCGCGCTGCGCACCCCGAAGCCGAGATCATCGTGGTCGATGACGGCTCCACCGACGATACCCGCGGCACCTGCAAAAACAGCGGCGTGGAATGCCTGTCCTCGCCCTATTCGATGGGCAACGGTGCCGCGATCAAGCGTGGTGCGCGGGCCGCCACGGGCGACATCCTGGTTTTCATGGATGGCGACGGTCAGCACGACCCGGCCGATATTGCCCGCTTGCTCGATCAATTGAGCCGCGGTTACGACATGGTCGTCGGCGCCCGCGACTGGGGCAGCCAGGCTGGCGTGGGTCGTGGCGTGGCCAACACCTTGTACAACTGGCTTGCCACCCGCATGACCGGGCACGCCGTGCTTGATCTCACCTCGGGTTTCCGCGCCGTGCGCGCGGACAAGTTCCGCGAATTCCTGCACCTGCTGCCGAACGGCTTCAGCTACCCCACCACCAGCACCATGGCCTTTTTCCGTAGCGCCTACCCGGTGGCCTATGTCCCGATCAAGGCCGCCCAGCGCGTCGGCAAAAGTCACATCAAGCCGTTGCGGGACGGGGTGCGTTTCCTGCTGATCATCTTCAAGATCGCCACGTTGTATTCGCCGTTGAAGTTGTTTGTGCCGGCCAGTGCGATGTTCTTCCTGTTCGGTTGCGCCAATTACGCGTGGACATTCATGCACTACGGCAGGCTGACCAATGGCAGCACCTTGATGTGGAGTGCTGCGGTCATTGTCTTCTTGATCGGGCTGGTGTCGGAGCAGATCACGGCATTGACGTATCGACCCCATGGCTGAGGTGCGCAAGCTGGCTGTGCTGGTGCTCGCATCGACATACCCTCGTTGGCGCAATGATCCAGAACCCGGTTTCGTTCACGAGTTGTGCCGAAGGATGGCCCGCCAATTCGATGTCATTGCGCTGGTACCCGATGCGCCTGGTGCCGAGCCGGATGGGATGTTCGATGGGGTGGAAGTTGTCAGGTTCCGTTATGCGCCGCGCGCGTGGCAAACCTTGGTCAACAATGGCGGAGTCGTCACCAACCTTCGTCAGTCGCCATGGAAGTGGTTATTGGTCCCCGGCTTCATTCTTGGGCAGTACCTTGCTGCGAAACGTCTGCTGCGGCAGCGGTCCGTGGACGCGGTTCATGCGCACTGGCTTATTCCGCAGGGGCTGATCGCACGTCAGATTCGGCGTAGTTCAGGTGTTCCCTATCTGGTCACGTCACACGGTGGCGATCTTTTTGGGCTGCGTGGCAAGGGGCTGACCCTGCTCAAGCAACTTGTCGCTTCGGCATCATCCGCCATGACGGTGGTGAGTACAGCCATGCGCGAGGAGGCCATGCGCGTGGGATTGCAGCCACCCACGCTTGCGGTGGTGCCGATGGGCGTCGATCTGCGGGAGCGTTTCGTGGTTGATGGGCAGGTGGCGCGGGCAGAGGACGAGTTGCTTTTTGTGGGCAGGCTCGTGCCCAAGAAGGGGCTCCCGTACTTGCTCGAGGCGATGTCAAAGGTGCTTGCCGAACGGCCGGCGACAGTGCTGACCATCGCGGGGTTCGGACCGGACGAGTCAGCGCTGCAAATGCAGGCGCGTCGTCTCGGCATCGAAAGTAGCGTTCGTTTCCTCGGCGCCGTTCCTCAGCCCGAATTACCGGGGCTCTATCGGCGAGCCAGCGTATTCGTGGCACCCTTTGTCCGTGATGATTCCGGCAACCAAGAGGGCTTGCCGGTGGTGTTGATGGAAGCCATCGGTTGCGGTTGCCCGGTGATTGTCGGGCAGGTGGCGGGTGTCGAGGACTTGCTGGGTGACGCCGCAAGCGATGTAAGTGTTGATGCGAAAAATATCGACGCGTTGGCGTCCGCCATTCTGGTGACGTTGCATGATCCTGCGCAGGCTCACGCCAGGGCACTCGCGATTCGTCAGGCTGCCGCCGAGCATATCGATTGGCAGGTCATTGCAGCTTCGTACGCGCAATTGATCGAAGAGTGCGCGCGCAACGGTGCCGCAAAGGCGCGCAGGATATGAATCATATCCTGGTTTGCGGAGGCGCCGGTTACATTGGTGCGCACATGGCGAAGGCGCTGGAGCAAGCAGGGTTCGATGTGACTGTGTTCGACAATCTGTCGACGGGCCACCGTGAGGCAGTCCGATGGGGCGACCTGGTCGAAGGCGATCTTCTTGATGCCTTGGCGCTGGAGCGACTGTTTGCTGCCCGGCGTGTCGACGCGGTAATGCACTTTTGCGCGCTGTCACAAGTGGGGGCTTCGGTCAGCGACCCCTATGGTTACTATCGCAACAACGTCACCGGCACGCTGAATCTGCTTGAGGCGATGCGCCGGGCCGGGGTCGATCGGTTGGTCTTTTCATCAACCGCCGCTGTTTACGGGCTGCCCACGGCCGAAAGACTCGACGAGTCGCACCCGAAAGTGCCGATCAACCCCTACGGGGCGAGCAAGTTGATGGTCGAACGGATCCTTGAGGACGCTGCCCACGCCTATGGCCTGCGGTCGGTGTCGTTGCGTTATTTCAACGCGGCGGGAGCCGATCCCGGCGGTGAAATCGGCGAATCGCATTCACCGGAGACGCACCTGATTCCCAATGTACTGCGTTGCGCCCTTGGCATCGGTGCTCCCTTGAATATTTATGGCGACGATTACGACACTCCCGATGGAACCTGCGTGCGCGACTACGTGCATGTGAACGATCTGGCTGCCGCACATCTGCTCGCGATGCGCCATTTGGATGAGCACGCGGGGGCGTACTGCTTCAATCTTGGCAGTGGCTTCGGTTACAGCGTGCTGGAAATCATCGAGGCCGCGCGCCGCGCGGCCCGTGTGACTATCCCATTCACGGTAGCGCCCCGTCGCGGCGGCGATCCCTCAGTGCTGGTGGCTGATGCGAGTCGAGCTGCCGATGTGCTCGGCTGGCATCCACTCCATACTGACGTGTCTTCGATCATTGAGACCGCGTGGCGGTGGCATCGCGCTCCCAACTACTGAAAGGTTCCGGCCATGAAGAAACAACCCAAGCTGATCTTGCGCGAAAGCTGCATCAACGACATTAGCTGAACCTGGCCGACCGGGCAGTTTGTCGAGATTGGATCAGCCTGAGGGCAAGACCAAGGCGCGCAATCGGGGATCGAGCGAGCTGATCAACTGCTGCCAATCGTCAATCGACACATTCGCCCGCACGGGTTGATCCAGTTGCGCCAGGATCACGCGCGCGAGGTCCTCCGCATCGTCCGCACGAAACAGGCAGGACGGTACATCTGCCAGCAGGTGGCTCATCGCACCGACTCGTGCTGCGGCGACGGGTAAGCCGCAGGCGAGCATCTCATAGGCTTTCTGCGGGAAGCAGTAGCGACCGAAACGTGTGTCGCGAATGCAGATGGCGCCGACGTCCAGGGCACTGAACAGCTCGGCGGTGCGGGCGTGGGCGAGCATGCCCAGGTAATGGATGCGGTCGCCCGTGGGTGGCGGAAAGCCCGGGTCGACCGGCCCCGCCAGCACCAGATGCACGTCGGCGCGCTGTGCGGCGACGATGTGCCAGGCCGCATAGAGTGCCGCTACCCCCTTGTCGCGATAGAGGCCACCCGCCGTACCGATGAGTCTGGTGTCTGTTGGCAGTCCCAGCGATTCACGGCAGGCCGCGGTATCGAGTGGATGGAATACGTTCTTGTCGACCGTGCTGGGCATGGCAATCACTTCGCCGCGTGCACCGTAATCCTGGGTAACCAGGTCCTTCAACGGTTCACTGGTGGTGGTGACCAGCGGGGCCGCGCGAACGGCACGCCGCAGCGACGACACCATGCCTGGAATACGCGCCTGGCCGAAGCCCTCGAAGTTGTCATAGAGGTCCACCATGTACGGCACAGCCAACCGCCTGGCCAGCCACGCAGACAGCGCGACGTGCGGAATATCCGAGGCACCAATCAGTACGTCCGGTGCGAATGCCCGCAGGCGCCGCAGCAGGGTGTGCGGGTAGCCAAGCAAGCGAGGCAGCATCATGCGGCCCAGCGATCGCGACTCCCACGTCAGCGTGCCTGGCAAGGCGTCGTGGGCCCAGGTTCCTTCCGCATGGCCCTGGTAGCTCAGGCAGAATCCGCCCACCGTGTGGCCAAGCTTGGCCAACTGATGGGGTATTTCGTACAGACGTGCATAACGGTCGGCAATCACGTCCTTGCCCATGTATTGCCGTTTGCAGACAAAAGCGATGCGCATGCTGGTCAGCCGATCAACCGTTTCGCGGCAGCCAGCGCGGCGCCGACGACCTGGTCCATGTTGTAGTACCGATACTGGGCGAGGCGGCCGACGAAGGTGACATTTTCTTCCTGCTTTGCCAGTGCTTCATAGCGTTTGAACAGCGCCTCGTTCTCCGCGCGCGGTACCGGGTAATACGGGTCACCCTCGGCCTGCGGGTACTCGCGCACGATCGATGTGCCAGCGTGCGTTTGCCTGGTCAGGTGCTTGAACTCGGTGATACGCGTGTAGGCGTGGTCGTTCGGGTAATTGATCGTGCCGGTTTCCTGGTACTGCGCCACATCCGCCAGGTGTTCGTGCTCGAAGCGCAGCGAGCGGTAGGGCAGGTGGCCAAAGCGGAAATCAAAATACGCGTCGAGCGGGCCGGTGTAGACGAGGTGGTCGTAGCCGCCGCGCTGGCGCACCTCGGCAAAGTCCACGCCCAGTTCGACCGAAATGTTCGGGTGATCCAGCATCGACTCGAACATCTTGGTGTAGCCATGCAGCGGCATCGCCTGGAAGGTGTCGGTGAAGTAGCGGTCGTCGGTATTCGTGCGAACGGGAATGCGCGCAGCCACGCCGGCCTTCAGCTCGGACGGGTCCAGCCCCCACTGCTTGCGCGTGTAGTTGAGGAAGAATTTCTCGTACAGGTCGCGACCTACCGAGTTGAGCACCACGTCTTCACTGGTTGCCACCGGTTCGCGCGGTTCGCGCACGCGCTCGAAGAACGCCGCCGCGCCGGCTTCGTCCAGCTCCAGCCCGTACAGCTGGTTCAAGGTATCGCGATTGATCGGGAACGGATAGGACGAGCCGTCCACCACACCGCGGACACGATGCTCGTAGGGCAGCCATTCGGTGAAGCGCGACAGGTAAGCAAAAATGCGTTCGGCGTTGGTGTGAAAAATATGCGGGCCATAACGATGCACCAGCACGCCGTGTTCGTCGAACTCGTCGAAGGCATTGCCGGCGACATGCGGGCGCTTGTCGATGATGTGCACATAGTGGCCGGCATCGGCCAGTTCGCGGGCCATGACGCTGCCGGCATAGCCGGCGCCGACAATGAGGAAGCTAGGCAGGTTTTCCATGGTAAAGGGAGGTCCCAAGCAAATCCCGATTATTGCCGAATTCCCCACCATGCATGACGAGGTCCCTTGATGCACAGCAATCCATCGATCATGCCTGCACAGAACGCGCCCAGTTGTGCCAGCTTGCGCGGTTCATGTCTCAGCGCTGCAAATAGACGGACAAATGAGCCAGGGACGGTTTGGGTGAGTAACCGGATGCCGTAGTACTTGCGGGCAATGAGCAGGCGATTGCGCGTGTCGTAATAACGCTTCCAGGGAGGGAGCCGAAGACAGATGAGCTGACGACCTAGAACCCTTGCTTCGTATCGGTCTGACTTTGGATGTTCGATGCGACTATGCCCGGCAATGATCAGCTGCGCACCGGCACGTTCGGCCCGCATGCAGTACTCGATGTCGTCGGCGGCGATGAAATAGCCGGCGTCTGGAAGGCCAATCCTTTCGACTAGGTCCCGATGAATGAGAAAGCCAAGGAAGGGAAGGGACTGAACCCGGGCACTGCAGGGTACATGGTCAGCGACGTCAACCACGTGAGGTGTAGGATCCAGCAGCGTCGTCGTCCAAGAAGTATCACTGCTATTTGTTGCCAGAGATCCATAGACATTTCTGGAGTCGTCGGCAATCTCCATCAATTCTGCTAGGGCTGTAGGGTGGGGTTCGGCGTCGTCATCCATCATCCATACCCAGTCAGCGCCACGCTCAAGGGCGATACGAAGTCCCTCGGCGAATCCGCCCGCGCCGCCGCTGTTAACAGGCATGCGACTATAAGCGAAAGCTCCGCCTGAATTGGCGGCGAAATCGGAAGCCCAAGTTTGAGTCGAATCAGATGACGCGTTATCTATTATTAATACAACGTCCGCCCTCATTGTCTGTGTCCGTAGAGCTTCTGCACACTTCTTCAGTAGTTCGCAACGGTTATAAGTTACGACCAGCGCATAGATCGCGCTCATTTGGAAAATTCTCCCGGCATGACAAAAACACTTGGGTCGAGCACGCTTAGCTCTGGCAGCGCGTCCATCATGGCGCTCTCTTGCATAAAAAAGGAAAAATGTCCTGCGAATACGTTACTCAAATAGAACATGGGCCGAGAGAAATTTATGCATGCTGCACATAAAGCCTCTTCGTCCACGCCAAGAATTCCCTGACGCCAAGCCGATCGAAAACCTCCGATTTCGTCAAAAAATGATCTCTCCATCAAAATGGCGCCGATGCTGAATCGCGTACCAATCATTTGCGCGAAGTTGGATTTGACGGTGAGTTCGTTAGAAAATTCAGCCGCCTTTTTGTCAAGTGGTAGGCTCCGGCGCCATAGCCATACGGCCGCTGAGGGATCGGCCTGCGCTCGCACTCCATTGCACGCAACCTTTAGTTCACCAAAATCTCTCACATAGTCTTCGGATAGACCAAGATGTTTCAGAAATGAAACATAAGTGACGCCGTTGACGTTGATCGTCGGAGCACAAAAGCCGGGATTGTACTCCCCTTCAGAAGCAATATCATCATAGCCTTTGCGTAGGGATTTAAAAAAATTCTTAGAAACGAAAATATCTTCATCCATCTTAAATATCCACTTCGCAGCCGGATGTAATTGGATGGCTTTATTTAGTGCGAGTCCTGTCTTGTTTTTTGATACGCTTAAATAGGTCCAGCCTGCCGATCTGCAAATCAAATCAATATTTTCGACAAATTTCCCTGCCGTCACTACGCAGACTGCCGCCTCCGGTGGTGCGAACATTCCTATTCGATGAAGGGTGAGTGGCCACAATTTCGGCTTATATCCCGCAAGAACAACGATTAATGTGTCAGATGTCTTCGCAACTCCGAAAAATTTATATCTGCTTGAATAATCTCTGAAACGAACCATCTTTCTTTCGATAAATTCGACTAAATCAACCGCAACGTGGACAAGAAACTTTCTCGCCCCATGCTTTCTCGCACTTTCTATGATCCTGTGTATAGATTTCAACGTCATGATGGTTCATCGTTGGTAGCGAAAGGTTCTTCAGCGCTTCCATCAAATGTATTTACACCAACCATTACTTGCTGGCCGTGAACATTGTACCCAAGGTATTCATGCTTAAATAATCCGCTGGCTACAGATTCCTGCAGTGCACGATGTTCGTGCTCTTCCCAGCTCGGATAATTGAAATACTCATCAAATACAAGGATAGCTCCTGGTGCGAGATGCCGTGAGATGGATTCGAGCACACATTTTGTGGAGGAATACAAATCACAGTCAATGTGCGCCATGCTGATAGGCTCATCCAAAGTTTTCAAAAATTTCGGCAGCGTCGCGTCAAACCAACCCGCTTTGAGATGGACATTTGAGTGCTGAAATTCCGGCAAACCAGTCTTGAACGCTCCCTTTGAAAATCCTGGTCGCCAGTCTGTTGGGAGGCCTTCGAAAGAATCGAAACCGTACACTTTCTTATTTGGAGCTGAAGCGGCAATGACATTTAGTGAATTTCCGCTATAGACGCCGAACTCGCATATACATCCACGGATGCTTGACGTCTTTTCAACTGCAGACTTTAGCATCGTGTCCCGATCGTTGAACCTTTCGGCATTTTTCATATGGTCGTTCGCATACTTTGCAGATGCATCTCTAGCAATAATTTGCAAGGATATATCTAGTTCTACTGTGTTACTAAACACGCCTGATGCCTCGGTGCGCTCTGCCGCAGCACGGACAGCGTGACAGATGGCGCGCGATGACGCGGGCGAGGCGGAAGCGCAAGGTCGCGATCGACCACGGCA
>JBAZRB010000007.1:0-211327 GCA_041663105.1 Rhodanobacter sp.
CGGGCCAAAGGGTGGAGCGTCAGGGCCATCGTTCGGTTCTCAGTTCGGTGATCAGTTGCCTCATCGCATCACGGGCAGCGGCAAAACGCCAGAGACGCAGCTTGATAGGATCACATGGGACCTGACAACTAGGGGAAGTTACCTCTCGCCCGTAGGTACGCCGCTCACGGAAAGAGCTTTGGCGCCAGGATCTTTTGCTGATATGTATAATCAATACGTTGTACTCAAACCATTCACGGTTGAGCGATCCAGTGTCGCGCCTGCATTTGGCGAGTTTGGCAACGGCATACAATATAAAATACCGAACGACTCTAATGGAAGTGTCAGTATTCAATATCTTCTGGATAACAGATATATCGGAGTAAAGAAATGAAAATAGAATTCAGTATTGACCATGATAGTAAATCCCATAAGGCGTTGAAGTCATGAAGTGGGCCATCGCAGGAGACGCTGAGCTGGCTCGCTACTTCGAATTAGAAAACGTTTGGTCAAATAAATGGGAGCGCGTCTCTGGAGAATATGCATCGATGTTGGATCACAGAGGTTCGGAGTTAAAGCTCCCAGTCTGGGAGGCCATATTTAATGGCGAGCGCAAACGGTTTGCAGCAGATGAGGTCTCAAACAGTGTCTGGATCTTTGCGCTGCCGCAGCGCTAACAGGCTGCTGAAATACCTCCCCACATCATAGACTCTCCTCTCCTCTGACCTGCTTGCCCCGAGACCTTCAGATGCGTGCTGCCGATGAGGTCGCGACGCGACCTGCACTGATCGTAGCTACGCGAGGACCATGATCAACGCTGTTACGCATGGATTGACCTCCATGTCTCGATCTCGCGGGTATTCCGCAGCACGTGGGGCAGCGGGGCAACAATCGGTCTACACGGAACGGGGTCCCACGGAACGGGGTCAGGTTCACTTATCGGCGGGTTTTGATGGGGCGCGGGCAGGGCGATGGGCGGGGCGGGTGCCGGCAAAGCGATGGGTCTTGGCCTCGACCATGGCGCGGAAGTCATCGCGGCCGAGGGCGCGTTGCTGTTGCAGGTAGATCCGGATGTCGTGCAGGTCGTCCTCTGATAGCGTCTCGCGCAACAGGGTTTGGTAGGCAGTGGCACGCTCGTCAGGCGCGCCGCCCAGAGTCGTATAGGCAATGTGGGGTCTGAGCAGCGGATCGTCCCGATGGCCACAGTTTGCGGCGCAACTGGACCAGAGGAATTGCACGGGATCGTCGATCATGCGGGCGCGGACCGGATTGAGCTCGATATAGCGGTAGCAAGACAGCACGCAGGTCTCGCTGTCCACCAGGCAGGATTTGTAGCGGCCTTCCCACAAGGTGCCGGTGCGCTTGTGACGTGCGTTGAATTGCCCGACGTACTGGCGCCCCAGCTTTCTGCATCATGCGGGAGACGGAGCCCGCGGTCGGCGGAGTGAGAAGCAGGTGGACATGGTTGATCATCAGCACATAGGCATGCAGGACGCAACCCGTGGCAAGCGAGCTTTCGCGCAGAAGCTGCAGGTAGCGGCGGCGGTCGCCGTCGTCGAGGAAGCAGGGCAGTCGATTGTTGCCGCGCTGGACAACGTGCTGCGGTATGCCTGGGACATCGAGTCGTGGTTGGCGTGCCATGCAACAAGTCTCGCCGCACGCACCGACAGGAAAAGCCGCTGCTCGGTCATTCGTCCTGTCAGGCCTGGACCTGCCCGCCAGTCAGTGAAAGTGAACCTGACCCCGTTCCGTCAAAGGCACTGTATGCGGCACAGGCGGCGCAGACGTTGTTCTCGCCCGGTACCGGGAACGCGATGGGGCTACAGGGACAGACTGGCGCGCAGGCGGCCACCAGCGGCAATACGCAGGGCGTCAGCCTGCGTATCGGCATCGGCGCCAGCAGTGCCAGCAGCAAGGCGACGACGTATGACGAGTCGGCCTACGGCAGCCAGATCAGCAGTGCCGGCAACGTCACGGTCGCCGCCACCCACGGCGACCTTCATGTCATCGGCAGCCAGATCAACGGCAACAACGTGGCGCTGTCGGCCACGAACAATATCAGCCTGCTCAGCCAGGCCGAGCAGCACACCGACACCAGCAGCAGCCACAACGGCAGCGGCGAGATCGGCTACAGCATGGGCGCACAGACCGGCTTTTACGTCACTGCCAGTGCCGGCCAAGGGCAGGGTCACGGCAACGGCACCACGTATGCCAACAGCGCGGTTACCGCCACCAATACCCTGAGCTTGATCAGCGGCAATGACACCACGATCGAGGGCGCCCAGGCCAAGGGCAACACGGTGCTGGCGGCCATCGGCGGCAACCTGGACATCACCAGCCAGCAGACCACCAACGCCTACAACAGCAGCAACTGGCAGGCCGGCGGCACCTTCGTCTATGGCTCCGGCGGCAGCGTCAACATCAGCGCGGGCAACACAAAATCGAACTACGCCAGCGTCGCTCAGGTCAGTGGTATCGGGGCCGGCAGCGGTGGCTACGCGATCGATGTCAACGGCAACACCAACCTAACCGGCGGCGTGATCGCCAGTACGGCGGCGCCTGACCTCAACCTGCTCAGCACTGGCACGCTGACCACTAGCGATCTGAAGAACCAGGCCAACTACAGCGCGGCACAGGGCGGTATCAGCGCGGGCTACAGCAGCGGCGGCGGCTTCGGTGCCAGCCCCAGTCTGGCGATACCGCAGGGCGGCAACGCCGTCAGCGTCACGCAGGCCGGCATCGCGCAGGGCACGATCGACGTACGCGACAACCCGACGCCGGATCTGAGCGGACTCAACCGCGCTCCGGACCTCAACGCGACCGGCCTCAACCCGATCTTCAACGCGCAGACGGTGGCGAAAAATCAGCTGGCCGGGCAGCTCGCCGGGCAGGTGGGGATGACCGCGGCAGGGGATGCGGAGCAGCATCTGAAACTCGTCCCTGGAAGCACCGGGGCGGCGGCGTTGCATGCCGGTGCGGGCGCAGTGACCGCCGCACTCGGCGACTGCGACGTGCTGCAGGGAGCGTTGGGTGCGGGGGCGGGCGAGGTGACCAGCGGCGCGATGGCCGACTACCTGGCCAACCACGGTATCGACCCGAACAGTACCGAAGGTCAGACGCTGATGAATCTGGGGGGCGCGTCGATCGGTGCCGCCGTTGGTGGCGGGGCAGGTGTGGCTACTGCCTTGCAAGGCCAGCAATTCAATCGGCAGTTGCATCCTGACGAACAGCAGCTCGCGCAGACACTGGCGGCAAAGAGCAATGGTGTCTACACCACCCAGCAGGTCGAAGACGCCATGCGGCTGAGTGGCTTTAGCCTGGGGTCGGGAAGCGTGATGCCCGGCGAAACCTCTCAAACGGGCACGTTGGTCAACGTCAACGACTCCGGCTCGATCTATGACACGGGCGCGAGCTGGTCGCTCGTTCCCGGGCCGAGCGACAGTCAGTACCTGATGCAACAGGTACCCCCGCAGGTTTCCCCCGATCTTGCGGCCTACATTGTTGCCAACACCGGCGGGACAACGTCGCCGTATGGATGGGCGCCGGAGCAGGAAGGGCTGCCGCCGGTCAACGAGACTCTGCAAGCGCTATCGAACGCCAATGTGGGGACGCGGGCTCTGGGCGGTCTGCAAATGCTCGGTGGTGAACTGGAGATGGTCGGTGGCCTGGCGACGGCCACGACGTGCGAGTCAGGCGCGGGTTGTGCGGCGGCGATGTATCTTGGGGGGACGGGATGGGATAACGCCATGGCCGGAGCCAACATGCTTGGGACCGGTCAACCGACGGCGACCTTGGGGCAGCAAGGGTTCCAGGCCTTGGGATTGTCGCCACAGGAGGCGGCACTGATCTACGGCGGCACACAACTCGTGCCTGCGGGCGTGGAGGGTTACATGGCCAACAGCGCCGCCAATGCGCAGGCCGCGGCGAACCAGTTGGCGCAGGCGAGCTATCAGCCGTTGAACGAAAACCGGGACGGAGGAAGTTAAGCAATCCCCGCGCACCATCCCTGTCACACCAGTACTTGCCGTGTACGCGCCAGAAACTGATGAATCTCCTGTTCGGTTCGGCTGTCGATCATGTACACCGGCCGCATGCCGTTAGGGCAAGGCAAATGCGGCGTCGTTCCAAACAGGCGGCAGATAAGGGGGCGTTCCCCGTAAACCTCGCAGCCATGCTGGCCCAGGTGCGGACAGCTCAGCTCGGCCAGCGCGTGCTCATGTTCGGCCTCGGTCTTGACGGGTAGCCTTGCCATCTCTTCCGAGGAGGCCGTCACCGGGCCGCAGCAATCGTGGCAGCCGACGATGCAGGTGAAGGAAGGGATGCGCCGTCGCAGCGCGTCGATTTTCCGGTCATTGGGAGTCACTGCGCATCACTCGTTCGCGTGGGGATGTTTTCAGATGAGCCGCAGGCCTCGCCGAACGGCTAGTGTGCCTGCCACTTTGGCTGTTGCGCTGCCTGGTTCGACGTGAAGATCGCCTTGGGCAGCATCACATGCACGCCCTTGTTGTGGTCCACCAGTTCAGTGATGTCGATGTCGCCCGCGACGCTGATGAGCATGTAGGCATCGTCGCGGCTCAGGTGCTTGTGCTGGACCAGGAAGTCGATCATCCCGGCGACGGCCTTGTGGGTGGCCACGGTCAGGTTGTCGTCAAAGCCCATGCTGATGTAGTCGTCGGGTGTTTCGGCGCGCGGGTAGGGCCCGGTTTTCATACCCTTGTGCAGGATGAACTGCACGGTGCCGACCAGCGAAGTTTCCATCGCCGTGATGTCCACTTCGCCGTTGCCCTGGCCGGCGTGGCCGTCGCCGATCTGGAACAGCGCGCCCGGCACGAACACCGGATAGAACACGCTCGAGCCCTGCACCAGCTCCTTGTTGTCCATGTTGCCGCCGATGATGGTGGGCGGTGCGCTGTCATAGCGACCAAAGCCCGGTGGCGGTGCCACGCCCATGCTGCCGAAGAACGGATGCAACGGAATGTTGATGCCCGGCCCGAAGTGGGCGGTGCGGGTGGCGAGATCCAGCGGGATGATCTTGATGCGCGAGTAGGGAAAGTCATCGGTCTGGAAGCCCAGGCCGTAGCGGAAGCCGTTGTAGGCGTAGGGAATGGCCAGGTCGATCTTCTTCAGCCGGATCTCCAGCGTGTCGCCAGGCTCGGCGCCGTCGATGTAGACCGGACCGGTGAGGATGTGTCCGCCGGGTCCGCGGTCCTTGGCCGGCACGCCGTTGAAGATGTCACGCAGGTCCTGCTCCACGTCTTTCGGCGCCACGCCTGCCTTTTCCAGCCCGGTCGGGCTGTTGGTGAGCACCGTGTGGAACACCACCGTATCGCCGGAGTGGATGCGCAATACCGGCGGCGTGGTGGCGTCGTAGTTGCCCCAGGCGACCGTCTTTGGCGTGGCCAGCAGGGTGTAGGTCTTGCCGCTTTCCGGTGCGTTTGTGGCAGCACGGGCGGGCAGGGCAGGCGCCACAAGGCAGGCGGCGAAAGCCGCCGAGAGGATGCCGCGCCGGAGGGAGCGGGTCAGAGGTGTCAGCATGGATGGTTGTGCCTGTGGTGGTCCGACGGATCCTCCGATACTCACCGCTCACCGCGGTCGGCGCAAGCGACAAAGCGGCGCGGTCGGGCTCAAGCTGCGCGGCGGCGGAGCGGCTGCGAAAGCTAGGACGGAGGAAGTAGAGCACTCCCCGAATTCACCGGGTAAGAACCGGGTCGCTGCGATCAAACGGAGCCGGCTGCGGAATTCAGGTTGTTGCGGCTTTGAGCTTGCGAGAGGCCGGGCCAGCGGTCCAGCCCATCCAGTCGGTCAGTGCACCGACAGCCGTGGCGGCAGCGAGCACAGGCAGGGTCGACAATGTCCCCAGCTCGACAAACAGCGCATGCCAGGCGCTGGTCATGCCCAATGTTTCGACCAGCACGGCCTGGATGATCATCGCGATGGCGACGATGAGAAACGGTCGACCGTACTTCGGCGACAGCGCATAGAGCCATAAAGCAGCAAGCAGTCCCGCAACTTCCGCGGCTCGCAATATCCAGATGAACTGATCCATGCCGAACGAAGTGAACGGCGGGACAAGATGTCCGAGAATTCGCTCTGCAATCGGCTCGACGAGCGTCAGGGACGTCGCGAGCATATAACGGGCATGAAACTGCACGCTGCGCCGGTCTCTGAGCGCGCCATAGAAAAGGGCCACCAAAATAAAGGGTGTGGCGACATCCAGGATGCCGAGGGGTGCCCCGTTGATCTGGTAAAACGGGTCCGATGGCATGCTTCGCGCCACGCTCAGAACGACGGCTGTACTTCCCGCAAGAAAAGAGGGAAAAGGAACAGGCTTCCCATGCCGACGATCCGGTACGCATTGCGCCGTCGGCTGTGGATAGTCCAACTCTGAATGGCCAGCAGCAGCATCCAGGCCGTCGCGGTGCTGGCATGAAAATGAAGTTCCGCCCGCGCGCTCCGCAAAACCGAGAAATATCCGGGCCAGAAGAACGCCACGACCGTCGCAAGCGGCATCGCTGCGATGAAATAGTGAGCGCGGCGGAGTGGCATCCAGTAGTTCCTGTCAGGCGATGATGGACATCGAATGCCCCGGAAGCATGTCCGCCAATCGACGGCAGGCGCAGGAGTACGTGGAGTCGAGATCAGGGGCAATTGGACTGCCGCCGGTCCCGTAGAGACCGTCCCAAGCGAACTGAGCTCATCAAGGCGGAGCGCGCTGCGATCCTGTTTGACTCATGCAAGCTGACACTTTCCTTGGTCGCGCCGATCAGCCAGGTGACGTGCATATCGTGGCCGCAGGCATGCATCACACGGTACCGTGTTGCCATCCTTGCCCTTCGCGGCGACCTTGCTCGCGTATGGCAGACCGGTCGCCTGGGCGACCGGCAGCGCGTCCATGTCGGCGCGCAGCATCACGGTCGGGCCGTCGCCGTTGCGCAGCAGGCCGACAACGCCGGTGCCGCCGACGCCGGAGGTCACTTCGAAGCCGGCGTTGCGCAGATGGTCGGCTGCAAGGTCGGCCGTGCGCGTTTCCCGGGCTGACAATTCCGGATGGGCATGAATGTCGGTGTACAGCGCTTCGAACTCGGGCAGCAGGCTCGGCAGATTCGCGAACCACGGATCCGCAACATTCGCGCTTTTCGTGTTCATGCAATCCCCTTGGCGTAGATGTGGCAGAACAGTCGAATCACACCTCGGGCGCGCGGCTGGGTTCACCTTGGGACAGGGGACGCCAGTGTCCGGCGAGGCCGGAGGTACAGCAAGCTGGCGTTTTCTTGCAGCCGCAACTGCAGCCGCCACACGAGGACGGCGCGAACGATCATTTCGCGCCGCGCCCGTTGCTGTTGCTTCTTCCTCGCTCAGTCTTTGCGCGGCAGCACGGTCAGTACGCGCTCGACGAACAGGTGCAGTTCCCTCATGTAGTTGCTCAGGAACTCGGCCGTCGAATCGTTGCTGACCGTGCCATCCTCGGTGATCAGGCCCGGGGTGAAGTGGATATATGCCTCCAGCGTGTTCATCAGCGGCGAGTTGCAGAAGCACAGTACCCCGCGCAGTTGCTGCTGGGCGACGGCGGTGCCGATCGAGCCAATCGAGGTGCCGATCACGCCGGATGGCTTGCGCGCGAAGGAGTTCTTGCCCCAGGGCCGGCTGGCCCAGTCGATCGCGTTCTTCAGTGCGCCGGGGATCGAGCGGTTGTACTCCGGGGTGACGAACAGCACAGCGTCGACGTCGGCGATCGCCTGCTTGAATGGCGCGCGCCACTGGAGGGTAGTCGGCGTCGTAGTCGTAGTTGTAAAGCGGCAGGTCCCTGATCGGGATCTCCACCAACTCCAGTCCCGGCGGTGCGAGACGGGCAAGCGCCTTGGCCAGCAGACGGTTGATGGAGCCCTTGGCGAGGCTGCCGACGAGATAGCCAACCTTGTAGGTCCTCATGCGGGTTCCTTGATCTGGGTGATGTCGCTGCGAAAGTGCGGGCAGGCCTTCAGTGCCCGCTCGAATCACCGCGGCGGCTGGTCTCGAACAGGAACCAGGTGCGTCGTTCGGTCTCGTCGATCCATTCCTCGATCAGGCTGGCGGTGGCGATGTCGCGCCGTTCGTCGCACACGCCGTGTGCCTCGCGCAGGCGTGCGGCCAGTGTCTTGTTGTCCTCGCGCAGCTCGGCCAGCATGTCCTCCGGCTCGACGTACTCGGCATCGTTGTCATCGATGCGCTGCAACCGCGCGATATGACCAATCGAGCGCAGCGTGGTGCCACCGAGTTTGCGCACACGCTCGGCGATCGGGTCGGTCATCGCGAACAGCTGGTCGCCCTGTTCGTCCAGCATCAGGTGGTAATCGCGGAAATGCGGCCCACTCATGTGCCAGTGGAAGTTCTTTGTCTTCAGGTATAGCGCGAACACATCGGCGAGGACCGCGTTCATCGCGCCAGATACGTCACGGGTGGCCCTGGCATCGAGGTCGGTCGGTGTGGCCAGCGGAGCGTGCCGCTTGTGCAGCAGAGAGGCCTTGTCTGGGGCGGACTTTGTTTTCTTCATGACGAGATCCTTGCAGTGAGGTTGCCAATGGCCAGGTTTCGAACGTGCGACGCGCCGTCAATAACCGACGGTGAAGCGCTGCCGTGAATGCTTCGGTGTCTCCAGCTCGTCGACGAAGGCGATCGCGAAGTCCTCCATCGAGATCCAGCTTCTGCCGTTCGCATCGCTGAGCAGTTGATTACGGCCGAGACGGAATGTCCCGGTCCGCTCGCCCGGGGCAAACTCGGCCGAGGGCGACAGGAATGTCCAGTCGAGATCCCTTTCTGCACCGAGAACATCGAGGAACTTGAGTCCGGCTTCCGCTTCCGGCTTGTAAGCTTCGGGGAAACCCGGTGCATCGAAGAGTGCCTCGCCGGGCGCCACTTCCAGGCCTGCGGCGCCGCCGACCACCATCAGTCGTTTCACTCCGGCCCGCTTTATCGCGCCAATCAGTGCGACGGCGTTGGATGACTCGAAACGCATGGCACTGATGACCACATCGTGGCCGGCCAGCAACGGCACCAGCTGCGTCGGCTGGTGCGCATCGGCGGTCTTCAGCACCAGCCCGGGCCGGCTCGCCAACTGGCTGGTGTCGCGCGCGATGCCGGTGACTTCGTGGCCACGGTCGAGCAGTTCGGTCAGCAGACGCGAGCCGGCACGGCCACTGACTCCGATCAGTGCGATCTTCATGTCGATTCCTTGGGTAGGGCTGGTTCGACGATTCGCATGCAAAGGTGAGGCCTGACAGTTTTCTGTGGTCAAAAAAGATCCTGCGCCGGTTTCGCCAGATTAACGCCGCTGATGTAATCAATACGTGCATTGGAAAGGGCGTCGGCAGGGCCCCTGCCGACCATGATCGAGATCGCGACCTGGCCCATGCTCGTCAGCGTGATCACGCCAGGACGGACATCGTGGCCTGGTGCGACGAGAGGCAAAGCCAGCACCACGGTAGCTCGCTGTCATCGCCGCTGCACGCCGCTGTCTCACCTCGCGCGCATGACTTGTAAATGAATGCACGGCGAGCCGAGGCGCTGGCATAAGGTCAGCCTAAGTCCCTCTTGCCATAAATGGTGGCGCGACCATCTTCGTCGCTTCACACAGTGCAGAGAAACTGCATGAAAAAGATTCTGGTTGTCATTGTCGCCGGTACCCTCGCCGTTGCTGCCTTCGGTGCCAGTGCAAGTTCGGACAAGGCGTTGGCCGCACAGGCCAAGGTGCAAATGCCGCAGGCACGCAGCATGGCGCTCAAGGCGTATCCAGGGAAGATCGTCAAGGAGGAGCTGGAGAGTGAAAAAGGCGGCAGCGGCCTGCGCTACTCGTTCGTGATTCAGAACGGCACGGCGTCCCACGAAGTCGGGATCGATGCGAAAACCGGAACGCTGCTGGAAAATTCAGTTGAAGGTGCAGACAACGATTGAGCGCGCGGCGCGGCGCATGCTGTGCATGTAACTGCCCAAGGTTCAGGAAAAACTGCCGGGCACAATCCCTGGAAGGTGCCGTGGAGGGATTGGTGAACGCGCGGTTGCAATGGCCGGTGGTTGCCGACGTCACTACCCTTGAGGTCGTAGCATCCCTGCCTCTGGCGGGATGCCCAACCGGGCAGGGAGTTGCCAGGGTTTTCCGCTGAGGAGCCATCCGCATGCATCTTGCACGCGGATGCCCGCCGCATCCTGACTACTTCGCTACCGCACGCGCAGACGCATCAGCATCGGCCGATTCGCCTTTCGTCCACAACGTCGCCCCCACCTTGCCGCCCAGCATTTGCTGCCGCACCAGCGGAATTGACGGGCCGCCGTAGCTGAGGAACTGGTCGTGGAACGCCTTCAGTGCGTTCGCGCCGGGGTGTGCGGCGATCCAGTCCTGGCGCAGCTGCATGATCATCAGCTCGCCCATGGTGTAGTTGAGATAGGCCAGATCGTAGGTGCCGCGAGCGGCCTGCTGGCGGGCGTTGCCCGGATCCTGGAATGCCTCGTCGCGGAACATCTGCTCGGACCGGGCCATGCTCATGCCGCCGGTGTGCAGGCCGATGGCGGAGAGGTAGCGCACGTCGCGGAGCAGGGCATTGGTGAGCTGGCCGGTGTGGACCTCCGGCGTGGCACCGCCGATGCCGGCATCGAATATCATCTCCTCGGTGTAGTGTGCCCAGCCTTCGGCGAAGGCGTAGCCGACGAACAGCTGGCCGAACTTCCAGTGCGCGCGGTTGGCGTGCAGGAACTGCAGGAAGTGGCCGGGCCAGACCTCATGCGTGGAAACGAACAGCAGCGCAGCTTTGCCCGGCACGTAAGCGACCTGGTCAGCCTTGCTCCAGCTCGGATCGGGTGGCGCGATGTAGTACACCGAGGGCAGGTTTTTTTCGTACGGGCCGGGAATCTCGACATAGGCGAAGTTTCAGCGGTTGAACAGCGGGGCCCCTTCAGCCTTGGCCTGCTCGGTGCCGGCATGCTGACCAGATCCTTGTCGACGATGAACTGGCGCAGGCTGGCAAGCTGCTTGCGCGCCCTCCACGGCACCGCCGACGGGCTTGTCGGCAGTCTCCCTGGCGACGCACGCCTTCAGCGATTTGCCGGGCGCGAACTGATCGCAGGCGATTTTCAGCGCCGCCAGATTGCGCTTCAGATCGGACTCGCCGATCGCCTTGAGCTGGTCCAGCGGCAGGTCGACCCGCTCGGTGGCGTACAGCATCTGCGAAAACTTCTCCGCACCAAGGGCAAAGTCCTGGGTGGCGTGCGGCTTCTGCTCCTTCAGCCAGTCGGCCAGATCCTGCGTGGCCTTGATCGCCGCGGCATTGCTGGCCTTGAAGCGTGCCTGCAGGGCGTCGTCCTTCACTCCGGCGAAGATGCCGGGTACGTCGGTCCTGAAGAAACTGGCGAAACCACCGAACGAGTTGACGCCTACATCGATGTACGACGCCGGCAGCGGCAGTTTGAGGTTGCCCTTGATCTGCGCCAGCGCCTTGGGCAGCGCTTCCTCGTAGCTGATGAAGGCGGCCATGCGCTGCGCCAGCGGCGCATACGGCCGGGTCAGGTACATGCTCGGCGACAGATTGTCGGTGTAATACGCGGGATTGCTGTACGGCGCGCCGGAATCCTGGAGCCAGAACATTTGGCCGTCGATTACCGCCAGCACATAGTCGCGCTGGAAGCGTCCCTGCGCATCGAGTTGGTTGCCGGTGAAGGCGGCGAACGTGTCGCGCTGCGCATGCAGCCAGTCAGCCATGGCCTCAAGGCCATCCGAACTGTAGTCAGGCAGCTTGCCGTCGAATTCATGCTTGCCCGCGTTGGCGGCAAACACCGGGTTGCGCTGGAAATAACCGTTGATGAAGCCGTCGACCGCCGAGGCCAGCGCGGTGCGGCTGTCGGTGGCTGCGACACCGGCCGTCGATGTGGCGGCAGGCGGTGCCGAAGGCGAGGGAGCCGATGCCTGGGGCGAGCAACCGGCCAGCAGGACGGCGGCGACCCTGCCAGCTGGCGAAGGAGGCGCCGCGGGACGGCGTTTCCCGCAACGTGGCGGCATCCGCAGCAGCATTACCCGTTCAACCTGACCTCGCGGGAACATCCGCCAGACCCTTCAGCTTGCAGCATCCCGGCCGACTTCTTGTTCAAGGCACGCAAGCCCCCTGATGACACCCACGCCAGTGTGCTGCTAGCGTGGACACCGGGTCGTCCGGCCGGGGCATACTGGACTGCGCCCGCGCCCGCCCGCCAATTAAGTCTCACCGAGATGGTCTGGCAGGGCAGAACGCAGGCAAACATTCCTCACCCATTCAACGCACGCCATCCGGAAAATTTCACGCAAAAGCTGGCTGAACTGGTACGGCACTCGCCCGACAAGGCGTTTGACGGAGTACGGGGAGAAAACATGGACAAGATTGCACCGGGCTTGGCAGACGCTGATTTTCAGGCGGTCCTCGACGCGAGTCTTGATGCAGTCTTTGTCCTCGATCCGGACGGACGCATTCTCCATGCGAACCTGGCGGCGGTGAAGCGTTACGGTTACAGCAAAGAGGAATTGAGGCACGTTGACGTGGCTGAACTTGCTGCGCCGGAGCGCCGCGACGAGGTATCGGCACGGCTCATGGGCCTGCTGGCATCGGCGGCGATTTTCGAGTCGAGCCACCGGCGCCGTGACGGTACCCGGCTGTCGGTCGAAATTCATTCGCAACCGATCACATTTCAGGGCAGCCGGGTCATTCTTGCCAGCGTTCGCGATATCAGCGAGCGCAGGCAGAGCCGGTTGGCTTTGCAGGAAAAGGAGCACTTTCTCCAGCGTATCCTGGATACCGAGCCGGGTGCGGTCTATGTCTTTGACCTCGCGGAGAACCGCAATGTCTATGTCAACCGGCATTTCTTTACGGCCTTTGGCTATTCACCTGGCCAGATCGAGGCCATGGGCAGCGACGTACTGAAGTTGTTCCATCCGGATGATCTGCCAGCCATCGTCGCCCATCATCAGGCATGGCGCGTAGCTGACGATGGCGAGACGCGCAAGCTCGAATACCGTCTGCGTGACAACCATGGCGTCTGGTGTTGGCTGACCAGCCGCGAGACACCGTTTGCGAGGGATTCGGGCGGCCGGGTGAGCCAGATTCTCGGCATCGCCCATGACGTCACGGCACGCAAGCAGGCGGAAACCTGGTTCGGTCGCCAGAAGCAGATACTGGAAATGATCGTGGCAGGCACCAGCTTGCCCTTGATCCTGGCAACCCTGGTGCGGGCCATCGAGAGCCAGTCGCCCGGCATGCTCGGGTCGGTGTTGTTGCTGGACGATGATGGCGTGCACGTGCACCACGGAGCGGCGCCGAGCCTGCCGGCTGAATTCATGGCGGCGATCGACGGGCTGCCGATCGGCCCGGCTGCGGGCTCCTGCGGTACGGCCGCCTTCCGTCGCGAGGCGGTGTATGTGGAGGATCTGCGCACCGATTCCCTATGGGATAACTACCGCGCGGCGGCGATGCCCTTCGGCTTGGTTGCAGCGTGGTCACAGCCGATCATGGATCGCAATGGCCGCGTCCTTGGAACGTTTGCGATGTATTACCGGAACCCGGCGCTGCCTGGCCCCGAGCATGTGCGGCTGATGGAATCGACGGTGCACCTCGCGTCCATCGCGATCAGCCGTCAGCGCGAGGAGGCCGCGTTGAAGCAGAAGGATGAGCGACTGGTCAAGGCGCAACAGGTGGCCCATCTCGGCTTCATGGAGTGGAACCTGAAGACCGACGCCATCTACTGTTCGGACGAGGTCTATCGAATCTGCGGGCTTGTTCGCGACGAGGAATTTCTGGGTCCCGACATCATTTCCCGAATGGTTCATGAGGATGATCTGGAGCAGGTCAGGAGCGGCCTGGAGCGGGCGGTCCTGGGTCTGGGCAAGTACGACACGAGTCATCGCATCGTTCGTCCGGATGGTGGTGTGGTGTGGGTACATGCGCAGGCCGAGCTGATTCATGATGCAGACAAGGATGCCGATGTCCTGCTCGGCACCATGGTCGACATCACCCGGCGCAAGCAGGCAGAAGAGGCGTTGCAGCGGATGACCCGCCTGTATGCCGCGCTCAGCCAGTGCAACCAGGCGATCGTGCGTTGTTCCAGCGAGGCCGAGCTGTTTCCCGAGATCTGCCGTGACGCGGTGGAGTTTGGCGGTATGCGGATGGCATGGATCGGCAGGGTCGACGAAAGCACGGGTGTGATACGCCCGGCAGCCTGGTTTGGTGCGAGTGGGGATTACCTGGACTCATTTGAAATTCCCTTGCACGGAAATGACTCGCGCAGCCTTGGTCCGGTGGGTACGTCCATTCGTGAGAACCGCCCGCACTGGTCGCAGGATTTTCAGCACGACCCGTCAACGCTGCCCTGGCGTGAAGGCGCGATCGCGCATGGCTGGAAAGCGGTCGCGTCGCTGCCCCTGCATCAAAAAGGGGCGCCGATGGGCGCGCTGGTGGTCTACTCGGACGTGCGTAATGCCTTCGACGAGCCGGCGCAGGATCTGCTGATCGAGATGGCGATGGACATCAGCTTTGCGCTGGATCGCTTTGCCAGTGAAGCCGACCGCAAGCTCAGCGAGGAAAAGCTGCGCATGAGCGAGTTGCGCTTGCGCACGATCATCGAGACCGAGCCGGAGTGCGTGAAGGTGATCGGCAGGGAAGGTCAGTTGCTCGACATGAATGCGGCAGGCCTGGCCATGCTCGAACTCGATTCCATCGAGCAGGTGAGAAAATGCAGCTTGCAATCATTCCTGTTACCCGAGCATCGCGAGCCGTTCATGGCGTTGCACCAGCGTGTGATGAAGGGCGAGAGCGGGATGCTCGAGTTTGAAATCGTGGGGCGCAAGGGTACGCGAAGGTGGCTCGAAACCCATGCGGCCCCGATGCGTGATGCCGAGGGCGAGATCGTTTCCCTGCTGGGCATCAGTCGGGATGTCACCGAGCGCAAATACTCCGAAGAGCGGATTCAGTATCTGGCCAATTTCGACGCGCTCACCGGGCTGCCCAATCGCAACCTGCTGGCCGACCACCTGCAGTACGCGATCAATCTGGCCAAGCGTTCCAGCGGCCATCTGGCGGTGATGTTCATCGACCTTGACCGCTTCAAGGACATCAACGATACGCTTGGGCACAGCGTCGGGGACGCCTTTTTGATCGAGGTGGGTGCCCGTCTGAAGACGGTATTGCGCGATTCGGATACGGCCTCGCGGCTGGGAGGTGACGAGTTCATCCTGGTGCTGCCGGACACCGATGCGCAATGCGCGGCGAGCATCGTGGACAAGCTCCTTGACGTGATTTCCAGGCCTTACCAGGTCGAGCAATACGCGCTTATTGTCACCGCCTCCATCGGCATTGCCATCTATCCGAACGACGGTGAGAACCTGGAGACACTGTCCAGAAGCGCCGATACGGCGATGTACCGGGCCAAGGGGGATGGGCGCAATGGCTACCGCTTCTTCACCGCGGAGATGCAGAGGAGCGCGACCCGCCACATGCAGTTGGTCAATGCGATGCATCGCGCCCTGGAGCAGGATCAGTTTCATCTGCACTACCAGCCCCAGTTCTCCGTCTGCGATGGCCGGATTATTGGTATGGAAGCCTTGCTGCGCTGGGATCACCCCGAGCTTGGTTCGGTCTCCCCGGTGGAATTCATCCCGGTGGCCGAGGACTGCGGCCTGATCCTGCCGATCGGCGAGTGGGTCCTGCGAACCGCCGTGCACCAGCTCAAGCACTGGCTCGACCAGGGTTATCCGCCGATGGTCATGGCGGTCAATCTTTCCGCCGTGCAGTTTCGTCACCGCAGCCTGCCAAACCTGGTCAGCAACATCCTGAAGGAAGCAAAGCTGCCGCCTGAGCGGCTCGAACTGGAACTGACCGAGAGCGTGGCGATGCACGATCCGCAGGGGGCCATTGCGGTGATGAATGCGCTGCACGAACACGGCATCCGCATGTCGATCGACGATTTCGGCACCGGCTATTCGTCGCTCAACTATCTGAAGAAATTCAGGGTGTACAAGCTCAAGATCGACAAGTCATTCATCCAGGACATCGGCAGCGACAGTGAGGATCGGGCGATCGTGGCAGCGATCATCAGCATGTCCCGAAGCCTTGGCCTGCAGACCATTGCCGAAGGCGTGGAGACGGTCGAACAGCTCGATTTCCTGCGCGAGCAGGGTTGCAACGAGGCGCAGGGCTACTACTTCAGCAAGCCATTGCCCGCCGCCGAGATCGAGGTTTTCCTCGCCGCGCACGCGGTGAAAGTGCCTGCCGGGGAAGGGCTTTCGTCAGCGTAGCCTGGTTGTCACTGCCATCGAGTGCGCGAGCCGGTGGCTCAGTCTGACTTGCGGCGGTTGCCTGTTCCGCTGCGCACTCGCCGGCGCAGGCGGTATTCCTCGCGGCCCATGTACAGGGCGGCCACGGCCACCATCAGCGCCATCAGATACCAGGTGATCAGGTAGCCGAGGTGGTTGTTGGGGAACTGGATGACAGTCAGGCCGGCACGAGGCCATGCGTGTTTGTCGGTGGGCTCGGCATCGGCGTCGACGAAGTAGGGCGCCACCTCGGTCGATGGCAGGCCGCGCGCGGCGGCCATGGCTGACACATCACGCGAGTACCACTGGCCCTGGGCCGGTTGATTGGGACGCAGGAAGCCGCCCCCAGGCTCGGAAAAACGCAGCAGCCCGGTCACGCTGACGTTACCGGCTGGCGGCGCGGCCCTGGCATAGGCTGCGGTGCCGGGCAGGGTGTCGGGAATGTAGCCGCGATTGACCAGTACGATGAAGCCGCTATCCGTGCGCAGCGGAGCGATCACCCAGAAACCGTAGCCATCTTCGCTGGTGCCATGTACAAGCGTCTGCGCACCGTCGAGGAAGCGGCCATGCAGGGTGACGTGAAGGTATTGCAGCTGGCCGCTGGCGATCTGCGGCCACTGCGTCGGGCCAGGTGCCGCTACCGGGGGTGCGTGGACGCGCATTGCCACGTCATGGACAAGACCGAGCTTCCAGTGCAGTCGCCGCACCTGCCAGTTGCCCAGCAGGACGAAAATGCTGAAAAGCGCGGCCGCCAGGATAATCCAGGCGGCCAGCGCCAAGGGGCTGCGCAGCGTCCGGTCTGGTGCCGGATCGTTACGCGCGGCCTGGCTCATGAGCCTTGCTGGTGATTCATGTATTGCGGCGACATCGGCATCATGTTCGCGTTCTCGTTGTACATGACCCACACCGAGGCGCCCAGCACGATCACCACCAGCACCATGGTGAAGATGAAGGCCAGCATGTTCCAGCCCTTCTCGGACTTGGTGTCCAGATGCAGGAAATAGACCACGTGCACCACGATCTGCGCCGCGGCGAGGCCGAGCACGATCAGGGTGGTGACCAGGGTGCTGGAGAGCACGTGGCCCATCACCAGCCAGAACGGGATGATGGTGAGGACAGCGGCCAGGGTGAAGCCGGTCAGGTAGCTGCGCAGGCTGCCGTGGTTGACGTGCTCGTCATGGTGCTCGCCCTGATGCGGCGTGCCGTGCGCAAGCGCGGATTCGGACGGATGACTCATCGAAGCACTCCCACCAGATAGACATAGCTGAAGACGCCGACCCAGACCAGGTCGAGAAAATGCCAGAACATGCTCAGGCACATCAGGCGCCGCCGATTGGCCTCGGTAAGGCCGTGCTTGCCCAACTGCACCATCAGCACGATCAGCCACAGCACGCCGACGGTGACATGCAGGCCGTGCGTGCCGACCAGGGTGAAGAACGAGGACAGGAACGCGCTGCGCCCCGGGCCCGCGCCATCGGCGATCATCGTCACGAATTCGTGGATTTCCAGACCCACGAAGCAAGCCGCCAGCACGCCGGAAACCGCCAGCCAGGCGAGCATGGCGCGCTTGCGCTCACGAGCCATCTCCAGCATGGCAAAGCCGAACGTGACCGACGAGATCAGCAGCAGTGCCGTATTCACGGCCAGCCCGGGCAAATCGAATACGTCGCGGGCGCTGGGGCCACCGGCGTAGCTGGTGCCGAACACCGCGATGCAGGCAAACAGCGCGGCAAAGATGAAGCAGTCGCTCATCAGGTAGAGCCAGAACCCGAGCAGGGTTCCGTTGTGCGGATGTTCTTCCTTTAGGCACAGGAAGTCGCGCGGTTCGGAATGGTCCGTATCGATGGCGATGGTATTCATGCGGTTGCGCCCTTGGCCTTCGGCTCCCAGTTGCCGGTGTGTTGTTCGAATTGGGCCACGTCCTGCGCGGAGATGTGGGTGTCACGGTTGTAGTTGAAGGTGTGCGCGATGGCGCTGGCAATCAACGCGACGAACGAGACGATCGCCAGCCACCAGATGTACCAGACCATGGCAAAACCGAAGATCGTGCCCAGCGCGGCAAGCAACATGCCGGCCGCAGTGTTGCGCGGCATGTGGATGTCGTTGAAGCCCTGCAGCGGACGCTGGTAGCCATGCTTCTTCATGTCCGTCCAGGCATCGCGATCGTAAACCCGCGGGATGAAGGCAAAGTTGTACGGCGGCGGCGGTGAGGAGGTGGACCACTCCAGCGTACGGGCGCCCCACGGATCATTGCCCACGGCCAGTTCGTCGCGGCGACGGATGCTGACATAGATCTGCACCACGAACGACAGGATGCCGAGCAGGATCAGGAACGCACCGAACGCTGCAATGATGAACCAGATCTGCAGGCTCGGGTCGGTGAAGTGGCTCAGGCGACGGGTCACGCCCATCAGGCCCAGCACGTACAGCGGGCCGAACGCCACCCAGAAGCCGATCTGCCAGAACCAGAAGCTGAGCTTGCCCCAGAACTCGTCGAGGCGGAACCCGAATGCCTTGGGGAACCAGTAGTTGACGCCGGCAAACGCGCCAAACACCACGCCGCCGATGATCACGTTATGGAAATGCGCGATCAGGAACAGGCTGTTGTGCAGCAGGAAATCAGCAGGCGCCACCGCCAGCATCACGCCGGTCATGCCGCCGATGGTAAAGGTGAACAGAAAGCCCATCGTCCACAGCATCGGCACGGTGAAGTGCACACGCCCGCGGTACATGGTGAACAGCCAGTTGAAGATCTTCACCCCGGTGGGGATCGAGATCATCATCGTGGTGAGCGCAAAGAACGAATTGACATCCGCGCCCGAGCCCATGGTGAAGAAGTGGTGCAGCCACACTAGATAGGACAGCAGCATGATCGACGCGGTGGCGTACACCATCGATGAATAGCCGAACAGGCGCTTGCCCGAAAAGGTGGGCACGATCTCCGAATAGATGCCGAACATCGGCAGGATCAGGATGTATACCTCGGGGTGGCCCCAGACCCAGATCAGGTTGACGTACATCATCACGTTGCCGCCGAACCCGGTGGTGAAGAAGTGGGTTCCGATGTAGCGGTCCAGTGACAGCAGCAGCAACGTGGCGGTGAGGATCGGGAACGTCACCACGATCAGGCCGCTGGTGCACAGCGACGTCCAGGTGAACATCGGCATCTTCATCAGGGTCATGCCGGGGGCACGCATCTTGAGGATGGTGGCGACAAAGTTGATGCCGGTCAGCAAGGTGCCCAGGCCGGACAGTTGCAGACCCCAGATGTAGTAGTCGACACCGGGCCCGGGGCTTTGCTGCAGCTCCGAGACCGGCGGCATGCCCAGCCAGCCGGCATGGGAGAAGTCACCGATGAACAGCGACACCATGAACAGCACCACGCCGGAGGCGGTCAGCCAGAAGCTGAAGTTGTTGAGGAACGGAAACGCCACGTCGCGCGCGCCGATCTGCAGCGGCACGACAAAGTTCATCAAGCCCACGATGTAGGCCATCGCCACGAAGAAGATCATGATCGCGCCATGCGCGGTGAAGATCTGGTCATAGTGGTGGGGGGGCAGGTAGCCCATGTTGCTGCCGAACGCGATCGCCTGTTGCCCACGCATCAACATCGCGTCGGCAAAGCCGCGGAACAGCATCACGGTGCCGAGCACCATGTACATGACGCCCAGTTTCTTGTGGTCAACGCTGGTGAACCACTCGGTCCACAGATAATTCCATTTGCGGAAATAGGTGACTGCGCCAAGTACCACGGCGCCCCCCAGCGCTACGACCACGAAGGTCCAGACGACGAGCATGTTGTCGAGTGGAAGCGAACTGAGCGACAGGCGCCCAAGCAGAAAATTCCAGATGGCGGGACGGTCAGGCATGGTTTGAACCTCTAAAATGCAGATCAGTGCGTCGCCGCGTCGTGCGCGGGCGCCGTCATCGATGAATCGGCGGACATGGCGTCGTCAGTGGATTTGCCGTGCATGGCATGACCACCCTTGGCGTCGATGGCCATCATCTTGTCCATGCACATCTGCTGGGGATCGACGCACTGGTTGAGAATGCGATGGAACAGATCCGCGTCAAAATGCGCGTAGTAGTGCACCGGCTCGGCGCGGCTGGGCTGGTTCAGCTGATCGAACGCATGCGTATCCAGGTCGCCACCATCGGCGCGAACCTTGGCCACCCACTGGCCGAACTCCTGCTCGCTCAGGCCGTGGAAACGGAAGCGCATGTCGGTAAAGCCATGGCCGCTGTAGTTGGCGGAGAAACCGTCGAAATCACCCGGCTTGTTGATCACCGCGTGCAGCACGGTCTGCATGCCGGGCATGGTGTAGATCTGGCCGGCCAGCGACGGGATGAAGAACGAATTCATCGTCTCGGTCGAGGTGAGCTTGAAGTGGATCGGCATATCGACCGGGGCAGCCAGCTCGTTGACCGTGGCGATACCGTATTGCGGATAGAAGAACAGCCACTTCCAGTTCAGCGAGACCACCTCCACCTCCAGCGGCTTGACGTCCGCCGCCACGGGGCGGCCCTCGCCGATACGCGTGAGCTGGCGGTAGGGGTCGAGCTGGTGGGTGCCGATCCAGGTCATTGCGCCCAGCACGATGATGATCAACAGCGGCGCCGCCCAGACCACCAGCTCAAGCTGGGTGGAGTGGTCCCACTCGGGGTCGTATTCGGCGCTCTTGTTCGAGGCGCGATAGCGCCAGGCGATCACGAAGGTGGCAACCAGCACCGGCACGATGATCAGGCTCATGATGATCACCGAGGCGATCATCAGTTCGCTCTGCTGACGTGCCACGTCGCCGGCGGGGTGGAGCAGCACCAGATTGCAGCCGCTGAGCAACAGTGCCGGCATCAGCAAAAGCAGGCCACGTAAACGTTTTACGGACATGGGTAGGCTTGGGGATAGAAGGGGAACGCCATATGATAGTGCGTGTGCAGCACACTTTCGATGCGACACATTGTCCTCTGGTCGGTTTGACGAAGCGGGTGCATCCTTATGGGATATGCGTGCCGCAGCCTCGTCGCATCGACAACTCCGGCCCAGCCCACGCAAGGCGCTAAACCTCCCCCGATAAGCCGCAAGGCCCGTATCGCACCCACGGAAGCATCATGTCGACCAGTTACGCCCAACCCACCGATCCGTCGCCCGTCAACATGCCCTCGGCGGAAGCGTTGTCGCATGCGCACGACGTCACGCCTGGAGACATTTCCATCGGTGTGGTGATCGGACGCATTTCCGAGTTTTTTGACTTTTTCGTGTTCGGCCTCGGCTGCGTGCTGGTCTTCCCGAAGGTGTTCTTTCCTTTCGCGAGCGAACTCAACGGCATCTTCTACTCGTTCATGATCTTTGCCCTGGCCTTCATCGGCCGCCCGCTGGGCTCGCTGTTCTTCCTCTTTCTGCAACGGGAGTTCAGCCGGGGAACCAAGCTGACCGTCGCCCTGTTCCTGCTCGGCATGACTACGGCAGGCATCGCCTTCCTGCCCGGATACGACTCGCTCGGCATGGCCGCCATCGCGGCGCTGGCCCTGCTGCGCTTTGGTCAGGGCTTTGCGGTGGGCGGCAGCTGGGATGGCCTTGCCTCACTGCTGGCGCTGAACGCGCCGCGTGGCCGCCGTGGCTGGTACGCGATGATTCCCCAGCTCGGCGCGCCGATCGGCTTCATCCTGGCGGCCGGCCTGTTCGTCTACCTGTTGCTGAGCCTGACCCCGAGCGAGTTCTTCGCATGGGGCTGGCGCTATCCGTTCTTCGTGGCGTTTGCGATCAACGTGGTGGCGCTGTTTGCCCGTCTGCGCCTGGTAGTGACCCCCGAATACTCGACGATGCTCGCGCTGCGTGACCTCGAGCCGTCACCGGTGGGTGAGCTGGTGCGCACGCAGGGCCGGGCCATCGCGCTGGGTGCGTTCGCGCCTCTGGCCAGCTACGCGCTGTTCCACCTGGTGACCATTTTCGCGCTGTCGTGGGCCCTGTTGTTCACCAAGCAGTCGACGACGACCTTTCTGCTGGTGCAGATCATCGGTGCGGCGGTAGCGATTCCGTGCATGTTCCTGTCCGGCCGCATTGCTGATCGCTACGGCCGTCGCATGACCCTGGCCGTGTGTGGCGTGCTGATCGCGATCTACAGTGGCTGGACCCCGCTGATGCTGGGCGGCGGTACTGCCGAGGGTTACTTGTTCATCATCGCCGGTTTCGCCCTGCTTGGCTTCTCGCATGCTCAGGCCGCCGGCGCGGTCAACTCGAGCTTTCTCAGCTATTTCCGCTACACCGGTGCGCTGATCACCTCGGATCTGGGCTGGCTGCTCGGCGCAGGTTTTGCACCGCTGGTGGCGCTGTCGCTGTCGGTTTACCTGGGTGTTGGCTACGTCGGCCTGTACCTGCTTTCGGGCGCCGTCGGCACTCTGGGCGCCCTGTGGATCAGCCGTGCGGGCGGCATGCCGAACGACTGATGCGGCGAGCGATGTGTCGCGGCTGGGGCTGCGTGTGTCGGATGGCGTTGCATCCGTACGCGCAGTGCTGGATTCACAGGTCCTGCCGAGAGGCAGGTTGCCCGCAGCACACACTCCTGGGTTGCCTCGGTTCGCGTTGAGGTCGCTGCCAATGAGCGAGCGCGCCTGCCTGCGCGCTCAGCGGGTCGATACGGCCGTTGAGCGACTTGTACGCAAGATTGCATGGGGTCGCGCGAAGCTCGCACGCCGCAAGCAGGGATGCCATGGAGGCTGAGGTTCCCCCAGTTCAGGTGCGCGGTCCGCGTTATCAATGCAGGCGCCCTTCAGCACGGGAGCAATCGCCGCGGCCATGACCCACATGCCCGGCATTCGTTGCGGGCTGCAGCGTCCGCGTGATGTCAGACGCCGTCCACCCACGTTCTCCAAGCCTCAAGCTTGCGCCGCTACACGCGCACGCTGCTTCCACGGCGGCACATCCGGCCAGTCGATATCGGCTTCGTCACTGGCCACCGCCCGGGCCACGTCGCGGCGATCCAGGTGCGGCGCGAACTGGTGGATGAACTCCAGCATGTATTCGCGCAGCACGCTTTCACGGCGCAGCACGATCCAGGTGGTGCAGGTGGGAAACAGGTGCTCGGCGGGCGGGCAGGGTGTGCAGGTCGCTGTCGCCTTCCTGCATTGCCATTTCAGCCAGCACACCCACGCCCAGCCCCGCTCGCACGTAGGTCTTGATCAGGTCCGCATCGCCGGCGGTCATGGCGATCTGCGGGGTGAGGTCGACCGCCTCGAAGGCGCGCCGCAGCGAGGACTCGGATTTCAGCGAGGACTCGTAGCTGACCAATGGCAGCTCGGCCAGCTCGGCCAGACTGGGTGGCCGGTTGCGCAGGGCCAGCGGATGGTTGCGCTGGGTAACGATCACCCGTTGCCAGCGGTACGCGGGCAGGGCGATGCCCGAGGCCGGTGGCGCGCCGGCGCTGCTGATGATCGCCATGTCGACCTGGCCCGCCTCCAGTCGGGTCAGCACTTCCGCATCGCGGGTAGGCTGCAGGTGCACGCTGACCTGCGGGTAGCTGGAGCTCAGCGCGGCAATGGCGCCAGGCAGGGCGAAGCGCGCCTGGGTGTGGGTGGTGGCAATGCGCAATTCGCCGCAGGCTTCGTTGCGCAGGTTGGCGGCGATCGAGCGGATATTGGCCGCTTCGGCCAGGATGATGCGGCTGCGCTCGATCACCTGCTGGCCGGCATGGGTGACTGCATCAAGGCTCTTGCCCTTGCGCACGAACAACTGGAAGCCCAGTTCGTCCTCCAGCTGCCGCAGCTGCTTGCTCAGGCCGGGCTGGGTGGCGTGCACGCGCTCGGCGGCCAGCGTGATGTTGAGGCCGGAGTCGGCGATGGCGATCAGGTAGCGCAGCTGGGCGAGTGTCATGTGGGCTGATCCGCGGTCGGTCGGGGTCGGTGGATTGAGGTGCGAACGAAATACGGATACATCGCCTGGCACGGGTGGTTCGGGTGTTCTCGCGTGACTGATGCTGAAATGTCACAAGATGATTGGACGTCTATACGTCCGTTAGACAAATAAGTCAATGGTTTCATGTGATTGCACCGGGTCATGAGCTGTCGGCATATGCCGGGTTGAATAAATCATTTGTCGAGCGGTGCGCAGGTTCGTAGCGTGGTCGCGAATTGACTGGCAAGTGAAGCAGGTTCGCGTAATGAAGCTCTACCCGTTGTTTGCCGATCTGTCCCGACGTGCCGTGCTGGTGCTAGGTGGTGGCGCCGTGGCTGAACGCAAGATTGCCGCGCTGCTGGAGGCGCAGGCCCACGTGACCGTCAATGCGCCCGAGCTGACCCCGCTGCTGCAGGGCTGGGTAAAACAGGGGCGCATCGCCCATCGCGGCGACGCGTTCCAGGACAGCTGGCTGGATCGGGTCTGGCTGGTGGTGGCGGCCACCGACGATCGTGAGTTGAATGCCCACGTCGCCAGCCAGGGCGAACTGCGACGGATCTTCGTCAACGTGGTCGACGATGCGGCGCTGTGCACGTTCCACGTGCCGGCGGTGATCGACCGCGCGCCGCTGACCATCGCGATTTCCAGCGGCGGCGATGCGCCGATGCTGGCGCGCTTGCTGCGCGAGCGGCTGGAAACCCTGCTCGACCATTCATTGGGTGCACTGGCCACGCTGGCGCAAAAGCTGCGCAAGCGCATCCGCGTGCGCTTTCCCGACATGGCGGCGCGGCGCAGCTTCTACGAAAGCTTGTTTGCCGGCCCGGTCGCTGCGCTGCTGCGCCAGGGGCGACCGGATGAGGCACTGGCTGCAGCGGAGCAGGCGTTGTCCTCGGCACCCACGGTCTCCGGCGGTTCGGTGGTGCTGGTCGGCGCGGGGCCGGGTGATCCCGGCTTGCTCACCCTGCGTGCACTGCGCGCGCTGAACGAGGCCGACGTGATCCTGCACGATCGGCTGGTCGGTGCCGGTGTGCTCGAGCTGGCGCGCCGTGACGCCGAGCGCATCGAGGTCGGCAAGCAGGCCGGTCACCACCACACCACCCAGGATGGCATCCACGCGCTGTTGCTGGAACACGCCCGCGCCGGCAAACGGGTGGTGCGGCTGAAGGGCGGCGACCCGTTCGTGTTCGGTCGCGGCGGCGAGGAACTGGAGTTCCTGCGCCAGCACGATATTCCGTTTGAGGTAGTGCCCGGCATTACCGCGGCCGTCGCCTGCGCCGCCTACGCGGGCGTTCCGCTGACCCATCGCGATCATGCGCAGTCGGTGCGTTTCGTCACGGCGCATTGCCAGTCCTCTCACGACACCCTCGACTGGCAGGCGCTGGCGCAGGAGCGCCAGACCCTGGCCGTCTATATGGGCGTGGGCGAACTGCCCACCTTGCAGGCGCGCCTGCTCGAACACGGCCGTGCTGCCGGCACGCCATTCGCGCTGATCGAAAATGGCTCGCGGCCAGAGCAGCGCGTGGTAACGGGCAGCCTCGCCAACCTGGCCGAACGTGCCTCCGCGCATGCGGTGCGCTCGCCGGCCTTGCTGATACTCGGCGAGGTGGCGGCGCTGGCGTCGACCCTGGCGTGGTTCGGTGCGGCGCCGCTGGGCGCGCCGGTGCACGATATCCGGCTGGTCTCGCGCCGACATGGTGAGAGGGTTGCGGTGCCCGAGCGTGGCGATGTGCTCGCAGCCGTCCATCGCGCCATCGGTTGAATTTCACAAGCGACGGTGCATTATGGCCGGCGCACTCCATTTCTGGTTTCAAGGAGCACCACATGATCTACGACAACATCCTGGACACCATCGGCAATACGCCGATCGTCAAGCTGCATCGGCTGCCGCCCAAGGGCGTGGATATTTACGTCAAGGTGGAGGCGTTCAACCCGGGCGGTTCGGTGAAGGACCGACTGGCGCTGGCCATCATCCTGGACGCGGAGAAGCGCGGCACGCTCAAGCCCGGCCAGACCGTGGTCGAGGCCACCTCGGGCAATACCGGCGTAGGTCTGGCGATGGTTTGCGCCGCGCGCGGCTATCCGTTCGTGGCGGTGATGAGTGATTCGTTCTCGGTCGAGCGGCGCAAGCTGATTCGCGCTTATGGCGGCAAGGTCGTGCTCACTCCTGCGGCTGAGCGCGGTACGGGCATGGTTAAAAAAGCCGCCGAACTGGCCGACAAGCATGGCTGGTTTCTTTCCAGCCAGTTCGAGAACCCGGCCAACCCGGCCTACCACCGCAGCACCACCGGGCCGGAGATCCTGAGCGACTTCGCCGGCAAGCGGCTGGATTACTTCGTCAGCGGCTGGGGCACCGGTGGCACCCTCACCGGTGTGGGCGAGATGCTCAAGCTGGCGCGCCCGGAAGTGAAGATCATCGGTGCCGAACCGGCCGGTGCGGCGCTGCTCGCCGGCAACGAATGGCAGCCGCACAAGATCCAGGGCTGGAACCCCGATTTCATCCCCAAGGTACTCAACCGCGAGGTGGTCGACGAGATCAAGCTGATCGCCGACGAGCGCTCGCGCGAAGTGGCACGCGCGCTGGCTTCGCAGGAAGGCATCTTCGTCGGCTTGTCCTGCGGCGGAACACTGGCAGCGGCACTCGAAGTGGCCAGGACCGCGCCGGAAGGCTCCGTATTGCTGGCGATGCTGCCGGATACCGGCGAGCGTTATCTGTCGACGTGGCTGTTCGAGGGCGTCAACGAAGGTTCCGACGAGATCGGGTAGGTGCTGCATCGTGGCTCCTCTCCCTGCGCGGGCGTGGGGAGAGGAGCCACGAGGATTCGCTAGCCTGGAACCGGCAACGAAACCGCGATCATTTTCCGCGCGCCGCCAGCTTTACCTTTCGCGCCGGCGCCGCGGCCCACTGCCTGATCAGCTTCTGCACCACGCTGGCCCGCGCGCGGATCGCCGACGGCATCTCGCCGCCCGGTTCGGTGAGTGCGTATTCGGCAGACGGTGGTGAGCTGTATCCTGAGCCAACCGCCAGTCACATGATTTCCATCGGTATCCATCGTTGACTATGATGCGGGCTTCGCCTCGCCCCTCTCGAAGGTAACCGCATGAAGCTCTTTTATTCGCCCGGCGCCTGTTCGCTTTCGCCGCACATCGTGGCCCTGGAAGCAGGCATTCCCCTGCAACTGGAAAAGGTCGATCTCAAGGCCAAGCGTACCGAACACAGCGAGGATTTCTGGCAGGTCAATCCGAAGGGCTACGTGCCGGCGCTGCTGCTGGACAACGGCGAACTGCTCACCGAAGGCCCGGCCATCGTGCAGTACCTGGCTGATCTCAAGCCCGAGAGCGGCCTGGCCCCGGCCAACGGCACCCTGCCGCGCTACCGCCTGCAGGAGAGCCTGGGCTACATCAATTCCGAGCTGCACAAGACCTACAGCCCGCTGTTCCGCCCCGATACCCCTGCCGCGGTAAAGCAGGAGCGCAAGGACTACCTGCGCAGGCGCTACGCCCCGATCGAGGCGGTGCTGGCCACGCAGGACTGGCTGCTCGGCGACCACTTCACCGCCGCTGATGCCTACCTGTTCACCGTTACCAACTGGGCGCGGCTGATCGAGCTGGATCTTTCCGAATTCCCCGCGCTGCTGGCGTTCCAGATGCGCGTCGCGGCGCGGCCCCATGTGCAGACGGCGATGGTGCAAGAGGGTTTGATCAAGGCAGTTGCTGCCGGTTGATCGGCGCGATCAAACCTGGCGTGGAAGGGGCGAATGGAGGCGCCTTTTTCCCACGAAGCCTCAGGGCACTTTGTGGCGCCGTGTCCAACCAACGGACAACACATAGCGGCTGCCGCCGATGACGCGGGTCACGCCGTGTTCGTACATATCCGGCCTGAAAAGCTTGATGCGCCGGCTCGCGAAGATGGGTTTGTCGCAAACAAATTCATCGCCTGCGGCCGGCGATCTGAGGATGATGTTCAGTCGATAGTGACGCCGCGCCTGCACGGGGTCGACGTGCGGCTGGACTTCCGAGCCCTCCGGATAACGGAGTAGATAGCTGTCGAAGGGCAGCGGCCACCGCGCGGTGAGCAGCAGCATCGTGCGCCAGCGAAATTCGCTGAGTAGTTCGTCGACACGACGCTGGGGGCCAAACGTGGTCATGCTTTCTCTCTCTCCGTGAGTAGCTTGATCTCCAGCAACGCTCAGTGATCCGTGATGGGGTTACTCCCCGTCCGCCAGATTGATGGGTACGGGTTGGCTCAGATGTTCTTCGCCAGCTCCGCAGCCAATCCCACATAACCACCCGGCGTCAGCTCGAGCAAGCGCTGCTTCGCGTCAGCTGGCAGTTCCAGCCCGGTGATAAATGTGCGCATCGACTCGCGCGTGATGCCATGCCCACGCGTCAGCGCCTTCAGCTGCTCATACGGTTCGGGCAGGCCATGGCGGCGCATCACGGTTTGCACGGCTTCGGCGAGCACTTCCCAGCTGGCGTCGAGGTCGGCGGCGAGACGGTCGTCGTTGACGGTGAGTTTGCCCAGGCCCTTGGACAGCGACTCCAGCGCAACCAGTCCGTGGCCGAAGGCGGTGCCGAGGGCGCGCAGCACGGTGGAGTCGGTGAGATCACGCTGCCAGCGGCTGATTGGCAGCTTTTCGGCGAAGTGGCCGAGCAGCGCGTTGGCGAGACCGAAGTTGCCTTCGGCGTTCTCGAAGTCGATCGGGTTGACCTTGTGCGGCATGGTCGAGGAGCCCACTTCGCCAGCCTTCAGCGTCTGCTTGAAATAGCCCAGCGAGATGTAGCCCCAGATGTCGCGGGCCAGATCGATCAGGATGGTGTTGGCGCGGCGCACTGCATCGCAGTATTCGGCAACACCGTCGTGCGGTTCGATCTGGGTGGTGTAGGCGTTGTAGCCGAGGCCGAGACTTTCGACGAAGTGCTGCGAGAACGCGGGCCAGTCCACTTCCGGGTAGGTGATGTCGTGGGCGTTGAAGTTGCCGACGGCGCCGTTGATCTTGCCGGAGATGTCCACCGCGATCAGTTGCTGGCGCTGGCGCTGCAGGCGCGCGGCAACGTTGGCCATCTCCTTGCCCAGGGTGGTAGGCGACGCTGTCTGGCCGTGGGTGCGGGCGAGCATCGGCAGCCCGGCGTGGGTATGCGCCAGCGTACGCAAGCTGGCAAGGACGCCGTCGAAGGCGGGCAGCAGCACCGAGTCCCGAGCATCGCGCAGCATCAGCGCGTAGGACAAGTTGTTGATGTCCTCGCTGGTGCAGGCGAAGTGCACGAATTCCTTCGCCTGGGCCAGGCCGGCATCGGCGCCGATCTTTTCCTTGATGAAGTATTCGACCGCCTTGACGTCGTGGTTGGTAGTAGCCTCGATCGACTTGATGCGCTCGCCATCGGCCATGCTGAAGTCGTCGGCGATGGCGCGCAGGGCGGTGATCTGGGCGGTGTCGAAGGCCTTCAGCTCGACGATGTTCGGCTCGGCCGCCAGTGCCAGCAGCCACTCGATCTCCACCCGCACACGCCGGTGCATCAGACCGAACTCGCTGAAGATGGGGCGCAGCTGCGCGACCTTGCTGGCGTAACGGCCGTCCAGCGGGGACAGGGCGGTGAGCGTGTGAGAGGACATCGGTGGTTTCCGGTAAGGCGGCGAAACGTGCATTCTACAACCTGCGTCGCGTCGCCCGAACCGGCTGCCAGGCCAGCCGGCTCTTGTATTGGCGCCAATCATTCCTATGGTGGTGTGGCATCTCCGTGGCGACCCTTTCCGCAGCACAGGACAGCGCATGAACACGTTTCGCACCGAACACGACAGCATGGGCGAGCTCAAGGTACCCAGTGACGCTCTGTATGGCGCGCAGACCCAGCGCGCGATCGACAACTTCCCGATCTCCGGCCTGCACCTGCCGCGGTCGTTCATCCGCGCGCTGGGCCTGATCAAGGCCGCCGCGGCCGAGGTCAATCTGTCGATGGGCCATCTGAAAAAGAACCAGACTGCGGCGATTCGCAAGGCGGCGCTGGCGGTAGCCGTGGGCGACCACGACGCGCAGTTCCCGATCGACATCTTCCAGACCGGCTCGGGCACCAGCACCAATATGAATGCGAACGAGGTGATCGCGCACCTGGCAGTGAAAGCGGGAGCGAAAGTCCATCCGAACGATCACGTCAATTACGGGCAGAGCTCGAACGACGTGATTCCCACCGCGATCCACGTCAGCGCCACGCTCACCACCAGCGAGCAGTTGCTGCCGGCCTTGAAGCATCTGCGCAAGGTGATCGACAAGCGCGCGCGTGAATTGAAGAACACGCCCAAGACCGGGCGTACCCACCTGATGGATGCGATGCCGATCACCTTCGGCCAGGAGCTTTCCGGCTGGTCGGCGCAGGTCGGTTCGGCGATCGAGCGGATCGAGGATGCGCTGACGCGGATGCGTCGACTTCCCTTGGGCGGTACCGCAGTCGGCACCGGCATCAATGCTGATCCCAAGTTCGGCCCCGCAGTGGCGGCGCAGCTGAAGAAGTTGAGTGGCGTGGCGTTCGAGTCGGCCGGGAATTATTTCGAGGGCATGGCTGCGCAGGACGCGGCGGTGGAGCTGTCCGGCCAGCTGAAGACGCTGGCGGTGGTACTGATGAAGATCGCCAACGACCTGCGCTGGATGAACTCAGGTCCCTTGGCGGGTCTGGGCGAGATCGAACTGCCCGCGTTGCAGCCGGGGTCGTCAATCATGCCGGGCAAGGTGAATCCGGTGATTCCCGAGGCGACCGCGATGGTGGCCGCGCAGGTGATCGGCAACGATGCCTCGATCACCATCGCCGGCCAGTCCGGCAACTTCCAGCTCAACGTGATGCTGCCGCTGATCGCCTACAACCTGCTGCAGTCGATCGGCATCCTCGCCAACGTGTCGCGCCTGCTGGCCGATCAGGCGATTGCCGGTTTCAAGGTCAACAAGGCGCGCGTCGATCAGGCGCTGGCAATGAATCCGATCCTGGTCACCGCGCTGAACCCGGTGATCGGTTACGAGAAGGGCGCGGCCACCGCCAAGCAGGCATACAAGCAGGGCCGGCCGATTCTGGACGTGGCGCTGGAAACCACCGGCCTGTCGAAGGACGAGCTGAAGAAACTGCTCGACCCGCTGGCGCTGACCATGGGCGGCATCCACGGCAAATGATGAGCCCATAACCACGCGCGACCAGTAGGAGCCCACCCTGTGGGCGATGCTCTTGTTCCATATGGCAGAAGCATCGCCCACAGGGTGGGCTCCTGCAGAGAGCTTTCGCTATTTCTTGTCGCAATCTTCGTCCTGATCGGAACTGAGGATGTCGGCATAGGGCTTGAAAGCGGGCAGCTGGGTGGCGAGTGCGTTCTGCGCGACCTTGATCTGCGCGATATCCAGGCAGATCTTGTTCGCGGCTTCGTCGACCAGTTTCGCTTTGGCGTCGACGTGCTTGTCGATCTGGTTGCTGTCGCCGCTGCTGATGGCGGCAGCAATGCCCTGGATCGCGGCGCCACCGACGGCGGCACCAGCCTTGCCCGTGGCAATGCCGTGTTCGCGTACCGCCAGCGCCGCCTGGGCGTACTCTTTCAGCAGCGCCTGCTGCGCCGGTGTGATGGTGATGGTCTTGCCGTCGATACGCAGCTCGCCCTCGTCGGAGATCGCGGCGTTGGGCGCGCCGCTGACGTGCAGGATGGTGACGCCATGATTGACCCGGATGCCGCCGTTGGCAATCGAGGTACTGCCGAAATCGCTCATGTCCGAACCGTTGCTGCAGCCAGCCAGCAGTCCGCTGGCCAGCAGGGCGAAGAACAAGTGACGTGGTGACATGGAAACTCTCCGTTGCAGCCTTGTGTTGAAGGTTTTGATGAGCGCCCTGAAGGCGGCGCTAAGGAAATAGCCGCTCAATGAAAAATGGATGGGCCATGGCGGCCCATCCGCGGTATCACTCAGCTATCGTCGCGCCAGCGGCGGAACCAGATGGCGCCGACGAGCAGGGCGGCGCCTGCCACTACACCGATCCACAGGTCGGGTGAACCCAGCAGCTGGTAGGTCGAGCTAAGATCCAGCGCGTTGAGGCCATCGATGTTGGAGGTGTCGTGCGGCATTCCGCTGAAAAGACTGCCGGTGCCGGGGAAGACGCTGAACAGGCTGCGCTGCACGATGTTGCGCCAGAACCAGGTAGTCGGCAGGTTGAACAGGCCCATGATGCCGAACCAGCTGATCAGCAGGCCGGTAGCCACCGGCAAGGCCACCGCCCACAGGAAGGGCTTGTTGCGTGCCCAGGCCGAGCAGAGCAGCAGCCAACCGACCGAAGGCAGGGCCCACAATACATACAGCGGGATGTAGCCGATCAGGTTGAACATCACTTTGAACGGATGGGCCATTGCCAGTAGCTGCCACACGTTGATGCCATGGAAGGACAGTGTGATGGCCAGGATAAACAACTGCAGCATGCCGACCACGATGCCCACGACGACGGCGATGACCGGGGCGAGCACGGTGGCACTGACCACCTTGGACAGTACCGTGCTGGCGTCGGAGATCGGCAGCGACTTCCAGAACAGGATGCTGCGATCGCGGCGGTCGTCATACAGCGCGCCGAGGCAATAGAAGAACACCACGAAGCCGAGTACCACGATCAGCAAGCCCATCGCCGAGTACATCGCGACATCCAATACGATGCCCACCTTGCTCATGTCGCCGGCGTCCATCTGGCCGATGACGCTTTGCAGTTGGCCGCTGGCACCGATGCTGATGCCGTGGGTGACGCCGAGCACCTCGGCGGTGATGATGCCCATGATGTTCAGCAGCAGGAAGATGCCGCCGGTGATGATCGGGGCCCAGAAGAAGCCGCCCCGGTGCTCCCAGCACTCGCGTTTGACGAGCCAATAGAAGGTCTTCATGCGTAGGTTCCCTTCATGGTGGCGACGAACAGGTCGCTGATGGATGGTCGGCGGATTTCGCCCAGTTGTTCGAGCACGTCGCGGCTTACACCGTCGAACAGGAAGATGCTCTTGCCGAACACCTGGCGTTCGTCCAGCGGCGTGAGTCCGCGTGCGGTATCGGCCTTGTCGGCGTTCACCATCACCTCGATGAAGCGTTCGCCGATGGCGTCCATGTCGGCGTCCAGCACGATCTTGCCGTCGCGGATGAACATCAGGTCGGTGAGGATGTGTTCGACTTCCTCGACCTGGTGCGTGGTGACGATGATGGTCTTGTTCTCGTCGAAGTAGTCCTCCAGCAGGTTCTGGTAGAACTGCTTGCGGTAGAGGATGTCCAGGCCCAGCGTGGGCTCATCGAGAATCAGCAGCTTGGCGTCGATCGCCATGACCAGGGCCAGGTGCAACTGCACGATCATGCCCTTGGACATCTGCCTGACTCGCTGGCCCGGCTGCAGCTTGGTACGCGCCAGAAACGCCTCGCACTTGGCGCGATCGAAGCGCGGATGCACGTTGGCGACGAAGTCGACGACTTCCGAGACGCGGATCCAGCGCGGCAGCACCGCCACATCGGCAATGAAACAGACTTCGCCCATCAATTTGTCGCGCTGCTTGCGCGGGTCGAAGCCCAGCACATTCAGTTGACCGGTGAAATCGGTGAGGCCGAGGATGGCCTTCAGGGCGGTGGTCTTGCCCGCTCCGTTGGGACCGATCAGGCCGACGATGCGGCCGGGTTCGATCTGGAAGCTGACATTGTCCAGTGCCAGTGACGACTTGTATTGCTTGCTCAGCCCACTGGCCGTGATCACCGCGCTCATGACTGCTCCTCCTGGTGGGTGATTGCTTCGCGCAGCAGCGTCTTGAGATCCAGGCCCAGTCGCTGCAGGCGGGCAAAAACGACCGGCCATTCCTCGCGCAGAAAGCGCTCTCGTTCCGATTTCAGCAACGCCTCACGGGCGCCTTCGATGACGAACATGCCTAAACCCCTCCTTTTTTCAACCAGTTGTTCGTCGACCAATTCCTGATACGCCTTCGATACGGTCAGCGGATTGATCTGATATTCCGCTGCAACCTGGCGCACCGACGGCAGCGGGTCGCCTTCATTCAAGGCGCCGTCCAGGATCATCGCCACCACACGCTGGTGCAGTTGGCGATAGATCGGGACGCTGTCGTTCCAGGTAATGGTCATGTCTTATTCCTTGCTGATACGGCCGAATTTGTTGCCGAACGAATAGTAGGGCATGGCCAGCTGCGACCCGAGCAGGCTGAACTGCTCCGCACCGCTGGTGCCTTGCAGATGCGCCAGCGACGGGCTGGTGGCCAAGTCGATGGTGGCGACATCGTTGAGCAGGGCCGCCGCGCGGCGCTCGACGGCGCTGGGAGTGACCAGCACGGCCGGCAGATTGGTGACCTTGATCGTGGCGTTGCCGGTGTTGTTCGGCTCGGGCGCCTGGACGTTGTAGTGCACGGCGCTCAGGCTGGCGAAGGTGAACAGGACAGCAGCGGCACTGGCGATGAGTTTCTGCGCTTTCATGACATGTCTCCTTGGTGATCTGGGTTGGTGGTGTTGTAGTGAACTATAACACCAAGTTTTGAGCCGTCAATAGGCACGATGCGATTTCGCAACATGACTGATGGCCCATGCCGGGTTTTGGCGTCGAAGCCGGCGGCGGCGCCTGCCGGTGAATAGTGGATTGGGCGGGCGGGTGAACCCATGGGCATGACTCAGCCATCGCCGATGACAGGCGTCATGGCGTGCGGCGGCGCGCTGGGGTTTCGTATCGTTTGAGGATCCGGCAACGCGAAAGGCCCGCCTCGCGGCGGGCCTTTCGGCGATTCGAATGTTTTCGCGTTGAGCCGGTATCTATTCCTCGCGGGAGTAGACGCGCTTGCCGCCGACCCAGGTCTGCAACACCTGGGTGTTCCAGATGCGGCTCGCCGGATCCTTGAACAGGTCATGATCGATCAGGATGAAGTCGGCCCATTTGCCCGGCTCCAGCGTGCCCAGTGTTTTTTCGGCGTGTTCGGCATAGGCTGCGTCGAGGGTGAAGGCGCGCAGCGCCTGCCGCAGGCTCATGTCCTGCTGCGGATACCAGCCACCGGGCGGCTGGCCCTGGTGATCCTCGCGTGTCACCGCGGAGTACAGGCCGAAGAACGGATTGGGCGACTCCACCGGAAAGTCCGAGCCGCCGGCGACCACGGTGCCCTGCTTGAGAAACCGCTGCCACGCGTAGGCACCCTTGATGCGCTCGGCGCCGATGCGTTGCTCGGCCATGTTCATGTCGGAGGTGGCATGGGTCGGTTGCATCGACGCGATCAACTGCAGCGGCACGAAGCGGGGGATGTCCTGCAGCGAGACGATCTGCGCGTGTTCCACCCGGTTGCGCAGGGTGACGGCTTGCGGATGGGTCTGGTAGGCGGCCGCGTAGCTGTCCAGCACCTCGCGGTTGGCGCGGTCACCGATGGCGTGGATGGCGACCTGGTAGCCCTTGCCGAAGGCCTTGCTGATCTTGGCGGTCATCTCGTCGGGCTGCATGAACAGCAGGCCACGATTGTGCGGGTCGTCGGAATAGGGCTTGAGCATCGCGGCACCGCGGCTGCCGAGGGCGCCGTCAGCGAACAGCTTGACCGTGCGCACGCTCAGAAAGTCGTTGCCGTAGCCGATCAGCGGGCCATGCTGGCTGATCACATCGAAGTCATCGCCGGTGCCTAGGATCATCGCGTAGATGCGCGCGGTGAGCTTGTGCTCATCGGCATACCGCCGGTAGAGCCGATAGTTGGCCAGGTCGATGCCGGCGTCGCCGACACCGGTCAGGCCGACGCTGGCCATGTCGGCCAGGGCGGCATCCAGTGCGACCGCTTTCTGTGCGGCGGTCGGTGCGGGAACCTTGGCGTTGACCAGCTCGGTGGCGCCATCGACGAAGACGCCGGCCGGCTCGCCGTTGGCGTCACGTTCGATACGGCCGCCATGTGGGTCCTTGGTGGCGGCGCTGACACCGGCCAGCTTGATCGCCGCGCTATTGGCCCAGGCGGCGTGGCCGTCGACACGGCTCAGCCACACGGGCCGATCGGACACAGCGCTATCCAGTTCCTTCGCGGTCGGAAAACGGCCCAGCTTCCAGATTTCCTGGTTCCAGCCGCCACCGGTAATCCACTTCGCCTCCGGATGCGCAGCGGCATAGGCCTTCACCCGGGCCAGCGCTTCGCCCAGCGACTGGGTGCCGGTGAGATCGACACGGGTGCGCGCATAGCCGAGTTCCAGCACATGGCCGTGCGCATCGATGAGGCCCGGCAGCAGGGTGTGGCCGTGCCCATCGATCACCTTCGCGTGGCCAGCGCGCTTTTCCATCTGCGCATTGCTGCCGGTGGCCAGTACCTTGCCGTGCTCGACCAGCAGGGCCTGGAAATGCCGCAACTTGCCCTGGCTGTCGAGTGTGTAGCCGTTGACGTCGCGCACCAGCAGGTCGGCGGCGTAGCCGGCCGGCGCGAGCGCCAGCAGCAGGCAGAGCAGGGGGATGCGCATGGTCAGGTTCATCGACAGGCGTCGCGGCAGGGTGGAGCCTGCAGTGTCGCCCCGGGCGGCGGGCAATGCCAGTCGATGCGCGCAGAAAAACGGCCCCGCGGGGCCGTTTCATGGTCCGGCTTGCGAACGACTGGCTGTCAGGCTGCCTTGGCTTGTTGCGCGGCGAGTCCGGCGATGGATACACGCGCCGACTTCATGGCCTCGGCTTTCTGCTCGTCGCCGACCGCCAGTCCTTCGGCGCGGACAAACTCCACCTGGGAGATGCCGATGAAGCCCAGCACCGAGCGCAGGTAGCTCTCCTGGAAATCCATCACGGCGAACGGACCGTTGTGGTAACTGCCGCCGCGGCTGGAGGCGATGATCACCTGCTTGCCGCCGGCCAGCCCCTCGGGGCCGTTGGCGGTGTACTGGAAGGTCTTGCCGGCAACCACCACGCGGTCGATCCAGGCCTTGAGCTGGCTGGAGATCGAGAAGTTGTACATCGGCGCACCGATCACCACGATATCGGCAGCCTGGAATTCCTCCAGCATCTGGTTGCCGAGGATCGCAGCCTGATCGCTGGCGTCGGCCACCGGCGCCCAATGCGGCAGCGGCTCGGCGGCAAGGTCGCGGTAGCTCACTTCGATGCCAGGTGACTGGCTCTTGAGCTGGGCTACGATGTCGGCGGTGAGTTGCCGGGACACTGAGTAACCACCCAGTGCGCTGGAATCAAGATGCAAGAGTTTCATGAGAGGTTTCCTGATCGAGCCGGGTAAGCGGCGATTGAGTCAGGCTACATGCGAAACAATAAAGCGATAAGTTGGCATAATCCGAACTTATCGTTCCAAATTGGAAACAATAATGATGCTCAGTGGCGCCCTGCAGGATCTCAACGACCTCTATTTCTTTGCCGCCGTGGTCGAGCACGGCGGCTTCTCCGCCGCCGGGCGAGCCCTGGGCGTGCCGAAATCGCGCCTGAGCAAGCGGGTGGCTCAACTGGAGGAGCGGCTTGGTGTGCGCCTGCTGCAGCGGACCACGCGGCGTTTCGTGGTGACCGAGGTCGGCGAGCGTTTCTATGGTCATTGCCGCGCGGTGCTGGAAGAGGCCCAGGCCGCCCAGGATGCGGTCGACGAACTGCGTGCCGAGCCGCGTGGCGTGGTGCGGCTGAGTTGTCCGGTATCGCTGGCGCAGACGGTGCTGGCCTATCTGCTGCCGGAGTTCCTCGCGCTATATCCGAAGATGCAGGTGCGTCTGATGTCGGGCAATCGTCGGGTCGACGTGATCGGCGAAGGCTACGATCTGGCGATCCGTGTGCGCAGCAAGCTTGATACCGATGCCAACCTGATCATCCGCAGTTTTGGGCAGGCAACCACCGCGCTGGTGGCCAGCCCCACGTTGCTGAACGCCCTAGTGCGTCCGACCACCCCGTCGGAGCTGGCCAAGCTGCCGGCGCTTTCGATGCTTGAGCATGAGGGCGCGCAAACGTGGGAGCTGATCGATGCGCAGGGCAGCCAGGTCAATGTCGAGGTGCAGGCGCGGCTGATTACCGGGGATTTCGCGGTGCTGCTGGAGTCTGCCCGCCGTGGGCTCGGGGTGGCCTTGCTGCCGGAGGCGGTCTGCGCGCCAGCGATCGCCGCGGGCGAGCTGGAAGTGGTGCTCCCGGACTGGAGCTCGCCCGAAGGCACCATGCATTTTGTCTACCCCAGTCGGCGCGGCATGCTGCCGGGTGTGCGCGCGCTGGTCGATTTCCTGGCCGAGCGGTTGCCGAAGACCACCGTACTCAAGCACGAGCAATGCAAGCGCCGGCCGCTGGATGAATTGCCCGCAGCTTGATGCGTTTGGCGCAGCTGATGCGTTACGCTTGCCACTTTATGGACATCCAGACGGCTGAACGATGAAGATCGAAACCAAGCTCCCCAAAGTCGGCACCACCATCTTCAGCGTGATGAGCCAGCTGGCGCTGGAGCACAAGGCGGTGAACCTGGGGCAGGGCTTTCCCGACTTCGAGCCGCCGCAGGGGCTGCGCGATGCGCTGAACCGCGCCATGAACGATGGCCGCAACCAGTACGCGCCGATGCATGGCACCGCCGCGCTGCGCGAGCAGATCGCGATCAAGACCGAGCATCTGTACGGCCGCAAGCTGAATGTCGACACCGATATCACGGTGACCTCCGGCGCCACCGAGGCGATCTTTGCGGCGATTGCCGCGCTGGTCCGCGCCGGCGAGGAAGTGATCGTGTTCGATCCGGCCTACGACTGCTATGAGCCGGCAATCGAGCTGCAGGGCGCCCGCGCGGTGCACATCCCGCTGAGCCAGCCGACCTTCGCGATCGACTGGCAACGGGTGCGCGATGCGGTAACGCCGAAGACCCGCATGATCCTGATCAACAGCCCGCACAATCCCTCGGGCGCCGTGCTTTCTTCCGCGGACCTGGACGAGCTGGCGGCGATCGTGCGGGATACCGAAATCGTGGTGTTGTCCGACGAGGTGTACGAGCACATCGTTTATGACGGGGCGCAGCACGAGAGCGTGTTGCGCCATGCGGAGCTGGCTGGGCGCAGCATCGTGGTCTCCTCCTTCGGCAAGACTTATCACTGCACCGGCTGGAAGGTAGGCTACGCGGTGGCGCCGGCGGCGCTGTCGGCGGAGTTCCGCAAGGTGCATCAGTACCTCACGTTCTGCACCTTTCACCCGGCGCAGGTGGCCTTTGCCGAGTTCCTGGCCAGCGACCCGGCGCACTATCTGGAGTTGCCGGCGTTCTATCAGCCCAAGCGCGATCGCTTCCGCGCACTGCTGCAATCCTCGCGGTTCAAGCTGCTGGAGGTGCCGGGCGGCTATTTTCAACTGGTCGACTATTCGGCGATCAGTGACGAGGACGACCTCAGCTTCAGTCGCTGGCTGGTGCAGCATGGCGGCGTGGCGGCGATCCCGTTGACACCTTTCTATGAGCAGGCACCGGGCACGCGTTTGCTGCGCCTGTGCTTTGCCAAGAGTGACGCGACCATGGACGCGGCGGCGGAACGGCTATGCAAACTGTGAGCCTGCTGCCGTTGAAGGTTTCGCTGGTGCAGGGCGCCACGCGCTGGCACGACGCCGCTGCCAATCGGGAGTACTACGCCGGCCTGGTGCGTCAGGTGGCCGGCAGCGACCTGATCGTGCTGCCGGAGACCTTCCTGTCGGGTTTCAGCAATGACACCCGCAGCGCCGCCGAAAACATGGACGGTGAAGGTGTGGCCTGGTTGCTGGCCCTGTCGGTCGAGGTCGACGCGGTGATCTGCGGCAGCCTGGCGATCCGTGAAGGAGAGATGGTATACAACCGGTTGTTCTGGGCTCGCCCCGATGGCAGCTTTGCCCAGTACGACAAGCGTCACCTGTTCCGCATGGCTGGTGAGCACACCCGCTACGGCAGTGGCAACGAGCGCCTGATCGTGGAGCTGAAAGGCTGGCGCATCCTGCCGCAGGTTTGTTACGATCTGCGCTTCCCGGTGTGGCTGCGCAACCACCGACTCGCTACGGCGAACGGCGGCATGGACTACGACCTCGCCCTGTTCGTGGCGAACTGGCCGGCACCGCGGCGGCAACCCTGGCGCACCCTGCTGCGCGCGCGCGCGATCGAAAACCTCAGCTACGTGATCGGCGTCAACCGGGTCGGCATGGACGGCAACGAGCTGGCCTACGCGGGTGACAGCGCGGTGATCGATCCGCTGGGCGAGCCGCTGATTGAATGCGGGGCGCAGGAGCAGGTGGCAACCGTCATCCTCGATCCATCAACGTTGCTAGCGCACCGCGAGCGGTTCCCTGCATGGATGGACGCTGACGAATTTTCCCTCTCGGTGTAGGTCTTCTCCGGCTGGCACGTAGTTCCGCTGCCAGTTGATTTGCCAGCGTTCACTCTTTGATCAATTGTTTGGCTGAAAAGGCCAAAAACAAGGCAAATCACGCTTTATTTTCGTATTGGTGCTCACCTAGTCTTCCTGTCAGCTTCTCACGGGACGGCATGGTTTTGCCGATGGTTTTTTGACCTGCGTAGAGAAGCTCAAGTCATGAAACAGGGGAACGACCAGTGCCGCTCATGGACGTGCTACATGCTTTGTCGTGCTCATTCGAGCCAGGCAGTTTCTGCTGGCGCAGAATCCTTGGTCACGCGCCCCCGGTTCAGCAGATATCCGTTCTTGCGGGTGTGACCTCTTCCTCCTGAATACATCATGGTCCTGCGCCGTGATGTGCTTGCGTGGCCGATTCCTTTCCTCCACCCGATGGGCTGCTGTGGCCGACCAGGTCGCTGCTGCGCCGTGCATGGTCACGGCATGCGGTCGGCGGCTGGGCAGCAGTCCGTTTCCTCGCTGCAAATCCGTGGACGTCATTGCTTTGACGTTCTGTTGGTCCCTTGAAATGGAGTTCTTCATGAAAATCGGTTCATTGAAACATTCGTTGCTGGCGCTCGCCGTTGGCTCGTTATTCCTGTCGCTCGCTGGCTGCTCGCAAATGTCGATGGGTGGCACCAAGAGCCCGATCGGCGGCTCGGCGGGAGGCTCCACCAGCACCAATGCTTCGCCGACGCTGGAGCATTGCGCCCGCCCGCTGGGTACTCTCGCCGTGGAAGAAGATACCAGCGAGCCCTGGTACGTGATTCTCACCACGCAATATCACCTGCCGGCAACGACTCCACTCATTCGTCTCATGATTCAGCAGAGCAACTGTTTTGTCGTGGTTGATCGCGGTCGCGCGATGAACAACATGATGCAGGAGCGTGATCTGCGCGCCAGTGGCGAGTTGCGCAGCACCAGCAACATGGGCAAGGGCCAGATGGTGGCGGCCGATTATGTGGTCACACCCACGATCCAGTTCTCCCAAAATACGGGCGGTGGTGGCGGCGCGGGTCTGGCTGGTGTCGGGGGCGGCTATGGCGCGCTCATTGGCGCGGTGGTCGGCTCAATGAAAACCAACGAAACCTCGACGATGCTCATGTTGACGGACACGCGCTCGGGCGTGCAGGTCGCTACAGCTCAGGGAAGTGCGCGCAACACCGATTTCGGCTTCGGTGCGTTGGGTCTTGGTGCGGGTGGCGGTGCTGCGGCTGGCGCTTACAGCCAGACTCCGCAAGGGAATGTTATTGCCGCTGCGTTCCTGGACTCCTATAACCAGATGGTGAAAGCGGTGCGTGCGTATGCGCCGCAGAAAGTGGACGGTGGCCTCGGCGCCGGCGGCAAGTTGTCGGTGGATGGGTCATCCAGCCCGCAGAACGATTTTTCAGTCGCCGATGCGCAAGGCAAACTGGCCGACATGGGCCTTTACACCGGCAAGGTGGATGGGCGCTCCGGGCCAGGCACGGTCGGTGCGGTCAAAAAATTCCAGAAGATCCGTGGCTTGCCCGTGAATGGGCAGCTTGATGACGCCACCATCGGTGCCTTGAAGGAATAAATCACCTATTCGGCTGAAATCGCCATTTTCACTGTCGATCAGCGGCGGGTTCGGTATGGATGGCCGTCAGTTCAGTGGTTCAGGCTCTCGATGTGATTCAAGAGGCTCATGGTTTTCCATGAGCCTCTTGCTTTGCTGGTCACGGAAATTGGATGGCACCGACCGACGTGCACGGGCGCCAATGCAGCGAAGGTCGCGCTGACCAGGTATGCCGCACAGTAGCGGGTGGCAACTGTCACGCTCGATCCGCTAACGTTGCCGGCGCACCGCGGATCCATTGCGACATGTGTGTCGATGAAATTCATCCGCGCGCTGGCGCAGGCGTAGTTGGCGATGGGGCGACTTGTCCGCTGCCGACCGATTTGGTGCGTTTCAACGGAGTGACCCTGGTCGCTGCCTATTCCGGGCCGCTGGATAGGTTCCTCCGTTAAGCTTGTCGGGACGCGGGCGGGGCCGGGTTCGAGCCCTGAAGGAAATGCTGCCCGCCGCTGGTGAGATTCCACCAAAACAGAAATGGCCTCCAATGACACGATTGACCAAGTCACTTCCTGACCAGGCCGCCGCGGTCGCCACCACGCCAGCGAAGTTTGAGAAATGGAGCCAGATTCTGCTGATCGCCTGTCACGTTGCCGAACACCGCGAGGAATTGCAGGCCGCGATGGATAGTCGGCGCCTTGCCGCGATCCGATCCAGTCTGGCGAGGAGTCGTGCGTCGGGTGCTGCCGCCGCCGAGGCGACATCCATCGTTTCAGCGATTTCCCTGGTTACCGGAAGGCCCGGGTTGTTCCGCCAGAAGTTGCGCCCGGTCTGGCTGCACCTCTCCCGCTTGTTGGCCGGCATGACGACTCGCCGGCTGCGCATCTGCATGGTTGTGCTGCTCGGTCTGATGCTGCTGTCGGCAGGCATCTACGTCATGAGGACGCACAGTTTCGACTATTGGAAGCAAAGGGTTTCTCCGGTGGCCGAGGATGCGGCACGGTTGCAGCAGCAAGCCGGGATCGTGGTGAGGAAGGCCGCAGGCGTCGGCATCAGCCCGCTCGGTGCCTCGGTGCATGCGGAGGGCGCGCTGATGGAGATCAACAAGTTCAATGCTTCGATGCGTGGGCTCATCGTGAGTTCGACCGACCCCGCCGCCTTGCAGTCGGCCTTTGCCGAGCATCCCGATGCCAGGCAGGTGGCTGACCACGACAGTAACCTGGCTCGATTCGCGCGGCAGCATCTGATGCTCGCCCGCAAGGAGCTGGGTCTCGCCGAAAAAGTCGTGTCGTATGGAGAAAAATGGCGGGCGATCAACCCATATGCCGAGCTGCCGGATGGACTCTCGCCGAGGTGGTCGAGCGAAGTGGCGGTAATGAGTGATGCATTGAATTCGGGCGACCTACAGAAGATCGAAGCGGCGGATCTGCAACTCGAAAACATCAAGGAAGGCGGTGAAATCGCCGAAAAATCCAGCCGCATCGTTGCAGGGCTTTCGGTACAGGATCGTGCGACGGCATCACCTTACCTGGTGATCATCGATGATGCCGTGGTGCATGGTGCGCTGGACAAGGCGAGGCCCGCGCTGGCTACGCTCAGCCTGATGGAGCAACAGGCTCCGCTGAGCTATTCGCTGTACCTGGTGTCGCTGCCCGGGGAGAAGTCCCTGGTGGTCAAGCAGGACGCCCATGATGCTTTGGTGAAGCACTACTACCTGATCGTCCAGCCCACCGACGAGCATGGCGCAGCGGTTCCCGTTTCAATCCACGACGGCGAGCGGGGCAAGAACGTGGATGCCAGGCGTTTCGGCATCGAGGTCAGTGCAGACACGTTCGAGCAAGTCCGCTCACAGCGACAGACCAGTGACGGTTTGTTGCTGATAGGCAAGAAGACTGCTGGCACGGTGGCGACGGAGTTTTCCCTGCCAGTGCTGGACGGGCGAATCTCCAGTTGGTGAGCATCCGGGATATCGCAGCGGGCCTGACTTAGTGCCTGCCTGATGCTCGCCTTGGCGATGTGATGGCTTTGCAGTCGAAAAAAAAGCCGCCCTTGGGCGGCTTTTTCACGGGTAGTTGCTGGTCGACTACAGGATGGCCAGCACCGCTTCCGGTGGACGGCCGATGGCGGCCTTGCCATCGGCAACCACGATCGGTCGTTCGATAAGTTTCGGGTGCGCAGCCATCGCGGCGATCAGTGCATGGTCGTCGAGTGCCGGGTCCGCCAGTCCAAGCGTCCGATACTCCATCTCGCCCGTGCGCAAAAGCTCGCGTGCGCCCATGCCGAGCTGCAGCAGCAGCTCGCTCAGTTCGGACGCGGCCGGCGGGTTGTCGAGGTAGTGGATGACCTCGAACGGCTCGCCGTGCTGCTCAAGCAAGGCCAGCGCGGCGCGGGATTTGGAGCAACGGGTGTTGTGATAGATGCGGATCACCGCTCAGATCCAGAGACACGCTGAGCCGAAGCTCAGCGATTGCCCGAACGGTTGCCGCCGCCACCGCTGCGACCTGGCGGTCGCCCGCCACCATGACCCTGGGGCCGACCGGCACCGGGTGCCCGGTTGCCGCCCTGACCCTGCGGTCGGCCGCCACCGGCCTGTGACCGATTGCCACCTTGGCCCGGCCCACGTCCGGCAGCTTGGCCCTGGCCTTGCGGACGCGCCTGATTGCCCGGCGCGCGATTGCCCGTTGTCGGTCCCTGGCCTTGGGGGCGGCCGGCATGTGCAGGGCGGCCGCCGGGTGCACGGTTACCCGAGCCGGCGTTGCGCGAATCACCACCGAAACCCGTATACGGGCTGCCCGGACCGCGGCCCTCGGGCGCACCAGCGCGCGCGCCAAAGGGCTTGCCGCCCGCCGGGCGCCGGTTGCCGGTGGCGGCTCCAGCCTGGCCGCGCGGTCCGCCGGTGCGTGCGCCGCCATCACGGTTTTCGCCGGCAAACCAGGTACGCACCGATGGCAGTTCCTGACCGGGCGCTACGCGACGACCCTTGTCACCACGGCTGGCACCAGCCGCACCGCGCTCGGGGCGGGCCACGTTGCCATTGACCTCGCGGCCATCGCGACGCACCGGTGGCTTGCGACCGCGGGTGGGTTCCTCGCGGATGCGGTCGTAGGCGCGCAGCTCGCGAGCCTCGTCCTGTCCACCGGTCCAGGCGGTACCGGCACCGCGCTCCGGGCGGTATTCGGTGACATTGCGATTGGCGCGACGCTGATGCAGGACCGGGCTCAGGGTGAGTGCCGGCTGCGCGGCGCCGAGCCCGGTGGTCTGCCGCAACTGCTTGACGCTTTCGGCATCCAGCGCTTCGCATTCGCCGCGACGCAGGTTGCGTGGCAGTTCGATCTTGCCGTAGCGGATGCGCTTGAGGCGGCTGACCAGAAAGCCTTGCGAGTCCCACAGGCGGCGCACTTCGCGATTGCGGCCTTCGCGGATCACCACGCGGAACCAGCTATGGCTGCCGCCGCGGCTGATCACCGCGATTTCGTCGAAGCGGGCAGGGCCGTCGTCCAGCTCCACGCCCGCCTTGAGGCGTTCGATGATCTCGTCGGGCACTTCGCCGTGCACGCGGCACAGGTACTCGCGCTCGAGACCGCTCTTGGGGTGCATCAGGCCGTTAGCCAGTTCACCATCGGTGGTCAGCAGCAGCAGACCGGTGGTGTTGATATCCAGGCGGCCCACGGCGACCCAGCGCGCACCCTTCAGACGGGGCAGCTGCTCAAACACGGTGGGGCGACCTTCCGGATCATCGCGGGTGGTCAGCACGCCTTCGGGCTTGTGGTAGATCAGCACTTCGGTTTCGTCGCGACTGTCGGTGGCGACGACGAACTGCTTGCCGTCCATGACCACGCGATCGCCGGCCTTGACGCTCATGCCGATTTCGGCGGGCGCGCCATTGAGCTCGACTTCGCCGGACTGGATGCGTTGCTCCAGCATGCGGCGCGAGCCGAGGCCGGCATTGGCCAGCACCTTGTGCAGGCGCTCTTCGAGGGCAGGGCCCTCGGTTTCATTGCGTGGTTCGCGCTTCAGCGATAGAACGGATTTCTGCGGCGCAGTCATGCGCGGTACTCCTCGGTATCTGGCTCGGCGGCGTCGGATTCGACATCCGCTGCGGGGTTCGCTGCCTCATCGGCAGTGGTCGTCGGGATCGCGTCGAGCGGGCTCGGTTCGGAGCCTGTCTCGTCGGACTCGGGTGAAGTGGCGGGCGCCTCGTCGACGCCTGCCGTGATGTCGCTGTGTTGTGCATCGGCGGCGTCCGCGGATGCAGGGTGCTCAAATTCTGTTTCGATGTCGCGGGTTTCATCCGGTGTGGCGCTTTCTTCCGGATCGATCGGCAGGTCCCGCACGATGCGCGCGGGCAGGGGTTCCGGCTCGAAGCGCAACTGCGGGTCTTCCATGTCGCGGATTTCCGAAAGCGGTGGCAGCTGGTCCAGCGATTTCAGGTTGAAGTAGTCGAGGAAATCGCGGGTGGTGCCGAACAGAGCCGGCTTGCCGGGCACATCGCGATGGCCGACCACGCGGATCCACTCACGCTCTTCCATCGTCTTGATGATGCTGGACGACACCACCACACCACGGATCTGCTCGATTTCGGGGCGGGTAATGGGTTGCCGGTAGGCGATCAGGGCCAGCGTTTCCAGCAGGGCGCGCGAATAGCGGCTGGGTCGTTCGGTCCACATCCGCGAGATCCACGGATGTACTTCCTGGCGTACCTGGTAACGGAATCCGGAAGCCACTTCCTTCAACTCGACACCGCGACCATCGCAGTCGCTGGCCAGCGCTTCCAGCGCCCTGGCGATCAACTCGTGGCTGACCTCCTCGGTCTCGCCGAACAGATCACCGAGCTGATGCACGGTCATCGGCTGGGTAGACGCCAGCAAGGCGGCCTCGACAATGGGTTTGAGTTGCTCGATCTGCATAACCTTGGGTCGGATGCCGATTCAGTAAAGGTCGTTCATTCGCCGGTCGATTCGATCAATGCCGATTCGCCAGCCTGTGATTCGTCAGCCGTCAGTTCGGCGTATTCGTCTGATTGGATCGCTTTCGCTCTCACGTAGATCGGTCCCAGCGCCTGTTCCTGCACAATCTCCACCAGCATTTCCTTGGCCAGCTCCAGCATGGCAAGGAAGGTCACCACGACGCCCTGGCGACCCTCGGTCGGGTCGAACAGAGACTCGAAGCGACTGAATTCCCTGTCGTCCAGCTTGCTCAGCAGGTCTCCCATGCGCTGGCGCACGCTGAGCGTCTCGCGCTTGATCGCGTGATGCCCGAACATTTCGGCCCGGTGCATCACCTCCTTCAGCGCCAGCAGCATTTCGGCAAGCTCCAGCGGAGGCGGCAACTTGATGACGTTGCGCTCGCCCACTTCGGCATGCACCACCACACTGTCGCGTTCGATCCGCGGGAGGGCTTCAATGTCCTCCGCAGCTCGCTTGAATCGCTCGTATTCCTGCAAGCGCCGCACCAGTTCGGCGCGGGGGTCTTCTTCCAACCCTTCCTCGGCCGGCGGTCGCGGCAGCAGCAGCCGCGACTTGATCTCGGCCAGGATCGCGGCCATCAACAGGTATTCGGCGGCCAGCTCCAGCCGCATCACATCGCGCATCAACTCGATGTAGGTCATGTACTGCCGGGTGACCTCGGCAACCGGGATATCCAGGATGTCCAGGTTCTGCCGGCGGATCAGGTACAGCAGCAGGTCCAACGGCCCTTCGAACGACTCCAGGATGACTTCCAGTGCATCCGGCGGAATGTACAGATCCTGCGGCATCTGCAGCATCGGCTCGCCACGCACGATGGCCAGCGGCATTTCCTGCTGCTGCGGCAGCGCGGCAAACGCATCCCGTGCTGCGGTTACCACGGCTGCTGGCTCGACGACTGGCTCAGTGCTCATCAATGCATGTCATGGGGCCGCCTTCAGCGGCTGGCAGTGCGTTCAACATCGTCGGGGTCATTCAACCTTGCAGGCTCAACATGAATGTCCGTGCTCGAACGCGGCGGTGAGACGGCGTTCCGTGGGTATTGCGTTCTTTCACAACGTCAAGCCGCGGCGCTCTGGCGCCGACGTCGCAACCGGTTTGATGAATACACGCGATGGTGCTTCGGTCATACGGGCCACTGGCAACCATTGTGCAGCAGGTCCGGGTTGTCAGCCTCGGAGGCGGCGCAAGTCAGAAAGTCGCGAAGATCGACGCTGCTGACGGTTCACTGGTTGATTTTGTGAGCTTCGACTCAGGGCATAGCCTGTCGGGCAGGGTTCCCACGCGTCCGCTCGTGCAGGCAGATTAGCGGCTAGCTGAAGGCAAGTCCAGCGCTGATGCCATTTGAACAGTGCACCTGTGCGTACCGGGAGGGTCAGTTCCAGATTATGTGGGGCGATCCATTTCCTGCAGCGGGCAGCACGGGCACAATGACGAGGTGGTGTGTCTGCCGGAGACCAACCAGGCCAGCGAGCCGCAAATGACTGAATGTGACGATATGCGGCAGGGATCCCCTTGCCTGACGCATGGACGGTCAGAGTGGCGCTGAAAGCGAGACCGAATATATTGTGACGCAGTCGACCTTTTTTGATCGAGCAGTCGCCTGTCTGATGTCAGGTGTCGAGATCGTGATTCCCGTCCAGGGGCGCCACGGCGCCATATTTGCCGCGTGCAGGCATGGAAAGTGATCTTGATCACCATGCTGGCACGACGATTGCTTGTTGTAGATTCGAGCCCCGCATCCATGCTGTGCGCTAGTGCTTGCGCGCTGGATGAATGTGGTGAAAAAGCGCCGCGGAATCAGCGAAAGGGTTCGCGGAACAATTCAGATTGATGTTGGACATCGCGTCGTTGCCGGGGGGCAGACGCCAGCAAACGGACGGTACACCTGATGGCGATCGACAAGAATGGACAAGAGGGCAGCGCACCGGAGAAGTTGCGTCCCGCGCGCATGCAGATCGAAACGACCGTATTGATGAGCCGGCATGGCGAGTCACATCCGACCGAGCTGGTTGATATTTCGGCTACGGGTGCGCTGTTGCGCAGGCCATTGGGCTGGACCGGTGATGCGGGACAGAGCTGGGTGCTGGACATGATCTTCGGGCACAACCTGCATATCCATCTGGAAGCCGTGGTTGCCCGTGTTTCCGACCACCACATCGGCTTTTCGTACAGCCGTATTCCCGAGGACAAACAGGTCCCGCTGTGGAACCTGCTTGGCGGCTACGCCGATATTCTCGAGTATTGGAAGGACGGCTGAGCCGTCGGTTGCCCCCTGCTCGACAAAACGCCCGCATCTGCGGGCGTTTTGTCGAGCAGGGGTTTGCAGAAGGGGGTCAGGTGGAAGCTTTCTTCTCGTCACGCAATTCACGACGAAGGATCTTGCCTACGTTGCTCTTGGGCAGTTCATTGCGGAACTCGATCAGCTTCGGCCGCTTGTAACCGGTCAATTTGTCACGACAGAACTCCCTCAGCTCGCCTTCGCTGAGGTTGGGATCCTTGCGCACCACGAACAACTTGACGACTTCGCCGGAATGCTCGTCAGGAAGGCCTACGGCAGCAACTTCGAGCACACCGGGGTGCTCCATCACTGCGTCCTCCACTTCGTTCGGATACACATTGAAGCCGGACACCAGGATCATGTCCTTCTTGCGATCGACGATGTAGAAGTAACCGTTCTCGTCCATCCTGGCGATGTCTCCGGTGTGCAACCAGCCGTCGGTGCCGAGTACCTTGACGGTCTCATCCTGCCGTTGCCAGTAGCCCTTCATCACCTGCGGGCCGTGCACCATCAGTTCGCCCACTTCACCCGTCGGCAAGGGCTGGCCTTCCTCGGACCAGATAGCCACCAGGGTGGAGGGTAACGGCAGGCCGATCGAGCCGTTGTATTGCTTCAGATCCAGCGGGTTGATGCATACGGCGGGAGAGGTTTCGGTCAGTCCGTAGGCCTCGGCCAAGGTGCAGCCAGTGACCTTTTTCCAGCGCTCGGCCACGGCGCGCTGCACGGCCATGCCGCCACCCAGCGACAAGTGCAGGCGAGAGAAATCCAGCTCGGCGAAACCGGGTGTATTGAGCAGGCCGTTGAACAAGGTGTTGACGCCGGTCAACGCGGTGAAACCGGACTGCTTCAGCTCCTTGACGAAGCCGGGCATGTCGCGTGGGTTGGTGATCAACCAGTTGAGTCCGCCGAGCCGGGTGAATACCAGGCCGTTCGCCGTCAACGAAAAGATGTGATACAGCGGCAACGCGGTGATGATCACTTCCTCGCCGGGCTTGGTCTGGGTGCCGATCCAGGCATCCGCCTGCAGCATGTTGGCGACCATGTTGCCGTGGGTCAGCATGGCACCCTTGGCCACACCCGTGGTGCCGCCGGTGTATTGCAGGAAGGCGATGTCGTCGTGGCTGAGCGTTACCGAGGGCATCGGATGCGCGGCACCTTGCGCCAGCGCGTCGCGGAAACGGACTGCCTGCGGCAGATCGAAATCCGGCACCATCTTCTTCACGTGCTTGAGCGCGAAGTTGATCATCGTACCCTTGGCGAAGCCGAGCAGGTCGCCAAGGCCCGTCGTGACGACGTGCTTGACCGAGGTTTCCTCGACCACTTCCTGCAGGGTGGCAGCGAAATTGTCGAGCACCACGATCGCCTTGGCACCCGCATCCTCCAGCTGATGCTTCAACTCGCGCGCGGTGTACATCGGGTTGGTGTTGACCACCACCAGGCCGGCGCGCAAAGCGCCAAACAATGCGATCGGATACTGCAGCACGTTCGGCAGCATGATCGCGATGCGGTCGCCCTTGCCGAGATGGAGCACGCCGGTGAGGTAGCCCGCGAACCGACGGCTCATTGCGTCAATTTCACCGTAGCTGAGCTTGCGTCCAAAGTTGGCAAAGGCGGGTTTGTCGTGGAACCGCTCAAACGCCTCGTCCAGAACCGCCGGTACCGAAGCATACGAGTTGACGTCGATCTGCTCGGGCACGCCAGCCGGGTAGTGGGCCAGCCACGGACGTTCATTGCTCATGCTTGGGTTCCCTGTTTTTATCGTGGATCATGATCGACAGTGATGAGACGCAGCCGCACAGCAGGCGCTGCTTCCCGGTTCATTTGAGCATACGCCCGCGTATAGCGGCAAGCCGCATTGCAACGAGTTGTCCGCATGATTTTCGTAAAAAAAATGGCTACTGCGTTGATCGTACTCGGGTTGTCCGCAGCCAGCCTTTCGGGCTGCCACCGCACGCCGGATGAGGTGCAGGTGCGCCAGGCGATCGGAGTGATGACGGCGGCTGCCGAAGCGGGTTCGGCGACGGATCTGGTCGCGCCGCTAAGCGCTGATTTCGACGGCAATGGCGGTGAGCTGGATCCTCGTTCGCTGGGCAACATGATGCGTCTGCTGTCGCTGCGCGGCGAACATGTGGGCGTGGTCATGGGGCCCGTCACGATCGAGCACCGCGGTGAACGGATGCTGGCCCGTTTTACGGTCACGCTCAGCCGTGGCGGGAGCCTGCTTCCCGATCAGTTGGGCATGTATGAGGTCGAGTCTGCATGGCGCGAGGAGGACGGTCGCTGGCGTTGCTATATCGCAAGCTGGAAGCATGCGATATAGCAACGCCAGCGCGAAAAAAACGCCCCGGAAACCGGGGCGTTCTTGACTTCGCCTGGATCAGGTGAAGACTCAGGCGACCTTTTTGCTCGCCAGCTGACGCAGCACGTATTGCAGGATGCCGCCGTGGCGGAAGAACAGGCGCTCCTTCGGGGTCAACAGCATCACGTTCACGGTGAATTGCTTCTTGCTGCCATCCACGGCGGTGGCTGTGACGGTGGCTTCCTTCGAGTTGCCGTTGTCCAGCCCTGTGATGTCGAGGCTTTCGCTGCCGGTCAGACCATGCGACTTGGCGCTTTCACCCTGCTTGAAGGTGCACGGCAGCACGCCCATGCCGACCAGGTTGGAGCGATGGATGCGCTCGAAGCTCTCGGCGATCACCGCCTTGACGCCCAGCAACAGGGTACCCTTGGCCGCCCAGTCGCGTGACGAACCGGTGCCGTACTCCTTGCCGGCCAGCACCACCAGTGGGGTGCCGCTGGCCTTGTACTTCATGGCCGCGTCATAGATGGCCATCTGTTCACCCGACGGAATGTGCCGGGTATAGCCGCCTTCGACGTTGTCCAGCATCAGGTTCTTGATGCGGATGTTGGCGAACGTGCCACGCACCATCACGTCGTCATTGCCACGACGCGAGCCGAAGGAGTTGAAGTTCTTCGGTTCCACGCCCTTGCTGATCAGGAACGAGCCAGCAGGGCTGTCCTTCTTGATCGAGCCGGCGGGCGAGATGTGGTCGGTGGTGATCGAGTCTCCGAACAGGCCCAGCACGCTGGCACCGTGGATGTCCTCGATCGTGCCCGGCTCGGCGCTCATGCCATCGAAGTAGGGCGGGTTCTTGATATAGGTGGAGTCGTCCCACTTGAACAGCGCGCCGTCCGGCGAGGCGATCTGGTTCCAGCGGCTGTCGCCCTTGAACACATCGGCGTAGTTCTTCTCGAACATGGCCGGGTTGATCGCGCCGGCGATGGTGTCGGAGATTTCCTTGTTGCTGGGCCAGATGTCCTTCAGGAACACCGGCTGGCCGTCGCTGCCGGTACCCAGCGGCTCGGTGGTCAGGTCGATATCCAGCGTGCCGGCCAGCGCATAGGCGACCACCAGCGGCGGCGAGGCCAGGTAGTTCATCTTCACTTCCGGATGCACGCGACCTTCGAAGTTGCGGTTGCCGGACAGCACGGATGCCACCGCCAGATCGCCTTCGCCGATGGCCTTGCTGATCTCGGTCGGCAGCGGGCCGGAGTTGCCGATGCAGGTGGTGCAGCCGTAGCCGACGATGTAGAAGCCGATCTTCTCCAGCTCCTCCAGCAGGCCGGTTTTCTTCAGGTAGTCGCTGACCACCAGCGAGCCTGGCCCGATCGAGGTTTTCACCCACGGCTGGGCCTTCAGCCCGCGTGCGGCGGCTTTCTTGGCCAGCAGGCCGGCAGCCAGCATCACCGCCGGATTGGAGGTATTGGTGCACGAGGTGATCGCCGCGATCACCACCGAGCCGTCGCTGACGCGGAAATTCTCGCCGTCCTTCTCGACCTGCACACTGCCGTTGCTGATCGCGTTTGCTTCGTTGCCGATCGCGGTGGCACCACCTTCGCTGGCGAAGTTGTCGGCAGCGTTGCTCTTCGGCTTGCGGTTGGCGGTCAGTCCGCCGATCACATCATGGAAGCTCTGCTGCACGGCTTCGAGCAACACGCGGTCCTGCGGACGCTTGGGGCCGGCTAGCGACGGGCGTACATCCGCCAGATCCAGCTCCATGGTGGTGGTGAAGGTCGGCTCCAACGAGTTTTCGTCATGCCACATGCCCTGTGCCTTGGCATACGCCTCGACCAGCTTGATCTGCTCGGCGCTGCGGCCGGACAGCTGCATGTAGTTCAGCGCTTCCTGATCGATCGGGAAGATGCCGCAGGTGGCGCCGTATTCGGGCGCCATGTTCGCGATCGTGGCGCGATCGGCCAGCGGCAGGTGCTTGAGGCCATCGCCGAAGAACTCGACGAACTTGCCGACCACGCCGAGCTTGCGCAGCATCTGGGTGACGGTGAGCACCAGGTCGGTGGCGGTGACGCCCTCGGGCATCCTGCTCTTGAGCTTGAAGCCGACGACCTGCGGAATCAGCATCGATGACGGTTGGCCCAGCATTGCGGCCTCGGCTTCGATGCCGCCCACGCCCCAGCCGAGCACGCCGATGCCGTTGATCATCGTGGTATGCGAGTCGGTACCGAACACGGTATCCGGGTAGGCCCAGCTTTGGCCGTCCTTTTCGCCGGTGAAGACCACGCGGGCCAGGTGCTCCAGGTTCACCTGATGCACGATGCCGGTGCGCGGCGGCACCACCTTGAAGTTGTTGAACGCTTTCTGGCCCCAGCGCAGGAACGAGTAGCGCTCCTGGTTGCGCTCGAACTCGATCTCGACGTTCTTCTCCAGCGCCGACTCCGAACCGTAGACGTCAACCTGCACCGAGTGGTCAATGACCAGTTCGGCCGGCGCCAGCGGGTTGATCTGGGTCGCGTCACCGCCGAGCTTGACCACGGCGTCGCGCATCGCGGCCAGGTCGACCACGCAGGGCACGCCGGTGAAATCCTGCAGCACCACGCGCGCCGGCATGAAGGCGATCTCGGTTTCCGACTCGGCCTTGGCATCCCACTGCGCGATGGCTTCGATTTCCTTCGAGGTCACGTCCACGCCGTCTTCGTGACGCAGCAGGTTCTCCAGCAGGATCTTCAGCGAAAACGGCAGCCGCTTCAGGTCGAAACGCTGGCCCAGCTTGGTCAGGCTGGCAAACGTGTAGCTCTTGCCGTTGACTTCGAGGGTATCGCGTACGGAAAAGGTGTCTTTCATGAGGAGCTCCTGGCTGAATCCTGCGGCTGGGATGGTTGAACGTTGGCGATGGGCGATCGCCAGCCCGGCAAAAAAAGCGATTATCACTGAAATGCAGTAAGGGCGGCGTGCAGACCGCCTCGAAACGAGAGCGTGGCCGACATCCGATGCGCGGTGGCGGTTAGACTGCGCGGGTTGCCGTTGGCCCCACTTCGCCAGACAGCATGACCTCGATCCCCAACGCATACAAACGCCTTTGATGACATGCAGCATTCGATGATTTCGATGACCCTCGCCGCCGTCTCGCTGCGCGACCTGACCCTGGTGCAGGCGGTGCAGCGCCATGGCAGTTTCAATCGCGCTGCGCGCGCGATGCACATCAGCCCGTCAGGGTTGTCGCATCAGGTGCAAAAAGTGGAGCTGGCGCTGGGTTCTCCCCTGTTCGAACGCGGTGGCCGGCGCATCGTGCCGACTGCCGGCGGCCAACGCCTGCTGCAGCAGATTGATGCCGTGCTTGCGTCAGCTGAGCATCTGCAGCAGCTTGCCCGCGCCGGCGACGTCGCCTTTGGTGGCGAGCTTCGTCTGGGCGTGCCGGCCTCGCTGGGGCCGTATTTGTTGCCGCATCTGATTGCGCCGTTTCCGCAATATTTTCCGGGCGTGCGATTGGGTATCTCAGAGGGCAAGCCGCGTGGCCTGCTGCGTCGTTTGCAGGAGGGCGAACTCGACGCCGTGCTGGCGCCTGCCACACCCGAGGTCAGCGGGATTGCCAGCCGGCCGTTGTTCGCCGAGCCGTGGGAGTTGATGCTGCGCGCGGATCATGCGTTGGCGGGGCAGGACAGCATCGCACTGGATCAGCTTGATCCGGCCGAGGCCACGCTGATGGCGGAGAGCCACGCCGAAGGGCTTGCATGTGATGGCAGCGAGCATGGCCATGTACAGGATGTGAGCCTGGAGAGCCTTGCAGCGTTGGTCAGCCTGCGTGGCGGTTATGCGCTGGTGCCGGCGCTGGCACATGAGCGACTGGCCTCGATGCCGAATATCGTGCTGGCCAAACTCAAGGGGCAATCGCCGGGGCGGGAAATCGCCCTGTACTGGCGCGACGCCACGCCATGGCACGACGATTTGCAGGCCTTCGCCGAGCTGCTGCGCAAGCTGGCCCGGCAAAGACCGGGTTTGCGGGTCAGGGGCGCCAAGAACGTGTAGGAGCGCACCCTGTGCGCGTTGCTCTTCCCTGATGTTGAGAAAGAAGGGATGCGCTCCTGCAGGTGGTTGAATGCAGAAGGCCGCCTTGCGGCGGCCTTCTGTTCCATCATTTGAGGCGACGACTCAACCGCGCGAGGAGCGCTTGCGATCGTTTTCGGTCAGGTGCTTCTTGCGCAGGCGGATTTCCTTCGGGGTGATCTCGACCAGCTCGTCGTCGTCGATGAAGTCCAGCGCCTGTTCCAGCGTGAACTTGATCGCCGGGCTCAGCTGGATCGCATCGTCCTTGCCGGAGGCGCGCATGTTGGTCAGCGGCTTGGGCTTGATCACGTTGACGGTGAGGTCGTTGTCCTTGGCGTGGATGCCGACCAGCTGGCCTTCATACACGTTGTCGCCTTCGGCGGCGAACAGCTTGCCGCGATCCTGCAGCGGCCCCAGCGAGTAGGCCGGGGTGGTGCCGCCGGCGTTGGCGATCATCACGCCGTTGAGGCGCTTGGCGATCTGTCCATCTTCCTTCGGGCCGTAATGGTCGAACACGTGGAACAGCAGGCCCGAACCCTGGGTCAGGGTCTTGAACTGGTTCTGGAAGCCGATCAGGCCGCGCGCCGGGATCTCGTAATCCAGACGCACGCGACCCTTGCCGTCCGATTCCATGTTCTTGAGGCTGCCCTTGCGCACGCCGAGCCTCTCCATCACGGCACCCTGATGGATTTCCTCGACATCGACCACCAGTTGCTCGATCGGCTCCATCTTCTGGCCGTCGATCTCCTTGATGATCACTTCCGCACGCGACACGGCCAGCTCGTAGCCTTCACGACGCATGTTCTCGATCAGCACCGACAGATGCAGCTCGCCGCGGCCGGAGACCAGGAACTTGTCCGCGTCGGAACCTTCCTCGACCTTCAGCGCCACGTTGTGCACCTGCTCGCGATCCAGGCGCTCACGCAGCTGGCGGCTGGTCAGGAACTTGCCGCCGGACAGATCCTTGTTGCCGGCGAACGGCGAGTTGTTGACCTGGAAGGTCATCGAGATGGTCGGCTCGTCAACGGTCAGCGGGGGCAACGCCTCGGGCGTATCCAGCGCGCAGATCGTGTCGGAGATGGTCAGGTCGGCGATGCCCGAGATGGCCACGATGTCGCCGGCCTCGGCGCTGTCCTGCTCGATCCGCTCCAGGCCGAGGAAGCCCAGCACCTGCATCACCTTGCCCTGGCGCTTCTTGCCATGGCGATCGATCACGGCAACCGGCATGCCCTTCTTCAAGGTGCCGCGCTGGACGCGGCCGATGCCGATCACGCCGACGAAGCTGTTGTAGTCGAGCTGGCTGATGCGCATCTGGAACGGGCCGTCCGGATCCACGTCCGGCTTGCTCACGTGTTTCATGATCGCTTCGTACAGCGGGGTCATGTCGCCTTCGCGCACGTTCTCGTCCAGGCCGGCGTAGCCGTTCAGGGCGGAGGCGTAGACGATCGGGAAATCCATCTGTTCCGGGGTCGCGCCGAGGCGATCGAACAGATCCCACACCTGCTCAACCACCCATTCAGGACGCGAGCCGGGGCGGTCGACCTTGTTGATCACCACGATCGGCTTGAAGCCCATCGCGAATGCCTTCTGGGTCACGAAGCGGGTCTGCGGCATCGGGCCGTCCATTGCGTCGACCAGGATCAGCACCGAGTCGACCATGGACAGCACGCGCTCCACCTCGCCGCCGAAGTCGGCATGTCCCGGGGTGTCGACGATGTTGATGCGGTTGCCCTTCCAGGTGATGGCCGTGTTCTTGGCCAGGATCGTGATGCCACGCTCCTTTTCCTGATCGTTCGAATCCATCACGCGCTCGGCCAGCACGGTGCGTTCGGCCAGCGTGCCGGACTGCTTCAGCAGACAGTCGACGAGGGTGGTCTTGCCGTGATCGACGTGGGCGACGATGGCGATGTTGCGCAGATTTTCAATGGACATGGAAAGCACTCGGGTGGCGCTAGAAGCCACCACGTGGGTTATCAGAGGGATTAACCTGCGGATTATACGGGTTTATGTGACAACTTGCTGCGTGGCCACGCAGCCCGTTCATTTTATTGAGGCGCGCGGGTGAGCGACCTGATGTGAGGTCGAGGCCATGCGATCGGGCAAGGGTTCATCGAAGGTGTCAGGCCCGCGGCATCAACGCCCCCAGCGTGGGAGTGTTGATGTGGAGCCGGCACAGGCTGGGGCGCCGGCTCCAAAGCTCACTGCAGCAGGTTTACCTGATCAGTGGCGGTATACCAGAGCAGCTGGTAGTGGCCGTAGGGGTAGTCGAAACTGAAGTCCTCACCCTGGATGGTCGAGGTATGCACGCCATCGACAATGCAGCTGGCGTAGCAGTTGATCTCGTCGCCCCATGATTTCATCGAGTACATGTGCACTCCGAAACGATGCCCGGCGATACCCTGCAGCAAGGGGCTGTGCACCGACAGGCCGTAGGAGTCGCAGGTGCTGCTGGCGACATTGAATGGATACATTCCGCATGACCACTGCCCGTGCACGGCACCGGCGATGCCGATGAACACGTCGACCTTGGCGGAGACATTGAGCTTGTCAATCTCGCGCATGGCCAGGGTCACGCCCATCGAGTGGCCGATGACATCGATGCGGCCAGTGCATGAGCTGGCGATCGCGCTGCTGATGGCATTGCGCACCGGCGTTTCCTCACTGCCGTTGTGGTCGTTGCAAGCAGCACAGAAGGCTTTGCCCCAGGCTGGCGCCGAGATCTGCGCGTCGCTCCAGCCTCGCTGGCGCAGCAGGTTGTGGGTGTTCTGGAAATCGGCGGGACTGCCGGTATTGCCGTGCACCAGCACCACCGTGTCATGGCACGCCGCCCGTGCCGTCAGTGCGGGCAGCAAAAGCAGCAGGGCAAGCAGCCCAGGATGGGCATCTTGTTCGACATCGCTCGTCACTCCTTAGCTTCACGATGATTCCGCTTGCGCGGGACCAGATAGAATCGCGTGGACAAATCCGGCGACTCTGGATCGAGAGCGACGTCGTCAATCGGCTGCGGCCGGTCGGGGGAGTGGCGTCGTTTTTTGCTGGTTTGTGTTGTCTAGACCAGGCCGGTCAGGTAGTACGCGGCGATCACCACCACGACGGCCAGGGTCTTGATCACGGTGATCGCGAAGATGTCCTTGTACGACTGGCGGTGGCTCAGGCCGGTGACAGCCAGCAGGGTGATCACGGCGCCATTGTGCGGCAGGGTGTCCATGCCGCCGGAAGCCATCGCCGCCACCCGGTGCAGCACCTCCATCGGAATGCCGGCGGCTTGCGCGTTGTGGATGAAGGTATCCGCCATCGCTCCCAGGGCGATGCTCATGCCGCCGGAGGCGGAGCCGGTGATGCCTGCCAGCGCGGTCACGGTGACGGCTTCGTTGATCAGCGGATTGGGAATCGAGTGCAGCGCGTCTGCGACCACCCTGAAGCCAGGCAGGGCGGCAATCACCGCGCCGAAGCCGTATTCGGAGGCGGTGTTCATCGAGGCCAGCAGCGCGCCGCTGATCGCCAGCTTGCTGCCCTCGGCAAAGCGCGTCGATACCGGGCGCCATGCGAACAGCAGCACACAAAGGATACCCAGCAGCAGCGCGCCCTCGACCGCCCATATTGCGGCGATCTTGGACACTTCCTGCACGACCGGCGCGGCGTTGCCGACCACCGCCGGTACGAACGATTGCGTGCTGCCGTAGGCGCGTGGAATCAGCTCGGTCAGCAGCTTGTTGCCTGCGCCGACCATCACCAGTGGCAGCAGCGCGACCAGCGGATGCGCCAGCTTGCCGTGCTCGAATGGCGCCGGTTCGTTGAGCAGGGTGTCGCCGTAGCCTTCCCCTGCCGCCGCGGCCTTGCGTCGGCGCCACTCCAGGTAGGTCAGCCCCACGATCAGGATAAACACCGCGCCGATCGAGCCCAGCCATGGCGCTGCCCAGGTATTGGTGCCGAAAAACGCAGTGGGGATGATGTTCTGGATCTGCGGCGTGCCGGGCAGCGAATCCATGGTGAAGGTGAATGCGCCCAGTGCAATGGTGCCGGGGATCAGGCGCTTGGGAATGTTGCTGGCGCGGAACAGCTCGGCCGCGAACGGATAGACCGCGAACACCACCACGAACAACGACACGCCGCCGTAAGTGAGTACGGCGCACACCAGTACGATCGAGAGGATCGCGCGGCTGCGGCCCACCAGGTTGATGGTGGCGGCCACGATCGCCTTGGAAAACCCGGACAGTTCGATCAGCTTGCCGAACAGCGCGCCGAGCATGAATACCGGAAAATAGAGCTTGAGGAAGCCGACCATCTTGTCCATGAACAGGCCGGTGAAAATCGGCGCCACCAGGGACGGCTCGGTCAGCAATACCGCAGCCAGCGCCGCGATCGGGGCAAACAGGATCACGCTGTAGCCGCGGTACGCCGCAAACATCAAGAAGCACAACGCGGCCAGCACAATCAGAAAGGCCATCCCTGAAGTTCCCCATGTAGTCTCGGTCGCAATCGACCCGGGCCGAGTATCCGCGTGCTCCGTCATCGCGGGCACTGTACGAAGGTACAAGTGCCGTGGCGGCCGGCGCTGCCTACTCTTGGCCGCATCAACATCCATCGTCGATGGTTGTGACCATGAGGGAAGGGGAAATCATGAAGCGCACGTCTCTGAGTCTGGCGATTGGTCTGGCCACTGGCCTGTTGTGTGCCTTGCCGCTGTATGCGCAACAGGCAAGTAGTGACAATGTCAGTGCTGGTACGGCCAGGCCGGCGAATGCCAAGCAGTTGGGGCAGGTGACAGTCACGGCACGCAAACGCGCGGAGACACTGCAGGACGTGCCGATTGCGGTCAGTGCCTTCACCAGCGAAGCGCTGTTCAAGCAGAACATACAGAGTCTGGCGGACCTGCAGGGCAAGGTGCCCTCGCTGCAGATCTACGCGGCGCGTGGCTCCAACACCACGTTGACCGCCTATATTCGTGGTGTCGGCCAGGCCGATCCCACCTGGGGCTTCGACCCGGGCGTGGGCATCTATCTGGACGATGTCTATATGGCCCGGCCGCAGGGTGCCCTGCTCGACGTATTCGACGTCAACCGGATCGAGGTGTTGCGTGGCCCGCAGGGCAGCCTGTACGGCAAGAACACCATTGGTGGTGCGATCAAGTATGTGTCCAACCCGCTGCCGACCAGGACCGAGGGTTCGGTAGAGACCACCGTGGGCACGCATGGCGAGAAAGACGCCAAGGCCAGCCTCGGTGGCGCCAGCGCCGATGGCGTGTGGCGCGGCCGCATCGCGGCGGCCACCGAACATAACGACGGCTTCGGCAAGAACCTCACCAGCAACAGCCGCAACGGCAACAAGAACACCAATGCGGCGCGTGCCACGTTGGGCTTCTTTCCATCGAACACCTTCAATGCCCAGCTGACCGTCGATGGCCTGCGCGACAACTCCAATCCGCGCGGTGCGAAGATGCTGATCGTCAACAAGTTCGATCCCACTTACGCACCGCTGTCCAGTAATTTCGACACACGCGGTGGCCTGGCTCAGATCAACCATACCGACATGAGCGGCGGCGCGCTGACCCTCAACTGGATCGTCAGTCAGGACTGGACACTGAAGTCCATCACCGCCTATCGCGAATCCTCGACCGTTACCAATATCGACTTTGACACCTTGCCGGAGAAGATTGCCGACGTCAGCGCCAAGTACAGCGATCACCAGTTGACCCAGGAATTCCAGGCCAACTACGACTCCGGCGGCTCGGTGCATGGCGTGGCCGGGCTCTACTATTTCAACGGTGCGGCGATTGGCTCGATCCACAACATTTTTCTCGGTTCGCCGCCCTACAGCACGCTCGGCTATTCGTTGTACGGCAGCACCGGCGGCAGCATGGGCACAAAGAGTTATGCCGGCTACGGTGATTTCACCTGGGATATCAGCCCCGCATGGAGCCTGGATCTGGGCCTGCGCTACACCCATGAGGTGAAGACGGCGGTGATCCAGAACTTTGGCTACGCCGATGCCACGTTCCAGACCCCGACCTCCACCGTGGCCGACTTCACCGGGTCGCATTCGTCGAACAACGTGTCACCGAAGCTCTCGCTGGACTGGAAGGTGAGCGACGACGTCAGGTTGTACGGCAGCTACAGCGAAGGCTTCCATTCCGGCGGCTTCAACATCCGCGCCAATTGCGTGGCGATTCCGAGCTCATGCAAGCCGATCAATGACGAGAAAGTGCAGTCGTTCGAGCTGGGCAGCAAGATGACCTTCTTCGACGACACGTTGATGATGAACACGGCGGTGTTCCACAACGTCTACTCGAACATCCAGTTGTCGGTGTTCAGCTCCTACACCTTGCCGAATGGCAGCCCGGGATTCTTTGGTGACTTCACCAATGCGGGCAAGGGCCATATCGACGGGTTGGAAGAAGAGTTTGCCTGGAAGCCGAGCGAGAACTGGACGCTCAGCGGGCAGTTCGCCTACCTGCACACCAGGTACACCCAGTTCATGACGGCCGGCGTCAATGTCGCCGACCAGCAGAAGTTCACCAACGCACCAAAGTGGTCAGGCGGCCTGTCGCTGGAAAATACCCAGCCGGTGGGCAATGGCGGCAGCCTCACCGCACGGGTCAATTACACCTATCAGACCATGGTGTATCCGGAGACCTCGTTGTCGCCGTTGATTGCACAGCAAGCGTATGGCCTGTGGAACGCGGGCGTGATCTGGAAGATCAATGAGCCGTGGACGCTGAGCCTGCAGGGCAGCAATCTGGCCAACAAGTCATATCGCACCACCGGCTACAACATTTCCTCGCTCGGCATCATCACCGGCTTCTACGGGGCACCGCGGATGGTCACGCTGACGGCTCGCTACACTTTCTGAGCCATCGCCGGCGGCCCGCTGCCATGCACTCTGCGGATATTCCTGCAGGGTGCATGGCAGCCAGTTCCGCCCGAACCGTGAACGCTGGAGTGTATCGATGCAACCAAAATTCTGTCTGCGTGTGATCTTCCTCGCGCTGTTCTTCAGCAGCACCGTTGCCTGCGCCGCCAGCGACAAGGCTGCTTTGCCCACGCTCAAGCTCGATCCCTCACGGGTCGCCGTGACCGGGTTATCGTCGGGTGCCTACATGGCGGGCCAGGCCCAGCTGGCTTACCCCGAACTGTTTGCCAACGCGGCGCTGGTCGCGGGTGGACCCTACGGCTGCGCCGAGGGACAGCTCAAGCTGGCGCTGACCACCTGCATGAAGGGTGTGCCAGCGGCAGATATCAGTGCGCTGGTTAGGCAGGCACAACAGCGTTCGGCGGCGGGCGAGATCGGTCAGTTGAAGGATCTTGCCAACGCCCATGTCTACCTGCTGCATGGCCGCGCGGATACGACCGTCGCGCCCGCGGTGGCCGAGGCTGCCGCGGGGTTCTATGACAAGCTGCGTGGCAGCGACACGGTGTTGGCCGGCATGCAGGTCAAGGATGATGGCGCGCGTGATTTCGCGCACAACCTGCCAGTGGCTGCCGCAGGTGATGACTGCGGCAAGTCAGTGTCGCCGTATCTCGGTCACTGCGGATTCGACGCAGCAGGCGCGATCTTCGCGCAGATGTTCGGCAAGCCGGCGCATGCGGTGACGGCCAGCGCGAAAGGCGAGTTGCGCACGTTCGACCAGGATGCATTGCGCCCTGACGGTGCCGATGCCTTTCTGGCCAGTACGGGTTATGTCTATGTGCCCGCCGCGTGCGCGGCGGGCAAAGCCTGCGGCCTGGTGGTGGCGTTCCACGGCTGCAAGCAGAATGCCGACGCGGTGGGCGAGGCGTTCGTGAAGGACGCGGGCTTCAATCGCTGGGCCGATGCCTACGATGTGGCTGTGCTATATCCTCAGACTCGCGCAAGTTTCGCGCCCTTGAATCCGCAAGCATGCTGGGACTGGTGGGGATATTCCGGAGCCGACTACGACACTCGCCATGGCGTGCAGTTGCGCTGGCTGGTGAACGCGGTGCGGGCGTTGGGGTTGCCAGCGGGGCATTGATGGCTGCGCGCCGGCGTCTTCGCGAGGACGTGGCCGCAGGGACGACTGCAGTCGCGATGCCTTTGCCTTGGTGTGGTGCATTCGAGCGAAGAGCTTTCGTGCTCCTGCGGAGGGCGAGTTACTTGCTCTTTTGCTTGTCCAAAAGAGAAGTAACCAAGAGAAAAAGACACCCCACTTGGCGCTTGCCGGGCATGGATGCCCGGCAAGCGCCAAGTGGGGTGGCCTTCTCTTGGTTACTTTTCTCTTGGCCACGCAAGAGAAAAGTGACTCGCCCTCCGAAGGAGGACGAAAGCTCTTCGCTCTGGCCTCCCAACGACGAGAGAAAAGCATCGCGACTACAGGTTCGAACGCGATGCTGAGCGCCAGCCTGATCGCCTTCGCTGCGCTGTGCTGGCTGGGCATGCTGTTCGGCGTGGCGCTGCTGGGCGAACGGCGGCCGCACATTTTCGAGAAGCGCTGGGCGGTCGTGTATGCGCTGTCGCTGGCGATCCACTGCACCTCGTGGACGTTCTACGGCACGGTGACCCAGGCCAGCCGCTCCGGCTGGTGGCTGCCGCCGACCTTTGTCGGCGCGATCCTGATGTATGTATTCGCGATCCGTTTCCTGCGCAGGCTGGTGCAACTGGTGCGCGAGTACAACGCCGGTTCGCTGGCTGACCTGATCGCGGTTCGGCTGGGGCGGCACCCCGGGTTGGCCGCGATGGTCACCGCAGTCATGGTGATCGGTATCGTTCCGTACATCGCGCTGCAATTGAAGGCGGTGGCGATGAGCTACGGAATCCTCAGCCAGGGACAGCTCACCGAGTCGGCACCGTGGCAGGACAGCGCGCTGTACGTGGCCTTGTTGATGGCGCTGTTTGCCATGCTGTTCGGTACGCGACGCGCGTCGACCATGGCGCACAACCGCGGCCTGGTGCTGGCGATGGCGTTCGAATCGCTGTTCAAGCTCGGCGCGATGCTGGCGCTGGGCACGCTGTTGTTTACCGCGTTGCCCGCCCACCTCCCGCTCAGCGTGCCGCCAGCACCGGACAGCGGCGGGTTTCCCGCGCTGATTCTGCTGGGTGCGCTGGCGATGTTCACCTTGCCGCACCAGTTCTACGCCGGCGTGGTGGAGTGCCGCGACGACGGCCACCTGCGCACCGCGCGCTGGCTGTTTCCGCTGTACCTGTTGTTGATCTCGCTGCCGATCCTGCCACTGGCGCGGATGGGGGATGCCTTGCTCGGCCCCAGCGGGGTCTCCTCGGACATGTATGTGCTGGCGTTGCCGCTGGCGCGTGGCGAGCACGGCCTGGCGCTGGTGGCCTTCCTCGGCGGACTCAGCGCCGCCACCAGCATGGTGGTGATCGCGACGCTGACCCTGAGCCTGATGGTGGTCAACCATTTCATTGCGCCGCTGCGGGTGCGCGCAGGCTGGGGTCGCGACGAGCACGGCGACCTGCGCGGCGAGCTGCTGAATTATCGGCGGGTGGCGATTCTCGTCGTGTTGCTGCTGGCCTGGACCTACAGCCGCGTGCTGGCGCGCAACGAGGCGCTGGCCGATATCGGGTCGATTTCGTTTTCAGCGTTGGCCGGGCTGACCCCGGCCTTGCTGGCGGCGGTGTACCGACCGCAACTTGGCTCCCGCGCGGTCATCGCCGGGCTGGCGGCCGGCACCCTGGTATGGCTGTATGCGGTGTTGCCGGCGTTGCTGCCGCACGCTCCGGCATGGCTGCACAACGGTCCGTTTGAACTGCACTGGCTGGCGCCGGACGACTTGCTGGGTCTGGGCAACTGGAACCGGCTTGGACGCGCCGTGACGGTCAGCCTGTGCGCCAATGCCGCGGTGATGCAGGTCGTGGCGGGCTCCCGTTATGGCCAGGCCGCGCCCAGCGGCAGTGTGGGTCATATCAATGTGCTCGAGTTGCGCGCGCTGGCTGCACGTTTTCTGCCGCCGGAGCGGGTCGAGCGGCTGTTCGACGCGGCGCCAGTCGCCGGGCCATCGGGCAGCCTGCGTGTAGCCGAGGTCGAACACGAGCTGGCGGCCGTGATTGGCGCCGCTTCTGCCCGCTTGCTGCTGCAGGTAGTGCACCGGCAGGGGCGCGAGGATCTGGATACGGTCGTGGCCATCGTCGGCGAGGCAGCGCAGGATCTGCGTTTCAACCAGCGCGTGCTGGAGGCCGCACTGGAGAACATGAGCCAGGCGATCTGCGTGGTCGATGCCGAGTTGCAGCTTGTGGCGTGGAATACCCCTTACGCTCGCCTGTTCGACTACCCGGCCCAGCTTCTCCGGGTCGGTCGTCCAGTAGCCGATTTGACGCGCTGGAATATAGACGCCGGCCTGCTCGGTCCGGGCGAAGTGGATCGCCGCGTCCAGCGTCGCCTGGCTTACATGCGTGCCGGCTCGCGACATCTTTCCGAGCGGCGTTTTCCCGATGGCACCATCGTGGAAATTCGTGGCAACCCGATGCCCGGCGGCGGCTTCGTGGCCACCTTTACCGACGTTACCGCGTTCCGCCAGGCCGAGAGCGCGCTCAAGCGGGTCAACGAGACGCTGGAGTTGCGCGTGGAAGAGCGCACCCGCGCACTGGCCACGGCCACGACGGAGGCGCAAGCGGCAAACGAGGCGAAGAGCCGTTTCCTCGCCGCCGTTACCCACGACCTGATGCAGCCCCTGCATGCCGCGCAGTTGTTCGCCCATTCATTGACCGAACACGGTGGCGACGCCGTCACCGCACAGCATCTCAACGGTGCACTGGCGGCCACCGAGGGACTGCTCAGCGGCCTGCTTGATGTCGCGCGACTGGAAGGCGGTCGGCTGCATCCGCAGCCGCGCGCGTTTGCGCTGGCCGAGGTACTCGACCCGCTGGCCGCGGAATTTCGAGCCATTGCGCTCGATCACGGCGTCCGGCTGGACGTGGTCGGCACGCGAATTTGGGTGCATTCCGATCCGCAACTGTTGCGGCGGGTGATGCAGAATTTTCTCTCCAACGCCCTGCGCTATGCCGCACACGGACGCGTATTGCTCGGCGTGCGCCGCTGCGGCGAGCGGGTGCGCGTGGAAGTATGGGATACCGGCCCGGGCATCGCCGCGGATGAGCAGCAACTGATCTTCCAGGAATTCAGGCGCGGCAGCGCAGCGGGCGGGCAGGGGCTGGGCCTGGGCTTGTCGATCGCTCAGCGCATGGCCAGTCTGCTCGGGCATCCATTGGGGTTGCGCTCATGGCCGCGGCGCGGCAGCGTGTTCCATCTCGAACTGGCTGTCGTTGCTGCGGTCGCCCCATCGCCGGCGCCGGCAGATACCCGGCAAACCTTGCCGGCCGGTCGTGCGCTGGTGCTGGACAATGAACCGGCGGCGCTGGCGGCGCTGGGTCGTTTGCTGACCGGCTGGGGCTGGCAGGTGCACGGCGCGAGTCATGCCGAGCAGGCGCTGGCGGTGCCGTGGCGGCCCGATCTGCACATCCTCGATTTTCATCTCGATAGTGGGCAGACCGGACTCGACGTGTGGCGCCAACTGGGCTTGCTGCATGCAGGCGTACCCACGGTGATGCTTACCGCCGACCGGGACGGGGAGTTGCGGCAGCGGCTGCTGGATCTGGGTATCGGTGTGCTCTACAAACCACTCAAACCGTTGGCGTTGAGGCAGGTATTGCAGCGATTGACCGCTGCCGCGGAAACCTGAGCGGTCGGCTCCCACCCGTCGCTCGATCACCTGGTGCAGCCGGACGGTGGTTCAGGCGATACGTCCAGGCTCCCCCAGCTCCAGCGATTTCAACACGCCGCTGGCCTGGGTCCGGTTTCGCACATGCAGCTTCTCGAAAATCGCGGTGACGTGCGCTTTTACCGTGCGCTCCTGGATCGACAGGCGGTCGGCGATCTGCTTGTTGAGCAGGCCCTCGGCGAGCAGGCCGAGTACGCGTGACTGCTGCTCGGTGAGGCGAGCCAGGCGGCTGGCCAGGTGGGTGTCGGCGTGATCGGCGGGCAGCGCGGCGACGGCATCGGCCAGGGCAGGCGGCAACCACGTACCGCAGTCGAGGACGTGACGGATGGCGGCGCCGATTTCGGTCGGGCTGGCGCTCTTGGGAATGAAACCGGCGGCGCCGTGATCGAGTACGCGGCGCACGATGCGCGGTTCATCGTGAGCGGAAACCACCAGCACGGCGACGCCGGGATGCTGGCCGCGCAAGGTGGCCAGGCCGGTCAGGCCCTGGCTGCCCGGCATGTGCAGGTCGAGCAGGACCAGGTCGGTGTCCGGCTCGGCGTTGAGCGCAGCCAGCACGCCCGCCAGGTCGGCAGCCTCGCCGATGCGACAGCCGGGCAGGCTCTGGCTGGCAGCCTGGCGCAGCGCGGCGCGAAAAAGCGGGTGGTCGTCGGCAATCAGCAGGCTGGTCATGCGTTTGAAGTTAGCGGGCGAAAGCGGTTACGTCGAGTGTGCTGCATGGACTTTCGTACGATGGCGCGTGGTAGCGCGCTTGTTATGGTGGAGCGATGGACACATCCGCCCGCTTTTCATTCCTGCTGTGCATGACCGCGCTGGTTTCGGTCATGCTGTCCGCTTGTACTGGCAGCCCGGTAAGGAAGGATTCTTCGATGCGAGAGCTTGAAATTGGCGAAGTGCTTGTCACGGATCATCGTGGTCACGATGACCTGCTCAGTGCCGGGTTGGGTCTGGCTGGCCTGGCCGGGGCGACGGTGCCCTTTGCCAACCCGCTGACTCCCACTGCGCAGGAACTGCGCCAGCGCGCCATCCAGACCAGCTGGAAGGGAATCGCCGATCTCGGTCCGCTCGGTGGTTACGGTCGGGTATACGGTGCGGTGCCCGACGTGCCGGGGCGCGAATACCAGATGTTTGCGCGCATTCCCGGCGCACAAGCATCGCATCGCGTGTTGCTGCAGTTGCCGGACAGCTTCGATACCCGGCGGCGCTGCCTGGTGGTTACCGCTTCGTCCGGCTCGCGCGGCATCTATGGCGCGATCGCGCTGGCCGGGGCCTGGGGTCTCCCGCACGGCTGTGCGGTGGCCTACACCGACAAGGGCACCGGCTCTGGCTACTACGACTACGCCGACAACAGCGGCGTGGCGCTGGATGGTCGCCGGGCCAGGCGCGGCGAAGCGGAGCTGGAGTTTCAACCACAGCCTGCACCAGCCAGCGCAGGTATCGCGATCAAGCACATGCATTCCGGCGACAACCCGGAGGCGGATTGGGGGCGGCATGTGATCCAGGCCGCCCAGTTCGGCCTGGCCATGCTTGATCGCGCTTATCCCCATGAAGCGCCATTTACGCCGCAGAATACGCGGATCATCGCCACCGGCCTTTCCAATGGCGGTGGTGCCGTGCTGCAGGCGGCGGGCCTGGATCACGAGGGTTTCTTCGCCGGCGTGGTGGCGCTGGAACCGAATGTCTATGCTGCCGATGGCGGCCGCGCGATGTACGACTATGCGACCGAGGCGGCGATCTGGCTGCCATGTGCGCTGAGCAGCGATCGCTTCGCCGCAGCGCCGTTGGCGCGTGGTCCGAACGGACAGCCACCACCCGCCTGGCCGCTGCGCTGTGCCAGCCTGCGCGCGCAAGGCAAATTGCGGGGCAGCACCGCGTCGGAGCAGGCCGAACAGGCTTACCAATACCTTCATCATCGCGGCTGGAGCGACGACGCGATGACGACCGCGGCCAGCACCACCGCATTCGATCTGTGGCGGGTGATCACGGCCGGTTACGCCTCTTCCTACCTGCGCCGTCATGCGTGGGACATGCCGTGTGATTTTCATTACGCCGCAACCGGCGTGCACGGTCTGCCGGGGGTGACCGATCCGCAGACCCGCGCCTCTTGGTGGGCGGATGCGTCAGGTATTCCGCCGGGCAATGGCGTAGGCCTGTTTGGTGGCGCCAACGTCTCGACCGATCCGACCCTGTTGGGCAACGAATGCCTGCGCGCCTTGTGGACCGGTGACGACCACGTATCGCAGGCCTTGCATGCCTCGGTGGCGGCCACGGCCGTGAAGTTGCCGCGTGACGACCTGCCGCTGTGGGTGTTGCATGGTGCCAGCGACGGTCTGCTGCCGACCGCGTTCAGCTCGGAGCCTTACGTGGCCTGGCTGCACGAGCAGGGGCGCCATCCGATCTACTGGAAGGTGCCGCACGCGCAGCACTTCGACGCGTTCCTTGCGGTGCCTGGCTTCGGTGATCGGCATGTGCCGCTGCTGCCGTATGGTTACGTCGCTTTGGATCGGCTGTGGGCGCATCTCTATCAGGGGGCCGCATGGCCGACGGAACTGGCCACGCCGGCAGCCCAACCCCGCGGGCACGGGCCGCTGGAAGCCGCCTCGCTCGATCTCCCCTAGAAACCCGCTGCCCAGGCCCCATGTGTGGGGCTGGGCCAGCGCCGTCTTTGGCGCTGGGTTATTCTTTGCGGTCCCATGACCGTGCCGCCGCACGGCGCCGCCTTCGAAACCAAGGATTTGCGATGACCATCCATGTCACCTTCACCACCAACCGCGGCCCGATCCACCTGCGCCTGCATGAAGACAAGGCGCCGGTGACGGTGGCCAATTTCGTGAACCTGGCCAGGCGCGGCTACTACGACGGCCTGTCGTTCCATCGCGTGATCGCCGATTTCATGGTCCAGGGTGGCTGCCCCGAGGGCAGTGGTCGCGGCGGCCCGGGCTACAAGTTCGAGGACGAGTTCAACCCGTCGCTGCGCCACGACAAGCCGGGTGTGCTGTCGATGGCCAACGCCGGTCCGCGTACCAATGGCAGCCAGTTCTTCATTACCCATGGCCCGACGCCGTGGCTCGATGGCAAGCACAGCGTGTTCGGTGAAGTGGTCGACGCTGCCGACATGGGCGTGGTCAACACTATCCAGCAGGGCGACACGATCGAGAAGGTTACCGTCGAAGGCGACGTGGATGCGTTGCTGGCAGCGCAGTCCGAGCGCGTCAAGGACTGGAACGACGTGCTCGACCAGCGCGGCTGAGTTCTTCGCATAGGTCAATCATGGAAGCCGCCGGCTCGATGCCCGCGGCTTTTTTCTTGGGCGCCACATGAATCAGGGAATTTCGACTCCGGCGAGCCGGGCGGCCTATGATGACCGGGCTTCACATTCATTCACACCCAATGGAGAGCGAGATGTCATTCTTCAATGATTTGCTCAGTGGTCAGGGACAGCAGGCGGGTGCCGGTTCGCTGATCGGTATGGCGGGTCAACTGATCGAGAAGGCCGGTGGTGTCCAGGGCCTGGTCAGCATGCTGCAGCAACATGGGCTCGGCAGCGCCGTGCAGTCATGGGTCGGCACGGGCAGCAACGAGCCTGTATCGGGCGACCAGCTCGGCCAGGCCTTGCAGGGCGGTGGCCTCGGCTCGCTGGTGCAGGAGATGGCTGGCAAGTTTGGCGTGGATCCCGGCCAGTTGCTTGGTCAGCTGTCGAACGTGCTGCCCACGGCGGTCGATCACCTCACCCCGGGTGGCCAGGTGCCGGCGCAAGGCCAGGGTAGCGGCTTTGATCTCGGCATGCTCGAGGGTCTGGCCGGCAAGCTGTTCGGCTGAGAGCGGCATGCGGCAGGCCCCGCTCGCCGGCGCGTTGCCTGCAGTTGAGGAATGGCTCGTGCGCCGAGGCCGGTGCTGGTGGTGGGTGCGGCGAGCGTTTCTGTCATGGCAGCCGGTCGCCGTTGTTCGACCTCTCGGCTCGACTCTGCGCCATCACACAAGACGCGGCGTTGCGGTCGCGTGGTAAAATCGCAGCCTTTGTTTCCTCCCCCCCCTGCGTGAGATTTCCATGCTTCAGCTCGCCCAGCGTGTCGGCCGTGCCAAGCCGAGCGCGATCATGGTCATTGCCGAGAAGGCAAAACAGCTCAAGGCTGCCGGCCGCGACATCATCAGCTTCTCGATTGGCGTGCCGAATTTTTTGCCAGGCGAGCATGTCTACGCCGCCGCCCGCGAGTCGCTGTCGCACGATTCCGGCCAGTACGGCAGCAACCGTGGTGCCGATGCCTTGCTGGATGCGTTCCTCAAGCACATCGAGGCGCTGGGTTTCAGCGGCTACACGCGATTGAATCTGTCGATCGGCATCGGCGCCAAGCAGGTGCTTTACAACCTGGCCGAAGCGCTGCTGAACGAGGGCGACGAGATCTGTTTCGCGGCGCCGTACTGGACCACGTACCACGACATCGCCGATATCGTCGGTGCCCGCAGCAACGTCATGCATTGCAGTGCGGAGCAGAACTACAAACTCACTCCGGCCCAGCTCGACGCGGCACTGGCGCGCAAGCCGAAGGTGTTCCTGTTCAACAACCCGTCCAATCCGACCGGCATGGTCTACACCGGTGAAGAAATTGCCGCGCTGGCCGAGGTGCTGGTGCGCCATCCGGATACCTGGGTGATCACCGATGACATCTACAACTCGATGGTGTTCGACGGGCTCGGTTACCACAATTTCGTGTTCGCCCGGCCCGAGCTGCGCGAGCGGGTGATCTTCGTCGACTCGCTGTCCAAGACCTATGGCATGCCGGGCTGGCGTGTGGGTCTGATTGCCGGCCCGGAGTCGATCGCCAGGGCATTGACCACACTCAATTCCAACCACATTACCAGCCTGCCCGAAGTCATCACCGCGGCAGCGGTGGCCGCATTCGCTGGCCCGCAGGACGTGCCGCAGGCCAAGTGCATCGAGTTCGCCGGCAAGCGGGATATCGTGGTCGCCGCGCTCACGGCGATCCCCGGCGTGGTCTGTCCGCGCCCGCAGGGTGCGTTCTACGCGTTCCCGGATATTTCGGTGGCGTTCGGCAAGAGCCACGACGGCGTGTGCATCAACAACGACGTGGAATTCTGCGCTGCTCTGCTGGAAGCCACCGGTGTCGCCTGTGTGCCGGGCTCGGCCTTTGGCGAGCCGCGAGCCATGCGCATTTCCTATACCTGCCCGACGGCGCAGCTGGAGCCGGGTCTGTCCCGAATCGCCCAATTTTTTGCCGAATTGACCTGAACAAACCGCCTGCAGGAGCGCACCCTGTGCGCGATGCTCTTTGGTTCCGGCTGCGGTCGCAGCCATCGCGCACAGGGTGCGCTCCTGCATAGATTGAATACCCACCGAAGGAGTCAACGTCCATGAAAGCCCCCGTTCGAGTTGCCGTCACCGGCGCCGCTGGCCAGATCGGCTACGCCTTGTTGTTCCGCATTGCTGCCGGCGACATGCTGGGGTCGGACCAGCCGGTGATCCTGCACCTGCTGGAAATCACCCCGGCGCTGCCGGCGCTGCAGGGCGTGGTGATGGAGCTCAATGACTGCGCATTCCCGACCCTGGCCGGGGTGGTCGCCACCGACGACCTGAACGTCGCCTTCAAGGACGTCGACTACGCCTTGCTGGTCGGCGCCCGGCCGCGCGGCCCGGGCATGGAGCGCAAGGATCTGCTGGAGGCCAATGGTGCCATCTTCGGCCCGCAGGGCAAGGCGCTGAACGACCACGCCAAGCGTGACGTGCGCGTGCTGGTGGTTGGCAACCCGGCCAACACCAACGCACTGATCGCGCAGCAGAACGCACCGGACCTCGATCCGAAATGCTTCACCGCGATGGTCCGCCTGGACCACAACCGCGCAATGTCGCAGCTGGCCGAGAAAACCGGCACGCACAATACCGACATCAAGAAGATGACGATCTGGGGCAACCACAGCTCCACCCAGTATCCGGACCTGCACCACGCCACGGTCAACGGCAAGGCGGCGATGTCGCTGATCGACCAGGCCTGGTACGAGGCGGACTTCATTCCCACCGTGCAGCAGCGCGGCGCGGCGATCATCAAGGCGCGGGGCGCCTCCTCGGCGGCCTCGGCGGCCTCGGCGGCGATTGATCACATGCGCACGTGGGCGCTGGGCACCGCCGAGGGCGACTGGGTCTCGATGGGTATTCCGTCGGATGGTTCCTACGGCATCGCTGCCGGCGTGATCTACGGCTACCCGGTGACCGTGAAGGGCGGCAAGTACGAGATCGTGCAGGGCCTGGCCATCAACGACTTCTCGCGTGCCCGCATGGAAGCCACCGAGAAGGAACTGCGCGAGGAGCGTGCTGGCGTGGAACACCTGTTCGCCAAGTGATCCCGCGCTGACCTGATCCCGCATCGACCCTTGCTGGTCGGTGTGCGGAACAGCAGAAAACCTGAACGGGCTGGCTTTTGCCGGCCCGTTTTTCATGGGTCGAACGTGGTGGTGACGAGGTTTGATCCGGGTGTCTCGAATGTTGCGCTCGCTCCAATCTCGCGCAATTTTTGAACCATGGTTTATTTTCGATGATATTCGTCGAATGCGCGGCTTTTGTTGATATTTGCGTCTGCCGCTCAACGTGGATTGCCGCCGCTGAGCGGCACTTTCATGCCGATTTGTCGGGGTGAAGCCCACCGGGGAATGCGGGCTGCGGGTTGGCATGGATGTTGCGAAAGGCCCTTCGACGGAGCGATCCGCAATTTCCTGTTTGTTACCGGTAGCCCATGATGAACCTCAATTTCAGATCCAAAGGCATGACCCTGATCGAAGTCGTGGTGGTGGTCGCCATCATCGCCATCCTCTCGGCCATCGCCATCCCGGCTTATGGCACGTACACCACGCGCAGCCGGGTCACCGAGTGCCTGAGCCTGATCGGACCCGCGAAGCTGGCGGTATCGATGCGATCGACCACCTTCTCTTTCAGCCCGACCAGAAATTGTGCATCGATCGTGGTCCATTCCGATGGCGTGATCGTGGCGACCACCCAGAATACGGGTGCCGATGTCGACCCGGTCCTGCAGCTGACACCCACCTTTTCGGGCAGCGTCAGCTGGCATTGCGGCCTGGTTGCAGGCAAGTACGCGGATGTTCCGTTGATTTGTCGCAACGAGCCGACGGCGGCTACCGGTGGTGATCTCGCCGGGGCGACGGCGGCGGCCGGAGGCGGCTCTGGCGCGGGCAGTGCCGGTTCGACGGGTTCGACGGGTGGCGCAGCTGCGGCGGGCGGCAGTTCGGCGGGTAGCGGTTTGGCTTCAGGGTCAGGTTCGAGTGCAGGCGGCGGTGCGGGCAGCGGTAGCAGCGGTTCGGCGGGGAATCCACCTGCGGCGGCGCCCGGTGGTACCGCGGGTGGCGGGTCGGGCACGCCAGCAGGCGGCGGTAGCGGGGGTGGTTCGGCTGGAAGCGGAGGTCAAGGTGGCGCGAGCGGAGGTGGCTCGGGCGGCACGGCCGGTGGAACGAGTGGTGGCAGTGGTAGTGGCGGCGGCCCACGCAATGGCGGTGGCAGCAGCGGCTCGGGCAGCAGCGCGCCACCGTTACCTGCGCTGGATAGCTGCAAGACAGACATGACCCAGCCGATTTGCCAGACACTCCCCAAGCCGTGCCGCAACAACCCCGGCAGGAGCAAGAAGTGCCCCTGGAACGATGGCATTGCGTCCGTACGTGCGTGAGTGGCCTTAGCCGCGCACACGCAGCAGCGCCTCGTGGATGGCCTTGAGCAACTGCTCTCCTCCGAAGGGTTTTCGCAGGAACACGCTTCGTGGTGACACATCGGCATGTTGCACTTCGTTGTCGGCAGTGATCACTACGGTGGCAATGGCGGGATGGTTCCCGATCGCCTGATGACAGATGTCGATGCCGGAGACGTTGCCGGCAAGAATTACATCGGCAACGATGACGTCGATGGGAGCCTGTTGCAGGTGGCTGGCGGCACCCGCCGAGCCCTGGGCCCGGATGCACTGGAAACCGTCGTCCATGGACAACAGCAGGTCCATCGATTCCAGGACGAGGGCATCATCGTCGACGATAAGCACCGTTTTCTTGTGAGCGTCCATGTACATCCCCCGATCAGAACCACGCCAGCATAGGCCGAGCCGGTGAAAAAGGGGGAGGTGCGCGGAATGAACGGTAGCGGCGCAGGCAAATCAACCGCTGCAGGGCTTCAGCCGCTGGTCTCCGGGCTGACGATGCTGCCGTCCGCGTGGCGCTGGCGTTTCAGCAGCCACGCCAGTACCGGTGGCGTCACCATCGCGGTGAGCAGGGACATTGCCACGATGATCGCGTAGATCTGCTCGCTGAAGACGCCAGCGGTCAGCCCCAGGCTGGCAATCACCACGCCGACTTCGCCGCGCGGCACCATGCCGAAGCCGATGATGGTGGCGCTGCGTTTGCCCAACGAGAGGGCGCCCAAAAAACCACCCGCCAGTTTCGAGGCTATGGCGATGACGGTGACCACGGTCAGCATCCATAGCGCGTGGCCGCTGGCCAGTTCGGTCAGGTTGATCTTGGCGCCGGTGATGACGAAGAAGAATGGGGTCAGGAACGACAGCAGGGGCAGGGTCTGGTGCTCGAGTTCGTCGCGTTGGCGGGTCTCCGAGGCGATCATGCCGGCCAGGAAGGCGCCGATGATGGCGGCCAGGCCGAACCGGGTCGACAACCAGGCCAACCCCAGGCAAAGCGCCAGCACCAGGGTCAGCGCCGAATGCGGACTGATCGGTGCTTCCAGCCAGTTCGACTGCCGCCGCATCATCCGGGTGCCGCCCCAGCCGATGATCGTGACAAAACCGACGGCGCCACCGAGGGTCAGCAGCAGCGACTGCACGTCCAGCGAGCCGCCGCCCTGCAGCGAAGAGACCACGCCAAGCAGCAGCATGGCGAGGATGTCGTCGATCACCGCGGCGCCTAGGATCACCCGGCTCTCGGTGTGTTGCAGTACACCCAGTTCCTGCAGTACGCGGGCGGTTATGCCTGCCGAGGTGGCGACGAAGGCGGCGGCCACGAATAGCGATTTCACCCACTCGAACCCTTCGCCATGGGCCCACAGGGCGCCGGCGGCGAACGGTACGATGACGCCGAGAATGCCGACCATGACGGCGCTCTTGCCGACTTTTTTCAGATCATCCAGCCGGGTTTCGAGACCCACCGAAAACAGCAGCAGCACCACACCGATCTCGGCCAGCACATCCAGGGGAGTTCCGGCGAGTATCTCTTCGGGCCGGATCCAGCCCAGCAACGAGGGGCCGATCACACAGCCGGCGGCGATCTCGCCAACCACACCGGGCAGCTTTAGTCGCTGCGCGATCTCGGCGCCGACCTGCGCGGCAATGAAAATGATGAAGAGGGCGAGCAGGATGTCGCTGGCATGATGCATCGGCGTGGTGACTCCGGTGTTGTCCAGTGGCAGGGAATGGGCTGACTCAGCTGGCGCCGAACAGGTGCGCGTTCATCCACATGTGCAGGCAGATGCTGGCCACATAGCCCAACGCGATGGCCCAGCTCCAGCGCAAATGGCTCATGAAGGTGTATTGCCCGCGGGATGCCCCCATCAGCGCGACGCCGGCCGCCGAACCGACGGAGAGCAGGCTGCCGCCGACGCCCGCGGTCAGCGTGATCAGCAACCACTGGCCGTGATCCATCGGCGGGTTCATCTTGAGCACCGCAAACATGATCGGAATATTGTCGACAATGGCCGACAGCAGGCCCATGAGCGAGTTGGCAAGGGTAAAGCCCAGTTGGCCGTACATGTGCGTCGAGGCCAGTTCAAGATAACCCAGCGCGGCGAGACCACCGACGCAGGCGAACACGCCGTAGAAAAACAGCAGCGTGTCCCACTCGGCATTGGCAATGATGCGGAAGATCGAATAGGTCTGCGGTTCGAGACCCTGAGCCAGCGCGTAGTGGCGCTGGCGGTAGTCGATCCGGGTTGCGAGCAGGTTGAGCAGGGCCAGGCCGGTGAGCATGCCATACGCAGCAGGCATGCCAAGCCACTGGCGCCCGATCACGGTGATGCCGATGGTCAGCGCGAAGGTCAGACAGATGCTGATACCGCCGGGCTTGATCGGGTTGCTGCCTTCGGCGGGTTCGGGGCGACCCTTGGGCAGCGCCATGAACATCAGCACTGCCGGCACCAGCCAGTTGACCAGGGACGGCAGGAAAATATGGAAGAAATCGAAGAACTGCACCTTGTTTGCCTGCCACACCATCAGCGTGGTGATATCGCCGAAGGCACTCCATGCGCCACCTGCGTTGGCCGCGACAACGAGGTTGATCAGCGCCAGCGTGGTGAAACGGGCGTTGCCGGCGCCGACGGCCAGAACCACCGCCGACATCACCAGCGCGGTGGTCAGGTTGTCCAGCATCGGCGACAGGAAAAACGCCAGCAGGCCGGTGATCCAGAATAGCGAGCGGTAACTGAAGTTGCGCCGGGTCAGCTGGGTACGCAATGCATCAAAGACACCGCGCTCGCTCATGGCGGTGACGTAGGTCATCGCCACCACCAGGAAGAAAAATATCTCCGCGTACTCGAGAAACATCGCCTCGAACGCGTGCCTGGCGTCCTGGGTGCCGGCGGCACCGCCGGTTTTCCACGCAATCAGCCCCCAGATCAGCGCCGCCGCCAGCACCACCGGCTTGGACTTGGCGATGTTGATGCGCTCCTCCAGCACCACGCCCACGTAAGCCAGCACAAACAGGATCAGCGCAATCCAGCCCACGGGATGATCAGCCAGATGGAAATTCACGTCGGCGCCGGATTCGGCGGCATGTACCGGGGCGCTGCCAGCGAGGGCGGCAAGGGCAATCAGCCTTCGCATGAAGAGTCCTTTGGGCGGCAAGGCGACGTCGCATGACGTGCTGAGCTAGGGTACCAGCCTGGCGCCGGATGCAGGTCGTGTCCGCGAACCGATCGTCAGCGCTGGCTCGACTGGGCTGGATAGCGATGCGCTGCTTGCGCGAGGGGCTGCGGCGCTGACGGCATCGACGGCGGCGTTCCGCTCAAGCGCCGCTATGGATGACCACGCGGCCTTATCCAGCGCAACGGTATCAGGCATGTTTGTTCTGCCTTGTCCGTCAGGGTTTGAAGTGATGCACCATGCCCACCTGGAACCCGCCCGGCAGCCAGCCCAGGATCAGCGGCGAATTCCGGTGAGAGGCCCAGATGCCGATCCCGGTACCCAGGGCCGCACCCACCAGGACATCGCTTTGCCAGTGACCATGGGTCTTCATGCGCGCCACCGCGTCGTAGGCCGGCAGCAAGGCAAGGGCATAGACCGCCGGGTGCTCACCGCCGTAATTGACGATGAAGGGTGTGACCGCCGCGGAGATCGCTGCCACTTCACCGCTGGGAAAGCTTTGCGCGCCGGTTCCCTTGAAAAACTCATTCGGGTTGCTGGTTTGTGAGGGCCGTTCGCGTTGAAAGGTGTACTTCATCGCCTGTGCGCCAACGCTGGCGATCACCATGGAGTCCACCGAGCGCCAGAACGTGTCGCCGAGTTTGTCGTTGTCGCCGAAGACCAGCGCACCACCGGCCACGGTGACCATGGTGCCGTACATCAGCGCTTTTTGATTGCTGCGTTTCCAGATGCCGCTGTTGTCGTAATGCAGCCGATGGTCGATGCCGAGCGGGCCGCCACTGGCCATCGCGTTGCCGGAAAAGGTGATGGTGGCCATCACTGCCAGATATCCCCAGATGCGCATGGTGCTGCCCTCCCGCGACTTGTTCGTGCCGTACCAGCAGGAACTTATGCTTGCCAGCTTTCGTTTTCCTTACCGCGGGCGGCTGAAATTCACCGCTGTCGCTAGACTGTGCCGTCGTCCAAGGAATTCGTCATGACCGAACCCGTCGCCCCTGCCGCCGAGACCATCGCCCGCGCCGCCGCGCTGCGGGCGCAGATCGAGCAGGCCAACTATCGCTATCACGTGTTCGACGATCCACAGATCACCGATGCCGAGTACGACCGCCTGATGCGCGAGCTCGAGGCACTGGAAGCGAAGTATCCGCAGCTGGCATCGGACGAATCGCCAACCCGCAAGGTCGGTGCGCGGGCGAGCGGCGGCTTTGCCGAAGTGCGCCATGCGGTGCCGATGCTGTCGCTGGGCAACGCCTTCGAGGAGGCGGGAGAGGGCACCAATGATCGCGAGCGCTTTCGCGAGGTCGCCGAGTTCGAGCGTCGCATCGAGCAGACGCTGGATCGACGTGACCCGGTGTTCTCGGTGGAGCCGAAGCTGGACGGTCTGGCGATCAGCCTGCGCTACGAACAGGGCGTCTTCGTGCAGGGCGCCACCCGCGGCGATGGTGAAACCGGTGAAGACGTGACCGCCAATCTGCGCACGGTGCGCGCCATTCCGCTCAAGTTGCGCGGCAGTGGCTGGCCCGAGGTGCTGGAGGTGCGCGGTGAGGTGATCATGCTGCGCAAGGATTTCGAGGCGTTCAATGCCTGGGCGCGCGCGCATGACGAGAAACCGCTGGCCAATCCGCGCAACGGTGCGGCCGGTTCGCTGCGCCAGCTTGATCCGGCCATCACGGCCAAACGTCGGTTGAGCTTCTTCGCCTATGCCGTTGGCGTGGTCGAGGGCGGTGATCTGCCGGCGACCCATTCGGCCACCCTGCAGCAGCTGCGTGAGTGGGGTTTTCCGGTTTCGCCCGAGGTGGATGTGGCGCGGGGATTCGATGGCCTGATCGCCTACTTCCGGCATGTCGGTGCCAAACGCGACGCCTTGCCCTACGACATCGACGGCGTGGTCTACAAGCTTGACGACTACGCCGGCCAGCGCGAGATGGGCTTCGTCTCGCGCGCGCCGCGCTGGGCGATCGCACACAAGTTTCCGGCACAGGAGCAGACCACGAAACTCCTCGACATCGAGATCCAGATTGGTCGCACTGGCGCCGCCACGCCGCGCGCACGGATGGAGCCGGTGCAGGTTGCCGGGGTCACCGTGACCTACGCGACCCTGCACAACGCCGACCAGATCGCACGGCTGGACGTGCGCATCGGCGACACCGTGATCGTGCGCCGCGCCGGCGACGTGATTCCCGAAGTGGTGCGGGTGATTGAAAGCGAACGCCCTGCAGACGCGCAGCCGTGGTCGATGCCCACGCATTGCCCGGTCTGTGCTTCGGCCCTGATCCGCGACGATGGTGCGGCGACCTGGCGCTGCTCGGGCGGCCTTATCTGCCCCGCCCAGCGCAAGGAGGCCCTGATCCATTTCGCCTCGCGCCGTGCGATGGATATCGAGGGCCTCGGCGAGCGCTTCGCCGACGCGCTGGTGGAGCTGGAGATCGTGCGCACGCCGGCCGATCTGTACCGGCTCAGCGTGGAAGACCTGCTGGAGATGAAGCGCCGGCTCGACGAGCGCGATGGCACCACCCCGGAAACCGTGAAAGCAGGCAAGGTGGCGACCAGGTGGGCCGAGAACCTGGTGGCCGGGATCGAGGCCAGCAAGCAGCCCACGCTGGCCCGCTTCCTGTTTGCGCTGGGCATCATGCATATCGGCGAAAGCACGGCCAAGACCCTGGCCGCCTGGCTGGGTCGGCTCGATTTTGTGCGCAGCATGCCGGCGCCGGTACTGCGCGTGCTGCCCGATGTCGGCGCCGAAGTGGCCACCTCGATCGCCGGTTTCTTTGCCCAGTCGGGCAACCAGCAGGTGGTGGACGACCTGCTTGGCGCGGGCATCGTGTTTCAGGACGAGAAGCCGCCATCGCCGTTGCTGCGCGAACGACTGAATCTGGCCGTGTTGCTGGACATGGCCAACATCAGCAAGCTGGGCCCCAAGAGCAGCACGTTGCTGGTGCAGCACTTTCCCACGCTGGATCGTCTGCTGGCCGGTGGCGCCGCCCACTGGACCACGGCGGGTGTGCCGCAGGCGGCAGTTTCCGGGCTGCAGGCATTCCTGGCGGACCCGCTGGCCCTGGCCGGCCTGCGCGAAGCGGAGACGGCGATGCAACGGCTGTTCGATGCGATCCCGGCTGCCGCCGTCGTGGAGCACCTGCCGTTGGCCGGCCAGACCTTCGTGCTGACCGGCACCCTGGCCTCGCTCAGCCGCGACGAAGCCAAGGCGCGGCTGGAGGCGCTCGGTGCCAAGGTGTCAGGTTCGGTGTCGAAGAAGACCAGCGTAGTGGTCGCCGGCGTCGAGGCTGGCTCCAAACTGGACAAGGCACAGGAGCTGGATGTGACGGTTTGGGATGAGGCGCAACTGCAGGCCTTGCTGGCCGGGTACGAGGCCGCCTGATGCCGGTCATCTCGCTGCACGATTCACTGCAATGGCGCGCGCGCCTGTACGCACTGATCCGCGCCTTCTTCGCCGAACGCCAGGTGCTCGAAGTGGAAACGCCGATTCTCTCGGCGGCGGGTAATACCGATCCCAACATCGAAAGTTTCAGCACCGTGTTTCATGGCCATGTCGATGCGGGTGCGCGCGAGCGCTGGCTGCGCACGTCGCCGGAGTTTCCGCTGAAGCGGCTGCTCGCCGCCGGCATTGGCGATTGCTACGAACTGGGCCGGGTATTTCGCGATGGCGAGGCCGGTGGCAGGCACAATCCCGAGTTCAGCATGCTGGAGTGGTATCGCCTGGGCTGGGATCATCGGGCGTTGATGCACGAGACGATCGAGCTGGTCGAGCAGGCGCTGGCCATGCTCGACCGCCGCGCCGAAGTGGTGATCACCAGCTACCGGCAGATTTTCCTCGATGCGCTCGGTATCGATCCCCTGCATGCCCCGATCGACGCGCTGCGCGCGCCACTGGCGGAGTACTCGATCAACCCGGCTGATCTGGGGCGCGACGACTGGCTTGATCTGCTGATCACCCATCGCCTGCAGCCGGCGTTTCCGCGCGACTGCATCACGGTGATCCACGACTACCCGGCCAGCCAGTGCGCACTGGCCAGAATCCGCCCGGGCGAACCACCGCTGGCCGAACGCTTCGAGCTCTATCTGGGCCCGTACGAGCTGGCCAACGGCTATCACGAATTGAATGACGCGCAGGAGCAGGGTGCGCGCTTCGAGCGCGACAACCAGGTGCGCCGCCAGCGCGGGCTGCGCGAGGTGCCAGTCGACCAGCGCCTGCTCGATGTGCTCGACGCGATGCCCGATTGCGCCGGTGTGGCGATGGGAGTCGAGCGGTTGCTGATGTGCCTGGCCGGCACCGATGCCATCGCCGACGTGCTGAGCATTCCGTTCGTCCAGGCCTGACCTCGACGCCCGCCGTGGATTGACTCGCCCCGGTGTACTGCGCACAGTGTGGCTTTATTTGACCCGCGAGACCCCTGATGAAAGGCAGCACCTCCGGCATCATCCTGATCGTGATCGGCATCCTGTTCCTGCTGCGCAACTTCGGTTACGACCTGCATCTGGGCGAGCTGTTCTCGACCTGGTGGCCGCTGGTGCTGGTGGCGGTGGGCGTGAGCATGTTGTTCAAGAACCGCCCGCGAAGCTGAGGCCGGTATGCGCCTGTCGGCGATTCACCATGTGGCGTTGATCTGCTCGGACTACGCCCGGTCACGGGCGTTCTACACCGTGACGCTGGGCCTGCCGATCATTCACGAGGTGTATCGACGCGAGCGCGATTCATGGAAGCTGGATCTGCAGGTGTCGCCCGGCGTGCAGCTGGAGCTGTTTTCCTTTCCCGACCCACCGCCGCGACCCTCGCGGCCCGAAGCGCAGGGTTTGCGACATCTCGCCTTCGCGGTACCGAATGTCGCAGCAGCCGTGGCCGAACTGGAAGCGAGTGGTGTCGCCTGTGAACCGATTCGGGTGGATGAATACACCGATTGCCGGTTTACCTTCTTTGCCGACCCCGATGGCCTGCCGATCGAGCTTTACGAGATCGCCGATCCACCCTCGCCCCCGCCTGGCCTGGCGGAGGCGAGGGTAGGTCTTCAGGCGTCGCGACTCTCCAGCAGGTAGCGGTAGATCAGTCCGCCGATGGCACCGCCGATCAGGGGTACCAGCCAGAAGAGCCAGAGCTGTTCGATCGCCCAGCCGCCCTGAAACAGCGCAACGCCGGTCGAACGTGCGGGGTTCACCGAGGTGTTGCTGACCGGGATGCTGATCAGATGGATCAGGGTCAGCGCCAATCCGATGGCGATGCCCGCAAAACCGGCGGGCGCGCGTTTGTCGGTGGCGCCATGAATCACGATCAGGAAAAACGCCGTCATCACCAGTTCGCACACGATCACCGCGTGCATTGAATAGCCACCCGGCGAATGTGCGCCATAGCCGTTGGAGGCGAAGCCACTAGCGCTGGCGTCGAACCCCGCCTTGCCGCTGGCGATGAGGTACAGCACGCCGGCCGACGCAATGGCGGCGATGACCTGCGCCACCACATAGGGGACCACATCCTTCGCCGGGAATCGGCCGCCGGCAAACAGGCCCACGGTCACGGCGGGATTGAAATGACCGCCGGAAATGTGGCCGACCGCATAGACCATGGTCAGCACGGTGAGGCCGAATGCCAGCGCCACACCGGCGAAGCCGATACCGAGCTCGGGGAATCCGGCTGCCAGTACGGCGCTGCCGCAGCCTCCCATCACCAGCCAGAACGTGCCGAAGAATTCGGCCGCCAAACGTTTGCCCATGTTCATCGAGACTCTCCTTTGCCACGCGAGAAAGGGAAGATAGGTGCAATGAAACGAACGAAGCGATGTTGCATGCGCCGCCCTAAACCTGAGCTGGCGCCGGCCAGCCTAGCAAATGCGATATGGCTTGCGCAGCCATGCATACCGCACCGGGCCGCCATCCCTGGCAGACATTCCGTTCCGCTACGGCGTGTCGAAGCGCATGGCCAGGGCGCGTCGTTCGATCAGGCCCAGTGCGGGCTGATCCTGCAGGCGCAGGTCATGCAGTTCGTAGGGCGCAGTGACCCCCTTGAGGCTGGCGCGGTCGTAGTGCAGCACCAGCTGGCTGTCTCCCTTGCGCAGCACGGCGGCCGACTGGGCGAATGCGGCGGGCACCATCTCACCGTGGACGTCGCGCCCGAACAGTACCGCCGAGATCGCAAACCGGCTGCGGCTCTGCGCGGTGACCCCCACGTTGATGTCGATGCCGTGGTCGCGTGCCGCCGAGGTCATGGCCATGCCACTCAGGCGTGCCGTGGGCACCGCGGCGGAGAACACCGTGGTGGTGTCGCGACGTACCTCGTCGCCGTTGGCATCGACGCCAGCGGTGAAGGTATGTACTTCCCACAGGCCCAGCGCCGATGGGATATTCCGCGGCTGTGCGTCCACCGTGAAACTTCCATCACGCTGCTGTCGGTAATCGAGCAGGGTGGTGCTGCCGTCCGGCGCGCGCAGAAAACCGCCGACAGCGGCCAGCGGGGCGTCCTTGTCGGCATCGTGCATGCTTACCTGCACATGCACATGGCCGCCCAGCAGCAGAGCGTTGCGATCGGCCTGCGCTGTCACCGCCAGCGAGCTTTCCGGCTCAAACACATGGATCACATAGCGACCGCTCGCGTCGGCTGCCTGCAGCGTGGCCAGGCCGCTGCCGAGCTCGGGTTTGAGTTTCATCACCATCGACGCCGCCGGCACATCCATGCCTGCTGCCTGCAACGAAGCTGCATCGGTCAGCTGGCTGGTGGCCTGGGACAGGTTCATCGATTGCCGGCCCAGCTGCAGCCGCACGTTGCTGGAGCGCAGTTTGCCGCCGACCGGGTCACTGGGACTGAGCCGGATGATGGCGCCGGGGGCGGTCAACGGCAGCGGCACGCCGCGTTGCAATTCGGTGGCCGAGACATCCATCCAGTATTCGCGGCTGCTGCGGGTGAACGGTTGCGTCACGCTCTGTATCGCCCGGTCGTGTGGCAGTGCCCAGCTGATGCTGACCGGCTGGCGCTCCATCTGCAGCGGTGGTGTACGCGCGGCGGCAAGGCTGGTCTGCGGCACGGAGGCGGCGCTGCCGGCGAGCAGGGTGGTGGGCACCAGGTCGGTGGACTGCGCCGGCAACAGCACCTGCGTGCCGGCGAATGCCGTGGTCGAGGCGCACACGGCCAGCAGCGCGCTGGCAAGAATCCTTCGCTTCATGGCGGTCATCCCTTGATGTCGTTGGCGAGAATGGACGGCAGGCCGAAGCAGGCGCGCCGGCTCTGGTTGTGGTTGAGCACGTTGCCCCCGGTTTTCTGGGTATCGCGAAACCACACGGTGCCTGCGGCGGAGGCGCTGCTGCATTCGATGAAGCCGTCCGAACAGCTGCTGAGCCAGTTCTGGGTGATCTCCAGAGCCACGCTGTTGGTGTAGCCGCCGCAATAGGCCTGGTTGCTGAACAGGCCCGAGACCACCTCCGTGCCGACGACGTCGCGGAAGGCGGTCGGCAGCGCCGGGCGAGCGGACGTGCCCAGCAGGTATTGCTGGTTGTAGGTGGCCATCCAGCCCAGTTGCTGCTGCCGCACGGCATCGTTCTTGTACCCCAGCAGCCAGCCCAGCGCCGACTCGAACACATTGCCGGCGATGACCGCGTCGGCCAGCGGCGTGCCCGCGCTGGACGGTGCCAGCGCATCGACTTTGACCAGGTGCTGGATGATGTTGGGATAGCGCGCGTCCCAGGTCGGGTTGGACATGATCCAGCGCATCACGTTGCCACCGTTGGAGTGGGTGATCACGATCAGCTGGTCGAGATGGCGCGTCTGGATGAAGCTGGTGAGTTGGCCGGCGAGGCAGCCGGCGGCGCGGCTGTCCCACATGAATTGCGTGAAATCGCAATTGACGACCAGCAGGTTGTTGCGATCGACAAGCCCGTTGCGGACCCCTTCGACCATGTCAGCCTGCCAGTAATCGCTGTAGGCATTGGTCTGGTTGCCGGTCCCGTGAACCAGTGCCACGCCGGTGACGGTGGCGTGCGCCGTGGAACAAGCCACGGCCAATGAAAACAACAATAAAGTGCGTTTGATCCGTTGCACGTGCGTCTCTCCCTATCAGGCGGCGTAGCGCCGCAGGCAGCCGACTTGAGGTGCAGCAACGGGAACGACTACCACCCGTATATGCAGGCAGGCCGACTCTGGATGATGCCTTGCAGGCATCGCTTGAAGCCGCATGATTCCCTTGACCATGCGACGGCGTACGGATACTGGCAGGTTCTTGCGATCAAGCCTTGATGCAGCGCACAGATCGCAAACTTGCGCATGGCCGGTGACCAGGCTGGCGGATCAGGGCGCGCTTTCGGGTAAGGTGGCGGGCCAGAAAAACAGCCGGGATTGCCCTGACGATGATCGCCTCGACCCCTGCCAGCCCCGCCGCCGACGGACTGCGTCGACGTGACGTGCGGACCCTCGCTTTGTCCGCCCTCGGCGGCGCGCTGGAATTCTACGATTTCGTGGTGTTCTTGTTCTTCGCGATTCCGCTGAGCCACCTGTTCTTTCCGCCCACCACGGCGCCGTGGCTGGCGCAGTTGCAGGTGTTCGGCATTTTTGCGGCCGGCTACCTGGCCCGCCCGCTGGGTGGCATCGTGATGGCGCACTACGGCGACACCCGCGGGCGCAAGAAGATGTTCATGCTCAGCGTGTTTCTGATGGCGTTGCCGACGCTGGCGATCGGCCTGCTGCCGGTGTACGCGCAGATCGGCATGCTGGCGCCGCTGCTGTTGCTGTTGTTGCGGGTGGTGCAGGGCATAGCGGTGGGTGGCGAGGTGCCGGGCGCATGGGTGTTCGTGGCCGAGCACGTGCCGGCGCAGCGGGTCGGCTTTGCCTGTGCCAGCCTGACCTCGGGGCTTACCGTCGGCATCCTGATCGGCTCGCTGGTGGCAGCGGCGATCAACCGCGGCATGACGCCGGCGCAGGTGCTCGACTACGGTTGGCGGTTGCCGTTCCTGGTGGGGGGTGTGTTCGGCTTTTTCGCCGTGTGGCTTCGCCGCTGGCTCAGCGAAACGCCGGTCTTCGAAGCGATGCATGCGCGCCAGGAACTGGCCAGTGGCTTGCCGCTGGCTGAGGTGTTCGCCCGGCATCTGCCTGCCGTGTTGCTGTCGATGCTGGTGACCTGGATGCTTACCGCGGCGATCGTGGTGGTGATCCTGATGACGCCCTCGCTGGTGCAGTCGGTGTTCCATATCGCCCCGACGCGTGCCTTTGTCGGCAACAGTGTCGCCTCGTTTGCGCTGGCGCTGGGCTGCCTGTGCTACGGCTGGCTGGCTGACCGGATCGGTTATGCGCACGCGTTGCTGCTGGGTGCCGTGGTGTTGTTGCTGAGCAGCTATGCGTTGTACGCGGATCTGGCCGCAGGCGCGGTGCACTTTGTCGCGCTGTATGCGCTGGCCGGTTTTGCGGTGGGCGTGGTTGGGGTGGTGCCGGTATTGATGGTGGTGTCGTTTCCGCCAGCCGTGCGCTTTTCCGGCCTGTCGTTCTCCTACAACGTGGCCTATGCGGTGTTCGGTGGTTTGACGCCGCCGTTGATCAGTCTGCTGGTGCAGCATCTGGGCGTGCTTGCCCCGGCGCACTACGTGGCTTTTACCGCGTGCATCGGCATCGGCGTGGCGCTGTTCGTGATCGCCACACCGCGCCGCCGCGCGGCACGGGCAGTGCTCTAGAACTCCAGCTCCTGCGCGGCGCACAGATAGTCGACCAGCGGCGCGACCTGCTTGAAGGTAGCCACCAGCCACGGCAGCAAGTCGGCCGAGCAGGCAAGCTCTTCGCTGAAGCCGGCCGAGGCTACGAAATCCTTGCGCTTGAGGTCGTCGATCAGCTCGTGCGTGGGGTCGTAGCCGCGCGGTGGCCGCACCAGCGTTTCGCCGCCCAGGCTCAGATGCTCGGTGAAGGCCTTGCTGCGGGTGGCGCGTTTCCATGCGGCCGGGTTGTCGGCGAGGAATTCGCGGATGTGCTTGAGCGCGTCGGATTCCGGATGCCACATGCCGCCACCGGCAAAGCATTCGCCCGGCTGCAGATGCATGTAGAACGACGGTGCCGGAATTTCATGGCGCCGCTCATGGAAGAAGCGCGCGCCCTGCCACGGCTTGTACGGCAGCTTGTTGTGCGAGAAGCGGGTGTCGCGAAAGATGCGAAACAGCGAGCCACCGTTCTTGCGCGGATCGGCGCGGTAGTGCGCGCTGATCTTCGCCAACGGCAGCTGCAGGTCGGTGATCAGCTGCAGGTAGGGCTCGCGCACATGTCGCTCATAGTCGTCCTTGTGCTCGTGAAACCAGTCGCGGCTGTTGTGGCGGTCCAGTGAGCGCAGGAAGCGGAAGCTGGCCGGGGTGAAATAAGTCTGGGGCATGGTGATCAATCGTGGAAGGCGGGTGAGACGATATTGCCGGAGCGCACCTTGTGCGCGATCGCTCTTCGGCGGGCTTGCAGCAAGAGCATCGCGCACAGGGTGCGCTCCTACAGGGGGATGTGGCGATCGGGTCGGTTGGTATCGATGCTCTCGGCGAGTTCTTCGCCCCAGGCCTGCAACTGGTCGAGCAGGGCGAGCCTGTCCTGCGCCTGGGGATCGTGGCGCAGTTCGTCCAGGCGGGCGAAGTAGTCGTCGAGGGTGAGCCCGGTCAACGCGGTATGCCGCGTCAGCCGGGCCTGCCGGAATGCCTCCCAGCGAGCGGCTTCGTCGGCATCCAGCGTGTGCGGCCAGTTGCGTGCGCGGTAGCGGAACAGCAGTTCCGGGTAGCGCGGATCGCGGAACGGGAACGCTCGCGTGCCGAGCTGCTCCGGCGGCGTGGCGCGCACCTGGGCGAGCAGACGCTTGTCCGCATCGGGCAGGAAACCGCCGCCGTAAAGCGCGAGTTCGGGATCTTCCGGTGGCGGAAATTCGGCCGCGCGCTGGAACACCCGGCGCAGTTTCTCAGCCAGGCCGTCGACCGCGTGCAAGATGTCGCGATGCGCCTGGCAGCGCGGCAGATCGACCTGCAGGCGAGCCAGGTCGACGCCTTGCAGTGCGGACAGCGGCGCCAGCGCGGGCGCGTGGTTCGCCCGTACGGTGCGCAGCGGAATCCGTTCGATGCCTTCGGGCAGGTCGGCGCGAGCGGTGAAGATGCGGTCGGCGATTTCGTCTTCCTGCAGCGCCAGCCATTCGGTCGGATCGGTCGCCAGGTCGTACACGATGATCTCGCCAGCGCGGCTGGGATGCGGCGCCAGTGGCGCGATCACGGCCAGGCAGTGGCGACTCGCCGGGTAGCGCGAGGAGATGTGCACCAGCGGTGTCATGTTCACCACGTCGAGCAGCTCGAACACCTTCTGCTTGCGCCGCAGCGCGTAGTACCAGTCCCACAGGCGTGGCTGGCGCACCCGGATCAGGCGGGCCAGGTCGATCAGTGCGTAGACGTCGGAGAGCGCGTCGTGGGCGCGCTCCTGCTTGAGGTTGTTGGCGCTGGCCAGATGTTCCAGCTTGAAGCTGGGCGAGCCATCCTCGCGGGTCGGCCACACGATGCCCTCCGGCCGCAAGGCCTGGCACATGCGCACCAGGTCGATCAGGTCCCAGCGCGAGTTGCCGTTTTCCCACTCGCGGCCATAGGGCTCGTAGAAATTGCGGTAGAGCATCTGCCGGGTGATTTCGTCATCGAAGCGCAGCGAGTTGTAGCCCACGCCGCAGGTCCCCGGCGCTGCCAGCTGCTCGTGCACGCGGGCGGCAAATTCGGCCTCGATCACGCCCTCGCGCTGGGCCAGCTGCGGGGTGATGCCGGTGATCATGCAGGCATCGGGATGGGGCGGCATCTCTCGCGGTGGCGCGCCGTAGAACATCACCGGCTCGCCGATGATCTCCAGCTCCATGCTGGTGCGGATGCCGGCGAACTGCACCGGCCGGTCGCGCCGCGTGTCGGCGCCGAAGGTTTCGTAGTCGTGCCAGAAAAAGGTTTGCATGCGGGAGCCTGTCCTGTGGGCCCGGGTGACCCGTCCGGGGAGCGGTCTGCCCACCAGTCAGGAACGAACGGGGAAGTGTATGTCGATACTGCTGCAAATGACGTCGCCAGCTCGTGGGCCGATCAGGCGGAGGAAGGTAGCTCTCCGCGTCATCGCACGCGGGTAACACTGATAAACTCCGGCGTACAAGGAGAGCTCATGAGCCACGCCAACGAAGAAAACCTGATCTGGATCGATCTGGAGATGACCGGCCTCGATACCGACAACGACTCGATTCTCGAGATCGCCACGGTAGTTACCGACAAGCAGCTGAACATCCTGGCCGAAGGGCCGGTGTTCGCGATCCAGCATGAGATCGATCAGCTGGAGTCGATGGACAGCTGGAATACCAACCAGCACCACAAGTCGGGCTTGTGGCGTCAGGTGCTGATCTCGCAGACCGACCATGCCATGGCCGAGCAGGCCACCGTCGATTTCCTGCGCGCCTGGGTGCCGCCCGGCAAGTCGCCAATGTGCGGCAACTCGATCTGCCAGGACCGCCGGTTCATGCACCGCCAGATGCCGCGGCTGGAACGCTATTTCCACTACCGCAATCTCGACGTTTCCACGCTCAAGGAGCTGGCGCGCCGCTGGGCGCCGGAGATTGCCAAGGGCGTCGGCAAGGAATCCGCGCACACGGCGCTGTCCGATATTCGCGATTCGATCGCCGAGCTGCGCCACTACCGCACCTTCATGGGCGAGCTTGGTGGCAACAAGGTCGAGATTTGACGCCGCCGTGGCGGCAGCTGTGCCTGAAGAAGTCGTGAGGGGATGACGATGTCGAACGAGCTGTTTGCGCCGGTGCTCGATTGTGCGGGGCGGCCGTTGCGGCTCGACCGCGCGCGGGTGGTCGGCATTCTCAACCTCACGCCCGACTCGTTCTCCGACGGCGGGGCCTACACCAGCGTCGAGGCCGCGGTGGTGCATGGCTTGCGCATGGCGGAGGAGGGCGCCGACATGCTCGACGTCGGCGGCGAGTCGACCCGTCCCGGCGCCGACGAAGTCTCGGTGGAAGAGGAGCTGCGCCGAGTATTGCCGGTGATCGAGCAGCTGATCGCGCGCACGACGCTGCCGATCGCCATCGACACTTCCAAGCCGGAAGTCATGCGCGCCGCGGTGGCGGCCGGTGCCGGCATGATCAATGACGTTTACGCCCTGCGCCGCGAAGGAGCGATCGACGCCGCGGCCGAACTGGGTGTGCCGGTATGCCTGATGCACATGCAGGGCGAGCCGCGCAGCATGCAGGCCCAGCCCGAATACGATGATGTGGTCGGCGAGGTGCATCGGTTTCTGACCGATCGCCTGTTTGCCTGCGAGCTGGCCGGCATGGATCGACGCAAGGTGATGCTTGATCCTGGTTTCGGTTTCGGCAAGACGCTGGAGCACAATCTCGCGTTGCTGTGTGCACTGGAGCGTTTCGCCAACCTGGGCAGCGGTGTGTATGCGGGCCTGTCGCGCAAGTCGATGATCGGCACGCTGACCGGCAGGGTGAATCCGGCCGATCGTGCCGCCGGCTCGGCGGCAGCGGCGCTGATTGCGGTTCAGCGCGGTGCGCGCATGGTACGCGTGCATGATGTGGCGCAGACCGTGGACGCGCTGGCGGTATGGCGGGCGGTACATGCGCTGGATGTGATGCCGCGGCGTGACGCATCGCAGGCCGCGCCACGCTGGCCCGATGACGATTGAGCATAAGCGCGAGCGCTTGCAGCAACGTTTTTCATGGCGTGGTTCAGCTACGCCCCAGAACGGCAGGACACGATGAGTCAACGCAAATATTTCGGTACCGATGGAATTCGCGGCCTGGTGGGTCAATGGCCGATCAGCGCGGATTTCATGCTGCGATTGGGGCGCGCGGTCGGTAGCGTGCTGGTGCGTGAAGCCGAGGGCGACGTGCATCCGAAGGTTCTGATTGGCAAGGACACGCGGATCTCCGGCTACATGTTCGAGTCGGCGCTGGAAGCCGGTCTGGTCGCCGCCGGCGCCGATGTAGGCCTGCTCGGCCCGATGCCGACACCCGCAGTGGCCTTCCTCACCCGCTCGATGCGCGCGCAGGCCGGCATCGTGATCAGCGCCTCGCACAACCCGCATCACGACAACGGCATCAAGTTCTTTTCCGCCAATGGTGAAAAATTGTCGGATGAGGTGGAACTGGCGATCGAGCAGGAAGTGGATGCCGAATTCGTCACCGTGGCCTCCGAGCGTCTGGGCAAGGCGACGCGCGTGGCCGATGCGGTGGCGCGCTATGCCGAGTTCTGCAAGGCCACCGTGGCCGAGGATTTCAGCCTGCGCGGACTCAAGGTGGTACTCGACTGCGCCCATGGCGCGACGTACCAGGTGGCACCCAAGGTATTTGCCGAGCTTGGTGCCGAGGTTTACGCCATCGGCGATCGGCCCGACGGCTTCAATATCAATCGTGAGGTCGGCTCGACGTCGCCGCAGGCGCTGCAACAGGCCGTGCTGGCGCATGGGGCCGACATCGGCATTGCCTTCGATGGTGACGGCGACCGGGTTGCGCTGGTCGACCGTTACGGAGTGCTTGCCGATGGCGACGACATTCTCTACGTGCTGGCGCGCAGCCTGCATGCCAGCGGCGCGCTCAAGGGGCCGGTCGTTGGTACCTTGATGAGCAATTACGGACTGCAGCAGGCGCTGGCCGAATTTGGTACGCCGTTGATCCGTGCCAACGTAGGCGACCGTTATGTAATGCAGCAGCTCAGGCAGCACGGCGGCATGCTGGGTGGCGAGACGTCGGGCCACATCCTGTGCCTGGATCGGGCCACCACCGGTGACGGCATCATCGCCGCGCTGGCAGTGCTGGAAGCGCTGGCCGCTGCAGGCGAAGATCTGTCCACGGCGCGTCAGGGCTTGAAGAAATATCCGCAGGTAATGCTCAACGTACGCGCTGCCGGCGCCCGCGAAGCGCTGGCCAGTGAAGAGGTGAAGCAGGTTCTGGGTGAAGTGGAACAACAGATGCACGGCCGTGGCCGGGTGGTGTTGCGTGCGTCTGGTACCGAGCCGCTGGTGCGGGTCACCATCGAAGGCGCGGACGCGGTGGAAGTGCGGCAATTGGCAGAGAAGCTGGCGGGGATTGTAAAATCGGTCGCCGAACGGTCGTGAACCTGTAGCGGTACTGGGTCGCCATGGAATGGCCCGACGTGCACCACCTTTGCGGTGGTGGATCACCTGATCTCACGCCAACCCACGGGATGACAGCCATGAAACATGTTCCTACCCTCGATATCCGCCGCTACGAAAGCGACCGTGATGCCTTTGTTGCCGAGCTCGGCGCGGCTTACCGTGAATTCGGTTTCTGCTGCATCAGTGGTCACGGCATCACCCGCGAGCTGATCGACGGCTCCTACGAGGTGTTCAAGCAGTTCTTCGCCTTGCCCACCGAGACCAAGATGAAGTACCACATCGCCGGCAGTGGTGGCGCGCGTGGCTATACGCCATTCAAGGTCGAGACCGCCAAGGACAGCCAGTACGCCGATTTGAAGGAGTTCTGGCACATCGGTCGGGAGATTCCGCGCGACTCGAAGTTCGCCGAGGTGATGCCGCCGAACCTGTGGCCGGCGGAAGTGCCGGATTTCGAGAAGTACGGCTACGGCCTCTACGGCGCACTCGATCAGTTGGGTACGCGCGTCTTGCGTGCGCTGGCGTTGCACATCGACCAGCCGGAGAATTTTTTCGAGGACAAGACCGACGTCGGCAACTCGATCCTGCGTCCGATCCACTATCCACCCATCGTTGATGAGGGTGGCACGCAGGACGACATCCCGAACGTGCGTGCGGGTGCGCATGAAGACATCAACTTCATCACCTTGCTGGTTGGCGCCAGCGCCGAAGGCCTGGAAGTACTCAGCCATGGCGAGTGGCTGCCGATCACCACCGAGGGTGACGCGATCGTGGTGAATATCGGCGACATGCTGCAGCGGCTGAGCAACCATGTGTACCCGTCGACCTCCCACCGGGTGGTGAACCCGCCAAACGAGAATGCGCGCAAACCGCGTTATTCGGTGCCGTTTTTCCTGCATCCAAACCCGGACGTGATGCTGGATCCGCTGGATAGCTGCATCACGCCGGACAACCCGCGTCGCTACGACACCTCGATCAGCTCGCACGAATACCTGATGCAGCGCCTGCGCGAAATCAAGCTGATCGCCTGATCGTTTTCAGGTCATCCAGAAAAAGACAGCGGTCATGCGTTTGGCTGCCATTTCCAGTCCCCAGTAGGCGCTGGCACTGTGGATGAAGTTGGCCTTGTACAGCAGCAGCCGGTTGTAACGATGGGCAATGCGTACATCTTCGACAAAGGCGTTGGGCTGCACGAAGCGGTTGCCCAGCGCCTCGGCGAGATTGCGGTGCGGCGGCAGCACGATATTGCCGCCGAGCTGCCCGCCCGGCATGCGCTGGCGGAAAAAGCTGGTGCCGCATTGCTCCGGTACGTCGGGGTTGAGATAGATCACGGCGGCATAGCGGCACAGGTGCGATGAATCGGTATGCGGCTTGATCGCGCCTTCGACCGAGCCGACCACCTGTACGCAATTGTGATTGAGCCGGGTGCCTGATTCGGACGACTCGACCCATACTTCCTTTGCGCCGGTCAGCTGGCATACCCGGGCATCCAGTGCCGCCAGCTCGTCGTCGAGCAAGGCGGGCATCGCGCGCATGCCGGGCCAGACCTCACCGGTGTAGGGATAGCCCATTTCCCAGTCGGTACGCGCCAGACAGCGTGCACGTACTTCGTCCGCATTCGGCAGGATCTGATCCACCACCCAGTAATCGCGGCCTTCAAGCGGCTTGCGGTAGGGCAGTGGACGCATCTGGGTCGGAAACAGGGACATGCACGAGAACGCCGATGGCGAATGTCGCCCAACAGTAGCCGATGCGATCGCCTGCGTCCCGGTCAGAGCTCGGTATTGCGATAGCGTCTGGATTCCCGTGCCGACAGCCAGAGCGCCAGCCGATCCGGGATCAGCTGAACCAGCGACTTGATGAAACGGTTGACCCGGCCCGGGATATACACCGCATCACCGCGGTCAACCGCCGCGATGCCCTGACGGACCACTTCTTCTGCTGTCAGCCACATGAACCCGGGCAGCGTGTTCATCTTTTCGCGCGTCTGCGTGACATCGTGAAACTCCGACCAGGTGAAGCCCGGGCAGAGTGCACAGACGTGTACGCCGCGCGCCTGGTTTTCGAGCGCCAGCGCCTGTGAAAACTTGATCAGGTAAGCCTTGCTTGCCGCATACAAGGTGTGACCGGCGGGTGCGGGTACGTGACCGGCCAGCGACGATACATTGATGATGCGGCCATGCCCGCGCTCGCGCATGGCGGGCAGCAAGCGCCAGGCGAGCTCGGTCGGTGCGGTCAGCAAAACCTGCAGGAATGCGGCGTGGGTGGACCAGTCACGGGCGTCAAATGTGCCTGGAACTCCGTAGCCGGCGTTGTTGATCAACCAGTCCACCTGAATGCCGCGTTCTCGCAGTATGGCCTCAAGCCAGGCCGGCGCCGCTGGATCGGCGAGATCGTGCGGCAATACCGTCACCTCGATGCCATGTTGGGCCTGCAGTTCGGCTGCCAGCGTCTGCAGGCGTTCGGTACGCCGCGCGGTGAGTACCAGATCGTGTCCCATCGCCGCCAGCTGCCGGGCAAATTCCGCGCCGATGCCGGACGAGGCACCTGTGATCAGGCTGAGCTGGCGCTGTCGCGTCATGGAGTGATTCCCCGGGTCAAACCGTGATTCTGAACTGAGCCGACAATGCAGCGCCAGCCGTTACTGGGGTTTGCCCGCGCATCGGCCGCTGGTTAAGCTTGCGCTTTGACGGCAGCGAAAGCACACCATGCGCAAGAAACTTGTCGCCGGTAACTGGAAAATGCACGGCAGTCGTTCGATGGCTACCGCTCTGGTAAACGAGATCGTGGCGGACAAGCCGGCGGACATCGACGTCGTGGTTTTCCCACCGTTCCCCTACCTGGCGGAACTGGCCTGGCAGCATGCCGATACCGGTTTGGGCATAGGTGCGCAGGATGTCAGCGAGCACGAGGGGCAGGGTGCCTACACCGGCGAGGTCTCCGCGGCGATGCTGGTCGACGTGGGCGCGCAATGGGCGCTCGTGGGACATTCGGAGCGTCGTCAGTATCACGGCGAAAGCGATGAGCTGGTCGCGCGCAAGTTTGCGGCCGCGTTCGCCGGTGGGCTCACCCCGATCCTTTGCCTCGGTGAGACTCTGCAGCAGCGTGAAGCGGGAGAGACCGAGCTGGTCATCACTCGTCAGTTGCACGCGGTATTGAAACATCAAGGTATCGCCTGTTTCGATGTGGCAGTGATTTCCTATGAGCCGGTCTGGGCCATTGGCACAGGTCTTACGGCTACACCGGAACAGGTGCAGCAAGTCCATGCCTTCATTCGTAGCCAATTGGAAAAAGAAGATGCTACAATTTCCCGTCTGACTCGACTGCTTTATGGCGGAAGCGTCAAAGCGGCGAACGCCGCTCAACTATTCGCGCAGGCGGACGTGGACGGTGGACTGATCGGCGGAGCTGCATTGACCGCATCCGACTTCCTTGGAATCTGCGCCGCGGCACATCAGGCGCTACAGGCTCAATAGAAAACCTATGTTCGTCATTTTCAGCGTGTTCTACATCCTGATCGCTGCGGCAATGATCGTCTTGATCTTGCTGCAGAACGGGGCGGGTGCCGACGCCGGCTCCGGCTTTGGTGCTGGCGCTTCCGCGACGGTGTTCGGCGCGCGTGGCTCGTCGACCTTTCTTACTCGTGCCACGGGCGTTTTGGCGACGCTTTTCTTCCTGTTGAGCCTTGGCATGGGCATTTATCTGCATGCTCATGGCGCCCCGCAGAGCAGTGGCGATGGTCTGGGCGTGATGGCCTCGCTGACCAGCAAGCCCGCCGCTGCAAAGCCAGCAGCAACCGTTCCGGCGGCTGGTTCGGAAGTACCGTCGGTGGCGCCAGCTGCCAACACCAATGCAACACCAGCGGCCGTCACGCCGCCAGCAACTTCCACTCCGGCTGCAAGCCCGGGTGAAGTGCCGGCAGCCACAGAACCCGCTAAAAAGCACTAAAAGCAACACACCTGCCCAGGTGGCGGAACTGGTAGACGCACTACCTTGAGGTGGTAGCGACGCAAGTCGTAGGGGTTCGAGTCCCCTCTTGGGCACCAATGAAGGGTTTCAGCAAGGATCGCCGAGACTGTAAGAAAATGAAAAACCGCCGAGAGGCGGTTTTTCTTTTTCTGGGCGATGTCACCGGCTGAGCGGATCTCGTTTTGGCTACATTTGGATCCGACGGGTTGTTGCGGTCCGGTTCCCGGACAGGGAGCGTAGGTGCAGGCCGACATAATCAAGGCGCATCTTCATGCGATCTTTTATGGGGCGTGGTTGCCGTCGGCATCAGCGTATGGGGTGAGGAAGGGGGCAGGTTTGCGACATATCCGGACTCGGTCGGTGTGGAAAGCGCTGGCGGGGAAATTCAATGTGAAAACGATGAGTGTCACGCTGCTTGCAATGGGCTGTCTGGCAGCCTAAGTTCATGCAGCGCAACCAAGGAGGGCGTCACGTGATCAATGTTGTCCTGGTGGATGATCATGAGTTGGTGAGAACCGGCTTCCGGATGATCCTGCAGCAGCAGTCGGATATCAGCGTCATCGGTGAGGCAAGCAGTGCGGAAGAGGGCTTGCACCTGATTCGTACTCTGTCGCCGCAGATTGCGCTGGTCGACGTGCACATGCCCGGCATGAGTGGCATCGAACTGACCGAGCGGGTGGGGCGCTCGAAACTTTCCACCCATATCGTCATTGTGACGGTGGTCGACGATGCGCGTTTTCCCAAGCGGCTGCTGGATGCCGGTGCGCTGGGTTATCTCACCAAGGGTTGTAGTGCCGACGAGCTTGTCGCTGCCGTGCGTCAGGTCAGTCAGGGGCGTCGTTACCTGGCTCCCGCGGTGGCGCAACAGCTTGCGCTGGCAACTCTGGATGGCAGCAGCTCGCCGTTCGATGTGTTGTCCAGCCGCGAGCTGGAGGTGGCGATGATGCTTGTGCGCGGCAAGCCGTTGACGATTATTGGCGAGCAACTCAATCTCAGTCCCAAGACCGTATCCACCTACAAGCAGCGCCTGATGGAAAAACTGCAGGTGGATCATGTGCTCAGCCTGGCCCATCTCATGACCGTGCACGGTTTGATCGACTCCCCAAGTCACAATGTAGGCAATTGATCTCGGATCGATCACGCAGGCTCTGGCGCCAGCAACATTCGAGACAAGAAAAAACCGGATGAACATCCGGTTTTTTCTTGTCTGCTGCTTTCAGGAGAAAATCAGATGTCGCCGGTTTCGCTCGTGTTGCCGTTCGTGTTGCTGTTGACTGAAGGCCGCTCCTGCTCAGGGTGAGGCGCGGCACTCTTGGGCTCCATTGGAGCCGCATGGCTCAGCAAATCACCCTGCGCAGGCTTCGCGGGAGCACTCACTGTGATCGGCGTGCTCGGCTTTTCAGCTTCAGTCGTGACTGTTATCGGTGAAGTGATCACGGCAGCAGGCTTGATCTCCTGATGGGTCTGCGCGACGACCTTTTCAGCCGGCACACGTGCCGGCTGCGGTGAAGGTGCTGACGTTGCGACGGGCTCGGATTTCACGACCGCGCTCTCGACGCGGGCGATAGGGACAGCCGTTGCTGCCACGCCCGTCGAGACGTTTTCTGGAGCTGGAGCTGGAGCTGGAGCTGGAGCTGGAGCTGGAGCCGGAGCCGGAGCCGGAGCCGGAGCTGGAGCTGGAGCTGGAGCTGGAGCTGGAGCCGGAGCCGGAGCCGGAGCCGGAGCCGGAGCCGGAGCCGGAGCCGGAGCCGGAGCCGGAGCCGGAGCCGGAGCCGGAGCTGGAGCTGGCAATGAAGTCGCTACGGAAGTTGATGATTCGACCTGTGAGGTCGCGACTTCGCCCGTTGCCTGGTCGGGAATCGGTGGCAGCGTGGGTAGATTGAATTCCCTGGCGACTGGGGTAGCGGCGACCGGTGACGCGACCCGCTCCGAAACCTCTGTTGCAGCACTGGTCAGGCTGACGGCCGCAACGGCGGCTACCGCTGGGTCACGTGGAGCCCGATCACTGGAGGAGGATTTGACGGGCGTGGGAGCATTTACCGCTTCGTCGCGATCCTCGTCATCAAGAGCCTGTGCCTGGGTGGTCTCGGCGGCGTTGTCGTTCGGCGTACCTTCCTCTGTGCGGCGCCGGCGGCGACCGCCACGACGTCCACGACGACGGCGTGCCTGTCCACCCTCGGTTTCGGCTGCGTCATCTTCGGCTTCCGGTGCGGTCGACTCGGTCGCCAGCGGCGTTGCCAGCAGCGCGGCCTCCTTGGCCGCCTCATCAAGCGGTGCGGCCGCCGGGCGCTCGGCGCGTGGCTGTCTCTCGGGCTTGGCTTGCTGTGGCTGCTGCTGTTTGCGCTCGCTGCGCGGGGCGGCGTTCTCGCTGCTGACCGGCTTGGGTTGGCGCTCGGAACGGGCGTTCTGCGTTTGCGTCTGTGCCGCCTGACGGGGCTGTGATTCGTTGCCCCGTTGACGGTTGCTGCGCGCCTGTTGCTGGGCACCAGACTTGGTCGAGGCCGGTGCTGCCGGCTCCCTGCGTGGCTGGCGTGCCGATCCGGCGGTCGAATCGCTGTTGTTGCTCGGTCGGCCGCTGCGCTCGTCGCGACGGTTGCGGTTATTGCTGTCGTTGCGGTCGGCGCGCGTCGGAGTTGCTGCAGGCGCGGCAGCTTCAGCGGCGCGGAACCAGCCGAGCAGGCGCGAGAGAATGCCGCCTGTGGGTGCGGCCGCAGGAGCCACGCGAGCGCTTGGTGCGGGGCGTCGGGCCGGCTGTTGCGCGGCGACGGGTGTTTCGGCCAGTTCGGAGCGCAGCGGTGCAGGGCTGGCCGGCACGATGCCGCTTACTGCGGGCTGTTCGCCGCTGCCCAGGGCCTGGCCCATCTTCGGCAGTTCCTCGGTTTCCACCGTGGTCAACCGCTCGTAGCTGGGCTTGCTGTGCTCGCCCATGTCCGCCTCGCGGATGCGCTGGATCTCGATATGCGGTGTCTGCAGCTTCTCGTCGGCCACGATCATCACGTGCACCTTGTGGCGCAGTTCGATCTCGACCACGCTGGCACGCTTCTCGTTGAGCAGGAAATTGACCACGCTGGACGGTGCCTGCACCAGTACCTGGCCGGTGTTGTCCTTCATCGCGTGCTCCTCGATGAGGCGCAGGGTCGACAGCGACAGCGACTCCACGCCGCGGATGTGACCATGGCCTTCGCAACGCGGGCAGGTGATCTGGGTCGCCTCACCGAGACTCGGGCGAAGACGCTGACGCGACATCTCGAGCAGGCCGAAGCGCGAGATGCGGCCGATCTGCACGCGGGCGCGGTCAAGCTTGAGCGCATCCTTCAGGCGATCTTCCACTTCACGCTGGTGCTTGGGGCTGTCCATGTCGATGAAATCGATCACGATCAGGCCGCCGGCATCGCGGATGCGAGCCTGGCGGGCAATTTCCACCGCCGCCTCGCAGTTGGTGTTGAACGCCGTGTCCTCGATGTCGCTGCCCTTGGTGGCCTTGGAGGAGTTGACGTCAATCGCGGTGAGCGCTTCGGTCTGATCGATCACGATGGATCCGCCCGACGGCAGGCGAACCTGGCGGTCGAAGGCGCTCTCGATCTGGGTCTCGATCTGGTAGCGGGTGAACAGCGGGGTGTCGTCGCGGTACAGCTTCAGCTTGCGCAGCGCGTTCGGCATGACCTGCTGCATGAAGTCATGGGCGTCGTTGAACAACGACTCGTCGTCGATCAGGATCTCGCCGATGTCGCTGCGCAGGTAGTCGCGCAGGGCGCGAATGAACAGTTTTGACTCCTGGTAGATCAGGAATGGCGCCTTCTGCTTGCTGGCGGCTTCGGAGATCGACTTCCACAGTTGCAGCAGGTAATCCAGATCCCATTGCAGCTCTTCCGCATCGCGGCCGAGGCCGGCGGTGCGCACGATCAGGCCGACGTCATCGGGCACGGTCACGTGGTCGAGCGCTTCTTTCAGCGCCTGCCGGTCCTCACCCTCGATGCGGCGGGAGACCCCGCCGGCCTTCGGGTTGTTCGGCATCAACACCATGTAGCGGCCGGCCAGGCTGATAAAGGTGGTCAGGGCGGCGCCCTTGTTGCCGCGCTCCTCCTTCTCAACCTGCACCACCACATCCTGACCTTCCTTGATCAGTTCGCGGATGTTGCTCTTGTGCGGATCGAGACCCGCCGTGAAGTACTCACGGGAGATTTCCTTCAGCGGCAGGAAGCCGTGGCGTTCGGCGCCGTATTCGACGAAGCAGGCTTCCAGCGAAGCCTCGACGCGAGTGATGCGGCCCTTGTAAATATTGGACTTTTTCTGTTCCCGCGAAGGAATTTCGATGTCCAGATCGTACAGGTTCTGACCATCTACAATGGCCACACGCAACTCTTCACGCTGAGTCGCGTTGATCAACATACGTTTCATGGTGGTTATCCTCGGCTTGGCCGCGCGTCGCGGGCCACGGTGGCGCCACAATGGCGGCCTGCCGGGGATCGCGCCGCTGCGGTAAAGCGGCAAAAAAACGGCACCGTTTCCGGTGACGGAGATGATTCGGTCAACAGCGCCTGCTGCCTCCGATACCTCGTGGTATCGGACAAACAGCAGCCCAAACCGTTACGATGAAAGGGAGTCGCGTCCGGTCGCCAAAGGCGACCGGCGCAATCCTCGCCGACGTCACGGGCGGGCACTCCACCCGATCCAGACTTCGATGGGCAGAAATCAACGCCCGCCGAGTATCCTATTACAGCAGGTTTTTTTCAATGCAGACGGCAACTTCCCCAGACGCACCTCAGGGTGTACGTCAAGTCGTGATCGGTCCCGAGCGAGACGGGCAGCGGATCGACAACGCCTTGGTGACCATGCTCAAGGGGGTGCCCAAGAGCATGATCTACCGGCTGCTGCGTACCGGACAGGTGCGTGTCAACGGCAAGCGGGCCAAGCCTGACACCCGTCTCGTTGACGGAGATACGCTGCGTATTCCGCCGGTACGAGTGGCTGAACGGCCCGAACGGCAGGGTCCGCCAGGAGGCCAGATCGCCGAGGTCGCCGAGGCGGTCATTTTCGAGGACAAGCACTTTCTGGTGATCGACAAGCCTGCCGGGGTCGCCAGTCATGGCGGTAGCGGGGTGAGTCATGGAGCGATCGAGCTGCTTCGCGCGGCGCGGCCGCAAGAGCACCTGGAGCTGGTGCACCGGCTGGATCGCGACACCAGCGGCGTGTTGGTTTTTGCCAAGACACGCGCCGGCCTCACCGGCTTGCAGGCCGAGATCCGCGCAGGCACGGTGACCAAGCAGTACCTGTGCCTGATGCTCGGTCACCCATCCAAAGCCAAGTTCGACGTCAACGCACCGCTGCTGAAATCGGTGATGCAAGGTGGCGAGCGAATGGTGCGTGTGGCTGATAACGGCAAGCCGGCGCTGACCTTTTTCCGCGAAATGGATCACTACCCGGGGGCGCGCCTGATGCAGGCCACCCTGGGCACCGGTCGCACCCATCAGATTCGCGTGCACGCGGCGCATATCGGTCACCCGCTGGCGGGCGATCCGAAGTACGGCGACAAAGAGATGAACAAGCGTTTCAAGGAGATGGGCCTGAACCGGATGTTCCTGCATGCCTCGCATATGAGCTTTGAGCTCGATGGCCGCGCCTACAGCTTTTCCACACCGCTGCCGGATGGCCTGAAGGTCTTTCTTGACGTGCTGGCAGTCAAGGGCAAGCGGCTGGTCTATTCCCGGGAAAAATCGCGCACCGACTTTTGATCAGCGCGTCAGCAGAGCCTCGACTCGCGCTGCGCAGATGAAATCATTCAGCGACAGTCCGCCCACGTCGTGGGTCGACCACAACACCTGGCAGTGCCCATAGCCCGCCTCAAGATCCGGGTGGTGGTCCTCGTGGTTGGCCATGAAACCCACGGCGTTGATGAAGCCCAGCGTGTGGTGGAAGTTGGCGAACTTGAAATCCTTGACGATGGCCTTGCCGTCGTCGCGGAGCTGCCAGCCCGGCACCCGTTTCAATAACTCAGCTATATGGGTTTCGTCGAGCGCGTGCTCCTTGCCTTTGCATGGCTTGCAATGCTTGGTTGACAGGTCGTTGGCGTTCATATGGGTCTCCGTGCATGCTGAAAGTCAGGAGGCGAAGCGTCGAAGTTGGCGCAGGAAAAGTCAAAGCACATCTGGCGTGCGCGCATCTTCTTTGAAATAGGACTAAAATGGTGCTGTTTTCGCCGGGGCGGCTTGCCGGCAACCGACAGACGACCGTGGAGCAGGCATGATCGACATTTCAGAACGCGCGCAGCAGCACTTTTTGCGGCTTCTTTCCCAACAGGGCACGGATGCCCTGAGCATTCGCCTGCGGGTGACTGAGGCGGGGACGCCAGCCGCCAACTGCGAGTTGGAGTTCTGCGAGCCGGAAGATCTGGCGGGTGGAGAGTGGACAATCGAGTGCACCGACTTCCTGTTCCACATTGATGGCGACAGTGCCCGTTGGCTGGACGGAGCCACCATCGACTTCGAACCCAATCCCACCGGTGGACAGCTCAATATCCGGGCGCCGAAAATCAAGGGCGACGTGCCCGGTGCGGATTCCGGGCTTATCGCGCGGGTGCGTTACGTGCTGGAGGCCGAAGTCAATCCGATGCTCGCCTCGCATGGCGGTAAGGTCAGTCTGCTGGAAATCGACGCCGATGGCGCCGTGCTGCTGCAGTTCGGTGGCGGTTGCCACGGTTGCGGCATGGTCGATGTGACCCTGAAGCAGGGCATCGAAAAAACCCTGCGGGAGCGAGTCCCGGAAATTACCTCGGTTCGTGATGCCACCGACCACGCCGGTGGCGAAAAGCCTTACTACAGCAAGGCCGAGGGCAAATCCGCGATCGCCTGAGTAGCAACCGCTTGCGCCTCATGACAAAGGCCCGCAGTAGCGGGCCTTTGCAGAGATTTCAGCAGGATCGAGGTAGAGACTTACTTGTCGCCCTGAATATGGCCCTGCAAGGTGTCCAGCTTGCTCGGCAGGCTGGAGAAGTAGGCCGCGACATCCTCGACGTCCTGGTCGGACAAGGTGGCGACCATGCCCTTCATGATCGGGTTGCTGCGCTGCCCATCCTTGTATTCGTGCAGCGCCTGCTGCAGATACAGATTGTATTGACCGGCCAGACGCGGGTATTGCGGATCGACCGCATTGCCGTCGGTACCGTGGCAGGCAAAGCAGGTGGCTGCCTTCTGCTTGCCGTTCTCGATGTTGCCGTTGGCCAGAACCTGGGTGGAAGCAAACGCCAGCACGGCGCCGAATGACATCAGGGTAAGCGCACGATTCATGCGTAAAGTCCTTGGCAACTACTTGGCTAGGCTGGAAAGGTAGGCGGCGATGTTCTGGATGTCGGTGTCGGACAGGCTCTGCGCCTGCGCATCCATTGTCGGGTGCTTGCGATCGCCAGCCTGATAGCCATGCAACGCGTTGATGATGTATTGCTCGTTCTGCCCCGCGATCTTCGGCACTGGATACTGCGGGTAGGCATTCGTGTAACCCGGCACGCCATGGCAGCCCGCACAGGTGTAGATCAACTTGCGTCCAGCGGCCTTGTCGCCTTCGGCGTGCACGCTGGCCGTGGCGAAGAGGGCGGTGGCCACGGCTACGCCGAGCAATTGCAATCGAGTCATCGAGTTCATTCCCACAAGTACGAGGCGGGTACAGGGTTACATAAGTGGCCGAGTATAGACGTTGCCTTGACGCAGTAACAACAATCCCCGACAACGCCCTCAAGGCGAGGCACTCGGTGGTTTGAGTCGGCCCTGATGGCTTGAGCCGGGACGGCGAAATCATATCCTTGATGCATTGTAGAGTCCCCCGTTTCGCCAGCGGCATTGCTGTTCACGTTGCCGGCCCCATATACTTGTCAGGTCAAAACGTTTTCCCCGGGGGTGTCCTGGCTTCGACGGGGGTAGTGCGATGACTTGGTGCATGCCGAGGGGGCAGCTTTCCTCGTAAATCCAGCAGCAAACTTCTAGTTGCCAACGACGACAACTACGCTCTCGCCGCTTAAGGCGTAAGCCCCGAACCCACTTGTGCTCATGCTTGTCGGTGTAGGGTCATTATCATGAGATCGCCGAACGCTGCCGCCTGGCGGTTCTAGGTCAAATCAATCAGGCTGGTTCCGCGGTGCGCTTTGCCCATCGTGCTTGTCGCGGAACGAGATCGAACGTTGGGCTAAGCATGTAGATCTGGGCATTTAACACTCTCGGACGCGGGTTCGACTCCCGCCACCTCCACCATTTAACGCGACATGTAGCACCAACGAAGGTCGGCCCCAGCGCAAGCGAAGGTGCCGGCCTTTTTTGTGGGCCGGGTGAGCGTTCAGGCCGCGGTCGATGGTGTATCGCGTCCCCGAATGGTCTCTTTTTCTGCTCTTTGCTGCCTGAGAGGATGATTAATCTGCGCCGGTTCGCGCATCTCGGCGCGATGACAACGACGAGGTTAATCCGATGAATCGACGACGTGCATTGAGGGTGGGCTTGCTGGGCGCGGCGGCGTTGGTCCTGTCTCCCGGGTTTGCTCGGGAGAGTGAAAGGGCGGATGCGCACGCTCGCCTGGCGCGATTGGAGCGCAGGCATGGCGGGCGACTGGGTGTGGCCATTCTCGATACTGCCAGCGGGCGGCATGTCATGCATCGCGGTGATGAACGCTTCTTGATGTGCAGCACCTTCAAGTTGCTGGCGGTGGCGGCGGTCCTGGCTCGCGTGGACCGCGGCGCCGAAAGGCTGGATCGGCGCATCGTCTTCGCGCCGTCGGCGCTGCTTGAGTACGCGCCGGTGACCCGCCAGCACGTGGGAGAGCCCGGCATGCGTGTGGATAAGTTGTGTCAGGCGGCGATCACTGTCAGCGACAATACCGCCGTCAACCTGTTGCTGGCCAGCCTGGGTGGCCCTGCCGCGGTGACTTCGTTTGTACGGGGGTTCGGTGATCAGGTAACGCGGCTTGATCGGATCGAGCCTGAGCTCAACGTGGGTAGCCCCGGTGACATTCGCGATACGACGACACCCCAGGCGATGCTGGTGACGATGCAAAAAGTGTTGCTGACTGATGTGCTGGCAGAGAGCTCGCGCCAGCAATTGATCGCGTGGTTGCTTGCATGCAAGACTGGGGATGAACAGCTGCGTGCCGGTTTTCCCCATGGCTGGGTAGCCGGCGACAAAACAGGTAGTGGCAGTCACCGCGAAACCAATGATGTTGCTGTCGTCTGGCCACCGGGGCGAAAGCCATTGCTGGTGACTGCCTACTACGCGGATTCCTCAGCCGGCATCACCGAACGCAAGCGGGTGCTGGCCGAGGTCGGACGCATCGCCGCCTCGATGTGAGCCCGGGGTTCGGCTTGGTGGCCTGCACTGTCAGGCAGTCGCAGGTTCGCCGGGTTGATGCAGAAAAGCCAGCGCCTCGCTGCAGTTGGCGTCGATCTTCAGGCTGAGCAGGGAATCGGCACGGGTGCGGCCCAGGGTCAGTGCCGCGACCGGTTTGCCCGCGCGCGCCGCCGCATTCACGAAGCGGTATCCCGAATACACCATCAGTGATGAGCCGACTACCAGCACGGCGTCGGCGGCCTGCCATGCCCGTGTCGCCTCGTCCACGCGCTCGCGCGGTACGTTCTCGCCGAAAAACACCACGTCGGGCTTCACGATGCCGCCGCAGCTGGGACAGGGTGGGATGTCGAACCGGGCAAAGTCCGGGTGTTCGAGATCCGCGTCGCCGTCGGGGGCGACCATTGCCTGCAGATCCAGCCAGGCCGGATTGCGTTCGCTCAGCAGGTGCTGGAAATCCTCGCGCGCCAGCCGCCACTGGCAGTCCATGCAGCGCACCTCGTCGAGACGGCCATGCAGATCGACCACGCGTTTGCTGCCGGCGCGCTGGTGCAGCCGATCCACGTTTTGCGTCACCAGCAATTCGATCTGTCCGCGTTGCTCCAGTCGGGCCAGCGCGTGATGGGTTGCATTGGGCTGCGCGCTGCCAATGCGGCGCCAGCCAATCAGGCTGCGCGCCCAGTAACGCCGACGGGTGGCAGGTTCGTGCATGAAGGCCGTGAAGTTGACTGGCGGTGGGCGTTTCCATTCGCCTTCGCGGTCGCGATAGTCGGGAATGCCGGAGTCGGTACTGCAGCCGGCGCCGGTCAACACGAACAGGCGCGGGTTAGTCTGGATGAACTGTTGCAATGGACTCATGGGCAGGTAGCGCAATGGCTGCTTCGATGACCGCAAGGATAGTCCCAGGTGCGTCACCGGCCGCGTCGGTCATCGGGACATGCGGCGAAAGTCGACTGTCTGGCAGGGGCGGTCTGATCTAGGCTGGGCTGGTCCCGCTTCATGAAGGAGCAAACATGAACTACGAAGATTTCTACCGGCAGTCGATCGATCAGCCGGAACAGTTCTGGGCCGAGCAGGCGCGCTTGATTCACTGGGACACGCCGCCGCAGCAGATCCTCGATCAGTCGAACCCGCCCTTCCGTCGCTGGTTTGTCGGCGGCACCACCAACCTCTGTTACAACGCGGTCGACCGGCATCTGGTCGAGCGTGCTGATCAGTTGGCGTTGGTGGCGATTTCCAGCGAAACCGACATCACCCGGGAATTCAGCTACCGCGAGTTGTATGGCGAGGTGAATGCCTTTGCCGCCGTGCTGCAATCGCTGGACGTGGGCAAGGGTGATCGAGTGGTGATCTATCTGCCCAATATCGCCGAGGCGGTGTTTGCGATGCTGGCTTGCGCGCGCATCGGTGCGATCCATTCGGTGGTATTTGGCGGCTTTGCGGCACACAACCTCGCGCTGCGCATCGATGACGCCCAGCCCAGGCTGCTGATTGCAGCCGATGCAGGCATGCGCGGTGGCAAGGTCATTCCATACAAGCCCTTGGTCGATGCCGCGTTGAACGAGGCATCGGCACCGCCGCCGCGTGTACTGATGATCAATCGTGGTCTCGATCCATTGCTGTCGTACCAGGCCGGTCGCGATATCGACTATGCGCCCTTGCGCCTGGCACACCTCGGCCGCGAGGTGCCGGTGACGTGGCTGGAGTCGAATGAGCCGAGCTATTTGTTGTACACATCAGGTACCACCGGCAAGCCCAAGGGCGTCCAGCGTGACGTGGGCGGTTATGCGGTGGCGATGGCCTTGTCGATTCGCGACGTGTTCGACATCGCGCCGGGGCAGGTGATGTTCTCCACCTCGGATGTGGGTTGGGCGGTGGGGCATTCGTACAACGTCTATGGTCCGCTGATCGGCGGCGCGACATCGTTGCTCTATGAAGGGTTGCCGACGCGCCCTGACCCCGGCATTTGGTGGCGCCTGTGCGAGCGCTACGGCGTGCGCACGATGTTCTCCTCACCTACGGCGATCCGCGTGCTGAAGAAGCAGGACGAAAGCTGGCTCAGGCAATCTGACCTGTCCCGGCTGAAGTGGCTGTTTCTTGCTGGCGAGCCGCTGGACGAACCCACGGCACAGTGGATCACCCAGGCCCTCGGTGTGCCGGTGATCGACAACTACTGGCAGACCGAGACCGGCTGGCCGGCGATTACCCTGATGCCTGGACTGGATCTGAAAACGGTGAAGTTCGGTTCACCTGGGCTGCCTGCGCCCGGTTACCGGATGAAGGTGATCGACGAGAGCAATGGCCGTGAAGTGCCAGCGGGCGTGAAGGGCGTGCTCGTCTTCGAGCCGCCGTTGCCGCCGGGCTGCCTTACGACGGTGTGGGCTGATGATGAACGCTATGTACGCAGCTACTTCAGCCACTTCAAGGAGTTGCTGTACAGCTCACTGGACTGGGCGATCCGCGACGAGGATGGCTACACCTTCATCCTCGGTCGCACCGATGACGTGATCAATGTGGCGGGACATCGGCTCGGCACGCGTGAAATCGAGGAGTCGGTAGCCAGTCATCCAGCGGTAGCCGAAGTGGCCGTGATCGGGATGCGCGACGAGCTGAAGGGTCAGGTGCCGGTGGTTTTCGCCACGCTCAAGCAGGAGGCCGGCAATGGCACGGCAGCGATTGCCAAGGCCATGCAGCAATGCGTGGTGGACCAGCTTGGTGGTGTGGCAAGACCGTCGCGGGTGTATGTGGTGGGCGCGTTGCCGAAGACCCGCTCAGGCAAGCTGCTGCGTCGTTCCCTGCTGGCACTGGCGGAGGAACGCGATCCGGGTGACTTGTCCACGCTCGATGATCCTGCGGCGCTGGATGATATCCGTCGCGCCCTTCAGCGAGGGCCGGACCAGGGCAGTTGATCGGTGCAGGAGCGCACCTTGTGCGCGATGCTCTTTAACATGCTGCGGAAAAGCATCGCGCACAGGGTGCGCTCCTGCGTCGCGGTCAGGCGGCAACAGCCTCTTTCGCATGCGTGGCTGCCACCGGCAGGCGCATAAGATGATCGAACGCGCTCAGCGCGGCGGTGGAGCCGGCGCCCATCGCGATCACGATCTGCTTGTACGGCACCGTGGTCGCATCGCCGGCGGCGAACACGCCGGGCACCGAGGTCTGGCCACGGTCGTCGATGATGATTTCGCCGCGCGGTGAGAGCTCCACCGTGCCCTTGAGCCACTCGGTATTCGGCAGCAGGCCGATCTGCACGAAAATGCCTTCCAGCGAGATGGTCAGCATGTCACCGCTGACGCGATCCTTGCAGACCAGACCGCTCACCTTCTGACCATCACCGAGTACCTCGGTGCTCTGCGCGTTGACCAGAATGTCCACGTTCGGCAAGCTGCGCAGCTTGCGCTGCAGTACCTCATCAGCACGCAGCTTGCTGTCGAATTCCAGCAAGGTCACGTGACTGACGATGCCGGCCAGGTCGATCGCCGCTTCCACGCCGGAATTGCCGCCGCCGATCACCGCCACGCGCTTGCCCTTGAACAGCGGGCCGTCGCAATGCGGGCAATAGGCGACACCCTTGTTGCGGTAGTCGTCTTCGCCGGGCACGTTCATCTGCCTCCAGCGCGCGCCGGTGGAGAGGATCACGGTTTTCGACTTCAGCGTGGCACCGTTGGCCAGTTGCATTTCAACCAGGCCGCCAGTGGCGTCGCTGGCCGGGATCAGCTTGTCGGCGCGTTGCAGGTTCATCACATCCACTTCGTGGTCGCGCACGTTCTGCTCCAGCGCGGCGGCGAGCTTGGGGCCTTCGGTGTGCTGTACCGAGATGAGATTTTCGATGCCCATGGTGTCCAGCACCTGGCCGCCGAAGCGCTCGGCCGCCACGCCGGTGCGGATGCCCTTGCGTGCGGCATATACCGCTGCCGCCGCGCCGGCCGGGCCGCCGCCGACGATCAGCACGTCGAAGGCTTCTTTTGCATTGAGCTTTTCGGCATCGCGCCTGGCTGCGCCGGTGTCGATCCTGGCGAGAATCTGCTCCAGCGTCATGCGACCCTGGTCAAACACTTCGCCATTGAGGTAGATGGTGGGCACCGACATGATTTGCCGTGCCTCGACCTCGTCCTGGAACAGCGCGCCGTCGATAGCCACATGCTGGATGTTCGGATTCAACACGCTCATCAGGTTGAGCGCCTGCACCACGTCCGGGCAGTTCTGGCAGGAGAGTGAAAAATAGGTCTCGAAGCGGTAGCTCCCTTCGAGCCCCTTGACCTGCTCGATCACGTCCTGCGCAGTCTTGGACGGGTGACCGCCAACCTGCAGCAAGGCGAGCACGAGCGAGGTGAATTCGTGCCCCATCGGAATGCCGGCGAAGCGCACGCCGATATCGGTACCGACCCGGTTGATCGCGAACGATGGTTTGCGCTCGTCGTCGTCGCGGCGTACCAGGGTAATCATGGTCGACAGGCCGGCGATCTGTTCAAGCAGCTCGCTGAGTTCGGTCGACTTGGCGCTGTCGTCAAGGGACGCGACGATCTCGATCGGCTGCGTGACCTTTTCCAGATAGGCCTTCAACTGGGCAATGAGATTGGCATCCAACATGGCGGACTCCGTTGATGGGTTTATTCAGGATGAGCCTGACGAGCGCCCGGGGGAACCCGGGCGTCGCGGTGAACTGTGTTTCGGTCATGCGAACCCGGAAGAACTCCGGGTCCGTGGCGCTTTTACGCCGGCAGATCAGATTGGGATGATTTGATCGGGACGATCAGATCTTGCCAACCAGATCCAGCGAAGGAGCCAGGGTCTTCTCGCCTTCCTTCCACTTGGCCGGGCAGACCTCGTTCGGATGAGCGGCCACGTACTGGGCAGCCTTGAGCTTGCGCAGCGTCTCGGTGACGTCACGTGCGATGGCGTTGTCGTGGATCTCGAGGGTCTTGATCACGCCGTCCGGGTTGATGATGAAGGTGCCGCGCAGGGCCAGGCCTTCTTCTTCGATGTGCACGTCGAAGGCGCGGGTCAGCTGATGGGTCGGGTCACCGACCAGCGCGAACTTCGCCTTGCCAACGGCCGGCGAGGTCTCGTGCCACACCTTGTGCGAGAAGTGGGTGTCGGTGGTGACGATGTAGACCTCGGCACCAGCCTTCTGGAACTCCCCGTAATGGTCGGCGGCGTCTTCGACTTCGGTCGGGCAGTTGAAGGTGAACGCGGCCGGCATGAAAATGAGCACGGACCACTTGCCCTTCAGGTCGGCATCGGTCACTTCGATGAACTTGCCGTCCTTGAAAGCATTTGCCTTGAAGGGTTTGATTGCGGTGTTGATCAGGGACATCTGCAGTGGCTTCCTTGGTTGGATGAGAAGTTCAGATTACGGACTTGTCGTCGATCAATCAAATTGATTGTTGTTATTCATGTCATAGTTTTTGGCTATGATCGTGGTGTCGGCTTGCCGCGGCGGGATGAAGCGTGCCACCCTGATCAGCCCGACTGACTGGCGCGTGCATTGATCTGGACGTCGACCACCGTGGCAGTAACGATATCGCCGCCCACGTTGACCGCGGTGCGCAGCATGTCCAGGATCCGGTCGACGCCGATGATGATGCCGATACCCTCCGGCGGAACGTCGAAGGTGGCCAGCAATCCGGCGATCAGCGGCAGCGAACCGCCGGGAATGCCGGCCACCGCCACGGCGCTCAACACGGCCAGCAGCATCAGAACCAATTGCTGACCCAAGCTGAGTCCACACCGAAAACCTGCGCCACAAACAGCACCACGCAGCCCTCGAACAGCGCCGTGCCGCTCATGTTCATGGTGGCGCCCAGCGGCAGCACGAAGCCGGCGGTGCTTGGCGACAATTTCAGCTCGTCGTGCGCGATCGCCAGCGAGGCGGGCAGGGTGGCACTGCTCGAACTGGTCGAAAAGGCGGTCACCAGCAGTGGCCTGATCTGGCTGAAAAACTGCAACGGTGAACGCTTGGCCAGCAAGCGCAGCCACAACGACATGGTGCCGAACAGTTGCAGGGCCAGTGCCAGCGCGCAGCCGACCACGAACACGGACAGCGTCAGCAGAGTATCCAGCCCGACCTCGACGATCACGCTGTAGATCATCGCCGGCACCGCATTACGGCGCCAGCCGCAGGGCGAAACCGACGATACGGGTCATCACCTCGCTGATGATGTCCAGGCCGGTTTGCAGCTTCAGGCGTCGTTCTTCGGGCAATAGGGTGCCCGCCGCGCCGACCAGGATGGCGAACACGATCAGCGGCAGTACCTCATCCAGCGAGCCCCGGCTGTTGCCCACCACGGCGCCAAACAGGTTGCGCGGCATGAACATCTCGATCACGGTGGCGAAACTCATGCCGGGACGGCTGCCTTCGGTCCGCACCGCCTGCATCGCGCTGCCGCCGTACTCCTTCATCAACAGACCCTGCGTACCTGCAGCGAGGTGGTGGCCTGGTTGCAGCAGATTCATCATCAGCAGGCCAATCGCCATCGCAATCAGCATGTGCGCCGCGAACAGGATGAAGGTGCGTCCGGCCAGCGGGCCGAGCTTCTCCAGTTGACCGAGTTGGGCGACGCCGGAAGCCAGTGAGGCAAACACCAGCGGCAGCACCACGAAAAACAACATGCGCATGAAAATCTGTCCGAGCGGATCGAACACGGCCATCGAAATGTTGCGCATGAGTACCAGCGCGGGTGGAAATACCTGGCCAATGCCCAAGGTGACCGCGGCGGCGACCACGCCGATGGCGAGGCCCCACAGGATGCGTGTTGCAATCGGTGTCGAATTGCCCATTCATGGAATGCACGTGGCGACCATCGATTCGTCACCCCTGAAGGTGGTACCTCGACAGCCGCATCGCGGCGGGCGCAGTGCGCTAAAATGAATTTTTGAACGAGGAGGTGACATGCCACAGTCAGCATCCCCCGGCGCGCGTTTCCGCGCAGCCGTTGCCGAAGAACAGCCACTGCAGGTCGTCGGAACGGTCACCGCCTATGCGGCGCGCATGGCCCAGCGCAGCGGTTTCAAGGCGATCTACCTGTCTGGCGGCGGGGTGGCAGCCAACTCACTCGGCATGCCGGATCTGGGCATCAGTACAATGGAGGACGTGCTCACCGATATCCGCCGGATCACCGATGTCTGTGATCTGCCGCTATTGGTCGATGTGGATACCGGCTGGGGCGGTGCCTTCAATATTGCGCGTACAGTGCGCTCGATGATCAAGGCGGGTGCCGGTGCCTTGCATATCGAGGATCAGGTTGCCGCCAAACGCTGCGGCCATCGCCCGGGCAAGGCGATCGTGTCGAAGGATGAGATGGTCGACCGCGTGAAAGCGGCTGTCGATGCGCGCAGCGATGAGCAGTTCGTGATCATGGCGCGTACGGACTCGATCGCGGTGGAAGGCCTGGAATCGGCGATCGAGCGTGCCCAGGCCTGTGTCGAGGCCGGTGCCGACATGATCTTCCCCGAAGCGATCTACACGCTGGAGCAATATCGCCAGTTCAGGGCGGCAGTGAAGGTGCCGATCCTGGCCAACATCACCGAGTTCGGCCAGACCCCGCTGTTCACCCGCGAGGAGCTGGCCAGCGCCGATGTCGACATCATTCTGTACTGCTGCGGCGCGTATCGCGCAATGAACAAGGCGGCGTTGAATTTTTACGAGACCGTGCGTCGCGATGGCACCCAGCAAGCGGCTGTGCCAAGCATGCAGACGCGTGAAGAGCTTTACGACTTTCTCGGCTATCACGTTTACGAGCGCAAGCTTGACGAGCTGTTCGCCGGCGGCAAGTCCGACTGACTGACGCGTTCCTTCACCGGCTGTGCCGGTCTGCCGGTGCATCTCCAATGATCGAGGTTTCATCGATGAGCGAAAATACGCAAACGCTGCCCAAGGCCAAGAAATCCGTGGCGCTCTCCGGCGTCGCGGCAGGCAATACCGCGTTGTGCACGGTCGGCCGCAGCGGCAACGACCTGCATTACCGCGGGTATGACATCCACGAGCTGGCGACCAAGGGCTGCTTCGAAGAGGTTGCCCACCTGCTGGTGCACGGTGTATTGCCGACCTGGGCGGAACTCAACAACTACCGCGCCCGCCTCAAGCGCCTGCGGGGCTTGCCGGCCCCGGTCAAGGCAGCGTTGGAGTTGCTGCCGGCATCGACCCATCCGATGGACGTGATGCGCACCGGTTGTTCCGTGCTTGGCACCGTGCTGCCGGAGAAGGACGACCACAACGTCACCGGCGCACGTGAGATCGCGGACCGGCTGATGGCCAGCTTTGGCTCGATGCTGCTGTACTGGTACCACTTCAGCCATAACGGCAAGCGCATTGAAACGCAGACCGACGACGACTCGATCGCCGCCCATTTCCTGCACCTGCTGCATGGCAAGGCACCCAGTGAATTGCATGCAAATGCGCTGGACAAGTCGCTGGTGCTCTACGCCGAGCATGAGTTCAATGCCTCGACGTTTGCCGCCCGCGTGATCGCCGGTACCGGTTCGGACATGTATTCGGCACTGACCGGCGCGATTGGCGCGTTGCGTGGCCCCAAGCATGGTGGTGCGAATGAGGTGGCGATGGAGATCATCGCGCGCTATCGCAATGCCAATCAGGCCGAGGCGGATATCCGCGCGCGCGTCGAGCGCAAGGAGATCATCATCGGCTTCGGTCATCCGGTTTATACCGTGTCCGACCCGCGCAACGAGATCATCAAGGAGATCTCGCGCAAGCTCTGCACCGACGGCAGCAACCCCACCCTGTTCGATGTCTCCGAGCGAATCGAGCAGGTGATGGGCGAGGTCAAGAAGATGTTCCCGAATCTCGACTGGTTCTCGGCCAGCGCGTATCACATGATGGGCGTGCCGACGGCGATGTTCACTCCGTTGTTCGTGATTGCCCGCACCTCGGGCTGGAGCGCGCACGTGATCGAGCAGCGCGAGGACGGCAAGATCATCCGCCCCAGCGCGAACTATACGGGGCCGGAAGACCAGAGCTACGTACCGATCGATCGGCGCTGAGTCTTCCACGCGGGTTCCCCAGGATGAGGCGGCTGCAATGCGCATGGCACCGATGATTGGCTTGCTGGCCGCTTCACCAACCGGGTCAACCTGGACACTCGGTGAATATGGCAACTGGGTGGTGAATCTCTCCGTCGTGGCGATCACCGTCGTTGCGGTTGCAGCGTGTGTGATGATTCATTACGAGGTGCTGTCATGGCTGTCCAGGCGGCTGGGGCATCTCGATCATCTCGAAGGGCATCGTCGCCGCAAGGTGCTTTACGGCATCTTCGGTGTGCTCAGCGTGCACATCGTCGAGATCTGGATTTTCGGACTGGCCTTTTACCTGATGGCGATCGGCAGCCCGTCATTCGGGCATATTCATGGGATCGCCGCCGGGTCACTGGTTGATCACGTGTATTTCTCCGCGGTGACCTTCACCACGGTGGGTTTTGGCGACGTGATCCCGGCCGGCCCCGTGCGATTTCTGGCGGGCACCGAAGCACTTGCCGGCTTCGTATTGATCACCTGGTCCGCCTCATTCACCTACCTTGAAATGAACCGCTTCTGGCGCCGTGATTGAGTGGCTCCTGGCGGCTGGCAGATAGCTGAACGTCGCCTCCAGTGTCCGAAGACGTAACCCGCGCGCCATCGGCAGGCGCCGTCGTGCAGAGGGCTGCCCTACTAGTCACCAGCCCCCTGAATAGTTGGCGAACGCAAGATGTTGCGAGTCATGTATCCATGTCGTAACGCTGGCGATACAGCAGCGTTCTTCATGCCGCATGGCTAAGTGGGTGCGGCTGCGCGGCAGATCGAGTGGCCTGGATGGCGCGAGGCAGAATGTGTAATCGGGGCTTTACATGACGAGTGCGAGCAGCGGATAAGAGTCGTAAATAGCTGCGGCATCAAAAATTTAGCAATTGATTTTGCTGAAAATAGATTCGTATGGTTTTGCGATTCCTGAGTGGCATGCCTGTTGCTGAGTGTTGTCTTGCTGCAGCCGCGAGGCGGAGGCAGGCGGCAATGGGGCTTTGTTCACTTGTTCAAAGGAGTACGACCATGCGCAAGACTCTTCTTGTTTCAGCGATATGCCTCGGTCTGGGATTTGTGCTTCCCGCCGTGGCGCAGGACACCCAGACTGGTGGGACCGGACCGTCAGCTCAACGGCACAGCACGGCTTCAGCGGACAACTATTCCAACGGCCAGGGTAGCGCTGCGGCGAACGGCGGCGGCACCGCCAGTTCATCGATAGCCAGCTCATTCAACACCAGCAAGGCGGTTGCGGTTAGCCGGCTTGACGGGATTGTCACCGACATCAATGTCCAGGGCATTGGCAACGTTGCCACGAATAATGGTAATGCCAACGGAGGCAGGGGCGCCTCCGGTGGCGGTGCTCTTGGGGGCAAGGGCGTCGGTGGGCGCGGCGGATCAGGTGCTCGCGGCGGCAGTGCTGTCGCCCTCAGTGGAGATGGTGGTGATGGATATGGCCGCGGTGGAAACGCCGGCGCTCTCAGCGCCGCGTCGGGCGGCAACAGCAGCGGAGGGGCTGGCGATGCAAGTTCGACTGCGAGGCGTAACAGCACTTCGACGGCAACCGGTGGCAACGATACCTGGAGCGGCGGTGCCGGAACCAGTGGGGCATCGACTGCCAGCAGCGGCAGTGGTTCAGGTTCGGGTGGCAGCAGCGGCGCGGCTGACAGCGTAGCGGGTGCAGGTGGAGCGGGCGGCGCAGGTGCATCAGGCGCTGGCGGCGCGGCCACAGCTGGCGCTGGCGGCAATGGTGGCAACGGCGGAACAAACGCGGTCGACGCCGGTACCTTCGACATGTCCAATCAGATGAATAGTTCGGCACAGTCGGCCGCCGGAGTCATGGTCATGGCGCAGAACAGTGGTGTGGGCGCGTTGATTCAGCAGAGTGTGAATGTGCAGGCGAATCTGAACGTTGGGCCATGAGCGCATAGCTCAGCAGTAGCAAACCGGCTGCGGAGTTTTCGGGCTCCGCAGCTCTTGCGCCACGCCCCGGGCGTACCGACGATCCGAAGGGGTCATGCATCTGCATCGCCAACGCGTCATCAGGGAGCGCAGGCGCCACTGGAGAAATGGTCATGCGATTTATCGGCTTTGTTCGCGGGTTCGCCCTGTTGGGGCTTGGGTCCCTTTTATCGGATGCAGTACTTGCTGCGGACGTGGCTGGCGCCGCTGTTGGGCCCTCCCACGGTGAAGGCATGGGTGTCGTGACATCCAGGGCCGCGGTGGAAGGACTGGGTCCCCGCGTTGGTGTGGATGTCCTGGCGAAGGCTAGTGGTGGAACGGATGTCACCGGGCAGATGACGCTCAATGGAACCGTAAGCGACAACCACACGACTGATGTGGCGACCGGAAACAACGAAATCACGTCAGGTTCTTTCAGTGGCGCGGCGGGTGTGCCCATGGTCATTCAAAACACGGGCAATAGCGTGCTGATCCAGAACGCGACGATTATCAACGTGCAGTTTCAGCCATGAAAATCGTGATGGTCCTGCTTCTGGCTCTCATGCCGCTGCTGGCAGGTGCGACGGCGCCAGAGAGCTTCTCCGGGAATTCCGGTGTGGTGCATGCGTTGCACATGACCAGCCTCAAGGAAGCTCGCTATCGCAACACGATTCACCAGAAATATGACTTCAGCTGCGGCTCGGCTGCGGTGGCGACCTTGCTGACTTATCAGTACGGGTACCCGGTGACTGAGCAGCAAGCTTTCGCCCAGATGTATGCCTTGGGTGATCAGGCGAAAATCCGCAAGGAGGGATTCTCCATGCTGGATATCAAGCGATTCCTCCAGGCCAACGGATTCGATGCGGATGGTTTCGATGTGCCGCTGGACAAATTGAGTCAGGAGCATCTGCCAGCGATCGTGCTGGTCGACCAGCGTGGATATCACCATTTTGTGGTCATCAAGGGTTTGCGTGACGACCGCGTGTTGGTGGGTGACCCGGCGATGGGTACGCGCGTGATGTCTCGCACCCAGTTCAATGCCGTCTGGAAAGATCACCTGGTTTTCGTGATTCACAACCGGCGACTGCTGGCGGTTTTCAACAGCTCGGCCGACTGGCGAATTACCCCCTCGGCGCCGCTGGGTCTGGGTATCGATCGCAGCGGTCTTGGCAACCTGGTGATGCCGAAACTGGGGCCGGGTGACATTTGAGGTGACTTCTCATGAGATACACAAGCATGCGTTTCAACATGATGTTTGCGCTGTCTGCCTTGGTCATGACCAGTCTCGCGTCGGCTCAGACACCTGTGCCAGCGACCGCGACGCATTGGCCCATGATCGAAATCGCCCAGACCGAAAATTGGCAGCCCGTTGGCGCGGCACGGCTGGAAATGACACGCGGCGGTTTTGAGATTGGCGGTGGTCTGCTGGCGTCATTTGGCTTCAGTCGGCAGATCTACCTGAACGGCAATCTGGTGTCCAATGTCAGCGTGGCAATCCCCGACATTGCCAAGATGAGCGCGCAACAAGCTGAAGCACTTCAGGCTGCCACGAGCAGTGCCAACTTCGTGCAGATCGGGTCCGGCAACAGCGTCGATCCAACGGCATTTAAACAGGCAGCCGCCGCAGGAGTGATCCAGAACACCCTCAATGGACAGAATATCCAGGCAGTGACGACGTTGAATCTGGGGGTGAGCAACCTTGACCTGTTGCACAGCTTCAACCTGGCGAACGGTTTGCAGGCGGCGACGATCAATTCGTTAGGGCATTGACGCCATTGAAAATGTTGTCGTGATCATTGAATGACATCCATACAGCAACCCGGGCTGGATCCCGGGTCATTGGCAGTCTGCCGCAGCAGCCGGGGAAGCTCGATGAAACATCAAAGATGGCGTGGCAGATACCTGGCAGGCTGTGCCGGCGTCATGTTGCTTGGTGGTGTAGCCAAGGCGCAGGACGTTTCGGCTACGGGAAATGACCATGATGCGGCGGTCCCCGGCAGGCCGGCGGCCACCACCGGAAAAGCCTCGACGGTGACTCTTCCGGCCGACCTCAAGAGGAGCCTGGAAGCGCAGGCGGAGCGGTTGGATGCCATGCGCAGCGAAATTGCCATGCAGGATCAGCAAATCGCGGCGATGAAGCGGATGCTGGCAAAGCAGGAGGCCGACTATCAGGCGCTGCGGCAACGCGTGGGTCTGACGGCGCTTGATCAGGAGCGTGGCGCTGGCGTCTCTTCACAGCCAGAGGGGTCTGCAGCCACCGCATCAGCCGATACATCATCGGCGCCCGCCCCGGTGGGTCAAGCTCCCGCTGATCACACGCGTCCACCGGCGGTGGCGCCCATTTTTGACCAGCCAGGCGTGCTTACTCCCAGGAACAAGCTGGTGGTCGAGCCGTCCTATCAGTTTGGCTACTCGTCCGTAGATCGTGTTGATCTCATCGGCTACACCGTCATCCCGGCCGTCCTGATCGGCCTGATCGACGCACGGCAAGTGAAGACCACGACCCAGACCGGTTCGCTGGCGTTGCGTTATGGCTTGACCAATCGGCTGGAGGTCGAGCTGCGCGTGCCCTACGTCTATTCGCACAGCGACACGATCAGTCGAGAGATATTTACTGGCAGCTCCCAGGACAACGTATTCACGAACAGCGGTCATGGCATCGGTGATGTCGAGGCGACCGCGCGCTACCAGTTCAATGATGGCGGGGCGGACAAGGCCTACTATGTGGGTTGGTTGCGCTTCAAGTCGCATACTGGTACCGATCTCTTCGATGTCACCACCGATTGCGTCACCCGTTGCGTGCAGAACACAACGGGCACCGGTCTGCCATTGGAACAGCCGACCGGCTCGGGGTTCTATTCATTGCAGCCTGGCGTGACCTGGTTGCTGCCCTCCGATCCGGTGGTGTTCTTCGGAAACCTGAGTTATCTGCACAACTTCCCGCGCAACAATGTCAGTCTGAACCTGGTCAATAACGTGAGAGAGCCGCTTGGCAAGTTGAAGCTCGGTGACATTATCGATGCCAGCATCGGCATGGGCCTCGCCCTCAACGAAAAAGCCTCCATCAGCATCGGCTATGACCAGAGCTTTGTGGGCACCACCAAGCAAAATAACCATACCGTCGCTGGTTCGGCCAGAACCGTGTTGGGCACCTTGCTGGTGGGCGGTTCCTACAAATTCAGCGACCGGCGCACACTGAACTTTTCGCTCGGTGTGGGCGTGACCCGAGACACGCCCGATGTGACGGTGACCATGCGCATGCCGATGATGCTTTGATCACCCCACGACATGCTGACGCCGCCGTCGCTGGCGAAGCCAGCCGCTCGCGCAGACGCCAGTGACCAGCAGCAGGTCCATCGCGTATTGCGCCCAGGCGTGGGCGTCGAACCAGTCTTTCACCCAGTTGTCCCGCGCGATCATTCTGCCCGCGGTGAATGCGATGGCGCCCGCGCCGATGTACATGATGATCGGGAATCGCTTGATCAATTTCAGGATCAACGTTGAGCTCCAGACCACCAGCGGCACGCTGACGAGCAGGCCGATGATGACCAGACTGAGATGGCCACGCGATGCGCCTGCAATGGCCAATACGTTGTCCATTCCCATCAGCGCATCGGCGACGATGATGGTGCGCAGGGCGCTCCAGAAGTTGGAGCCGGCGCTGATTTCCGGGTCGCCGTCGCCATGCTGATCGAGCAGTTTCCATGCAATCGGCAGCAGCAACAGCCCACCGACCAGCATCAGACCCGGCAGCCTGAGCAGGTAGACGACTACCGCGGTAAGGGCGAAGCGCACGGCCACCGCACCAAACGTGCCCCAGAAAACGGCTTTCTTCTGCAGGCTGCGGGGTAGCCTGCTGGCCGCCATCGCAATGACGATGGCATTGTCTCCGGCGAGCACCAGATCCAGCAGGATGATGGCCAGCAGGCCAGATACGAAATCGGAGGAGACAAAATCCATGCGGGGTTCCATGCGCGTCGGACAATGCAGCAAACGCAGACGCGCGCAGCCTGTGTTCACCGCAAAAGTCTCGTTCGCAGCGTGGCTGCCGAGGTGACCGGAGCGAAGCGTCGCTCGTGTTGACGATCACCGCACCGTTGCAGACTGGGCTGCCCCGGGAACTACTCCCTTTTGGGATATATGTGGGATTGTCGGGGCGTGGGTGATTTCGGTCAAGCAGCAACTACGGCTGCGCTCAGCTAAAATGACGGTTTTCCCCGTTGCGAGATCTGTCATGAGTGCGCACGACATCCGTTCCGCCGTCCGTCCCGATCCCGACCAGCCGCTGGTTGACATCGCCGATTACGTGATCGACTACAAGATCGACTCGAAGGAAGCTTACGACACAGCACGCTACATGTTGCTGGATTCGCTGGGCACCTCGATGCTGGCCATGAAGTTTCCGGAATGCGTGAAGCACCTTGGGCCGCTGGTTCCCGGTGCCAGCTTGCCTGGCGGCAGCCGAGTGCCCGGTACCAGTCATGAACTCGATCCGGTACAGGCCGCTTTTGCAATCGGCACGCAGATCCGCTGGCTCGACTTCAACGACACCTGGCTGGCGGCTGAGTGGGGTCACCCCTCGGACAACCTGGGCAGCATCCTGGCCGTAGGCGATTACTTGAGCCGCAAGGCCGAGCGGGAAGGCGATCAGCCGCTGACGGTGCGCGACGTGCTGGGTTACGCGATCAAGGCGCACGAAATCCAGGGTTGCTATGCCTTGCTCAACAGCTTCAATCGGGTCGGCATGGATCATGTGATCCTCGTTCGCCTGGCCTCCACCGCCGTCGCTACTGCGATGTTCGGTGGGGACAAGGAGCAGATCACCAGTGCGGTCTCGCATAGCTGGATCGACAACGGTGCGCTGCGTACCTATCGGCATGCGCCGAACACCGGCCCGCGCAAGAGCTGGGCGGCGGGTGATGCCTGCCGTCGGGCGGTTACTCATGCAATCAATGCCGTGTATCGCGGCGCAGTGGGTTACCCGTCGGCGCTGTCCGCCAAGACGTGGGGTTTCTACGACGTGGCGTTCAATGGCAAGCCGTTTGAGTTCGAGCGTCCGTTCGGCAGCTACGTGATGGAGAACGTTCTGTTCAAGATCAGCTACCCGGCCGAATTCCATGCCCAGACCGCGGTGGAATGCGCCATGCAACTGCACCAGCAGGTCGCCGGCAAGCTCGACCAGGTCGAGAAGATCGTGATCGAAACCCAGGAAGCCGGTTGCCGCATCATCGACAAGACCGGCCCGCTGGCCAACTATGCCGACCGCGATCATTGCATCCAGTACATGGTTGCCGTGCCACTTATTTTTGGTCGCCTGACTGCCGATGACTACAACGACGACGTGGCTGCTGATGCGCGCATCGACGCACTGCGCGACAAGATGACGGTCACCGAGAATCCGCAGTTCACTCGTGACTATTTCGATACGGAAAAGCGCTACATAGGCAATGCCGTGCAGGTGTTTTTCAAGGATGGCAGCAGTACCGAGAAGGTATCGGTCGACTTTCCTATTGGCCATCGCAAGCGTCGGGCAGAGGGCATCCCCGTGCTGCTGAAGAAATTCGAGGCGGCGATGCGAGATCACCTGCCAGCGCATCGCGTCAAGGCCATCTTGGCAGCCACCGAGGACCCGGCAAAGCTGGATGTCATGCCGTTGCACGAATTCATGGCTCTCTTCACGTCTTGAGTACGGACTTAATGCAAAATTTACAGCGTGGGGCCAAGCGAGGTTTTCAACTCTCATGTGTTCCCGCCAATTAAGTGGTTGGCCGAACGTTTCATGGAACAACTTGACATTGACAGGTTGCTATAGGTCGTTGGCTATATCTGTTAGGCCAGAGCATTTCTGAACGAAAGCGCACTGGAAGGGCGTTAACAGGCTGTTATTGCGTGACCGGCTTAACGTTTTTGCTACACTTCCACTCGCTTGATGCAAGAACGCCAAGCAGGGCCTGGTAAAGGCCTCAATGACGTACTCGGTTTCACTACGCGTTATCCGGTTTGTGTACGAACGGACGCGAAATCTAATAATTGAGGAGACACCTGATGAATCGTAAGGGCTTGTACTTTCTGATCGCGTTGGCCCTGGGCGGCGTAGGCGCCGTTCATGCGCAGGACAGCGCGGCGGCTGCCTCGGACAGCTCCAGCGCTGGCATGGCCACGTCGTCCTATGATGGCCGTTGGTACATTGCGCCAACCGTCGGTGGCTACTACAACGACCACAAGCGTGACACCAACAGCCGTCAGATCTATTACGGCTTGGGCTTTGGCCGTTTCATCTCGCCCAACGTGTCGATCGATGCTTTCGTTGATCGTACCAAGCGCAAGATGGACAACGGCCCCGCCAACGGTGGTGGGTTGAGCCAGAACTCCTGGGCCAGTACCAATGTCGGCGCCGCTGCGCGTTTCTATGCGGGTGACTGGAATGCTTGGCGTCCGTACGGCTTGGTTGGCCTGATGGGTAGCCATCACCAGGATATCGGCGACCACGGTTGGTCTCCGGCTGCCGAGCTCGGTGGCGGTGTGTCCAAGATGGTTTCGGACAGCACCAACATCCGCCTGGAAGCGGGCTACCGCTATGACTGGGACAACAAGAGCAACCCGGCCAAGAGTGGTTATGGTGACTGGTTCCTGGGCTTCAGCGTGGTTTCCCGTTTTGGCGCCGCAGCCGAAGCTCCAGCTCCGGTGGCTCCGGCTCCGGCGGCTCCAGCAGCTCCTGACTGCTCCAAGACCATCGTCAATGGCGTGAACCTCTGCGACAACAAGTGCCCGAACCTGCCGGAAGGCACGATTGTTGGTCCGGACGGCTGCCCGCAGAAGGTCGTCATCGACCTGCGCGGTGTCAACTTCAAGTTCGATCGCCCGAAGAAGGGTGAGACTGACATCGCCAAGTCCCTGGCCGAGCCGACTGCAGACTCGATCTCGGTGCTTAACCAGGCTGTCGACACCTTGCAGCGTTACCCGCAGGTGCACGTGACGGTTGCCGGTTACACCGATTCGAAGGGCACTGACGAGTACAACCAGAAGCTGTCCGAGCGTCGCGCTGAGATCGTCTACAAGTACCTGACCAGCCACGGCATCGATGCAAGCCGTCTGGAGGGTCCGATCGGTCACGGCGAAAGCAACCCGATTGGTGACAATGCGACCGACGCTGGTCGTGCGCAGAACCGCCGTACGGAGCTGCAGGTTCAGCAGTAATCGAACCTCGCTGGTGCAACATGAAAAACCCGGCTTCGGCCGGGTTTTTTTTATGTTCAGTTGAAATTTTCCGCACGCAGTGAGCTGGTTGGCCTTATCAGCCATCATACGCATCATCAGCATGTTTCCTGATCAGCTCTACCCTCGAGCGACAATCTGACCGAGTGCCACGCTTGCCTTATCGTCCTCCAGCGCCAGTCTCCAGAGGTCGGCCCATTCGCCACGGGTTGGCACGCGTGCTCTCCAAGATGGGCCTGTGTTCGCGCACACAGGCTCAAGAGTGGATACGCACTGGCCGGGTCAGCCTGGATGGGAAGGTTGTCCGTGATCCCGAATTTCCCATGGCATTGGATCGACAGGGGATAGCTATTGATGGTCGTGCCGTGAAATCCATCGACTATGCCTATGTGGTGTTCAACAAGCCGCGTGGGCTCGTGGTCAGTGCGGCCGACGAAAAGGGACGGGACACGATCTATACCGCGCTGGCGGGAGCTGGACTGCCGTGGCTGGGGCCGGTCGGCCGGTTGGACAAGGCCAGCGAAGGTTTGCTGCTACTCAGTAACGATACGACGTGGGCCGCGGGCATTACCGATCCGGTAAGTCATCTCGACAAGACCTATCATGTGCAGGTTGCCGGATTACCAGATGCGGCCGCCTTCGCGGCGATGCTGGCCGGCATTGACGACGACGGCGAGCGCCTCAGGGCGAGACAAGCCTCCTTGTTGCGCGCGGGCGAAAAGAACGCATGGATCGAAGTGGTACTCGACGAGGGGCGTAACCGGCACATTCGTCGACTCATGGCCGTCTTGGGACATGATGTGTTGCGCCTGGTTCGAGTGGCGATCGGGCCACTGCAGCTAGGCAAGCTGGCCAAGGGGCAGTGGCGACGATTGAACGAAGATGAGGTCAGCGGACTTGATACGAGGAGGCGGTCTCCTCCAGACGCTTGATATTCAGCTGCTGCGGCTGGAGGTTGCTCCGGATTCAGGGCGACTGGTGGTTGCCAATCACACCCAATTTGCGCGCGACCTTGGTAAAGGCGGCGATGGCATGATCCAGGTGAGCTCGGGTGTGTGCGGCGCTCATCTGTGTACGGATGCGAGCTTGGCCCTGCGGCACCACGGGATAGAAGAAGCCGGTGACATAGATGCCTTCGTCCAGCAAACCAGCGGCCATGGCCTGGGCCTGCTTGGCCTCGTGGATCATCACCGGCACGATGGGATGCACGCCTGGCTTGATCTCGAAGCCAGCGGCGTTCATCTGCTCGCGGAAATAGCGGGTATTTTCCTTCAGTTTCTCGCGCAGATCCGCCGCGCCAGCAAGCATGTCGAAAACCTTGATGGCGGCAGCCACGACGTGGGGCGGCAGCGAGTTGGAGAACAGGTAGGGACGTGAGCGCTGGCGCAGCAACTCGATGACTTCCTTGCGGCCGGTGGTGAAGCCACCCAGTGCACCGCCTAGCGCCTTGCCGAGCGTACCGGTGAAAATATCGATCTTGTCCATGACGCCGTGTACTTCGGCCGCCCCGCGACCCGTATCACCGAGGAAGCCGGTGCAATGGCATTCGTCGATATGCACCATGGCATGGTATTTCGCTGCCAGCGCGGTGATCTGGTCGAGCGGTGCGATGAAGCCGTCCATCGAGAACGTACCGTCGCTGGTAATCAGCTTGATCCGCGCACCCGCTGCATCAGCGGCTTGCAGTTGCTTCTCCAGGTCGGCCATGTCGCTATTGGCGTAGCGAAAGCGCTTGGCCTTGCACAGGCGAATACCGTCGATGATCGATGCGTGGTTCAACGCATCGGAAATCACTGCATCCTCCTCGCCCAGCAGGGGTTCGAACAGGCCACCGTTGGCATCGAAACAGGCGGCGTAGAGGATGGTATCCTCGGTGCCGAAAAATTCGGCAATCTTCGCCTCCAACTGCTTGTGCAGATCCTGCGTGCCACAGATGAAGCGCACACTCGCCATGCCGAAGCCGTGGGTATCCAGCGCATCCTTGGCGGCCTGGATCACTTCCGCGTTGTCAGCCAGACCCAGGTAGTTGTTGGCGCAGAAGTTGAGTACCTTGCGGCCACCTTCCAATTCGATCTCGGCGGACTGCGGCGAGGTGATAATGCGCTCTGTCTTGAACAGGCCCTGTTCGCGGATGGATTCAAGTTCGCTGGTGTAACGCGTCTGGCCGGTGTAGCTCATGAGGGGCTCCGCATATGGGAAAAGCGCTCATTGTGAGCCTTTCGCAGGCAGTGGAAAACCATTGACAACGCAGCCGGGCACGCCGGGCCTTCGATACGCTCAGTGCAAGCCGAAATCCACGCGCGTGGTCTTGCCCTTGTCGTCGATGCCCTTGGCATCCAGCTTGGGTGCCGACACGAACACCCGCTTGTCATCAACTTTGCCATGCAGCCATTGGCGAACCGCGTCGGCGCGGCGTTCGGCAAGGTGGCGCAAGGCATCCTCGTTGACCAGCACATTGGTCTGCAGCAGTTTTTCCATCACGTCCGGCGGCTGCGACTTGGTCAGACCGATCAGGTCGCGCGGCTTGGCAAACTTGGCGTGCTTGTAAGCCTTGGTGAGATATTTGTTGTAGTCATCGGGACTGAGCTTGGACAGGACGGAAACATCGCTCTCGTCGCCACCTTGGTTCTTGACCAGCTCGTGCGCAATCAGTTCCTGCATCATGACTTTGCGCAAGCCATCTTCGTCGAACTTTGGATCCGCCCGGCCAATGATATCCAGGTCGAGCGAGGGCTTCTCCGTAAGGATCTTGGCGATTTGGGTCAGCCGCTCCTGTGCCTGGGCATCGAGTACGTTTGAGCCCGGTGCGAACTCCACATAGCCGAGATCCTGGTGGTTTCCGCCCATGGACGAGGCGATCAGCCGGAACGGCGAAGTGACCGCGCGTCCGATCAGGTTGACGAACGCGTGCCAGATCAGGCTGCCGAAGCTGAAGTGCGGATCACTGAGCGAGCCGGTCACCGGGACGTCGATATCGATATTGCCCTGCGAATCCTTGAGCAGGGCAACCGCAAGCTTCACCGGCAGGTGGCTGATGCCCTTGCCTTCGACGCGATTGCCGAAGGTCAGCTGGCTCAGGAAAATGTGGTTGTCCGCATTCAACTTGCCCTGGTCGAGCGAGTAATGCACGTCCATGGTGAGGCGCCCCTTGATGATCGGGTAGCCGGTGTATTTGCTCGAATAGGGCGTCAGGTGCGTCAGCTCGACTCCATCGGCTTTCCCCTTCACATCCAGGAAAGCAACCGGCGTCAGCGGGTTGATCGTGCCGTCGATATTGACCGGCGCGTTGTCATCAAGCTGGCCCTGCAGCGTGAGCTGCGCCGGCGGTCCGCCGCTTGCCGTACCAAAGGCACCGATCTTGCCCGCCAGCTGGGTGATGTTGGCGGTGTAGTTGGGCTTGATGAAGTTGTCGGTGTAGTTGAGGTTGCCGCGCGCAAGAATGATCTGGCCGATATGGATGACTGCTGGCGGCGCCGCGCTGCTGGCAGCCGGGCCGGGAGCGACGGTGCTGGAGGTGGCGGGATTGGCGGATGCAATCTGCGGTGTGTTGGGCGCGGGAGGCGCGTTGTTGGCCTGTGTTACCGAAATCGGCGCAGTCTGTGGGCTGGCCACCACATCCTGCAGATTCAGGCGGCCGTTGCTGTTGATGATTACGCGGACGTAGAAATTGTCCAACGCCAAGCCTCTCACCGAGACCTGCGCAGCACCTTTGCCCGTGCGCACGTTGACGCCAGTGGCGGCTAGCGAATTCCAGCGCAAGAAGTTGTCGTTGGTGAGGTTGTCCAGCACATTCACGCGGCCCAGTGTGAGCTGGCCCTGGTAACTCAGCAGAGCATCCGGCTTGTGGTCCCGATAGCGCACTCGTCCCTTGAGGCTCAGCAGCGCGCTGTCGATGTGCACGTTGAGTGGCACCGTGACCATGGATTGCAGTGGCGCCACGTTCAACCGGGTCGCAGTGACATGCAGGTCAGCGTTGAGTGGCTCTGGTCGCACGGAGCCAGTGACGCGGTACTTGCCCTTGCCGAGACCACCAGCCAGGTCCATCTTCAGCGGTTGATGCATGTTGTCGGACAGGCCGTTGACGCTGAATTTGTCGACATTCACCGTGATACGCCCGGCCTTGCCTGGAACCGCCGCGTCCCGATACGCAAAGGTGCTGCCATCTATACCAAGATGCTCGATGCTCCAGTGCCACGCAGGAGCTGCAGGCTGCTTGCCCGCGGCATGATGTGGCGATGACTTGACCAGGCCGGTGAGATCGATATGGCCGTTGCGGTAACGCTGGGCATCGATCTTCAAGCCCTGCAGATTGAGGTTGCCCAGGCTTGCCTGGCTGCTGGCCAGGTCCAGATGCGTGATATCGGCATCGAGGGTCTTCCATGCCACCGGCGTGCGGTTCTTCTGCTGCAGTGAAAAGTCGTTCACCGCCAGCTTGCTGGCATCCAACTGCAGGTTGAACGTTGTGCTCCAGTCGGCCACGAATTGGCCACTTGCATTCAGGCTGCCGTGGCTGACCTGCGCATTCAACACGGTTGGCGCCATTGCAACGAGTGGTTGCAGGCCTACGCTGTTCAATGTCGCCTGGCCGATGAAACGGCTCTCGCGCATGTGCAAGGCGCCGTTGACATGCAGCGTGCCGCCGGCAAGCCCCGCGTTCACATCGATGTTGGCTGGTGCCGCGCCCAGAGTGGCGAACCCGCCGATCGTGCCATGCAGATTGTCCAGCGACAGCCGCGCCGGTGTAGCACCGCTCAGGTCGGCATAGTCGATCTGGCCACCTTGCAGGGTCAGCGTGGCAATCCGCGCATCGGTAGCAGGTGATCCCGGCGTGGTCGGCATCTTGTTGGCGCCAGTCAAAGCATCGAGGCTGCTGCGACCGCCAGCCAGGCTGGCGTAATGCAAGGTGGTCCTGTCGAGCGCGATGGCATCGAAGTAGTACCGCGATATCAAGGGCTCGACGTCTGCCAGCGTGGCACTGGCATGGCCAAGTTCGACGATCGACGGGCCGTCATGGTTTCCGAGTGCGAAGTTGTCCAGTTGCAGTTTGCCGCTCAGCTTCAATTGCGGAGTAGCGTTCCTGTCGATGAAGTTCAGCTTGAGCTGGCCGGACAGCTGGCCGCTGGGAATCGTCACTGGCAATGGCGTTGGCACATAACTGAGGTAGCGGGGCAGATCCAGGTGATCGATCTTGAAGTCGATCGTCGATTCGTGGCTATCGGCAAACGGCTTGGTCTGGCCGCCGATCCGGAGCGGGCTGCCGTCTACCTGCATCGCCAGCAAGGGCTGCACGAATACATTCGTGTCATGCGGCAGGTTGGCAATGAACGGGATGCCGAGCTCGAGCTGATCGATCCGGTGACTGGTGTTCAGCACCTTGTCATCGAAGCTGATGCTGCCGTTGTGCACGCTGATGTTGGATAGCGAGAAGCGCGCCGGTGGTGCGTTCGGCTGCGTCGGCTTGCCGGCGAGGCGATCGATCAGATCAGAGAAATTGAACTGCTGTGCGGCGGTGCGCGTGATGTGCAGCTGTGGATGCTGCAGGATCAGCTCATCGAGCACGGGAGCCATGCGGAACAGCGACGTCCAGGAGGCGTTGACGACGACCTGGTCAATATCGACGAATGGCGTCTTGTGATCGCGTTCGCCGACATGCAGCCGATCGAGCCGCAGTTTCAGGGTGAACGGGTTGAGGTGCACTGCACCTACAGTGACGGGACGATCGAGCATCGCGCCGATGCGGCTCTGCAATTGGCTCTTGATCAGCGGCGGCGCAGCGAAGAAGCCGAGCACGCCGAAAATCAACAGCAAGATTCCGAAAATCAGCAGTCCCTTGCGCAGTCGATGGGAGTGGTACAGGGCACCTGCGCGCTCACGCCCGGCGGCAAGCAATTCACTGTGCGAAGGACTGCGACCTGCCATGCCGTCGGCGCTCCTGTGGCATCACGAACCGTTGGTGCCCGGCGCGACCAGCCTGGCACCCCCATGGCGACAATAGCCTAGCCGGCCCGTCTGTACTTCAGTGTAGCGTGTGGACGGCCGGAGACACTGCGAATCAGTTCCAGGAACACACGACCTTGCCACAGGTGCCGGCGTCCATCAGGTCGAAACCCTTCTGGAAATCGTCGATGTGAATCTGATGGGTAAGCACTTTCTGGAGCGGAAAGCCGGTCAGCACCATCTGCGTCATCTTGTACCAGGTCTCGTACATCTTGCGGCCGTAGATGCCCTGCAGGGTAAGGCCCTTGAAGATCACCTTGTCCCAGTCGATGCCTGCGCCGCGAGGCATGATGCCAAGCATCGCGACCTTGCCGCCGTGGTACATGCACTCGAGCATGTCGTTGAACGCGCGCTGGTTGCCACTCATTTCCAAGCCCACGTCGAAGCCTTCGATGTGCAGATCCTTCACCACGTCACGCAGTGACTGGTTGGTCACGTTGACCACTCGCGTTGCGCCCATGTCGGCTGCCAGTTTCAGGCGATAATCGTTGACGTCGGTGACCACGACATTGCGTGCACCGATATGCTTGCAGATGCCCGCGGCGATGATCCCGATCGGGCCAGCTCCGGTGATCAGTACGTCCTCGCCGATCACGTCGAACTCCAGCGCGCAATGTGCTGCATTGCCGTACGGGTCGAAGAACGCAGCCAGCTCCGAGGGAATCTGGTCCGGGATCGGCCACAGGTTGGAGGCCGGCATGCTCATGTATTCAGCGAAAGCACCATCGCGGTTGACCCCGATGCCGATGGTGTTCGGGCACAGATGCTGACGGCCGGCGCGGCAGTTGCGACAGTGCCCGCACACGATGTGGCCCTCGGCGGAGACGCGGTCGCCAATCTTGTAACCGGTGACCCCGGGGCCGATTTCGACGATGCGGCCGACGAACTCGTGGCCGATGGTGAGGCCGGGCTTGATCGTGCGTTGCGACCAGTCATCCCATTTGTAGATGTGCAGGTCGGTGCCGCAGATCGCGGTCTTCTCCATCTTGATCAGCACTTCGTTCGGTCCGACCTCGGGCATCGGTACCTGTTCCATCCAGATGCCCTGTTCGGGCTTGCGCTTGACCAGGGCTTTCATCGTCTGTGACATGGGGATTCCATCGGCAGGCCCGCAGGACGGGCTGGGAAAAGAGCAATTATAGAGCCGGAAGACCGCAGGCAGGATGTACGGGAAAGCTTTGCTGGCGACAACGCCATGACGCCCTTAAACTTTCGCGATGCCGATTGATAACCGCCCGCTGGCCATCTTCCTGATGGGCCCCACCGCCTCGGGCAAGACCGCGCTGGCGTGCGAGCTGAGTGACCAGCTTCCGGTCGATCTGGTCAGCGTCGACTCCGCCCTGGTTTATCGAGGCATGGATATCGGCACGGCGAAGCCCGATGTCGATGTGCTGGCCCGATACCCGCATGCGCTGGTCGATATCCGCGATCCGGCGATACCGTACTCTGCTGCTGATTTTTGCCTTGATGCCGAGCAAGTCATGCGGAAGATCAGCATGCGGGGCAGGGTGCCGCTGCTTGTTGGCGGAACCGGTCTCTACTTTCGAGCCTTGCAACAGGGGCTTTCCGCCTTGCCAAGTGCTGATCCTGCCATTCGCGCCCGCCTTGCCAGTGAGGCCGCCTCGATTGGCTGGGCAGCGATGCATGCTCGCTTGGCGCAGCAAGACCCGCTGGCTGCGATGCGAATCGGTCCGCAGGATGCACAGCGCGTGCAACGTGCACTGGAAGTGATCGAGTTGACGGGCCGGCCATTATCCCTCCAGCAAACCGGTGGCACCACGCTGTTTCCGTGGCGGGTGCTCAAGCTGGCCTTGCTGCCGCCTGAGAGGACGGTTCTACATGATCGAATTGCGCAGCGTTTCGACGCCATGCTGGCAGGCGGTTTCCTCGACGAAGTGCGCAGGTTGCGCGCGCGCGGTGACCTGCACCCGGAACTGCCGGCGATTCGTGCGGTGGGCTACAGGCAGGCGTGGGAGCATCTTGAGGGGTTGACCGGGGCGAGCGAGTTCCGCGACCGCAGCATTTTTGCCACAAGGCAGCTGGCCAAGCGGCAGATCACCTGGCTGCGCAGTGACTTGGGTGCGCGCATGTTTGACCCCTGGCAGCCTGGGGTGATGAGTTCCGTAGCCGATGCTGTGGCGCTTTTTCTCGTCAAATCCCGGGCAGTCACCAGTGACTGACAGAGGCCACCCATCATCGGCATTTGCCCCGTGAGCTTTCCGGTGGTCGGTTCCTCTGTAAAAATCTCCTTTCATCAAGCATTTGAAAGCGGTTAACATCCTGAACATGTTGGTCCGGGGCGTCGTTGGCGTTCTTTACCCGGACCCGTTCGTGGCAAGGGGAGAAGAAGAAATGTCCAAGGGACAGTCGTTGCAGGATCCGTTTCTGAATGCGTTGCGGCGCGAGCGCGTGCCAGTTGCCATTTATCTGGTCAACGGCATCAAGTTGCAGGGTACGGTGGAATCGTTCGATCAGTTTGTCGTGTTGCTGCGCAACCAGGTCAGTCAGATGGTGTACAAGCACGCCATATCAACCGTGGTGCCAAGCCGCAACGTGCGCATCGGGAACGGCCATGACGGCCCCGATGGCCCGGATCATCACGGCGACGCTTCGGCAGCGTCGGCTGATACGGACGCTTGATTGACCGGGTACGTGCCCGCATGAAGTGGGTCTGCTTTCGAAGGATCATGCCCACTCGTGTTTGACCGACAAAAAAGAGGTGATCGAGCCTTGCTCGTTCAGCCGCATTCCCGCGGCGATGGTGGTTCTGCGCGCCGGGCCGAGGAATTTGCTGAACTGGTGAAGTCGGCGGGCGCCGAAGTGCTTGGCGTGGTAGCGGCCCGGGTCGAGGATCCCAACCCCCGGTTCTACATCGGTACCGGCAAGGCAAACGAGGTCGCCGAGGCGGCGCGTGCGCTGGAGGCCGACCTGGTACTGGTCGATCATGTACTGACACCGGTGCAGGAACGCAACCTCGAAAAACATCTCGGGATACGCGTCGTTGATCGTGCCGGGCTCATCCTGGATATTTTCGCTCAGCGTGCTCGTTCGCACGAGGGCAAGCTGGAGGTGGAGCTGGCCCAGCTCAAGCACCTCGCTACACGGCTGGTGCGAGGCTGGACCCATCTGGACGCTCAGCGTGGTGGCGCCATCGGTAACCGCGGTCCGGGCGAAACCCAGTTGGAAACGGACCGTCGCCTTTTAGGCGAGCGCGTCAAGATGCTCACCAAACGATTGCAGAAAGTGCAGACCCAGCGCGGCCAGCAGCGTCGCGCGCGTCTGCGCAACACGGTGCCCCGCGTGGCACTGGTGGGTTATACCAATGCTGGCAAGTCGACGTTGTTCAATGCGCTCACTCGCGGCGAGGTTTACACGGCTGACCTGCTGTTTGCCACGCTGGACCCGACGGTGCGCAAGCTGGAGGACCTCAGTTGCGGTCCGACGGTGCTTGCCGACACCGTCGGCTTCATTCGCGAGTTGCCCCACGATCTGGTCGCGGCATTCCGCGCGACCCTGGCTGAGGCGCGAGATGCCGATTTGTTGCTGCATGTCAGCGATGCGGCCGACGATGAGCGCGAGCGCCTGCATGGAGTAGTCGACAAGGTACTGGAAGAAATCGACGCTGGGGATGTGCCTCAACTGCATGTGATGAACAAGATCGATCTCGCTGGCGCCGAGCCGCGCATTGATCGTGATTCTGCCGGCAAGCCGGTGCGTGTGTGGTTGTCGGCGGCGACTGGTGTTGGTCTTGATCTGTTGCGTCAGGCGCTGGGCGAATTGCTTGGTGGCGAGCGGGTGCAGTCTTCGCTATGCCTGCCGCTCTCCGCCGGACGTCTGCACGCACGCCTGAAGGCGGCGGGCGCCATCAGTGGGGAAACCGTGGATGAGCATGGCTGGCAGTTGAATATCGACGCTCCGCGTAGCGTGATTGCTCCCTTGAGCGGTGGTGACGCGGCCGAGGCATTGTTGCTGCGTGAGCTGCTGGTTTCAGTTCAGTAATGCACCGGTGTGGCGGACGGCATGTACTCGGCTCTGATAGAATATGCAGCGTTTGTACGGCCCGCTTTGCTGTGCCTGAGTATGGTTTGCACAGCATCGGCTGAATCTCATCTGTAACCCGTTTTAACCTGTATCCGGCCGTGGTTGCCGGCCTCCCGACGGCTTCAAGGAGACTGACTCGTGGCATGGAATGAACCCGGCAAGAGCGGGCAAAGCGATCCGTGGAACAGAAAACGGTCCTCCGGCAAATCACCGCTGGACGATCTGCTCAATACCCTCAAGCGTCGCGGTGGCAAGTTGGGTCAGGGACCAGGCAGCATTATCACGGGTCTTCTGGTACTGCTGGTGGTGGGTCTGCTTTTCAGCAGTTACACCATTATTGGTGCGCGTCAGCAGGGCGTGGTGCTGCGTTTCGGGCAGTACGCGCGAACCCTGCCACCGGGTTTCCACCTGAAGCTGCCGCAGCCAATTGAGTCAGTCACCAAGGTGGAGGCCACGCGAATTCGCTCGGTCAATGACAAGGTGGCCATGCTGACCCTTGACGAAAACATCATCACGATTGATTTCACCGTGCAGTACCAGGTGGATGACTCACGCAAGTATCTGTTTTCAATAAATGATCCGGATGGCACCGTCAGCGCCGCCGCTGAAGCAGCGGTTCGTTCGGTGATCGGTGGCAGCGACATGGATCAGCTCCTCTCCGCTGCTGGTGCCAACCTTGTCACGGAGGCGCAGGCAGCGCTGCAGAAGACTCTCGACAGCTACAATTCGGGTCTGCGGGTCACCGAGGTCAGCTTCCAGAACGTGTCGCCGCCGGACGAAGTGAAAGATGCCTTTGACGATGTCAACAATGCTCGTGAGGACAAGCAGAGCATCGAGAATGCTGCCCTGGCCTACGCCAGCAAGGTGGTGCCGATAGCGCGTGGTGATGCCGCTCGCATCGCTGCCGAAGCTGCCGGCTACAAGGCCGAGCGTATCGCCCGCGCGCAGGGCGATACCTCACGCTTCGATCTGTTGTTGACCCAGTACAAGGCTGCGCCTGGCGTCACTCGCGAGCGGTTGTGGCTGGAAACCATGGAACAGGTGATGGCGCACAATCCCAAGGTGATCGACGGCTCCGATGGTCGCAACATCATCAACCTGCCAGCGTCACAGGGAGCCACGGCTACTGATGCGGGGGCGGCTACTGCGGGAGCGATTCTGCCAGCGGCGGCGCCAGCCGGCAGCAGCGCTACCGGCAAGGGAGCGCAACCATGAACAAGATTACCTACGTCATCATTGCGGCCATGCTTGTTCTGCTGGGACTCAACAGCGTGTTCGTCGTGCGCGAGGGCCATAGCGCTCTGGTTTTGCAGTTTGGCCGAATCGTGCAGACCGACTACCAGCCTGGGCTGCATTTCAAGTTGCCGGTGCTCCAGCAGGTCATGCATTTTGACAAGCGCATTCTGTCGCTCGATGCAGCACCGGAGCGCTATTTCACTTCCGAGAAAAAGAGCGTCAATGTCGACTTCTACGTCAAGTGGCGCATCGTCGACAATGCGATGTATTACCGCGCCACTGGCGGGGATCAACTGCAGGCCATACAGCGACTGACTCCGATCGTGAAAGATGCGCTGCGCTTCGAGTTCAATGCCCGTACCTTGCCCGATCTGATTTCAGGCGGTCGCAAGGACATTACCGAGCGGGTGCGTGCGCAGACCGATGCTTCGGCTCGCAAGAATCTGGGGATCGCGGTGGTGGACGTGCGTATCAAGCGTATCGATCTGCCCAATGAAGTCAGCGAGTCGGTCTACAAACGCATGCGTGCGGAGCGTCTGCAGCTGGCGAACGAGTTGCGTTATACCGGTCAGGAGTCGGCGGCCAAGATTCAGGCTGACGCTGATCGCCAGGCTCAGGTGCTCAAGGCCGACGCCAATCGGGATGCTGCCACGATCAAGGGCGAAGGTGATGCGGAGGCTGCGGCAATCTACGCCAAGGCCTATGGTCAGGATCCTGAGTTCTATGCCTTTTATCGCAGCATGCTGGCGTATCAGCATTCGTTCAAAGACGGCCGCGATGTGTTGATTCTCAAGCCGGATTCGGAATTCATGCGCTACTTCAGCCAGCCGCTGCCAAAGCACTGATCGAGGTCGGACAGCTGCTGCTTTTGTGCCGACGGTTGCTGGGAAGCAGGTGTGTTCCTGTGGTGGCGCACCCATGGTGAAAGTGCTTGTAACTGGCACGGCTGCTGTTGCAAATGTTTGATTGAGAGGCGCGGTGGTTCGTTGCCGTCGCGCTTGAATTTAGCGGCTCCTGATCGGAGCCCAAGCATACGAGCGAGAAGATCATGGGCAAGTCAGTTGTCATCCTCGGAGCCCAATGGGGCGATGAAGGCAAGGGCAAGATCGTCGACCTGCTGACCGAGCGGGTCAGTGCGGTGGCGCGCTTCCAGGGCGGTCACAACGCCGGTCACACCCTGGTGATCAAGGGCAAGAAGACCGTGCTTCACCTGATCCCCTCTGGCATCCTGCGCGACGACGCGCTGTGCCTGATCGGCAATGGCGTGGTGTTGTCGCCGGCCGCGCTGATGGAGGAGATCGCCGAGCTGGAATCCAATGGCGTCGAAGTGCGCTCGCGGCTGAAGATCAGCCCGGCCACGCCGTTGATCATGCCGTATCACATCGCGGTCGATAAGGCGCGTGAGCTGGCCGCCGGTGGCAAGGCGATCGGCACCACCGGGCGCGGTATCGGGCCGGCCTATGAGGACAAGGTCGCGCGTCGCAGCGTGCGCGTAGCCGATCTGATGTATCCGCATGAACTGCCTGCCTTGCTGAAGACGGCCGTTGATTATCACAACTTCATCCTGACCCAGTGGCTGAAGGCTGAGCCGGTCGACTATCAGAAGGTTCTGGACGACGCGCTGGCCTGGGGTGAGTACATTCGCCCGATGGTCGATGATGTCGCCACGATCCTGCATGACTTACGCAAAGAGGGTGGCAACATCTTGTTCGAAGGCGCGCAGGGTGCGCTGCTGGATATCGACCACGGAACATACCCCTACGTGACCTCATCCAACACCACGATTGGTGGCGCGCTGGCGGGCACGGGCGTGGGTGTCGGTGATATCGACTACGTGCTGGGTATCTGCAAGGCTTACGCGACGCGTGTGGGTAGTGGTCCGTTTCCGACCGAACTCCATGACGAGATGGGCGAGCGTCTGCGCAAGGTCGGCAATGAGTTCGGCGCCAGTACCGGCCGCCCGCGTCGCTGCGGCTGGATCGATCTGGTGGCGCTCAAGCGCGCGACCCAGATCAATGGTATCAATGGCCTTGCGATCACCAAACTTGACGTGCTCGATGGCCTGGAAACGATCAAGGTCTGCATCGCCTACGAATACCGTGGCAAACGCCGCGAACTGGCTCCGCTGGATGCGGATGGCTGGGACGAGTGCAAGCCGGTTTATCTCGAGTTCCCGGGCTGGAGCGAGTCCACTGCCGGCATTCGTGACTGGAACAAGCTGCCGCCGGCCGCGCGTGCCTACCTGCGCGCGGTGGAAGAGCTGTCCGGTTGCCGCCTTGCCCTGGTGGCGACCGGTGCGGACCGCGACGATACCATCGTGCTGGATGATCCCTTTGCCTGATTTCCTGCTGTAGCGCGACGACAACAAAAAGCCCCGTTCAACGGGGCTTTTTGTTGTCCTGCGGTTTATGCCGATCAAGCAGGACGATTGTGCGAACGCATGGTGCGCTGTTTTTCGATCTGCCAGTCGCGCTGCTTTTCGGTGTTGCGCTTGTCATGCTCCTGCTTGCCGCGAGCAAGGCCGATTTCCACCTTGACCTTGTTGCCTTTCCAGTACATGGCGGTCGGCACGAGCGTATAGCCCTTGCGCTCCACCGCGCCAACCAGCTGATCGATCTCCTTGCGATGCAGCAACAGCTTGCGGGTGCGTCGATCTACGGCGACCACGTGGGTTGACGCGCTGATCAGGGGTGGAATCGAGGCTCCTACCAGATAGATTTCATTGTTCTTGACGCTGGCATAGCTGTCGCCGAAATTGATCCGGCCGGCGCGAAGCGCCTTCAACTCCCAACCTTGGAGGGCCACGCCGGCCTCATACCGCTGGTCGATCGCATACTCGAAGCGGGCGCGCTTGTTGAGCGCGATGGTGCCTCCGCCCTTGCTGTCTTTATCCTTCGTCTTGGCCATGTCCGTTAAACTCGGGCTTTGTTGCCCTGATGCCGGTTTCGCCGCATAGCGGGCCAAACCGAGCGTGATGTGAAGAGGTTACCGTGATCGAAATTCGTCGTAGCGCACTGGTGAAGTATTCGCCTGCGCAGATGTTTGACCTGGTCAATGAGGTTGAAGCATACCCAAAGCGCTTCCCCTGGTGTGTTGGTGCTGAAATTCTTGAACGTCACGGTCATGCGCTGGTGGCGCGGCTTGATCTGAAATTCGCCGGGTTTCGGCAGAGTTTCACCACTCGCAACAGCATTGATCCTCCCCATCGTTTGCAGCTCAGTCTGGTCGACGGTCCCTTTCGCAGTCTGGAGGGTGTCTGGAACTTCCTCGCCCTGGGCGATTCGGGTTGCAAGGTCACCCTGGCACTGGATTTCGACTACGCCAACCGCTTGGGTGGGGCGGCCTTGAAGTTGGGGTTTCAGGGGCTTGCCGGCCGCATGGTCGACGACTTCTGCCGTGAGGCGGAACGTGTTTATGGTTGAAAAGAAACTCGCAGTCGAAGTCGTGTGCGCGCGAGAGGGACAACTGATCCGGCGTACCGTCGAGATGCCTGCGGGAAGCACGGTGCTGGGCGCTGTTGAGGCCTCAGCGATACTGGAGTTGCTGCCGGCTGGGCTCTTCGAATCGACGCAACTGGGCATCTTTTCCCGCAGAGTCCGTGCGGATGATCTGGTGCACGACGGTGATCGGATTGAAATCTACCGTCCGCTTCTCATCGATCCGATGGAGGCGCGACGCCGCCGCGCACATTGAGTAGTGATCGGGTGGCTGGAACCGGCGGGTTCCAACCCTGTCCGCAGACACTTGCCAAATCAGTGGCCGTTGCCACTCGGATCAAGACCGCCATCACTCTTCTTGTCGTTTGCTGACGTGTTCTTGTCACCCTTGGTTTCATTGGTCGGGTAGCCGGAGTTGTACTTCTTGGCGTCCTTGACCAACTGCTGGGGATCTTCGGCAAAAAAATCGCCGTCCGAACGGACCAGTGTGTCGTTGTTGAAGGTCAGGGTAAGGGTGCGGATCTTGATCGGGCCGCCGCGACGAGACTGGGTGGAGACATAGTCCCAACGGCTCTGATCGAACGGAGTACTGACCGAAGGCGTGCCCATCAATACCAGCACCTGATGCTTGGTCATGCCGGGCTTGACTTGGTCTACCGTCTTCTTGTCGAGCAGATTGCCTTGCTGCACGTCTGGTGTGTAGACGAAATGGCAGCCGGCCAAAGAAAGCGCCAGCATGGCGAAAACCAGCAGGGTGATCAGCTTTTGCATGCGTGTTGCGTCCAGGATCGTAAAGGTGTCGGATGATACACTACCGGCTTGAAAACGCCGTGTGCGGAGAAGCAGGTTATGGAACAGGAAACCAAAGAGCTGCGTAGAGTTGGCCTCAAGGTGACCCACCCGCGGATGCGCATTCTGCAGATCTTCGAAGAAGAGGGCGTTCAGCACCTCACCGCCGAGGATGTCTACAAAAAACTGCTCGCCCACCAGGAGGATATCGGCCTGGCGACGGTCTATCGCGTGCTGACCCAGTTCGAGGCGGCAGGCATCATCGTCAAGCACAATTTCGAAGGTGGACAAGCGGTTTACGAGCTTGATCGTGGCAAACATCACGATCACATGATTGATGTGGACAGCGGGAAAGTGATTGAGTTCGTCAGTGAGGAAATCGAACGCCTTCAGCATGAAATTGCGGCGCGCCATGGCTATGTGATCGAGGACCACAGCCTGGTGTTGTACGTACGCCCGAACAAGCAGGGTGCTCGCAAGGCTTGATCGCCAGCGGTGAAGCAGGGTGAGGATGCGTCGGTCGCATACATCCCGCGGGCTCAGGGGCGATCATTAGAAACAAGTGATCGGGCATAAAAAAGCCGCGAAGCGGACTCCTGTCCACCCGCGGCTGCTCCTGTGCCTGTCTACCAACGCTCGCGAATGATTCGCGCTCGCCGGGTTTTGTCGCCAGGCAGAGGCGAAACGGCGTCCTGCCGTTGTTTCAAAGCTACCGTCCCCACGGCAACTTTGATCCACCATCTCACGATGGTGGCTCCCCCACATCGATGTTCCGATCGTAACGATGTCTTCACGTTCACGGTATCGGAAAAATTCCTAGTTTTGCCGGGCTGCCTCAGCCAAATGATTGCTGCTGCGCAACAAAATGCGTAAATGCACGCCGGGGTGATCGGGCCGCAGGCGGAACTGGCCACCCAGCGAGGTTACGCGGTCACGCATGCCCTGCAGTCCTCGTCCATCTCGGGGAAGTCGACTGGGCAGGCCGTTGCCATTGTCACGAATGTCGAGCAAGGCCAGTGCGGCTCGCGCGCGCTCTCCAATGCGCAGGCGGACTCTGAACTCGCTGGCCTGGGCATGCTTCACCGCGTTGGTGGCGCCTTCCTGGACGAGTCGGTAAATGGCGGTTCGCGTGTCGTCGTCAAGCAGGCGGGGGTCACCGTGCAGTTCGGTGTGGTAGGTCATGCCTGCTGCATTGAGGAGGTCGCGAATCGGGCCTTCGTCAAGTGCGCGCATCAGCCCGAATTCGTCAAGCACCGCTGGTCGCAAGTCGTCCAGCAATCTATGCAGGGCCCGGCGCATATGCGCGAGGATATTGTTGATCGAGGCGCTGATGTCCTCCATGCCTGCCTGACTGAGGCGGCTCTGGGCCAGCTTCACGTGGGTCTGGATCGCGGTGATGTTTTGACCCAGTTCGTCATGCAGTTCGGCGGCGAGGTGCCGACGCTGGTCTTCATCGGCCCGCAGGTTGCCGCGAGCGGCGTCACGCAACTGGCGCGCGAGTTGATCCAGTCGCCGGTTGACGGCACCCAGATAGACGTTCTGCTCGGCAACCTGCTTGTTGCTGCGGCGCAATGCATCGGTTGCCGAGCCCAGTAACAGGGCGCCGGTACCTGCCACGGCCAGGAACAGATAGGCCGCGGCGCTTGAAGGCGCGTGACCAAGGTGTTGGTCGACCATCGTCATGCCCAGGCTGGTGATGAGCATGGCGAGGCTGGCGCCACGCCAGCCGTGGCGAAAAGCGAAAAACAGTACCGGCGCCAAAGACAGCACGCGTGCAAATTGCGGTTGTGGTGCGGCCTGCTCCGACAGCAGCAGCAAGATGATCATTGATGGCAGCAGCACCAGCACGCCATCCCTGAGCAGGTCATTGAGGGTGCGTCGATCGATCGACGTGATCAGCAGCATGATCATCAGGGGCACGATCAGAAGAATGCCCAGGTAGTGACTCAGCAACTCCTCGCCAAGCACACGCATCATCTGGTCAGGCGAGCCGGACTGGTGTGACAGGGTGAGTACCCCGGCGTCCACGGCGGAGGTGATGGTCACCACCAACAGTACCGAAAGCAGCAACCTGGTTACCTGCTGGGGACTATTCAGGCTGTTGGGCAAGTCGAAGCGTTTCAGCAGGAGCAGTGCTGAGGCCATCGCCATCAGCTCAGGGAGTTCGCCGAGGGCGAACTCCGCCAGGCCACGGGGCATGCCCTCGGCAATATTGATACCGGCAGTAGCGGCCAGTTCAGCGCCGATCAGCCAGCCCCAATAGCGAACCGGAGTGAGCAGCAACGCGCCAAAGCGGAGTCCGTACGGAAGCATCCAGTACGGCTGTACGGTAGGCCACAAAAGCAGCCAGAACAGCAGGTAGGCTACGGCCAGCAAGGGTCCGGAGTGAGGCAGGAGAAATGGTTTCAGGCGCATACGCCGATGGTACATGCGCCATTGCCAGGGTGACTCAGCAGAGCGCTTTGCTGGTTGACTGACAAAGCGACAGGGAGGATTGATTTGTGCGTAACCGCCCGGGGAGTGTGTAAAGTGTGCTGATGCACAGCATTGTTCTGGTCGATGATCACGCCATAGTCCGCGAGGGCTTCAAGCGGTTGATTGAAATGGAGTCGGATCTCGACGTAGTGGCCGAGTGCCGCTGCGCCGATGATGCGGTGGAAGCGGTCAGCCACTGGCACCCTGATCTGGTGGCGCTGGATTTGTCCTTGCCGGATGGCAGCGGGTTGCCGCTCATCGAGCATCTGCTCAGCGTGCATGCCCAGACTCGTATTGTGGTGTTGAGCATGCACGACGGCGAGCCGTATGTGTCCGAGGCACTGCGTCGCGGTGCGAGTGGCTACGTGACCAAGGGCGTGGCGCCGGAGGAATTGGTGGCCGGCTTGCGCGCCGTGATGAAAGGCGAGTGCTATCTCAGTTCGGACCTGATACAGCGCCGGGCGGATCGTCCGAACGCGGCCCTTGATCCGATCAACCGTTTGACCGCGCGCGAGCGCGAGGTGTTTCTGTTGCTGGCTGGCGGACGAACGCCCAAGCAAGTGGCAGGCGACCTCGGCATCGGTCAGAAGACCATCTATATCCACCGCGCCAGCCTGATGGGCAAGTTGGGCGCGGGCTCGGAACTGGATCTTTACCGAATCGCCAGCGAGCGCGGCTTGCTGGCGCCCAATAACTGAGAGAGTCCAGGCATCAGGCGCTCAACTGGCCTGTGCCCGCTCCAGCATCTGTTTCGCGTGGGCACGCGTTTCGCGGGTGATTTCGACCCCGCCGAGCATGCGCGCCAGCTCGTCGCGACGGCCACCGGCATCGAGTTTTTCGATCTGCGTGCGGGTGGAACCGTCTTCGCTTTGTTTGCTGACGCGCAAGTGCGCGTGCCCCTGAGCCGCCACTTGTGGCAGATGGGTCACGCACAGGACCTGGCGCTGACCGCCCAGCGAGCGTAGTTTTTGGCCGACCACTTCCGCCACGGCACCGCCGATCCCGGTATCGACCTCGTCGAAGACCATGCTGCCGACCGTGTCCTTGCCCAAGGTGGCGACTTCGATGGCCAGGCTGATGCGAGCCAGTTCGCCACCGGAGGCCACCTTGCGCAGCGGCCGGGGTGGTTGCCCGGGATTGGCACTGACCAGCAGTTCACAGCGCTCGGCACCCTGTGGGTCGGGTTCGTCACCCGCGGATGCCTCCAGTTCGACGTGAAGTATCCCGCCGGCCATGCCCAGTTCGGTCATCAGGGCACTGACTTCACCACTGAGCCGTGCTGCTGCCGCGGTGCGTGACTGACTCAGGCGCGATGCTGACGCGGCGTAGTCGCGCTGCAGTCGTTCCCGCTCGGTCGCCAATTTTTCCAGTGCGTCACCCGCGCCCTCGAGTTCGGCCACTTCGGCGCGAAGCTCGGCGAGCTTGTCATGCAGTTCGGCGATGGGCAGTCGATGGCGGCGCGACAGCTCATGCAGATGTGCCAGGTGACTGTCCGCCTCGGCATAGCGCTCCGGGTCGAGGTCGACATCCTGGGCGTAGCGGGCGAGACCGTCGGCGGCTTCGCCCAATTCAATGCCGGCGTGGTCGAGCAGTTCGAGCAAGGGCCCCAGTTTGTCGTCAAGCAGGGCGAGTTTGCCCAGTTCGCTGTGCGCGCGGTTCAACGCCCGGCGCAGCGCGAACTCGCTATCGCCATCGAGCAGGTCGACTACGCCGGCCGTGCCTTCCGCCAGCCGCCCGGCATTGGCCAGGCGCTTGTGATTTGCTTCGAGTTCGGCCAGTTCCGCTGTTGGCAGTGCCCATTTTTCAAGCTCGCCCAGCTCGTGGCGCAACATTTCCATGCGCTGATCCCGGTCATCACCTCCGCTGAGCTTGTGCATGCGCACGCCCAGTTCGCGCCAGCGCAACGCCTGTTCACGCACTTGCGTTAGCGGCTCATCGTGGCCGGCATAAGCATCAAGCAAGGTCAGTTGATGTGTGCGGGACAACAGCGCCTGATGCTCATGCTGGCCGTGGATCTCGACCAGCAATGAGGCAAGCTCACCCAGTTGGCGGGCGTTGGCAGGGCGGCCGTTGATCCAGGCCTTGGAACTTCCCTCGGTGCGGATGACTCGCCGCAGCTGGCAGCTGTTCTCCTCGTCCAGTTCTTCGCGCTGCAGCCACTGGCGGGCCTCGGGCAATTCGGCAAGATCGAATTCGGCAGCCAGCTCGGCGCGATCGCTGCCTGCTCGCACCATGCCGCTATCGGCACGGGCACCGGCCAGCAGCATCAGGGCGTCGACCAGCAACGATTTGCCCGCGCCGGTCTCGCCGCTGACGACGGTCAAGCCGGGCCCGAATGAGATGTCGGCGGCCTCAACGACGGCAAAATGGCGGACAAAGAGCGAAGTGAGCATAGTTGGGCAAATGATGAGGTCAGTGGATTGTAGCGGCAGCCGACGGACGCAAACATCGTGTCCACTTGCAAGCAGCGCGCGTAGACCTTATTTCTGTCGTGTCTCAAGGATTGCTACAACGCATGATCAGCCCCCCCGGCCACAATCTCGATGCGCGCGCGCGACGCTTGTTGCGCACGTTGATCGCTCAATACCTGGTCGACGGTGAGCCGGTCGGTTCGCGCACGTTGTCGCGATCTTCCGGGCTGGATGTGAGTCCGGCCACAATCCGCAACATCATGGCGGACCTGGAAGACGCCGGCCTGGTGGCTTCGCCGCACACGTCCGCTGGCCGGGTGCCGACGCCGCGGGGCCTGCGCCTGTTCGTCGACAGCCTGATCGAATTGCAGCCGCTGCCACAGGCGGAGATGGCACGTCTGCAGAGCGAGCTGCCGCTTGGGCCGACGACCACACTGGATCTGCTGGGCAATGTGTCGACCCTGCTTTCGGCGATGACCCGGTTTGCCGGGGTGGTGACGGTGCCGCGTCAGGTTGACTTTCCACTGCGTCACATCGACTTCGTACCGTTGCCGGAGGCACGCGTGCTGGTGATCCTGGTGTTCAGCGACAACCAGGTTCAAAACCGTATCGTGCAATTGGCCAAGCCGTTGGGTACCAGTGAGCTGGAACAGGCGGCGAACTATCTGAACAGCCAGTTTGTCGGTCTGCGGGTGGACGATATTCGTATCCGCTTGCTGGCCGAGCTTCAGGAGGCGGGCGGTGCGCTCAACCGTCTGCTGGCCAGCACGGTGGAACTGGCTTCTGCCTCGTTTGCGCCGCAGGCCGGCGGCAACGATGTGCTGGTCAGTGGTCAGACCAATCTGATGGCGTATTCCGAACTGGCTGATCTGCAACGTTTGCGCGAGCTATTTGACGCGTTTCAACAGAAAAACGAGTTGCTGCAGTTGATGGAGGTTTGTTCCAGGGCGCCGGGCGTGCGGCTGTTCATCGGCGAGGAGTCGGGCTTCACGGCCCTTGATGGTTGCAGCGTGGTTACCGCCAGTTACGGCGCGCAGGGGCGGGTGCTGGGGGCTGTCGGGGTGATCGGGCCGACCCGCATGGCCTACGAAAGGGTGATTCCGGTGGTGCAGGCGACGGCTGGATTGCTCAGCGACGCCTTGAATCGGGCCGCCACGACCCTATAAACGCTGCTGCGGCGGGGATATTCGAAAATTTGGGCGGTCGGCATGCCATGTCGGCCATGAATCGCGTTTGGAGTGATACATGCAGAACCACGATCAGCAGTTGCCAGGTGATGGCGGGGCCGAAGGCCAGCCGGATGAGTCCTCACAGGTCGAAATGGAGCGGCTGCACGCTCGCATAGCGGAGCTGGAAGCAGGCAACGCCGAGTTGCGCGAGACCGTGCTGCGCGAAAAGGCCGAGCTGGAGAACCAGCGCCGTCGCCTGCATCGCGACCTTGAACAGGCGCGTCGCTTTGCCAACGAAAAGCTGTTGAACGAATTGCTTCCGGTCTATGACGGGCTGGAGGGAGGGCTGGCGGTCGAAGGCGGTGACCTTGCCTCGATGCGAGAAGGGATCAATCTCACCTTGAAGGCCTTGCTGAAGGTGGCCGAAAATAACGGCATGTCTCAGGTCGATCCGCTTGGCCAGCTGCTTGACCCGGAGCGCCATCATGCGGTGAGCATGGTCGAGGCGCCGGGTCATGCCCCAGGCACCGTGATCAGCGTGCTGCAGAAAGGCTACGTGCTCAACGATCGCCTGCTGCGTCCCGCCCTGGTCGCGGTCGCCAGGGACTGAAGGTTTGCTTGCCGGCGCGGAGCGAATCAGCGCGTGGGCAATACCACGAAATCACATCCGGGGTCTTGTTGGCATTGAATCGCCAGCACCGACCCCCATCTGAAAACCATCGCGGCCGCGGGGCCGCACCTCGATTATTGGAGCTTACACATGGGCAAGATCATCGGTATCGACCTGGGCACGACCAACTCATGCGTGTCCGTGATGGACGGCAGCACGACCAAGGTCATCGAGAACTCGGAAGGCGATCGCACCACGCCGTCCATCGTCGCCTTCAACAAGGACGGCGAAGTGCTGGTGGGCGCGTCGGCCAAGCGCCAGAGCGTGACCAATCCCAAGAACACTTTCTATGCGGTAAAGCGCCTGATCGGCCGCAAGTTCACCGACGCCGAGGTGCAGAAAGACCTGCATATCGTGCCTTACGGCATCGTGGCGCACGACAATGGCGACGCCTGGGTGCAGACCTCGGACGGCAAGAAGATGGCGCCGCAGGAAATCGCCGCCAAGATCCTGATGAAGATGAAGAAGACCGCCGAGGACTATCTCGGCGAGACGATCACCGAGGCAGTGATCACGGTGCCGGCCTACTTCAATGACAGTCAGCGCCAGGCGACCAAGGACGCCGGCAAGATCGCCGGCCTGGACGTCAAGCGGATCATCAACGAGCCGACCGCCGCCGCGCTGGCCTATGGCATGGACAAGAAGGGCGGTGACCGCAAGATCGCCGTATACGATCTGGGCGGCGGCACGTTCGACGTGTCGATCATCGAGATCGCCGAAGTCGACGGCGAGAAGCAGTTCGAGGTGCTGGCCACCAATGGCGACACCTTCCTCGGTGGCGAAGACTTCGACATGCGCGTCATCGACTATCTGGTGGAGGAGTTCCAGAAGGAGCAGGGCATCGACCTGCGCAAGGATGCGCTTGCCCTGCAGCGTCTGAAGGATGCCGCAGAGCGCGCCAAGATCGAGCTCTCGTCCAACCATCAGACCGACGTCAACCTGCCGTACGTGACGGCTGACGCCTCTGGCCCGAAGCACCTGAACATCAAGCTGACCCGCGCCAAGCTGGAATCGCTGGTGGAGGAGCTGATCAAGCGCACCATCGAGCCCTGCCGTACGGCGTTGAACGACGCCGGCCTGCGTGTGTCCGACATCAACGACGTAATCCTGGTCGGTGGTCAGACCCGCATGCCCAAGGTGCAGGAGTCGGTCAAGGAATTCTTTGGCCAGGAGCCGCGCAAGGACGTCAACCCGGATGAAGCCGTTGCTGTGGGTGCAGCGATCCAGGGTGGCGTGCTTGGCGGTTCGGTCAAGGACGTGCTGCTGCTGGACGTGACCCCGCTGTCGCTCGGTATCGAGACAATGGGCGGCGTGATGACCAAGCTGATCGAGAAGAACACCACGGTGCCGACCAAGGCAGCGCAGACCTTCTCCACCGCCGACGACAACCAGACCGCGGTAACGGTGCACGTGCTGCAGGGTGAGCGTGAGCGCGCCAGCGCCAACAAGTCGCTGGGCAAGTTCGACCTGCAGGGCATCGATGCGGCGCCGCGCGGTCAGCCGCAGATCGAGGTCACCTTCGACATCGACGCCAACGGCATCCTGCACGTGTCGGCCAAGGACAAGAAGACCGGCAAGGAGCAGAAGATCGAGATCAAGGCAGGCTCGGGCCTGTCCGACGACGAGATCCAGCGCATGGTGGCCGATGCCGAAGCCAACAAGGAAGAGGACAAGAAGTTCCATGAGCTGGTGGCCGTCCGCAACAAGGCCGACCAGCTGATGCACGCCACCCGCAGTGCGCTGAAGGAGCATGGCGGCAAGGTGCCGGCCGATCAGCTCGCCGCGGTGGAGGCTGCATTGTCCGACCTGGAAAAGGTCAAGGATGGCGAAGACAAGGCGGCGATCGAGTCCAAGGTCGAGAAGCTGGAGCAGGTTTCGCAGGCGCTGCAGGCGGCGGCACAAGGCGGCGGTCAGGCTGATGCCGGTGCCCAGTCGGCACCGGGTGGCTCGGCCCAGCCGGATGACGTGGTGGATGCCGAGTTCACCGAAGTGAAAGACGACAAGTCATAATCTGCCGTCGTTATCGGCACGGCCGATCAACCAGCCCGTGCCAGGAAATTCCTGGCACGGGCTGTGTGTTGATTGGGTATCGGGAACCTGCCGACGGTTCGCAGGGGTGAGACAAGCAGTGTGGATCCGTGAATGAGCAAGCGTGATTATTACGAAGTGCTGGGCGTCGAGCGCAGCGTCACCGAAGTCGATCTGAAGAAGTCCTTCCGTCGGCTGGCGATGAAATACCATCCGGATCGTTGCCCGGACGATCCGGCAGCGCAGGACAAGTTCAAGGAGGCCAAGGAGGCCTACGAAGTGTTGTCCGACGCGCAGAAACGAGCGATGTACGACCAGCATGGGCATGCGGCTTTCGAGCATGGCATGGGTGGGGGCGGTGGTGCAGGGTTTGGCGACGTCGGCGACATCTTCGGCGACATCTTCGGCGACATTTTCGGCAGGAACGGCGGCGGACGCGGGCGTCCGCGGCGCGGCTCCGACCTGCGCTACATCATGGAGCTTGATCTGGAAGAGGCCGTATTCGGCGTTAACCGGCAGATCGAGGTGCCAACCCAGGTCAATTGCCAGCATTGCAACGGCAGTGGTTCGGAAGACGGCAAGGTCAGCAAGTGCAAGACCTGCCACGGTCATGGCCAGGTGCGCATGCAGAACGGCATTTTCTCGATCCAGCAGGCGTGCCCGCATTGCGCTGGTACCGGTCAGGCGATCGAGAAGCCCTGCAAGAAGTGCCATGGCGAAGGTCGCCTCGAGGAAACGCGCACCCTTTCAGTGCAGATTCCTGCTGGCGTCGACAATGGTGACCGGATCCGCCTGACCGGCCAGGGCGAGGCGGGTCCGGCAGGAGCACCCGCTGGTGACCTTTATGTAGAGGTTCACGTGCGTGAGCATGCGATCTTCCAACGCGAGGGGAGTGATCTTTATTGCGAGTTGCCGATACGCTTTTCGCAGGCCGCGCTGGGTGCAGAGCTGAGCGTGCCTACGCTGGAAGGCGAGGTGGTGATGAGCATTCCGCCGGAGACGCAGACGGGTGCGCAGTTCCGTTTGCGCGGTCGCGGCGTCAAGTCCGTACGAAGCAGCCGCAGTGGCGACCTGATCTGCAACGTGGTGGTCGAGACACCGGTGCGCCTGACCAAGCAGCAGCGCGACCTGCTGGAGTCGCTGGAAGCCACCTTCAGCGGCAGTGATGCAGACAAGCACACACCTCGTGCCAAGGGTTGGGTCGATGGCGTCAAGCAATTCTGGTCGAAGGTCACTGCGTGAAGCAGCTTGCCCAGGCTGTGGGCTTCGGGAATTTCTGTTCTTCATGCTGTTCTTGATGATTGGAGCGTGCCCATGACCCGACCTCTGCGCCTCGCCATCAATGGTGCCTCCGGACGCATGGGCGCCGCGTTGCTGTCGTTGTTGCTTGAAGACGCGCGCTTCCAGTTGGTCCATGCGGTAGTGGCGCCGGGGTCGGCTGATGACGGCAAGCCGGTTTTTCCTGGGCGAGTCGAGGCTTTGTGCTTCGTCCATGACTGGGTGAGTGCTCCTGCTCTGGACGTGGTCATCGACTTCAGCGGGCCGGCGGCGCTGGGCGTCGCACTGGATCACTGCCTGTTGCGTGGTGTCGCCCTGGTTTCAGGCACCACCGGCATCGATGCTGATCTCGAAAGCCGTCTGGCGGCCGCCAGCGAGCAGATCCCCGTCCTGCGCGCAGCCAACTTCAGCTTGGGCGTGGTGGTGCTTTCCCGCTTGTTGCGTGAAGCGGCCGCTTCGCTGCCCGGTTGGGATCTGGAGATCGTCGAATCCCATCATGGCCGCAAGCAGGATGCGCCGTCAGGTACGGCCCTGGCGCTCGGACACGCTGCTGCCCAGGCGCGAGGGACCACGCTGGAGGCTGCTGCGGCATACAGTCGTGAAGGGCGGACCGGGGAGCGAGCGAAGGGCAGCATCGGCTTCGCGGTGATACGCGGCGGCGATATCGTTGGCGAACACACCGCCTTGCTGATCGGGCAGGGTGAGCGACTGGAGCTAAGTCATCGCGCTACCGATCGCTCGATATTTGCCCGAGGTGCCCTGCATGCAGCCCATTGGCTGGCGGGCCGCGCGGCTGGCCATTGGCGGCTTGATGACGTGGTCTCCAGCTCGTCTTGAGCTGACCAAAGCCTCTGTTTTCGACCAGGTGCGCCGTTGGCAATCAGTCGCGGTGCGAGGCGCTGCGGTCGCGACCGGCGCCGAGCCGGGTATCAAGCTTGCCAGCCAGTTTCTTGAACACACGAGAAAACTTGCCGCGCTTGGTCTTGCGGAGCTTTTCTTCCTCGCTGGTAAGCCAGGCGATCTGGATGACACGCCGTTCACCCTCGTAGGGAAGGTGACCATGGAAAGAGTTCTCGCAGCGCTTGAAAACAGCGAATTCGCCGTATAGCGGGGTCAGCTCCGGCGTGACCAGGCTGTCGATGTCGTCAATCTTGTGCAGGAAGCGCAGGCATCCATCACTGCTGTCCGGCCATTGCCCATTGAGATAGATCAGCGCGGTGGCGACTTTTGACCGGCTGTCGGTATGGATGGTGCCGTGGCGTTTGTTTAGCAGCCGGCACAGCGTCACCAGAGTCGGGTATTGGGCCAGATTTTCGATGCCAAGACGCGCACCAATCGCCGAAGCGAACGCCGGCGCGGTCATGTTTTCGATCAGTGTGTTGACCGTCGGACCGCAATCACCGGGATCGTAGGGAAAGAAACCGGCGCTGGTATAGCGCGGAAAATCACGCTCCAGATCCGCGCGGGCCTCGTCTGGCAGCTGGCCGTGGGCGATCATGAACGGGAAGGGCTGCTGCAGCACCGTGGTATCCGGGCGATCGAGACGGGCGGGATCGAGCAGGACGGTGGCGCTCATCGGGTGTTCAACTCGATTGAAATGGCGTCTATTGTAGCGGTCGGGCGCGTCTTGCGATGCCTGCGGCGGATTGTCGGATTCAGCGTGTGTAAGGTGGACAGAAACGCCTCCTCCACCTATCATTTCAACCCGCCCAGACCCTATTCCTTCCAAGATCCACAAGCCAGCAGACCAGCGGCTTGCGGACTTTGCTGCATCTAAAAGGCGGTTACCGTATGCCTCTACCTGCTCTGCTTGCCCTCGAAGATGGCAGCGTGTTTCACGGTCATGCCGCGGGTGCGACCGGCGAAACCGTTGGCGAAGTGGTGTTCAACACTGCCATGACGGGTTACCAGGAGATCCTCACCGATCCCTCGTACTCGCGCCAGATCGTCACTCTGACCTATCCCCATGTCGGCAATACCGGCGTCAACGCAGAGGACGTCGAATCGACCGGCGTACATGCCGCCGGGCTGATCGTGCGTGATGTGCCACGCCGGGCCAGCAACTGGCGCAGCAGCGAAAGCTTGCCCGACTATTTGCGTCGCCATGGCACCGTGGCCATCGCTGGCATCGACACGCGCCGTTTGACCCGGATCCTGCGCGACAAGGGCGCGCTCGGCGGCTGCATCGTGGCCGGTGAGCAGATCGACATCGAGGCTGCGCTGGCCAAGGCGCGTGCCTTCCCGGGCTTGAACGGGATGGATCTGGCCAAGCTGGTCAGCACGGACAAGCCGTATGTATGGAGTCAGGGCATTTACGACCTGGACTCGATGACGATCCAGCAGCCTGCGGCACGCTTCAAGGTGGTGGCGTACGACTTCGGCATCAAGCTGAACATTCTGCGGCTGCTGGCCGAACAAGGCTGCGAGGTCACCGTGGTGCCGGCGCAGACGCCTGCAGCGGAAGTGCTCGCGATGCAGTCGGACGGGGTGTTCCTCTCCAATGGTCCGGGCGACCCGGCGGCTTGCGATTACGCCATTGACGCCGTGCGCGAGTTGCTTGAGGCGCGCGTTCCGCTGTTTGGCATCTGTCTCGGCCATCAGTTGATGGGGCTGGCGCTGGGTGGCAAGACGCTGAAGATGAAATTCGGCCATCACGGGGCCAATCATCCGGTCAAGGATCATGACGATGGACGGGTGCTGATTACCTCGCAGAACCATGGTTTTGCGGTCGACCCGGCCACACTCCCTGCCAATACGCGGGTCACGCACACGTCACTTTTCGACGGCTCCCTGCAGGGTTTTGCGCTGACCGATCGGCCGGCGTTCTGCTTCCAGGGCCACCCGGAAGCGAGCCCGGGGCCGCGCGACATCGGATATCTGTTCAATCGTTTTGCCGCACTGATGCAGGAGGCCCGCTAATGGCCAAGCGTACCGATATCAAAAGCATCCTCATCATCGGCGCCGGCCCGATCGTCATTGGTCAGGCCTGCGAGTTCGATTACTCCGGGGCCCAGGCGTGCAAGGCGCTGAAGGAAGAGGGCTATCGGGTGATTCTGGTGAACTCCAACCCCGCCACGATCATGACCGATCCGGAAACCGCCGACGCGGTCTATATCGAGCCGATCAACTGGCAAACGGTGGAGCACATCATTGCCAAGGAGCGCCCGGACGCGCTGTTGCCCACCATGGGCGGGCAGACCGGTCTCAACTGCGCACTCGACCTGGCCGACAACGGCGTGTTGGAGAAGTACAACGTCGAACTGATCGGCGCCAAGCGTGAAGCCATCCGCATGGCCGAGGATCGCGAGCTGTTCCGCGTGGCGATGGCGGAGATCGGGCTGGAGTGCCCGAAAGCCGAGATCGCGCGCACGTTCGAGCAGGCGCTGGCAACCCAGGCCAAGGTGGGCTATCCGACTGTCATCCGCCCCAGCTTCACCTTGGGCGGCTCTGGCGGCGGCATCGCCTACAACCGCGAGGAGTTCGAGGAGATCGTCAAGCGTGGCCTTGAGCTTTCACCGACGAGCGAGGTGCTGGTTGAGGAATCCGTGCTCGGCTGGAAGGAGTTCGAGATGGAGGTGGTCCGCGACACCGCGGACAACTGCATCATCGTCTGCTCCATCGAGAACCTCGATCCGATGGGCGTGCACACCGGCGACTCGATCACCGTGGCGCCGGCGCAGACGCTCACCGACAAGGAATACCAGCGCCTGCGCGATGCATCGATCGCGGTGCTGCGCAAGATCGGTGTGGACACCGGTGGCTCCAACGTGCAGTTCGGCATCAATGCCGAGGATGGCCGCGTGGTGGTGATCGAGATGAATCCGCGCGTGTCGCGTTCATCCGCGCTGGCCTCCAAGGCAACCGGCTTTCCGATTGCAAAGATCGCCGCGAAGCTGGCCGTCGGCTACACGCTGGACGAGCTGAAGAATGACATCACCGGTGGCCTCACGCCGGCCTCGTTCGAGCCCTCGATCGATTACGTGGTCACCAAGATTCCGCGCTTTGCGTTCGAGAAATTCCCTTCTGCCGATGCGCGCCTCACTACCCAGATGAAGTCGGTGGGCGAGGTCATGGCGATGGGGCGTACGTTCCACGAGTCGCTGCAGAAGGCACTGCGCGGGCTGGAGATCGGCAAGACCGGCCTCAATCCCACCGGTCTGGATATCAGCACGGAGGCGGGCGTGGCCACCTTGAAGCGCGAGCTGCGCGAACCGCGTCCGGATCGGGTGTTCCATCTGGCCGATGCGTTCCGGGCAGGCATGACGCTGGAAGAAGTCCATGGCCTGAGCCGGGTTGATCCGTGGTTCCTGGCGGCGTTCGAGGACATCGTGCTGACCGAGGGCGAGGTGGTGGCGCAGGGCATAACGGCGCTCGACGCACCTCGCATCCGTGAGCTCAAGCGCATGGGTTTCTCCGACGCCCGCGTGGCCGAGTTGCTGAATACCGATGAGGCAGCGGTGCGCCACCTGCGTCATACGCTGGGCGTGCGTCCGGTCTACAAGCGGGTGGATTCCTGCGCGGCGGAGTTTGCCACCAGCACGGCCTACATGTACTCGACCTACGAGGAAGAGTGCGAGGCGGCGCCGACCGATCGCGACAAGATCATCGTGCTCGGCGGTGGCCCGAACCGTATCGGGCAGGGCATCGAGTTCGACTATTGCTGTGTGCATGCCTCGCTGGCGCTGCGCGAGGATGGTTATGAAACCATCATGGTCAACTGCAATCCGGAAACCGTCTCGACCGACTACGACACCTCCGACCGTTTGTACTTCGAGTCGTTGACGCTGGAAGACGTACTTGAAATTGTCCATGTCGAGAAGCCCAAGGGCGTGATCGTGCAGTACGGCGGGCAGACCCCGCTGAAGCTGGCGCGCGCGCTGGAAGCGGCCGGCGTGCCGATCATCGGCACCAGCCCGGATTCGATCGATCTGGCCGAAGACCGCGAGCGCTTCCAGAAGATGATCGAGAAGATCGGCCTGAAGCAGCCGCCGAACCGCACCGCCCGCAATGCCGACGAAGCGCTGGCGCTGGCTCGCGAGATCGGATACCCGCTCGTGGTGCGGCCGAGCTACGTGCTCGGAGGGCGCGCGATGGAAGTGGTGCACGATGACGCCGACCTGTCGCGCTACATTCGCGATGCGGTGAAGGTGTCCAACGATTCGCCGGTACTGCTCGACCGCTTCCTTGATCACGCGGTTGAGGTGGATGTCGACGTGATTGCCGACGCCGATGGCAACGTGCTGATTGGCGGCATCATGGAGCACATCGAGGAGGCCGGCGTGCACTCGGGCGATTCGTCCTGCTCGCTGCCGCCTTATTCCTTGAGTCCCGCGATCCAGGACGAGATGCGCAAGCAGGTCACGGCGATGGCGCGGGAGTTGAAGGTCATTGGCCTGATGAACACCCAGTTTGCCATCCAGGGCGATACGGTATTCATCCTTGAAGTGAATCCGCGCGCGTCGCGCACCGTGCCATTTGTATCCAAGGCAACCGGTGTGCCGCTGGCCAAGATTGCAGCCCGCGTGATGGCGGGTCGTTCATTGCCCAGCCTCAATGCCACCCGCGAAGTGATTCCGGCCTATTACTCGGTGAAAGAGGCCATTTTTCCGTTCCTGAAATTTCAGAACGTGGATCCGATCCTCGGCCCCGAGATGCGCTCCACCGGTGAGGTGATGGGTGTGGGTCGCAGTTTCGGCGCTGCCTTTGCCCGCGGTCATGAGGCGGCGGGGATCAAGCCGCCGACGGTAGGCAAGGTATTCCTGTCGGTACGTGACAGCGACAAGGATCGACTGCTGCCGATCGCCAGGGAGGTCATCGCCCGCGGTTTCAATCTGGTGGCGACTGCCGGTACCGCCAGTTTTCTGGCCGAGCATGGCGTGGTCTGCGAACGCATCAACAAGGTGCTCGAAGGTCGCCCGCATATCGTCGACCTGATCAAGAATGGCGAGATCGTGTATATCGTCAATACCACCGAGGGCAAGCAGGCGATCGCCGATTCGTTCTCGATCCGGCGCGAGGCCTTGCAGCATCGCGTCACGTACTCAACCACTGTGGCAGGTGCCCGCGCGCTGGTTCATTCGCTGGATTTTCGCAGCGATGGCCAAGTGCACAGCCTGCAAGAGCTGCACAAGGAGCTGACCGCATGAGTCGCGCGCCCATTACCAAGGCCGGATCGGAGCGACTGCGCGCCGAAATGGAGCGTTTGAAGTCGGTCGATCGGCCGCGCATCATCGCCGCGATTGCCGAAGCTCGCGCCCATGGCGACTTGAAGGAGAACGCCGAGTATCACGCGGCGCGCGAGCTGCAGAGTTTCACCGAGGGCCGCATCGCCCAACTGGAAGCCCTGTTGTCGACGGCCGAGGTGATTGATGTCACCCAACTCAATCCGGGCAATCGCGTGGTGTTCGGCGCGATTGTCGATCTGGAAGACGAGGACAGTGGTACGGCGGTGACCTACCAGATCGTTGGAGATCTCGAGGCTGACATCAAGCGCCAGCTGATTGCCGTGTCTTCGCCGATCGCGCGTGCGTTGATCGGCAAGAGTGCAGGCGACAGTTTCGAGTTCACCGCGCCGAATGGCGTCAAGCACTATGAAATCGTGGCGGTTCGCTACTAGTAATAACTGTTTCCGTTCGGGTGCATGGCAGCCGGACGGAAACACGGTTACAAAATATGGGCACAAAAAAAGGCCGCTTTCGCGGCCTTTTTTCTGCTACGTCATTGTACGCGTCCCTGGGGACTCAGCGCTGACGAGCCTTGAAACGGGGGTTGCTCTTGCAGATCACGAACACCTTGCCGCGGCGACGAACGATCTTGCAGTCGCGGTGCCGCGCCTTGGCGGACTTCAAAGAGTTAAGCACCTTCACGGCCAGCTCCTGACACTAAACGAAAATGTAAGCGGAGAAGTATAACGACTCCTTGCCTTGATCACAAGCCCGCTGCCACGGCCATTTCCGCTACGGTGGCGAGAAATTGTTGCAGGGCCGGCGAGTGATCATCGGCGCGCGAGGCGACCGCCAGTAGCATGTAGGCATCGGAATCTTCCAGCGCGACATAACTCACACCGGCAAGTCGAACCGTGCGCATGCTGGCCGGCATCAGGGCCAGTCCCAGTCCGGCGGCGACCAGGGCCAGCAGGCCATTGATCTGCTGTGCGTGCTGCACAATCGTGGGCTGGAAGCCGGCCTGATTGGCCAGGGTGACCAGTCTGTCGTACAGGGTTGCCGCCAGCTCCCGCGGTTGCGAGACGAAGGCATCCTCCGCCACCTCGGCCAGTCGCAGGCTGGAGCGGTTGGCCAGGGGATGTCCGGAGGGCAGGGCGAGCAGCAAAGGCTCCCGGTCGATCACCGTGATACGAAGGCGGCGCACATCCTGCGGGTGTACCGGATCGTTCCGTACGAAGCCAATGTCCAGCTCATCGGCCAGCAGGGCGGCATATTGCGGTTCGGTATACATCTCGATGAGCTTCAGGCGGACATTCGGCGCCACCTGCCCGTAACGAAGCAGGGTCTGCGGCAATGCGGGATGAAACGATACCGAAACTGTATACGCGAGTCTCAGCTGTCCGCTGTAACCCGCCGCGGCGGCGACGGCCAGGCTGCGCGCTTCGGTTGCCTTGGCCAGGATCTGTCGGGCCTGTTCGAGGAAGATGCGCCCCGGTTCGGTCAGTGCTACCTGACGCTTGGTTCGCTCCAGCAGGCGCACACCCAAATCCTGCTCCAGCGCCTGGATCTGCTGGGACAACGGTGGCTGCGAAAGATGCAGGCGCAGCGCTGCCCGGGTGAAGCTGAGTTCTTCGGCCACCGCGACGAAGTAGCGCAATTGACGCAGATCAAACATATAGCGATATCGAATCAATGGGGCGCTAAATATATATTAGATACTTTATTGTATCGATCATAAAATCATCTCCGTCCCGCCACTTCCCCTCCCCCTTGGTGGCGGCGACCCCGCTCCGCAGCGACGCTAAATACGATGTCTGGCTCAACTCCCCCCCGAGCCCATGTCGATGCGTCCCACTGCGGGGCGTTTTTTTGAACCATCGATGTTGCTGCCGCATGGCATCGGCATCGGCATCGGCATCGGCGTATCTGGAGTCCGGGTTTGGCCCTCATGGCCAGTGGCGAGCCAGCTTGCGCGGAGCTGAAGGCGCGCGGGTTCGCTTGTCGATGGCGAGTGGCCCGGAATCCCATTGGGCCCAGGGGTGTCTCGCCAGGCTCCGGTGAGTTCAGATTTCGCAGGCCAGGCGGGTGCCTTGTGCGATCGCGCGCTTGGCATCAAGTTCGGTGGCCACGTCGGCGCCACCAATGACGTGCACCTTCATGCCTGCGTGAATCAATTCATCGGCGAGTTGCCGATTGGCCTCCTGGCCGGCGCATACCACCACGTTGTCGACGGGAAGGATCTGCGCGGCGCCATCGACTTCCACGTGCAAGCCTTGATCGTCGAAACGCTGGTAGCTGACCTTGCCAAGCATGCGGACCTGCTTGGCCTTGAGCGTGGCCCGGTGCACCCAGCCGGTGGTCTTGTTCAGCCGCGTGCCGGGGCGTCCCTCACTGCGTTGCAACAACCACACCTGCCGGGAAGGGGGTTCGGGTGCGGCAGGCTGCAGGCCTGCGCGATGGATGAGCTGCATGTCGACGCCCCATTCGCGGGTCCATCGCGTTACGTCCGTCGTGGCTGACGGCGAATGCCCGACCAGATATTCGGCGACGTCGAAACCGATGCCACCGGCACCGATGATGGCCACCTTGGGTCCTACCGGCTTGTGTCGGGCCAGCACGTCAAGATAGCTCAGCACGCGCGGGTCATCGCTGCCGGCAAAGTCGACGTGTCGTGGGGTGATTCCCGTGGCGATCACCACTTCGTCGTAGCTGCCCGCTTGCAGGCTGGCGAGGTCGGCGGACTGGTCGAGCTGCAACGTGACACCGGTGTCCTCCAGGCGATGCTGGAAGTAGCGCAGTGTCTCGTGGAATTCTTCCTTGCCCGGGATCTGTTTGGCGTAATTGAACTGGCCGCCGATCTCGCTGGCCCGATCGATCAGGGTAACTTCATGGCCGCGCTCACCGAGGGTGCTGGCGCAGGCCATGCCAGCCGGGCCTGCGCCAATTACGGCGACCCGTTTGCGCATGACGGCCGGTTCGATCTTCAGTTCGGTTTCGTGACAGGCGCGCGGGTTGACCAGGCAGCTGGCGCGCTTGTTCTGGAATACATGATCGAGGCAAGCCTGGTTGCAGGCGATGCAGGTATTGATCCGCTCACTGCGCCCGGCCCTGGCCTTGTTGACCCAGTCCGGGTCGGCCAGCAGCGGCCGCGCCATCGACACCATGTCCGCTTCGCCAGCGGCCAGGATGCGCTCGGCGACGTCCGGCATGTTGATCCGGTTGGTTGCCACCAGCGGAATGCCCACTTCGCCTTTCAGCTTGGCCGTGACCCAGGCGAAGCCCGCGCGGGGCACACTGGTCACGATGGTCGGCACCCGTGCCTCGTGCCAGCCAATGCCGGTATTGATGATGCTGGTGCCGGCCGCCTCGATCGCCTTGGCCAGCGTGACGATTTCGCTCCAGTCCTGGCCGCCCTCGACCAGATCCAGCATCGACAGCCGGTAGATGATGATGAAGTTGGGGCCGACCGCGGAGCGGGTGCGGCGCACGATTTCCACGGCGAAGCGCATCCGTCGCGTGGCATCGCCACCCCAGGCGTCCTTGCGCTGGTTGCTGCGCGCGGCGATGAATTCGTTGATCAGATAGCCTTCCGAGCCCATCACTTCGACGCCGTCGTAGCCGGCCTCCTGAGCCAGCCTTGCGCACCGGACGAAGTCGTCGATGGTGCGTTCGACGCCGCGGGCGGACAGGGCGCGCGGCGTGAACGGCGTAATGGGCGACTTGATCTTTGACGGTGCCACTGACAGCGGATGGTAGCCGTAGCGACCGGCGTGCAGGATCTGCATGCAGACAAGCCCGCCCTCGGCATGCACGGCATTGGTAAGCTTTCTATGGCGGGGCTTGTGCCACGGCATCGTGAGGCGGCCACCGAAAGGCTTCAGCCAGCCCTGGATGCTTGGCGAGATGCCGCCAGTGACCATCAGGCCGACGCCGCTCCGGGCACGTTCGGCGAAATAGGCCGCCAGCTTGTCGTAGTCACTGGCCTTGTCTTCCAGCCCGGTATGCATCGACCCCATCAGGACCCGGTTGGGCAGGGTGACGTGGCCCAGATCAAGTGGGCTGAACAAGTTTGGATAATTCATGGCGACCCGAACAGACTCAAACGATCGTATGAATGTGACGGGGTAGGGGGGGCGAATGCAAGCACTATGTGCGGGCGGAGCGCCTCAAGCCAGCAATTGATGCACCAACTCGATATAGCGGCGCATGGCCTCTTCCTTCGGTACGCCGTTCAATTGCGACCACGCCTCATGCTTGGCGGTGCCCACAAAATCGAAGAACCCCGGCTGGGCGCGATTGAGATCACCCTGCGAGCCTTGTTTGAACAGCGCATACAGCTTCAGCAAGGTGTCGTTGTCTGGACGTACGCTCAATTGCTGAATGTCTTCGGAAGCTTGCTCGAACTCGCGGCGAAGATCGGTCATCGGCTGTCGGATGGGCTTTAAGGCGAAAGTGGTTCGGGTAGATAGCACGCGTCCCCGGCAGGGTCAACGCGTTAAACTTCCCGGTCATCTCATTCAGCCGGGGAATTCCATGAGCCATGCCGCATCTGTCGTACCCGTTCTCACCATCGACGGGCCGTCCGGATCTGGCAAGGGCACCATCAGTGCACTGGTGGCGCAGCATCTGGGCTGGCGCCTGCTGGATTCGGGCGCGCTGTATCGGGCCGTGGGCTATGCCGCGGGCATGGCTGGCCTGGATCTTTCCGATGTGGAAGCCATGACGCGCTGTGCTCACGGCACCAAGATCCAGTTTCGCGCGGCATCGGATGGCGGTGACACGCGGGTGATGGTGAACGGGCACGATGCCACCGACGAGCTGCGCACTGAAACCGCGGGCGCGGCGGCCTCGGCGATCGCCTCAATGCCCAGCGTGCGCGAGGCACTGGTGGCGATGCAACTGGGGTTCCGCAAGGCGCCCGGACTGGTGGCGGACGGGCGCGACATGGGCACGGTGATCTTCCCCGATGCCGCCTTCAAGGTTTTCCTCACGGCCAGCGCGGCCGAGCGGGCGAAAAGGCGCTATAAGCAGTTGAAGGAAAAGGGACTCAGCGTTACACTTAGCGGCCTTCAGCGCGAAATTGAAGCGCGTGACAACCGCGATGCAACGCGGGCGGTCGCGCCGCTAAAGCCTGCCGAGGACGCCCTGCTGGTGGATACCACTGGCATGGGCATCGATCAGGTCGTCGCGAAAGTACTTGCCGTCGTGCAGCCTTCTTGAGATTGCGCGGTGGTTTCTTCGCTCCTGCCACGGCAGGAGATTTTGGCCAACGGTGACGACGGTCGGCTCCATGATGAGCCACCTGAGGCACCCTCAACCGGTGGATCGGAAGTACGCGCGCAACCCGTCAACAAGCGCAACGGACAACGATCTTTTCCCACTATGGAATCAACATGACTGAAAGTTTTGCCGAACTGTTTGAACAGAGCCAAGGGGCTATCTCCAAGCTGAAGCCCGGCGCCATCGTCACCGGTATCGTTGTGGAAATCCGCAATGACGTCGTCGTGATCAATGCTGGCCTGAAGAGCGAAGGCATCGTCCCGATCGAGCAGTTCAAGAACGAGGACGGCGTGCTGGAGGTGCAGGTAGGCGACGAGGTGAAGGTTGCCCTCGAAGCTTTGGAAGATGGATTCGGCGAAACCAAGCTGTCGCGCGAGAAGGCCAAGCGCTCGATGGTGTGGGACGACCTGGAGCAGGCGTTCGACAAGGAAGAGACCATCGTCGGCATGATTTCCGGCAAGGTCAAGGGTGGCTTCACCGTCGACATCAAGGACGTCCGCGCATTCTTGCCGGGCTCGCTGGTTGATGTTCGTCCGGTGCGCGACCCGGTTTACCTCGAGGGTAAGGAACTCGAGTTCAAGATCATCAAGCTCGATCGCAAGCGCAACAACGTGGTGGTCAGCCGCCGCGCCGTCGTCGAGACCGAGTTCTCCGAGGAGCGCGAGAAGCTGCTGGAGCGCCTGACCGAGGGTGCCGTCGTCAAGGGTGTGGTGAAGAACCTCACCGATTACGGCGCATTCGTGGATCTGGGTGGCATCGACGGCTTGCTGCACATCACCGACATGGCGTGGAAGCGCGTGCGTCATCCGTCCGAAGTGGTCAACGTCGGCGACGAGCTGGACGTGCGCGTGCTGAAGTACGACAAGGAGCGCAACCGCGTTTCGCTGGGCCTGAAGCAGCTGGGCGACGACCCGTGGGTCGCCATTGCCCGCCGCTATCCGGTCGGCAGCCGCCTGTTCGGCAAGGTCTCCAACGTTACCGATTACGGCTGCTTCGTCGAGATCGAGCCGGGCGTGGAAGGCCTGGTGCACGTATCCGAGATGGACTGGACCAACAAGAACGTCAACCCGGCCAAGGTGGTTCAGGTGGGTGACGAGACCGAAGTCACCGTGCTGGACGTGGACGAGGAGCGTCGCCGCATCTCGCTGGGTATCAAGCAAACCCGCTCGAACCCGTGGGAAGCCTTCGCCGCGATGCACAAGAAGGGCGACAAGGTCTCCGGTCAGATCAAGTCGATCACAGACTTCGGTGTGTTCATCGGCCTTGATGGCGGCATCGATGGTCTGGTGCACCTGTCCGACATCTCCTGGCAGATGTCCGGCGAAGATCTGGTGCGCAACTTCAAGAAGGGCGACGAGATCGAGGCCGTGGTGCTGGCGGTTGATCCGGAACGTGAGCGCATCTCGCTCGGCATCAAGCAGATGGAACAGGATCCGTTCGGCCAGTTCATGGCGGCGAATCCGCGCGGTACCATCGTCAACGGCACCGTCAAGGAAGTCGATGCGAAGGGCGCCGTGATCGATCTGGGCGAAGGCGTCGAGGGTTACCTGCGTGCCAACGACATCGCCAAGGAGCGCATCGAAGACGCCACGCTGCATCTGAAGGTGGGTGATGCGGTCGAAGCCAAGTTCACCGGTATGGATCGCAAGGGTCGCCAGCTGGCGCTCTCGATTCGCGCCAAGGACGAGGAGGATGTACCGGAGGCAGTCGTCGATTATTCTTCTGCCGCCAGTGGTACGACCAAGCTTGGTGCGCTGCTGAAAGAGCAGTTCAACAAGGCGGACTGATCGCAAACGCTAGTCTGATGCGGGGCGGCGAACGCCGCCCCGCTGTTCCACGTCACGGACATTGGGGTCCCATGACCAAATCCGAATTGATCGAAGCGCTGGCCAGGCGCCAGACACATCTTGCGTTCGCGGATGTCGAAATGGCGGTTAAAAGCGTGATCGAGCAGATGAGCCATGCACTGGCTCATGGTGAACGTATCGAAGTGCGTGGTTTTGGCAGTTTTGCGTTGCATTACCGACCGCCGCGCATGGGGCGAAACCCCAAGACGGGCGAAGCGGTGGCATTGCCGGGCAAGCACGTTCCCCATTTCAAACCGGGCAAGGAACTTCGCGAACGCGTTGATCTGAGCCTCAAGCAAGATGCCGGTTGACCTCAGCGAAAAAGTTGATCCAGGGCAGGCGACGAAAGTCGATCCTGCCTCCTTTTTGGTGCACCCGGCAGGGCGCACCTGCTTGGAGGTGAAAGTCCTCTATCCACCCGGCAAGGGGAAGGATTAGCGGAAGGCAAGGGCGATTCGGGTGACTGGTCGTCTGGAGGAAGCCCGAGGCAAAGCGCTGGCCTGACGAACAGGAAGCGGATACGAGGCGACGTGTTGGGGGTGAGGTTGCCAAAATTGCCAAAGCCCGGTACTTGCACGGAACGACACGGCGTATATCCGACAGGCATAAGCGGGAAGGCAGGTGCGTTATACCCGGGGAGATCTCGCCTCATGCCTGAAAGGGCGACGCCGCAAGGCGGAGCGAGAGGTCAGCAGAGGCCATAGTAGGTGCGGTATGACCGAAGGGCCGAACCTGTCACGAGTGGTAAGTCACGCGTGCTCTCTGCGCGTCTTGGGCAGAAGTTCCGGTGCAAGCCGGGAGCCTTGATCAGAGCTGGACGGGCCGGAAGTCCGGAAGGTGATCGGGGTGTCCATAGGACGACAGGCGACACGACGAACGAAACAAGCTCAAGGCCTCGAAGTTCGCATGAACTACATGGCCGACAGGAACCGCCGTATGCGGAACCGCACGTACGGTGGTGTGGGAGGGGGCCGGAGGATTCCGGCTACCTACCCGATGCTGAATTTCTGGCTGCCGGGACAGCGTGCTGAATGGCCGTCGCGATACGCGTTCGTGTGCCTGTGCCTTCCATGATCAATCGGGTAAAGTCTCTGCATGCGCCTGCTCGCCATCATCTTCCTGATCATTTTCATTGCCGCCGGCGTCGTGCTGGGCGCCCTCAACGCTGATCTTGTCGATTACGACCTGGCCTTCACCAGCGTGCAGCTGCCGAAAGGGGCTGCCCTGCTTGGTGCGCTGGTAATCGGCTGGTTGTTGGGCGGTCTCGTGGCGTGGCTTGGCCTCAGCGCCCGTCATCGCCGCCAACGTCGGCAACACCTGCGTTCGGACAAGAAACTGCCGGCCAGCTCATGAATCAGTTGCTTGTGCTGGCAGCTCTGGTTCCGGCGGCGTTCGCCGCTGGCTGGTGGGCATCTCGACAGGTGGGCGCGCGTCGTTCCGGCGCCGAAGTCAGCGAGCTGTCCTCCGACTATTTTCGTGGCCTGAACTACCTGCTCAACGAGGAGCAGGACAAAGCGATCGAGGTCTTCCTCAAGCTGGCCGAATACAACCGGGATACGGTTGAAACGCATCTTGCGCTGGGCAATCTCTTTCGTCGGCGCGGCGAAGTGGATCGTGCGATCCGCCTGCATCAGCACCTGGTGTCGCGACCGGGTCTGTCCGATGCGATGAAGACCGTCGCCCTGCTGGAACTGGGCGAAGACTACATGCGCGCCGGTTTGCTTGATCGTGCCGAAGCGTTGTTTTCCGATCTGGTGGCGATGGATGCACTGGCGCCGTCGGCGCTGCGCCACCTGATCGCGATCTATCAGCACGAGCGTGACTGGAACAAGGCTATCGAGCACGCGCGTCGGCTTGAGGTGATGACCGGTGAAGAAGAAGCGCCGATGATCGCCCAGTTCTACTGCGAGCTGGCCGATCGCTCGCGCCAGCATGGGGCGCGCGCCGAAGCGCGCGACTACCTGCATCAAGCATTCAAATGCCAGCCCGATTGCGTCCGGGCATTCATGCTGACCGGACGGTTGCAGGCCGAAGACGGTCAGCATGCCGAGGCGGTAGAGGCTTATGAGGCGGCGATCAATGCCGACAATGCATTCACTCCGGATATCTTGCCGCCCTTGCTGAACAGCTACGCGCGTTCGCAACAGATGGAACGTGCCGAGGCCTTTCTGAGTGACATGATCGGACGCTATCACGGTGTATCCCCGGTGCTTGCGCTGACCTTGCTGTACCGCCAGCGTGATGGGGAGAGGGCGGCGATCGATTTCCTCACCTTGCAACTGCGCCAGCGCCCGTCTGTTCGCGGTTTGATGGCGCTGATCGACGCTACCATGGACAAGATCGAGGGCGAGGCGCGCGAGAATTTCTTCATCCTGCGTGACCTGACCAAGAAATTGCTTGAAGGTCAGGCCATGTATCGCTGCAATCGTTGTGGCTTTGGTGCCAAGGCGCATCACTGGCAATGTCCCAGTTGCAAGAGCTGGAGCACGATCCGGCCCATTCACGGCGTGGCCAGCGAATAACTATGGACAAGCTATCGACCATCGGATGGTTGCTGACAAGTTTGATGATCAGCTTGTTGCTGGTGCGTGCCGCGATTGGCTATGCGCACCGACGCGGCATGCTCGATCACCCAGGACAGCGCCGTTCGCACCGACTGCCGACGCCGCGTGGTGGTGGTATCGGCATCGTGGTGGCCATGTTGGTCTGCTTGCCTGGAACACTGCTGCTGCCGCCTGAGCCCTGGGCTGTCAGTGTGATTGCCAGTGCAGCGGTTGCGCTGTTGCTGGTGGCGCTTGCCGGGTGGTGGGACGACCATCGCTCGCTGCCGGTATTACCCCGGCTCGGTGCCCAGATGCTCGCTGTTACGGTGTTTTCGGGGAGCCTGCTGACCACCGGGCTGTCGTGGTGGTGGTTTCCCTTGCTGCTGGTCGGGGGGGGCTGGAGCATCAATCTGCATAATTTCATGGATGGCATCGACGGCTTGCTGGCTCAGCAGACTGTATTTGTCGCTGCCGGGCTCGCATGGCTGGCCTGGGTCGCGGCGCAACCCGCGCTGGCGGCTGCCGCGTTGGCGTTGGCCTTGGCGGCAGCGGGTTTTGCGTGCTACAACCGGCCGCCGGCGCGTATCTTCATGGGTGATGTCGGCAGCGGTAGCGTGGGGCTGCTGATCTTCTGTTTTACCGCGATGCTGTGGCGGCAGAACCACGCCTTGTTATGGCCGTCACTTATCCTCTGTTCGGCCTTCGTGGTCGATGCCAGCATGACCTTGCTGATGCGGATGTGGCGGGGCCGGCGCTGGTACACTGCCCATCGCGAACACTTGTATCAATGGCTGGTGCGACGCGGAGCGAGTCACGCGCGGGCCGATGCTGCGTACCTCGGCTGGAATTTACTGATCGCGGCCCCGATGGCCTGGTTGGCCTGGAGTCATCTGGCGCGGGCTTTGCCGATTACCATGGCTGTCTATCTGGGGGCGGCAACCATGTGGTTGTCTCTGAAACGTCGACTCGTCAGGCGCCACCTGCCCAAGGCTACCCATGTCGTTGCGTAAACTCGTTGCATTTCTTCATCCGCGAATGGCCGTCGTCATCCACGATCTGCTGGTGACCGCGATCGCCTGGTGGCTGGCCAAGCTGCTTCGGTTTGAGTTGCGGCCGGATCAGGTCGTCAGTTTTCAGATGTTCGAATTTCCGATCGTGCTGGTGGTGCAGGGCCTGATCTTTCGCTGGACGGGCCTGTACCGCAGCGTATGGCGCTTTGCCAGCCTGCCGGATCTGTGGAACATCGTGCGCGCGGCGGTCATCGGCGCCTTGTTCATCGGGCTGTCGCTGTTCCTCTACAACCGGTTGGACGGCGTGCCGCGCTCGGTGCTTCTGCTTTATCCCGGCCTGCTTGCAATACTGTTGGGTGGTCCCCGGCTGGCGTACCGATACTGGAAAGACACACGCAACGATCTGCTGCGCCACCAGTCGGTGAAGCGCGTGTTGATCGTGGGCGCCGACCGTGCCGGCGAAGTGCTTTCGCGTGACCTTCGGCGCGACCGTGGTTATGTCGTGGTCGGCTTTGTCGACGACAAGCCGGCTCTGCGTGGTGCCCGCATCAACAACCTTCCGGTGCTCGGTGGCTTTGACCAGTTGCCCAAGGTCACGCGGGAGACTGCCGTCGACATGCTGCTGATCGCCTTGCCTGGCGTGTCCACGGTCGAGATGCGGCGGGTGGTTGCCTTGTGCGATGCCACGGATTTGCCCTACCGCACCATACCGAGGCTGGAGGATGTCGTCGCCGGCCGCGCCCAGTTCAACCAGATCAAGGAAGTGGCGATCGAGGATCTGCTCGGTCGCGACGCGGTGGAACTCGACTGGACCGCGATTCGTGAAACGCTGAGTGCGCGTCGGGTGCTGATTACCGGCGGCGGTGGCTCGATCGGCTCGGAATTGTGCCGCCAGGTAGCCCGTCTCGGAGCGCATTCGCTCACCGTGGTCGAGCAGAGCGAATACAACCTGTATCGAATCACCCAGGAGCTGCGTGCGGACTTTCCGGAGCTGATTCTCGACGGGATCCTGGCCAATTGCGGCGACCGGACCGCGATGCAGAAGGTCTTCGCGCAATCCAAGCCGCAAGTGGTGTTCCATGCCGCGGCCTACAAGCACGTGCCCATGCTGCAAGGACAATTACGCTCGGCCTTCGTCAACAACGTGTTCGGTACGTGTGTGGTCGCGGACGCGTCGAACGAGGTCGGGGTGGAGTGCTTCGTGCTGATCTCCACCGACAAGGCGGTCAACCCCACCAGCGTGATGGGTGCGTGCAAGCGGGTCGCGGAGATCTACTGCCAGAACCTCAACGCGCAATCCGATGGCACGCGCTTCATGACGGTGCGCTTTGGCAACGTGCTGGATTCGGCAGGATCAGTGGTGCCGCTGTTTCGTCGGCAGATCCGCGAAGGCGGCCCGGTCACGGTGACGCACCCGGAAATCTCGCGCTACTTCATGACCATTCCCGAAGCATGTCAGCTGATCCTGCAAACCGCGAGCATCGGTCAGGGCGGCGAAATTTTTGCACTGGACATGGGTGAGCCGGTCAAGATCCGCGACCTGGCCGAACAGATGATCCGCCTTGCCGGCAAGAAGCCGGGTAGCGAGATCCCGATCATGTATACCGGCCTGCGTGCCGGTGAAAAGTTGTTCGAGGAGTTGTTCCATCCTCTGGAAAACTACAGTGCCACCCGGCATGCCAAGATTTTTCTGGCGCAGCACCGCGAGGTGTCGTGGGAGCTGCTGCAGGCCTTGTTGAAGAAGGCGGCCGATGCCGTTGCCGTTTTCGATGAAGAAGAACTTCGACGCTGCGTATCCAGTCTGTTGCCCTCGTTCCGCTGGAGCGAGTCGGCGCAGCCGGATAACGTCGTATCGATCCGTCGTGACAATTCGGAGATCAGTGAGTGAGCAAGCCGTTGCGCAAAGTCGTGTTTCCCGTCGCCGGACTCGGCACCCGCTTCTTGCCAGCGACCAAGGTGGTCGCCAAGGAAATGCTCCCCGTCCTCGACAAGCCGCTGATCCAGTACGCCGTCGATGAAGCGGTGGAGGCCGGTGCCGACACGTTGATTTTCGTTACCAATCGATACAAGCACGCCATCGCCGATTACTTCGACAAGGCGTACGAGCTGGAAGCCAAGCTGCAGGAAAAGGGCAAGGCCGAATTGCTGGCCCTGGTCCAGGGCACCTTGCCGCGGCATGTGCGGGCCATCTTCGTCACCCAGCCTGAGGCGTTGGGTCTGGGCCACGCGGTGCTGTGTGCCAAGCCCGTGGTGGGGGACGAGCCATTCGGCGTGATCCTCCCGGACGACCTGATCTGGAATGGTGCAGCCGGTACCGGCAAGGGGGCGCTGCGACAGATGGCCGAGTTGGCCGATGCGGAGCAGGCCGGGGTGATTGCGGTGGAAGAAGTACCGTACGACCAGACCGACAAGTACGGCATCGTTGACGCCACCCGCATCGATGAGCGCAGTGCCTTGATCCGCCATATGGTCGAGAAGCCCAGGCCGGCCGACGCACCCTCCAACCTTGCCGTGGTTGGTCGTTATGTCCTGCCCAGCCGGATCTTCCAGTTGCTTGAGCAGACCACGCCTGGCGCGGGTGGTGAAATCCAGCTCACCGATGCGATCGAGGCCTTGTTGAAAGAGCAGGGTAAGGTGCTGGCCTATCGCTTCGAGGGCACCCGTTTCGATTGCGGCAACAAGGCCGGCCTGGTGCGCGCCACCATGCACATGGCGATGCAGGATCCGAACCTGGCCGGAGTGGTGCGGGAATTCATCAGCCAGATCTGACGCCGTTTTGATGCCGTGAGCGGCTCGCGCAGGTTTTGCGCGGGCTCCTAAGGCCGGTGCCTGCAGGGTGCCGCCTTTTGCTTTTTGGAGGCATCGCGCACTGTGCGAGGTGCCGGTGGCATGCCAGAATCGCGGCCGCGTACTGCCATCATTTCCGGGCAATATGTGAGGGGGAAAAATGACCGACATCCATGTGCCTGCGCACGATGCGCAAGGTAGCGGCGCGGTTGTGCCGGGGGCCAGGACGGCTGGCTCCCCTATTTGACGAAGGCTGGGAAGCACGATGGATCTGTTGCGATTTCTGCTGCTGTTGCCGCTTCGCCTGGTGCGCGGATTTCTGCATGCGCTGGCGCGGATCATGCGACCGCTGTTCGGCACCGTGTCATGGTCGGCACCCCACTGGGCACCGGCTACTGTCGCCGCCGTCCGACGTCGTCCGCGGCGATTCGCGGCGGGTTTGGCGGGTGTGCTCGTCTTGCTCGTCGCTGGCTGGTTTGGCTGGCAGTGGTATCTGCATCGGCCCAGGCCGATCGAGCCTGAGCGGATCAGTTTCCAGGTGAAGGTGCCCGCCATCACCGATTACGAGGCGCAGCCCGACGGCAGTCCGAAGGTCAGCATTCATCCGCTTGATCTGGTTTTTTCCGGTTCGGCAGCTCCGATCGAACGGGTCGGCAAAAATATCGACCAGGGCATCACCATGCAGCCGGCCCTGGGCGGCCAGTGGAGCTGGTTGAATGACCGCACGCTGCGCTTCGTCCCGGCGCAGGACTGGCCGGTGGGCGTGCGCGTCAAGGTGCGATTTGACGTGGGCAAGGCATTCGCGCCGCAGGTATTGATGGCCGAAGACCATTTCGACTTCGCCATGCCCGGCTTCACCGCGACACTGGGCGGCGGCGAGTTCTACCAGGATCCACAGGACCCGACTGCCAAGAAGACCATCATCCCGGTCAGCTTCAACTACCCGGTGGATGCGGCCCAGTTCGAGAAGCGCATTGCGCTGGCACTGGCGGACAAGGACGGCAAGTTTGGTGCGCCGCTGAAGTTCACCATCGTCTATGACGCGTTCAAGCTGCATGCCTGGGTGCACTCGCAGCCCCTGCAGTTGCCGCGCGATGATGGTGCGGTGTTGATGAAGCTCGACAGCGGGGTTCGCAGCTCGCGCGGCGGCGATGGCACCGAAGACTCCTCGCAAACCAGCGTGCATGTGCCGGGTCTCTACAGTCTGGCAGTGCAGGACATCACGCCGACCCTGGTGGACAACGACAAGTACGAGCCCGAGCAGGTGCTGGTCACCAACCTCAACGGCAGCGTGCGCGGCACCGAACTGGCGGACCTGACCAGGGCCTGGGTCCTTCCGCAGCACAAGCCCGGGGCAGATCAGGCCGATGACGCCACTCCTTATCCATGGAGCGACTCCGAGGTAAGCGAAGCGGTACTACGCCAGTCGAAGCCGCTGGCGCTGGAATTGGTGCCAACCGAGGACGATTACGCCGCACTGCAAAGTTTCAAATATCACGCCGAGCCCGGCCAACGCGTCTATGTGCGCATCGGCAAGGGACTGAAGTCGTTCGGTGGCTACATTCTCGGCGAGCCGACGGCGCAGATGATCACCGTGCCCGACTACCCGCAGCTGCTGCGCTTCATGGCCGATGGGTCCTTGCTGTCGCTGAGCGGCAGCAAGCGGGTCTCGGTGGTGTCGCGCAACATGCCCGGCATGCGTGTGGAAATCGGCCGGGTGCTGCCCGACCAGCTGCAGCATCTGGTCAGCCTCAACCAGGGCACGTATAGCCATCCGCAGCTGAACTATGACTTCAGTGAAGATCACATCGTCGAGCGCTTCGTGCAGAAGCGCGCATTTCCCACCACCGACCCGCACAAGGCCCACTACGAAGGTGTCGATCTGGGGCAGTACCTGAAGGACGGCAAGCGCGGCGTGTTCCTGCTGCATCTGTCCAGCTACGATCCGGTCGCGGAAAAGAAACAGGCCGAGGCGCAGCAGCAGGCGCTGGCCCGGGCGCGGCAAGGCATCGCCCCGGCACCGGGTCAGGCTGGCAAGGCGACTGCTGGCAGCGACACCGCCTCAACCGCCGATGGCGGCACTGCCGACAGTGACGACGGGACCGACCGCGGCGACAGCGATACCCGGCTGATCCTGGTCACCGACCTGGGCATGCTGGTCAAACGCGCGCTCGATGGCAGCCAGGACGTTTTCATCCAGTCGATTCGCAGCGGCCAGCCGGTGGACGGTGCCAGCGTGTCGGTGCTGGCGGTCAACGGGCAAACCCTGTTCAGCCAGCCGAGCAGTACCGATGGCATGGTGCATTTCCCCACGTTCAAGGGACTGGAGCGCGAGAAGAAGCCGGTCATGTACGTGGTGAAGAAAGGCGATGATCTGTCCTTTCTGCCGATTGCCGGCAGCGACCGCCAGCTCGACTACTCGCGTTTCGACATTGGCGGTGAACCCAACGCGGTCAATCAGGGCCAGCTCTCGGCGTATCTGTTTTCCGATCGTGGCATTTATCGCCCCGGTGACTTGTTCCACATCGGCTTGATCGTGCGTGCGGCGAGCTGGAGCCGCAACGTGGCGGGCATTCCGCTGCAGGCCGAGGTCGTCGACCCGCGCGGCGTCATCGTGAAGCAGCAAGCGCTGACCATGGACGCCTCCGGCTTCGGCGAACTGGATTACACGCCAGGCGAGACGGCGCCCACCGGCACCTGGACGGTCAACCTGTACATCGTCCGCGACGGCAAGGCCGATACCCAGATCGGCAGCACCACGGTGCAGGTCAAGGAATTCCTGCCTGATCGCATGAAAGTCGTGGCCACGATGTCGCAGCAGGTGCCCGAGGGCTGGGTCAAACCCGACCAGCTCAAGGGTGTGGTCGATGTGCAGAACCTGTTCGGCACGCCGGCGGCTGATCGTCGCGTGGAAGCGTCGCTGACCCTGCGTCCGGCGTGGCCTGCCTTCCATAGCTGGCCCGACTACCACTTCTACGACGTGCGCCGGGCCAAGGAGGGTTACGAAGAATCCCTGCAGGACGGCAAGACCGACGACAAGGGCCACGCCGAGTTCGACCTGGACCTGAAGAAATACGCCGACGCCACCTATCAGCTGTATTTCCTGGCCAAGGCCTACGAGCCCGAGGGCGGCCGCAGCGTGGCCGCGGCCGCGCAAACCCTGGTATCCAGCAACGACTGGCTGGTCGGCTACAAGTCGGTCGACGATCTCGACTACATCACCCGCGGCAGCCCGCGCAGCGTGCACCTGGTCGTCATCAACCCGCAGGCCAGGGCGATGGCGCTGAAGGACCTGAAGGCGCAGCTGATCGAGCGGCGCTACGTCTCGGTGCTGACCAAGCAGGATTCGGGCGTCTACAAATACGACTCCAAGCTCAAGGAAATTCCGGTCAGCGAAACCTCGCTGACGATTCCCGCCGCGGGGCTGGATTACGTGTTGCCCACTGACAAGCCGGGCAACTACGCGCTGGTGATCCGCCGGCTTGATCGCACCGAAGTAAACCGCGTCGATTATTCGGTGGCTGGCAACGCCAATGTCTCGCGCTCGCTCGATCGCAATGCCGAACTCCAGCTCAACCTGAGCAAGGCGGATTACAAGCCGGGCGAATCGGTGGAAATCGCCATCCGCGCACCGTATGCCGGCAGCGGCCTGATCACCATCGAGCGCGACAAGGTCTACGCGCATGCGTGGTTCCATGCCGATACCACCAGCTCGATCCAGCACATCACCGTGCCGGCCGATTTCGAGGGCAACGGCTACATCAACGTGCAGTACATCCGCGATCCGTCCTCCGACGAGATTTTCATGAGTCCGCTGAGCTATGGCGTGGTGCCGTTCTCGGTGAACCTGGATGCGCGCCGCAACGCGTTGACGGTGGAGTCGCCGGCCCTGGTCAAGCCGGGCCAGACCATCACCTTCAAGCTGCACTCGGGCCAGCCCACGCGCGCGGTGGTGTTTGCGGTGGACGAAGGCATCCTGCAGGTGGCGCGCTACAAGCTCGGTGATCCGCTGAAGTTCTTCTTCCGCAAGCGCATGCTGGAAGTGGGTACCTCGCAGATCCTCGATCTGATCCTGCCCGACTTCGAAAAGCTGATGGCGATGGCCGCACCTGGCGGCGATGCCGACGGGGCCGTCGGTCGTCAGCTCAACCCGTTCAAGCGCAAGCGCGACAAGCCGGTGGTGTACTGGTCCGGCATCGTCGACGTGGATGGCGAGAAGGACTTCAGCTACACCGTGCCGGATTACTTCAACGGCAAGCTCCGGGTGATGGCTGTTGCCGTATCGCCGGAGCGGATCGGCACGTACGAGGGTTCCACCGTGGTTCGTGGCGACTTTGTGTTGTCGCCGAACGTACCCACCACGCTGGCGCCAGGCGACGAGGCCGACATCAGCGTCGGCGTGGCCAACAATCTCACCGGGCTTGGCGGCAAGCAGGTGCCGGTGACGGTGACCCTCAAGACCGGTCCCCAGTTGCAGGTGCTGGGCAAGGCCACGCAGAACCTGGCTCTGGGCGAGATGCGCGAAGGCGTGGCGGTGTTCCGGGTGAAGGCCACGGCCGTGCTTGGCTCGGGCAACCTGACCTTCAGTGCAGGCTACGGCGACAAGAGCGCCCGGCAGAGTGTCGATCTGTCGGTGCGCCCGGCGTCGGCGTATCGCACCCAGGTCGACATCGCCCGGGTGGATCCCGGCAGCAAGCAGGATCAAACCGGTCTGCGCGCGATGTACGACGCCTACGCCTCGCGTGATGCGGCGATCTCGCCGTTGCCGCTGGTGCTGGCGCAGGGTCTGACCACCTATCTGGTGAACTACCAGAACTACTGCAGCGAGCAGCTGGTGAGTGCGGCGATGCCGCGCTTGATCGTGGCGCGCTGGCCCGGTGCCCCCGCGTTCGCGCATGCGCTGCAGCCAGCCTTCAGTGATCGGAAAATCAGCAACGACGAAGCGCTGGCCCGGTTCCTCGACGTGTTGCACTCGCGTCAGAACGGGCAGGGTGGCTTCGGTGTGTGGTCGGCCACGCCCGACGCCAATCCGTTCGTGTCCGCCTATGCCATGCATTTCCTGCTGGAGGCACGTGACCGCGGTGTCGTGGTGCCGCAGGACATGCTCGATGCGGGCAACAAGTACCAGCAGCAACTGGCCAGTGATGAAAGCTTGGATTCGCTCGACCTGCTGCGCCAGCGTGCCTATGCGGTATACCTGCTGACGCGCCAGGGCAACGTCACCACCAACGATCTGGCGGCGGTGCAGAGGCGTTTGCAGCAGGCGTATCCAAACGACTGGAAAAACGACCTGGCGGCCGGCTGGCTGGCCGCGTCGTACAAGCTGCTCAAGCAGGACAAGGAAGCCGGTCAGCTGATCGCCGGGCCGCAGAAGGAGCTCGAGCGCAAGCTGTCCGACGACAACTACGTCTATTCATACTACTACGATCCGCTGACCCGCGATGCCAGCGTGCTGTACCTGCTGTCGAAGTATTTCCCCGAGCGTGCCAAGGCGCTGCCGCCGCAGGTGATGGAAAACATCAGCAAGCCATTGTCGCAAGGCCGCTTCAACACCTTGTCCTCGGCGATGACGGTGCTGGCACTGGATACGTACGCCGGCCAGGCCGCCGCCCAGCTCGACAAGCTCGGCATCGACGAGGTGCATGCCGACCGCAGCCTCCAGCCGATTGCCTCGATCAAGGGCAGCATGGTTCAGGCCGGCAGCTGGAGCTCGGTCGCCACCGGCCTGCGTTTCACCAACGACAGCAGCCTGACCGCGTGGCGGATCAGCAGTCAGAGTGGCTATGACCGCACGTCGCCGACCAAGGCGATCAAGGACGGCATCGAGGTGGTGCGCGATTACACCGACAGCCAGGGCAAGCCGCTGGACAAGATCACCGTTGGCGAGGAGATCGACGTGCACGTGAAGATCCGCGCCACCGGCAAGGATGGCGTGGGCAACGTCGCCATCGTCGACCTGCTGCCGGGCGGGTTCGAACCGGTGATCCAGCCGCCGGCGCCGGTCACCGACCAGCAGGCCGACCCGAATGCCGAGGATGCCGGCGGCGACAGCGCCGTCGTGCCCTCGGCCTGGCGTTCGCCGATCAGCCTGTCCGGTTCCAGCTGGCAGCCCGACTACGCCGATATCCGCGAAGACCGGGTGGTGATCTACGGCACGGCCACGCCGGATGTGCGCGAGTTCGTCTATCGGATCAAGTCCAGCAATGCCGGTCGTTTCATCGTGCCGGCGGTATACGCCGAGTCGATGTACGACCGCAGCATCCAGGCCCGCTCACCCGGCGGTGGCACCCTGACGGTAGTCAGCAAGCCATGACGTCGAAGCTCCCTCTCCCTGTCGGGGAGAGGGTCGGCTGCTCGCCATGAGCCACCCGCTCAAGGCGGTCGCCAACTGGCTGCGGCGCTGGCAGAACTGGCTGGTCGGCCTGTTGCTGCTGGCGGCGGTGTTGTTGGCCTTCAGGCTATGGCCGCATCAGCCGCTGCGGGCGTGGCAGCCCTCGTCCACCGCGGTTTACGACGATCATGGCCGCCTGCTGCGGCTGACCCTGGCCAGCGACGATCGCTACCGGCTGTGGGTGCCGCTCACCGATATTTCCCCGCAACTGGTGCAAGGCGTGTTGCTGCACGAAGACCGCTGGTACCGCTGGCACCCGGGTTTCAATCCCTACGGTTTGCTGCGTGGTGCCTGGGTTACGTATGTACGTCACGGCAATCCGCAGGGCGGTTCCACCATCACCATGCAGCTGGCGCGGCTGCTGTGGCACCTCAACACGCGCTCGCCGCTGGGCAAGCTGGTGCAGGTCGCGCGCGCGGTGCAACTGGAGCTGTACTACTCCAAGTCGCAGATCCTGGAGGCTTACCTCAATTTCGCCCCCTACGGACGGAACGTCGAAGGCGTGGGCACCGCCAGCCTGGCGTACTTCGACAAATCGGCCAGCGAGCTGAGCCTGCCCGAGGCGCTGACACTGGCGGTGATACCGCAAAACCCGGGGCGACACTTGCGTGTGGTGCGTGACCCCGGCGACGCGCGCATCAATCCGCAACTGGCACTCGAGCGCAACCGCCTGTATGCGCAATGGCTGCATCAGCATCCGCAGGATGCGGCACTGGCTCCGCTGTTTGCGCTGCCGCTGAACCTGCGGCCGCTGGCGCAGCTGCCGTTCGAGGCGCCGCATGCGGTGGAGCAGGCACTGGGCGAACGGCAGTTCGCTGGCGATGCCAACTCTTCGCGCCTGACCACCACGATCGATCTGGATCTGCAGCAAGCACTGCAGCAGCAGGTGGCGCTCTACGTCGCGCGCAACCAGCGTCGCGGCATCAGGAACGCGGCGGCGATCCTGGTCGACACGCGCGACATGGGCATCAAGGCGATGGTCGGCTCGGCGGATTATTTCGACCGCGCGATCCAGGGGCAGGTCAACGGCACGCAGGCCAAGCGCTCGCCCGGCTCCACCCTGAAACCGTTCATCTACGCGCTGGGGTTCGACCAGGGCGTGCTGCATCCGCAGACGGTGTTGCGCGACGTGCCGACCTCGTTCGGCCCGTATACGCCAGAGAATTTCGATGGCCATTTTCTCGGGCCGGTGACCGCCACCCAGGCGCTGATCCGCAGCCGCAACATCCCGGCGGTGTGGGTCGCCTCGCAGCTGAAGCAACCCAGCCTGTATCAGTTCCTGCACGATGCCGGGATCAGCAACATGGCCAGCGAGCAACACTACGGGCTGGCCCTGGTGCTGGGTGGCGGCGAAGTGACCATGCAGGAGCTGGCTGGCCTCTACGCGATGCTGGCCAACCGCGGCGAGCTCAGACCGTTGCGTCTGCTGGCCAGTGATCCGCAAGTACCCGGCACCCGCATGCTCAGCGACGAGGCCAGCTTCATGGTGATGGACATGCTGCGGCAGAACCCGCGCCCGGACGAAACCACCGGCGCGCAGCCCGATCGCCTGCCGGTGTACTGGAAAACCGGCACCTCCTGGGCGTTTCGCGATGCGTGGACGGCCGGCAGCTTTGGCCCCTACGTCATGGTCGTGTGGGTCGGCAATTTCGACAGCACCGGCAATCCCGCTTTCGTCGGTGTGGAGGCGGCCGCGCCGCTGTTTTTCCAGATCATCGACGCCTTGCGTGCCGAACGCCCGCGCCTGGCCGAGCCGGTGCGGCACATGCCGGCCAACCTCAAGCGCGTGCAGATCTGCCTGGCCAGCGGCCAGTTGCCGAACCAGTGGTGCCCGCAGCTGGGGTGGACCTGGTTCATTCCGGGCAAGTCGCCGATCCGGGTCAGCAACGTGCATCGGCCGGTCGTGATCGATGATGCCACCGGCCAGCCGGCCTGCCCGCCGTATGCGGGCAAGCACACCCATGTGGAGGTGTACGAATTCTGGCCCTCCGACCTGCAGCAGGTATTCGCGCAGGCCGGCATCCCACGGCGCAAGCCGCCGCAGAATCCGGACTGTCGTGCGGCCGGTGCGCCCGACGGCGATCCGCCGCAGATCACCTCGCCGCTGCGCGGCAGCACGTATGCGCTGCGCCTGCAGCAACGCGGGCAGGAGCGCATCGCGCTGATCGCCACCAGCGATGCTGACGCCCATGCGTTGTACTGGTTCGTCAACGACGCCTACATAGGCAGCAGCGCGCCCGGCCGCTCGCTGTTCTGGCAGCCGCAGACCGCAGGTCACTATGACCTGCGCGTGGTGGACGACCACGGTCGCGCGGACCAGCGTCCGCTGCAGGTCAGCCTGGTCGAGTAGCGGCCCGTTCACTGCGCTATGCTCGCCGCTCGAAACTGGCCTGGGATTCGCTGCCACCATGACGTTGTCTTCGGCTTCTTCCTACTACCGCGCCACGGCAACGTCCTACCAAGCCCATCCGCCGTTGCAAGGTCGCTCGCAGGCGCGGGTGGCGATTGTCGGTGGTGGCTACGCGGGTCTGAACACCGCGTTGGGGCTGGCCGAGCGCGGCGTCACTGACGTGGTATTGCTGGAACGTGAGCAGGTCGGTTTTGGCGCCTCCGGCCGCAACGGCGGCTTCGTGTTCGCCGGCTACTCGCTGGGTGAGCAGTCGCTGCTGGCCCAGCGCGGCGAGGCGCAGGCGCGTGCCCTGTTCAAGCTCACCACCGCGGCGGTGCAGCGCATTCGCGAGCGCATCGGCAAGTACGCGATCGCCTGCGATGTGGTCGACGAGGGCGTGATCTGGGCGAACTGGTTTCGCGACCCCGCGGTATTGCGCCAGCGCCAGCAGTTGCTGGCCGAGCATTACGGCGTGCAATGGCAGTGGCTGGCGCAGGACGAGTTGCGCCAGCGCGTGCGCAGCGAGCGTTACCACGATGGCCTGTACGAGCGCGATGCGCTGCATCTGCATCCGCTCGACTACGCCATCGGTCTGGCCGCGGCGGTCGTGGGGCAGGGTGTGCGCATCCACGAGCACAGTGGCGTGCGCCGACTCAGCCGCGAGGGTACGCAATGGCGCCTGCAAACCGCGCAAGGCGAGTTGCTGGTCGATCAGGTGGTGCTCGCCTGCGGCGGTTATCTGGCCGGGCTGCAGCGCTCGATCGATCGGGCGATCCTGCCCATCGCCACCTACGTGATGGTGACCGAGCCGCTGAGCGAAAGGATGGACGACTGCCTGCATACCCGCGCCGCGGTTTACGACAGCCGTTTTGCGTTCGACTACTACCGCGCGCTGCCCGATACGCGTCTGTTGTGGGGCGGCCGCATTTCGGTACGCAACCGCTCGCCGCAGGCGGTGCAGCGCTTGCTCATGCGTGACCTGCTGCGGGTGTTCCCCTCGCTGAAGGGCATCAAGGTCGACTACGCGTGGTCCGGCCTGATGAGCTACGCCCGCCACCAGATGCCGCAGATCGGCAGCAACGGCGATGGCTTGTGGTGGGCACAGGCGTTTGGCGGCCATGGCCTGGCGCCGACCTGCGCCGCTGGCGAATTGCTGGCGGCCGCGATTGCCGAAGGCGATACCGGCTGGCAACAATTCGCCGATTACGGCCTGGACAGCACGCATCGCCCCTGGGGCTATCTGGGCGCCCAGGCGAGTTACTGGTGGCAACAAGGCCGCGACTGGCTGAAAACGAGACTGGAAGCATGAGCGAGCAGAACAAGACAACGGCCCCCGCCGAGATCACTTGGGCGGATTTCGAGAAAGTACTGATCGTGGTCGGCACGGTTACTCGGGTGGAGCCATTCCCCGAAGCGCGCAAGCCGGCGTGGAAGGTCTGGGCGGATTTTGGTGCTTACGGCGAGAGGAAAACCAGCGCGCAGATCGCCGCTCTGTATCAGCCTTCCGATTTGCTCGGTCGCCAGATTGTGGGCGTGATCAACTTTCCTGAAAAGCAGATCGGGCCATTTCGCTCGCAGTTTCTTCTCACCGGGTTTCATACGGAGGAGGGGGTGGTGATTACGGCGGTGGAGCGCGCGGTGCCGAACGGGTCGCGGTTGGCTTGAGTTGATCGGTCACTGGCAGCACGGGATTGAGGCTCTTGTTCCATGCCCGCGCTAGCTGGCGATCACGTGTCTAGATATTCCGAAAATCAGTAGTCGAAAAGCGCAACCAGCGACCGGCCAGCATCGGCAGTACCAGCAGATTCAGTGCCGTCGAGGTGAGCAGGCCGCCCAGGATCACCGCTGCCATCGGCCCCTCGATCTCATTGCCTGGTGCTCCGGCGGTGAGCGCCAGCGGGGCAAGACCGAGCGCAGTCACCAGCGCCGTCATCAGGATCGGCACCAGTCGTTCGGAGGCACCGCGCCTTGCCGCAAGCAGGTTCCACGGCTCGCCCTCGATCTCGACCAGATGGCGATAATGCGATATCAGCATGATCGAGTTGCGCACGCTGATGCCGAACAGGGTGACGAAGCCGACCAGTCCGCCGAGCGTCAAGGTACCGCCCATCAGCACCACCACCAGCACACCGCCAACCAAGGCAAAAGGCAGGTTCAGCAGCACCAGGGTTACCGTGCGCATGCGGCGCAGCGCCAGAAACAGCAGGATCACCACGCCGGCCGCCGCAAGCGCGCTGTGCGTCAACAACTGACGGGTGGCGGCCGATTGCGCTGCGGCATCGCCGCCGAAGACCGCATACATTCCCGGCGGCCATGTCATGTCTTGCGCCAGCGCTTTGCGCGCATGCGCGGTGAAGGCACCGGCGTTGGCACCCTGCAACTGGATCGTAATCGCCTGCACGCGCTGGCCGCCTTCGTGCAGGATCATGTAGCGCCCCTGGCTCATCGACAGATCTGCCAGATCGGACAGCGGCCACTGCCGGCCGTCCGGCGCGGCAATCAGCAATTGTCCGACCGCCGTCGGATCCCGACGCATGGCTGGCGGCAGGATCACCTCGACATCGAACACCCGACTGCCATCGAGTACCTGGCCGACGCGCAGTCCGGCGTAGGCGGTCTGCAGCGTCTGCAGCACGTCGGCCGGTGCGATGCCGTGCTGCGCCAGCACGTCGTTGCGCAGGCGAATCGACAGTTGCGGCTCTCCCTGCGCTGCCTGTACCTGCACATTCCCTGCACCCGGCAGCTTCGACAGGATCGTCGCCGCCTGCTGCGCCGCGCGGTCCAGCTGATCGAGATTGTTGCCGTAAATCGACAGCACGACCGGCGAGGTGTAGCCGGACATCGTCTCGTGGATGCGCTCAGTCAAGAAGGTGTTGACCGAAATGCTTGCTCCGGCGAACGCACCGAGGTGTTGCCGGATCTCGTTGAGCACATGCTGCTGGCCAGAACCGGAGAGGGGTTTCAGGTCGACCTCAAATTCATTGGCGAATGCTGGTGATGGGTCTGCGACGCGCATAGCCCGACCACTGCGTTGTGCCACTGAGCGCACGCCGGTAATGCTCAGCAGCGAGTGGGTGATGTGCGCGCCCAGATCTTGCGAGGCCTGCAGCGATGCGCCGGGGGCCAGCCGCATGTGCACGATGTAGTGGCCTTCGCGCAACTGCGGCAGGAATTGTTCCTGCAGGAACGGCAGAACCAGCAGCGAGGCCAGGCACAGTACGGATACCACGACCGGTACGGCGCGCGGACAGCCTTCCAGGCGAGTGAGGACGCGTGTGTAACGCCGCCTGAGCGCCAGCTGGATCCGCGGCTCGGAGGGATCCGCCGCTTGCCCCAGCAGCAAGGTCAGCGTCGGCGTCAGCGTCAGTGCTACCACCAGCGACGCTATGATCGCGGCAATATAGGCCACGCCGAGCGGTGCAAACAGGCTGCCGGCGACACCGGAGAGAGTCAGAACCGGCACGAACACCAGGGCCACGATGAACGTGGCATAGACCACGGCACTGCGTACTTCCAGCGAGGCGGCCAGTACCACTTGCGCGGAAGGTAGCGGTACCGCTTGCAGGCGGTTCAACCGCAACCTGCGCACGATGTTCTCGACATCGACGATCGCATCGTCGACCACTTCACCGATGGCAATCGCCAGTCCGCCCAGAGTCATCGTATTGAGACCAAGCCCGAAACGCTCCAGCACCACCACCGCGGTCAGCAGCGACAGCGGTATTGCAACCGCCGAGATCAGTGCCGCCCGCGCATTGCGCAGGAACAGGAACAACACCACGAGCACCAGCGCTGCGCCGATCAGCAATGCGTTGCGCAGATGGCCAATGGCCGCCGTGATGAAGTTGGCGGGCCGGAACAGCGCCGGATAGAGCTGCACGTGTTGCGCGGCGAGTGCCGGCAGCAGCGCCTGCAGTTTCTGCTCCAGTGCCTTGGTCACCCGCACGGTATCGGCGCCATACTGCTCGTCGATCACCAGCATCACACCGGTCTTGCCCATGATCGAGGCGGCGCCCACCGCAGGTGCGGCACCGTTGGCTACCGTGGCAACATCGCCCAGCCGCAGCACCGCGCCATCATGGCTGCGCAGCGTCACCGCCGCGATCTCGGCCGGCGTGACTGCTGCGCCGGTGGGTGCCAGCACAATGCGCTGGCTGGCGTTCGAGATGAAGCCGGCGCCGGTTTGGCCGGTGGCGCGCCTTGCCGCCGCGATCACATCCTGGAATGACAGTCCGTAGCGCGCCAGCGCATCCGGATGGACCTGTATCTGCAGCTGGCGCAGCGCGCCGCCGAACACGTTCACGTCCGAAACGCCGGGCACGCCCAGCAGTTGCGGTTTCAGCGTCCAGTCGGCCAGCGTGCGCAACTGCATCGGGGTCTGCGTGGACGAGGTCACGCCGATCGTCAGCACGATGCCGGCCGACGATGACAGCGGCAGCAAGACCGGTGGCTTGGCCGCGCTCGGCAGCTCCGCCGCGGTGCGCTGCAATCGTTCGCTGACGGTCTGGCGGACCTGCGACAGATCACTGCCGGCATGGAAGGTCAGGGTGATCATCGACAGCCCCTGCAGCGACTTGGAGCGCATGTTCAGCAAGCCATTGGCGCCCGACAGCGCATTCTCGATCGGTTGCGTGATCAGGGTCTCGACCTGTTCCGGCGAGAAGCCGGGCACTTCGGTCTGCACGATCGCTTGCGGCGGGGCGAATTCCGGGAACACGTCCAGCCTGGCGCGTCCCAAAGCGAGCACTCCATAGGCGACGCCAAGCACGGCCAGCGCAATCGTCACACCACGGAAGCGGATGACAGTTCGAACGATGGCACTCAACATGAGGATGGTTGTCCAGCGTTGCTTCGCCACAGCGTCAGGCTGCGCACAAACACGCTTCCGTGTCGTGACATCGACGACGGGAATCTGGCGGCCAGCTCAGTCATCATCGTCATCTCCCGCCGGTTTGGCGGTGCCTGGCGGCGGCCGCAGTTCCTGCGACAGCAGCAGTTCACCACCGCGGACAACGACCTTTTCTTCGGCGTGGAAGCCGCTGGCCTCGAACCAGTCCTGCGCCAGCCGCGATCGTGCCAATGGTCGACGCTGGAAGTGTCCGGCGCTGGTCTCAACGTAAACCCACGGCTGTCCGGCGTACCAGATCACCGCGGCCGAAGGCACCATCACGCCCTGACGCACGGCGCTGCTCAATGGCACGCTGGCATTCAGTCGCTGGCCACTGCGCAGGTTCGCAGTGACGGTCCGATAGAAGTAGGTTGGTCCCTGCACCACGGCATCGCTGCGTGGTGACGGGCCGATCATCGTGGCCGTCAACGCGCGTCCATCGGCGCTCCACACCTGGATCGATGCTCCCGAAGGCGCAGGCGTGCCGTTCGGCAGCGCCACTTCGAGCAGGGTGGCGCGCCCATCGGCGTATTCGCTCAGTGCCTGCGGCCCCTTGCTAGCCAGTGTCGCCAGTACCGTACCCCACTGGGCGCGCGCACCGCTGCGTGCCGAGGTTTCCTCGGCGCGCGCGATCGTGAGCCGGGCGCGCGCCGCTGCCGCCTCGGCGGCGGCGGTCTGCGTGTCACGCAGGGAGGCGTTGCCGCCTTGTCGGTATAGCCCTTGCGATCGTCTCTCCTGTGCGCTGGCCGCCTTTGCGGCGGCATCGGCTGCACGCGCGCCGGCGTCCAGCGACTGCAGGTGTGCGGCCAGAGCCTGCAGCGGTTGCGGGTCCAGTACGGTGGCGATGCCCTGCGCCTGCAATGTCTGGTCTGCTGCTTCCAGCGGCACCACCTCGATGCCGCTGGCGCTCACACTGGCTGGCGTCACCACCACGCTGCCGCTCATCACCGCCAGCAAGGGCGTGGACAGGGCGCACGACAAACCGATGCATGCGGCTACCGCGCGGCCGCGCCAGTCAGGGATGCTGCTCATGAGATGCCTCGTGGTGAGCTGACGCGGATGATGAACTGCGCTGGATGTCCGGCAACCGGGTGGTCGGCCAGAGCGGATGCTGCAGGACGTCCTCGAGATCGCCGAGTGAATGCAAGGTGCTCGATAGCGCATCTTCGGCCGCCAATGCCGTCGTCGATGCGATCACTTCGGCCGACAACTCCGCGCCGTAGTCGAGCTGGCCGGCGGATCGCTGCACTGCGGCGCGCCGGGCGGCCATCCGCGCGGTCGCGGCGGCCGCGCTCATCTGTCGCCATGCCGCATAGCGCCCGGCATAGTCGGCGCGGGCTGCATCCAGTGCATTGAGTATTTCCATCTGGCGTGTGCGGATGGCCGCTGCGGCCTCGTCGCGTGCTGCCGCTGCCTCCTCGATACGTGCTCCTGCACCGTGGAACAGCGGCAACTCCACATCCATGCCGAAGGAAAACTTGCGTGCGCCACGGTCGTAGATGTATCCGGGCGCCACGGCCATGGCCGGAAAGCGGGTACCGACGGCCATGCGCAACCGTGCCGCACTGGCGCGGTAATGCGCCAGCAGCATCGCAAGATCGAGCCGGTTCCATGCCGCGTCCTCGGCCAGCGCGCTGGTCGGCAAGGTTGAAGGTGCCGGTGGTGCCTGCAGGTCAGGCCACTCCAGCCGGGCATCGGCCAGTGCAGGCCAGCGCAGGCCGATCGCCGCGGCCAGCGACTGTTCCGCGGCATGCCGCCGTGCGCGCCGGTCGGCCAATCCGGCTTCGGCACGCTGGAGTTGCAATTCGGCGGCCAGCTCGGTGTCGCGTGCTTCGGCGCCGGCCTGCACACGCTGGCGCACACCTTCAAGATAGGCGCGACGGTCCCGTACCGTTGTTTCGGCGAGCGCCTGCGCCTGGCGTGAAAGCAGCGTGTTGCGCAAGGCGGCCAATGCACGCGCGCGAGTCTGCCAGACGGCGAGTGCGGCCTGATCCCGCGCCCCTTCGGTGTCGGCAGCTGCAATATGGCGGCGCGCGGTCGCCTCGGCCGGATGCAGCAGCGGCAGCAGCATGGCGATGCCTGTCGTCCACGGCGAGCCGGTACCGACTCCGCTGAATATCTTTTCGAGATTCAGCTGCAGGGTGGGGTTGACCCTTTGCGCTGCCAGCGTGGCAGCGGCCGTTGCGCGCGCGGAGACCGCGCGTGCCTGCGCCAGGCGCGGATCGAAGTACCAGGCGGCGACCGTGATGCGGTCCGGTGTCCACGTTACCGGGGTTGCAGTGGATAGCCCGAAACGCTGCTCGGCGGCCATCAACCCGGGGTCATCCAGTTGGCGCGATGCCAGCGCACGGGCCTGGTCGTGCAGGTCGGGCGTGTGCTGAGGCTGCGAGGTGGCACACCCGCCAAGCGTCAGAGCAAGCAAACCGCCCAAGGCCAATCTGGTTGCAGGCGTACTCATCCGAACAGCTTAGGCGCGCGATGATGGGGAACACCGATCAATCAGATGACAATTCTGTCATCTGCGTGCCTCGCGTCAGCGGCGTGACGGCGGAGCGACCAGCGGCTGATCGCCCCAGTGACGGCGAAGTCGCCATTCGCGTGCGATAAGCAAGACCACCACGATGTCGATCGCGGTGAACAGCAACAGCGCAGCCGATGACCCATGCGCAAGCCGGTAGCACTGGTAGCCGATGAACGCGGTCAGCACCATCAGCGCCACCGGATACGCCCCGCGCACTCCTCGCAGCAGCCCGATCACCAGGCCGAGTTTGATCGTGCCATGTGCGATCAGATAGGCGCTGGCAAAGTGCTGCGTTCCGATGGAAAGATGTCGGGCCAGAACGATCAGATGGTTCGCGACAAAGTCGTGCGGATCCTCGAGCAGCTCCGCGCGGGTCAACCAGGCGACGGCGCGCCGGATTGCGTGCTGGTTGGTCAACAGCAATGCGCAGCCGCCAAGCAATTCCAGCAGCCCATCAAGACCCTTCAGAAGGATGCCGACCTCGAAGGCCCGATGGGAGAGCCTGGTCCAGACCGCGCTCATGAAAGCTCGTCCGCAGCTGGCGGCACGTGTACTGCATTCCGCGGAAAGTACATGGTCGCCGTGGTGCCAGCATCCGGCACGCTGTCGACGCGCACGACGCCGTGATGCAGTTCGACGATCGCCTGCACGATGGACAGGCCCAGTCCGGTACCTTGCCCCGTACCGTGCTGGCGCGCCGGGTCGATCTGGTAGAAGCGATCAAACAGATGCGCCAGGTGCTGCGCCTCGATGCCTTCACCATGATCTTGCACGCAGATCTTCACGCCTTCGGCGACCGTTGCCAGTCGGATCTCCACTTCGCCGCCAGCGCGGGAATGGCGGATCGCGTTGCTCAGCAGGTTGGCCAGGGCCTGGCGAAACAGCAGGGGGTCCGCCTGCATGATGGCCTCGCCCTGCTGCCGGATGACGACGCCGCGTGCGGCCGCACCCGGCACTTGCTGCTCGATCACCCATGCGCAAACCTGCTCGGCGCAGAAGTGTTCCCGGTGCAGCGCCTGTTCGGCATGCTCGGCGCGCGCCATGAACAGCAGGTTCTCAATCAACACATTGAGCCGCCGACATTCATCCAGACCGGATTCGAGCGCCGCGCGGTAGTCCTGTGCTGTGCGTGGTCGCATCAGGCAGACTTCCAATTCACCACTCAGATTGCCGAGCGGCGTGCGCAGCTCGTGCGCCAGGTCGGCGGAGAACCGCGACAGGCGGGCAAATGCTTCCTCCATCCGTGCCAGCATCGCGTTGAACACCTGCACCAGCTCGTGCAATTCATCCGGCCAGCGGGGCAGGAGCGGCAGGCGCGCCGTCAGGTTCGCCGGGGTGATCGATCGCGCGGCGCCGGAGATGCGTTGCAATGGTGCCAGTCCCTTTGCCGCCACCCAGCGCCCCGCCAGCGCCAGCAGGGGCACCAGCAACAGAAACGTGAACGCCAGTGCTCGCCGAAGATCGCTCTGCAGGGCTTCGTCATGCGTCACATCAACGGCAAGCTGCACGGTCGCCGCAACCATACCGTTCGGGTCCCTGAGCATCAGCGTGCTCAGTGCGTAGCCATGATCGCCCACGTGTCGAAGCTGCAGCGTCGCCGACGGACTGCCGGACGAGCCCTGCGAAAATGTCGACGCCGGCAATTCGCGCTGCATGCCTGGCGTTTCGCCGAGCATCCTCCCCTCGCGGTTCAACACACGCGCCTGATACTGACGGAGTTTCGAGCCGGCCGTTTCCTTGACGATTTCGTCGAGCAGCGCCGCGGGGTCGCCACCGGCATCGTTCAGGTCTGCCTGCAGCTCGGCGGCCTTGGTTTGCACGAAACGCCGGTGCTCGGCAGCGAAGTTGACCGACAGGCGCCAGTCGGTGATGCCGGCAAATATCGCCACCGTCACCAGTGCGACGAACATGTAGAGCAGGGTCAGGCGTGCGCCGATCGAATGTACCCTTGGCAGCGCGTCAGTCCGCATCGGCACTGAGCATGTAGCCCACCCCCCGCACGGTATGCAGCAGCGGTGCATCAGCAAACGGCGCGTCCAGCTTGTTGCGCAGCCGCCGGATCACGACGTCCACCACATTGGTCTGTGCCTCGAAGCAGATCCCCCATACGCTTTCGGCGATCAGCGTGCGTGACAGCACGCGCCCGCGATGGCGCGCCAGCAGCAGCAGCAGCGCATATTCCTTCGGCGTGAGCTGCAGCAGCTGACCGCTGCGTGAGACCCGGTGGCGCAGCGAATCGATCGTCAGTTCGCCGATCTGAAGAACAGCCGCATGCCCGGCCAGTTCGGCGTGGCGTCCCAGGTTGCGCAACCTGGCCACCAGTTCGGCAAACGAAAACGGCTTGACCAGATAGTCGTTGCCACCCAGTTCAAAGCCTCGCACGCGATCCTCCACATGATCGCGCGCGGTGAGAAACAGCACCGGCGTGCGGATATCCTCCGCGCGCATGGTTTTCACGATTGTCCAGCCATCGTGGCCGGGCAACATCACATCCAGAACGGCCACATCGAAGTCGTGTTCGCGCAGCAAGGCAAGTGCACTGTGGCCATCTTCGGCAAGTTCTACCGAGAAACCCAGTTCGCCAAGTCCCTTGGCCAGGTATCGGCGCGCTTTGGCTTCATCTTCGGCAACAAGTATCCGCATGTCGCTAGCCTACCTGTTCGGTTGGGGGTGGGCGACCCGGCGCATGGCATCACCGGAGCACATGCTTGATGACTCGCGGCCGTCGGTCGCCCGCAGACAGCTAACTATCCAGCCAGACGCCAAGACCCTGCGCATTCAACTCGATATCTCCACCCAACAACTCCAGCAATTGTGCATGGCTGCCTTGCCATCCATGCGCGGTGGCGCGGTCGGCGTACAACCGGGTGAGTGAGGCGACGAGCACGGCGTGGCGCTCGGATTGCCGGTTGGCCTCATGGGCGAGGGTGACCATGGCGTCGATCTGTTCGTGCAGGTCGCTGGCGAGGCGGGTGATTTCTTCGACGCGGTTGTAGTGGGTGAGGTACATCGCGGCAGGCTTCAGTGCGACGAGGCGGTTGATCGAGGCGTGCAGGGCATCGGGATCGGACTGGACGGGTGAGGTGGTGGGCAGGATGAATGCGCCACGGGCCGTGTCGAATTCGCGATAGCTGAGACCGAACACGTCGCCGGTGAAGCAGACGTTGGCCTGGGTATCGTGCACGGTGAGGTGATGCTTGGCGTGGCCGGGGGTATCGATGCAGTGCAGCAGGCGGCCGCCCAGGTCGACGACGTGACCATCGCTGGCCTCGATGACACGCTCGGCGGGTATCGGGCGCAGGCGGCCGTATTCCCGCTCCATCACGGCTTCGCCATAGACGGCGCTGGCGCCGGCCCAGAGTTTGGAGGGGTCGATCATGTGGCGGGCGCCGCGCGGGTGCACCACCAGTTTTGCATTCGGCAGTTGCGCGATCAGCTCGCCGGCGCCGCCGGCGTGGTCCAGGTGCACATGGGTGAGGATCAGCCAGTCGACATCGGCCGGTTGCAGGCCGGCCGCTTCGAGCGCGGCGAGCATGCGCGGCATGGAATGGTTGGTGCCGCAATCGACAAAGGCGCCGCGACCGTTTTCGACGATCAGATAGGCGGCGTCGAACTGCGGCCGTACGAAGCCGGTGTCGATGGTGTGGATGCCGTGGGTGGGTTTCATCGGGTTCTCGCAACAGTCGGATCGAGCCAGCCTAGCAAAATGCGCTGTGGCAGCGGGCTGTGTGCGCGTGTTCAGCAAACCGGCGGATTCAGCCGGCGCGGCGAAACGTCAGGTTGATGCGCTCGCTGCCCAGTCGCGAATGATGCGCCGGCTTCAGCGGCAGCACGCCGTGAAAGCGCAGCCGGGCCGGGCCGCCCCAGACCACCACGTCGCCATGCGCCAGTGGCACCCGCTGTGCTCGATCGCCGCGCTCAAGTCCGCCGAACTGGAACATCGCCGGCACACCGAGCGATACCGACACGATCGGCTGGGCAAGATCACCTTCGTCGCGATCCTGATGCAGGCTCAGGTGCGAGCCGGTCTGATAGCGGTTGATCAGGCAAGCGTCCGGCACAAACCCGTCAAACCCGGCGCGGGCGGCGGCGCTGCCGGCCAGTTCATGCAGGATCGCAGGCATCGACGGCCAAGGATGGCCGCTGAGCGGATCGATCGGATCGTAGCGATAACCACGCCGGTCACTGACCCAGCCGAGCGCGCCGGCATTGGTCATGGCCACCGACATGCGCAGGCCACCGGGCGTGATCAGGTGCCGGAAGGGCGCCTGCGCCACGATCGCATCGATCGCTTGCAGCAATGGCTCCTGCTGCGCCAGCGCAAAACCGCGCAGTACCATGGCGCCTTCGCACAAGGGTTCATCGCGAGGCGTCGGGCTGGCGGCATCACCGAACAGGTCGGCGGTGATCATCGGCGGCACCGAGCCGGTCGGCCGGTCATTGCCTGCGCCCCACTTTTTTCATGCCTTTGCCTCGCGCTCGAGCAGGGCGCGTTTGCGCTCCACGCCCCAGCGATAACCGGACAGGCCGCCGTCGTGGCGCACCACCCGATGGCAGGGAATCGCCAGCGCCAGCTTGTTGGCGGCGCACGCCTGCGCTACCGCGCGCGTGGCCGTGGGCGAGCCGATGCGCTGCGCCACCTCGCTGTAACTGGCGGTGCTGCCGGCCGGAATGTCGCGTAGCGCCTGCCACACACGCTGCTGAAACGCGGTGCCGCGGATGTCCAGTGGCAGCTCCAGCCCGATGCCGGGGGCTTCGACCAGGCCGATAACCTGCGCGACCTGTTGCTCGTAGTCAGCGTCGGCACCGATCAGGTTGGCCCTGGGGAAACAGTCCTGCAGTTCGCGGGTCAGCACGTCGGGATCATCGCCGAGCAGGATCGCGCAGACCCCACGCGCACTCTGCGCCACCAGAATCGCGCCGAGCGAACATTCGCCGACCGCAAAGTGGATATCGCTGTCGGCACCACCGGCGCGATAGCGCGAGGGCGTCATGCCCAGGCGCTGGCCGGCATTCTCGTAGAAGCGGCTGCTGGCGTTGAAGCCGGCCTCGAAGATCGCCTCGGTCACCGTGCCGGCGCGGTCCAGCTCGCGGCGCATCCGGTCGGCGCGATGGGCGCTGGCGTACTGCTTCGGCGTCACTCCGGTCACGCGCTTGAACACGCGGTGGAAATGAAACGGGCTCAAGCCCGCAGCGCTGGCCAGTTGCTCCAGCGAGGGAGCCCGTTCGGCGCGCTCGATCGCGTGGCAGGCGGCAGTGATCAAGGCCGCCTGCTGCTCGGCCAGGGACGCTTGATCGGGCCTGCAGCGCTTGCATGGACGAAAGCCGGCGCGCTCAGCCGCCTCGGTACTGGCATGGAAGGCGATGTTTTCTGGCCGTGCAGCGCGCGCCGCACACGAAGGGCGGCAATACACGCCGGTGGTTCGCACCGAGTAGAAAAACTGGCCATCGGCGCCGGCGTCGTGACAGAGCACGGCAGCCCAGCGCGGGTCGTTGGCGACCGCGGCGGCACGTTCGGCGTTTTGTTCGGAGACTTTCATGGCTGCACCTGGCGAAAGGTTATCGCTTGGCAGTCAGCATGACGAGCTTCACGTCGACAGGCACTCCGACTCTTGCGCTCGAATTCGCGTTGCCGCTGGCCATGCCGATTCAGGCTGACGTGATCATCATCGCCGGATCACCACTGCAGCATCAGCTTGCCGATGTGCTCGCTGCTTTCCATCAAGGCATGTGCCTGCGCGGCGTCGGCTGCCGCGAACACCTGGTGGATCACCGGCCGCAGGGTGCCGGCCGCGAGCAACGGCCAGACTTTGGCATGCAGCTCGCGGGCGATCGCCGCCTTGAACGCGATCGGGCGTGCACGCAGGGTCGAACCGGTCAGGGTGATTCGGCGGCGCATCAGTACACCGGCGTCGATGCCGGCCTTGCTGCCGCCGAGGGTGGCGATGAAAACCAGTCGGCCGCCTTCGGCCAGGCTGTCGATCTCGCGCGGGATGTAGTCGCCGGCGACCATGTCCAGGATCACGTCCACGCCGCGTCCGCCCGTGGCCTGCTGCAGCACCGCGACGAAATCCTCCTCGCGGTAATTGATCGCACGCTCCGCGCCCAGCCGTTCGCAGACAGCGCATTTCTCGGCATTGCCGGCGGTGGCGAACACGCGGTGCCCGAAGGCATGGGCAAGCTGGATGGCGGTGACGCCGATGCCGCTGGAGCCGCCCTGCACCAGCAGGGTTTCCGCCGCGCCGCCTTCGCCACGACCGAGCTGGCCGCGCTCGAACACGTTGCTCCACACAGTGAAATAGTTTTCCGGCAGCGCCGCCGCTTCCAACAGCGACAAGCCTGCCGGCACCGGCAGGCACTGCACCAACGGCGCGACGGCGTATTCGGCATAACCGCCGCCGGCCAGCAGGGCGCAGACAGCGTCGCCCGACTTGAGCCCGAACGGGTTGTCGCCGCTGAAATCACCTTCGACCAGGGTGCCCGCCACTTCCAGGCCAGGCAGGTCCGAGGCACCCGGCGGCGGCGCGTAATTGCCCTGGCGCTGGAATACATCCGGCCGGTTGACCCCGGCCGCCGCCACCTTGATCAGCACCTCGCGCGGACCTGGCTGCGGGATCGACCGCGTGGTGAGCTGCAACACCTCGGCCGGGCCAGGGCGGGTGATCGCGATCGCTTGCATGGTGGGCATGACGTTTGAACCTTGGTTAGCGGAGCGGTGTAGGAGCGCACCCTGTGCGCGATGCTCTTCGGTGATATGGCGAAGAGCATCGCGCACAGGGTGCGCTCCTACGGGGACGTCGCTCAAGCGGCGGTGTCGACCAGGACCAACTCTGAGTCCTCGATCGCGGTGATGCGCAGCACGGACTCGTCGCGGATGGCCGCGCCATCGCGGGTTTCCAGACGGGTGCCGTTGACCTCGACCACACCGGTGGAAGGCACCAGATAGGCATGGCGACCAGCGTCCAGCGGGTACTCGGTAGTTTCGCCCGCTTTCAGCGTGGCGCCCAGCACGCGGGCCTTGGTGCGCAGCGGCAGCGCGCCAGCGTCATCATTGAAGCCGCTGGCCAGCGCCACGAACCGGCCGGAGCGGTCGCCCTTGGGGAATGGGCGGGCGCCCCATGCGGGCGGCTGGCCGTGGCTGTCGGGCATGATCCAGATCTGGAAGATGCGGGTAGTGCCCGGCTCCAGGTTGTACTCCGAATGGGTGATACCGCTGCCCGCACTCATCACCTGCACGTCGCCGGCTTCGGTGCGGCCTTCGTTGCCGAGGTTGTCGCGGTGGGTGATCGCACCCTCGCGCACATAGGTGATGATTTCCATGTCGGCATGCGAATGCGGTGGAAAGCCGGTCTGCGGCGCGATGGTGTCATCGTTCCACACCCGCAGCGCGCCCCAGCCCATGCGCCTGGGGTCGTGGTAGCTGGCGAACGAGAAGTGATGCTTGGCGTCGAGCCAGCCGTGATTGGCACCGCCCAGGGTGTTGAAAGCTCTGCGTTCGATCATGACTTGCTCCCGTGAATTCGTCGCGCCGGTTGGCGCCTGGCGCACAAGATAGGGTCGGCCGCGCCAGTTGAAATGCGCATCGGGGAAACGCATTGTCGTCCCTGCGGCACGGTGAGATGCCCCTGGTCGCATGGGTTCCCGCAGAACGAGCCGGTATCAGTGCGATGTCGCCGGAGTCACCCGCCACACGGTATTGCCCACATCATCCGCCACCAGCAGGGCGCCCTTGCCATCGAGCGTGACACCGACCGGTCGACCGCGGGCGTGGCCGTCCCGGTCGACAAAGCCGGTAAGCACGTCTTCGGCCGCTCCGCTCGGCTGCCCGTTTGCAAACGGCACGAAGATGACCTTGTAGCCACTGCGCGGCTTGCGGTTCCATGAACCGTGCTGGCCGATGAAGACACCATCGGCATAACGCGCCGGCAGCAACTGCCCGCTGGAGAAGCACATGCCCAGCGACGCGGTATGCGGGCCGAGTGCGTAGTCGGGGACGATGGCGCTGGCGACGAGGGCCGGATTCTGCGGTTTGACCCGGGCATCGATGTGCTGACCGAAGTAGCTGTACGGCCAGCCGTAGAAGCCACCGTCCTTCACCGCCGTCATGTAGTCGGGGACCAGGTCGCTGCCCAGTTCGTCACGCTCGTTCACCGCGACCCACAGGGCGCCGGTCTGCGGCTGCCAGCCCATGCCGCTGGGGTTGCGCAGGCCGGTGGCAAAGGGGCGCACACGACCGCTGGCAATATCGACTTCGAGGATGCGCGCACGACCCTTTTCCGCGTCCATGCCGTTCTCGCCGACATTGCTGTTGGAGCCCACCGTGACATACAGCTTGCTGCCGTCGGGGCTGGCAATCACATTCTTGGTCCAGTGGTGATTGATGGGGCCAGCGGGCAGGTCGATCAATTTGACCCCTTTGGCAGCAATCGCCGTTTCGCCGGTCCGGTAGGGAAATTTCAGCAGGGCATCGCTGTCGGCGACGTACAGCGTGTTGCCGACCAGGGCCATGCCGAAGGGCGAATGCAGGTTCTGCAGAAACGCCGTGCGCGTGTCGGCTACACCGTCACCGTTGGTGTCGCGCAGCAGGCTGATGCGATTGGCGCTGGGCACGGTGGCCCCGGCGCGGCTCATGATCTTGTTGGCGATCCAGCCCTTGATGCCCTTGCTGTCGTCCGGTTTTGGCGGTGCATTGGTCTCGGCCACCAGCACATCGCCATTGGGCAACGTATAAAGCCAGCGCGGATGATCCAGGCCTTGCGCGTATGCCGTCACGGTCAGGCCAGCGGCGGCATCCGGTTTCGTGCCGGCTGGCCAGCCGACGGCTTTGGCGATGTCGACGGTCGGCAAGAGGGTCTGGTGCGGCGCGGGCAGCTGCGGATGGGCGCCCATGCCGTCGTGCACGGTGAGGGTGGCGCTTTCGCCGCAACCATCAAGCAACAGCGCCCCGATCAGGACGGCCAGGATCAGGATGGTCGAACGGTATGCATGACGCATGAAGTCGGCTCCGGCAAATCGAGGCGCCAGTGAGCACCGTCGCCGCGCAATGTGATGTGAATGGCGCGATCGGTCCTCAGGCATCACCAGTCGGTCGGCTGGTAGTCCTTGAGGAACTGGCCCCACACATGCTCGCCGCTGTTGATGCCGCTGATGATCGGGTCGACGATGCGCGCCGCGCCGTCGATGATATCCAGCGGCGGGTGGAAGCGTTCCTGCTCCACCTTGCGCGCGGCCAGCGCGGCGGGGTCTTCATCCGTTACCCAGCCGGTGTCGACGCTGTTCATGTGGATGCCGTCGTTGTGGTAATCGGTGGCCGAGGTGCGCGTCATCATGTTCAGCGCGGCCTTGGCCATGTTGGTGTGCGGGTGGCGGGTGGTCTTGAAGTTGCGATAGAACTGCCCCTCCATCGCCGACACGTTGACGATGTGCTTGTCGCGCTCGGGCGTGCGCAGCATCAGGGGCTTCAGTCGCGCATTGATGATGAACGGCGCGATCGCGTTGACCAGTTGCACCTCCAGCAACTCGACCGAGGGCACTTCGGCCATCAGCAGGCGCCAGGAGTTGCGCTCGCGCAGGTCGACCTGCTGCAGGTCCTGGTCGAGCCGGCCTTCGGGGAACAGGTGGCTTTGCGCCAGCAGTTCTTCCGGCAGCAGCGGCAGTTGCGACAGCTCGGCGGCGCGGGTCAGGCCCGGCACGTTCGTGTCGCCGCGATGAACCAGCGACGCGGCGCCGGATTCCGGCAGGATGTTTGAGCCGCGCAAGCCCTCGTAGTGGCCGACCAGCTTGCGCAGATCCTCGGGCATGTCGTGCAGCGCGGCGGTTTCGCCTTCCATCATGTGCGCGTAGAAGTCCGGCGGCCGGCGTACGGTCTGGCAGGCGTTGTTGATGATGAAATCGAGCCGCGGCCGGGTCGCGACCAGCTCCTGGCAGAACGCTTCCACGCTGGGCGTGTGACGCAGGTCGAGGCCGTAGATCTGCAGGCGGTCGCCCCACTCGGCGAAGTCGGGCTCTTCCGCGTAGCGCGCGGCAGAGTCGCGCGGAAAGCGCGTGGTCACGATCAGCTCGGCACCGGCGCGCAGCAGTTTCAGGCCGGCCTGGTAGCCGATCTTCACGCGCCCGCCGGTCAGCAGCGCCACCCGCCCGCGCAGATCAACCAGCTCGGTGCGCTTGGCGTAGTTGAACGCCGCGCAGCTCGGGCACAACTGGTCGTAGAAGAAGTGGATCGACGAGTATTTCTGCTTGCATACATAGCAATGCTGCGGTTCGATCGACTCGCGTGGCTGGCTCGCATCCACTTCGGGCGGGATGTCGTGGGGCGCGAAGTCCTTCGGCACAAACGCATTCGGCGTGGTGAACACCGGTCGCCGGCGCAAGGCGCGGATGCCGGTGTTGTTGAGCACGGCATCCTCGGTCTGGACCTTGGCCGTGTGGCGCGCCTTTTCCGCAGCCTTCAGCTTGATCCGGCGTGCTCCGGGGTCGGGGTGGTAGAGCTGGGCCACCGCCTGGTGCAGGCGTGAGCGATCCTCTGCCGGCAGCTCATCGAGCAGTTGCCGGTCGGCAGCGACCGCTTCGAGCAGGTTGGCGGCAGCGCGCAGGCGCTCCAGCAAAGGGGTGTCGCCGTCTTCCGGCAGGGGCGTGGTGGTCAAGTGCTTGTCCATGGTCAAAGGGGCAGGGCACTCGCCGTGGGCTGCCGTGAAAGGCGCGGTCGCGTAGTGCCAGCCGCCTATTTTGCCCTTTTTGCGCCGGGTTCGGCGGATTGGCTCGCCGACACCGGGTCCCTTCCGGGTGAGGCGCGGCGGATATTGGCCAAGCCGGCAGTTGCCGGCGTTCCGAATTGCCAGTTGGCGCACAGTTGGAGCTCGCCGTCTGTGACAACGTGGAAACGGGCCTTTCCAGTTGTGACGGGCAGCGGAAGTATCCGGCGGGGCGCCATGCTGGCGGAGTCGAGCATGGCGACGGCCAACAGCAGGAAGGTCGTTTTGTGCGTTCGAGCAGTGCAGTAGCAACAGGTTTGCAGGAAGCGGCTCCGGTCGAGCCTGTGGTTGTCGCGATTTCCCCGGTTGAAAGCATGTTGAGCAACCTGCCGACCGCCCACCGAGCGCCGCCGATCGGCCGCCGCATCGTCGGGCAGGGCTGCCACGGCGAGACACAGATCCCGCTGGCTGCCATGTCGCGAGCTTGCGCTACGCAGACCCGTTCATTGCGTATCCGTTTTGTCTATGCCCCGGTGCTCGACAGCACTGATCGCCAGGCTTCCTACCATCAACATCTGGTCACCGCCGAGGTGCTGCTCGATCGCGTGCTGGCTGCCCGCGCCGCCGGTTTGCGGCCGATGGCGCCAGCGCTCGACTACGCCGCCGAGGCGCGCGCCACGGTGCAGCCGCCGCGCGGCCTGTTTCACGCTTCCACGCTGGAGCATCGCCGCTGGTACGACCACGTCGGCAAGCTGCGGGCGCAGCCGCTGACGCAGGAAGCACTGGCCAGCGAACTGGTTGCTGATGGCTTGTCCGTCGAGCAGGCCCGCGACCGCGCCTGCCATCGCTCACATGCCTTGCCCGGCGTCGATCAGGCGTGGCTGATCGATCGGCGCAGCACGCCGATCGAATACCGGCCATTGAATCAGGCCGAGTTCCACACCCTGGTTTCCGCCGTGGAAGGCGCCTATCAGACACCCGCGCTGGCACCCCACGCGATGCAGGCCAACCGCCAGATTGCAGTGCGGGTGGCTGAGTTGCTGGGCAGCCTGCTGGACGAATTCGTGGCATCGCCCTTTTCCGTGCCGGCCCTGAGCACCGCGTTCAGTGAACGGCATTTGTCCCATCTGCGCCAGACGATCGTGGCCTCGCGTCAGGCCGCCGAATCGGATTCCCGTGTTCTGGCCGGGCCGCGCGCCTGGTTTGCCGCCAAGGCGGCGAGAATGTGGGCAGAGCACCAGCTGGGTCTGGCCAAGTCGCCGGCGTTGTCGCCGTCGATGCATCTGGCCGGCCGCCCGGTGGTGATCGTGGTGGGCGGCAAGTTGCGTACTTTCGTCAATGGGTGGAGCCGTGGGCGGCTGGGTTCATCCATCGCCGGGGCAGCTCCCGGTCATGTCAGGGTGGCTTGAGTCGGCCGCACCTTGGCGCTCTGCCATCAGTGCCAAACGCCAGATACTTGTTCAACATCGCCGCAGCAACCGACCAGCTTCGCCATCGCGATGTCTGTCGTCGGTAGCGAGTTGCCCGTTGCCGGTATCGAACCTGATCAGGCTGGCAAGCCCCCATGACGGACTGACCAAGGGCATGAAGCAGTCGCTCAATATATGCAGGTTCTAAGGTGCATCAGCAGGCAGGAACTGCGAACTGGTCTGAGGTGGAAGTCCAGGAAAACTCACACCACCGTTCATCATCACTCCCACCCTTTCCCCAACTTTAGTCAGCTGGATAGTGCAGCTGCCATGTGGGTTATTGCTGACCGAGGCTTCTTCACTCGCGGAAAGAACAACCTCGGTCGCGGCTGCGCCGGGTCGAAGCCCATCCGATTGCAGGCGGTGCATTTGGCGGCCAACTTGCTGAAACATTCGATCTGTGGGCGATATTCCGTGGGCTGTGTTCATGACGCGCACAAAGAGATTGCTGTCGGGCACGAAATGCAGCTCGACACTCTGTCCAGCACGGGATGCGTGATTCAGCCAGCAATAAGGGAGTCTTGGCTGCGGCCGCATGGGAGATTCCGAGGAATGACAAAATCCAGACTGCGCGAAATACCTGCTTTGGCATGTTTGCTGCCTTCTCGAATAGGCGATGCACAGCCGAATTCTCGCACCGACCATCAGAGCCCGACAGACGCCCTGGACACATCGCTGCGCACCTGGGCGTGGCTGATCAGGGCGAAGATCAGGCTGCCGCCGATGATATTGCCGGCCAGGGTGGGTAGGGCGAACTGAAATGCGTAGCCGTAAAAGCTCAGGTGCCCTGCGAACACCAGGTACAACGTTTCTGCTGAGCCGACGATGATATGGGTAAAGCCGCCGATGGCGATCAGGTAGGTGGTGAGCACGATCACCAGGATGCGCGACTGGTCGACCGAGGCCAGCATCCACACCATCGTGGCGATCAACCAGCCGGCGAGGATGCCCTTGGTGAACATCTGCAGCACCGAGTTGTGCATCAATTCCTCGCCCATGCTGAAAAACGCCTGTTGGGTGGCGGCGTCAAACTGCTGCATGTGAAGCAGGCCGAACGCGAACAGCGCCACGCCGACCAGGTTGCCCAGCAGCACCACCGACCACAGTCGCAGCAGGCAGCCCAGTTGGCGCAGGCTGGGGTCGGTCATCAGCGGCAGCACGGCGGTCATGGTGTTTTCAGTGAACAACTGCTGGCGCGCCAGGATCACCACCAGAAAACCGAAGGTGTAGCCGAACCCCTCGATCAGGACCGCACCATGCATGTCGTCGAGATAGCGATGCAGGATGCCGCGTGCCACCATAGAGAAGCCCATCGACAAGCCGGCCGCGAGCGACGACCAGCCCAGCGCGGTGATGCTGCGCTTGAGTTCCTCTTCGCCCGAGCGGCGTATGATTTCGTGCAGCACGGCGGCGCGCGGCGCCTTTTTTTCCTCCACCTTGACCTGTTCGCCTTCTGACAGCGCAAAGCCGTCCTCCGGGTCGGCGGGCAGGTCGTCGAGGATTGCTGGTCGCGAAGGTGGCGGGCGGCTCATGATGCGGATTCCGGCGTGACCCGATGTCACGCGCTTGGCGCACCACCCTAAGCCGACGGATGTGTCCGGACCGTCGAGTGGCCGGCGTGGCATGCGGTCGCACCCGCTGGACATCGTTGCCGCCGGACATAGATTGCAAGAACGCCCCACACAAATCAGGAAAACACCATGTCGAGCAAGTCGTACAAGCAGATCACCCAGGATCTCAATCAGGCGATCAGCAGCTTCCGCGCCGCCCAGCCTGACACCATGGGTGGGTTCTCGGCGATGGCCAAGGCGGCATTGCACCCCGGCGTGTTGTCGGCCATCGACAAGGAACTGATGGCGCTGGCGATTGGTGTCGCTACGCACTGCGATGGCTGTATCGGTTTTCACGTCAAAGCGCTGGTTCGCCTGGGCGCCAGCCGGGCGCAGGTTGAGGAAACGCTGGCAGTGGCGGTCTACATGGGTGGCGGCCCGTCGCTGATGTACGCCGCCGATGCCGTGCGCGCCTGGGAAGAATTCACCGCCGAGGGCTGATCGGCGCTGCTTCGCCGTGCCCGCTGTCGGCACGGCGGTGGAACCTCACGAGACGCAGTTCAGCCAGCTTGCCAGGGCAAAGCTCTCGCGCTGGCCGATGTCGTCCTGGTGAAGCGTCAGCCAGGTTTCGGCGGCTTCACGGCCCAGGTCGCGTAGTGCCTGCAACTGGGGCAGGCGGGTATCCACGGCCGAACGCCCCTCGCGCAGGCTCAACTCGACCTGTGGCGTGATGACGTGCATGCGCAGTCGCTTCAGTCGTTTCACTTCGGCGCTGATCATCACGTGCGGGCCAATGCGCTGGCGCGTCCGGGCGAGGTCGCGCAGTTCACGCTTGAATGAACTGGAAAAAGACATTTGCGCTGCCAGTTCGGCGATGTCGCGCGCCGTGCTCGGCAGGTCGGTGTGCTGAAAGGGTTGCAGCAGCACGCACAACAGGTCGTCGGGGCCGCTGCCCAGCAAGGGCTCCAGCACGGGATTGCCAGCGAAGCCACCGTCCCAGTACGCCTCATTGTCGATCACTACTGCCGTGAACCATTGCGGCAGGCAGGCTGAAGCCAGCAAGGCGTCGTGACTCAGTTGCGTATTGTCGAACAGTGCGAGCGCACCGTCGCGCACCCGCGTGGCCGCCAGGTGCAGCTTGATCGGCCCGCGACGCAGCAGCTCGATGTCGAACGATTCTTCGACCAGCCGGCGTAGTGGATTCGACTGCATCGGTGCACTCGGCGTCTTCCGCCATAGGCCCGGATCGAACATGCCCGCAGCCGCCAGCCACCAATCGGCCATGGCATTTTGGCGGGAGAGGTTCAGCCAGAACGCAGCGAGCGATTCGCGTGCTCCGACCGCGCCGTTCTGTTGCCAGCCCTGGGCCAGTGCGGCCGCGTTCATCGCGCCACTGCTGGTGCCACTGATCGACTCGATGTGCAGGCCGGGCAGCTCCAGCAGTCGGTCGAGCACGCCCCAGGTGAAAGCGCCATGCGCGCCGCCGCCTTCAAGCGCCAGTTTGATCGGGATCGTCCGGGGAATGTTGCTATGCATCATCAGATCTTCAGGGGCGCGGCGGGTGGCGTCAAGAGCGCACTGCCACCCTGCGGTCGTGGCCGCGCATTTCAGCTCGCATGCGGCGGGCAGAGCCGGCCAGTTGCACGACTAGACCTGGCGACGATGCCCGCTCAGTTCATGCCCTGCATCCGCGGCAAAGCGCAGGTGCCAGCGGATCGAGCTGAGCGAGATCAGGCTCACCACGACGAAGGCGATCGAGAAATCCGGCAGCCGAGGTTCGGCATGCCCGCTCACGCCCATGCTCAGCTTCAGCACCAACGCGCCGCTGCAGATGCCGACCGACAGCATCAACTGCTGCAAGGTGGTGTACATGCTGCTCGCGGCGCTCACCCGTTCGGTCGGCACCGCCTCATAGGCGACCGTGTTGTAGGCCGCAAACTGGAATGACATGAATGCGCCGCAACAGAACAGCAGTCCGAACATCAGCGCAAACGGCCACTCCGGGCGGAACAGGGCGCATACCGCGTAACCCAGGCTGGAAAGCACGCCGTTGACCAGCATGCCGCGGCGAAAACCGACCCGGCGCAGCAGACCAGGGGTCAGGCTGCGCATCACGATCGCACCGAGCGTGGTGGCCAGGATCAGCTCGCCGCTGCGCACCGCGCTCAGGCCAAAGCCGATCTGGAACATCAGCGGCAGCAGGAACGGCTGCGCGCCCTGGGTGACTCGCATCAGCGAGCCTGCGATCACCGACAGCCGGAATGAGTCGATCTTCAGCAGGGACAGGTCCAGCAGCGGATCGCGGCGGCGCTTGGCGTGCCACAGATAACCCACTCCCGCCATGCTGCCCACGGCGATCAGGGCCAGTGCGCGGATCAGATCCGCACTCTGGCCGATCATCTCGAAGCCGAACAGCAGGCTGCCCAGGCTGACCCCGCACAGCACGAAGCCGGCCAGGTCGAAGCGCACCGGTTGCGCGCTGGCCGGAATCTCCAGGATGTAACGGCGCACCAGCCAGTAGCCGAGCGCGCCAATCGGCACGTTGATGTAGAAGATCCAGTGCCAGTCCAGGTAGGTGACGATGAAGCCGCCCAGTGGAGGCCCCATCAGCGGGCCGAGAAAGGCCGGGATCAACGTCCACGACATCGCCGACACCAGGTGTCGACGCTCCACCGTGCGCAGCACGATCAGCCGCCCGATCGGCGCCATCATCGCGCCGCCGGCGCCCTGCAACAGGCGCGCGGCCACCATCATCGGCAGGCTGCCGGCGAACGAGCAGGCGATCGAGCCGAGCACGAACACGGCGATCGAGGTGTTGAACACGCGCTTGGTGCCAAAGCGCTCGGCCACCGCGCCACTGGCCGGTATCAGAATTGCCAGCGCCAGCAGATAGACCGTCATCGCGATACTCATCGATGGCGCGCTGACCTGGAAGTCGCGCGCCATGGTGGGCAGGGCGGTGGCCAGCACGGTCGCATCCAGCTGCTCCATGAAAATGGCGCAGGCAACGATCAGCGAGGTCACGCGATAGTCGGGAAAGACCTGCGCCGGCGTGGGGATAGCCGATGCCGCGGTCTCGTCCCCAGTCGACAAGGTCACGAAGTGATTTCCTGGAGCGAAGCGCTCATCGTTACCGCCATGCAGGTCGGCTCAGCGAGCGGTTCGGGTTGCGCGGCGCGGAGGTGCTCCACGCAGCGCGCGGATTATTCGCCTCCAGACGCGCCACGACAAGGCCGCAAGGTCATGCACATGATGGCTCCCGTTCAGCCTGATGCTGCACTGCGCAGGGTCGCATCACCATCGATGGCCCGCGCCTGACGTTCGAGGGACGCCGTGGGCTGATCAGCTGGCTGTCCAGCAAGCAGGCGTTCACCGTGGCAGCGGCCGACGTGTTCGACGTGACACGCACAGGCAAGGCGCCAGGTTTCAAGTGTCGTGGCAGCGACGGCGTGCTGCACTCGCTGGATATCACCGCCGCGAACGTCGCGCAGGCAACGCGCCTGCAGGTACGCTTGCCGGCGCAGGCAACCCCGGAATTCGCTGTGGCGCAGGCTGAGCGTTCGGACTTCCATGCGCGACTGGATCAGCTCAGCCCGCGCGCTCCCGTGGTACCCGTGCTGGTGGCGATCAACCTGCTGGTGTTCGGCATGACCTTGATGATCGCTTTCGACATCCTGCTGCTCAGCACCCTCAAGCAACGGCAGGTCGCCCGGCGGCGAGTGAACGACGCCTCGTGAGCGCGCTCGCGCGGTGCGCCACGGGCGATGGCGCATGCGGCTGAAGCCGTGGAAAATGACGCCTTTCGGCGGATGCCGACGGGAACGACCAAGGGCATGACCACAAACCACGTATCCGACCTTGCTGTCGCCGAACCCGCCCTGCTGGAGATCGATCAGGCCAGTGTGATGCAGGGTGATCGTCTGGTGCTGGACCGGCTCAGCCTGAGCATTGCGGCGCACCAGCACACCGCCATCCTGGGTCCCAATGGATCGGGCAAGTCAAGCCTGGTCAAGCTGGTGGCGCGCCAGCTTTACCCGCTGGCGCAGGGGCAGGGGGCTGCCGGCGTGCGCATCTTCGGTGAGCAGCGCTGGGCGGTGGCCGAGCTGCGCCGGCTGATCGGCATCGTCTCGCCCAGCGTGCAGCTCGACTACACCAGCGACACGCCGGTGGAAGTTTTCGATGCGGTGGTGTCCGCCTTCTTCGCCGCGCGCGGCTTGGCCAGCCAGCACCGGGTCACCGCATCGATGCGCGAAAGCGCGCACGAAGCCCTGGCCCAGGTTGGCGCAGGGCACCTTGTCGGACGCGCCATGGCCACGCTCTCCACTGGCGAGGCGCGACGCGTGATGATTGCGCGGGCGCTGGTGCATCGGCCGCGCGCGCTGTTGCTGGACGAGCCGTGCAGTGGACTGGACATCGCCAGCCGTCGCCATTTTCTGGAAAGCCTGCGCGAGCTGGCGCGCGGCGGCACGACCTTGCTGCTGGTGACGCATCACGTCGAGGAGATCCTGCCGGAGATCGACAACGTGCTGCTGTTGCGCGATGGCCGGGTGCTCAGGCAGGGCCGCAAGGCCGACACGCTCACCGATGCCGCGCTGTCCCAGACTTTTGGTTTGCCGGTGCAGGTGAGTCGCCATGGCGACTATTACGCCGCCGCGCTGCCCTGAGCAGCGGCCGGCGCGGCGTGCCGGATCAGCGTGCAGGGCTCGATGACTTGATGTGCTGCGCCGCGCCGAGCGTCGCCGCACCATCCAGCCAGTCCGGCGCGGGAATCTGCCGATGGGCCTGCGACAGTGCGGCCGACCAGCGTTCGCGGATCATGTGGAAGTACGGGTCGCCTTCGCCGATGCGGTGCGTTTCCACGCCGTCGATGCTGTCGTTGCGGTAGACCAGCAGATCCAGCGGCATGCCCACGCTGAGGTTGGAGCGCAGGGTGGAATCCATCGAGATCAACACCAGCTTCACCCCTTCGGTGAGCGGCGTGGCCGGCGTCACCGCGCGATCGAGAATCGGCTTGCCGTACTTGTGCTCGCCCACCTGCAGGAACGGGGTATCGCGGGTGGCTTCGATGAAGTTGCCCGCCGCATAGATCTGGAACAGGCGCATGGTGCGATTGGCCACCTGGCCACCGAGCAGGATCGACACATCGAAAGGCACGTCCTGTTCCTGCATTGCCTTGCCGTGTACCTGATGCACATGGCGCACGGCTTCGCTGATCAACGCGGCCGCAGCGAACATGCTCGGCACGGTGTAGATGGTTTCGAGCTTGCCGGTTTCCGGATGCGGCAGGCCTTCCTGGATCAGGTTGATCACCGCCTGCGACACCGCCAGGTTGCCGGCGGTCATGGTCGCGATCATGCGCTCGCCCGGCACATGGAAATGCTGCAACTTGGCGAAGCATGAGATGTTGTCCAGGCCCGCATTGGTGCGGGTATCGGCCAGCATCACCAAGCCCTCATCGAGGAACAGGCCCACACAATAGGTCACGCAAGACTCCTTGGCTTTTGGGTGCGGCGTGGTCGCCAGTGGCAGTCGCTGCACGGTCGGTCAGGTGCCTATTGTGCCTGTTGTCGACCCTCCACGATCGACACCGCCACTTCCAGGGTTTCGGCGATGCCGCCCATGCGCACGCCACGCACTGGCGCGGCATCGCGATAGTCGCGCCCGCAGGCGATGCGTACGTAGCGCTCGTCCGGGGATTGGCGGTTGGCCGCATCGAACCCCACCCAGCCCAGCTCGCTGACATGAATCTCGGCCCAGGCGTGGCTGGCGGCGGCCGCGTCACCGATCGGGCAGAGGTAGCCACTGACGTAGCGCGCAGGTATGCCGAGCGAGCGGGCGGCACTGATCAGCACATGGGCGTGGTCCTGGCACACGCCCGCCCCGGCCGCGAAGGCGCCAGCCGCTGTCGTCTCGGCATCGGTCTCATCCGGCAGATAGTCGACATGGTCGCGCACCGCATTGGTCAGGCGATGCATCCGTTCCAGCTCGCTGCCTTCGCCCACCGCGTTCCTGGCCAGATCTTCAATACCCGCTGAGGCCGTGGTCAACGGGGTGGGGCACAGATAGAACATCGGCGGCAGGCGCGCCTTGTCATGGCCGAACACGCCATGCACTTCATGGGTTTCCACCACGCCGCGCAGCGACAGTTGCACGCTGGTCACGTTGCGGTCGATGGCATGGGTGGCCACCGGGTTGCCGAAACCGTCGGTGCAGGTGGATTGCAGCAGTTTGCCGTCGACCCTTACGCGCCAGTCGCTGACACTTTGCCCGTTGCTGGGCGCCGGCCACATGCGCAGTGCCTGGATGATCAGGCTGGCGGCCTCGCCATAGCGGTAGGTGGTGTCGTGGACGATGTGCAGTTGCATGGCGTAGGCCTTCGGTGGCGGTCTTTACAACGCAGCGCTGGCGGATGCGGGCGGGTGCAGGGCGCGGCGCATGTTGCCCGGTCAGAACAGATGGCCCTTGGCGATTTGCGCGCCCAGCTTGGCCGTGCAGTCGATCACCCGGGTCAGGTATTCATGCAGGCCGCTTTCGATGATCTGGTCCACCGTGGCGTATTGCAGGTCGGCATACAGCGAGTGGGCCTGGCGCTTGGCTTCGGCAGTGAGCAGGGGGTTCTGGCTCTCGATCGCATCCAGGTGCGAGGTGATCTGCTCGTAGCAGAACGCCAGCGAACGGGGAAATACGCCATTGGTGATCAGCAGCTCGGCCACCCTGGCCGGTTCGACCACGCCCTTGAACAACACTCGATAGGCGCGCCGGGCGCCGACCACGCGCAGGATCGCCAGCCACTGGTAATAGTCGATGACGCCGCCGACATCGGTGACCTGCGCCAGCCGCACGTGGTATTTGACGTCGAGCAGGCGCGCGGTGTTGTCGGCCCGCTCCAGGAACTGCCCCACCCGGGTGAAATGAAAGCCGTCGCGACGCAGCATGTCGTTCGAGCACACGCCATGGAACAGGCCCACGCGCGCTTTCACCCAGTCCAGAAACTCGGTCAACCGGTCGTCGTTCATCGGTTGCGAGCGGAATACCGACAGCTCCTGCCAGCTCGCATTGACCGCCTCCCACATGTCCGAGGTGAGGGCGGTGCGCACGGCGCGTGCATTGCGGCGCGCGGTCTCGATGCAACTGGCGATGGACGAGGTGTTGTCCCGGTCAAAGGCGAGGAACTCGATCACGCTCGCCTCGTCGGCCTTGGCGTGCCTGGCGAAATAGGTCTCGCGACAACCGGCAGCGATGATCGCCGACTCCCACTCGCTGTTGCCGTCGGTTTCCACCCGCACCGCGCTCATGTGGCCGGCTACCTGCAACAGGCGGGCAAGGTAATCGGCACGCTCCATGTAGCGAGCAAGCCAAAAAAGATTGTCAGCAGTGCGTGCGAGCATCAGGCTTCCAGTATCCAGGTGTCCTTGGTGCCGCCGCCCTGCGACGAGTTCACCACCAGTGAGCCTTCCTGCAGCGCCACCCGGGTCAGCCCACCGGGCACCACGCGGATGCGGTCGGCGCCGCACAGCACGAACGGGCGCAGGTCGACGTGGCGCGGCGCGATGCCCGAGTCGACGAAGGTCGGCACGGTGGAAAGCGCCAGCGTGGGCTGCGCGATGTAGTCGTTCGGCCGCGCTTTCAGCAGCTTGCCGAAATCCTCCAGTTCCGCCTTGCTGGCATGCGGGCCAACCAGCATGCCGTAGCCACCGGAACCATGCACCGCCTTGACCACCAGTTCGTCGAGGTGTTCCAGCACGTAGCGCAGCTCGTCCGGCTTGCTGCAGTCGTGGGTGGGCACGTTCTTCAGCAGCGGCTCCTCGCCCAGATAGAAGCGCACCATCTCCGGCACGTGGATATACACCGCCTTGTCATCGGCGATGCCGGCACCGACCGCGTTGGTCAGGGTGAGGTTGCCGGCGCGATTGGCGAAGTGCAGGCCGGCTACGCCGAGCATCGAGTCGGGTTTGAACACCAGCGGGTCGAGATAGTCGTCGTCGATGCGGCGGTAGATCACATCCACCCGTTCCAGCCCGGCGGTGGTGCGCTGGTAGCAGACATCCTTGCTGACCAGCAGGTCGGCGCCTTCGACCAGGTCGATGCCCATCTCGTCGGCGAGAAACGCATGCTCGTAGTAGGCGCTGTTGTGGATGCCCGGGGTCAGCAACACGATGGTCGGCTCCCCCGCGCAATTCGGCGGCGCCAGCGAGCGCAGGGTGGCCAGCAGTTCATCCGGATAGTGCGCCACCGGCGCCACCCGGTTCTGCCGGAACAGGTCGGGGAACAGGCGCAGCATCACCTCGCGGTTTTCCAGCATGTAGGACACGCCCGAGGGAGTGCGGCAGTTGTCCTCCAGCACGTAGTAGTCGTCCGGGCCGGTGCGCACCATGTCGATGCCGGCGATGTGTGCGTACATCTGACCCGGCAGGTCCAGGCCAACCATCTCCGGCCGGAACTCGCTGTTGTGCAGGACCAGCTTTTCGGGAATGCGACCGGCGCGGATGATCTCGCGGTCGTGGTAGACGTCGTGCAGAAACGCATTCAGCGCCCGCGCCCGCTGCTCCAGCCCGGCGCGCAGTCGTTGCCACTCGGCCTGCGCCAGTACGCGCGGAATCAGGTCGAAGGGGATCAGCCGCTCGGCATCGCCGCCCTCGGTGTAGACGGCAAAGGTGATACCGATGCGCCGGAACAAAACCTCGGCCTCGCGCCGCTTCAACGCCAGCTGATCGGGCGGCATCGACTTCAGCCAGGCATCGACCAGGGCGTAGGGCGCGCGGATGTGGTCCGGCCAACCCATCTCGTCGAAAATCGCCGTGCCTGACCCCATTCGCATGCTCCCCTGACGTGGTCTCAAACTGATGCTGCTCCGCAGCAAAGTCAAGCGGATGCTTGAGGCGGCGGGGTTTAACCATCCTGTGACCTGCCGATAACCCAGCGGCGCGCACACTCGCTCACCCAGCCCCGGCTGCGGGGCGACAACAGGAGAACGAGATGTCCTATATCGATGGTTTCGTACTGGCCGTGCCCACCGCCAACAAGAAAAAATTCATTGCCCAGGCCAACGACAGCGATGGCCTGTTCGTCGAGAACGGCGCCACCCGCGTACTCGAATGCTGGGGCGACGACGTACCCACCGGCAAGCTCACCGATTTCCGTCGCGCGGTGCACGCCAAGGACGACGAGACGGTGGTGTTCTCGTGGATCGAATGGCCGGACAAGGAAACCCGCGACGCCGGCATGGCCAAAGTCATGAAAGACCCACGCATGAACATGGAAACCCACCCGATGCCGTTCGACGGCAAGCGGATGATCTTCGGCGGCTTCGCGCCGATCATCGAAGTGGCTGCCGACGCCCACCCGCACCATCTGCTAGCCGGTGCCTCGTCGCATGCGCGTGACGGCAGCGCCGGCAAGCAGCGGCCGGCCAGGCATTGATCGCGGGATGCTTGCCGGGGATCGTCGTGGCATGGTGTGACCTTGCCCATCGCATGGAATGGCAGGCATGCTCGGTGTCTCGGGGCGTGCCTGTCAGCGCGAGCGGTGTTCACCCGCAGGACATCCCGCTGCCCTCAAACTGCCCCCTTTGATGGTTTGGAGTGCGCGTGCAGTCAGCTAATCAAGCTCAAGGTGTCGCCGCCCTGCGAGACTCCCTGCGGCAGGCGCTGTGCGCCGTGTTGCTGACTCTCGGCGTCAGTTCGCCGGCATTCGCTGGCGGCCGTACCCCGACGCCCGGGCCGCTGAAGATCGATGTCATTCGCGACCGTCTGACCCTGGCGGTCACGCGCTACCCGCAGGTCTACCTGCACGGCCAGATCGATGCCGACGCGCCGAACCGCTTCGAGGCGCTGATGCGCTCCGGCCGCATTCCCGCCGGTTCGGATGTCTATCTCAATGCGCCGACCGGCAACCTCGAGGCCGGCATGGCGCTGGGCCGGATCTTTCGTGCCAATGCCATGGCCACCCACCTGGGCACGCCGCGCAAGCCCAGGCATGCCAGCGTGGCCGCCAAGACCGCCATCTGCGTCGATGCCTGTGTTTACGCCTATCTCGGCGGCCTCTATCGCTGGACGCCCAGCGGAAGCGATCGCATCGGACTCACCGCACTGCCCACCGCCGCTGCGGCCAGCGCGTCGCCTGAACTGGCCGCCTACCTGAAAGAGATGGGCATCGACCCGGCGGCGTTCGAGCATGCCGTGTCATCGACCAGCGGTGGCTCGGTATGGATGACCGCCGACCCGATGCTGTCCGCCGGGCTGGCCAACAACGGCCGCCTGCCAGTCACCGCCACCGTCAATCTGTCCGCCCCGGCACCCACGCTGGAATTGCGCCAGGTCGAGCGCAAGGGCACCCACCGCGTCACCATCCAGTGCCAGCCCGGCAAAACCACCGTCACCGCCTATGACGAAGTGGGCCTGCAGCGCGCCCGGCAGATCGTGGCACGCGGCACGCACTCCTACTTTCAGCTCAACGACAGCCTGGTCCTCAACCAGCCGCATGACGGTGTCGGCGTGGCCGACAACGCACTGATGATCCAGCGTTCCTATCCGCCCTCCCAACTGGTCGACCTGGTCTCCACCTGGTCCTTCGGCGCCTGGGTCAGCGGTCGCAGCGGCGCGTTCCGCGATGGCTTCAACATGCCGTTGCATACGGTGTTCGGGCAGCTCAAGGATTACTACGCGGCGTGCTGGAAAGCGGCGCCGTGGCCGCCGCGCGAGAAGGCGACCGGCTAGGCAACGTCTTGGCAGGGGACTATCCCTGACACCCAGCACCCGCAAGAACTCGCGGCAGTGCGGGCGTATGCTCGGCGGGTACCCAAAGGAAAGGGATGACCATGCAGCGCTGGCTGATTGCCGCTGTCGTGACTTGCGTCGCCGCTGCGGGGTGTAGCGACAGGCAGGGCAGGGACGCGCGAATTCAGGAACAGGCCCGGCCCGAGCAGGCCGGTCCAACCCCTCCGCTGATCACCGCCGGCCATCTCGCCCGTGCCGAGGTCGCCGGACTCACCGGCGATCAGCGCGCGATGCGCCGGCAGGTTGAAGCCATGCACGCCGACCAGATGCACTCGATGCATCTGGCTGATCCCGCACGCCGCATCGACCACGAAGCCGCCCGCGCCGCCGTGCGTCCACTACCGGGTGTGCAATCCAGCGTGTGGGTCGACAACACCAACCTGCTGGTGCTGGTCGGTGGCAGCCAGTACCGCAATATGGCCACCATCGACCGCATCTGTCTCGCGCTGCAACCGCTGGGCGACACGCTGGGCGTGGTGGTCAACCTGCAGGATGTGATGGCGACGACGTCGGAAGGCGCGGATACGTTGTCGCGCAATTGCCAGTTGCGGGCAGGCGAGCGGGCGTTGCTTCAGCAGAAGCGGCAGATGGATGTGCTGGAGCCGGAGCTCAGGAGGGAGTTTCGGGGGCAGCAGGGTTCGTATAAATGAACCCGACCCTTTATTGAGGGCTAAACGAAGAAAATTAAGGATGCTTAAACCGTGACCACAAGAGGGTGTCCTAGATTTTGTGTAAACGGGCCACAGGCGGGAAACTGCCCTTTGACCCGGAGACACCATGAGCTCACGCAAGCACGAGGTACCCGACGAGCTGCTCAGCAGCCTGTTGGCCAACTAC
>JBAZRB010000008.1:0-194268 GCA_041663105.1 Rhodanobacter sp.
GCAAGAAATGGACGATGCCGATCCGCGACTGGAAGGCTGCCTTGAACCGCTTTACGATCCAGTTCGAGGGGCGCCTTCCTCAGCGGTAACTCAAACTCCGTTTACACAAAATTCTGTACACCCTCGCATCACGGGCCAAGGCTACGTCGGCACTGCGGACCCGGGCCATCGAATGACGTGCAAGCGGCAAGATCCGCACGGCGTTGACGTGTGATTGCTCGCGGGCCGGGTCAGACTTGCGGGGCACCCATTCTTCGATATACCGATCAAGGCATTCCGCGAGCGTTGTGCTCTCGGCTTCGCTGGCATCGCGCCAGATGCCACGCTCGATTTCGCTCTCCTGCTTTCGAGCCCAGGCTTCGGCGTCTACTTGCGTACGAAAAGTGCGGGAAATCGGTGGGGCATCGCCTCGGCGAACCTTTGCCTGCCACCGTCCTGACTCGCGCTGCGTGATCGTTGCCATGGGCTCCCGCGTGTCCCGAAATTGTCCCTGATAGGTTAATATTTATTACGAAATCCAGCAATACCAACTCTTTCAAGGCATGTAATTTAGCATTCGTAATGCGTAGGTCGTAGGTTCGATTCCTATTTCCGGCACCAAGACTTCAAAGGCCCGCTCAAAGCGGGCCTTTTTTTATCCTGTGCGCGTCGCCTGCCGAGCCGGTCTTTAAGGCTTTGAACAAAGCTGCTGTGCCGGCCCAAGGTGACCAGGATCACCTTTTTTGGGTGCGTGTGGGCCGCTCATCGGGTAAATCCTACCGTTTGTCGGCCAGGGGCTGGCCCTCGGCAGCGGGCTGAGTAAAGTGAACGCAGGGTAATGGGGGGAGAATGACATGCAAGTCTTGTCGCGTCAGCGAGGGGTCTCGTTGATCGAAGTGATGATGGCCGTGCTGATCTTCAGCATCGGGCTGATTGGTCTGGCCAGCCTGATGGTGATGGCCACGCGCTCCAATCACGCCGCCTATCTGCGCACCCAGGTCACCTATCTTGCCCACAACATGGCGGATCGCATGAGCGCCAACCCGATTGGCGTATGGAGCAACAGCTACAACAGCACAGCCTATCCGCTCAGCGTCACGCAGGATTGTTCGACGGGATGCACGCCGGCTGAGCTGGCGACATACGACCAGCAAATGTGGAGCAACCAGCTGAAGACCTTTTTGCCGCCGGGGGCGACGGCCCGGATCGCATGCGCTCCGGGCACGGGCAGCTTCAATCCGGTCAGTGCCGGCCAAGTCGACAAACGTCCGCCATACGGCGGTACTTGCGCAATGAGCATTACCTGGGGCGAGCGCAGCGCCGGTGACAACGCCCATCTCAGCGCGTCCGCGCCAACTCAGACTTTTGCCTGGGAGTTCCAGCCGTGACGGCCTTGATCCGATCCTCCCGTCAGGGTGGCTTCACCCTTATCGAACTCATGGTGGCGATGGTGCTGGGCCTGCTGGTGGCCGCCGGTATTGTCACCGTGTTCGCGTCCACATCCAGCAGCAACAAGGCGCAGGCCCAGTTGGCGACATTGCAGGAGGAAGGACGTTTCGCGATGACCCGCATCAAGATGGACGTTGGCAGTATCAACAGCCAGTACGGCACCAATACAGGCGGCAACGCGAGCCAGAGCGGCGCGGGATTGCCCTTCATGGACGGTCTGCGCTCACCTTCGGTGTATGTGAAAGGTTCGACCCTTACTGCCGCGCTGAGCGACGTCACCACGCCATGGGGTGGGGTTTATCCGGCTGAGCCGGTCACCGGGCCGTACTCGATGCCGTCGTTCCTGATGTTGCGTGGTTACGATTGCACACCCACCGCCTGCACGCCGGCCGATCCGAATACAGCCATCAGCACGATACCCGCGATGGGCAAGGCGGTGGGCGATCGGGTGGTCGGTGCCGCCGTGCTGACCATGCGCTACCTCAATCCCGCAGCGGGTTGGACGATCGAGCCGCCCGGCAGCAGCGTCACTGGTTCCACGGTCACGACCAATACCGACGGGAATACCCTCAAGCAGATCAATCTGGTGCCGATAGCCGCCTACAACGAGCCGCCGGTCAGCAACATCAAGAGTGGCGACCTGATCATGCTGGCCAATTACTCGAATGCGCAGATTTTCGCGGTGACTGGCCAGGGCTCGGCTACGCTGACTCCGGACACCAGCAACTTCACGATACCCACGGCGATGGTAGGGACGAGTGCGGTCAAGGTGTTCGATCTCAATCGAGATTTTCAGACCGTCACCTATTACCTGAAAGTGGTGGATGTGGGCAACGGCCATACCACCGGCGCCCTGGTGCGGCGGGTAAATGGAGGTACCACCGATGGCAAGGCACATGGTGGCACCGAAGACGAGTTGGTACGGGGCATTGAACGGATGGATTTCCGCTACGGCGTGGTCAACAGCGCCGGCGAAACCGAATTCCTCACGGCCAACGAGGTGGATACGGCGACCGACTCAAGCGGCAACGCGATCGCCTGTCCACCCGGCCCGGCCAATCCCGTGGTCACCGGGGTCATCGAGGGTTGTTTGTGGCGTGCGGTGCAGAGCGTCGAAGTGGATTTGTTGATGAATGGGCAAGTGCCGCTCTATACCCTGAGCCCCAACGAGGAGCAGTACTCCTACTCCTTCGACACCACTACCACGGCGCTCGCCGCACCCGCCGCTCATGCGGTGAAGCCCAGTAGTGACCAGGGGTTCCCCGACCAGCTATTGCGGCGTGAATTCACGGCGCTGATCGCCGTGCGCAACTTCAACCCATGATGCGCGAGGAACCCGGCGTGATCACCTCATCTCGTACCCAGCAACAATCTTTCGGTTCACACGGTGGGCGCGACCAGCGTGGCGCGGTGCTGCTGGTGGCCCTGATCTTCCTGATCCTGCTGACCATCCTCGCGCTCAGCGCCAGTGGTCGCTCACTGCTGCAGGAACGCATGGTCGGTGGCCTGCGCAATGCGCAGCAGGCAACCATGAGTGCGAATACCGCGCTGCGCGGCGCCGAGTGGCAAGTGTGGTCGCGCACCCTTGTTGTGGGATCCCACATGAACTGCCTCAACGGCAGCGTTTCGACCGACGATGGCTGCACTATCTACAGTGCCAGCAACACGCCATATGGCCCCACCGGAGACGTCACCAAGTTCCTCACCAGCCAGGGCTGGGTTTCCGGCATCGGTCATGCCTACACGGGTCCCGCCGGGCAAAGCGGCTATACCTCCACCAGCCTCGCCACCGCCAAGCTGGCCAATAACCCGGTGTACATCATCGAGGATCTTGGCCTGGAGATGCCTCCCGGCGTCAGCGGCTCGCAGCATGAGTCGGGTGCCACCGGTGGACTCAATGCTTACGGCGGCGGCGCGGGGACCCCGCATATCTATCGCATCACGGCGCGGGCCACCGGCGGCAATGCGAACACCGTGCGGGTGTTGCAGACCACGTTCGACGCGCAAGCCAACAATTGAGTCGGAGCATCCACACCATGCCAGCCATTTTTCGTCCCGTCCTGCGCCACGGCAAGCACGCCACGCTGGCGTTGTTGCTCACTCTGGCGGGTGGACTGACTGCTCCGTTCACCCCGGTCGTGCACGCGGCGACTGTCACCGCCACCACCGGTTCGGTGGAGCTGAGTCCCACCCCGCCAAACCAGACCCAGGCGGTGCCGCCGAACATCGTGGTGACTTTCGATGATTCCGGCTCGATGGCGTGGGATTACATGAGCGACACCGCGCCGTTCGTAAGTGGCAAGTCCTGGACCAGCGGACCCTGGTACTGCGCCGGTGCGATCGACGTCTCCGCTACCAGCGGGCTGGGCACGCTGCCAATGAACGGCGTGTACTACAACCCCAATGTCACCTATACACCGCCGGTCAAGGCCGATGGCACCAGCTTCCCCAATGCCAATATCAGTCTGACGGCGGTGCAGAACGATGGCGTCACTGCCAATCGTCCGCTCAGCCCCTCCGGATCCGGTAGCACCACCAACTTTCTGACCGGTATCGGCTGGAACAAGACCGTCAAGAACGGAGCGTGGACATGGGGACCGTTTCCTTCGGGGACGTTCTATTACTCGAGCAATAGTCAGTCAAACCCGCCAGCCAGCAGCAACAACGGAACAAGTCGCAATAGTCCCCCCAGCAAGGGTTGGACTTGCCCTTACGACAAGTCCAAGGGCAATTCCAGTCCGGTCAGCAGCAACGGGCCTTATTATTATCGTTATACCGGCCCGACACTGACCGATGACGGATTTGGCAATCCGTCCAACACTGGCGCCCTGTACACCACGTCCAACTGGACCGCGGTGGCGGTGCCTTCCAGCCAGTACCAGAACTGGGCCAACTGGTGGGCGTACTACCACACCCGAAACCTGATGGCGCGCACCTCGCTGTCGCGCGTATTCGGTTCCAGCAGCCTGGCCGCCAAAACGTCAGATGACGGTTATGGCAGCAGCATTCGCGTGGCGTGGCAAAACCTCAATGTCAGTGATTTCAAACTGCCTGCTACCGCGATCATCAGCGCGCTGGTCGATACGTCCAGTTGCGCTGATAGCACCGCTGATCCGCAAACGACCCAAACGCAAGGCGCGGTGACCGTGCCGCCAGCCTGCTATCGCAGTGCGTTCTTCAACTGGATTTTCCAGGTGCCGGCCAGCGGCAGCACACCCACGCGCAGCGCCTTGCAGCGTGCTGGCGATTTCTTTACCCGCGGTGCGCCCAAAACATCTGCCAACGGCACGCTGGAAGATCCCTACTGGCAGCCGCCGGCCGTCGGCAACGGCGATGGCGACGAGTTGAGCTGCCGTCAGAACTTCCACGTGCTGATGACCGATGGCCTGTGGAATATCGACAGCGGCCTCCCCACTGTGGCAAGTCTTGCGCAGCCGACCACATCGCTGGTCTTGCCCGATAAAACCCCCTTCGGAGCGTCGGACAACGCGGACGTGACGGCCATCTATGCGCCGAAGAATGATTCGAGCGGCGCGGTTTCACTGTCGGATCTCGCCTTCCACTATTGGGCGACCGACCTGCGCCCTGATCTTTACCGTCCGGATCTTGGCAAGTTCGTGGCGCCCTACCTGCCCGATACGCGCACGGGGGTCACTCCGACCACGACGAACTCCTTCAATGCAGTCAATAACGCCAACGTCAACAACGAGGTCTACTTCAACCCGAAAAACGACCCGGCCAACTGGCCGCACATGTCCGAATATTTGATCGGCCTGGGCGTCAGCGGCGTGCTGAATATTTCCGACAACACTGACTGCACCCTCACCACCGGCGCCTCCACAGACGCGTGCGACCTGAGGAAGGGGCTCACCAACTCCAGGGGCAGCGTGGGCTGGCCTACCCCGAATGGCTCGGGCAGCGGCATCGCCGCCAACATCGACGACACCTGGCATGCGGCACTGGCCGGTCGCGGCCAGTTCTTCAGCGCCGGCAACCCGCAGAGCCTGGTCGACCAGCTGAGCAGCGTGCTGAGCAACATCAGCGCTCGCGGTGCCGCGCCGACGATCAGCGCGATCAACGCCAGCGTGCTGACCACCGGTGCGCTGGCGTTCACCACCGGCTACAGCTCGATCGACTGGACCGGCGTGCTGAAGGCGTACGCGCTGAATGCCGATGGCACCACGGGCGGCTTTATGTGGGATGGCAATGCAAACCTGAGCGATGTCACACCGGACAACCGGAAGATCCTCACCGCCAGCATGGATGCCACAGGCACGGTCACCGGCATGGCCTTTCAGGCTTCCTCCGCGTTCGACGCGAGCCAGCAGACCGGACTGATGACGCCGGCACCCACTGACACCACCAACGATAACCTGAAGAACCGGGTGAACTATCTGCGTGGCGAGCGCGGTGAGGAAGCCAGTAACGTGATGCGCAAGCGCAACAGCCTGCTTGGCGCCATCATCAATTCACAGGGTGTCTACGTCAGCTATCCGAGCAGTGGCTATACCAACAACTGGCCGGTCGGCTCGCCGGAAGCACTGGCCGCCGCGGCGACCAACGGCACCACGGATGACAAGTCGTACGACACGTTCGTCACCCATCACGAGAATCGTGACCCGACGCTTTACGTCGGCGCCAACGACGGCATGATGCACGCGTTCTACGCGCCGGTGCCGACCTGTTCGGCAACCGACCCGATCACGGGCGTCTGCACTGGCTATACGAATCCCACGAGTCCGAGCGGCGAGGCTGCGGGCGACGAGAGTTGGGCTTATGTGCCACGTGCCGTCTACGCCAATCTCGGCAATCTCACCAGCGCCAGCAGTTTCAGCTTCGCGCCGACGGTGGATGGCACGCCCGTGGTACGCGACGTATTCTTCAGCGAAAGCACGGCCGACGAGTGGCATACCATTCTGGTCGGTGGCTTGCGCCTGGGCGGGCGTGGCGTGTATGCGCTGGATATCACCGATCCGAGCGCGGTGACCGAGGCGAATGCCGCCAGCAAGGTCCTGTGGGAGTTCGATGCCGATGCACCGGCGGGCACCACGGCCGCCGCAGATGGCGGCACCGCCTACGACCCGGCAGATCTCGGCTTTACCTATGGGCAGCCCAACGTTGGCCGGGTGAAGGATGGCACGGGTGGCAAGTGGGTGGTGATCGTGCCCAGCGGGTATTTCCCCGATTGCAGTCAGACCGACCGACCGGTGATCTGCAATAGCACCGGTTACCCGTCGCAGCCGAAGGATGCCTCGACCGGCAACACGTACAGCTCGCTGTTCGTGCTGGATGCGCAGACCGGCGCGGTGATCCGCGAATTGAAAACGCCCAATACCATTGCCAGCTATGGTCTGTCTTCACCGGTGTTCGGCGACTACAACAACGATCAGGTCGACGACGTGGCGTTTGCCGGCGATCTGGCTGGCAATCTGTGGCGTTTCGACTTTAGCAATGCCGATCCGTCGAAATGGTCGGTGACCCAGGCGTATGCGCCGACCAATCCTGGCTACCAGCCGATCACCGTGATGCCGCGACTGTTCCCCGATCCCACCACCAACCGTTTCCTGGTGGTGTTCGGCACCGGCAAGTATCTGGGGGCCGGCGACAACACCAGTGTCAGCGCGCAGACACAGTCGATTTACGGCATCCGCGACGAACTGGACAGCAGCGGCAACCCGGTGCCTATTACCCACGGCGAACTCGTGCAGCAGACGCTCAGTGAGAGCGCTGGTACCGGAGTCAATGCAGGAGCCACGCTGCGCAGCGTGACCAGCAATCCGGTGCCGGCAAGCGACGGCGGCTGGTACATCGACCTCAATATTTCCACCGCAGCTGGCGAGCGCGTGGTGGTGACGCCCGCGGCGATCTTCAGCAGCAACACGGTGATCATCTCCACATTGATTCCGGGCAGCAGCGATCCATGCAACCCGACAGTACAGGGCGCGGTGATGGCCTTTGACGCCACCACGGGCGGTCCGGGCCTGGGTATATCGTCGCTGGGCGGTGTGCCCTATGTCGGCGCGCGTGTCGACAATGTGCGCACCAGCGGCTCGTTGCCAGCGGCCAGCCAGGTCGGTGGTGGCAGCCTGCTGTTGCCTGGGCTGACGCTGACTGGAAAGAAGACGGATCCGAACAAGCCTTTGGCGCTCGATACGCCCATCTGGCGTCGACGTTCGTGGCTGGAGTTGAACAATGGACAATGACAGGGGGTGTGGCATGAGTCGATCGCGTGGTTTCACTCTGCTTGAATTGATGATTGTGCTGGTGATCATTGCGATTCTCGCGGCGATTGCGATTCCGGCCTACGGGCGCTATGCGTATCGCGCCCATCGGGTGGACGGTCAGGAACTGTTGCTGCGCGTTGCCAATGCGCAGGAGCGGTTCTATTCAACCAACAATACCTACGGTGCGCTGGGTGGGTTGGGGTATGACGATCCGGCGATTTCGGAGAAGGGCTATTATTCGGTGACTGTCGCCGTGGACGTGCCTGCGAGCAGCGGTTCGCAGACATTTACGGCGACGGCCACACCGGTTGGTGGGCAGGCAAACGATGTGTGTGGAGCCCTCACGATCACCAATGCCGGAGTAAAGTCGCCCGGTCCGGCGTCGGCGTCGTCTAACAGCAACGGCAGCTGCTGGTGAGTGCCATGACCGCTATGCCCGCCCGCCCACGCGGCTTCAGCCTGCTGGAGTTGATGATCACGATTGCCGTGATGGCGATCCTGCTGGCGATCGCTGCGCCGAGCCTTCGCGATGTCATTCATCGCAATGAAGTCAGTTCGGCCAGCAATGCATTGCTGGCCAGCGTGTCCTATGCGCGTGGGGAAGCTATTACTCGCGGGCAGTTGGTCTCAATGTGTCCCAGTTCGGATGGAGCTACCTGCACGACTTCAAGTACGGCGTACGATCCGGGTTGGCTCGTTTATACATATCCGGCCGGTGCAGCAACGGCGAATCAGGCATATAAGGCTTCCAATATTTTGTTGCGAGCAACTGGCGCGCGAGCAGGCGTGTCGATTCAGGCTCTCGGCACAACGGTGGCGACCTTTGGCCAACAGGGACAGCTTGTGTCGAGCACGCCTGCGCCTACGCTGACCTTCATCACCTGCTACCGCAGTGGCAGCAGTGGTACTGGTTCGAGCAGCAGCGCCGTTCCTGGTGTTCAGCTTGGCGTCAACGGTTCCGGTAGTGTCAGCACCACGACGCTGGCTGCGGGCGCAAGCTGCACTCCAAGCTAGTTCCTGTTGTGCTTGTAGTTTTGGGCGTCATGGAGACAAAGCCTGCAACCGCTCCCGCAATCCTCCCTGACGCAGAATCGGCCGGGCCAGCGCAGCACGCAGTGAGTCGTCGGTGGTCCATATTTCGGCGTGGCTGCGGGCACGCGAGATGGCGGTGTAAACCAGTTCGCGGGTGAGGATGCGGTTGTCGGCGTCGGGCGGCAGTACCACGGCCACGTCGCGGTACTCCGAACCCTGGCTGCGGTGGATGGTGATGGCCCAGGCGCTTTCGTGGGCGGGCAGGGCGCGCGGAGAATAGCTGCGCAGGCCGGCATTGCCGTCACGGTCGCTGGTCTCGAACCACACGCGCAGTCCCTCGCTGCCTTCCAGTGCGATGCCCGCGTCACCGTTGTACAGGCCGCGCGCGTAGTCGTTGCGGGTGATGATCACCGGGCGGCCGTGATACCACGCATGACTGCCATCGATGCCGAAGCGCGCGCCGAGCCGCCGTGCAATCAATACGTTGATTCCCTGCGTCCCGAACGGACCTTCACGCAGCGCGCAAAGTATCTGCATTTGACGTAGGCGATGCAGGGCGGTGGCGGGCTCCGCAGGCGGGCTCAGCAGCGACTGCAGCAGATCCGCGTGACGTTCGATCCAGCCATCCACCCGTAGCCGCAATTGATTCGGTTCGGCGCAGCGGCGCACGTGCAGATCGCCATCGGCGCGGTCATGCAACAAGGCGTCAAGCCACGCGGGGTCGGGTGTGCCACGCAGTGCTTCGATGCCCCTTTGCAGGCCGCTGCCGGCACGCCAGGTGTGAGTAAGGGTGATGACCTGGCCGGCGAGTGGCGCGGGCTCGGTTGTTGCTGGCGGCGCCTGCTGCAGCAGGGGGCCGAGCAGCAGCGCGAGGTCGGCAGGCAGGGTGTTTTGATCCGAGCCGGCGACGATGTCGGCGAGTACCGAGCCGGCATCCACCGAGGCCAGCTGCCCGGGATCGCCGAGCAGGATCAGAATCGCTTGCGGTCGCAACGCATCCAGCAACTGGCGCATCATCGCCAGATCCACCATCGACGCCTCGTCGACCACCACGATGTCAGCCGCCAGTGGATGCTGCGGGCCGTGGCTGAAGGTATTCTCGCGCGGTTTGTAGCCAAGCAGGCGGTGCAGCGTGCGTGCCTCCGCATGCGGGATGCCCTGCAGGAGCGCACCCTGTGCGCGAAGGCTGTATCGATATTCATCAAGAGCATCGCGCACAGGGTGCGCTCCTGCAGGGTTGAGGCTCGCCTGCAACTCCGACTTGCCTTTGGCGATGGCCTGTACCAGTCGTTGGGCAGCTTTTCCGGTGGGCGCGGCCAGCGCGATGGATGGCTGCGCGGGCAGGCCGCAGGCCTGGGCATGGCGCAGCAGCATCAGCAGCATGCGCACTACCGTGGTGGTCTTGCCGGTACCGGGGCCGCCGGTGAGCACGAACAAGCGCGTCCCCGCGACCGCCGCCACCGCGGCCCGTTGCCAGTCGGTGGGGCCAGCCGGCATGCCGGCGAAAAGTGTCGCCAGATCAGCGGCCAGCGCATCGGCTGGAACGGGCAGGCTGCGTTGCGCGCAGCGTTGCAGGATGGCCTCGGCGAGCTTGCCCTCATGCTGCCAGTTGCGCCAGAGATAGAAGCGCCCACGCGCATCCAGCACGAAGGGAGTAAAGCGGGAGCCATCGCCGACCCAGTCATGCTGACTCAGCATCAGCAGCGCCTGCGCGTCGAAACCGGCGTGCGTGTCTGGATCATTCAGCGAGGCGCAGGCATGACCTTGCCCTTCCGCGCGGCTGGCCGCTTTCACCGCGGCAGAAAGCAGGGGCGAGCCGGTGCGCTTGAGCACCCACTGCGCCAGGCTCTGGTCGATCGCGCGCTCGCCGCTGTCGGTAAGTTCGGTCACGGGGCGACTCATGCGGCGTCCTCCTGCATGCCGGCGAAGGCATCGTCCAGTGCTTCGATCAGCACCGCCGGCCAGCGTTGTCGCCATACGCCAAGTCCTGGCGCCATTCCCAGTGCCCGCACAAACAGATACCAGCTGTCGCCGAGGTGTCGTTCGGCCGTATAGCCATCCATGCGCTGACGCAGGTAGCGATGCAGTGCCACCGTGTAGAGCAGCGCCTGCAAGGGGTAATGATGCTCGGCCATGGCAGCATCGAGCGAACCGCCACGATAGTCGTCCAGCCGGGCGCCAAGCCAGTTGGTCTTGTAGTCGAGCACGTGGAAGCGGTCGTCCCAGCACAGGATGAGGTCGGCGAAGCCGGTGAGCATGCCGTTGAGGGTGGTGTGGTCGAGACTCGCTGGAATCACCTCGGCATGGCCGTGCCGGGCGCAAAGCCGGCGCAGCCGCGCCAGTGAAACGCGCTGCACCGGGAACTGGAATTCAAACTCGACGATGCGCTGGGTGGGGTCGATGTCGATCAGTCGCAGGCCGTCGCCAAGATCGCTCTGGCGGGTGCGGTCGATCATCCGGCCGACGCGTTCCAGCGCTTCGTCCTCGGTGAGGCTGCCGGGCCGGATCGCCTGTGCCGCGAGCTGGCTTTGCAGCAAGCTGCGTTGACCAGGCCACACCGGGCCAGGCTGGGCGAGTTCAAGCACCTGATGCACGGCATCGCCAAAGCGCGGGCCGCGCAAGGGATAGAGCGCAAGCAGGCGCGGGTCTTCGGCGGCATCGGTGATGCTGTCGCCGAGCAGGTCTTCCGCCGGCCCTGCCTCGTCGGTGGCGCCACTATCGTCCAGCACCACCGCGCTGGCCGCATGGCGGGTCAGGCCGCTGAAACTGTGCAGCCACTGGAAGGGCCGCGATGAGGGCAATGGGGTCTGCGTGGCGCGTGCCGATGGGGTGCTGGCAACCGCCCGGTAGCGCACCGTGGCATCGGCGAACGGCGGCGACAGCGCGATGCCATCGAGCGTATCGACCATCGACGGGAGTGTGGCCTCCCCGGCGGGGAGTTGCAGCCGTTGCTGTACCTGCTGCATCAGCACGTCGATCGCCGCCACGTTCCAGGCTTGCTCATCATCTGCTGCGGGCGGGCCGCGATCGACCCAGTACACATGCACGGCATGCACGGCGCGGGTCAGCGCCACGTAGAGCAGGCGCAGGCGTTCCTCCAGTTCTTCGCGGAAGTGCTGGCCGCGATGTTCGATGAACTCGGTCGAGCCCAAATCCACGCAGCGCTGGCCGCCGGCATCGTGGTAGCGCAGAAGCTTCGGTGAGCGCGGACCGCTGCGATCGCCGATGCGCCAGACCAGCGGCAGATAGACGATCGGAAATTCCAGGCCCTTGCTGGCATGAATGGTCAGCAACTGCACCCGTCGCGCGTCGCTTTCGATACGCAACTGACGCTCGTCGGCGGTCTCCGCATCACCATCGCTGCCTTCCTGGCGCATTTCTGCCAGCCAGGCGTAAAGCCCATCCAGCCCCTGTTGTGAACTTTCTTCAGCCGCCAGCAATTCACCGAGGTGGCGCAGGTCGGTGACCACGCGTTCACCCTCCGGCAGCGCCAGCAGCAGCGTGGCGCGGACGGCCAGCACGTCCTCGATCAGGGCCAGCACGCCACGGCTGCGTACGAGCGCGCGCCATGCTTCGAATCGTTCGAGTTCGCGCTCGAAGGCGTCAGGCTGTTCGTGCCAGGCATTGAACTGATCCAGCGTGGCGCCGAGCAGGCGCGTGGCCAGTGCGCCACGCACGGCCTGGTCGTCGTCGGGATGCAACACGCCGAACAGGATCAGCCCCAGTTCGCGTGCCACCTCGCCGGCAAAGATATTGCCGCGACCGCTGCCGACGCAGGGCACGCCGCGGGCGATCAGTCGCGCGCGCAGTGCCACGATCTGGTGGTTGGTCGACAGCAGTACGGCGATGTCGCCCGGTGTCACGCGCTGGCCACCGATCTGTTGTTGCGGATCGTTGAGCAGTTCGGCAATGCGGTTGGCGCAGTCGTCCAGCGCCAGTGCTTCCAGCTCGCCGAGCGCTTTCAGTGGCAGGCCTCGCTTGTCCACCGCATCACCACGGAACGGATGCAGCACCAGCGGTTTGTCCACCATGATGGCATCGACGGTATAAGGCTTTTCATCAGCCTTGCCGGCGGCATGCACCGGTTGGTAGCGGATCTGCGGATGCCCGAAACCACCTTCGGCATGGCTATACCAGGCGTTGAGTGCATCGACCAGGGCGCGGCTGGAACGATGGTTGCTGCCCAGCGAAAAGCGCTGGTCGGCCTGTTCGCTGGCGCGCAAGTAAGCGGCGATATCGCCACCGCGAAAACTGTAGATCGCCTGCTTGGGATCACCGATCATCACCAGCGTGCCGCGTTCGCGGTAGATACGGTCGAAAATCGCGAACTGGCGCTGATCGGTATCCTGGAATTCGTCGATCAGCGCAACCGGAAACGCTTCGTACAGCCGATTGGCCAGCACCTCGTCGGCCTGCTCGCCACACAGTCGCTGGTAGACCGCGTCGATCAGCATCGAGAACGTCAGCACGTGGCGTTGCCGCGCGCGCCGCGGCAGCTCGTCGCGGCAGGCTTGCGCGGCCTCGGCCAGCACGGCGCCGCGGGTGAATACGTCACGCAATCCGATGATCTGACGCAGTGCCTGCAGCGCCTGAATCTGCGGATGGCCGGCCAGCGTACCGGCGCTGTTGATGGCTTCCTGCGCGAGCAGTTTCTCAGGCTCGAACACGTCGCTGAGCGATTTGGCGAGCTGTGCCTCGTCGTGCTCGCGCAGGGCCGGCACGATTTCACCCAGCCGGCTGCGTAGCGCCGCATTGGAGCGCTTGTACAAGGTGGTGTTGTCTGCCAGCGCTTGCAGTTCGGTGATGTTATCGGCGGTTGAAAGTGCGGCGATACTACGTTCCAGCTCGGCCAGCCCGCCGGCAACGATGCGCGCGTCGGCGTTGTTGGCCAGCCCGCCCAGATCTCGCAACAGGCCTTCAGGACCGTCCTTCAAAAGCAGCTCGGCCTCGCGCGGGTCGATCTTGCCGACCAGGTAGCGGCGGCGCCAGAAATCCTCCACGCATTCGCGGCTGAGCTGCCGCTCGTCGAACAGCTTGTCAGTGGCGAAGGCCGCGCCGCTTTCCAGCGGGTAATCGCGCTGGATGCGCTGGCATAACGCGTGGATGGTCGACACCGGTGCGCGGTCGAGATCGGCGCGGGCGAGCTGAATCTGGCGCAGCGCGCGCTGTGCGTCGGCCTCGCCCGGGCAGCGCGCGATCAGATAGTTTTCGAGGGTGTCCTCGTCACTGACTGCAGCGGTCGGCAGCGTGACGAGAATGCGTTCGGCCTCGATCAGGCGTCGACGCAGACGTTCGCGCAATTCCTGCGCTGCGGCGTCGGTGAAAGTGGTAACCAGGATCTGCTCCACCCGCAGCCCACGCTCCAGCAGCAGGCGCAGATAGATCAGCCCGATGTTCCAGGTCTTGCCGGTGCCGGCACTGGCCTCGATCAGGCTGCGTCCGTGCAGCGGCATCCGGCGCCAGTCGAGCGAGGGGACAGATTGCGCCGTCACGACCGACCTCCGCTGCGCGGTTGGTCTGTGCCACCTAGAAGCCCGCTCTCGGGCGATGCTGTTGCCCTGGTGCACGAAGAAAAAATCAAGGGCATCGCCCGCGAGCGGGCTCCTACGGGCTGCGTGGATGGATCAGTTTTCATTGGCAGCCTCCGGCCGTTTCAGCAGCATCGTCCGGGCGGGATCGAGTACGCCGCACACCAGCTCGGTGGCGGCGACGAAGGCGTGGTGTGCGGCATCGGCCGGGTCGAACAGGTCGAGGTCGCGGGCGAGCAGAGCGGCGTAACCCGGCGCGTAGTCGCGCTCGCCGGCATGGCCGAAGCTGTCGCCAGCCCATGCGGCGGCAGTCTTGCCCAGTCGCTCATCGGGGTCGCTCACGGCATAGGCCTGCGCGGTGCGGGGAAAGAACAGTTGCGGCTGCTCGCTGGCGGCCTGCCAGGCGGCGATGAGGCTGCGCAGGCCGTGGCGAAGTTGTGCGGTGTCCTGTGCGTTGATCGGAGCGAGCAGGTCGGGCTGGCGAACCGGCTGGGTCTTGCTGCCAGGCTCCAGGTACTCGCCGGCCACGCGGTCGCCCAGGCTCAGGCGCAGCGCTGCCCAGTCGATGAAATATCCGAGCATGTCCTTCAGCCCGGCGGGACGCGTGGGTTGCAGGTCGAACAGCAGCAGGTCGCCGTGCGCGCCATGGAATACGCGATCGACCACACCGGTGAGGCGCAGGCCATCGCCAAGATCGAGATCGATCGCCTGCGCCGCCGCGCGCGCCCGACCGTCGGCAAACACGCCGAGGGAACCCTGCAGCAGCGGCTCGATCGAGCCACGCAGTTGCGCCCAGGTCTGTTCGCCGATCACGCCGTCGGCCAGCATGCCGGAGCGCGCGAGCCAGGCCGGCGGTGCGTCCGGCAGCGTCGATCGGCCATCGGCAAGCGCTTCGAACAGCAGCCGGTGATCGACGCGTTCGATCCGGTCCAGCCCGGTTTCCAGCGGCTCGCGATCAGGCCAGTCGGCGCTGTCCAGCGCCTGCAGGCTGATGCCCTGGCCGCGCAGCAACGCATCCCTGGCAGGGTCGCGCCAGTAACGCTTGAGTGCGCCAAGGGCGATTTCGCCTTGCACCGATGCAGCGGGCTTGGCCAACGGCACGGTGTTGAGAAAGCGTTGGCCGGAATCGGCAACGGGCGCGGAGAGAAAGGCGCGGTTGTAGGAAAACAGCCGGGGATCATGCCTCGGCTGATCGTCCGCATCGCGCTCGTAATAGCGCGCGTCGAATGGTTGCAGCGGGTGACGGATGCGCCATGGCCGATCGGCTTTTTCATCGTCGGCGAGATCGTGTTGTTCGTCCAGAAACTGCAGCAGTTCGGCCAGTGGCGCCGCCGGGTTGCGTGGCTTGCCGTCGCGCACGCCTTCGCCGACGTAGCTGATGTGCAGTACATCGCGCGCCGACATCAATGCTTCGAGGAACAGGTAGCGGTCCTCGTTGCGGGTGTCGCGGTCGCCACGGCGTGGCTGGCTGAGAATCCGGTTGAGGCCGGCGTCGTTGCCGGGGCGCGGGAACTCGCCCTCGTTCATGCCGAGCAGGCAGACCACCCGGAACGGGATCGAGCGCTGCGGCACCAGCCCGCAGAAGGTCACCCCGCCGAGCAGGAACGGCTGGCGTTCCGGTACGGCATCGAGCGCGCCGCGCAATGCTTCGCGCACGACGCTCCACGGCAGTGGCGCGTGCATGCCGGCCTCCATGGCCTGGCTGGCGAGACTGGCGGCGAGCCTGCGCAGCGCATCGAGCGCCTGGTTCTCGGCCTCGTCGCGCATGTCGGCGAGAAACAGCGCCTCGATCAGCTCCAGCAGCCACTGGCTCCATTCGACCAGCGGCCGCGAACCGGCGAATGCGCTGCGCGCGCGGCGCAATTCACCGAGCAGGTGGTCGAACTGGCCCAGTGCCTCGACCGCATTTCCCCATACGCCATCCAGCGGCAGGATGCCGTCGAGCAGGGGCTCTTCCTGCTGCTCGGCGTCATTGTCCTGGCCGACCACCAGCCCGGCGTACAGGCGATCCAGACCGAATTGCCAGGAGTTGCTGTCGGTGGCCGCAGCGCCGACCTCGGCCTTCATGTCGGCATCCAGCCCCCACGCCACGCGGGCGCGGCGCAGCCAGCGTTCCAGCGCATCGCGGCCGCTGGCGTCGATGGCGAAGCGACGCGCCACCGCGGGCACATCGAGAAAATCCATCACTTCGCTGACCGTAAAGCGGCTTTCGGCCAGTTCCAGCACCTGCGCGAACGCGCTCATCAGCGGGTGCGCGCGGGCCAGGCCCACATCGGCCAGATGCCAGGGAATATGCAGTGGGTCGCTGCGATATTGCGCCTGCTCGCCGAACACGGCGGCGAGGTAGGGGGCGTAGGCATTGATGTCCGGCGCCATCACCACGATGTCGCGATGCTGCAGGCCTGGGTCATTGGCGAGACTGCGCAACATGCTGTCTTTCAGCACCTCCAGCTCGCGCAGGCGGGTGTGGCAGGCATGCACACGCAGGCTGGGATCGTGACGCAAGCCCGGCAACAGATCGTCCTTGCTGACCCCGGCAGATCGTTCGGCCATGAAGGTGGTGCCGACCAGGTCGGGTTGCAGGCAGCGAATGCTCGACTGCAGGCGCGCCAGCAACGATTCGGCATCCTGCAGTGGCTCGGCGTCATCCAGCGGATCGCGCTCCTCGATGGCGTCGCATTCATCCAGGCTGATGCAGAAATCCTGCGGAACGCGGCCCAGCGCCACCAGCAGTGGATGGCCGATTTCGTAGTACAAGGCTTCGGGATCGCCTTGCTGCGCCAGCTGAAAGCGACGGCTGCGCAGGTCCGACCAGTACTCGCGGCACGGGTCGGGAAAATACAGGTGCACCGACGTGTGGCGCGAGGTGGCTTGCAGCGCCTGCAGCACATCCGGTGGCAGGTGGCTGACACCGAATACGTGCAGCGGTGCGTCGTCACATGTGCGGTCGGCTTGCAGTGCTTCCAGCAGGGCGGCACTGCGCTGGGTGCGATGGGGACGCTTGATGCCGGCCTGCAGTTGTCGCCACAAGCCGGCTTGCCAATCCTGTCCGCGCTGGGCCGTTTGCTCCCATTGCAGAATCCAGTCGGGCCGGTAGATCAGGTATTGGGTGTAGACGCCAGCCAGATGCTCGGCCAGCTGAAAGCTGCGCCGAGCCACATCATCCCCGGCCAGATAGGCGCTGAGCTCCGGCGCCTTCAGTGCGGGCAGGGTCATCAGCAGGCGCCAGCGCAGCAATTCATGGCGGTAGGCGCCGCCGATCAGGGCTTCGTCACCGAGCACCTGGTGGGCGCTGCGTTCGTACCATTGCCAGGGCAGGATCATCTCGAAGTTGGCCGCGATGCCATGCCCGCCATGCGCGCCGCTGCGCTGGGCGAAGCGACCCAGCAGCCAGCGTTGCAGGCCGGGATGCGCGACCACCACGGTTTGCGCGGCGAGCGGGTTGGCCGGCCGTTGCGCTTCCAGCTGAGTGGCCAGCACATCGGCCAGCCGCTCCGTGCGGCTGCCGCGATGGACGATCAATCCCTGTGGGTACTCCTTCATCCGTGCCTGTCCTGATCCTGATGGATGCGAAGGACACAGGATACCGACTGGAGGTCGCGTGGCCTGAGATTTTTAGGCTGGCCGTCTATCCGCTCACTGCCAGCAGTCGGCGCCGGACCCTCCGAGCCACGGCGGGCCAGGCTCGCGCCAGCCGGCGCGGAAAATCTCTCGGGCTGGGCGGTGAGACGGGCTTGACGTGCTGCCACCGGTTGCTGTGGGTGTGCGTTGATCGCATGATTGGCAGCGGTCACCGCGGTGCGGCGCAGGGGCGGGGCTTGAACGGGGCAATCGCGCTCGCTCGAATTGGCGCCCGAACGCGTTTGGGCCCGCGTCTGTGCCGGACCGGCGTTGGCGGTTGAACTCGTGCAAAAAAATCACAGATGCGGACCCTCAGCGTCCGGCAAACCTGCGACTTGTCGGCGCTTGATGCCTGTCCCGTTGGGTTTGTATGGTCTTTGCGCTGCTGGTCCACTTTTTGCATGAGCACTCCCTTCGAAGAATGGCTGCGGTGGATGTTGGAATCCGCTGGCTGCCCGCCGGATCAGAGTGGCCGGCGATTCGGGTTTTGACAGCTACGTGCTGCAGCGTGGTGTGCGAAGGCCGTCAGGGTGCGCAAGGCCTGATGCATCTGCGGATAGATGAGCACAGGAGGGCGTTGGCGAGGTTGGTCGCTCGATGAAAGGGATTGGCATGGGTAGTAATGGTCTGGAACAGCACCAGGGTGTGCTTCGCGAGCGCTTTTACCATGGCGTTGCGGAGACGCTGACGCTGCTGCATGCCGCCCCTGGCCAGGATCGTCGGCGGACTTTGCTTGAGGTGGCCAGAACGCTCGCCAGCGCCATGGATCTCCCCCTGGTCTGGATCGGGCGGCGGGAGCTGGGTCAGTCCCGGCTCGACATCACAGCGGCTGGCCCCGAGGCCGAGTACGGGTCGACGTTGCGGCTCAGCGACGACGCGCACGAGCCGGGCGGACGCGGCCCGACCGGCATCGTGCTGCGCGAGGGTCGGGCGAGACTGGCAGCGGTGGGCGCACCGGAATACGCATCATGCCTGGAAAGTGCTCAAGGGCATGGCTTCGGCTCGATCATCGTCGCGGCCTCTGGAACCGCCGACGAGGGGCAGCTGGCCTTGGCCGTCTACTCGCGGGAGGGTGGTCCCGCGTTGACCGACGAGCTGCTCGACTGGGCGCAGCGGCTCGCCGACGAACTTGCCCGATTCTGGGACGACCAGGCAGTGCTCGAGCGCAATCTGCGCTTGAGCCGTTACCGTGATGCACACCGAAGAATCCAGCGCGCGATGCTTGGTCAGCTGGCTCCGGAAGCCATTTATCTGGTTCTGGCAGAAACGCTGGTGGAGGTCGCAGAAGCGGCTGCAGTCATTGTCCTGGTGCCCGAGGGCGGCACCCTGCGCAGGATGGTGAGCGTTGGCGCGGTGGCCGCTGCCATCGCCGCCCAGCCGGAGCCCCCGACCCATGCGGAGGGCGGTTCGATAAGGACGTCCACGCTGACCTACATGCGAGGCGTGCCGACCGTGCGCCTGCAGCCTTCGACCCACCCCGATGTCTCCGAAGCCTGGCGCGCCGAGCCGCTGTCGCGGATGACGGCGATAGGTTGCTGGCCCATTTTTTCTTCGCTGGTCGTCGACGCCGAATTGGCACGCACTGCCGATGCCTTGCTGCTCTTGGCCACGGCCGAAATTGACCCCTTCGATGCAGATATGCGTGAGCTGCTCGATGAGATCGCGGATACGGTCGGCTTGGCATGGCGACAGCACCGGAACCGCCAGGCGTTGCTGCAGGAGCAGGATCGGCAGACGTATCTGGCCCTGCATGACTCACTGACCGGGCTTCCCAACCGCCGCGCGCTCGATCACCAACTCGAACGCGCCCTCATTCGGGCTGCGCGACATCAGCGAATGGTGGCGGTCGGCATGCTGGACCTGGACGATCTCAAGCCGATCAATGATCGTCATGGGCATTCGGCAGGTGATCGCGTACTTATCGAACTGGCAACCCGGCTGAGCGGATCGCTTCGCTCCGAGGATTACGTCGCACGACTCGGCGGCGATGAGTTTGTGCTCGTGTTCGAGGATCTGGCCGCCGAAGGGGATCTGGACGTGCTGCTGGATCGACTGTGGCAATCGCTGCAACAGCCGATCCTGCTGGGTGATTCGACCATCCATATCACCGTCAGCCTGGGCGTGGCGTTGTATCCGAACCACGCCCAGGCCAGTGGTGAGCAATTGCTTCGACTGGCCGACCAGGCGATGTATCTGGTCAAGTCACACAAGCAGCAGCGTTCCAGTTGGTGGGCGTTGGCGCTGCCGGAAGGTGCCGCGGGCGAGGCTGCCGAGGATGACGCGAACGCGGGTGCGCCGCATGGGGCACATGCCGCTGCGCTGCTGCGGCCTTGCGTCGATGCGTGGCAGCTGCAGTTTCCCTTGATCGTGGAGCGATTCAGCGCCGCGATACAACTTCACAAGGGCATCGTCGGGGTGCTGGCTTGTTTTCCTCCGTATGCACTGGATGCGTTCAAATCGCGCTTGACCCGGCAGTTGCAGACCTTTTTCTATCCTGGCCTCGATCTGGATGGCCAACGCCAGGGCGCCATCAAGGCTGGCCTTTGCCAGGCGGCCTGCGGGCTTGAGGAGGCGTGGCTGCTGGAGGCGAGCGAGCAGTTGCGCGACCTGCTTGTCGGTACGCTCGGTCCGGGCACCCGGTCTCATCGCGATGCGCTCGCCATCGTGTTGCAGCGACTTGCGCTGGAGCAGCAATGGCAGCGGGAGAGCATGGCTGAACTGCAGCGCAGACGCAGCGCCATTCTGGCCAGGGTTCACGCCATGGCCTGGTCGGCCCGCGACTACCTGCAACTGATCGAGAGCATCGTGAGCGTCCTGGCGTCTCATGATGAGGTGGTCGCCTGCGCGGCAGGGCGTCCCGATGCATTCGGCAGCATGGTTCACGAAATCGTCGCCGGTGCGGTTCCTCCCGAGCACTTGCGGATAACCAATAGCGGCACGGCACACGCGCTTGCAGTCAACCCGGACCAGCCCGGGGATGACGAGCCCGCTGCACGCGCCTGGCATACCGCAGGTATCCAGCGATGCGCGCACTACGGCAGTGATCCAGCCATGTTGCTTTGGCGTGATACCGCCGCGCGGCATGGAGTCGTCTCGCATGTCGCCATTCCGCTGTGCCTGCCATCACGCAAGCCAATCGCCATACTCACGCTCTACTGTCCCTACGCGGGCGGATTCCAGAGCGAGAGCCAGCAGCTCTTTGTCGAGCAGATCAAGGCAGTCATGGAGCTCGCCTTGCTGCACATGGCTCCGCGTCGGCAGCTCGCCGCCTTGCTTCCTGCGTTCGTGCGTCAGCGGTGGCGCGTCATCATCGCGGGCGGTGCCTTGCGGATGCACTATCAGCCCCTGATCAGGCTTGCCGATCGCCAGTTGGCCGGGTTTGAAGCGCTGGCGCGATTGCGCGACGACGCAGGAACCCTGCAGCTGCCGGCCAGCTTTCTGCCTGCATTGGGCGCCGCTGGCTTGATGCGGCTGTTCCGCGATGGTGTCATCCAGGCGGTGGCCTTCCGGCAATCGCTGGCACGGAGGGGTTTCGCGCTGGGCATGTCGGTCAACGTGCCGGAAGTGGCGGTGCAGGATGCCCGCTATGCCCGTACGGTGGAGACGGTTCTGCAAGTCAGCGGTTGTCCGGTCGGGGCATTGCGGTTCGAAGCACTGGACTCCCATGAGGGAACCGGGCCCTGGGCAATGATGGCTGGCACCGGCGTGCACGCGCTCAAGTCGCTGGCTGTGGCCCCGGCCGAGGACGACCTGGCGCTCGGTCGCAGACTGTTGGCCCGTCTCGGCCAGTCGACCGGTGACCGCATCAAGATCGACCAGGCCATCATCAGCCAGGTCAGGCAGGATCCGCTGGGCATCTTGCGCCTGATCCGCCAGCTGATTCGGGTGAGCCATGATCTGGGGCAAGAGGTGGTTGTCGAAGGGCTTGAATCGGCCGGTATGGTCGAGGCGGTCACGATACTCGGCGCGGATTTCGGTCAGGGTTATGCGCTTGCCCATCCGATGCCGCCGGATGCATTGCAGGGCTGGCTCGCCGATTTCCAGCTGGATGGGCATAACCCGTTCCCGCACAGCGCGCTTGGCGCGCTGGCGGCTGCGCTGCGCTGGGAGGAGCGCTTCGTCGAATTGTTCGACGAGCCGTATTCCCGCGAACGGCACGTGCAGGCAAGCTCGGCGGTGGACAAGTATGTGCATCGTGGCGAGACCGCTTTGGCGGCACTGCGCGCCAGTCATGACGCCATGCGCAAGGCGGCCATCGCCGGCCCGTTTGATCGCGATTATGGCCTGCAGCGCGATCAGTTCTTTTCCTTGCTGGTCGAGCTGGCACTCACCGAAGAGTGTCGTCTTGAGCGCGAGGACCTGGATCCGGTCTGAAGACGGCCCTGTCTGAGTAGTGCGTCATTCATGGCCGGGAAGCCCTTGGCCTGCGCGACGGGCATTCGAGCAACGAAAAAGGCCACCCGCGAGGGTGACCCAAGTCGTTGAATCTAGTGGTGGGCGGTACAAGGATCGAACTTGTGACACCTGCCGTGTGAAGGCAGTGCTCTACCGCTGAGCTAACCGCCCGCCGAGAACGCGGAATTTTAGGGGCACCCGGCGGGCGGGTCAATGCTTTTTGAAAATGCCGGCGCGAATGGCGGGGCCAGGTTGCTAGACTGGCGAATTATCACCGCCCAAAAAAGCCCCCATGGACTTCCTCAACACGCATCTGGCCTCCATTCTTCATGCGCTGCAGCAGTTTCATCTGACGCCGTGGAAGGCGGTGGGCTATACCGGCACCTTGCTGTTTACCAGCCGCTGGTTCGTCCAGCTCTACTACACGCGCAAGTACAAGCGGGTGGTGATGCCGCTGGCGTTCTGGTGGCTGTCGGTGTTCGGCAGCGCCTTGCTGCTGGCGTACTTCATTGTGGGCAAGAACGATTCGGTCGGCATCCTCTCGAATTTCTTCCCGGTGTTCGTTTCGGCGTACAACCTGATCGTCCACCTGCGCCACCGCAAGAACAGCATGGCTGGCGACGCGGCCGCCTGATTGATCGTCTGCGCCGCCTCTCAATCCGGGTCGTAGTCGAGGTTGGATGCCAGCCAGCGCTCGGCCTGGGCCAGGCTCCAGCGCTTGCGCCTGGCGTAATCCTCGACCTGTTCCTTGCTGAGGCGGCCGACCACGAAATACTGGCTGTCCGGGTGTGAGTAGTACCAGCCGGACACGGCCGCTGCCGGGTACATCGAGAAACCTTCGGTCAGCTCGATGCCGGTATGGCGGGTGGCGTCGAGCAGGTCGAACAGGGCGGTTTTCTCGGTGTGGTCGGGACAGGCGGGGTAGCCTGGTGCAGGCCGGATACCGCGGTATTTTTCCGCGATCAAGGAGCTGTTATCCAGCGCTTCGTCGGGGGCAAACCCCCAGAACTCGCGGCGCACGCGTTCGTGCATGTGCTCGGCGAAGGCTTCGGCAAGGCGATCGGCCAGCGCCTTGAGGATGATCGACGAATAGTCGTCGTAGTCGGCCTGGAAGCGCGCCAGATGTTCCTCGATGCCGAGGCCGGCGGTGACGGCAAAGCCGCCGATCCAGTCGGGCTTGTCGAATTCCTTCGGGGTGATGAAATCGGCGAGGCAGAGGTTGGGGCGCTCGATCGGCTTGTCGGCTTGCTGGCGCAGGCTGTGCAAGGTGGCCAGCCGTTCGCTGCGGCTGGCGTCGGTGTACACCTCGACGTCGTCGACGATGTTGGCGGCAGGCCACAGGCCGATCACGGCGCGGGCAGTCAGCCATTTCTCGGAGACAATCTTGTCCATCATCGCCTGCGCGTCGCGGAACAGTTCACTGGCCTGGGGGCCGACCACGGCGTCGGTGAGGATGGCCGGGTAATGGCCGGCCAGTTCCCACGCCTGGAAGAACGGCGTCCAGTCGATGTACCGGCGAATGGTGGCCAGGTCGTATTCGTCGAATACGGTGATGCCGGGTTTATTCGGCTGCGGCGGTTCGTAGCTGGCCCAGTCGCAGCGGAAGCGCTGTGCACGGGCTTTTTCCAGCGGCACGAGTTTCTTGCCGGGGCCGCGGTTGCGGTGGCGTTCGCGCACGTCGGCATAGTCGAGCCGGACTTTTTCGAGGAAGTCGCCGACCAGATCCTTGCTGACCAGCGACTGCGCCACGCCGACCGCGCGCGAGGCATCCTTCACCCAGACCGTGCCGGCCTTGTAATGCGGCTCGATCTTCAGCGCGGTGTGCGCGCGCGAGGTGGTGGCGCCGCCGATCAGCAGCGGGATGTGGAAATCGCGCCGCTGCATTTCGCGCGCGACCTGGCTCATTTCCTCCAGCGACGGCGTGATCAGGCCGGACAGGCCGATCATGTCGGCGTTCTCGGCGATTGCGACCTCCAGGATCTTCTGCGCCGGCACCATCACGCCCAGGTCGATCACCTCGAAGTTGTTGCAGCGGAGCACCACGCCGACGATGTTCTTGCCGATGTCGTGCACGTCGCCCTTGACCGTGGCCATGATGATCTTGCCGTTGTTCTTGCCCATGTCGCCGGTGCGCAGCTTTTCCGCCTCGATGTACGGCAGCAGGTAGGCCACCGCCTTTTTCATCACGCGGGCGGATTTGACCACCTGCGGCAGGAACATCTTGCCGGCGCCGAACAGGTCACCGACCACGTTCATGCCGTCCATCAGCGGACCTTCGATCACGTCCAGCGGGCGAGTCGACAGCTGGCGCGCTTCCTCGGTGTCCTCGACCACGTACTGATCGATGCCGTGCACCAGCGCGTGGCTGAGCCGTTCGCGCACCGGCTGCTCGCGCCAGGCCAGCGTCTCGACCACCGCTTCGCCGCGCTTGCCCTTGTAGTTGTCGGCGATCTCCAGCAGGCGCTCGGTGGCGTCGTCGCGGCGGTTCAGCACGACGTCCTCGACCCGCTCGCGCAGCGGCGGGTCGATGTCGTCCATGATCGTCAGCGCGCCGGCGTTGACGATGCCCATGTCCATGCCGGCACGGATCGCGTGGTACAGGAATACCGAGTGGATCGCCTCGCGCACGATGTTGTTGCCGCGGAACGAGAACGACACGTTGGAGACGCCGCCGGAGATGTGGCAGTCGGGGAAGCGCTGTTTCAGCTCGCGGGTGGCGTTGATGAAATCCACTGCGTAGTTGTTGTGCTCCTCGATGCCGGTGGCGATCGCGAAGATATTCGGATCGAAGATGATGTCTTCGGGCAGGAAGTCGAGCTGTTCGGTGAGCAGATGGTAAGCGCGCGAACAGATTTCGACCTTGCGCTCGCAGGTGTCGGCCTGGCCCTGTTCGTCGAACGCCATCACCACCGCCGCGGCGCCATACTGCTGCACCTTGCGCGCCTGTTCCAGGAATGCCGCTTCGCCTTCCTTCATCGAGATCGAGTTGACGATGCCTTTGCCCTGCAGGCAGCGCAGGCCGGCCTCGATCACCGTCCACTTGGACGAGTCGATCATGAACGGCACGCGGGCGATGTCGGGTTCGGCAGCGATCAGGTTGACGAAGCGCGTCATCGCCGCTTCGGAATCGATCAGCCCCTCGTCCATGTTGATGTCGATGATCTGCGCGCCGTTGGCGACCTGCTGGCGGGCAACTTCGATGGCCTCGTCGTAGCGGTCTTCCTTGATCAGCTTCTTGAACTGCGCCGAGCCAGTGACATTGGTGCGCTCGCCGACGTTGATGAACAGCAGGTCGGGCGTGATGACCAGCGGTTCGAGGCCGGACAGGCGGGTGTGCTGCGCCATGTTATGCGGCCTCCACGTCGAGCAGCGGCAGCACACGCGGCGGATGGTTGCGCACCGCGGTGGCAATCGCCTTGATATGTGCCGGCGTGGTGCCGCAGCAGCCGCCGACCAGATTGAGCAGGCCATCGCGGGCGAAGCTGCCGATCACCTCGGCCATGTGTTCGGGGCTCTCGTCGTACTCGCCAAAGGCATTGGGCAGGCCGGCGTTGGGGTGGGTGCTGACATAGCTGTCGGCGATGCTGGCCAGGGTCTGGATATGCGGGCGCAGGTCGTCCGCGCCAAGCGCGCAATTGAAGCCAACCGACAGCGGCCGCGCGTGGCGTACCGAGTAATAGAACGCCTCCGCGGTCTGGCCGGACAGCGTGCGGCCGGAGCGGTCGGTGATGGTGCCGGAAATCATCACCGGCATGCGCGCGCCGCGCTGATGGAACAGTTCGCTCAGCGCGAACAGTGCCGCCTTGGCGTTGAGCGTGTCGAAGATGGTTTCGACCATGATCACGTCGGCACCGCCCTCGATCAGGCCGGTGGCGGCCTCGGTGTAGTTCTCCGCCAGTTCCTCGAAGGTGACGTTGCGGAAGCCCGGGTCGTTGACGTCGGGCGAGAGCGAGGCGGTGCGGCTGGTCGGGCCCAGCACGCCGATGACGAAGCGCGGTTGGTGCGGCGTCTTCAGCGTCATCGCATCACAGGCGGCGCGAGCCAGTCGCGCGCCTTCGAGGTTCAGCTCATAGGCCAGATGCTGCAGCTTGTAGTCGGCCTGGCTGATCCGGGTGGAGTTGAAGGTGTTGGTTTCGACCAGATCGGCGCCGGCGTCGAGATAGGCCTCGTGCACGCCACGGATGATCTCCGGTTGAGTCAGTGTCAGAAGGTCGTTGTTTCCCTTCAGATCGCAGCCCGGGTGGTCATGCACATGTGCATGGCCGTCGTGCCCCTGCTCGAAACGCTGGCCGCGGAATCCACCTTCGTCCAGATCGTGTCCCTGCAGCATGGTGCCCATGCCGCCATCAAGGATCAGGATGCGTTGCTGCAGACCTTGCTGCAACAGGGCGACGCGATCGGGGTGAAGCCAGGGAAGGGTACTCATCGGATTTTCTCTCGTTCAAATTTTCATGCCGGCGGCAGGCTGCCTTAGCCCGGTTTGCGCGCCAGCAGACTGATCACTTCGAAATGGGGTGCCTTGCGCTCGCGGCTGAGTCGATTGCAACTGATCACGTCCAGCCCGGCATCGCGGGCATAGCCGGCAAGTTGTTCGCTGCTGAAGCCCAGATTGCGATGGTCGAACGGCTCGACAGCGGCGCGGTGATCGTGCTGGCCCAGGGTGACGGCGAGCAGCCGCCCGGTCGGTCGAAGCAGGCGTGCGGCTTCGGCCACCGCCTGGGTCGGGTGCTCGGCATAGGTCAGCGCGTGCAGCATCAGCACCAGGTCGAAGCGTTGATCGCCCAGATCCAGTGCGTGCATGTCGCCCTGACGCACCTGCACGTTGGTGAATGCCTTCAGCCGCTTTGCGGCGGCGTCGACCACGCGCTCGCTCGAGTCGATGCACATGATCGAGTGCGCATGCGGCGCCAGCAACTCGGCAGTGATGCCGTCGCCGGAGGCGATATCCAGCACGTCGCCCGTGCCCAGCAACTGCAACAGCGAGCGCGCCAGCGTCTCCCAGGTTCGGCCGGGAGAGTAGTGGCGCTCCATGTCGCCAGCAACGGTGTCGGCCCAGCCTTCTTCGCGGGCGCGGTTGGCCAGTACGCCCGGCAGTCGTGCGCTGTCTTCGCGCAGCAAGGCGTCGTCGATGCTCGTGCGCAGCGAGCTGAGCAGGTTGTGCTGGGCCTCGTCACCTTCGTTGTTGGCGCGGTAGTAAGCCGAGACGCCGGCGCGACGGTCGCGCACCAAGCCAGCTTCCTTCAGCTTGGCCAGATGGGTGGATACCCGCGGCTGCGCCAGATGCAGCACTGCGGCCAGTTCGGCCACCGTCAGCTCCTCGTGTTCCAGCAAGGCGAGCAGGCGCACGCGGGTAGGGTCGGCCAGCAGTCGCAGTACGCTGGAAGCGGTTGCCAGATCCATCAGCAGCTTTCCTGGCGGGCGCTTGCGGTCAGCAGCTTGCTGGCACCGGGCATGGGTTGGCATCCTTTTATCGCGATAAAGAGATAACAAGTCTGGCCGGCGTTTGGCGGGGCGTCAAGCGACCTGTGCGGGCATGGTGGAGCAGATGGAAGCAGCGTCGCCCCGAGTCGCCGCGCCCAGCTGTACTCCGAACGCGGGCGCTTGCACATGCTGCAACCGCACATGGTCGATCAGGCCGGCACCTATAATGTGCGGCTGATTATTTCCCGCGGAGCTCCCATGGATTTCAATTTCACCGAAGACCAGTTGTCGATCCAGTCGATCGCACGCGACTTCGCTTCGAGGCGCATCGCGCCGGTGGCTGCCGAGCTGGATGCCAAGGGCGAGTTCCCGTTGGAGAACATCCGCGAAATGGGCAAGCTCGGCCTGATGGGTATCGAGGTGCCTGAAGAGTACGGCGGTGCGGCGATGGATACCATCGCCTATGCCCTGGCCGTGATCGAGATTGCGGCAGCGGATGCGGCCACTGCGACCATCATGTCGGTGAACAATTCGCTGTTCTGCAACGGTATCCTCAAGCATGGCAACGAGGAACAGAAGCAGAAATACGTGCGTGCGATCGCCACCGGCGAAGCCATCGGCGCCTATGCGCTGACTGAGCCGCAGTCCGGTTCGGATGCCTCGGCCATGCATACGCGGGCAAGCAAGAATGCCAACGGGGACTGGGTGATCACCGGCAAGAAGAGCTGGATCACCTCCGGCCCGGTGGCCCGCTACATCGTGCTGTTCGCGATCTCAACACCGGGCATCGGTGCCAGGGGCGTGTCCGGCTTCATCATCGACACTCAGCTGCCGGGCTTTCATGCCGGCAAGAGCGAGCCCAAGCTCGGTATCCGCGCTTCGGCCACCTGCGAGATCGAATTCATCGAGTACGTCTGTCCGAAGGAAAACCTGCTCGGCGACGAGGGCAAGGGCTTTTCGATCGCGATGGGTGTACTCGACGCCGGTCGCATCGGCATCGCCTCGCAGGCCGTTGGCATTGCCCGTGCTGCCTACGAGGCGACGCTTCAGTGGTCGCGTGACCGCAGGGCTTTTGGACATCCAATCGGCACGTTCCAGATGACCCAGTCCAAGATCGCGGACATGAAGTGCAAGCTCGACGCCGCGACGTTGCTGACCATGCGCGCAGCCTGGGCGAAGATGCAGGCGGACAAGAACGGTGGCCGTTTCGGCACCGAAGCGGCCGTCGCCAAGCTCACCGCGTCCGAAGCGGCGATGTGGATCAGCCATCAGGCCGTGCAGATTCACGGCGGCATGGGCTACTCCAAGGAAATGCCGCTGGAGCGCTACTTCCGCGACGCCAAGATCACCGAGATCTACGAAGGCACCAGCGAGATCCAGCGTCTGGTGATCGCCCGTGCCGAAACGGGGCTGCGCTGAGGGAGGCTGCCCGCGCTCAGGCACGCTGCCCATGGGCAGCGTGCGCTGCTGGAACGCTCAACCGCGACGCCAAGATCACCGAGATCTACGAAGGCACCAGCGAGATCCAGCGTCTGGTGATCGCCCGCGCCGAAACGGGGCTGCGCTGAGGGAGGCTGCCCGCGCTCCGGCACACTGCCCATGGGCAGCGTCCGCTGGAACGCTCAACCGCGACGCCAAGATCACCGAGATCTACGAAGGCACCAGCGAGATCCAGCGCCTGGTGATCGCCCGTGCCGAAACGGGGCTGCGCTGATCAAGCGACACTCGTAGGAGCACCCTGTGCGCGATGGCTCTTTGCCGACGCCCGGCCACCGAAAAGCATCGCTCACAGGGGGCGCTCCTGCACACCATGATCTGCCTCATGCCCCCCGCTGCGGATCCGAATCGAACGGCTGCATTCCACCGGGAGCTTTTGCCGGTGTCGGAACGTCGCCGTCGAGCTTGTCGCCCAGGGCGCGCCGCACCACGACGTAGAACACCGGGATAAGCAGCACGCCGAGGAAGGTGGCGAACAACACGCCACCGATGACGCCCGTACCGATCGCATGCCGCGCGTTGGCGCCGGCGCCGGTGGAAATGAACAGCGGGAACACGCCGAGGATGAAGGCCAGTGAGGTCATCAGGATCGGCCGCAGTCGCAGCCGGGCGGCACCGACGACGGCTTCGCGCAGGCTCTTGCCCTGTTGTTGCTGCTCCACGGCGAACTCCACGATCAGGATCGCGTTTTTCGCGGCCAGGCCGATGACCGTGATCAGGCCGATCTTGAAGTAGATGTCATCGGGCAGGCTGCGCAACAGGCTGAATACCACCGCGCCGAGCAGGCCCAGCGGCACCACCAGCAGCACCGCCACCGGAATCGACCAGCTTTCATAAAGCGCAGCCAGCGCCAGAAAGACGATGAAGATCGACAGCACCATCAGCAGGGTGGCGGCATTGCCGGAAAGGATTTCCTGATAGGACTGGCCAGTCCAGTCATAGCCGAAACCCTTGGGCAGATCGTCGCTGACGATTTTCTGCATCGCCGCCATCGCCTCACCGGAGGCATGTCCCGGCGCGGGCGAGCCAACGATTTCGACCGCCGAATAACCGTTGTAGCGGGTCAAGGACGGTGACGCCGTGGTCCATGTCGGGTTGATGACACTGGCCAGCGGAATCATTGCCGGGTTGCCGTCGCTGCCGGTGGCGGTGCTGCTGGGCGTGTACATGTGCTGCAGCATGTCCGGACCCTTGCGGAACGGCGCGTCGGCTTCCATCAGTACCCGTTTGACCCGGCCGCCGTAGGTGAAATCGTCGACGTAAACCGGTGCAAGCATCAATTGTACTGCGGTGTAGACATCCCCCACCGACAAGCCCATCGACTGGGCCTGGGTGCGGTCCACGTTGAGCGCCAGCTGCGGTGCATCCTCGAGGCTGTTGGGCCTTACCCCGGTGATGATGGGGCTTTGCGCAGCTTTGGCCAGCAGCGTGTTGCGCGCGTCGGCCAAGGCGGTCCGCCCGGCACCGGAGCGGTCCTGCAGGAACATGTCGAAGCCGCCGAACTGGCCCAGACCACGCACCGTCGGCAGGTTGATCACGAAGATCTGCGCGTCACGCACCTTCTGCAAGGCGCCGTTGGTTCGCTGGATGAACTGGTCGGCGGTGACATCGCGCTTGCTCCAGTCCTTGAGCCGGATGAAAGCCATGCCGACGTTTTCGCCGGCGCCGACGAAACTGAAGCCGGCGATCTGCATCATGCCCACGACGGCAGGGTCCTTGGCGACGATCGCATACACCTGGTCCATGACCTTGTTGGTGCGCTGGATGGTGGCGCCTGGGGGCAACTGCACAATCGCCAGCGCGTAGCCCTGGTCCTCCTCGGGCAGGAAGCTGCCGGGCAGTCGCGTGTACAGGAAGCCGCCGAGCACGCAGATCAGGATGAAGGCGAGCATCCATCGTGGTGCATGGCGAACGGCTCCACCGACATGGCCCGTGTAGGTGTGCGTGACCCAGTCGAAGAACTGGTTGAATTTGCGAAAGACAATGTTCTTTTTCTTGTCGTGCTCAGGCAGCAGGAAGCTGGCGCAGAGGGCTGGCGTGAACGACAGCGCGAGCAGCGCCGAAAACCCCATCGAGGCAGCAATCGTCAACGCGAACTGCTTGTAGATGATGCCGGTGGCACCTGGCTGCAGTGCCGAGGGCACGAATACGGCCGCCAGCACCACGGTGATCGCCACCACCGCGCCGGTGATCTGACCCATCGCCTTGCGCGTGGCCTCCTTCGGCGACAGACCTTCCTCGGTCATGATGCGCTCGACATTTTCGATCACCACGATCGCGTCGTCGACCACGATGCCGATCGCCAGCACCATGCCGAACAGGGTCAGCTGGTTGATGCTGAAGCCCAGCACCAGCATGCCCATGAAGGTGCCCAGCAGCGCCACCGGAATGACCAGGGTGGGGATGATGGTGGCGCGGATGTTCTGCAGGAACAGCAGGATCACCAGGAACACCAGCACGATTGCTTCGGCCAGCGTCTTCATCACTTCGTCGATCGAGATTTTGACGAAGGCGGTGGTGTCGTACGGGCTGAACCAGGAAACCCCCGGCGGGAAGCTCGGCGACAGCTCATCCATCTTGCCGCGGACTGCGGTGGCCACGTTGAGTGCATTGGCGCCGGGGCTCAGCAAGACGGCGAAGGCGGCTACCGGATCGCCGTTGTAGCGGGTGTTGAACCCGTAGCTCGCCGGCCCGAACACCACCCGCGCGACGTCGCCCAGGGTCACCGTGGTGCCGTCGCTGTTGGCGCGCAGGATGATCCCCTTGAACTGTTTCGGCGTGGTAAAGCGTCCTTCGGCGCTTACGCTGGCGGTGAACCCCTGGTCGAGCGGCGCCGGGTCACCGCCGATCGAGCCGGCAGCGAACTGCACGTTCTGCGCTTTTACGGCAGCCAGCACCTGGCTGGCGGACAAGCCATAACCTTGCAGCTTCTCCGGGTTGAGCCAGATCCGCATCGCGTATTCGGAGCCGAACTGGCGCGTGCTGCCGACGCCGGGCAGTCGAGCAATCTGGTCGAGGACCTGCGAGGCAATGATGTCGTTGAGCTTGCCGCTGTCAGTCGATGCCGTGTTCGAGCGCAAGGCGACCACCATCAGGAAGTCGGCGTTGGACTTGGCCACGACCACGCCTTGCTGGGTCACTTCCGAGGGTAGCCGCGGGGTGGCCTGGCTGACCTTGTTCTGTACCTGCACCTGGGCGATATCGGGATCGGTGCCGCTCTCGAAGGTCAGCGTGATGTTCGACGAACCGCTGGCGCTGGAGGACGAGCTGAAATACAGCAGGTGATCGATGCCGGTCAGCTGCTGCTCGATCACCTGGGTGACCGACTTCTCGGTGGTGTCCGCGCTGGCGCCGGGATAGGTGGCGCTGACCGTGATCTGCGGTGGCGCGATCGACGGGTACGACTCCACACCCAGGTTGAGGATGGCCAGCACGCCACCCAGGGAAATCAGGATGGCCAGTACCCAGGCGAAGATCGGGCGGTCGATGAAAAAACTCGGCATGTGCTGCGCTCCGTTACTTGCTGGCCGGGGCAGTGCCCGGGGCAGCCGCAGCAGGTTGCCATGGGCTGGCCTTGGCCGGGGCGCCCGCCTTGATCTTTTGCAGGCCCGAAACCACCACCTGGTCGCCCGCCGACAATCCGCCGGTAATCACCCAGTTGCTGCCGACGATGTCGCCGGTGCCGACGTCCTTGCGCACGACCTTGCCATCGGCGCCGACTACCATCAGGTAGGCGCCCGTGGTATCGCGTTGCACTGCGGCCTGCGGAATCATGAATACCTTGTGCTGCTGGCCGAGGCTGGCTTTCAGGGTCACGTACATGCCGGGCAACAGGCTGTGTTTCGGGTTGGGGATGGTGGCGCGCAGGTTGACCGAGCCGGTGCTGGGGTCGACCGTTGCGGCGGAGAAGTTCAGTACGCCCTTTTCCCCGTAGACACTGCCGTCGGGGAGGTTGATCTGGACGCTGGTCTGGTCGGGTTGGGCCAGCGTGACGTTGCCGCTGCTCTGCGCAGAACGCATCTGCTCCAGCGAGTCCACGCTCATGGTGAAGTTCACATACAGAGGATCGATCTGGTCGACTGTGGTCAGCAAGGTGTCGCTGCCATTGCCGACCAATGCACCCTCGGTGACCTGCTGCTGGCCGGCGCGGCCGTCAATCGGCGAAGTCACATGGGCGTAGCCGAGGTTGATTCGTGCCGTTTGCACGTTGGCGCGCGCGACCTGGACCGAAGCGGCAGCCGTGCGCTCGGCCGCATCGGCGTTGTCGACGTCGGATCTGGAGACGTAACCCTTGGGTGCCAGTACGTGGGTACGCTGTGCGGCGATCTTGTTGTTGGTATAGGTGGCCTGGGCCTGCGCCAGGGTGGCGAGGCTGGCATTGAGCAAGGCCTTCAAGGGCGCTGGATCGATCTCGAACAGCGGCTGGCCCTTCTTCACGTCGGTGCCTTCCTCGTAACTGCGCTTGAGCAGCACGCCGGCGACGCGGGCGCGCACGTCGGCGCTGCGATAGGCGCTGAGGCGGCCAACGAGGTCACGGGTGAGCGGCGAATTCTGCGGCTGCGCCCGGATCACCCCGACCTCGGGTACCGGCATTTGCGGCGCTCCCTGATCCTTGCCCTTGCCGCAGGCAGCCAGCGCCATCAGGCCGAGGCAGAGCAGGGGTATGCGCAGAAAAGAGGACGTCATGTGGGCTCCGGGACTTGCGTGTACGGGGGGGGATGGGGTGCCTGCGCACCGGCCGGTATGGCAAAGAAGGATGGCATCGTTGGTGCAGCTGTCTTGCATGATCGGCAGGGCAGAAGCAGCGGTTGTCGCGAGACAGGTGTGGCTGACCCGGAGCGCCGTGCGATGAGCCTTGCAGGCCATACTATACTGACGAGTATATGTTTCATCGGCACCACGAATCTACCCGTTGACAGAGCTGCCCCCGACCTGCACAGCCGGGCACCAGAGATCGCGCCGCGCGCCATTCTCGCAGCGAATTGTGTGCAAGGCATGTGCATTTGATCCTGCATGCGGGCCTCGGTGACATCTCCGTGCGCGCGCAGTCTGCACTGCCGATGCTTCATGCCGGTGTCGCTCCTGCTGCATCGCAACCACGACGAATCGGCCCGGCATCCCTGCGCACACGTACGCTGAATCCATGCGCAAGAGCACGGTGAAAATCATGCGCTGCCGGTGGATTCACCCTGCCTCGCGGCGTATCCTTTCGAGGCTTTTTACCCGTCATTGCCAAACTCCGTCTCCACTACCCAGCAGATGCCATGAATGTGACCCACGCGTCGAATGAATCGTCCCTTCCGTCGGTAGTGTTGGCCGAGCTCAGGAAGAGCGGCATGTCGCCCCAGCGGCTGGCTGAAGTGCAGGTTTTTTGTGACTCGTTCTTCGCACGCATCACCGACAGTGATCTGGGTATGCATGCGCCGGTGCAGTGGGCCGCACTGATCGCCAGCCTGCTGGAGTTCATGCGGCAGCGTCCGCTCGGGCGTGCATCGGTTCGCGTGCTCAACCCTGCCGACCTGCATGCCGGTCGCAGCCTGTTGCAGATCGTCACCGATGACATGCCGTTCCTGGTCGATACGGTGAGCATGATCGTGGCAGGCAACATGCAGATCCATGCCGTGTTCCATCCGGTGGTCAAGGTGACTCGCGATGCGGCAGGTGCCATGCAGGCACTTGGCAACGAGGAGGGCCACGCCGAATCGGTGATGCATTTCGAGATTGACCGTGCCGCCGATGCGACCGAACAGGCGAAGCTGAAGGCGCAGGTCGAGGATGCCCTGGAAGACGTGCGCGCCGCGGTCAACGACTGGTCGCTGATGCGCGACAAGGCACTGTCCGTTGCCGCCGAGTTGCCGCAGCTCGCCTTGCCGCTTGATGCCGCCTCCGTGCAGGAGGCCAGCGAATTCATGCAGTGGGTGGCCAATGACAATTTCACTTTCCTGGGTTACCGGGAATACGAGGTATCCGGCGCCGACGGCGAGCGCGTGCTGCGAGCGATCGAGTCGTCGGGCCTGGGCATCCTGCGCAAGACCGAGCGCTCGATGGCCCCGCGTTCACTGCGCACGCTGGCCGCCAGCGGCATTCGTCACTCGGGCGCGACCGACGCGATCATCCTGACCAAGACCAATGCGCGTTCCCACGTGCATCGTTCGGGTTACATGGACTACATTGGTGTGTTGAAGTTCGATGCAGCCGGCAACGCCATCGCCGAGCAGCGCTTCCTCGGCATGTTCACTTCTGCCGCCTACATGGTTCGCCCGCAGGAGGTGCCGCTGGTGCGCGAGAAGGTTGCCGTCGTGATGTCGCGTTCGGGCTTCAAGCGTGACTCCCACTCAGGCAAGTCTTTGGCGAATGTGCTGGACATGCTGCCGCGCGACGAACTGCTTCAGGGTAGCGACGATGAACTCTTTGCCACGGCAATGGGCGTTCTCGAGGTTCGCCAGCGTGTCCGTGCGCGGCTGTTCCTTCGCGCTGACCGCTACGGGCGTTTTTATACCTGCCTGGTTTACGTGCCGCGCGAGCGCTTCAATACCTCGGTGCGCGAGCGCATCGAACATCTGCTGATGGACCAGTTGCATGGCGAGCACCTGGATTCGGCCGTGCTGATGGGCGACGACGTGCTGGCCCGCGTCTATGTGGTGGTGCGTCCGAAGATCGGTGACCGTCCCAGCCCCGACATCGTGGCGCTGGAGCAGGGGGTGGCGGCGATCGTGCGCAACTGGCATGACGACCTGCGCGATGCACTGATCAGTACACGCGGTGACCATGAAGGCGTCGTGCTGGCCAATCGCTATGCCAGGTCGCTGCCGGCAGGTTACGTCGAGGACGTGAGCCCGAGCGTGGCCGCCGATGACATTTACCAGCTATCGCAGCTGGACGGCGACAACGCCTTGCGGATGTCGTTCTACCACCCGCCGCAGGCACCGGAGACCTTGCGTTTCAAGGTCTATCGCTCTGGCGGTGATATCGCCTTGTCCGAGCTGTTGCCACAACTGGAGAATCTCGGCCTGCGCGTGCTCAGCGAGCATGTCTACGCCATTCATGGCGATTCACTGCTGTCGATCCAGGATTTCGAAGTGCAGCCGGTGGGCGAGCTGACCTTCAGCGTCGAGCAGGTCGGTACCTTGTTCGAGGATGCTTTTGCCCAGATCTGGCGCGGCAACGCCGAAAGCGACGGCTTCAATCGATTGGTGCTGGCCGCCAAGCTCAGCTGGCGTCAGGTGGCGATGCTGCGTGGCTATTACAAATACCTGCTGCAGACGGGTGCCACGTTCTCGCAGGCATATACCGAGGAAACCCTGGGCCGCTACCCGGCCATTGCCGGCCTGCTGGTGGAACTGTTCCTGGCGAAGTTCGATCCGCGCCGCGAAGCACTGTCGGCGGACGAGCTGAAGGCGGCCGGGGCTACCCTGGCGGTCGAGATGCAGGCTCTGATTCCTGCGCAGGTGCAGTCAGCGCAGCCGACCCTCATCGACGGTTTGAGTGCCGCGTTGTCGGCGCCGCGGGCCGAGCAGATCCAGGTCGTCGAGCAGGCGATCGGCCTGTTGCTGGAAGAGGTTTCCAGTCTCGACGAAGATCGCATCCTGCGCAGCTTCCTGGCGCTGATTCGCGGCACCCTGCGCACCAGCTTCTTCCAGAAGTGGGATGGTGAATATCGCGGCTACATCAGCTACAAGCTCGACTCGCATCAGGTGCCTGACCTGCCCAAGCCCGTGCCCTACCGGGAAATCTGGGTGTGCGCGCCGCGGGTGGAAGGCATTCACCTGCGCTTCGGCGCGGTGGCTCGCGGTGGTCTGCGCTGGTCCGACCGACGCGAGGATTTCCGTACCGAGGTGCTCGGCCTGGTCAAGGCGCAGATGGTCAAGAACACGGTGATCGTACCGGTGGGCTCCAAGGGTGGCTTCTTCGTCAAGAAGGCGCCGGCAGCCACCGGAGGGCCGGGCGATCGCGATGCGCAGCAGGCCGAGGGCATTGCCTGCTACCGCATGTTCATCAGTGGCCTGCTGGATATCACCGACAATCTGGTCGATGGCGCTACGGTGGCGCCGCACGACGTGGTGCGCCACGACGGCGACGACCCCTACCTGGTGGTGGCGGCTGACAAGGGCACGGCCACGTTCTCCGACATCGCCAACGCGATCTCGATCGAGCACGGTTTCTGGCTCGGCGACGCGTTCGCGTCCGGTGGCTCCAACGGGTATGACCACAAGGTCATGGGTATCACGGCCAAGGGTGCGTGGGAGTCGGTCAAACGGCACTTCCGCGCGCTGGGCCGCGATTGCCAGACACAGGACTTCACCTGCGTCGGTATCGGTGACATGTCCGGCGATGTGTTCGGCAACGGCATGCTGTTGTCGCGCCACATCCGCCTGCAGGTGGCATTCGACCACCGCCATGTCTTCTTCGACCCCAACCCGGATATCGAGCGTTCGTTTGTCGAGCGCGAGCGCATGTTCAAGCTGCCGCGATCGAGCTGGGATGATTACGACAAGTCGCTGATCTCGGCCGGTGGCGGCGTCTACCCGCGAAGTGCCAAGTCGATCCCGCTCACGCCGGAAGTACGCGCAGTGCTGGGCCTGAAGGCCGACGTGGAGCACATGGCGCCCAGCGACCTGCTCAGTGCGATCCTGAAGGCGCCGGTGGATCTGCTGTGGAATGGCGGCATCGGCACCTACGTGAAGTCGTCCGCCGAGACCCATGCCGACGTGGGTGATCGCGCCAACAACGCACTGCGTGTGAATGGCGCGGAGCTGCGCTGCAAGGTGGTCGGCGAGGGTGGCAACCTCGGCATGACCCAGAAGGGTCGTATCGAGGCGGCCCAGCACGGTGTGCTGCTGAATACCGATTTCATCGACAACTCCGCCGGCGTGGACACTTCCGATCACGAAGTCAACATCAAGATCCTGCTCAACGACGCGGTGCAGCGCGGTGAGCTGGACGATGCGGCGCGCAACGTGCAGCTCGCGGCGATGACCGAGGAGGTGGGCCAGCTGGTGCTGTGGGACAACTACCGGCAAAACCAGGCGATCACCCTGATGGAGCACCAGTCGGTCAGCCGCATCGGCTCGATGGCGCACTTCATCCGCACGCTGGAGGTCGAGGGCACGCTGGACCGCCAGGTCGAAAACCTGCCTTCCGAGGCCGAGTTGACCGAGCGCAAGAGCCGCGGCCACGGCCTGACCCGGCCCGAGCTTGCCGTGCTGCTGTCGTACGACAAGATCCGCCTGTTCCAGCAGCTGCTGGACTCGGACGTGCCGGAAGACCCGTACCTCTCCAAGGAGCTGGTGCGTTACTTCCCTGCGCCATTGCACGAAAAGTATGCCGAGCACATGCAGCGCCATCGACTGAAGCGCGAGATCATCGCCACCGCGGTGACCAACTCGACCATCAATCGGATGGGCGCCACCTTCATGATGCGCATGCAGGAAGACACCGGCCAGCGCCCGGCGGCGATTGCCAAGGCGTATACCGCCGCCCGCGAGATTCTCGACGCGCGCGAGTTGTGGGCACAGATCGAACTGCTCGACAGCCAGGTCGCCGAAGACACCCAGATCGACGCGATCAAGCAGGTCTGGTCGCTGCTGCGCCACATGACGCGCTGGTTGCTCAATCGTCCGGGCGGTTCGCTGGACATTGCAGCCAACGTGGAGCGCTATCAGGAAGGTGTGTACGCGTTGCGCAAGGTGCTGCCTGCGGTGCTGACGCCCACCGGCAAGGGTGATTTCTCGTGCACCCAGGAAAAATGGGAGGGCCTGGGCATGCCGGCCGAACTCGCTTTGCGACTGGCGCGCCTGCCCGATCTGCGCGCGGCACTGGACATGGTCGAGGTGGTGCAGCAAAGCGCTCAGCCGATGGAGAAGGTGGCTGGCGCGTTCTACGAGCTGGGTGAGGTGCTGGACCTGGAGTGGTTGCGTGGCCAGATCGAGGCGTTGCCGGTGGAAGGGCACTGGCATGCGCAGGCACGTGGCTCGCTGCTGGACGAGCTCAACCATCAGCATCGCGCGCTGGTGATCCAGGTGCTTTCGCTTGGCACCGATCGCACGGACATCTCGCCGGTGCAGGCGTGGCTGCAGCGCGACGACCCCACCTTGCAGCACACCCGCAGCATGCTGGCGGAAATCCTCACCCAGAATGCGGACTATCCGATCGCGTCGGTGGCCGTGCGCCGGCTGGCCCAGTTGGCGCAGGTGCCGGTGAGCTGATCCAGCCACCCGCTTGCGATAGACGCGAAGGCGCAGGACCAGCGATGGTCTTGCGCCTTCGTGCTGTGTAATCTGGGCCGATCTCAAGTCACCGGTTACCGCGCATGCGCTTTGCCTTTGTCGCCAGCGAAACCAGCGTTGCCCAGCAGGCGCACCGCAAGCTGGTCGATCGCTATGGCGACGTGTCACCCGAGCAGGCTGAACTGATCGTGGCGCTCGGCGGCGACGGTTTCATGCTGCGCACGCTGCACACGTATCGGGCGCTCGAACTGCCGGTATACGGCATGAAGCTGGGTCGGGTCGGCTTTCTGATGAACAAATACCAGCTCGACGAGTTGCCCGAGCGGATTGCCCGCGCACATGCCGCGTCGATGTTTCCGCTGCAGATGAAGGTGACCGATGCCAGCGGCGAGGAATGCACCCGGCTGGCCTTCAACGAGGTGTCGCTGTTGCGCCAGAGCAATCAGGCGGCGCACCTGGAAGTGCAGCTCAACGGCACGGTCAAGCTGGCGACCCTGGTCTGCGACGGGATCCTGGTGTCGACCCCGGCCGGCTCCACTGCCTACAACCTTTCGGCGCATGGTCCGATCCTGCCGCTGGATGCGAACGTACTGGCCTTGACTCCGATCAGCCCGTTTCGTCCGCGCCGCTGGCGCGGTGCGATCCTGCCGCACCGCACCGAGGTGATCCTGCGCGTGCTTGATCCGGGCAAGCGCCCGGTCAGTGCCACCGCCGATTTCCATGAGGTGCGTGACGTGCGGGTGGTGTCGATCAGGCAGTCCGGCGACCAGGGTGTGCGATTGCTGTTCGATCCCGAACACAACCTCGAGCAGCGCATCCTTGATGAGCAGTTCGCGGCGGAGTGAGAGACAGGAGTGAGTGAAGAGGGGTGAGAAAGGAGAGAAGGGCAGCTGCCGGCTTCTTTCACTCCTCATTCCTCTTCACTCACTCCTCGCTCAATGCGGTAGATTCCCGGTATGCCCAATCTCGCCTCGAGCCACGACCCTTCCTCGTCTACCGACAACCGCCTCGTCGTGGCGATCTCATCGCGCGCCTTGTTCGACCTGGGCGACAGCCACCAGCTGTTCGAGCGCGATGGCCTGGATGCCTATCGCAGCTTCCAGATCGAGCATGAAAACGAGATCCTGCAGCCCGGGGTGGCCTTTCCCCTGGTGCAGAAGCTGCTGGGTCTGAACAAGCTCGCTGGCAACGTACCGCCGGTGGAGGTGATCCTGCTGTCGCGCAACTCCGGTGACACCGGCCTGCGCATCTTCAACGCCATCCAGCATTACGGTCTGGAGATCAGTCGGGCAGCCTTTACCAGCGGCGCGCCTACATCCGATTACATCGCGCCATTCAAGGCCGACCTGTTCCTGTCGGCCAATGCCGAGGACGTCGGCCGCGCACTGGCTGCCGGCGTGGCGGCCGCCACCATCCTGCCCAGCACGGCACCGCCGCGCGCCAGCGAGCAACTGCGCATCGCGTTCGACGGCGACGCGGTGATCTTCGGCGATGAAGGCGAGCGTGTATCACGCGAGGAAGGTCTCGCTGCCTTTCATCGCAACGAAACCGAGCACGCCGACGAGCCGCTGTCGGTCGGCCCGTTCCGTGGATTTCTCACCGCGCTGCACCGGCTGCAGTCGGCGTTTCCGGCCGAGGACTCGCCGATCCGCACGGCCCTGGTCACCGCGCGCTCTGCCCCTGCGCACAAGCGGGTGATCCTGACCCTGCGTCGGTGGGGCGTGCGCATCGACGAGGCGTTGTTTCTCGGTGGTCGCGACAAGGGGCCGTTCCTGGACGCGTTCGGTGCCGACATCTTCTTCGACGATTCACCCGCCAACGTGGAGTCCGCGCGCAAGCATGTCGCGACCGGGCATGTACCGCATGGGGTGAGCAATCGTTGAGGTCCGGCAACGGGCCGGCTGCATCTGTTGTGGATGACGCCTGTCACTTGGCGCGGGGCCGGCCTGAATCCACCATGGACTCATCTTTCAGGGGAGCGATGGAGATGGGCATGAGCGAGTCAAGTGCGAAGCCTTCCTGGCCGGGCCGGGTGGCCCCCGCCGTGGTGGTGATTGCCGTGGGCGTGGTGTTTCTGCTGAACAATCTGGGTATCGAGATTCCCATTCTGGACCACGATAACTGGTGGGCCTGGCTCATCCTGGTGGGGGCGTTGTCACCGTTGTCGTGTGCCGTCGAGCGCTATCGCCGTATCGGTCATGTGGACAGCAAGGTCCTGCATTCGCTGTTGGCCTCGCTTGCCGTGGTCATGGTCGCGCTGATGTTCATCCTGCAGTTGTCGTGGGCGCAGTGGTGGCCGCTGTTCGTGATTTATGGCGGGCTGTCCATGATGACGCGGGAGCGGTCCGGCAAATCAGAGGGTCTGGCTGGCTGATCCTTGCGCGCCTGCCGGCACCGGCAGGCAGGTTCACACCACCCGTGCGCGACGCCACCAGCGGGTCACCTTTTCCTCGCGCACAAAGGTGAACAGGCCGGCGCAGAGGATGATGGCGATGCCGATGGCCATGGGCCAGTCCAGGCGGTCGTTGAAAATGGCGTAGCCGAGCACGACGGCCCAGAGCATCTGGCTGTACTGGGTCGGTGCCACATGGTTGGCCGGCGCCCTGCGGGTGGCCAGCATCAGCAGCACCGAGCCAAGTGCGGAAAGCAGGCCATAGCCGAACAGGAGTAGCCATTGGCCGGGCTCCGGCCAGCGAAAACTGGCCAGCATCATGATGCCAGCCACCAGCATCGAACCGATGATGCCGGCGCCGAACAGGCCGATGCGCTTCTCATGCGGGCCGGCCATGCGCATGGCGATCATCGAGATGGCGCCGCTGAGTCCGCAGATGATCGCCGCCAGATGGCCAATGCCCAGCGCCCGGAAGCCTGGCCTCAGTACCACCAGTACACCGACAAACCCGGCGACCACGGCCGACCAGCGGCGCCAGCCGACATGTTCCTTGAGGATCAGTACCGACAGGATGGTGACGAAGATCGGCAGCAGGAAGATCAGCGCGAATGCCTCGGCCATCGGCAGGGCGGTAAAGGCGATCACCGCGGCGATGCTGCCGATCGCGCTGGCGCCAGCGCGGATCAGCCACAAGCCCTGACGCTGGGCCAGCACCACCTCGCGCCAGCGGTCCTCGCGGCCCTTGATGAAGGGCAGTGCACTGAGACCCAGCGTGGCACCGAAAAAGACTGCTTCGTAGGCCGGCAGGGAACCGCGCAGGGATTTCACGAAAGCGTCGCTGAACGCGTAGGCGGCAAACGCGAGGAAGCCGAGCAGTACACCTTTGAACATGAGATTCCGCAATGGGTGGCGACAAATGGGGAGCCGGGCAGGGTGCGCTGGCGTCTGTTCGCCCGCTGATCCCGAGCTACAATAGCGTTTTTCTCGCGCCCGTTTCCGGAGTTTTCATGGCTGTCCGTCTGAATCCGCTCGATCTGTACGACGTCCGCTCACTGCTCAGCGATGAAGAGCGCATGGTGCAGGATACCGTTGGCCGTTTCGTTGACGAACGCGTGCTGCCGATCATCGGCGATTGTTTCGATCAGGCCCGCTTTCCGAAGGAACTCATCCCCGAGATCGCGGCGCTCGGCCTGCTCGGCGCCACCATCCCCGAGGAATACGGCGGCGCCGGCATGAATGCGGTCAGCTACGGCCTGATCTGCCAGGAGCTGGAGCGCGGCGATTCGGGTCTGCGCAGCTTCGCCTCGGTGCAGAGTTCGTTGTGCATGTACCCGATCTACGCCTACGGCAGCGAGGAGCAGAAGCAACAGTACCTGCCGCGCATGGCTGCCGGCGAAGTGATCGGCTGCTTCGGCCTGACCGAGCCGCACGGTGGCTCCGACCCGGCCAACATGAAGACGAACGCGAAGAAGGATGGCAGCAACTGGGTCATCAACGGCGCCAAGATGTGGATCACCAACGGCAACCTGGCGCACATCGCGATCGTCTGGGCGCAGACCGACGAGGGCATCCAGGGCTTTGTGGTGCCGACCGACACGGCCGGCTTCAAGGCGCAGGAGATCCACAAGAAAATGAGCCTGCGCGCCTCGGTCACCAGCGCGCTGTTCTTCGACGACGTGCGCGTGCCGGACAGCGCGCGCCTGCCCAGCGTCAAGGGGCTGAAGGGCCCGCTGGGCTGCCTGACCCAGGCCCGCTACGGCATCACCTGGGGCCCGATCGGCGCGGCCCAGGCCTGCCTGAAGGAGGTGCTTGACTACACCGCCGAGCGCATCCTGTTCGATCGCCCGCTGGCCTCGAACCAGGCGGTGCAACTGAAGCTGGCCGACATGGCCCGGCGCATCACCACCGCGCAGCTGCTGTCGCTGCAACTGGGCCGGTTGAAGGACGCCGGCAAAATGCAGCCGACCCAGGTCTCGCTGGCCAAGTGGAACAACTGCCGCATGGCGATCGACATCGCCCGCCAGTGCCGCGACATCCTTGGCGGCGCAGGCATCACCACCGAGCATGGTGCGATCCGTCACGCGCTGAATCTGGAGTCGGTCATCACCTATGAAGGCACCGAGACCGTGCACGAACTGGTGGTGGGCCGCGAACTGACCGGCATCAACGCGTTCTGAATCGGAGCGTCGGACCGATGAATGTCGATTCGCTGCGCATCGAGACCGAGCGGCTCATCCTGCGCCCGCCACGGGCAGAGGATTTCGACGCCTATGCGGCAAAAATGGCAGATGCCGAGGCAACCAGGTTCGTCGGCGGGCCGCAGGCGCGTGCCGTTGCGTGGCGGGCTTTCCTGGGCAAGGCCGGGGCCTGGATGATCCAGGGCTTTTCGATGTTCTCGGTGATCGAGAAGGCCAGTGGTCAGTGGATCGGGCAGCTGGGTCCGTGGCATCCGGAGGGCTGGCCTGGCACCGAAGTGGGTTGGGGCCTGGCCCGTGCGGCATGGGGCAAGGGCTATGCATGGGAAGGTTCGGTGGCGGCCATCGACTGGGCTTTCGACCAGCTTGACTGGAAGGAGGTGATTCATTCGATCGCGCCGGACAACATCGCATCGCAAGCCCTGGCCAGACGGCTGGGAGCCACCTGTCGCGGACCGGGCAAGCTGCCCGCGCCGCACGAAGACGCGCCGGTCGAGATATGGGCGCAGACGCGCGAGCAGTGGCGCCGGCGTCACGCGCCGCCATGAGCGCCGCCGTGGATACCGCGATCAGGGCGCAGCTGCAGGCCACACTGGTGTTGGCCGTGCCTGAGCTGCAAGCCTGTTGCCGCGATGCGTGGTACCTGATCGGCAGCGCAGCGGCATGGCTGGCCGGCGCGACGGTGACCGTGGCGGATGTGGATGTGTTGACCAGCAGGCGCGATGCCGACGCCTTGATCGATCACTGGCAGGGCCGGCATTTGACACCCACTGGCGAGGGTGCCGAGCGCTTTCGTTCGCGCTACGCCCGCTTTGCTTTTCCCGGGCTTGCCGTCGAGGTCATGGGCGGGCTGGAAGTGCATGGAGATGATGGCTGGTCGCCGGTCCATGTCGACGACATCATCCATGCCGAACTGGCGGGGCTGCGCTTGCCGATCCCGGCCGTGGCCGAACAAATCCGCCTGCTGCAGCGTTTCGGTCGACCCAAGGACCAGCAGCGGGCCGCGCTGCTGCAGTTGTTGTGCGCTCAGGTCCAGCCAGATCGCTGCGAGATGCAACATTGATTCCCGGTTGCAGGAGCTCACCCAGTGGGCGATGCCTTTGAGAAGCATCGCCCACAGGGTGGGCTCCTGCAAAATCCTTCCACCACCTTGTCGATATCCTGCCCATGTCCATTCCCTTTGCCCTCGGTTCCCGCCACAAGGGCTTCAACCGCGCTGAAGTCGTTGATCAGAACTTCATCGAGTTCGTGCAGCTATGGCAGAGTGAGGTGCGCCATGCTCCGCATGCCGGTGAAGCGGTGCTGCCGGGTAGTGCGCTTGACGCCCGCGGTTTTCGCGAACTGTTCGAGTCGCAGCTGATATCGCGTCACCTCGATTTGATGGCGCGCGTGCTGCGCGTGCAGAACAAGGTGTTCTACACGATCGGTTCCAGCGGCCATGAAGGCAACGCGATGGTGGCGCGATTGACCCGGCATACCGATCCTGCGTTCCTGCATTACCGTAGCGGCGGCTTCATGGCTGAGCGCTTCCGCAAACTGCCCGGCATGGACCCGGTGGTCGATTCAGCCCTGAGCTTTGCCGCCAGCAAGGACGATCCCGCCTCCGGCGGTCGCCACAAGGTGTGGGGCAGCAAGCCATTGTGGGTACTGCCGCAAACCTCCACCATCGCCTCCCATCTGCCCAAGGCTTTTGGCACGGCGGTGGCGATCGAGCAGGCGCGGCGGATCGGCCATCAACTGCCGATTCCGCAAGACAGCATTGCGATCTGCTCGTTCGGCGACGCCTCCAGCAATCACGCCAGCGCGCAGACCGCCTTCAACGCGGCGGCGTGGACGGCGTACCAGAAGCTGCCCGCGCCGGTGTTGTACGTGTGCGAGGACAACGGCATCGGCATTTCGGTGAAGACGCCAGGCGGCTGGATCGCCAGCAACTTCCAGCGTCGCGAGCACCTGGACTATTTTTACGCCGATGGCCTCGATCTGGCCGAAGGCTATGCGCAGGTGCAGCGCGCGGTGGAGCACTGCCGCAGCACGCGTCGCCCGACTTTCCTGCACCTGCGCACGACGCGGGTGATGGGCCACGCCGGCACCGACTTCGAGATCGAGTGGCGCAGCATCGAGGAGTTGTTCGCGGTGGAGGCGACCGACCCACTGCTGCGTTCGGCTGGTATCGCGCTGGCGTCCGGGCTGTACTCGAAGGATGAGTTGCTGAACCTGTACGAGGCCACCCGCAAGCGTTGTTTCGCTGCAGCCGAGGACGCCGATTCGCGGCACCGGCTGACCTCGCTGGCTGACGTGATGAGGCCGCTGGCGCCGTATACGCCAGCGGCGGTGAAGGCCGAGGCCGAGCGGGCCGATTATGCGGAAAAGCGCGTGGCCGTTTTCGGCAGCGCGGAAAAACTGCCGGAAAACCTGCCGCCGCGGCATTTGGCAATCCAGATCAACCAGGCCCTGCACGATCTGCTGGCGAAGTATCCGCAGGCCCTGTTGTTCGGCGAGGATGTGGCGCAGAAGGGTGGCGTATATACCGTCACCAAGGGGCTCAACAAGACGTTCAAGGGCAGTCGCGTGTTCAACACGTTGCTGGACGAGACGATGATCCTGGGCATGGCCCAGGGCTATGCCAACATGGGCATGCTGCCGATGCCGGAGATCCAGTACCTGGCGTATTTCCACAACGCCTGCGACCAGATTCGCGGCGAGGCGGCGTCGCTGCAGTTCTTTTCCAACGACCAATACCGCAATCCGATGGTGATGCGGGTGGCCTCGCTGGGTTATCAGAAGGGCTTCGGCGGACACTTTCACAACGACAACTCGATTACCGCCTTGCGTGACATTCCCGGTTTGGTCGTGGGTTGCGCCAGCCGCGGCGACGATGCCGCGATGATGTTGCGCACCATGATGGCGCTGGCGAAAGTGGATGGCCGCGTCTGCGCGTTTCTCGAGCCGATCGCCTTGTACATGACCAAGGATCTGTACGAGGTCGGTGACGGCCAGTGGCAGTTCGATTATCCGGCGCCGAGCGAGTCGCTGACCCTGGGCGAGGGGCGTGTCTACGCCCAGGCTGCCGATGACCTGGTGGTGTTCACCTTCGGCAATGGCGTGCCGATGGCCTTGCGTGCGGCGCGCACGATCGAGCAGGAGTTCGGCTGGCAGGTACGCGTGGTCGACCTGCGCTGGCTGGCTCCTCTCAACGACGGCTTCATTGCTGCGCAGGCAAAGACCGCCAAACGCATCCTGGTGCTGGACGAAGGGCGCAAGAGTGCGGGTGTGGGCGAGGGCGTGATCACGGCGATCGTTGAAGGTGGGCTTGGCGCCACGCCGCTGCGGCGGGTGGTCGGCGCCGATACGTTCACCCCGTTGGCGGGAGCGGCGCTGCTGGTGTTGCCGGGCGAGGCCGAGGTGGTGGAGGCCGCGCGGGAGCTGGCGCAGGGCAAGTAGCCGCCAGGGTTGGAGCAGGCCCGGTCAGCGCTCGCTCTTGCGTGTTTCCACTGCATGCAGGTGACGCTGGTCCGGTGGCGGGGGGGCAACGCCGTCGTTGTAGAGATATACCTGGTTGCGGCCGTTGAGCTTCGCGTCGTACATGGCCTGATCGGCACGCGCGATCAACGAGCTCAGGTCATCGCCTTCCTGGCGCATGGCGACACCGATGCTGATCGTCAGCAAGTTGGAGCCTTCGCTCACCGGTATTTCCAGTCGGTGCACGCGACGGCACAGTCGGGTAGCGATATACATGGCCTGCTGCCTTGTCGTGCTGTCGAGCAGGGCGACGAATTCCTCGCCACCGTAACGACCCAGCAGGTCGGTGGGCCGCAATTCCGCCAGCAGTGCCTTGGACGCCGCGACCAGTGCGAGGTCACCGGCATGGTGGCCGTGGCAGTCGTTGAGGCGCTTGAAATGATCGAGGTCGAGGAAAAGCATCGCAACGGGTCGTGGTTGCCCGTTGGCCAATACGGTATTGGCGCGCTCGCTCCAGCCGCGTCGGTTGAGTACGCCGGTGAGCGCGTCGTGATCAGCCAGTACCTGCACCACATCGCGATCCTGGCGCAGCCGCAGGGCGCGGTCGGCCAGACCCAGCGATAGCACCAGCGCTTCGAACGCGCCGCCAGCCACGCTGGCATCGTTGAGCCAGCCAAATCGGGGCAGGGCGCCGTTGGCCTGGGCGCTGGTCGCTGCCGTGAGTACCAGTAACGGTGTCCAGCCGACCAGGAAAAACCAGGCCTGACGAGAGCCGCGCGCAGCGGCGACGATGGCTGCAACCAGCAACAGTACGGCACCGATCATCAATAGCGGGTTGAGCAGAGTCTGCTCAGCCGCGATCAGCAGCGGGATGCCGCTGCAGCGCATCAGTACCAGCTGGATCATGCCCACGGCCAGCGCCATGATCGGTACCCGCAGCAGCTTCGCGTGTTGTTGCAGTTCGCAGAATCGCATCATGAACAGCGAGGCGAATGCCACCGACAAGGCGACCGCCGCCGGGCCGACCAGCAAGATCCTCCCGGCCAGCCATTGCCACTGCAGCGGGTGGAACACGAAGCCGGTCTGGATTCCCTGGATCAGGGCATAACAGAGGACGTAGCCGGCGTACCAGGCATAGGTGACGTCGCGCAACATCAGGGCAAAGCACATCGCCATCAGCACCATTGCCAGCATCGCCGCGAAGCAGGCGCTGACAAATACCAGCCATTGCGCATCCTGCTGCAGATATTCGTTCCAGGGCTGGATCTGGAATCGCACCGGCGCACTCAGCATCTTCGACGGTTCCAGCCGCAACAGAATCGGCGCCGATGCCGCCAGCGTGGAGGGTACTTCCCAGCTCAGTCGTCCATGGCCATGAGCGATCGGGCTGAAGTCGTCGATCGCCAGGGCATGGGCCTGATCACCGTCGATGACAGTGATCGTGTCCAGCGGGGACGGGGCGATGGTGAGCACCCTTTTTTCATTGTTCCACGGCGGTTGAGCTGCGATCACGATCCAGCTACCCAGATTGCTGCGGGGAAATTGCTGCAGCATCGAGGGATCAAAGGTCTTTAGTTCACCGGAACGATATTCTTCCAGAACGCTGTGCGGCGTGTCGCCGGGATGCGCTTCGCGCCAGGCACCATTCAATGGCATGCCGGAGGCACGGGCAACGCCAAGCCCTAGCATCAGGAGGCCGAGCACAAAGCCGCAACCGCGACGCCAGCGGCGTTCGGAAACTGGCCATGTGATCCGTTTGTCCATTCGGCGTTCCCTGGTGGTGCGAGACTCGCCCGGAGTGCCGGATGAGTATGCCAATTCTGGAGAAATCATGGTTTGAACGGCCTGCCAGCCGCCACTTCGCCGATGTTCCCGTCAGCTCCGGGTGCGCCGCCTTGCCATGTCAACAGCCAATTTGCAATGCTGCGCAATCTGTCTGCTGAAAGACAAGCACAGCTCGTGCCAATGACTGCATTGGTGCAGTCTTTCATGCGGAGGGCCTCTAACCGAATGCTTGCGCGAGCAGATGTGGATGGGAGGCGATGTCAAACAGCCCGGAATGGCTGGATTCGGACGCGCAGAGTCATGTCAACGGGATTTCCCACCCGCGTGCCAACTCAATTGTTGCAAGAACCGGCCTCATTGCGGCCGGCGGGCACCCAGCAGAATCAGCACTTCCTGGGCGCTGCGGACGCGTTCGCTGGCACCGGGCAGGTCGAGGATCACCTTCAGCTTGTCCTGGCCGTCGAGCTTGTATACGCGCGGCAGGCTCTGGATCAGCTTGATGATCGTCATCGGGTCGATCTCGGGCTTTTCCCTGAACACGATGCGCCCGCCATTGGCGCCGAAGTCGAGTTTGCGGATGCCCAGCGGGGTGGCCATCAACTTGATGCTGGCCACGGCGAACAAGTGCTTGGTGCTCTGTGGCAGCAGGCCGAAGCGGTCAATCATCTCTACCTGCAGGTCGCGCAACTCGTCTTCGTTGCGGGCGCTGGCGATGCGTTTGTACAGGGTCAGGCGGGCATGCACGTCGCCGAGGTAGTCGTCGGGGATCAGCGCTGGCAGGTGCAGCTCGACGTCGGTCTCATGCTCGCTGCTGAGGTCGAAGTCGGGAACCTTGCCGGAGCGCAGCGCGCGTACTGCACGATCAAGCAGTTCGGTGTAAAGGCCGAAGCCGATTTCCTGGATCTGACCGGACTGCTCGTCGCCCAGCAGCTCGCCGGCGCCACGAATTTCGAGGTCGTGGGTGGCCAGGGTGAAACCCGCACCAAGCTCTTCCAGCGACGCCAGTGCCTCCAGCCGCTTCTGTGCGTCGGCGGTGATCGACTTGCGGTCAGGCACGACCAGGTAGGCGTAGGCACGGTGATGCGAGCGCCCCACGCGGCCGCGCAACTGATGCAGCTGGGCGAGGCCGAAGCGGTCGGCGCGATCGATGATGATGGTGTTGGCGGTGGGAATGTCGATGCCGGTTTCGATGATCGTGGTGCACACCAGCACGTTGAAGCGCTGGCGGTGGAAATCTGCCATCACGCTCTCCAGCTCGCGCTCGGGCATCTGGCCATGGGCGACGCGGATACGCGCCTCCGGCACCAGTTCCTCCAGCTCGCGCACGATGCGCTCGATGCTCTGCACCTCGTTGTGCAGGAAATATACCTGGCCGCCGCGGGCCAGCTCGCGCTGCAGCGCCTCGCGGATCGTGGCCGGGTCCCATGCCGAAATGAAGGTGCGCACGGCCGATCGGTGTGCCGGCGGGGTGGCGATCAGCGACAGGTCGCGCAGACCCGCCATCGCCATGTTCAGCGTGCGCGGGATCGGCGTGGCGGTCATGGTCAGCAGGTCGACCTCGGCGCGCAGTTTTTTCAGCTGCTCTTTCTGGCGCACGCCGAAACGCTGCTCTTCGTCGACGATGACCAGACCCAGGTTCTTGAACTTGATGTCCGGCATCAGCAGCTTGTGGGTGCCGATGATCACGTCGATCTGACCATCGGCGAGTCGCTTCAATGCCTCGTTGACTTCCTTGGCCGACTTGAAGCGCGACAGCACGTCGACGCGTACCGGCCAGTCGGCGAAGCGGTCGGCGAAATTGCGGTAGTGCTGCTGCGCGAGCAGGGTGGTCGGCACCAGTACGGCGACCTGCTTGCCGGCGGTGGCGGTGGCGAACGCGGCGCGCAGGGCCACTTCAGTCTTGCCGAAGCCGACGTCGCCGCAGATCACCCGGTCCATCGCGCGTGGCGCGGCGAGATCGGCCAGCACGGCCTCGATCGCGCTCTCCTGGTCGGGGGTTTCCTCGAACGGAAAGGTTCTGCCGAATTCCTCCACCAGTTGCAGGTCGATCGGCATCGACTCGCCGCCGCGTGCCGCGCGCTGCGCATAGATGGCGAGCAGTTCGGCGGCAACGTCGCGTACTTTTTCCGCAGCCTTCTTGCGCGCGCGCTCCCACGCGTCGCCACCGAGCGAGTGCAGCGGTGCCAGTTCCGGCGCAGTGCCGGAGTAGCGGCTGACCAGGCCCAGTTGCGACACCGGCACATAGAGCTTGTCGCCCTTGGCGTATTCGATGGTGAGGAACTCGCCATCCATGCCGCCCACGTCCATCGAGAGCAGACCCTGGTAGCGGCCCACGCCATGATCGACGTGGACAATCGGTGCACCGAGGGTGAGTTCGGTGAGATCGCGGATGATGCTTTCGGGGTCGCGTGCGGTGCCGCGTCGGCGCTTGCGGTCGCGCTCGCTGCGCACCCGTTCGCCGTAGAGCTCGCGCTCGGTGAGCACGGTGAGCGCTGGCTTGTTCAGCGCAAAGCCCTGTTCGAGCGAGGCGATGGTGATGGCGAAGCGAAGCGGCGTGCTGGCCGAATCGGCTGCCGGCGCGAAGGCAGCCCAGCTATCCACCAGTTCCGGTTTCAACCCGGCGGCAGCCAGGGTCTGGATCAGCGCCTCGCGACGGCCAGGCGAATCGGCGGCAATCAGCACCCGGCCGGGGTAAGCGCCGAGGAAATGACTCAACGAAACGCCGGGCTCCTCGCCCTTGCGATTGAGCGGAACATCGGGCGCGGGCTGGGTGCCGCTGTCGATCGCATGCTCACGGCCGGCTTCGACCAGCTCGACCCGCAGCCGTTTGTTGAGCTGTTCGCGCAGTTGCTCCGGCGGCAGGTACAGCTCGGCCGGCGGCAGCACCGGGCGCTCGATATCGTGCGCCCGCTGCTCGTAGCGTTCGGCGGTTTGTGTCCAGAACTGGTCAGCCGCCTCGCCGGCGGCTTCGCCGAGCACGAACAGGGCGTTGTCGGCGACATAGTCGAACAGCGTAGCGGTTTGCTCGAAGAACAGCGGCAGGTAGTACTCTATACCACCCGGGGTGACGCCTTCCTTCATGTCCTGATACAGCGGGCAGCGGCGTACGTCGATCGGGAAGCGTTCGCGCAGCTTGCTGCGGAAATCCTTCGCTGCCTGCTCGGTCAGCGGGAATTCGCGGGCGGGCAGCAGCTCGATCTTTTCCACCTGTTGCTGCGAGCGCTGGGTTTCCGGATCGAAGCTGCGGATCGATTCCACTTCATCATCGAACATTTCGATGCGGTAGGGCTCGGCCGTGCCCATCGGAAAGATGTCGAGCAAGGCGCCGCGCACGGCAAAGTCGCCGGGTTCGGCCACCTGTGGCACATGCCGATAGCCGGAGGCTTCCAGTCGTCGCTGCTCGGCGGCGAGGTCCAGCTTCTGGCGCCTGGCGAGCACCAGGCCCGAGCCGGTGATGTGCGCACGCGGCGCGATCCGCTGCATCAAGGTGGCGATCGGCACCACCAGCACGCCACGCGTTACCGAAGGCAGCTGATACAGCGTGGCGATGCGCTGCGAAACAATGTCGGGATTGGGACTGAAGGCGTCGTAGGGCAGCGTTTCCCAGTCGGGGAAATGCAGCACCGGCAGGCTGCCGGCAAAGATGCCGAGTTCGGATTCCAGTACCTGGGCGCGCTGCGTATCGCGGGTGACCGCCACCAGCAAGCCGTCATGCGAACGCGCCGCTTCGGCAATCATCAGTGCACGGGCCGAGCCGTGTGGCTGGGTCCAGAAGCGGCGTTGCTTGGGTGTGCTTGGTAGCGGCGGGTGCTTGATCAGGCTGGGGGACATAAGGCGCGCAGGTTCAGGGCGCCGCCATCAAGCCGCGCCGGGGAAAGCGGGCAAGTGTAACGCGACAGCCCCGGCGGACCGGGGCTGTTTCTGGGGCGTGGTGCAGATTCAGAGCTTGAGCCGGATCAGGGCGGTGCCGGGCTCGTCCGGCACCAGACGCTGGGTAAAGCCGAGCTCCTGGCACAGGTGCAGCATCGGGCGGTTCTCGTGCAGGACATAACCCCAGATCTCGGCCAGCCCGCGGCGGCGGCTGTCTGCCACCAGATGGTGCATCAGGTTGGCACCGAGGCCGAGTCGGGCCCAGTCATGCTCTACCAATACCGAGAACTCGGCGCTGTCGGTGGCTTCGTCGACGTAGATCCGGCCCACGCCGCGCATTTCGGCGGGGTGCACCGATTCGTCCATCAAGACGTAGGCGGTCTCCAGATGTGGATCGATACGGCACAGGCGCTGGGCCATCGGCGCCGGCAGTTCGGACATCGCGTGCAGAAAGCGGCGGCGGATCTCTTCGGGCGACAGCCGGCGAAAGCAGCGCTGCATGGCGGCTACATCGCCCGGCTCGATCCCGCGTAGCACCAGCGGGCGACCATCCTGGGTCATTACTGTTTCGCCGCGAGGTCTCGGCGAGACGGCCGTGCGCGCGAAACGCTCACTGCTGCGCGGCGGAATCGTGGCCAGGCGGGTCGGGGCAGAGAATTCGATGGCAGGGATCATGGCGGCTCCATACTTTGACGTATTGTGTGCAGTGCAGCATGAATTTGCAATGACCAGATACGTTGAAAAGGCAAGCAAAACACATGCCCTATCTATTTTCTGCTGCGGCACAGAAAAAGAGGGTGGCAGACAGAGCCGCCGGCCTTGCCCACAATGCGGGCTGGAATGGCATGCAGGACTGGCAATGAAGCAGTATCTGGGCGCGCTGGCGCTGCTGGTCGATGACTATGACGAGGCGATTGCCTGGTATACGCGGGCGCTGGGTTTCGAGTTGATCGAAGACATCGATCAGGGGCACAAGCGTTGGGTACTGCTGGCACCACCTGGTTCCACCGAAACGCGTTTGCTACTGGCCAAGGCCAATGGCGACGAGCAGGTCTCGCGCGTGGGCAATCAGACGGGCGGCCGCGTTTTTCTGCTGCTGCACACCGATGATTTTCAGCGCGACTGGCAACGCATGCGCGGGCAGGGCGTGCATTTTCGCGAGGAGCCGCGGCACGAGGCCTACGGCACGGTAGCGGTATTCGAGGACTTGTACGGAAATGCGTGGGACCTGCTGGAAATGAAGTCCTGAATGTGGCGGCGAGTTGCCGCCCGCAGGCGCGGGCAGCGGCTCGCAGCCGGGGTGACTCAGCCCAGCATCTTCAACAGCGCCTGGGCGGCCGGTTCGGACGAGTCCGGGTTCTGGCCGGTGATCAGCAGGCCATCGGTGACCACGTAGGGCTGCCAGTCGGCGCCCTTGGAATAGCTGCCGCCATTGTCCTTCAGCATGTCTTCGACCAGGAACGGCACGACCCTGGTGAGGCCTACTGCCTCTTCCTCGGTGTTGGTGAAACCGGTAACGGCTTTGCAGTTCACCACCGAACTGCCATCGACAGACTTCACGTGACGCAACACGCCGGGCGCATGACAGACAGCAGCAACCGGCTTTCCGGCCTTGAGCATGGCCTCGATCAGGGCGATCGAGCTGGCATCTTCGGCCAGATCCCACAGCGGGCCGTGGCCACCGGGATAGAACACGGCGTCGAAATCAGCGGCGGAAACGTCCTGCAGCTTGCCGGTGCTTGCCAGCAAGGCCTGCGCCGCGGCATCGGCCTTGAAGCGGTGGGTGTCGTCGGTCTGGAACGATGCGTCATCGCTCTTGGGATCCAGCGGCGGCTGGCCGCCGAGCGGGCTGACCAGGGTGATCTCGGCGCCGGCATCCTTGAAGGCGTAGTAGGGGGCGGCGAACTCTTCCAGCCAGAAGCCGGTCTTCTCGCCGGTGTTGCCCAGTTGGTCGTGCGAGGTAAGCACCATCAGAATTTTCATGTGGATTCCTTTTTGCGGGGTTATATGAGCGGGTGATGTGGCGATCGCGAGCGCTTTATTCGGCGGCGACGCGTACCACCAGCTTGCCGAAGTTGCTGCCCTTGAGCAGGCCGATGAAGGCTTGCGGGGCCTGGTCGAGGCCGTCGACGATGTCTTCGCGGAACTTGATCTTGCCTTCGTTCAGCCACTGGCTCATCTGCGGCAGAAACTCACCGTAGCGATGGCCGTAGTCGTCGAAGATGATGAAGCCCTGCATCTTGATGCGCCGGGTCAGCAGGGTGCGGGCGAGCAGGCCCAGCCGGTCCGGGCCGGGCGGCAGGGCGGTGTCGTTGTAGTTGGCGATGAGGCCGCAGACGGGTACGCGAGCCGAGGTGTTCAGCAGCGGCAGTACCGCATCGAATACCGCGCCACCGACGTTCTCGAAATAGACGTCGATGCCTTGCGGGCAGGCCGCTGCCAGTTCGGCGGCGAAGTCGGGGCTGTGGTGATCGACGCAGGCATCGAAACCCAGTTCTTCGACCACGTAGTGGCACTTTTCCGCATCGCCGGCGATGCCGACGCTGCGGCAGCCCTTGAGCTTGGCAATCTGGCCCACCACCGAGCCCACCGCGCCGCTGGCCGCGGCAACCACCACGGTCTCGCCGGCCTTGGGCTGGCCGATGTCGAGCAGGCCCATGTAGGCGGTGAAACCGGGCATACCGAGCACACCCAGGGCCAGTGACGGCTGTTTCATCTGAGGGTCCAGCTTGGTCAGGCCGCTGCCGTCGGAGATCGCGTGATCCTGCCAGCCACTGAAGCAGAGCACCAGGTCGCCCTGCTTGAAACCCGGATGCTTCGAGGACTCCACGCGGGAGACGGTGCCGCCGACCATGACTTCACCGATGCCCACCGGCTCGGCGTAGGACTTGGCGTCGCTCATCCGGCCGCGCATATAAGGATCGAGCGAGAGGTAGAGCGTGCGCAGCAACAGCTGGCCGTCGGCGGGTGTCGGCAGCGGGGTCTCGCGCAAGCGGAAATTTTCGGCGGTCGGCGCGCCGGCCGGGCGCGAGTTCAGCACGATGGCGCGTTGCAGGGTTGAGCTGGCTGACATGGACTTTCCCGGTGGATTTCGTGAAGGCGAATGGGCAGTGCGCGCTGCAATACAGCGCGCACTGCCGCAGCAATTCAAATCAGAGCGCGGTCTCCAGAATCCGTCGGCTGGTGGCCAGGGTCACATCTCGGTGTTCGCCGAGGCTGGTCATTCCGTGTACTTCAAGCTGGGTGATGATCGGATCGATGGCTTCCGCGCCCAGCTCGTAGTCCGGCAGGCGGGTGCCTATGCCCATGCTTTCGAAGAGCGCGCGGGTCAGCTCGATGGCCCGGTCGATGCGCTCGTCTTCGCTGCCCTCGGTGACGTGCCAGACCCGTTCGGCATATTGCAGCAACTTGCCGTGCTTGCTTTCGCGGCGCACCAGCAGACTGGCCGGCAGCACGATGGCGAGCGTACGTGCGTGGTCAATGCCGTGCAGCGCGGTCAATTCGTGGCCGATCATGTGGGTGCTCCAGTCCTGCGGCACGCCGGCGCCGATCAGGCCGTTGAGGGCCAGCGTGGCGATCCACATCAGGTTGGCGCGGGTGTCGTAATCCTGCGGGTTGGCCAGCGCTTGCGGGCCGGTTTCGATCAGGCTCTGCAGCAGCCCCTCGGCGAAGCGATCCTGCACCTTGGCGTGCACCGGATAAGTCAGGTACTGCTCGACGATATGTACGAAAGCGTCGACCACGCCGTTCGCAACCTGCCGCGGCGGCAGGCTGTAGGTGACGGTCGGATCGAGTATCGAGAACTGTGGAAAAGTATGCGAGCTGGAGAATGCCAGCTTGGCCTGGATCGATTTGCGCGTCACCACGCCGCCATTGTTCATTTCCGAGCCGGTGGCAGGCAGGGTGAGTACGCTGCCGAAGGGCAGCGCCGAGCTGACGTTGCGGCCGTGGGTTTCCATGATGGTCCATGGGTCGCCCTCGAACAGTGCCGCCGCCGCGACGAACTTGGTGCCGTCGATCACCGATCCGCCGCCGACCGCCAGCAGAAAATCGAGCTTGTCCTGGCGTACCAGCTCCACCGCGCGCATCAGGGTCTCGAACGAAGGGTTGGGCTCGATCCCGGAGAACTCCTGGACATGCCGCTGGCCCAAGGCCGCTTTCACCTCGTCCAGCGTGCCGTTGGCCTTGGCGCTGGCGCCGCCGTAGAGAATCAAGACCCGCGCCGATGCCGGCAGCAGTCCATCCAGTTTGCCGATGGTGTCTGTGCCGAACACGATGCGGGTGGGATTGTGAAATTCAAAATTCTGCATGAATCGTCTCCGTAATTAGACTGGTCGTATAGCGACCAGGCGCCGTCAAGCCTGCAGGGTCGAGCTTGACCGACGCCGTGTGTTTGCTATGTGGGGGATGCCGCAGAAGCGGCGGGCAACTGCAACCATCGCAGGGTGGCGAGCATGGCGCCATCGAGGGCACTGCGGTCGTGCCTGAACTTGGTCAGCAAGGTCGCGCCCAGCCAGATCTGATAAAGCGTCTGGGCGGTGTGGTGGGAGTCGAGCGAAGCGGGCAATGAACCGTCAGAGATGCCTTCGTGGATGCAGCGCGCGAGCCGCTCGATGATCTGGTCAGTACCGTGGCGCAGGGCCACTCGCATCGGTTCAGACAGGTCCGATACCTCAGCGCCAAGCTTCACCGCCAGACATTTGCCATCCGGGCAGTCGCTGCACTGCATCTGCAGCCATTGTTGCCAATAGCTCATCAGGCGCTCGGCAGCGGTAATGCCTGGGCGCGAGAGCAGCGTGTCGATCTGTGCCAGGTAGCCGCTGAAGTAGCTGTCCAGCAGGGCTTCGCCAAACAGTTCCTTCGATTTGAAGTAGTGATAGAACGAACCTTTGGGTACCGCGGCGGCAGCCAGTATTTCGTTCAGACCCACGGCCGAGAAGCCCTTGCCGAGGATGATCGGCTTGGCGGTATCGAGAATGGATTGGCGTACGCCGGTGCGGTCGGAGGTCATAGAAGATTATGTTACGCGCGATTAGACTGGTCGTCTAGTTCCGGAAATACAATTGTTTATGACTTCGTGCGAACAGCTGTGCGCTGTCAGAGTTGACTATCGCTTACCAGACCAGGTCGTCGGGAACCTGGAACTGCCGGTAGTACTCATCATCGGCGCTTGCGCTGGCTTCAGTGGTCTCGCGCTTGCCATGGTCGAGCACGATCACTGACGTATCACGCTCGTAAACCTTGTCGGCAGCCACACGTGGCAGCAATTCGTAGCCTTCGCCATGGCGCACGATCACAAGCGTGCCGCTGGCCAACTGCGCGCGCAACGCCTCGTTGACCAGCACATCCTTGATCCGGTCGCCATCGGTGAACCGATATGCCAGCTCACCTTCGCGCTTGATCTTGTGCATGTCGATGATCTGCCGGATCTGCGCGTGCGCCTCGCCCACCCGCGCTTGCGCGTTGCGCTCGGCGGCGAGCGCGCGATCACGCTCGGCCTTTTCCTGCAGCAGTCGCTGCGCTTCGATCTGCTCCGCGCTCGGCGTCGCCGGCCTGGTGCCTTTGCGCTGTGCCGCCTGGTCGCGCACGACCTTGGCTACCTGGTTTTTCTTGACCAGGCCGGCCTTGAGCAGTTGTTCTTGCAGAGGATTTCGCATGGGATCAGTGTAGGTGCCACGCAGGATTGCGACCGCTGATTGTAGCGCGACGATAGGAAGCACTCATTGGCTTACGCAATGGCGATGAAAGCGTTGGTCATGGACTTTCCCCACCCCGACTTCATCGCCTTGAAGAAATCCGCTGAACATGGCGTGCACAAAGCGCTCGTGGGAAGGCTGGTTACTTGCAACAAGATCACTAAAGAGTGACCGCTAGCGCATTTTTCCGCATTCCAATTCGGTAGTTCCAACAGAAATGCTACATTCCCCCGGCAACACCAACCTAACGCTAAATGGGGAATTACGATGCTTAAGAAACTGTCACATCGCGCAGCTCTGGCCGGTTTTCTGGCGTTCGGCTTGTCGACATCCGCATTCGCCGTCAGCCCGCCTTCGGCTGGCCTCGGACAAGCCTGGCCCAATACCATCGACGTAAGTCCAAGTCCCAACTGGCACGCCTATGTATTCATGCTCGGCGGCGTCAAGTACGTACAGGTCAACGATATCAACGGGAATGTGCTGGGTGCCGTCGGCACCGCCAATGGGCAGTTCATCACCTTGCCGATTGGCCGCTTTTCACAGCTTGTTGCAACCCCGCAGGAGCCGGCGGCAACGCCAGCGACAGCTCCTGCTGCAGCCACTGCCACCACCGTCTATCAGGACAGCGCCACGCTGATCACTGCGACGCCGCTGAGCAATGGTACGGTTCAATTGAACGCTTTGAGTACTTGCGACCCGATCGAATGCAATAATCGAGTCCAATGAGGTCAAAAAATATCAACGATCGGCGGAACTCGACATTATTGGGCTCTTTGGGTCGATTAGCAGGACACTGATCCGTCGAGCATCCGGCAGGGCGCGTTCGCGCGCCCTGCCTTCAAACGTGGCGGCGCGATCTTCGATCGCCAGAAATCCGCGGCCACTGCCTGCGGGCATTACCTGAGGCAATAATTGCCCCCATTGTACGTTGGCAAGATTGCTTTGCCGAGCTTTAAACACCAGCCGCAACACCACCCATCGGCGGCCGTAATGTTCACCGCAGCGAAGATGCATTCCGATTTCGGAAACATTTTTTTTGCTGCAGGCTTCGGCGATGGCGTCGCACACTAGTCGATAGATGCTCAGTTGCAAACCAGACGACAGGTGATTCAGAGGGCCACGCAGGTCGCACCAGTACCGGAGGCCAGCCCGGTCCAGAGCCCGCGGGATCTGGCCCTCACGCAAGGCTGAGGACAACCCCTTTTCCTGCCAAGCCACAGGATAGAGGCTGTCGGCAAGTCCGAACAGCTGATCCTTCGCATGCAATGCGATGACTTCATAGTTGCGATTGTCGGCTGTCGTATGTGGCAATCGAAGCCGATTAGTCAACATCATGTAGATCGAATGGACGGCCAAGCCGATTTGCTCCAGCGTCTGGGAGGTCATCCGCAACTGCATTTCACCCAGTTGCACATTGCGCTGCGCCAGCGACAAGGCGAGCTGGAGATCGGCTCGTTCGGACTCGGCGCGCCCGTCAAGCGTTGCAATTCGCGCCCCCATCAACAACATCGTCGAAATGACGAAGGCGACTACGATTTCGGCTTGGATAGTGTTGCTGTCGTAACGATGTGGCATCAGCGCAAGGATTGCCACGCTGGCTGCGGTTCCGCCTATTGCGGCACCATGCCAGCCATGACGCATGGCCAGCCAGACAACAGGCAGGAACATCGCGATTTGGGCGATTTGCCGTGTTTGGGTCTCGGGTGAAGCACTAAGTCCGATCCAGACTAGGAATCCGAGCGTCGGCAGCAGGAAACAAGGAGTTTCCAGCGCCAAACGGCTTTGCGCCATCTTGTGTCTGATCTCTGACCAGTTTGAGAGTGCAATTTCTTGATAGAGAAAGATCGTTAACGGTGTGATGGTCAGGATGCCCAGGTAGTTGCCGAGCATCCACCGCGCAGCCAGCGCGGTGTAGTCAATCGGTGGATAACCTGGAGGCAACTTTGTAATCATCACCATCGCAAGGCTATTCAGCATCAGAACACACGCGGCGAGCAGTGAGCATGAAAGGAGCGTGCCTATATTCACGCTACGGGCACGATCAAAAAGACCCCAGCGCTCTCGCGCTAAATAAACGATAGGTGCAATTATCAAGAGCGATGGAACAAGATTGCACAGAGCCCAATCGATTCCCAATTGATCGGCGCAGACGTAGCTCAGGTGGGCAAGGGATCCCACTTCTCCAAGGATCAGTGAGGGCCAGTATTTGTAGTTGGTAAGCAAGAGCGCGCTTACACTAAGCCCCCCCAAGACCAGCCAGTTCGAAATCGAAACCTGCCGGAGTAGCGACACGGCAAGGCCAAAAATCAAGGCCACTGCCACGTATCGAAGCCAGGTCTCCCCCCTGAACCCCTTGCGCATTTCCCGACCCCTCATGTTGATTCCCTTTCGGCGAGTTTCGCTTCCTGAATCTCTCTTGCAGGCACCGACAGCACGCTCGAGACATGTGCTGAGTTTATCGAAAACCCGGGCTATTCGTACATCCCATAATGACCTCAGCCAAAGATACGCCCCCTTCACAACGACGCTCCAGCCCTGTTTGGCGGAATCTTGAAAGTGTGAACTGGTTCCGGTTTTGCATCTTCCGGTTTTTGAGCTTCCGCTAGAGCGATATCTCCATTGGCGGTAAATTGTTTTTTAACAAGCATTTGCGGGCAAGATTACAGGCTTTCCCTTCAATCAGAGTTGTCTGGCTCGAAAAAGCTCCAGCGGACATCACTGAACTGCAGTTTCATGGCCGCCTCCACGCTGTTGATTTGGGAGATAAGGGCCTGATCGCTGACGCAGGGATGCATTCGCGCCTTGACCGCCACCATCACATCAGGCCCCATTTGCAGGGTGATCAGATTCAGTACATCGACCACTTCGGGGCGATTCTTTAGGAAAATCATCAATTCGTCGCGGCGCCGAGGTTCCATGCCCTGGCCAATCAGCAAGGCCTTGACCTCGATGGCTACCAGGATTGCCACCACGATAAGCAGCGCGCCAATGATGACGGTGCCAACAGCATCGAACATCAGGTTGCCGGTGACCATGGTGGCGCCAATGGCCAGCGCGGCCAGACACAGGCCGAGCAGGGCGGCGAGATCCTCCCCGAAGATCACCAGCAGCTCGCTGGAGCGCGTCTGACGGAACCATGTCCACAGGTTTTGTTCGCCACGGGCCTTGTTCACTTCCTGCAGGCAGCCGCGCATCGAGATGCCCTCGGCAATGATGCCGAAAACGAGCACAGCCAGCGCCAGCCATGGCCATTTCAACGGCTCGGGATGGCTGAGCTTGTGCAAGCCCTCATAGATAGAGAACATGCCGCCGACGCTGAACAACAGAATCGCGACCAGAAACGACCAGAAATACATGGCCCGCCCCCAGCCCAGCGGGTAATCGTCCGAAGGTGGCCGCTTGGCCTGGCGGACACCGAGCAGCAGCAGGCCCTGGTTGCCGCAATCGGCCAGCGAGTGCACCGCTTCGGCGAGCATCGCGCCGGAACCGGTCATCACCGCCGCAAAAAGCTTGGCCACGAAGATGGCGAAATTGGCGCCAAGAGCGAGCAGGATCGCCTTGATCGGGTTGGCGTGAGCTGACGACATGCGACTTCAATCCATGGCGAACGAGGCTGCCGAGTCTAATGGTTGCGCAAGATGTTTCGCGTCAACTTCAGTGGATACCAACACCCACGCCCAGGCCAAACCGGATATTGCTGCGGCCCTGGCTCATTTCCTCGGGTGTCCAGACATGCGACTGGCTGACGTCGACCAGCGGGAACACATAATCAGCCTCGCCAACTTTGCCGGCACGTGTGCCGTTGAGTTTGCCGTCAATCGTCATCAGCGCGCCGGCCGGGTAGCTGAGGGGTTCCAGATAGCCGCGCACCACGGCGATAAATCGACCATTGCCGCTGTCGTTGGCCTTGGGTCGCTGCGAGGAGTCCAAGGGATAGGCCAACAATTCAATTTCGCTGTGGTCGCTGAACACGTCGACCTTCACGATGCGCCCGCCCCAGACCACCACGTTGTTGCTGAAGCGCTCGGGCGTCTGCGCCACCTGGGCCGGTGTAGCCACGGCGGCTGTGCCGGTGGTCTTGTAGATCGGGGCCGGCGCGCAGGCGACCAGGGACAGCAGGACAGCCGGCAAGGCGAGTCGGGTCAGCATCGTGACGGGACGGTGGCGCATGGTCGTGCTCCTGGGCAAGGGCGGGCGGTGAGGTTGAGCTTAGCGGCGACTCGGTGGGCGTGGTAGGCGCGAAGCCGGCAGGGGGCTGGGCACGTTCAGCTGGCTGCCGGCTTCGTCCAGCAGCCATTCCAGCTTTGACTCGGCCGGATGCTCCTTTGAGAGCAGGCTGGCCAGCGCGCGCAGCGGTTCGCGCAGCACGTCGTCCAGGTTCCATGGTGCGTTGAGGATCACCATCCCCGAACCATTCAATCGCAGCGGTGAGTCATCCGGGTGCACCAGCAGTTCCGCTCGCAGGATGCGCTTCACGCCGCTGCGCTGCAGGCCACGCAGGAACGGCTGTACCTGGCTGCGCAGCTTGATCGGATACCACACGGCATAGATCCCGGTGGGCCAGCGAATCAGGGCGGCCTTCAAGGCCTGCTCGATCTGCCGGTACTCGGCCTCCTGTGCCTCGTATGGCGGATCGATCAGAACCAGCCCGCGCTTTTCCTTGGGCGGCAGCAACGCCTTGAGCGCCTCGTAACCGTCACGCTGGTGGACGTGTACCTGCGGATTGGCACGAAAAAGGTCGCGCAGCTTGGAAGCTTCTTCGGTATGCAGTTCGCACAGTTGCGCGCTGTCGTCCGGTCGCAGCATTCGCGCGACCTGAAGAGGTGAGCCAGGATAGTGCTTCAGGCCCTGGGCGTTGTCGGCGCTGCCCAGGATGCTGGCACGCCAGCGCTGCAACAGCGGCGGTACTTTCTCGGCCGGATGCAGGCGGCCGATGCCGTCCTTGTGCTCGCCGGTCTTCTTCGCCTCGAAGCCATCCAGCAGATAGCTGCCGCTGCCAGCGTGGGTGTCGATGTAGCAGAACGGTGTCGGCTTGGCCTGCAGTGACTCGATCAGTGCCATCAGCACCGCATGTTTCAGGACATCGGCAAAATTGCCGGCGTGATAGGCGTGGCGATAATTCATGGCGGTCACGGCGGGCAGGGTGGTCAAGTATAGAGCTGACGGCGGGATGGCTGCCGTGGGCGCCCGCGCAACGATGATGGCGCCTGGACCAAACCGAAGCAGCGCTCGTGTTGCACTGGACCTTGCTCCAGAGTTGAAGACGCCAGGATGCACGGATAGTCTCCGACCATGAACTTCTCCCTGCGATGGCTCAAGCGATCCGTGAGCCTACGAACATTGGCGGTGCTGGCATGGCTGATGCTGGCAAGCACCTCGGTAGGCGCAGCGCCCAGCGACATGGGCGTCGCGGCGATGCACGCCGGGCAAGCCGTCGCCTCGGTGAACTCCGGTCAACCCGCAAACATGGGTTCCATGGCGCATGGTGTCCACGGCATGACGGGTCAATCGTGCTGTGGAGGTCATCTTTCCCAGGGCTGCAACTGTCACTCTGCCTGTGGCAATGCCTTGCCCTCGGTGCTGGCCTTCGTCGCGATGTCGGCCTCGTTCGCGACGGTCTACGCAAGGCCATCGTTGACGCCGGCGCCGTCACCGAATCCCGCGCCGCCATGGCGACCACCCTCGGTCTGAATCTACCCATCAGTCAGGGGCCGCTTGTCTCCGCTCGTCGATGACGGCGCCGGCGACAAGCGGTGGTGACCGGCATCGTGTCGATGCCTTCTTCCGTGGACAGCATCATGAAATCCTTTTCTCCTTCGGCGATCGACGTTTCGCGTCGACGCTTTGTGCAGGGCGTGAGCCTTGGCGGCGCCGTCGCCGGGCTTGGCCTGCTGCGCTCCTCCGATGCGTGGGCGGTGGGCCGGAACGCGCCGATAGCCGGCTCGTTCCATCCGCATGTGCTCAGTGGCACCGAGTTTGCGCTGGATATCGCCGAATCGCCGGTGAACTACACCGGGGTGGCCCGCATCGCCACCACGGTGAATGGAGGCATACCGGGGCCGATCCTGCGCTGGAAGGAAGGCAGCACCGTGACCTTGCGGGTGACCAACCATCTGCGTGTGCCGACTTCCATTCACTGGCACGGCATCCTGTTGCCGTTCCAGATGGATGGCGTGCCGGGCATCAGTTTTGGGGGTATCGCGCCGGGCGAGACCTTCGTTTACCGCTTCCTGGTGCGCCAGTCTGGTACCTACTGGTATCACTCGCACAGCGGCTTCCAGGAACAGACCGGCCTGTATGGCCCGATCGTGATCGAGCCGGCTGGTCCGGAGCGCAATCCCGCCGATCGCGACTACGTGGTGATGCTCAATGACTGGAGCGACGACGACCCGAACCACATCTTCGCCACGCTGAAGCGGCAAAGCAATTACTACAACTTTGCCGAACCTTCCGCGCCGGAATTCTTCCACGATGTGCGCGAGATGGGTTTGCAGCGCGCGCTGGCCAAGCGGCGCATGTGGAACCGCATGCGCATGAGCCCCAGCGACCTCAGCGACGTGGGCGGTTATACCTATACCTATCTGATGAACGGCAATGCGCCGGCCGGCAACTGGACCGGGCTGTTCCGGCCCGGCGAGAAAATCCGGCTGCGCTTCATCAATGGCTCGGCGATGACCCTCTTCGACGTGCGCATTCCCGGTCTGAAGATGACCGTGATCGCGGCCGACGGCCAGGATGTCAAGCCGGTGGCGGTCGATGAGTTCCGCATCTCGGTGGCCGAAACCTACGATGTGATCGTCCAGCCGCAGGAGGATCGCGCCTACACCGTGTTCGCGCAGGCCATCGACCGCAGCGGCTATGCCCGCGGCACGCTGGCACCGCGCCAGGGCATGCAGGCCGAGCTGCCGCCGATGGACCCGCGCCAGCCGCTCGCGTTGGTCGACATGATGGGCGCAATGGCGACGGGCGGCGGCGCGGCCCATCGCGGCATGCAGGACATGTCCAACATGGCAATGCCGGGCGCCAGCGCCGCCGCGCCGGTGGCGCACCATGCCCGCACCGAGTACCGCAACCCCGGCGTCGACATGCACGTCGACATGCCGCGCACGAATATCGACGATCCCGGCGTCGGTCTGCGCGACAACGGCCGCCGCGTGCTCACCTACGCCGACCTGCACACCCTCGGCGGCGCGCTCGACAAGCGCGAGCCCGGTCGCGAGATCGAGCTGCACCTCACCGGCAACATGCAGCGCTACATGTGGTCGTTCGACGGGGTGAAGTTTTCCGACGCCGCGCCGATCCACTTCCGCGCCGGCGAGCGGCTGCGCATCGTGCTGGTCAACGACACCATGATGAACCACCCGATCCACCTGCACGGCATGTGGAGCGAGCTGGAAAATCCGGATGGCCGGTTCCAGGTGCGCAAGCACACCATCAACGTACAGCCGGCGCAGCGCATCGCGTATGCGGTGAGCGCGGACGCGCTGGGCCGCTGGGCCTACCACTGCCACATGCTCTATCACATGGAAGCGGGCATGTTCCGCGAAGTGGTGGCGTCATGAGCGCGCGTCGACACCAGGCACCGAACCAGCCACGGCGCGCGACGCTGATGATCGCGCTGCTGCTGGCACTGCCACTGGCTGCCGTGGGGCAGGCCGGACCCTCAGCGTCCGCCAGCAGCGCGTCGGCGGACATGGGCGGTATGGACATGGGCGCAATGCCAGGCATGCCTATGCCGGCGGCCTCGGCCAGCCGAGTGGCGCCGGCTGCTGCAGCGCCGGTCCGCAAAAAGCCTCGCCGCAAACTGGCGCCGCCACCCTCCAAAGACATGCAGGGAATGCATGACGGCGGCATGGTGATGCCGGCGAACTCGGCCAGCCCGGCGGCGGCAGCGCCCGCGTCCGCGTCGGGCAGCATGCAGGACATGGGCAACATGCGGGGCATGGAGCATGGCGCGATGCCGGTCGCCACCCAAGCCGCGGCTGCTGTCCCGAACGGCATGCAGGACATGCATCACGGCGCAGCCAAACGTCCGGCCGGGGCGGGCATGGCGGGCATGGGCACGGGCTCGATGCAGGGCGGCGACGCGCCGGCCAACGCGCGCAGCCCGGACTATTCCGACGGCGTCGGCTATGGCCCGATGAAGGGCATGGACATGGCCGACAACGCGCGGCTGCGCATGCTGCAGATCGACCAGCTCGAAGCGTTCCACGGCCGCGACGGCAGCGGTCAGCGCTGGGATGCCGAGGCGTGGTACGGCAACGACCTCGACAAGCTGTGGCTGCGCAGCGAGGGCGATCGCCGCCGCGGCACGCTGGAAGAGGGCGACGTGGAGGCGTTCTGGAACCACGCCGTCGCTCCCTACTGGAGTACCCAGCTGGGCGTGCGGCAGGATCTCGGCGTCGGCCCCGGCCGCAGCTGGGCCGCGTTCGGCGTGCAGGGTCTGGCGCCGTACTGGTTCGAGCTGGAAGCCACCGGCTACGTCGGCCAGGTCGGCCGCACTGCGGCGCGGCTGCGCGCCACCCGCGAGCTGCTGTTGACGCAGCGGCTGATCCTGCAGCCCGAGGCGGAGGTCAATCTCTACGGCTGCAACGACCCGCAGCGCCGCATCGGCAGCGGCGTGTCGGACGTGCAGTTCGGCCTGCGCCTGCGCTACGAAATCCGCCGTCAGTTCGCGCCTTACATCGGGGTGAACTGGGTGCGCCGCATCGGCACTACGGCCGACTACGCGCGGCAGGATCATCAACCCGTGTCCGACCCGCAGTTCGTCGCGGGTCTGCGTATCTGGTTCTGAGGGGAATCCATCGTGAAACAACACATCAAGCACCACAGCATCACCGTAGCTGCCGTGCTCGCCATCCTGGCGGCCGGTGCCGGCGTGTTCATCTATTCCGGCCTGTACAACATCGGCGCCGACGACCCTCACACCAGACCAGTGTTCGCGCTGCTGCAGACCCTGCGCGACCGCTCCATCCAGATGCGCTCGCGCGACATCGCCGTGCCCGACCTGCAAGACCCGCAGCTGATCCTGAAAGGCGCCGGCCAGTACGCGGCGATGTGTACCGATTGCCATCTGAACCCGGGCATGAGTGATTCGGAGATCCGTCCGGGCCTGTACCCGCAGCCGCCGAACCTGTCGCAGGTACGGCTGGATCCGCGGGTGGCGTTCTGGACCATCAAGCACGGCATCAAGATGAGCGCGATGCCGGCGTGGGGGTTCAGTCACGACGATGCCACCATCTGGAGCATGGTCGCGTTCGTGCAGACGCTGCCCGGCATGACGCCTGCCGAGTACAAGGCGATCGTGGCCAAGGCGCCGCCGGACGAGGACATGAAGATGCCGATGGGCATGGCCACCGGCGAAACCGCCGAACCCGGCCACAGCCACAGCCACAGCCACGCCCCCGCAGCGCCGGACGATCACGCGCATGCGGGGGCGGCGCCAGCTTCGGCCGCCCGTGCCGCGGCGGTCGAAGCGCCGATCTCGCTGGATGGCCTGAAGCCTGAGGCAGCGCCGCAGGCCGAAGCCGTGGCCGCGGCGTTCCATGCCGCGCTGCAGAGGGGCGACCGCGCCGCGGTGCTGGCCCTGCTGGCGCCGGATGTCTCGATCAGCGAGGGCAGCCAGGCACAGTCGCGCGCGGCCTATGCGAGCGGACACCTGGACGAAGACATCGCGTTCCTGCACGGTGCGCGGATCACGCCGGTATCGCTCGCCTCGATGCCGATGGGCGACACCGCGATGGTTGGCAGCGAGAGCGACATCACCACTGCCATCAACGGCACGTCGAGCACGCTGCGCAGCCGCGAGATGCTGAGCCTCAGAAAAATCGGCACGCAGTGGAGGATCGCGGCGATCCATTGGCAGTCCACACCGGCGCCGGCCCGCTGAGGATCGGCGCGCCGCTTGATCGACATCAATTCACCCGTCCGCTCCCGGTGTAGATTGCACGCATGATCCGATCCTTCCAGCTGCGCTGCCGCACGCGTCGTCGTCTCATCTGGCTGGTGACGCTGCTGCTGCTGTGGCAGCAGGTGGCGCTGGCGGGCAGTGTCTGCTCATCGCCTGTGCCGGCCGCAGCGGCGATGGTCGTCCCTGCGGCCATGACACGGGCCGACAGCATGGGCACGATGCCGATGCACGCACATGATCCGCTGTGCGCGGAACATTGCGCACAGGGAGCTTCCGCCCAGCCGGACGCGCGCGTGCCCAACGTACCGTCGTCCATGCTGCAGGCACTGCCGCTGCTGTCGCCGGCGGTTCACCGGCTTGTCGGCAACGTGGCACTTCTCGAGGCTGGTGCCCTGCTGCCGGCGGAGACGCCGCCGCCCCGTTTGCGTTTCTGCAGCCTCCTGATCTAGCCCGTCACGCGTCGTCGAACGTGGTGTTGTCGTGCCCGCATGGGTGCGATGCAGGCTGGATCATTGGAGTGCACGATCATGTGGTTTCCCCTTTTTGCCCGCCGCCGTGGCGCGTGGGTTGTGACGGCTGTGTTGGCCTTGTGCGCCGGCACTGTGCTGCCTGCGCATGCCGGCGAGGCGCCGCTGACGCTGGCCGCCGCAGTCGAGCGCGGCATCGCACGGGCACCGCTGATGACCGCCCGCGACGCCGACATCGACGCCTCGCGGCAGGAGGCCATGCGCGCCGGGCGGCTGCCCGACCCCACGCTGACGTTTGGTGTGACCAACTTTCCGGTCACTTCGCCGGGCGCCTTCAGCCTGCGCTCGGATGCCACCACCACGCGCGATATCGGCGTGACGCAAACCATCCCCTCGCGCGCGGCGCGCGCCGCCGAGCGGCAACTGGCCAGCGCGCAGATCGACGCGGCAGATGCGAATCGCGTGGCCACCGCGCAGAGCGTGCAGGAGCGCATTGCCGATGCCTGGATCGGCGTGTGGGTCGCCGAGCAGCAGCGCGATCTTTTGCGCGAGTTGCGCAGCGAAGGTGAGCTGGCGGTGCGCGTGACCGGGGCACGCCTGCGCGGTGGCGCAGGGGGTGCAGTCGATGCGCTGGCGGCCAGGGCCGAAGTCGCCACGCTGGAAAATCGTCTGACAGGTGCCGATGCCGATCTCGCTGCGGCGCAGGCCAGCCTGCAGCGCTGGGCGGGCTCGTCCACCATCACGCTTGCCGAGGCGCCGGATTTTGGCCGGCTGCCGGTGACGCCGGATACGCTTGAACACGCCATCGACCAGCAGGCGCCGATGCAGGCCTGGGCAGCGCGCGAACAGGTGGCGCAGGCCGCGCTCGAGCAGGCACGTGCGGCCAAGCACCCCGACTGGAGCGTCAGTGCCATCTATGGCAAGCGTGCACCGGGTCTGTCGGACATGGTGATGCTGCAGATCGGCGTCGGCCTGCCGCTGTTCAGCCGCAATCGACAGGATCGCGGTATCAGCGCCAGGCAGGCGCAGCGCGATGCCGTGCAGGCCGATCACGAGGACGCGCGTCGCGCCCAGCGCGAAGCGGTGGCGCGCACCGTGGCGGCCTGGCAGGGGCTGGGCCGGCAGATCGAACGCGACCGGCAGACCCTGCTGCCGCTGGATCGCGATCGCGCGAAAACCGCGCTGGCCAGCTATGGCGGCGGCGGTTCGTTGCAGCCGTGGCTGGAGGCGCGCCGCGCCGAAATCGAACAGCGTCTGAGCTACGCCGATGCGCTGGCTGCACGCGCGCGGCTGTGGGCGGCGCTGGCCTATCTGTTGCCTCGGCATGATCCGCTTCAGGAGTTGCCGCGATGAAACGCTTGCTCATGTTGGTTGGCGCGTTGGTCGCGCTGCTTGCCGCCGTTGCAGCCGGGTACTTGATCGCACGGCACACGACGCTGACGCCATCTGTATCGACACCGTCGACGGCGCAGCGCAAGGTGCTGTACTGGTACGACCCGATGAATCCGGGCCAGCGCTTCGACCGGCCCGGAGAGTCGACGGCGATGCCGGGCATGCAGCTCAAGCCGAAGTACGCCGACGAGTCTGATGGTGGCGGCGACGACGGTGTGCGCATCAGTCCGCGCATCGAACAGAACCTTGGCCTGCGCACGGCGTTGGTCAAGCTGGCCACGCTGAATCTCAAACTGCGCGTGCCCGGCGTGCTGGCGTGGGATCAACGCCGCTCCGTGGTGGTCAGCGCGCGCACTGACGGTGTGCTGTCCCAGCTGTTCGTGCGTGCGCCGTTCGACCCCGTGCGGGCCGGGCAGCCGCTGGCCGAGCTGCTGGCGCCGGCGTGGGGGGCGGCGGTGGCGGAATACCGCGCACTCGCCGATGCGCAGTCGGCCGACGGCCGCGCGCTGCGCGCGGCGGCGCTGCAGCGCCTGCATGTGCTGGGCATGAGCAATGAGCAGATTCGCCGGCCGCTGGCCGCTGGCGGCGGCATCGTGCTGCGCGCGCCGGTAGACGGCGTGATCAGCGTGCTGGACGTGCGTGCGGGGCAGCAGGTGGCCGCGGGCACCACCCTGATGCGCATCGACGATCCGGCGCGGCTGTGGCTGGAGGCGGTGATTCCGCAGGCCGAGGTGGCCGGCATCGGTGCCGGCACGTCGGCGCAAATCGAGATCAGCGCACGACCGGGTGACACCTTCAGCGGCCGCGTCGAGGCGCTGCTGCCCGAAGTGGATGCGCGCACGCGTACGCAGACGGCACGTATCGCGGTGGACAATCCGGATGGCGCGCTGGCTCCGGGCATGTTCGCCACGGTGCAGTTGACGGTCGCCGGCGGCCAGCCGCACCCGTTGGTGCCGAATGAAGCGCTGATCAGCACCGGCCTGCAGAACCGCGTGATCGTCGATCTGGGCGATGGCCGCATGACGCCGCGCGCGGTGCGCATCGGCCGCTCCGCCGATGGCTACACCGAAGTGCTGGCGGGCCTCAAGGGCGGCGAGCGCGTAGTCACCTCCGGGCAATTCCTGATCGACTCCGAGGCCAACCTCGACGGCGCGCTGCAGCGCCTCACCGCGCCGTCAGCGCCAGCTAAGCAGGCACTTCCAAGCAACGAAGATCCCGCGGGCACCGGACCCTCATCCACACCCTCATCGCTGGCCCCTCTTCCGCAGGGAGAACGGAGCAAGGTGAAGCCGTCCGCGCATGACGCCATGCCCGGCATGGCCATGCCCGCCAGCGCGGGAGGCCAGTCATCATGATCGCTGCCATCATTCGTGCCGCCATCCGCCACCGCCTGCTGGTACTGATCGGCGCGCTGCTGCTCGCCGGCTGGGGTGCCTGGGCCGGGCTGCACATGCCGCTGGATGCGTTGCCCGACCTTTCCGATACCCAGGTGGTCGTGCAAACCAGCTGGCCCGGCCAGGCGCCGCAGGTGATCGAGGATCAGGTCACCTATCCGGTAAGCACCACCATGCTGTCGGTGCCGGGGGTGAAGGCCGTGCGCGCCTATTCGGCCTTCGGCGTCTCGTTCGTCTACGTGATCTTCCACGACGGCACCGACCTGTACTGGGCGCGTTCGCGCGTGCTGGAGTACCTCAGCCAGGTGGGTGACCGATTGCCGAGCGGCGTCAATCCCACCATGGGACCGGATGCGACCGGACTCGGCTGGGTCTACGAATACGCCCTGGTCGACCGCAGCGGCACGCTCGATCTCGGCCAGCTGCGCGCGCTGCAGGACTGGTATCTGCGCTACCACCTGAAGACCGTGCCGGATATTGCCGAGATCGCCAGCATCGGTGGTCAGGTGCGCGGCTGGCAGATCGTGGTCGATCCGCTGAAGCTCGCCGGCTACGGACTCACCGTGCCGCAGGTGATCGCCGCCGTGCGCGCCGCCAACGGCGCCACCGGCGGCTCGGTGATCGAGCAGGGCGAGGCCGATCTGATGGTGAAGAGCATCGGCTACCTGCGCACGCAGGCCGATTTCGAGCGCATCCCGATCAGCACCGGCGGCAACGGCATACCGGTGCCGTTGGGTGCGGTGGCCACGGTGCGGCGCGGGCCGACCGTGCGCCAGGGCATCGCCGAACTGGACGGACAGGGCGAAGTCGTCGGTGGCGTGGTGCTCCTGCGCTCGGGCAAGAACGCGCTCAAGGCGATCGACGCAGTCAAGGCGCGCCTCGCCGACCTGCAGCGAACCTTGCCCAAGGGTGTCGAGATTGTGCCCACCTACGACCGCTCCGAGCTGATCATGGAAGCCGTGGGCAACCTGCGCGAGAAGCTGCTGGAGGAGTTCCTGGTGGTGGCGGCGGTGTGCGCGCTGTTCCTGTGGCACCTGCGCTCCTCGCTGGTGGCGGTGATCACGCTGCCGGTGGCGGTGCTGGCCGCGTTCATCGTGATGTACCACCAGGGCGTCAGCGCCAACATCATGTCGCTGGGCGGCATCGCGATCGCCATCGGTGCGATGGTCGACGCCGCGGTGGTGATGATCGAGAACGCGCACAAGCATCTGGAACACTGGAATACCGAGCACGGCCATGACCCGCAGGGCGCGGAACGCTGGGAGGTGATCGCGACCTCGGCCGCCGATGTCGGGCCGGCGCTGTTCGTCAGCCTGCTGGTGATCGCGTTGTCGTTCGTGCCGGTGTTCGCGCTGCAGGGGCAGGAAGGCAAGTTGTTCTCGCCGCTGGCTTTCACCAAGACCTACGCGATGGCCGCCGCCGCGCTGGCGGTGACCCTGATCCCGGTGCTGATGGGATTCTTGGTGCGCGGGCGGATCCGCCCCGAGCACTCCAATCCGGTCAACCGCGGGCTGATCGCGGGCTACCGGCCGTTGCTCGATGGCGTGCTCAAGCACCCGCTGCCGGTGCTGCTGGTGGCGGCGCTGGCGCTGGCCGTGACGGTGATTCCCTTGTCGCGGCTGGGCAGCCAGTTCATGCCATCGCTGGACGAAGGCACGCTGCTGTACATGCCGACCTCGCTGACCGCACTGTCGGCCGGCAAGGCGGCGCAGCTGCTGCAGCAGACCGACCGCATGCTGAAGACCGTGCCCGAGGTGGCGCACGTGTTCGGCAAGGCCGGTCGCGCCGAAACCGCCACCGACACGGCGCCGCTGAACATGTTCGAGACCACCATCACCTTCAAGCCGCGCAATGAGTGGCGGCCGGGCATGACGATGGCGAAGATCGAGGCGGAACTTGATCGCGCCGTGCAGGTGCCGGGATTGTCCAACCTGTTCGTGCCGCCGATCGCCAACCGCGTCGAGATGCAGTCGACCGGTATCAAGAGCCCGATCGGCATCAAGGTGGCCGGGCCCGATCCGGTCGAGCTGCAGCGGTTGTCCGTCGCCATCGCGGGCATTGCCCAACGCGTGCCCGGGGTCAGTTCGGCGGCGACCGACTACAGCGCCGGCGGCGGCCGCTACGTCGACGTGCACATCCGCCCCGACGCGGCGGCGCGCTACGGCCTGAGCCAGGCCGATCTGCAGGATGTTGTCGTCACCGCGGTCGGCGGCGACGCCATCGGCGAGACCGTGCAGGGCCGCGAGCGCTTTCCGATCGTGCTGCGCTACCCGCGCGTGGACCGCCAGACGCTGGGTGCGCTGCGCCAGCTGCCGGTGCTGGCACCGGATGGCGCGCAGCTGCCGCTGGATGCCGTGGCGGACATCAGCGTGCAGGCCGGGCCGTCGATGCTGACCAGCGAGGGCGGCGAACTGGTGAGCTACGTCTATGTCAACAGCAGCAGCGGCAATCTGGGCGGCACGGTGAACGCCCTGCAGCGTGCGGTGGCGCGCCACTTGAAGCTGCCGCTCGGCTACACGGTCGGCTGGTCCGGCCAGTACGAGTCGCTGCAGCGCGCCGAGCAGCGCCTGCGCACGGTGGTGCCGGCGGCGCTGCTGATCATCTTCCTGCTGATCTGGAGCGTGTTCCGGCGCGCGGCGGAGGCGACGCTGGTCATGCTGGCGCTGCCGTTCGCGATGATCGGCGGCGTCTGGATGGTGTGGCTGCTGGGTCATCCGGTGTCGGTGGCAACGATGATCGGCTTCATCGCGCTGGCCGGGCTGTCGGCCGAGTTCGGCGTGATCATGCTGCTGTACCTGCGGCATGCGTGGGAGCGCCGTGTCGCTGCCGGCGAGATCAGCGAGGAGTCGCTGAACGAGGCGATCCGCGAGGGCGCGGTGCAGCGCGTGCGACCGAAGGCGATGACCGTGGCGGTGATCCTGGCCGGCCTGCTGCCGATCATGTTCGGCCACGGCGCCGGCTCCGAGGTGATGCGCAGCATCGCCGCGCCGATGGTCGGCGGCATGATCACCGCGCCGCTGCTGTCGATGCTGGTGATTCCGGTGATGTTCCGGCTGGTGGAGCGGCAACGCCTGCGTGGTCGCGCCAAGGCGGCGGATCTTTCACCGCCCCGGCCCGAGGCCGATGCGTGAGCGGTGGCCACGACGTGAGCCAGGCGGCTTGCCCGATCCGGCGGGAGGCAGCGCGGATGCCACCGTTTCAGCAGGCATGCAGCGAGGCGATCAGCGAGCAGTACACGCTGCCGCCGCGCGTGCCGCACTGCTTCAGCAGAGCGACCAGCGCGAAAGCGCCGATGGGAAACGTGTCCGGCGCGGATGGCATCGGCTTGACTCCGTACTTGGCTACGGGAATACCTTGAGCCACCGGCACCCGGTACGAAAGGAGAACCCCATGTCGCTGTTCACTCGGCTGGCCGACAAGGCCGGACTGATCGGCAGTGTCGTCTCGGCGGCGGCCTGGGTGAACTGCTTTCCCGCCCTGGCCAGCCTCGGCGCAGCGATCGGGCTGGGCGTGCCGAGCCCGTACGAAGGCCTGATTGTCCGCATCCTGCTGCCGGCGTTTGCCGACATCGCGCTGCTCGCCAACGCGCTGGGCTGACTCAGCCACCGGCAGTGGCTGTGCGCCGCGCTCGGCATGCTCGGCCCGCTGCTGGTGCTGGTCGCGGTGTTCGTGATGCGGGTCAGTGGGCATCGCAGCGGCTGGCTGCTTTATCCGGGCCTGCTGCTGATGGTGGCAGTGTCGATCCGGGATCTGCTTTTGCCCGCGCACCGCGCGTCCTGCCGCACCGCCATCGATGCCACGGATGCCCGCTGAATCGACACACAAACACGCTCTGCCATCACTCCCTCACTTTTGGCGCAACGCATGACCACCGAACTCATCCTGCACAGCACGCTGACCTGTCCGCACTGCGGTCACCAGCCCAGCGAAATCATGCCGACCAACGCCTGCCTGTTTTTTCACGAGTGCGTGGGTTGTGGCGAACTGCTGCGACCGAAGGCCGGCGACTGCTGCGTGTTCTGTTCCTGGGGCAGCGTGCCGTGCCCGCCGATCCAGCAGCAGAAATCCTGCCGTGGTTGAACCCGCCGCGTGTTTCGGGACGCCCTCGCAGGCGACGTTGCGCTCAAGCCAGTCGGAAATGCGCGTAGACGAACTGCTGCATGGTATCGAACGGCGTGTGGTGCAGTTCGGTGCGCTGCTCGACCAGGGTGAAGCGCGGGCCCAGTTCGCGCTGCAATGATTCGGCGTCATGGCGCACCGTGTCCAGACCGCTGCACTTGCTCGGCCCCTGCGGGCCGAACGTGGCGATGATGACGTGGCCGCCGGGCTTCAAGGCGTGCAGAAGCCGTTCCACATAGGTCGCCCGCTGTCCGGCGTCGGTGAGGAAATGGAACAGGGCGCGATCGTGCCAGAGATCGAAATGTGCCGGCGGCGGCATCCACTGCATGATGTCGGCAGTGATCCAGTCGACCCGTGCAGCAGCATCGCCGAGCCGCTGGCTCGCGACATCGATCGCGGCCTGCGAAATGTCCAGCACGCTGACCTGCGAGCAGCCTCGGGCCAGCAGGTCGTCCACCAGCGTGGATTCGCCGCCGCCCATGTCGATGATCGCGGCGTGGCGCTCGGGCAACGCGTGTTCGATCAGCGCCAGCGAGGTGTCCAGATGCGGGCGGTACCAGCTCACCGCATCCGCGGCCCTGGTCTGATAGACGTTATCCCAGTGCTGCTTGTCGGCCATGCCGGGATCTCCTCAGGGATGCCGGTGCCGGTGGTGGCTGTCCGGATAATGCCGGTGCGTATGTGTCAGCGGTTCGTGCGTGTGTGGATGCGTGTGCGGCTCGTTGCCATCCCACGGAAAATCGTGGGTGTGCTGGTGATGTTCGTCATGGCGATGACGATGGTTGTGCGCCAGCGGCTCGTGCGTGTGTGCGTGCTCGTGGCGCTCGCTCACATGCAGCCACACGCCCAGCGCCATCAGCGCGCCGGCCAGCCAGAACGCGAGGCCGGGATGTTCGGCAAACAGCAGCAGCGACAGCGCCGCGCCCAGGAACGGTGCGGTGGAAAAATACGCGCCGGTGCGCGCCGTGCCGAGGCCACGCAGCGCCAGCACGAACAGCACCAGGCTGAGCCCGTAGCCAACGAAGCCGAGCAGCCCGGTGGCCAGCAGCGGCAATGCGGTGGGCAGGCGGTAGCCCAGCGCCAGCGCGATGCCGACGTTGATGGCGCCGGCCACGCCACCCTTGATCGCGGCGGTCTGCACCGGATCGCCGCCAGCCACGGCGCGGGTGAGGTTGTTGTCGATCGCCCAGCACAGGCAGGCGCCGGCGATCGCCAGCGCACCCCTGGGGAATGGCACGCTCGCCGACGAAGGCTGCCACGACAGCAACACTGTGCCGGCGACGATCGCCAGCATGCCCAGCGCCACGCGCCGGTCGACGTTCTCGTGGAAGACCACCCACGCCAGCACGGCGGTCAGGACCGCTTCCAGATTCAGCAGCAGCGACGCGGTCGACGCCGGCGTCCACGCCAGTCCCAGCATCAGCAGCAGCGGGCCGAGCACGCCGCCGAACAGGACCGCACCGGCAAGCCATGGGACATCGGGCCGGGTCAGTGGCGCTTCAGTCACCGGCTGCCTGCGCATTTTTCGCAGCAGCATCCACAACGACAGGCCGATGCCCGAGCCGGCGTACAGCAGCCCGGCCAGCATGACCGGTGCCATCGCGCCAGTCAGGATTTTCGCCAGCGGCGTGCTCAGACCGAACAGGCAAGCCGCCGCCAGCGCTTGCAGGATGCCGCGGGTATGGTCGTGGCTGGCAGCTTGTTTCATGGCGTCTCCGGTAAAAAGGCCGCACGGCGCGGGCGTAGCTCGGTCATTGGCATCTGCCTGCCTTGTTCAGTCGATCATGCCGTGGCTTTCGGCGGTACCCATCAGCTCAGGCTGTGCCGTGATGCGGCGCTTGCGATTGAACAGCGGGTGGATGAATACCGCCGACAGGATCACCGCCACGCCCAGGTAGAACCAGTGCCCCAGTTCGCGCTGCTCGCCCAGCAGCACGATTGCGAGCACGATCGCGTAAACCGGCTCCAGGTTGGTGACCATCTGCGTGCCGAACGCGCTGATATGGCGCAAGGCCACCAAGGCCAGCGAAAACGGCAGCAGGGTGCAGCCGAAGGACAGTGCCAGCAGCAGCAGGCTGTCATGCAGGTTGGGCAGCACGAACAGGGCGCCTTGATGGGGGAGCAAGGGCGCCAACAGGGTCAGGAAAACAGTGCCGGTACCCAGCTCGATGAAGGTCACCGTCAGCGGATCGCCATGCTCGACCATCAGCTTGTTGAGCGAGCCGAACAGCGCCACGAACAGCGCAGACAGCACGCCTACGGCAATGCCCAGTCGCATGTCGACCGGCACGCCACCCACCACCATGACCACGCCGGGCACCACGACCGCGCCGATCAACAGCTCACGCGGATCGAATTTGCGTTTGGTCAGCCACGGCTCGATGAAGGCCAGAAACACCGGGCCCAGCGCGATGCAGGTGGCACCGACCGAGGCGTTGGACAACTTGATCGCAGCATAGAAAGTCAGCCAGTGCAGGGATACAAGCACGCCGATGCCGGCATAGGCCCAGATCAGTCGCGCCGGCATCGCACGCAAGCCGCGTCGCACCTTGGGTACCAGCAGCAATGCCGCCACCACCAGCAGCATGCGCCACCACACCAGCTGCAACGCCGACAGTGTGATCAGCTTGCCAAGAATCGCGGTGAAGCCCCACAGCAACACGCAGAAGTGAATCTGCAGACGGGCCTTGGTAACGAGTTGCATGAGGAGATCGTGCAGGGGAGGTGCCGGCATTCTAGCGCCGCTACCTGTACTCGATGGGGAAACACGCCGCTACTTCGCGGTGGCCGCCGATGCCGCCTTGCCGCCCGTCGTTACCCCGCCCGAACCGCGCATTTGCTGCAACACACGGCGACAGGTGTTTTCGCCGTCGCTGTCATGACTGGGGGCGACCAGCGCAAGCAGGGCGGCGACCGGCGTGGCAACGACACCGAGTGCGATCGCACCGGCACCGCGAACCAGCAATGGTCCCTTCTGCACACCGACATCGGGGTACTTCAGCGTGCCCTTGACGTATAGCGGCGAGCGCAGCGAGAACACGCGGAGGCCCTTGGTATGCGGTTTCACGTCGAGGTCGAGCTTTTCGTTGGCGAAATTGACCGTGCCGGTCACGTCGATCACCGCATCTTCGGTGTCGAACACGAACAGGCGCATGTCGAACAGGCCGTCACTCGCGGCCATGTCGGCGGCGGCGCAGTTGATTTTCACCGTCTTGTCGCCGAACAGCTTGCCGATGACGATATTGCCCACGTTGAGTCCGGCAGTTTCCAGCAGGGCCTTGCTGATCGCGCCGTCGTTCATCAGCAGCTTCAGCTCACCGTCGGCGCTGCCGAGCAGGGCGGCGACGGAATTGCCGTGAGCCTTGAGTTCGGCGTCGCCATTGATTTCGCCGAAACTGCTATGCATCGGTTCGAAACCCGGGAACATCTGCTTGAGCTTCAGGTGCCTGGCATGCAGTTCGAGCACGCCCTGCATCGGCGAGCGACTGCCGTCGAGGCTGAGGTTGCTGCGCACCGTGCCACCGGCCAGCCCGAAACGCAGCGGATCCAGGTACAGGGCGCCGTCGTTCATGACCAGGTGGGTGCTCAGCGAGTCGATCGGCAGCGCGTCGCCGTGGGCGATGCGTTCGCCGCTGAAATTCACATCGGCATCCATCGCCTGCCAGCGATCGGTGCGGAACGGTTCGGCCGGCAGCAGCTTGTTGGTCGCCTGCGGTGCGGCGGCGCTGTGGGGCTGCCTTGCGCCATCGGGCTGGGCGCCGATCAGCGGCGCCAGGTCGGCAAACTGCAGCAGCTTCGAATGCACGTCGCCGCTCAGCTTCGGGCGCTTGCCGCCGGTGACATACAGCAGATTGCCGGCCAGGTCACTGCCACCGACGCGGCCGCGGAAATGGTCGTAGCTGTAGCGGCTGCCGCCTTGATGCAGCTCGGCTTTCAGGTGGCCCTCGGTGGCATAAGGCAGGGTGTCGGGCAGGGTGATGCCGGTGATCGGGTACAAGCCGGCCATGCTGGAGCCGGCGAGCCAGAGCCGTACATCCAGTGCACCCAACTGCAGCGGATCGGTCAGCGTGCCGACCAGGGCGATATGGCTGTCGCCGATGTGCACGTCGGCCTGCAGCGGGAACGGCCGGGTGCGGTCCTGCAACGCCAGCACGGCGCCGGTTCTGCCATGACCGGTGAACGGGCTGCCCTGGTAGCTTCCCTGTGCACTCCAGCCAAACTGATAGGTGGTTGACGCGTCGGCCTGGCCGATCCGCCCACCCTGATCCTGCCTTGCATCGGCGCTGGCCATGATCTTCTGTGCCGCGCCGCCCGCGGTCCTGCCGGCCTGCCTGCGCGCCTCGCTGGATTGCTGCGCCACGATCTGCGCGTATGGCAGCGCGTTCTGCAGTGGTTTCACGGTTACCTGCAACTTCACCTGACGGATGGCGTCGTCGATCGAGATCAGCCCTCGATCGAAGCCGATCGCGCCAAGATTCAGCGTCCATCCGGAAGCTGTTGCACTTTCCGGTCGCACAAAATCCCAGGTTGCACGTGAGGACTTGTCGCGCTCCAGGTCGACGACGGGGTGCACCAGTTGCAGCGAGGGCACGTCGAACCGGTGTGCCAGAAGCGGCAACGGCGACAACCGGAAGCGCACGGCGTCGAGCCGGGCGAACTGTGCCTGCGCAGCCCATGCCGGGTTGCCGATGCTGACCTGGCGTGCAGTGAATTCCGGCCAGGGTAGAAGCGAGCCGAGCCAGCTGCCACTGCGGTCGCGTTGCCAATCCAGGGTGAGTTCGCCATTGATCGCGAACGGCCGTCCGATCGACCGGCTGACCTTGTCGCAGATGAATGGCTTCATGCGATTCCAGTCGAATGTGGCGAGCACGATCAGCGACACCACCAGCAGCGCGAGCAGGCTGCCCACAGTCCAGCTCAGTACCTTCCGGCTGCGCTTCATCCTGCCACTCCATGCATCGACTTGAGACAAGCCCGTTGCCACACGCATCTCACGAGTCGTATGGTGCTGCGCACAGTCATACCGGTTGGCATGGCAAGGTTATGTGCTGACGGACGGATGTCCTCTGATCCATTCACCTCCAGTTGCTTTTACGGCTGCTGCGCAGATTTGGCGCGGCCGCGATCAGCAACCGGTTGAATTCGTGGCGCCGGGCAACCACGCTGTGGTCTTTCCATGAGGCGCGAGCAAACCATGCCTGCACTGTCCGACTTCCTGATCGCCGCGCGTTGGCCGGCCGCATATCCCGAGCGCATTCAGCTTTACTCGCTCAACACGCCCAATGGCGTGAAAGTGTCGATCATGCTGGAAGAGACGGGGCTCCCCTACGAGCCGCACCTGGTCGACATCATGACGGACGAGAGCCATACGCCGGCGTTCCTCTCGCTCAATCCGAACGGCAAGATTCCCGCGATCATCGATCCCGACGGTCCCGACGGCAAGCCGCTGGCGCTGTTTGAATCGGGCGCGATCCTGCTGTATCTGGCGGACAAGACCGGGCAGTTCATTCCGGCCGATGCAGCTCTGCGCTGGGAGACGATTCAGTGGTTGTTTTTCCAGATGGCCTCGATCGGACCGATGTTTGGGCAGCTGGGCTTCTTCCACAAATTCGCTGGCCGGGAGATTGCCGACCAACGCCCATTGCAGCGCTATGTCGCAGAGTCGAAGCGTCTGCTGGCCATACTCGATGGTCGTCTCGACGGGCGCCGCTGGATCATGGGCGACGACTACAGCATTGCCGATATGGCAACGATTGGCTGGGTGCGCAACCTGATCACCTTCTACGAGGCTCGGGAGCTGGTGGAATTCGACAGCTTCGCAAACGTGGCCAGTTGGCTCGATCGAGGGCTCGCACGTCCTGCGCTGAGGCGTGGTCTGGAGATCCCCGGCAGGGGGTGACGCCATACGCCGCCTTCGTAAAGGACGAGCGGATGGCGCGCGCGGGTGTGAACCTCGTCGGCTCTGCCACGACCGCCATCATGGGTTGTGCCTGCTTGTGGATGGCTTCGTCGTGGGGCAGCATGGATCGAGGGCATGCATGGCCGAAGCGGCGGAAGGCTGCCGGCGCCATGCTTGTTCGCTTGGGGCCTTCAGGGGATTACCGTGTTCATGACCACTCGTTGTTCCTTGTCGGACCTGGCACATCGCCGCTACAAGGCATTGACCGGATTGACGTTGTTGCTCGCCTGCCTGTCGCTGGCTGCATCGTTGCAGGCCCAGGTACCCCATCTATCTCCGCAGACGCAGCAGTTCGTGAATTACACGCAGTCGCTGCTGGCGATCACCCATGTGCGAGTGATCGACGGCGACGGCACCCCGGTGAAAGAGAATCAGACGGTGGTGCTGCGCCATGGCCGGATCGCCTCGGTCAAGCCAAACGGCATCGCACCTGCAGGTGCCACCGTCATCGATGGCCGCGGGCATACGCTCATTCCCGGCCTGGTCGGCATGCATGACCATATGTTCTACCCCGCGCCCAAGGTCAATCCGGCGGCGAAGGAGGCGTTGTATCCCGAACAGGCGTCGAGCTTTCCCAAGCTCTACCTGGCGGGCGGCGTCACCACCATCCGCACCACCGGCAGCATCGAGCCGTACACCGATCTCGCGCTGAAGCAGGCGATCGACGCCGGCAAGATTCCCGGGCCGAAGATGCATACCACCGGCCCGTATCTTGAAGGCGTGGGCAGCTTCACACCGCAAATGCACGAGCTGAGCGGTGCCGAGGATGCGCGCGACACCGTCGATTACTGGATTGCCGAGGGCGCCACCTCGTTCAAGGCATACATGCACATCACCCGCGCCGAGCTGACGGCGGCGATCACGGCGGCACACGCCAAAGGCATCAAGGTCACCGGCCACCTCTGCTCGATCGGTTTTCGCGAGGCGGCGGACCTGGGCATCGACGACCTCGAGCACGGCCTGTTCGTGGATACCGAATTCACGCCCGGCAAGCAGCCAGATGTCTGTCCGGATACGAAACTCGCTGTGGCCGGCCTGGCCAAGATGAGTATCGACAGCCCTCAACTGCAGGAGTTGATCCGCTACCTGGTGGCGAAACATGTGGCGATCACCTCCACCCTGCCGGTGTTCGAGACGTTTGTGCCTGGGCGTGCGCCGGTCGACCCGCGGGTACTGGCCGCGATGCTGCCCGAAACCCGGGTGGAGTATCTGAAATCGCGCGATCGCGTGGCCGCGATGACCGATTCTCCGTGGACCGCCGTGTTCACGCTCGAGCAGCGGTTCGAACATGCCTTTGTGCAGCAGGGTGGCGTGTTGCTGGCCGGCCTCGACCCTACCGGCTACGGCGGTGTGATCGCCGGATACGGTGATCAGCGCGAGGTGGAGCTGCTGGTGGAGTCCGGCTTCACTCCGGTGCAGGCGATCGAGATCGCCACGCTCAACGGGGCCAGGTTCATGGGCGTGGACGACGAGACAGGATCGATCGAGCCGGGCAAGGCGGCCGACCTGGTGCTGCTCAAGGGCAACCCGGCGCAGAACATCAAGGACATCGAAAACGTCGAACTCGTGTTCAAGGACGGCATCGGCTACGACCCCGCCAGGCTGGTGCAGGCAGCCAATGGCACGGTCGGTCTGCGTTGAAGTGGTGCTGCTGATTCGATCGCACGAAAGGAGCAAACATGAAGGAGATGTCGCGATGAAATGCTTGATTCGGGTGCTGGGTGCATGCCTGCTGATGTTCGTGACGACCTTGCCGACACGCCTGCATGCGGCTGCCCCGGCGGATCGCCAGCCGCTGAAAAGCATCCAGGCATTCAGCGCAGGGATGCAGCATTTCGACGGCCTGTTGCCGCTGTACTGGGACGCCAGGCAGGGCAAGCTCTATATGGAAGTGCCGACGCCGGGAACGTCGTTGCTGTTCTTCACCACCTTGACGCGCGGCATGGGCTCCAACGACGTGGGGCTGGATCGTGGCCAGGTGAGCGAGGCCAAGCTGGTCCACTTCGAGCGGATCGGACCGAAGCTGCTGCTGGTCCAGCCCAACCAGGCTTTCCGGGCCGACAGCGCTGACCCCGACCAGCAACTGGCGGTCAGCCAGTCGTTTGCCAGTTCGGTGCTGTGGGGCTTCAAGGTGGTGGCGACAACGGGTACGCGGGTGCTGGTCGATGCCACCGATTTCGTGGTGCGTGATGGACACGGCGCCATCCATGCGCTGGCCCTGGCCCATCAGGGAAAGTTCAGGCTCAACGCCCAGCGCAGCGCGATCTATATGCCTGACACCAAGGCGTTTCCGCGCAATACCGAGATGGAGGCCACGGTCACCCTGAGCAGCGAGGGCGATGATCCCGGCCAGTACGTGCAGGACGTCACGCCCACGCCCGACGCGATCACCCTCAACGAGCGCTATTCCTTCGTTGCCCTGCCACCGCCGGGATACGCGCCGCGGGTCAGCGTGCCCGGTGACGGCTATTTCGAAATCGCCTATACCGACGATGCCGCGCCGCTCGGCGCGCCGCTGGTGAAGCACTTCATCACTCGCCAGCGCCTGCAGAAGAAGAACCCTGGGGCTGCCCTCAGCGATCCGGTCAAGCCGATCGTGTACTACCTCGACCGCGGTGCGCCGGAGCCGATTCGCGAGGCGCTGCTGTCCGGTGCGCGCTGGTGGAACCAGGCGTTCACCGCTGCAGGCTATCGCGATGCGTTCCGCGTCGAACTGCTGCCGGAGGGCGTCGACCCGATGGATGCGCGCTACAACGTGATCCAGTGGGTGCATCGCGCCACCCGTGGCTGGAGCTATGGCGCGTCGATCATCGATCCGCGTACCGGCGAGATCATCAAGGCCAACATCACCCTCGGCTCGCTGCGCGCGCGCTATGACTACCTGCTGGCCGAAGGCCTGCTGTCGCCGTATGGCAAACCCGGCGTGGTACCCGATGCCATGCAGCGTTTCGTGATGGCGCGGCTGTCGCAACTGGCCGCGCACGAGCTGGGCCATACCCTCGGGCTGGCGCACAACTACATTGCCAGCAGCCAGAAGCGCGCCTCGGTGATGGATTATCCGGCGCCATTGGTCAACCTCACGCCGGAAGGGAAGATCGATCTGTCTGATGCCTACGCCAGCGGCATTGGCGACTGGGACAAGGTCTCGATCGACTACGGCTACCAGGATTTCGCGCCCGGCACCGACGTGCCGGTCGCACTGGAACGGATTCTCGGCGATGCCCGCGGTCATGGTCTGACCTTTCTCACCGATCAGGACGCCCGCCCGGAAGGTGCAGCCGAGCCGGAAGTGAACCTGTGGGACAACGGCGTGGACATGGCCGCCGAACTGCGTTCGGTGATGAAGGTTCGTGCCGCGGCGTTGCAGCACTTCGGCGAGAACGCCGTGCGCCGCGGCGTACCGCTGGCCACCCTGGAAGACGCGCTGGTGCCGGTCTACCTGTTCCATCGTTACCAGGTGGAAGCCACCGCCAAGGTGCTGGGTGGCCTGCGTTATGACTACGCCATGCGCGGCGATGGTCAGCGGCCGACCACACCGGTGCCGGCGAACGAGCAGCGCGATGCCCTCGATGCCTTGCTGCAGACCCTGGCCCCCTCGGCGCTGGCGCTGCCTGCGCCGCTGCTGGCTGCCATTCCGCCGCGGCCGCCGGGTTATCCGCCCAACCGCGAGCTGTTCGCGCGCTATACCGGCCTGACGTTTGATCCACTGACGCCCGCTGTGACCGCCGCCAACCTGACTTTCACGAACCTGTTGCAACCACAGCGCGACGCGCGTCTGGTCGAGCAGCATGCGGCTGATCCGTCGCAGCCTGATCTGGCCGAGGTGATCGATCGGCTGACCGCCGCGGCCTTCGACACCCGCGGCCAGGACGGCTACCAGGCCGAGATCCTGCGCAGCGAACAGACCTTGCTGGTGCAGCACCTTATGGACCTCGCGCAAAGTGCGGACATGCCGGCCGTGCGTGCGGTGGCCGAGCTGAAACTGGATCAACTGCAGCGTCGCATGGCCGCAGGCAAGGGTGGTGATACCGCCGAGCAGGCACAGCGCTTCGCCCTTGCCAGCGCCATTGCGCGGTTCCAGAAACGTCCGGCTGGAACCGGCCCCTTGCCCACGCCTCCGGTGGCGCCTCCCGGCAGTCCGCTGGGTGATTGACCACCCATGCAGACAGCGGCCCAGGTTGGCGTGCCTTTCAGGCCCGCGCTGACCTCGTGGCCGCTGTCGTTCTGAGGGATCTCACTCCTGTTTGCTGTTGATGCCCTGGCTGGGAATCACGCCGAAGTGCCGATGGCCGATCGTTCGTCATCGGCACTTCGGCGGGTGCGACAGCGCATGTGTCGCCTCGTGCTTGCGTTCCTTTTCCCGCCAACCGGCAGGCACCCTCGATCCCGATCGCCAGCCCGAACATGCCCGCCAGCACCCATGGCTTGGCCGGCACGGTGTGTGCCGTCTGCCACATCAGTGCGGCCAGCGCCGCCATGCAAGTCATGGCGTCGATGACCGAAATCCAGGCGCGGTTGCCAGTCCGTCTTGCCTGCCGTGCGTTGGCCGTGTTGACGGCGGCAAAGAGCAACAGAAATCCGCCGCTGCCCAGGGTCGCGAGACTGGTCAGGTCAACCGTGTTGGCGGTCAGCAAGGTCAGCGCGCTGCCGTTATCAGCAGGCCAGTGGCCGGCTGGTTCCACACGTTGCGCCCCAGCATGGCCGGCAGCTCTCCATCCATGGCGATGACATAGCTGATGCGCGCCGCGCCATAGAGCGTGGCATTGATCGCCGAGGCGGTAGACAGCATGGCCGCAACCGCGATCAGCACGAAGCCCGCATGCCCCAGAAAAGGTCGCGCGGCTTCAGCCAGGGCATAGTCCTTGGCCGCCACGATCGGATCAATCGGCAGGTTTCCCACCGTCATCAGTGACACCAGGATGTACAGGGCGATCACGAATCCCAGCGAGACGTAATAGGCGCGCGGCAGCGTGTGCGCCGGATCACGCACATCCTGGGCGCTGTTGGCGATCAGCTCCAAACCCTCGTAGGCCAGGAAGATGATCATCCCGCCCGCGGCCAGCTGCATCGGTGGCGACCACGAGCCCGGCGCGATCTGGCTGGCGTGGATGCCGGTGACGCCGGTGACGCCGGTGGCGACGAATAGCAGCAGGCTCGCCACCTTCACTCCCACGATCCAGGTTTCAGCCTTGCCGATCGACCTGGCGCTGAGCAGGTTCAGGCCGGTAAGCAAAATCACGCCCAGACTGAGCAGCACATGCTTGCCGATCGGCTGCCACGGCTGCGGCAGGAACGTGGCAGCGTAACTGCCGAAGGCCAGCGCATACGGCGAGAGCGTCACCACGTAACTCAGCCACAGCAGCACGTTCATGCTGCCGCTGAACATGCCCGCGCCGAAACTGCGGTCCAGAAAAGTGGCAGTGCCGCTGCGGCTGGAGCAGGTCACGGACAGCTTCGCGTAGGAATAGGTGGTCAGCAGCGCCACGCCGCCGGCCAGTGCAAAGGTCAGCGGGGTGCCTCCATGCGCCATCTGCACAGCCAGGCCCGCACCGCAAAAATACCGCCGCCGACCATGCCACCCGCGCCGATGGCCACCACCGGCCACAGTCCCAGCTTGCGATCGTCTGTCTTGTCCATGCCGATCAGTCTCGCCCCATGCAAACGCTTGCCGGCCGGGGCCGCTCTGGCGCCTCGCGTGGTGTTTGTGGGCGCGCTTCTTCACAAGGCTCCGTGCATGCTCGATCTCCCTGAGGGAGACAGCCACGTGAAACGTGTGAACGCGATGACCTTGATACTTGCCGTCGCGCTGGCGGGAACCACTGCGCAAGCCGCGTCGCCGATGCCTGTGCCGGTCGAACTGACCGCTGCCAGCGCCAACGACGCCGGACTGCTTTCGCCGGTGAAAGCAGGCAACAAGGGCGCCGCCGTGCTGCGCGCCCAGATCCTGCTGGAGCGGGCGCGCTTTTCGCCGGGCGAGATCGACGCGGCCTGCGGCTCCAACATGCGTCAGGCGATCACCGGCTTTCAGGCCAGCCGTGGCCTGGAGGTCAATGGCAACGTGGATGCAGCGACCTGGGCGGCGCTCGACAGCGACAGCGCGCCGGTGCTGGTCACGGTGACGCTCACCGCCGAGGACGTGGCTGGCCCGTTCCGGCCGTTGCCATCGGGTATGCCTGCGCAGGCGAAACTGGATGCGTTGGGCTATGTCTCGCCACTGGAGTCCCTCGGCGAGAAGCTCCATGCCAGCCCGACCCTGCTGACGCAGCTCAACCCGGGCAAGGATTTCAGCCGGGCAGGCGAGCAACTGCTGGTGCCCGCTGTGGAGGCCAGCGCGCCGATGCCGGTGATAACCAAACTGGTCGTCGACAAATCCGATAGCACGGTGTCGCTGCTCGACGCTGCCGGCAAGGTGGTGGCGCAGTATCCGGCGTCCACCGGCAGCGCGCACGATCCGTTGCCGCTTGGTGACTGGAAGATCAAGGGCGTGGCCAGGTATCCCGCCTTCCATTACAACCCGAGGCTGTTCTGGGATGCCAAGGTCACTGACGCCAAGGCGACGCTCGCCGCCGGTCCGAACAATCCGGTCGGCGTGGTGTGGATCGATCTGTCCAGGGAGCACTACGGCATTCATGGCACGCCGGAGCCGTCGAAGATCGGCAAGACCCAGTCGCATGGCTGCATCCGCATGACCAACTGGAGTGCGCAGGCGGTGTCGGAGGTGGTGAAGCCCGGCATGGTCGCCACGCTGCAGCAATGAGCATGCGCGTGCTGTTGAGCTTCCTGTTCGGCATGGCCTGCGGTGCAGCGGCCATGATCTGTCTGTCTGGCCGGTGGCCGGCGTCGCTGCTGCTCAACGCCGGCCCGCTTTGCGTCGCAGATGCCGTCGCGGTGGGAACTTCGGTCCGATCGCCGCAGACGGTGTCAGTGGAGAAGGTCGCGATCCAGCCAACGGCTTCCGTGTCGGTCGTACGAACGGCCGTTCCGATGCCGGCCATGACGTTGACTGACGCTGCCATGTCGCCAGCCCTCACGGTGCCACAAGTGCCCGCGCCCGCGGCCGTGGTGCCGGTCGACCGATTGCCCTCCGCGGTGGCCGGGCTGCTGATCCCGGTGGTCGGGGTCAAGCCCGCTGATCTGGTGGATACATTCAGCCAGGCCAGGGGAGCAGGCCGCACCCATGATGCGATCGACATCATGGCGCCGCGAGGCACGCCGGTGGTGGCGGCGAACGAGGGTCATGTGGTCAAGCTGTTCACCAGCAAACCGGGTGGACTGACCGTGTACGAGTTCGACTCGCAGGACAAGGTCGTCTACTACTACGCCCATCTGGACCGCTATGCGCCCGGTCTGGTCGAGGGTCAGCTGCTGCACCGGGGTGATCCGGTCGGTTTCGTCGGCAGTACCGGCGACGCCAGCGCCAACGCGCCCCACCTGCATTTCGAGGTCCAGCTACTCGGGCCGGAAAAACAGTGGTGGCATGGCACCTCGATCAATCCCTACGGGCGTTTCGAGGGGCAATGAGAGATGCGGCGGGGTTGTGCGCGGTGCCAACATTCCGTTCAGGCTTTCCCGCTAGACTCCGCGCATGTCATGCAAACACCTAACGCTAGCGCTGGCGTCGGCCCTTGTTGTGTCCGGTTCCAGTCTGACTTTCGAGGCAGCGGCAGCGGGCGCCGGCCCGGGTCGACCCTCGCTCGTCGCCTCTGCGCGACAGTCGCTGTCCCCGGCGGCAAGTCTGCCGCCGCCGCAGCAGCTGGCCGAGCTGGCACCGACGGCCGACCCCGAAGTGCTGGATCTGGCGCTCGCCGCCGTGCATTGCGCGCAGGCCGAGGGCGTGGGTCGAACGGCGCAACGGCTGGCGGTGATCGACTACAGCCGTTCGTCGCTGCAGCCGCGCCTGTGGGTGTTCGATCTGGCCAGCAGGAAACTCCTGTACAACGAGCTGGTGGCGCATGGTCAGGGTTCCGGCGGCAATGTGCCCACGCATTTTTCCAACGACGATGGCAGCCATGCGTCCAGCCTGGGCCTGTTCGTCACCGGCACGACCTATACCGGTCACAACGGCTATTCGTTGCGCATGGATGGGCTGGAACGCGGGGTCAATGACGCTGCCATGGCGCGCGCCATCGTGATGCACGGCGCGGCCTACGTGAACGAGGCCAGCGGTGAGCAGATGGGGCGGCTGGGCCGCAGCTGGGGTTGCCCCGCGCTGCGAAAGGCGGTGGCCAAGCCGATCATCGATGTCATGAAAGACGGGCAGTTCGTGTTTTCCTATTATCCCGACCAGGCCTGGCTGGCGCACTCGGCCCTGCTGCATTGTGCGGCGTCCCATGTAGCCAGTCGCGATACCGACGGTCATCCCGCTTCGTCGTAGATTTCTGCCCGGGAGCCAGGTTGTGGCGGTCACGGGTGATCGCGCCCGATGGGCTTTTGTCACACCGTGCAGTGCGCTGATCCGGTTTCCTGCATGCCCCCCCTGGTTCAGCCATGGCGGTGCGGCCGCGTTTCTTTTATGTTGGCGTATCCCGAACGCCAAAGGCGCGCTGCATGACCGCATCCCAGGAACACCCCGACCATCTGCGCCGCAGCCTGTCGAATCGACACCTGCAACTGATCGCCATCGGCGGGGCGATCGGCACCGGCCTGTTCATGGGGTCGGGCAAGACGATCAGCCTGGCCGGGCCGTCGATCGTGCTGGTTTATCTGATCATCGGCGTGATGTTGTTCTTCGTGATGCGGGCGATGGGCGAGTTGCTGCTGTCCAATCTGGACTACAAGTCGTTCATCGACTTCTCCACTGATCTGCTCGGGCCATGGGCCGGGTTCTTCTGCGGCTGGACCTACTGGTTCTGCTGGATCATCACCGCGATCGCCGACGTCATCGCGATCGCGTCCTACGCGCAGTACTGGTTTCCGGGGTTGGCGCCGTGGATTCCGGCGGTGCTGTGCGTGCTGCTGCTGCTGACCCTGAATCTGGCGACGGTCAAGCTGTTCGGCGAGATGGAGTTCTGGTTTGCGCTGATCAAGATCATCGCGATCTGTGCGCTGATCGTGACCGGCTTCGCCCTGGTGGCATGGGGTTTCCGCTCGCCGACCGGGCATGCCGCGACGCTGGCCAACCTGTGGAACGACGGCGGCGTGTTTCCCAAGGGACTGAGTGGTTTCTTTGCCGGATTCCAGATCGCCGTGTTCGCCTTCGTCGGCATCGAGCTGGTCGGCACCACCGCGGCAGAGACGGCCGACCCGATGCGCAACCTGCCCAAGGCGATCAATTCGATCCCGGTGCGCATCATCATTTTCTACGTGCTGGCCCTGCTCGCGATCATGGTGGTGACGCCGTGGCGGATGGTCGAGCCGGGCAAGAGTCCGTTCGTGGAGCTGTTCGTGCTGGCCGGTATTCCCGCTGCTGCCAGCCTGATCAATTTCGTGGTGCTGACCTCGGCCACGTCGTCGGCCAACAGCGGCATCTTCTCCACCAGTCGCATGCTGTATGGGCTGGCCGAGGAGAACCATGCGTCGAAGCTGTTCGCGCGGCTTTCGCGCGCGGCGGTGCCGTCGCTGGGGCTGCTGTTCTCGTGCTTCTGCCTGCTGCTGGGCGCGGCCCTGATCTACCTGATTCCCAACCTGATCACCGCGTTCACCCTGGTCACCACGCTGTCGGCGATACTCTTCATGTTCGTGTGGTCGCTGATCCTGTGCGCCTATATCGCCTACCGCCGCAAGCGGCCAGAGCTGCATCTTGCGTCGGCCTACAAGATGCCCGGCGGCGTTTTCATGTGCTATGCGTGCCTGCTGTTCTTCGCTTTCGTGCTGGTTCTGCTCAGCCTGCAACCGGATACCCGCGAGGCGCTGATCGTCAGCCCCGCCTGGTTCGTGCTGTTGGCCATCGGCTATGTGTGGAAGCGGCACCGACTTGTGGCCCGAGGGTAGTCGTTGGTTATTCTGCTGGTCGTCGTGCCCTGCGCGTCGTTGAGCGAGGGGCTGCCCTGATATCGCTGTGCTACCGGTAAGTTCGATGAATGGACGGCTGTTTGGACTCAAGTTCTGGCAGGCACAGCTCGCCAGCAAGGCATTTGTCGCCACAGAACTGGTTCGGGGCTATGCGACGCGCGGGCAGCCGATGCGGATTCTGTTTACCGATCGCGAGGCCTGGACCGACGTCATCCGGAAAAAATTCCGGCGGACCAGACATCAGGCAAGTTTCGGCGACATCGCTACCGCCATGCTGGAGGACTACGACCTGATCGTGCCTCTGACGATCGAGGATTTGTCCTTCCTCGATACGGTACGTCATCGGATCGCGCACAACCCGATTCCGATCCCGTGCATGGACAGCGTGCGGTTGTGTGACGACAAGCAGAAGTTCAACCAGTGCATGAGCAACAACGGCTTTGCCGACTATATTCCGCGCATGGGCGGCCCGATCGACTGTCCGTACATTCTGAAAAAAGGTATCGACGAAGCGGGCAGTCACAGCCATATCGTGCTCGATCGGGAGCAGGAAGAAGCGTTGTGGAAGATCCGCGAGGATCCCGATTATTTTGTGCAGGATTTCGTTCCAGGGCGGGTTGAGTACGCTACGCATGTGCTGTTCAAGCAGGGTCGGGTGGTGTGTTCGCTGAACGTTGAATACGGCTTCGACGTCGACATGCCGATCAAGGGCCGCGACAGGCCAAGCTACACACTGCTCGGCAAATGTCCGCATCTCGAGCTGTTTGCGGCGATGCTGGCCACGATCGGGTTCGAGGGACTTTGCTGTTTCAACTACAAGCTGCGCGATGGCCGCCCTCTGGTGCTCGAGATCAATCCACGCTTTGGACGCAGCCTGTGCGGTTATTTTTTCGCGTTCATGAGGCACCTCGGCAACGAGCGCATGGATTGAAGAGCGGGTGGCTTTGATGCCGTGGTAGACGCGAGTGCGGTCGGTGCTGGATGTCACGGCAAGCAATTCGCCAATGGTGACGGCAATGCCGACAGGACGATCCTTGCCGTCCCGTCGGCCGCTCACCTGCATGGCTCAGTGCTGCGCCTTTTCGTGGTTGAAGTACAGCAGCGTCATGCCTTCACCGGGTACCGTCTGGCGACCGCTCATGGTCGCGATGCCATTGGCCGAGCAGCGCAGGATCCACGCCATCACCCAAGGTTGGCGTCCGGGTTGCAAACCGAGCATGCAGCGGATCTCACCGAACAGGGGCTGGCCGGTGAGCGGGTGCTGCCCGATCGGGACCTGGCGGAACCTGTTCTGCACGATCCACTGGCGCGGCCCTGGCAAGGCGGACAGTTCGGCCGGGCTCGGGCTGAGCAGCAGTCCGCTGCCCGAGTGTCCGCCCACCGACTTGGCCACCCAGCGCTCTGCATCCGCCCAGGTGTTGGTCGGGCTGGCGCTGTTTTCCACCCAGTGACAGGCCTCGTGCGGCGGTAGCGGCAGGTCGGCAAGACTGCCCTTGTTGACCCCGTCGTACCACGCCGGGTGGCTGTGCCAGCTTAGCTTGTTGGCAGCCAGCAAGGTCGCCTTGGCATGGTTGCGCTCAAACATCGGCAGGTCGGAAAAGATCAGGCGGTTCCACACATGACTGTAGCGAGTGGACGTTACCGGGTTCCATAGATGCCCCCCCAGCGGGACCAGTTCACGCCAGTCGTGCACGTCGACCTGCCACCAATGCCGCGCGGCATTGAAATCCGGCCAGCTCATGCGCTCGCGCGGTCGATCCTCGATCAGCACGGTGGCGTCATGCGGCGCCACCCATTGCCGCAGGTGATCGACCCAGCCGATGTCGCGGGGCAGGGCGTCGTGCGGTAGCCAGTCGGCGCCCGGATCATGCAGGCGGCGCTGGGCCATGTGCACGGTGTGAAAGCTGGGCAGCATCGAGGTGAATGCCTGGATCTCCACCCAGGCCAGGTCGAAGGGTTGTTCGGCGTGTTCAACGAAGGCCATGTCCAGCGCCAGCACGTCCGCCCGCGCCCCTGACCAGGGCGCGCGGACCGACTGCAACTGCGGTTCGAGGGCCTGTACCAGGTGGCTGATCTTGGCGTCGATGGCCCGCCGCAGGGCGTCGTTGCCGAGGGCGTAGTGGTCGGCGATCTGGCTGCGCGGAAGATGGGGAGCACCGGTATCAGACAGTGCCCGGGTCATCGCCTCGGTCTCGAAAAACTCGAGCCTGATCTGCGGCATGTTGTTCATCGCCAGCCCCCTGCCTGTTGCAGCAGCGGGGGCTCGTCGACAGCCCTGTCGGCAATCCACTGGAGGGTGTGTTGCCAGTTGTTGTCCTGCGCGGCGCGCCGGCGCAGAGCATCGGCAAAGGTGCCCTCGTGCAATGCATCGGCAAGCTGCCTCTCCCAGTAATTGCGTTCGGCAGCGTGGTTGGCGCGAAACGCGATGCGTGACCACCAGCGTTCGAAATGCGTGGTGGTGTTGCATACCTCGTCGCGGTCCCACTCGATCCACTGCGCCTGCAAGCCGTGGCGGCGGGCGCGCCATTTGTTCTCATCAATGCAGGCGCGTGACCAGACCGCACCTTCCCGGCCGGCGTGGATTTCCTGCAGCACGGTCTCCGCCTCCCACTTCAGCAAGGTGGCGATCAGCCCGATGCGGTCGAGGTCGGGGTGGGTATCCATGATGCGTACTTCCAGCGTGCCGTAGCGATGATGCAGGCGTAGGTCCTGCCACAGCCCCTGGTCCTCGCCCAGGCAGCCGAGGTGACGCAGCCGGTTGACGTGGGCCTGGTAGGCCTGTTCGCTGTCCCACGGATCGGGCGTGCCCATGCGCGGATAGCGGTCGAGCAGACTGTGCCGCCATGAATCCAGGCCCGTATCGCGGCCCTCGAAGAACGGCGAGCTGGCCGACAGCGCCAGCACCTCGGGCAGTACATGCCGCAGCCGGTTCATGATCGCCAGCTTCGGCGCGGCGAAATCGAAGCCCAGATGCAGATGCATGCCGAAGCTGAAAGCACTGCGCGCGACATCCTGGTACTCGTCCAGCAACCGGGCGTAGTGCGGATATTCGGGTCCGCTGTGCATGGCCTGTTGCTGCCACAGCGCGGTGGGATGAATGCCGGCGATCAAAATCTGCTGCCCCTGCACGGCCGCCTTGCGCCGAGCCTGTCTGCGCAGCGTGCTCAAGGCGCTGACCAGGTCGGGCACGTTGTTGCAGATGCGCGTCTTCAGCTCGATGACGCAGCGATGTATCTCCCTATCCAGCAGGCCTTCCGGCGTACCGTATTGGGCGAGGTCCCGCGAAAAATCATGGGAAACCAGCTGTCCCTGGTCGTCGACGACCTGTACTTCCTCTTCCATGCCCAGCGTGATCATGTTCGTTGCTCCTTGGTGCGTGATGGGGCCGTGCCCCGGGTTGGCTGCCGCAATGGCTTGACCGACGACGATCGTCGCCCGGGTCAGCGTCCGCGTGTGAGACGGCAACGGGGGTTGCGGCAAAGTCAGGGGTTGGGTCAGTGGGGAGGGGCGGTTTGCCGGTGGCGCGGCAAGCGGTTTGGTCGTGGTTGCGGCGTATCTGTCCGACTGCGCTCGACGCAGACAGAGCGAGGCATCTAGTATCGGAAGCTCACCTTGACGTGGTGCCGGCCATTGCTGCAGGGAGACAGGTCCATGAAACGCGTATTGATCGGGCTGGTTGTGACCGTGCTCGCGCTTGTCGTACTCGCCGTCGCGGCGCTGCTGCTGGTGGATGTCAACCAGTTCCGGCCACGGATCCAGAGCACTCTGAGCGAGGCGCTCGGGCGTGAGGTGACGGTGGGGAAATTGCATGTGGTGGTCTGGTCGGGTTCGCTCGATGCCGACGACATCCGCATCGGCGAGGACCCGGCCTTCGGACAGCAGCCGTTCGTGAGTGCGAAGTCGCTTGATCTGGGCGTGCGCCTGTGGCCGCTGCTTCTGCACCGGGAGCTGCGCGTCACCTCATTGAGCCTGCAGCAGCCCCAGGTACGGCTTTTGCAAAAGGCCGATGGCAGCTGGAATTTCGCCAGGTTCGGCAGCGCGCAGGGTGCCTCCACGGCGAAACCGGCGGCAGATGCCGGTGGCCAGGCGCTGGCCTTCACTGTGGATCAGCTGCGTATCATCAACGGCAGCATTGAACTGCAGCGTGCGACCGGTGGTTCGCGCCAATACCAGGACGTGCAATTGAGTGCCGACCACGTTGGCCTTGGCGCGGCATTTCCGTTTGCGATGAGCGCGGCGATCGCTGGCGGCGGTTCGCTCAAGCTCGATGGCAAGTTGGGGCCATGGAATACCGCCAATGCGGTGCTCACGCCGGTGGACGCCCATCTGGTGATGAAAAACCTCGACCTGGTCGGTGCCGGGTTGATGACGGGCGCCGAGGGTGTGGGTGGCATACTCGATATCGACACGCACATCGTTTCGGACAAGGGCGTGCTGCAGTCAAAAGGGCATATCGAGGCGCGCAAGTTGAAACTGGTCGCCGCTGGCTCGCCTTCACCGCAGCCGTTGAACGTCGATTATCAGGCCAGCTACAAGCTCAATGATCGTACTGGCAGCATCGACCACAGCACTCTTGGTAGCGGTGGTGCGAAGTTGAGCCTCAGTGGAGATTTCGACAATCGCCAGAAGGCGATTCAACTCAAGCTGCACATCAGCGGCAAGCAACTGCCGATTGACGATTTGCAGCCCTTGCTGCCGGTGTTCGGTGTGGTGTTGCCGCAGAACTCGCACCTCGGTGGCGGCAGTCTGACGGTGGACCTGCGTGCCACGGGGCCGCTGGATGCGCTGGTGATCAGCGGCCCGGTGTCACTCGACAACACGCGGTTGGCTGGTTACAGCCTGGGCTCGAAACTTGGCGGTGCGCTGTCCCTGGCAGGCATCAAGGCGCCGCAGGACACGGTGATCCGGCACGCCCAGGCGAGCCTGAAGATCCAGCCGTCGGGAATCAACGCCGATGGTGTGAGTGCCGACATCGTCGATCTGGGCAGCTTCACCGGCAAGGGCAGCATGGCCGCGGACGGCAAGCTGGATTTCCGTATGCTGGTGAAACTGGACAAGGCGATCACCGGCGCCGGACAAACCGGCCAGGGGTTGGGCGGCCTGCTTGGCAGCTCGGGTGCTGGACGGTTGCTGGGAGGCGTGCTTGGTGGTGCTTCCGACCAGGGCATCGGTGTACGCGTTGCCGGCACGGCCAGCCAGCCGAGTTTCAAGCTTGATCCCGGCGCCGTTGCCGATCTGCTCAAGGCCGGTCTTGGCAGCGCGGCGAACAAGAACGCACCCGCTCCCCAGCAAGCGGCCAAACCCGCCAGCAAGAAGGGCGTGCTCAACAACCTGTTGCATGGTGCACTGGGCGGCAACAAGCATCCCTAGCCTGGCTGGTTCACGCATGCCGCGGCACACGGCTTGGTTTTTTCATCCGCACCGCCATCTTTAGGGGTCTCCATTGATGAGGCGCTGATTTTCATGAGGCATGAACGTGCGGTGCTGGCTGGCGGTTGTTTCTGGGGTGTGCAGGATCTGCTGCGCCGCTATCCGGGCGTGATCTCGACTCGCGTGGGTTACAGCGGTGGCGACGTGCCGCATGCCACCTATCGGAACCATGGCAGCCACGCCGAGGCGATCGAAGTGATCTTCGATCCAGCCATCCTGAGTTATCGGTCGCTGCTGGAATTTTTCTTCCAGATCCATGATCCCTCGACGCTCAACCAGCAAGGCAATGATCGCGGCATTTCGTATCGCTCGGCGATCTTTTACACCTCGGCGGAGCAGAAGCTGATCGCGGAAGACACCATCGCCGACGTCGATGCCTCGGGCCTCTGGCCGGGCAAGGCGGTCACCGAGGTGGCGCCGGCCGGCGACTTCTGGGAGGCCGAGCCAGAACACCAGGATTACCTGGAGCACTATCCGAACGGCTATACCTGCCACTTCGTGCGGCCGGGCTGGACCTTGCCTCGGCGCCAGCTGGATGATTGACAGGACTGGCTTGCGGCAGCTTGCGCAAGCCGGTAACCCGAGCCGTCGCGGTTCGCCGTGGCGACTGCAATGAACGTCAGCTGGAGGTTCCGATGGCTACCGGATGGGCGGGTGATGGCGCCGTGCAGGACCAGATCGACGCCACGGTCAACGACGCCGTCGAGCGGGCTCGTCTGCAACTGCGCAAGGGGCCCGGGCTGACCCATTGCGAGGAGTGTGACGCAGCCATTCCGGTGGCCCGGCGAAAGGCGGTGCCCGGCGTGCGCCTGTGCGTCGCCTGCCAGCGGCGGCATGACGAGTCACATGAGGCGGGGCTCTACAACCGCCGCGGCAGCAAGGACAGTCAGTTGCGCTGAAGTTGTTGCTGATCGCGTGAGTGCCGGTGGCGTCGCCTCCGCCGTGGGGCTTGGGGTGACGACGATCGGGCGCAGGTCAGCTCAGACCGGAGTGGTCAGCGCCGTCGCGATGCGGACTTCGCCGGTGAGCACCTTGTGAATCGGGCAGGCGTTGGCAATCTGCAGCAGTCGCTGACGTTGCTCGTCCGACAGCTCTCCCTTGAGGTTGATGTCGCGGGAGATGTCGTTGCCCGCCGCTGGCGTGCCGTCGGGATTGAAGCGCAGCTCCACTTCCACGCCATCGAGTGGCCACTGCTTGCGCGCGGCGTACATCTGCAGGGTGATCGCGGTGCAGGCACCGAGTGCGGACAACAGCAGGCGATGAGGTGAGGGGGCGGTGTCGCCGCCTCCCTGATCGGCGGGCTCATCGCCCAGCCAGGTGTGGCCGGCATCGTCGGTGAAGGTCACGGCGAACGGCGTGCCGCCGGTTACTGCGCGAACGGAAGGAATGGTCATGCCGCATGGCTCCTTGAGGTTGGCTGGTCATCATCGGTCCTTCGACGCCGCGATGCCAAGGCCGGGCGTCCCGATGGCATCGGAGCATCAGTTTGCCAGAGACCGTCGTGGCATCCGGTGATGGCGCCAGATGATCGCTGCATGAAGGCGTTGTGATGCAACGCTAAAGAATCAGGTCGGTTGGACGATATTTTCCACAAGCGCCCACTCGGGAGGGAGTGCGTGGGCCGGTTTTTCTGGCAGCCGTTGAATGGCCCTGGAGCGCGGTCTGGTTGTGCGAGTTTGTGCCGTGGTCGCCAAGGAGGTCTGGCCATGAATAGAGGTGAGCTGCGCCGAGGGAGCGCGGTGGTTACCCTGAATCCATGGAGTTTGTTTCCCGCCCCGTCGCTGGACGATTGAACATGACTTACAACAAGCCGCTACTTGCAGTACAGCCGGGCCAGGTCGACTGGAGCACCCCCCATCTGGAGTCCTTGCTGCAGAAAACCGAGGGCTGGCAACTGGATGGTCGCGGCGGCTACACGCCGAGCAATGTTCAAATCCATCTCGGCTGGGGAGCCGGGATCGGCATGCCTGGCATGCTGGTCTGGGAAGGCGATGGTGTCATCACGATTGAAACCGATTTCCCGATGCGGCTGGGCGAGCACGTGCGTGTCGACAAGCCGGTCGACCATCGCTTGCGCTCTATCTGGGGCGTGGTGATGAAAGGCCGGCCCGGCAACCGGCCCGGTGATGCAGCCAGGGGCATTCATGTCTACTGGTTGCAGGTCAGTAATGGCTGAACATGGCCGCTGCGCTGGCGTGACCTGGAGCGGTATCTGACGGTGTCGTCGCATTTGGGGCGTGGCGACAAACAGGATTTTCCTGCGGCGAGGGGCCTCGCCGTCGGGATTCATGCCGGCAAGTGCCCGCTTGTGAGCTCCTGCGCGTGCTGGCAAGCTCCGTGCGAGCCTGCGTGCAGGCGGCGTATTCAGCTGGAATATGGTCGAGCGGGCATGTGCGTCCTGTTGCACGAGCGGCGGAGGCGCGGCAGCGACTGGTCAAACCGGCGGATGCCTGCATCGCAGGCTCCAGGGGAGTACCTTTGTGAGCGGGCAGTCTGTTGTAACCGTGGCTTTCATGGAGGCAAGGGCGATTCCTATTCCAGGCACCCCGGGCGAGCTCGCCGCTGGCATCAATTATTTTTTTGCCGTCTTGCCGGACGATGAAGTGCGCGCTGAAATCGTGGATATCGGTGAGCGATTTCGCAAATCGCACCGTGTGAATGGCATTTCGGTGGGGGCCGACAATCTGTACCTGGGCCTGTGTCCGATGGGCAAGCTTGAACGCTCAAGGCAGCCGCTGGAGGCTGCCTTGCTGGCGGCGGCGGCGGCGGTGAAGGTCAGCGGGTTCCGCATCACCCTGGACTCGGCTATGCGTTTTACTGCACGGGATGGCCGGTTTCCCTTTGTGCTTTGCGCCGATGATGGCTCGATGCAGTCCGCACTGGAGCTGCGCAAGGCGATAGCGGCGGCTCAGCTCGCCGTGGGGTTGCGTGTATCGGCGGTTTCCAGCTTCATGCCCCATGTCACGCTGCAGCATGCTCACCAGATTGATTCGATCCAGGAATCCATACCACCGATACACTGGCCGGTGAACGACTTTGTGTTGATCCGAACTTTCTTCGGACATTCCCGACACGAGGTAGTAGGCCGCTGGCCGCTGGCCTGCGTGCCGCAAGAGCCGGTGCTGGATCTGCGGGAGGAAATGGCCAGTCTCCCGGATTTGCCCGATTTGTCCGATCACTGGTGATCCGACGAGTCGGTCTTGTGTGAGCGGGTTGATCCCGCCGCTCTCGGGTCGGCCGTGATGCGGCATCACTGGGAGCCGTCGTGCTGCACCTATAATGCGAAGCTGCATTTGCAAACTGCCAGGATCAACCGATGCCCGATACCCTCGTCTGCCCGTTGTGTGGCATGGAAAACATTTATCCCGATGGCGACAACCATGTCTGTGCCGATTGCGGCCATGAGTGGCCTGTTGCCGGTGAAGCCGGTTCGGACGATGCCGGCGCGATCGTGCGCGATGTCAACGGCAACCTGCTGAAAAGCGGTGACACGGTCACCGTGATCAAGGACCTGAAGGTGAAAGGTTCGTCGATCCCGTTGAAGCAGGGCAGCGTGATTCGAAACATTCGCCTGGTTGACGGTGATGACGAGCACATCGAGGGCAACTCGGACAAGATCAAGGGCCTGGTGTTGAAAGTCTGTTTCCTCAAGAAAGCCTGATTTGTCGAAAATGCGGTGTCCTTGGCTGGGAGCTTGATGCGCTGCAAGGGCGGGTATGCCGCGCTGCCGGTCAGGGGCGCGATGGATGGGCGGCGGCAAAGCGCCGGATGAAATCCGCGGCCGGCTCGGGTCGACCCAGATGGAAGCCCTGGCCGAAGTCGCAACCGATGTCGGCCAGCATGTCCTGGGTGATCTGGTCCTCGATACCTTCAGCCACAGTGCTCAGGTCCATGTTGTGCGCCATCGTGATGATGGCGCGAACCAGTTTCGCCGTGTGTGGATCCTTGCGCATGCCGGCAATCAGGGACTGGTCCAGCTTCAGTTCGGTGGCCGGAAACTGGCGCAAATAGGCGATCGATGCGTAGCCGGTGCCAAAATCGTCGATGGCAATGCGCACGCCGTGTTCACGCAGGCGGCGCAGCACCTGGATGCTGATATCGAGGTCGTTGACCAGCGTGGTCTCGGTGATCTCGACCACGACCGAGGTCGGTGGTACGCCCCAGATCTCCAGTGCGCCGACGAGTTGCTCGACCATGCCTGGGCGGGACAGTACGCGCGGAGAGAAGTTGATCGAGAAACTGAGCCCCCGGGTGTCTGGCATGCTGGCCACATGCCTCATGGTCGTATTGACACTCCAGTGCGTAAGGATGGAAATCAGGTCGCTTTGTTCGGAGAAGGGTACGAAATGGGCAGGTGAGACCTCGCCGTGTTTCGGACTGCTCCAGCGGGCCAATGATTCCGCACCTGCAATTTGCCCGTTCTGCAGGTTCCAGATTGGCTGAAAAAAAACTCTCAGACGGTTGGCGTCCAGTGCCTCGCGCAGTTCTTCGTAGAAGATCTCGATCTGGGTGTCATGGTGCTGATAAATGGTGCACAGCTCGCCTCGCCGTTGTGCTTCGTCCAGCGCCATGCCTGCACGACGGCACAGGCGGTCGGCGCTGGGGCCGTGCTCCGGATATATCGCGATGCCCATCACCGGCCTGACCAGCCATGGCGAGGCGGCGCCGTCCAGCGGTTGTTCGAAGGCATGGGTCAGGCGGGTGCCGGCCAGCAGCGCGTGGTTGTGGTTGGTGATGGACGGCAGCAGCACCACAAAACTGTCATCACCGGCACGAAAGACCTGGTCGATTGGTCGCAGTGATTCCTGGATCAGGGCATGCGCCTTTTCCTCGGCCTGCTCACCCTGTTCGTAGCCGAAGCGAAGGCTTATTTCGCGCAGGCCCGGTACGCGAAGAATCAGCACGGCGAAGTGATCATCCGGCCCGTTCGAGGCAGCTATGCGTTCTTCAATCGCGTTGAAGATGGATTCCCGGTTCAGCATGGCCTGCCCGTTGCTGGTAGATGTGCCGGCAGCATAACTTGCCTCATTGCAGGAAGAGAGTGGAGGCGTCGATGCTGTAGTCACCGGGGGCGAGACTGCGCACTATGTCGACGGCATCCTGGTCACCCATGCTCATCAGGTCGAGCGGCCTGAAGTCGGTCAGCGGCTGCTTGCCGGGGGTGCTCAGTATGGCTACCCGGGGGCGCAGCCGACGGACCTGATTCTGTGCCATCACAATCGCAACTTCACCCGTGCTCAGTTCGACCAGCGAGCCGGTCGGATAGACGCCAAGACAAACCTGGAACTGTTCGACCATGGCGGCCTGAAACAGGCTGTTGCGTGCCGCGTATATCTGCCGCAACGCCTGGTGGCGCGAGATGGCTGCGCGGTAGGGACGTACGCTTGACATGGCGTCGTAAGCGTCGATGATGCCCAGCATGCGACCGGTGATTGGTATGACATTGCCGGCCAGGCCCGCAGGATAACCGCTGCCATCGTGGCGCTCGTGATGGGTGCGCACGATGTCGAGCACGTCCTGGTTGGTGATGTCGGATTCGGCAATGATCGACAGCCCATGTTCGACATGTGAACGGATGATGTCGACGTCGATGGGGGCCAGCGAGCCCTGATATTTCAGCAGCGACTCGGGCAGGCGGGTCTTGCCGACATCCATCAGCAGGCCGCCGGCGGCAAGGCTGAAGATGGTCTCCTCATCGAAACCCATGTGTCGTCCGAATGCTGCGCCCAGCGCGCTGCAGTTGATCGCGTGACTATACGAATAGCTGTCGTGCCGACGCAGGCTTTCCACCAGAAAGAACGCATCCGCGCTGCGCAGCACACTCGCAACCAGGGGGCGCACGGCTTGCTCGACGTGTTCTACCGACAGTTCACGACCGCTCGTGATGTCCTCGAACAGGGTATCCATGATCCGTGAGGCTTTTTCGAGTGCGGCTCCTGCACGCGGAGCTTCGTCTTCCAGATCGACCAGGTCGGCATAGTGGGTGCCGCTCGTAAAACGGCTGCCGGAAAGCTCGGTGCGGGTGAGTGCTCGGCGAGGGTCGCAGGAGATCATGCGGCGTGCATCGACGTAGACCACGTTGCAGAGCTGGCGCAGCGTCTCGATCTCGTCGATGCCGTTCAGCTCGATACCCTGTAGCGGAAACGGGGTCTCTTCCCACGGTCGATCCAGTCTGCACACGAACATGCCGATCTGCAGATCAGCCACGCTGACTAGACGTTCTTCAAGCTCAAAAGCCACACCTTACCTCCGCTAGCCATGTCGGCATGCGACACCAGGCAGTGCCCCGAGCAACCCGAAAGCCACCGTCTGGATGCTGATGACAACGCTGTCAGCGTATCAGTAGTTCAAGACACTTTGCCAACGAAGTGGAAGCCGGCCTGCATGACCAAACTCTGCCGCTGCTTCAAGCTCCCTCTCGATGCCATGGCGAGATCGCCCTGCGTGTGGCCTTGCTGGTCAGGCCGATTGCCTTGCCAACTCGATCCGGTTGCCCCCGCCTTTTTCCGGCAGACATGGCGTTGTCGGCGCGTCGCATCCGTTGTTGGCCGCTTCCGGGCAGATGGCGATGCCGTTGCTGCAGAGGATCTTCTCGGCGACGGCAACAGCATGTTCCAGGCGCGCAGAAGCAGCGCGAATTCATCAGCGCCGATCCGTCCGTCGGTATCGGAGTCGCGCACGCTGCCACACGGGCGCCGTCCTGCTTCGCGCTGCAGCGGGGCGCTCACGTCGTGGCCCAGGCTATCGTTTGCCTGCTTGAAGCGGTCAAGGTCGATATGCAGCACGGCCAACTGTTGGCGTTCGCGCCGGACCAGGATCAGGCTGGCGCGCAGGCGGTCGTTCAGCAGTTCGCGGTTGGGGAGGGTGGTGAGCTGATCATGCAGGGCGATGTACTGAAGCCGTGTTTCATACTGTTTTCGTTCAATCGCGGCGGCTATCGGCTTGGAAGTGAACTACCACAGCGCCTTGTCATTTTCGGTGTAGCGCACGCCACCGGAATGGCTTTGCACGACCAGCGCGCAGACAACAACCATTCGACGCCACAAGCGGCACACCCGGCCAATTCAGCGGATCGCGTTCGATAGTCGAGCGCACCGCGTCGGGAAGCCCTGTCCGGCTGCCCGGATGTTGAAGATATTTTTCACCATGGAGACGCTCGGTCTGCTGGTGCCTGTGCTGACCAGCCGCTACATGGCCTGGCGTTTCAGCCGGCGTTCGCCCGTGCTTGCGCTGGTATTGCCGGCAGGGATGGCTGTGCCGCCCCTGCCCTGTGGTTTTAGGTGAGTGCCAGCCGAGCCGGTTGGCACTCACGGCCCACGTGTGTGCTTGCTCAAAGAATGGTCAGCGTCACTTCGATGTTGTTGCGTGTGGCATTGGAGTAAGGGCACACGATATGCGCTTTCTGCACCAGTGCCTCGGCGTCCTCGCGTGCCATGCCGGGAATGGAGATGGCCAACTCCACTTCGATGCCGAAACCCGTGGGGATCACGCCGATGCCGACATGTCCGGTCACCTGGGTGTCTGCGGGTAGCGCCAGCTTTTGCTGCGAGGCGACGTATTTCATCGCGCCGATGAAGCACGCCGAGTAACCGGCGGCAAACAATTGCTCCGGATTGGTGCCGTCGCCGCCGGCACCGCCCAATTCCCTGGGCGTGCTCAACTTGATGTCGAGGACATTGTCGGAGGAGGCGGCCCGGCCATCACGGCCGCCGGTGGCGGTAGCGTGGGCGCGGTAGAGGACGTTTTCGATGGACATGGTTTGCTCCGTTGGGGTGAGGTTGTTATTGCACTATTAAATAGCGAGCTATGTAATCGGTTGTGAAAATGTGATCACCTTGCATCGGCCAGCTTGGCTCTCAGGTTCTCCAGATCGCCCTTCAGATCCATCAACTCGGACGGTGTGCAGCGAGTGGCGCAGAACACCAAGTCCTGCACCTTGCTTGCCCTGTTCTGCAGGGCCTTGCCTTGCGTGGTCAGGGAGATGACCACATGCCGTTCGTCATCGCGCGAGCGCTGCCGGCTGACCAGACCACCAGCTTCCAGCCGCTTGAGCAGCGGCGTCAGGGTGGCGGAGTCGAGGAACAACCGCTCGCCGATTTCAGACACGCTGAGGCTTTGCTGTTCCCACAGCACCATCATGACCAGATACTGCGGATAGGTGATACGTAGCGGTTTGAGCAGCTTGCGGTACACCTTGTTCATCGCCAGGCCAGTGGAGTACAGCGCAAAACAAAGCTGTGCATCCAGCAGGGGAGGGGCGGAGGCGATGGGCGATAGCGGCGTCTTGCTCATGGGGTTGGAATATACATAGCGCACAATGTAATAGCAAGCTATTTGTACTCCGATGACGCTTGATCAGACCGGTGCCGGCAAGCAGCAGCGCAATCAATGATCACCGCTGGCCAGCAAGAGTTGATGCCGAGCAGGTTTTCACAGTGTACGGTCGCGGTGACCCGGCAGCATGAGCATGTGGCTGCTCGCCAGTGCCACGGATTTCCTTGTGGATCGCACGCTCGCCCAGGTAAGGCGACATCAGCCGCATGCGATGGACCTGGTTCGGGTAAGCCAGGTCGTACAGTAGTGCGCCCATGCCGCCCAGTGAGATGCGAGCCAGATTTGCCGGTGGCCATATTCCTGAAGTGGCGCCACGACCTGATCGTCCAGTTGGCTGACGGCTACGCCAGCTCGGTAGCAAGGCATGGTCAGGTTAATGAGTGCCACGTTGGCGTCGGGTCAATGCCGCTGGCTGACCCGGGTCACGTCTTGCCGCTGCGGCGAATCCAGGTCGTCACCTCCGCCCGGCAGCATCACCGCTTGCTGCGCAGGTTGGTGCGGGGCGGGATCAGCAGGTGAAAACCGGCCTTCTGACGTCGCCGCGCGCAGCATCAGGGCTGCCGGCATAAAACACGCTTGCAGCCGGTGGTGTCCGCATAAGCATGGGAAATGACTGAGTGATCGGAGACGGGCTTGGTGAAGGACCGGGCGGCGGTGGTCCGGGTCTGTCGTCGAAAAGCGACGGCATGCCAACACATCAGTGCCCGAGGTCAGAGTCTGGCGAGGGCCCTGCCGTGTATTCGTCCAGCCGCTGCCGCAAGAAGATGTCGGAATCGATACTGTGACCATCGGCAAAGCGGATCTTGTACGGCAGGCCGGACATGGATGACTTACTGCCGCAATACGCAATGAAGTCCAGGGCGGTCTCCACACGGCTTCCAGAAAAGCGGAGTTTCATGCGCATGTGGGCTGCTGCCTGAGCGGCGTCATAGGCCGTGCCATTACGTATGAAACTGGCATCCTTCAGTGCCGCCACCGAGTCGATCAGGAAATCGATCTTGTGCCGTTCGAGGACTTTCTGCTGCGCGGCATCGAGTGGCGCAGCCTCGACCGGTAGCGTCCAGGCACACGCAAGCAGCAGGACAAGCAAAAGGCAGCCTCCCCACCGGCGAACCAGCCAGCCGGGGCTGGCCAGATTGCTGCTGGCCGTCGTTGCGGGAAGAGCGTGGTGCGGGTGGGGTGACATCATGGCGGCATCCTTGTTGATGACATCTCGATCGCTAGAGCAGGCTCTCAATGGGCAACAACTTGAGCAACTGCACCTCGGCGCGGCGTTGCATGGTGACCTCCGGGTCATGGTCATAGGTGACGGGCTTGCCGTCCTTGCTGGCCCGCCACTGCAAGTCGTCGGCATGAGGCGTGCCTGCCGGGATCAGCACCACATGGTAGGCACTGGTCGGCAGCGTGGCGGAGTCGAAGAAGCGGGTCACTGCCTCCGCCAGCGGCGCTGAGTCGACGATGATGCCCATTTCCGTATTCAGCAATTTTGAACGTGCATCCATGTTCATCGAGCCGATGAACACCTTTTTGGAGTCGACCACAATAGCCTTGGCGTGCAGGCTCACACCCGAGGATGTGCCGCCTGACGTAGCCGGTTGTGGCGCACCCACGGCGGGCTGCAGTTCGTAAAGTTGCACGCCGCTTTCGAGCAGCGGTCGCCGATAGCGGGAATAGCCCGAGTACACCGCAGGCTCGTCGTTGGAGGCCAGTGAATTGGTCAGCACCTTGACCGTGATGCCGCGCTTGGCGAGGCCTCTGATGTAGCGGGTGCCGCTGTCGCCGGGGATGAAGTACGGCGAAATCAGAAGCACGCTGTGCTGCGCGCTGTCGGTCATCGCGCGGATGTCGGGGCCAATGCGCAGTTCCGGTTGATCGGTGGTGGCTTCGATTTTCTCCGGTTGATCGGCAATCAGGTCAGCCGGGCCCCAGAACCACTTGCCTGGTCGATCAGCCGTTGCGCCATTGAAATTTTCGTCCAGCGTGGCCTGCGCATAATCCGATTGCGCGAAGGTGCGTGCGTCCTTTGCCAGATCCTTGCGCAGCTTCGCCAGATCATGATGATCGGCATGCTTGCCGAAGGCGGTCACGGGATAGGCGGCGTCGCAATTCCAGTATTCGTCAAACGCCTGCGAGGCTTGTTTCACTACCGGTCCGATCGCGATCAGGTCGAGGTCGCGAAAGTTGGTGGCTTCCCCGGCATCGAAATAATCATCGCCAATATTGCGCCCGCCGACGATCGCCACATTGCCATCAACGATGAATGACTTGTTGTGCATGCGGCGGTTGAGTCGATGCCCGTCCAGCAGGAACTGGGTGGCCTTGGACAGCATGGATGGTTTGCGCGTTGAGAACGGATTGAACAGGCGCACCTCGATGTTCGGGTGTGCGTCCAGAGCGTCGAGCATGTCGATGGCGTCGCCCGCATTGATGTCATCCAGCAGCAGGCGCACACGAACACCGCGGTCGGCCGCTGCCAGCAAACGCTGCGCGACCAGCCGTCCAGTCGAATCGTTGTTGAAGATGTAGTACTGCAGGTCAATCGAATGTTGCGCATGGTCGGCCAGCGAGATTCTGCTCATCAGCGCGTTGTTGCTGCGTGTGAGCAGCCGAAATCCCGACTGATCCATATGTCGCGCAACTTCGACGTGGACGTAGCGTGCGCCCGAGGTGCCCGTGGTCGGGGGAAACGCGTGGGAGGGCTGTTTGACGATGCCCGGGCGCGGCGGCGAGCAGGCCGCCAGTGCTACTGCCAGCCATGCCATCGTCGCAGCTGAAACAAGACGCCGCATACCCGTTCCCCGTATCAATAAAGAGTCGAAAGAGGTCAGCGCAATCGAGATGCCTCCACGATGCAGCGTGACTATGGCTTCCGCATCAGGAGGATTTATGCGCGAACTGCCGTGAACGTTGCGCGAGCGCAGGTCGTGCGGTGCACTCCTGGCGTGTTTTCGCTGATCCGCCATTGTCGCCCCCAAACGTTGACGGCACGCCCCATGATCAGGGCGCTGCGAACGACGTTTCGCGGGTACGCCACCATGCCAGCAGAAAGAGCACAGCGAACAACAGATCCATGCATCCGGCGGCCAGCATCAGCGGTGTCAGTCGCTGCTGCAGATAGAGCACCAACATGGCGATGCCGAACGCCAGTTTTTCCAGTGTGGCCGGAAGCATCATCGGACGGTAACGCGAAGGCTCGCGTGCCAGCAGCAGGAACGCCATTTGCCAGGCGAGAGCGACACCGATGAAGCCGAAATAGTACTCGGGGTGGGTGATGGCGGGCGGCTGATCATGCGCCACCCTGGCCTCGTGGAAATACATTGGCAGCAATGCGGCGAAACCATAGATGGCCGCCAGCAGAAAAATCCAGCGCGCGAATTTCATGATTGATTCCCTGCTCGATGGTGGCCTGGTACGCACGAGATGGAGACTCGCGCGCGGCGTTCATCGTCACACGTATTGCATTTTCACGGTCATGCCGCCATCGACCACGATCTGCTGGCCGGTGACGAATCCTGATGTGGCGCCAAGCAGGTAGACCGCCAGTGCGCCGATGTCGGCGGGGGTGCCGACCCGCCCCGCGGGATGCTGGGTGTGATCCTGGCGACTGAGCGATGGAGTGCGTCGGGCACTGGGCTTGCGCCAGTCGTCGGTGGCGATCCAGCCGGGCAGGATCGCGTTGACGCGCACTTCCGGGGCGGCGCTGATCGCCATGGCGTGGGTGAGGGCGAGCAAGCCACCCTTGCTGGCGGCATAGGCTTCGGTGTCCGGTTCGGACTGCAGCGCGCGGGTGGACGCGATATTGATGATACTGCCCTGCGCCTGGCTCAGCGCCGGCAGGGCATGCTTGCTGCACAGAAAGGCGCCGGTGAGGTGGCTGGCCAGGTGGCGGTTCCAGTTCGCCAGGCTCAGCGCACTCAGCTTGCCGCTATGCGGGTCGGCGATGCCGGCATTGTTGACCAGACCATCGATGCGTCCGAATCGCTTGTGCGCCGCGGTAATCCAGCGCGTGACACTGGCTTCGCGCGACACATCCAGGCGACCAAAGGCGGCGCGTGGACCCATCTTCCACTCGTCCAGGCACGCCCGGCCGGCGCTGGTGTCCAGATCGCCGATCAAGACGCTGCCGCCTGCGCCCAGTACCGCCTGGGCAATCCCTCGACCGATACCCTGGGCCCCGCCGGTGATCAGGATGACCTTGCCACGGAGTGGTTCGGCATCGAGCGGGGTGATGGCAGGGGTGAGGGTCATAAGGCGTGGTCCTGGAATGATGGTGGCGGGATCAGGAAGGCTTTGCTCGGCTCTCGCGGTGTGCGGCTCAGTTGATCGGCGCGGCGATCACCAGTTTGTCGATCGGATAGCCGCGCTGTTCAGCACGCGAGCGGAGGTTTTGGAACAGCTGCCCGTCCATTTCAGGACTGCGCGAAAGTATCCACAGATACTTTTTGCTGGGGCTGCCCACCACGGCCCATTGATAGTCCGGGTCGAGTTCGATCACCCAGTAGTCCGCCCACACCCACGGCAACCAGCCCAGCCAGCCCGGAGCAAAGCGAACCTTGAGTGCGCCGGCCGGCCCATCGGTTTTCCGGGCCACGCCGTCGGCGCTGTCCATGCTGCCGTCACTGGTGCGACAGGCGTTGTGCACGGCGATGGTGCCGTCGGGGTTGATGCGGTAGGTCGCGGTGATTCGATCGGTGCATTGACGCTGAAAGTACAAGGGCAGGTGCGCGATCTCGTGCCACTGGCCGGCATAACGCTGCAGGTTCATCAGTTCCACGGGCTGGTTCGGCAGTGCAGCCGCACCGGCCGAGAGCGTAACGGCCATCAATGCGCTGATCAGGATGAGTCGGGACATACGGGCTTTCCTCGGCATGGATGGGAGCGTGGCAGCGCCATGGTCGACGTGTGGTGAACCCCTGGTTCATGGAAAAAAATGTGCTGAACGCGCGCTCGTTGTGAACCCGCTGCCCACGTGGCGGTCACGCATTCTCGACCACTCACTGTTCAATCTGTCGCCGTCTGCACTGGCGCAGTCATCGAGGAGAACCACACGTGGACAAGAATCGCACCGAAGGTACCAAGCACGAGATCAAGGGCGCCATAAAGGAAGTCGCCGGCAAGGTTACCGGCAACAAGACGAAGGAAGTGGCCGGCAATATCGAGAAGAACGCGGGCAAGATCCAGAAAGAGGTGGGCAAGGCGGCCGACCAGGCCAGGCATGAAGCAGAAAGGCGTCACTAACTGGGTGATCCGAAGCCATAGCCCCTGAATGCGATACCGGGGCGCGGACACCTTCCCCGAGGCGTCCGCGCCTGTTGCATGGCGCGTTGGTGGTCGGACAGGAGGTGGCAGCATCGCCAAAGCGGGCATACCATCGACTGCCTCCGAAGCCTCCCTCATGGAAACTGCGTGCAGCCGATCATCGACGTTCGACAACTCAGCAAGGTCTACGCATCGGGCTTCCAGGCCCTGAAGCCCATCGATCTGCAGATCAACAAAGGTGAGATATTCGCCTTGCTCGGCCCCAATGGTGCAGGCAAGACCACCCTGATCAGCATCATCTGCGGCATCGTCAATCCAAGTGGCGGCATGGTGCTGGCCGATGGGCATGACGTGGTGCGCGACTATCGCGCCGCCCGTGCCAGGATCGGCCTGGTGCCGCAGGAGCTGACCACCGATGCGTTCGAGACGGTCTGGAACACGGTCAGTTTCAGCCGCGGCCTGTTCGGCAAGGCGCCCAATCCGGCGCATATTGAAAAAGTCCTGAAAGACCTTTCACTGTGGGACAAGAAGGACAACAAGTTGATCACCCTCTCCGGCGGCATGAAGCGTCGGGTGATGATCGCCAAGGCTTTGTCGCATGAGCCGCAGATCCTGTTCCTGGACGAACCGACCGCCGGCGTCGACGTGGAATTGCGTCGCGACATGTGGCAGATGGTGCGTGCGCTGCGTGATACAGGCGTCACCATCATCCTGACCACCCACTACATTGACGAGGCCGAGGAAATGGCTGATCGCATCGGGGTGATCAACAAGGGCGAACTCATTCTGGTCGAGAACAAGGCCGAGCTGATGAACAAGCTCGGCCGCAAGCAACTGAGCCTGCAACTGCAACACCCATTGCAAAGCATTCCCCCTGCATTGGAAGCCTATGCGCTGGAGCTTTCGGTCGACGGCTACGAGCTGGTCTATCGCTTCGATGCGCAGAGCGAGCAGACCGGCATCGACGGCTTGCTGCGTCGTCTGGCCGAGGCCGGCATCGACTTCAAGGACCTGAAGACCAGCCAGAGTTCGCTGGAGGATATTTTCGTGAATCTGGTGAGGGAACGCGCATGAACATCCACGGCATCCGGGCCATCTACCTGTTCGAAATGGCGCGTACCCGGCGCACGCTGTTGCAGAGCATCGTCTCGCCGGTGATTTCCACGTCGCTTTACTTCGTGGTGTTCGGTGCGGCGATCGGCTCGCACATGAACGGCATTGACGGCGTCAGCTACGGCGCGTTCATCGTGCCGGGACTGGTGATGTTGTCGCTGCTCACGCAGAGTATTTCGAATGCTTCGTTCGGTATCTATTTCCCGAAATTCGTGGGCACCATCTACGAAATCCTGTCGGCGCCGGTGTCTGCGTTCGAGATCGTGACCGGTTATGTCGGTGCAGCCGCCAGCAAGTCGATCATCCTCGGCTCGATCATCCTGGTGACGGCGCGGTTGTTTGTGACCTTCGATATTGCGCACCCGCTGTGGATGCTGGCCTTCCTGGTACTCACCTCGCTGACCTTCAGCCTGTTCGGTTTCATCATCGGCATCTGGGCGGACAATTTCGAAAAACTGCAGCTGGTGCCGCTGCTGATCGTGACGCCGCTGACCTTCCTCGGCGGCAGTTTCTACTCAATCCACATGCTGCCGCCGTTCTGGCAGAAGGTCACCTTGTTCAACCCGGTGGTGTATCTGATCAGTGGGTTCCGCTGGAGCTTCTACGGCGTCTCCGATGTCAGCCTCGGCGTCAGCGTGGGTATGACCCTGATGTTCCTCGGCGTATGCCTGGCGCTGGTGTGGTGGATTTTCCGCAGCGGTTATCGCCTCAAGGCTTGAACGAATGGCGTCAGGGCAAGTCAAAGCAATCATTGTGACGAACGAGCGGGGTAGAGAATGAGCAAGCAGGCATCGATAGCAAGCTGGATAGGTGCGGCCGTTGTGCTGGCAGGTGTGGTGGGTGGTGGCGTGTACCTGGCTCGCAAGGCGCTGCATCCCGAGGCCGTGGTAACCGGTGCGCCTGCGCCGGCGGCAGGTTCGAGCGCGATGAACATCGCGGCACCGCCGATCCAGCATCCGATCAGCCAGGCTGATACGGGGCCAGCGATCGCGTCCACCGCTGCCTTGCCGGCGCTGGACGACAGCGATGCGAGTGTGGCGTCCGCGCTGGGCGGACTGGCTGGCAGTAGTGACTTGTCGTCACTGCTGGTACGCCAGCAGATCATCCCGCGCATCGTCGCGACGGTGGATGCGTTGCCTCGTTCCGCCTGGGGCGCGCGCCTGCTGCCCGCGAAGCCGCCGCAAGGTGCCTTCGTCACCGAGACCGCCAACGGCATCACCTCGATCGGCAACCAGAATGCGGCACGCTATGCGCCCTACATGCAGATCGTGGACAGCGTGGACCCCAAGGCGCTGGTAGCGTGGTACGTGCAAAGTTATCCACTGTTTCAGCAGGCTTATCGCCAGCTGGGTTACCCGAAGGGCTATTTCAACGACCGTCTGATCGTGGCGATCGATGACATGCTGGCCGCACCGGAGCTGGCCGAGCCAGCGGCGCTGACACTGGATACCGGCAAGGGTGTGTACCGCTACGCCAATCCGTCGATGGAATCATTGTCGGCCGGGCAGCGTTTGTTGCTGCGCACCGGGCCGGCGAACGAGGCCGGGATCAAGGCCAGGCTGCGCGCGATCCGTAGCCAGCTCGTTGGTCACGGGCCGCAACCGGCGCCTGCTCCGGCAGCCACTTCGGCAGAGTAGGTTCGCTGGTCGGCCAGTGGGGAGCTCTCGACGGGTGGTGCCGGGTGCGGCGATCATTTCATGCATTGGAGTCTCGCCATGAATTCGCGATCGCGCTCCGGCGACACGCCTCAACTCGACCTGCTCGGAGGCCTCATGCAGGAACCCGTCCAGCTGCACCGGCTGTTTTTCGCGCTGCTGCCTGATGGGGCGACGAGACAGCAACTGCAGCAGGCGGCCCAAGCCGTGCAGTTCAGTCATCCAGAACTTCGTGCCCGCTGGGTTACCCCCTCGCGTTATCACGCTACCGTGCATTTTCTCGGCGACTACGCGGAGCTGCGCGAGGATGTGGTTGATGCGGCCAGCAAGGCTGCGGGCAAGCTGCGTACCTTGGCTTTTGACTGGACGCTGGACAGCGCAGCGAGCTTTCGTGGTCGACAGCCACCGTGCGTGCTTCGCAGTGCTGGCGTACCCGGGCCCTTGCAGCAGCTCTGGGATGAGCTGCGCCACCTGCTCATTCTGCTCGGGCAGGGGCGACATATCGAGCGCAGCTTCACCCCGCATGTCACGTTGGCTTACAGTCGGGGTGAACTGCTGGCGAGCGAACCGATCCCGCCGGTGCATTGGCTCGTCAATGAGCTGGCCCTGGTTCACAGCGTGGTCGGGCAAGCCGACTACGAGGTGCTGGAACGTTGGCCGCTGCCGGCGCGGCGCGAGTAGTGCCGGGCGCTGTCAGGGATAGCTCGAACCGTCCTTGTGGGTGTAGACATCTGCTCGTGAATCCCAGTGCAGGTCGATGTCCGGGTAGTGGCAGGCATCGATATCGCTGCGGCTGCCTATCTCCAGGTAGACGGCCATCTGCTCGCTGCGGTTGATCAGGTGGTGGCCGTTCTCGTGACCTTTCGGGAATGCCGCACAATCATTGGCATGCAGCAGTTGTTCGCCGGCGTCGGTGATCAGCGCCAGCTCGCCTGACAACACGTAGACGAATTCATCCTCGTGGCTGTGCCAGTGTCGTTGGCTCGACCATGCTCCCGGCGGCAAGTGGGTGAGATTGACACCAAAATCAGCAAGTCCCCCGGCGTTGCCCAGGGCCTGCTTGCTTCGCGCGCCGGCCAACGCCGCGAATGGCGCCGGATAGCCTGAGCCCTTGCGCTCGGGGACGGTGGATGGATCGATCTTTGGCATGGCTGTTTCTCTCCCTGTTGTGCAGATAGCTGGGGCGCAAGGTCACGGTCGCCCGGTCGGGCGTGACCGAGTCCGTTACACAACCATAATGTGTTCCACCGGAATCTTGGCGGTGAGCTCGTAGATATCGTGGCGGCGGTCGGTCGAGCAACGGGCGTACCGAGGCTGACTGGCGCTGGATGTCGAGTGCGCCAAGGTCGAGGTCGGCGATCACCACGGTTTGCGTGTTGACGATGCCTTCGGCAGCGATGCCGTTCATCGGAAAGGCGAAGGCGCTGGGAGTGCAGATGGCGGCCTGGCCGAAGTTGATCGTCATGGATGGGCTGTGCGACAGCCCGCCGACGTTGCCGGACATCACGACATACACCATGTTTTTCACTGCTCGTGCTTGCGCGCAGTAGCCCACGCGCAGATAGCTCTTGCGCTCGTCGGTGGCGAATGGGTTGAGGATGATCTCCACTCCGCTCTCGACCAGCATGCGCACCAGCTCGGGAAACTCGATGTCGTAGCAGACCACGATCGCCAGCGGTTATCCTCTGGATCTGATGGTCATCAGGGAACTCCGCCTCATGAAGATCTTGCTGTTTGGTGCCACCGGCATGATCGGTCAGGGCGCCTTGCGCGAATGCCTGATGGCTGGCGATGTGACGTTGGTGCAGACCGTGGGTCGCAGCGCCACGGGTCAGCAGCATCCCCGGCTGCGCGAGCTGGTTCACGTGAATCTGTTCGACTGCAGCGCGATCGAAGGTCAGCTTGTGTCGTTCGACGCCTGCTTTTTCTGCATCGGCGTGACCTCGTCGGGCATGGACGAGGCGGCGTACACGCACCTGACCTACGAACTCACCATGAGTGTGGCGCAGACTCTGGCGCGGCTGAATCCGCAGATGTCCTTCATCTATGTCTCCGGTGCCGGCGCTGATGGCAGCGAAACCAGTAAAACCATGTGGAAGCGGGTACGGGGACGGTTGGAAAATGCACTGCAACGCCTGCCTTTCAGGGCAGTGACGGTGTTTCGGCCCAGCCTGATCCAGCCTTTGCACGGCATTCGCTCCAAGACCGACGCCTATCGATGGTTCTATGCGCTGAGCCGACCGCTGCTTCCGCTGCTGCGCGCGCTGATGCCCGGGACGGTGCTGAGCACGGAGATCGTCGGACGGGCGATGCTCGAGGTGGCTCGTCACGGTGCGCCCAAGGTGGTGCTGGAAGCCGCGGATATCAGCGTGCTTGGGCGTATGCGGTCCGACTGAGTCGATTCCTTGAATTCGCAGGGTTTCTTTTCGAGATGGTCCCGCAACGGCGCAAGTGCGTGCATGCAGTTCACTGATGGGTGACGTTTGGAAGTCCATCTTTGGCCGCAGAGCACCGGTAACTGCGGCATAGTGGGCGACAGGGGGAGTCATGGTCCGCTTCGAGCATAGTGAGATCCGGCTGCCGAGTTTCTGTGGCGGTCTGCATGTGGCATTGGGCAAGTGGCGCAGCCTGCAGCGCGACGTGGGCCGATGGCCTGTATGTCAAGTCGCAATAAATTGCACCACAGTCTTGTGCCGAGGCCTTTCTGCCTTTCGAGTCGAATGGCCTGCTGGCCCAACCGGTGGTGACTGGCTCAGCGTCAATCCGCCAGCGAAATCAGCTGGCCTGGTTCTTTCAGCCGAATACGATCGCCACCGCGCGAATGGTAGCCCGGTGATGCCTTTCTCATCGATGCCCGCACGTTCCAATAGCCGGCGGTTGATGCGAGCGAGGCACCCGGGCGGTGGTCGCGTGGAGTGCGACAGGGTATTCAGACAATCTCCGTCCGCCGCGGCAGGCTGGTTGCGCAACAACCCGGGGAGGTTCGGCAAGGCCTCACAACCTGCCTTTGGTTATAGCGGTCTGCCACGTACAGGGCTGTTCATGCTGCGCATCTTTGGCGAAGTCGAAGATCCACAGAACCCGAGTTTCCGGTATGTCGTTTCGATACCGGACCATGGCTGGCGCCAGACCCCCGCGTCGGCCACGCCGCAGTGACCTACTGCATTGCTCATGTCTAAAGGAGATTCAAATGAACAACCGTTTTGAACGTACCGGTCCGCTGACCGAGTTGGCCAGCTATCCGCAGTGGGCTCAGGACATGGTGGCCGATTGCGAAAGTACCAAGAAGGCCGTCGTGGATCACGATATCTGGCAGATGATGATGGCACTGAAGCTGGATCAGGAGTCCACGCAAAACTTCATGCTGGGTTTGTGGCCTTTCATCGAGCGTTTCCCGAGCTTCATGGCGCTGAGTCTGTTGAAGACTCGCTATGGCCGCAGCCCCGGTGATGACAAAGCGCGTCGCTGGCTGGTGCGCAATATCCGGGTGGAACAGAACCATGCCGAGTATTGGATCAACTGGGCCGAGGGGGCCGGGGTCGCACGCGACAAGCTGTTGCATGGTGCGACACCGCATGGCACCGAGGGGTTGTCCCGCTGGTGTGAGGAGATTTGCGAGCGCGGAACGTTGGCGGCCGGCATGGTGGCGACCAACTATGCGATTGAAGGGGTCACCGGTGAATGGTCGCAAATGCTCTACGAGAGCACCATGTACAAGGAGAGCCTTGCTTCGGCGAATCGGGCCGCCAGCCTTCGCTGGCTACAGTTACATGCTGCTTATGACGATACCCATCCATGGGAGGCGTTGGATATAGTGTGTACCCTAATGGGAGAGAATCCTGACCCGGTTGAGGTGGCACATCTTGGTGAATGCGTCAAGCGTAGCTACGTGAGCATGATTTTGTTGGGAGACCGTTGCATCCAGACGTGCCGCCACCTTTGGGTACCAGATGAAGTGGCGGCATGACGGAAGTTCTGTAGCAAGCTGATGCTGCCGAACGTATCTGCATCATCAATTGAACAGGCGTACTGATGCGTTTTTCCGGCAACAGCTTGCAGAGCCCATTGACCCAGCGCCTGATGCCGTTGGCATATGCGTTGGCGATAGCCATTGCATTGGTCATGGCATTGACCTGGGGTGTGCTGCAGGTCCAGGTCACTCTCGCTGGTTTCCTTAACAGCGAGAGTGTCTGGTCGAAGGCGCAAAAGCAGGCGGTGATCGACCTGAGCAACTATGCACTGATGGGCAATGCAGCGGATCTGGCTGATTTCCAGAGCAATTACGGCCTGCTTGAGGCTGATCGCTGGGGCCGTGACGCAATCACTTCCGGAAACTATAGCGAAGCGGATCTTGCTAGGGTCTTTAAACGCGGAAACGTCATGCCGGGCGCTCAGGCGGGCATGACCCTCATGATGCGACATCTTTCCCAATCGCCGCATATGGGCGAAGCATTGGCGGCTTGGCGATCCACTGATGCGGCAATCATGCAACTCGGTGCGATCGCTGAAGAATTGCGTGTTGAGCACGCGGCGGGAGGCCTCAGTGGTGAAGAGATTGTGCGCCAAATTGGCCGTATCAATGCACTGAATAGGTACATGGAACCGCGTACTGAATTGTTTGCGGTGGAGATGGTTAAAGGGGCGCTCCTGCTCGGACAGCTTTTGTTCTGGGCCGTGCTTGGTGCATTTGTTATCGCAGCCCTGCTTTGGTTGCGTATGGCCCGCCGCATCCTTGCCAGTGTCCGCGGCAGTGAAGAGCGTTATCGGCTGCTGTTCGACAGCGCTGCCGATGCAATCCTGATGGTGGACGAAACCAGTGGCCGGATCCTGGATGCCAACCGCACCGCGTTGAGCTGGACCGGGCGCTCGGCTTCGGATTTGATCGGCGACAGGTTTGTCCACTTGTTCACGCAACCTCTGGCGGGTCAAAGCGCTGGCAAGGCTTCGGCCAATGCACTTCTCGGCGCGGACGGTGGCGCACGCCCGGTGGAGACACAGAGCAATCTCGCCAGCTGGGGGGCGTTGCCTGTACGCCAGGCGATCATTCGCGACATTTCCGAGCGGGTGGCGATGGAGCAGGAGCGTCGGGTTGCCGCCGAGGCGCTGGCCAGCATCGCCGAGGGGGTGATCATCGCCGATGCGGAGCGCAGGGTGATTTCCACCAATGCAGCGCAGACCGAGTTGACCGGGTTTACCCAGCGTTCGCTGCAAGGTCGGCGCCTGGACGAGACGCGCTGCCTGCCGGATGGCCGGGCCCTGCCGCGATCGGTGTGGGACAGCATCGCGGCCGGGAGCAACTGGATCGGCGAGGTGCAAAGCACCCGCAGCGATGGCAGCAGCTATCCCGAGCAATTGAGCATCAGCGCGATCCGGGACGCGGACAACCTGGTGGTCTACTACGTGGCGGTATTCACCGACATCCACGAAACCAAGAGCAACCAGCACCGGCTGGAACATCTGGCGCGGCATGACCCCTTGACGGGTCTGGTCAACCGGGCCGAATTCGAGCGTCGTTGCGCCGATGCCATTGCCGCGGCCGAACGCGAGCGACTGGCGGTGGTGGTGCTGTTCATCGATCTGGATGCGTTCAAGATCGTCAACGACAGCTACAGCCACGCCGTCGGCGATCGCCTTCTGATCAAGGTGGCCGAGCGAATCCGCAAGCAATTGTCCGATGGCGACGTGGCTGGTCGCATCGGCGGCGATGAGTTCACGGTGCTGCTGAGTCGCCTGAGCCTGCGCGAGGATGCCCGTGCGCTGGTCAGTCGATTGCTGGTGACGCTGGCCGAGCCGCTGGTGGTGGACGACTACGAGGTCGTACTCAGCGCCAGCATCGGTGTCGCCGGCTATCCGCTGGATGGTGATAGCCCGCAGGCGCTGATCGCCAACGCGGATGCCGCCATGTACACGGCGAAGACGGAGGAGCGCAATACGTTCCGCTTCTATACGCCAATGATGCACGCCGATACCCGTCGACGCCTGCAGATGGCCACCGAATTGCGTCAGGCGTTGGTCCGTGACGAATTTCGACTGGTATTCCAGCCCAGCGTGGAAATGCGCACGGGTCGGATCGTGGCGGTCGAGGCGTTGCTGCGCTGGCAGCATCCCGAACGGGGCGAAGTGATGCCGGGTGAGTTCATCCCGGTAGCGGAAGGGCTGGGCATGATTCGCCGCATTGACGAATGGGTGATGCAGGCCACGTGCGCCCAGATCCAGGCGTGGGACGTGGCCGGGGTGCCGCCGATCCGCGTGGCGGTGAATGTTTCAGCGCGCTGGTTCGGCCATCCTGCCTTCGTCGATGGCGTCAGTCGGGCCTTGGACAGCCGGAAGCTGCCTGCGCAGCGACTTTTGCTGGAGATCACCGAGAGCGCGATGCTGCGGCTGGGTGACGCTACTGCACGCACCATGCAGACGTTGGCTTCGATGGGCATTGAAGTGGCGATCGATGACTTTGGTACCGGTTATTCCTCGATGGCGTATCTGAAGCTTCCTGCCGTGGCTTATCTCAAGATCGACCGTTCCTTCATCACCGGTTTGCCAGCCAGTGCCAACGATGCGGCGATTACCGAAGCAATGCTGGTGATGGCCAAGAGTCTCGGCCTGATCACGATTGCCGAGGGTATTGAAACCGAGGCACAGCATGATTTTCTGCTGCGCGCTGGCTGCAACGAAGGGCAGGGTTACCTGTACTCGTACCCGTTGCGCCCCGATGAAATTCAGCGCCTGCTGAGCCCCAATCAGCAAGTCATGCCAGGCCGGCTGAGACTGGTGCCGCCGAAACGTCACTGAGAACCTGAAGCGCCCGTCCCGGAGCGGGGCGGGAGTTCGTGTTTGAGATGCTCGATCTTGCTGCCGACTCGTGATGAGGCCGGGGCGTGATTCAGAGCGGGGCGCAGTGGCGGTGCAGCCATTCCAGGTCAACACCTTCCAGCAGCGGGCTGAGGGCGGCGCGTACACTGGCATGGTAGTCGTCAAGCCAGGCTCGCTCCTCGGGATTGAGTAGCGAAGGCTCCAGCGCGCGGCGGTCGAACGGACAAAGCGTGAGTGTTTCAAAGCCGAGGAATTCGCCGAACTCGGTCTGTTCCGCTTCCACCACCACCGCCAGGTTCTCGTGGCGGATGCCATGCCGCCCCGGTTTGTACAGGCCCGGTTCGATGGAGCTGATCATGCCGGGTTCCAGTGCGACCAGGGCGCCACCGGGCGTGGGTGGTCGGATGCTCTGCGGGCCTTCATGCACGTTGAGGAAATAGCCCACGCCGTGGCCCGTACCATGACCGTAGTCCATGCCGGAGGCCCACAGGGGGGCACGCGCCAGCGCATCGAGCTGCGGGCCGCTGGCTCCCTGCGGGAAGCGGGCGCGGGATAGCGCGATCATGCCCTTCATCACCAGCGTGGCGTCACGACGCTGCTCGGCCGTGGTCTCGCCCAGGGCCAGTACGCGGGTGATGTCGGTGGTGCCACCGAGGTACTGGCCGCCCGAGTCGATCAGCAGCAGGCCTTTTGACTGCAGCGAGCTGTGCGATTCGGGCGTCGCGCGGTAGTGGGGCAGTGCGCCGTTGGCCTGGTAGCCAGCGATGGTGGCGAAACTTTCGCCGATGTAGCCCGGCTGTGCCGAGCGTTCTTCGTACAAAAGGGTGTCGACATCAAGTTCGGTGGTGCCCATGCCAGCGGCGAGACGCTGTTCCAGCCGGCGGAAGCCGCGCACCAGGGCGGCGCCATCAAGACGCATGACGTCACGGATATGGTCGAGCTCGGCGGAATTTTTCACCGCCTTGAATGCCGTGCTTGGGTTGGTGGCCTCGATCAGGATCGTCGCTGGCGGGATGGCGGCGGCGATCGAACTGACCACGCGGCCGCTGTCCAGCAACAGGCTGTCTGCGGTACCCAGTTCCTGCAGGCTGGAGCTGAGCGAACCATAGTCGGCAATGCCGATGCCATCGGCGGCGAGCGCAGCCACCAGAGCATCACTGAGCTTGCGACGGGTCACGAACAAGGTGGCGCGACCTTCGGTCTGCACCAGCAGATGGGCCAGGAACACCGGGTTGCACTCGACATCGTTGCCGCGCAGGTTGGTCAGCCAGGCGATGTCGTCGAGGCTGGAGACAAGGTGATGGCTTGCCTTGTGCTTGCGCATCGCCTTGCGCAGTCGGGCGAATTTGTCGGCGCGCGAGACGGTGGCATAGGTCGGGTCGTGCTCGAAAACGGGCGCGACCGGCAACGCCGGACGATCGGCCCAGATCGTGCCAGGCAAATCGAGGTCGGTACGCAGGCTCGCGCCCGTGTCGCCCAGTCGACGCTCGATCTGGCGCTGCGTGGTTACGGCCAGGCTGTCGCCAGCCACGGCAAGCACATCACCGCCATGCAGCTGCTGTTGCAGCCATTCCAGGTGCTCCGGGGTGTGCGGTACCCGAAGTTTCATGAGGCTGATGCCGGTTCCTGCCAGTTCGTGCTCGGCCTGGGCGAAATAGCGCGAGTCGGTCCACAGCCCGGCATGTTCACGGGTAACCACCAGGGTGCCGGCTGAACCGGTAAAGCCGGATAGCCATGCGCGCGCCTGCCAGTGCTCGGGCAGGTACTCGGACAGGTGCGGGTCAGCGCTGGGAATCAGGACGGCGGCGATGCCATGGTCGTGCATGGCATCGCGCAGGGCGGCAAGACGAGCGGGGAAGGGGTTGTTCATCGGATCATGCTAGCAGGCGGACCAGCTCTGTTTCACCTGCGCGGAGGGGCCGGGAAATGAACCAAAAGCAGGAATTTTGCATTGCCATCTCGCAGCGCGACGCTTCTGCGGCTAAAATGCCTAATTTCCAGCACGGCTGCTTTCCATGACCCCCCTGATTTTCGTCACCGGCGGTGTGGTGTCCTCGCTTGGCAAGGGCATTGCTGCGGCGTCTCTCGCTTCCATCCTCGAAGCGCGCGGTCTCTCAGTCACCATGATGAAGCTCGATCCCTATATCAATGTGGATCCGGGCACGATGAGTCCGTTCCAGCACGGCGAGGTCTACGTGACCGACGACGGCGCGGAAACCGACCTCGATCTCGGCCACTACGAGCGCTTCGTCCACACCCGCCTCGCCGGCAAGAATTCGATCACCACCGGCAAGATCTACGAGGCGGTGATCCGCAAGGAGCGCCGAGGTGATTATCTTGGCGCCACCGTGCAGGTGATTCCGCACATCACCGACGAGATCAAGCACTGCATCCACGAGGCCACCCGCGGCTTCGACGTGGCGCTGGTGGAGATCGGCGGCACCGTGGGCGACATCGAGTCGCTGCCCTTCCTCGAGGCGATCCGCCAGCTGCGCATCGAGCACGGTCCGGAGAAGGTGGTGTTCATGCACCTGACCCTGGTGCCGTATATCAAGGCCGCTGGCGAGATCAAGACCAAGCCGACCCAGCATTCGGTGAAAGAGCTGCGCTCGATCGGCATCCAGCCGGACATCCTGCTGTGCCGCTGCGAGGAGCCATTGCCGGAGGCCGAACGCCGCAAGATCGCCCTGTTCACCAATGTGCCAGAGCAGGCGGTGATCAGCGCCGCGGATGTCGACATCATCTACAAGCAGCCACTGTGGCTGCACAAGCAAGGGCTGGACGATATCGTCGTCAAGCGCCTGGGCCTGGACGCGAAGCCGGCGGATTTGTCCGCCTGGCAGCGCACGGTCGAGGCGGTGGAGCACCCGAACGACGAGATCACGGTCGCCATCGTCGGCAAGTATGTCGAGCACAAGGACGCCTACAAGTCGCTGGGTGAGGCGCTGCGTCATGGCGGCATCAAGCAGCGCACGCGGGTGAACCTGGACTGGATCGATTCCGAGCAGGTCGAGGCCGAAGGTGCCGCCAAGGTGCTGGCCACGGCCGACGCCATCCTGGTGCCGGGCGGTTTCGGCAAGCGCGGTTTCGAGGGCAAGGTGCTGGCCGCGAAGTACGCGCGCGAGCACGGGGTGCCGTACTTCGGCATCTGCTACGGCATGCACGCAGCGGTCGTCGATTTCGCCCGTCACGTGGCTGGCCTGACCGCCGCCGACTCCAGTGAGAACGACCGTCAGACGCCGGACCCGGTGATCGGCCTGATCACGGAGTGGACCACAGCCACCGGTGAAGTCGAGCAGCGCAGCGACCGCTCCGACATGGGCGGCACCATGCGCCTGGGTTCGCAGGAGTGCCGCCTCAAGGCTGGCACCCTGGCGCGCGAGCTGTATGGTCAGGACGTGGTGCGCGAGCGCCATCGTCATCGCTATGAATTCAACAATCGCTACCGGCAGCCGTTCGAGGATCTCGGTCTGGTGATTTCGGGCAAGTCGATGGATGACTTGCTGGTGGAGATGATCGAGTTGCCGCCGCAAAAGCATCCGTGGTTCCTCGCCTGCCAGGCGCATCCGGAGTTCACCTCCACGCCGCGCGACGGGCACCCGCTGTTCATCGGCTTCGTGCACGCCGCGCGTGAGCGCAAGGCGGTGCGTGACGGGCAACCACTCGCGCAGGAGTCGCTCGCATGAAGTTGTGCGGATTCGAGGTCGGGCTGAACCAGCCCCTGTTTCTGATCGCCGGCCCCTGTGTGGTCGAGTCCGAGCAGTTGCAACTGGACACTGCCGGCACGCTGAAGGAGATTACCGGCCGACTGGGCATCAACTTCATCTTCAAGTCCAGTTTCGACAAGGCGAATCGCTCCTCGGGCGAGAGTTTTCGCGGACCGGGACTGGAAGAAGGGCTGCGGATTCTTGGCGAAGTGCGGCGTCAGATCGGGGTGCCGGTGCTCACCGATGTGCACGAATACACGCCGATGGACGAAGTGGCCTCGGTGGTCGACGTACTGCAGACACCGGCGTTCCTGTGCCGACAGACCGACTTCATCCAGAAGGTGGCGCGCGCCGGCAAGCCGGTGAACATCAAGAAAGGTCAGTTCCTGGCGCCGTGGGACATGAAGCACGTGGTGGCCAAGGCCACGGCCGTCGGCAACGACCAGATCATGGTGTGCGAACGCGGCGCCAGTTTCGGTTACAACAACCTGGTGTCGGACATGCGCTCGCTCAGCGTGATGCGTGAAACGGGTTGCCCGGTGGTATTCGACGCCACCCATTCGGTGCAGTTGCCGGGTGGGCAGGGCGCCAGCTCCGGTGGGCAGCGCGAGTTTGTGCCTGTACTGGCACGCGCCGCCGTGGCGGTGGGTGTCGCCGGCTTGTTTGCCGAAACCCACCCCGATCCGAGCAAGGCACTTTCCGATGGACCCAACGCGTGGCCATTGGACAAGATGGAAGCCCTGCTGCAAACCTTGCTTGAACTCGATGCCGTGACCAAGCGCCACGGCTTCCTCGAACAAGGCCTGTAACCCGCAGGAGCGCGCTGGCGGGCGATGCCCATTTTGCAGGTCGCCAAAGCATCGCCCGCCAGCGGGCTCCTACGACAATATCGACGCCCATCACTCAAAAGACGGACCACCATGAGCACATTGATCACCCGCATCCACGCACGTGAGATCCTCGACTCGCGTGGCAACCCCACGCTGGAAGCTGAAGTCACCCTGGCCGATGGCGCATTTGGTCGCGCGGCGGTGCCAAGCGGCGCGTCCACCGGTTCGCGCGAGGCGGTCGAGCTGCGTGATGGTGACAAATCGCGTTACGGTGGCAAGGGCGTCAGGAACGCCGTGGCGAACGTCAATGGCGCCATTGCCGGCGCGCTGAAGGGTTTTGATGCGGCTGATCAGAAGGGCCTGGATGCGAAGCTGATTGCACTGGACGGCACCCCGAACAAGGGCAAACTCGGTGCGAACGCGCTGCTCGGTGTTTCCATGGCCGCGGCGCATGCGGTGGCGGTCTCACGCGACGAGCCGCTGTGGAGCTACCTCTCGCACGGCAAGCCCGGCGCACTGCCGGTACCGATGATGAACATCATCAACGGCGGCGAGCACGCGGACAACAACATCGACGTGCAGGAATTCATGGTGTTGCCGGTCGGCATGCCGACGTTTGCCGAAGCGCTGCGCGCCGGCGCCGAAATTTTCCATGCGCTGAAAAGCGTGCTGAAGGGTCGTGGCCTGAGCACCTCGGTCGGTGATGAAGGCGGCTTCGCGCCGAACCTGCGTTCCAACATCGAGGCACTCGACACCATCCTGGAGGCAATCAACAAGACTGGCTACAAGATCGGTGGCGAGATCCTGCTCGGCCTCGACGCTGCCAGTTCGGAGTTCTACAAGGATGGCAAGTACGACCTGGCCGGCGAAGGCAAGAAATATTCATCGGCCGAGTTCGTCGACCTGCTGGCCAGCTGGGCCAAGCAGTACCCGATTGTCACCATCGAAGACGGCATGGCGGAAGGCGACTGGGACGGCTGGAAGCTGCTGACGGACGCGATCGGTGATCGCATCCAGGTGGTGGGCGACGATCTGTTCGTGACCAACCCGCTGATCTTCCGCGAAGGCATCGAGAAGCACATCGCCAACTCGATCCTGATCAAGGTCAACCAGATCGGTACCTTGTCCGAAACGCTGGAAGCCATCGCGATGGCCGATGCAGCAAAGTATTCGGCGGTGATCTCGCACCGCTCCGGCGAAACCGAGGACACCACCATCGCCGACATTGCCGTGGCGACCACCGCGACCCAGATCAAGACCGGCTCGCTGTGCCGCAGCGATCGCGTGGCCAAGTACAATCAGCTGTTGCGCATCGAGGAGCAACTGGGCAGCACGGCTCACTATGCCGGCCGCAACGCGTTTCCGAATCTGACCCGTTTGCCGGGTTGAGCGGAATCCTCGCCCATGCTGCGTTGGATCGCTCTTATTCTGATCGTGATCCTGATCGGACTGCAGCTGAAGCTGTGGTCCGGCAACGGGAGCATGCGCGAGGTTGACAGCCTGCGCGTGGCGGTGAAGAAACAGGCCGATGAGAATGCCAGGTTGTCGCAACGCAATCAGGCACTGAGCGCTGACGTGCTTGATCTCAAGCATGGCGACCAGGCCGTTGAGGCTCGCGCACGCACCGAACTCGGCCTGATCAAGCCGGGCGAGGTTTTCTATCAGGTGGTGGAGCAGCCCGCCGGTGCAGCAAGCTTGCCGGCAGCGGCGGCTTCAGCCGGTTCACCATGAGCGGGCTGACGCTGTGGTGTGTCGTGCCGGCGGCCGGGTGCGGCACGCGGGTGGGTGGTGACTGCCCGAAACAGTACCTGCCATTGGCCGGCCGGCCATTGATCGAGCACACGCTCGAGCGTCTGGCGGCGTACCCGCGGATCGCCGGCCTGCTGGTGACCCTGGCCGCGGCCGATCCGTATTGGTCGGGTATCGAAACCTTGCATGGCAAGCCGGTTCGTCATGCTCAAGGGGGCGCCGAACGCAGCGATTCGGTGCTGGCCGGACTGGAAGCCTTGCCCGACAACGTAGGCCCCGACGATTTCGTGCTGGTGCATGATGCAGCCCGCCCGTGCGTGCGGCTGGCGGATATCGATCGCTTGATCGATCGCGCCGGTGCGCTGGATGGCGGGTTGCTGGGTGCGCCGTTGCGTGACACGCTCAAGCGCGCCAATGGCGCCGGTCACAGCGAACTTACCGAGCCGCGCGACCAGCGCTGGCGTGCCTTCACCCCGCAGATGTTTCGGCGCGGTGCACTGACCGAAGCACTGCGAGCGGCCGCACGCGGCGGTGTGAACGTCAGCGACGAGGCGATGGCAATGGAGTTGGCTGGTTTCGCCCCGTTGCTGGTCGAAGGCGCCGAGGACAACATCAAGGTGACAACGGCGGCGGATTTTGCGCTGGCCGAGTTTCTGCTGCCAAGGACGCGATGATGCGCATAGGACAGGGTTTTGACGTGCACGCATTTGGCGAGGGTGCCTACGTCACGCTGGGTGGCGTGCGCGTGCCACATCATCGGGGCGTTGTCGCCCATTCCGATGGTGACGTGGTGATTCATGCGCTGTGCGATGCGATTTTCGGCGCGCTCGCGCTGGGCGACATCGGTCGCCACTTCCCACCCTCCGACGAGCGCTGGCGCGGTGCCGACAGCCGCCAGTTCCTGCGCCATGCCGCCAAGCTCATGGCAGAGCACGGTTATGTGCTCGGCAATGCCGACGTCACGGTGATTTGCGAGGCGCCGAAGGTGGGGCCGCATGCGCAGGCCATGCGTGGACATCTGGCCGAGGACATGCAGTGCGCGGTGGATCGCGTCAGCGTCAAGGCCACGACCACCGAACGGTTGGGTTTCTGTGGTCGCGGTGAAGGTATCGCGGCCCAGGCCTGCGTGTTGCTGGAGCGCGCGTGAGCGAGGTCCAGGCGCGGGGCTCCAGCCACCGTTTGCACGACCGGCTGGATGCCATCGTCGAGCTGTTGCAGCCGTACGATGGCAAAACCTTGCCGCTGACGGTGCAAGCAGAGCTGCGCGGGCAACTGGACGAACTGCACCCGGCCGACATCGCCTTCATCCTCGAATCGCTGCCGCTGGACGATCGAATTGCCGTATGGCAACTGGTCCGGGCCGACCGCGACGGTGACATCCTGCTCGAAGTTTCCGATGCCGTGCGCGATTCGCTGATCGCGGATATGGATAGCCACGAGATTCTGGCGGCGGTCGAGCCACTGGACGCGGACGAGCTGGCCGATCTGGTCGAGGATCTTCCCCGGGCGGTGTTGCCGGAGCTGATGGCCAGCCTGGACTCGCAGCAACGCGAGCAGGTGCAGTCGGCGATGTCCTATGAGGACGATCAGCTAGGCGCGCTGATGGACTTCGAGATGGTCACCATCCGTGAGGATGTGAGCCTGGAAGTGGTGCTGCGCTACCTGCGTCGATTCGACGAATTGCCGGCGCAGACCGACAAGCTGTTCGTCATCAATCACGACAACCTGCTTACAGGTGTGCTGCCGCTGCATTGGCTGCTGGTGAACCCGCCCGACAAGATGGTCAGTGCGGTGATGGCCCCGGACGTGAATACCTTTCACCCCACCGACGATGCTTACGAGGTGGCCCAGGCGTTCGAACGCTATGACCTGGTCACGGCGCCGGTGGTCGATGGCGGCGGTCACCTGATCGGTCGCATCACCATCGATGCGATGGTCGACGTGATCCGCGAAGAGGGTGAGGCGGAAATGCTCGGGCGCGCCGGTTTGCGCGAGGAAGAGGATATCTTTGCGTCGATAGGGTCCTCGGTTCGAAATCGCTGGGCGTGGCTGGCGCTCAATCTGGTGACCGCTTTCATCGCCTCCCGGGTGATCGGCTTGTTCGAGGGTGCGATCGAGAAACTGGTCGCCCTGGCCACGCTGATGCCGATCGTTGCCGGTATTGGTGGCAACTCGGGCAACCAGACCATCACCATGATCGTCCGTGCGATGGCGCTGGATCAGGTCAATCCCAGTGCCATCCGTCGGATGTGGGGCAAGGAACTGGGCGTGGCGTTGTTCAACGGTCTGGTCTGGGGCGGGGTGATCGGCATCGTCGCCGCACTGCTTTACGACAGCCCCACGCTTGGCGCGGTCATGACCGCGGCGATGACACTCAATCTACTGCTGGCTGCGTTCATGGGGGTGGCCATCCCCATGACGATGATCCGTCTGGGACGCGACCCGGCGTTGGGCTCGAGCGTGTTTCTGACCTTCGTGACCGATAGCGGCGGCTTCTTCATTTTTCTCGGTCTGGCCAGCATCTTTCTGGTATAGCCGAAGGGCAATCGTGACGTGAGTGACAGGGCAACTCCTGTTCAGATCGCTGCCGGTTGCTGGCATGTTCTACTCGCCCCTCCCTCATTATTTGTTGCTGGATATCCATGTCCGAACTCCCCTTTGCCTGCGGTACATCACCCCTGACCGCGCGTATGCGCAGCAGCCCCGAAGACTTCCAGGTTGAGGAAATTCTCGGCTATGACGCCGACGGTGCGGGTGAACATGCCTTGCTGTGGGTGGAGAAGCGCGGCGCCAACACGGACTGGGTGGCACGTGAGCTGGCAAAATTTGCCGGCGTTTCTCCCGTGGCGGTCGGTTATGCCGGCATGAAGGATCGCCATGCCGTCACCCGCCAGACGTTCTCGGTGCAGCTGGCGGGCAAGCCGGACCCGGACTGGTCGACTTTTCCGCATGCGGAAGTGAGGGTGCTGGCGGCGACGCGGCATTCGCGCAAGCTCAAGCGCGGTGCCCTGCGCGGCAATCGATTTGTGCTGGTGCTGCGTGAGGTACAGGGCGATCGCGAGCTGGCCGAGCGGGTGTTGCAGCAGATCGCCACACGCGGCGTCCCGAATTACTTCGGCGAGCAGCGGTTCGGTCGCGAGGGAGGCAACGTGGCGCAGGCGCGGGCGATGTTTGCCGGGCAGCGGGTGGATCGGGACAAGCGCTCGTTCCTGCTCTCGGCGGCACGCTCGCAGATCTTCAACGAGGTGCTGGCGGCACGGGTTGAGCGGGGTAACTGGGACGCGGCGCTGGAAGGGGAGATATGGTCGCTGGCGGGCTCTCGCTCATGGTTCGGCCCGGAACCGTTCAACGAGCTGCTGGCCGGTCGACTGGCGCGCGGCGATATCCATCCGTCAGGTCCCCTATGGGGGCAGGGCGAGCCGCCGACGCAGGGCGAAGCCGGAGCACTGGAGCGCGACGTTGCCGCGGCAAACAGCGATCTGGTCGCCGGTCTGGTATCGGCCAGAATGGATCAGGAGAGGCGCCCGTTGCGTTTGATCCCGAAGGACCTGAAGTGGCGCTGGCTCGACGACGACGTGCTGGAACTGATCTTCGAGTTGCCGGCCAGCGCCTACGCCACGGTCGTGGTGCGCGAGCTGGCAACCAGCCTGTAGGAGCACGCTCGCGGGCGATGCTCCTGCTCTGACGCTCAAATCCATCGCCCGCGAGCGGGCTCCTGCGGTGAGGTCTCAATCCTTCAGCAACACCACCACGGCGCCGGTACCGCCTTGCGCGGGACGCGCCGAGGCAAAGGCGATCACGTCGTCGCGTCGGCGCAGCATGCGGTCCGTCATGCCTTTGAGAACCGGGCCCGCGGCACGGGAGCGCAAGCCCTTGCCGTGCACGATACGCACGCAGCGGATGCCGGCGTGCCGCGCCTCGGCCAGAAACATCACGATGAACGCCTGCGCCGCGGCCGCGTTCATCTGGTGCAGGTCGATTTCATCCTGAACGCTGAACTGGCCGCGTTTGAGTTGCCGCAGCAGCTTGGGTGAATAGCCTTCACGCAGGTAACTCAGCTCTTCGCCGACTTCGAGCACGGCGGGGTCAAAGGCCATGTCCAGCAACTCGCCCGGCACCGCAGCCTCGTCTGCCTCCAGCATGCGTGCGCGCGGCCGGGGCTTGGCGGGCGCAGGCGGCGGCGCTACCGGGTCAAAGGGTTGTACTTCGCCGATCGCCTCGCGAAACAGACGGCTGTCTTCCTCGTTGATGGGCGTGGGCGCACGACGTTTCATGCGGGCATCCTAGCCGGCCGGCGCGATCGCGTGTGAAACCAGCGGCACGCTCCGGTAGACTTCGGGGTATCGAGTACGCGCAATCGATGGAAGGGTGGCGCGTACGCAGTCAGCCTTCGACGGAGCATCATGCGAGTTCTGGTAAGTAACGACGATGGCGTGGATGCACCAGGCATCCGCGTATTGGCCGAACGTCTCGGCGCCGTAGGTCAGGTTACCGTGGTGGCGCCCGATCGGGATCGCTCCGGCGCCAGCAACTCGCTCACCCTCGACGCCCCCTTGCGCGTGTTGCCGATGGGGAACGGTTATTACCGTGTGGCGGGCACGCCGACGGATTGCGTTCACCTGGCCTTGTCCGGGTTGCTGGATGAAGAGCCCGAAATGGTGGTTTCCGGCATCAATAATTCGGCCAACCTCGGCGACGACGTGATTTATTCCGGCACCGTCTCTGCTGCGATGGAAGGGCGTTTCCTGGGACTGCCTGCCATTGCGGTATCGCTGGTGACTTCAGACCACAAGGGGATGCACTACGACTCGGCGGCGGAGGCGGTGTTGTTGCTGATGCAGCGCCTGCTGGTGGATCCACTGCCAGCCGACACGATACTCAACGTCAACGTGCCCGATCTTCCATGGGCGGAGATCCGGGGTTTCGAAGTGACCCGGCTGGGTCGGCGCCATCGCGCCGAGCCGTGCATCGCACAGACCGACCCGCGTGGGCGGCCGATCTGGTGGATCGGCCCCGCTGGCCCGGTGGACGATGCGGGTCCGGGAACCGACTTCAATGCGGTGCAGCGTGGGTTCGTTTCGGTCACGCCGATTCATGTCGACCTGACCCGCTTCCAGGCGCTGGAGAAGGTCAGCAGCTGGATGCAGGTCTTGAGCGATGAGATGGCATCGGCTCGACGCCGCAACGAAGAGGAGGCCTGAGTCATGACGGTCTATCCACTGCCACCTTCGGATCTGAAGGGCGAGGGCATGACCTCGCAGCGCGCGCGTGACCGGCTGGCGGCCAGCCTGAAGGAAGGCGGCATCACGGATCCACGGGTTATCGATGTGATCCGCAATATGCCCCGGCATCATTTCATCGACCAGGCGCTGCATTCACGAGCTTACGAAAATACGGCGCTGCCGATTGGACACGGTCAGACCATTTCCCAGCCGTGGGTGGTGGCGCGCATGACCGAAGCCCTGCTGGAACGCGTCGACGGAACCCGACGGGTTCCGCAGAAAGTGCTCGAAATCGGCACCGGCTCGGGTTACCAGGCTGCCGTGTTGGCTGCCCTGGTGCCGGAGTTGTTCACGGTTGAGCGAATCGAGGAATTGCTGCGCCAGGCGCGCCGGCGTTTTCGTCAGCTCGGGCTGACCAATGTACGTACACGCCATGACGACGGCAAGCTGGGTTGGGCCGACGAAGCTCCGTTCGACGCCATCATGCTCACGGCCGCAGGCGACACCATTCCCAGTCGCATCCTGGACCAGCTCAGCCCGACCGGTGTGCTGGTGGCTCCGGTGGGTTCGCCCAGTCAGCAGACCTTGATCCGCATGCGCGGTGATGGCCAGGGTGACTTCATCCAGGAAGAACTCGGTCCCGTCAGCTTTGTGCCACTGCTCGGTGGCATCGGCTGATGCGGTTGTTCGGGGCACTGTATGCGCGCGCGCTGGTATGGGCACGCGCCCCGCGGGCGGTCTATTACCTGTGCACGCTCAGTTTCGTCGAGGCGTTCATCTTTCCGGTCATGCCGGAGGTGATGCTGGCGCCGATGATGCTGGGCAAACGGCACCGGGCCTTCTTCTACGCCAACATTTCCCTGTTGTTCTCCCTGCTGGGGTCGTTGGTCGGCTACGCGCTGGGTCACTGGGCTTACGAGGCGATCAAGCCGCTGCTCAGCATGCATGTAAAGCAGGTCATTACGACCTGGGTGGAAAATCTGCGCGTCGATATGAGCCAGCATTGGCTGGCCATGCTGGGGGCGTTGATGCTGGCTGCGCTGCAGCCGGTGATCCCGATGAAATTCGTGACCTGGGCTGCCGGTATTGTCGGTGTGCCGTTGTTGCCCTTCATGGCTTGCATGGCAGTCGGGCGTGGCAAGCGCGTGTGGTTGCTGGCCTTGCTTGTCCGGTTGTTTGGCGAGCGGGCCGAACGCATGCTGCACAAACATATTGAGTGGATCGGCTGGGTGGTTATCGCGCTGTTGAGTCTGGTGCTGGTGTGGTGGTTATGGCTACGCTGATGAGAAGTCCACGGAGCGAGCTAGCATGAAAACGCGATTCCGTCTGGCGACCGCGATGAATATTCAGCCTCGGCCTCAATGGCTTGCAGCAGTGGGCATCTGTGTATTGCTGGCGGCGTGCGGCACCATGCGCAGCTCGGTGGTGGTCGAGCCCCCGCCGGGCGTCGCAAGCAGCCCGGCCCGTGGCTACGTCACACCGACCCGCACCCGGGTTCCCGGGGGCAGTTATAAGGTGATGAGGGGCGATACGCTCTACTCGATCGCCTTTCGAAATGGTGTTGATTTTCGCGATCTGGCCCAGTGGAACAATGTTGCCGCGCCGTACACCATCTGGCCGGGTCAGCGTTTGATGTTGTCGCCATCGCATGGGTCTGGCCATGCGCGTGTAAACAGCGAGCCGGCGAGACAGGCGCCGCCCGTGGCCTCGTCGCCGGTATTCACCTCGGTAGTGCCCGTCAGGGCTGCGCCGTCGCCGGCTGCATCGCGGTCGTCAGCATCGAAGCCCGTGGCCATGGTGCCAGCCGCTACCGTGGCAACAACAACGATCGTTCCCGTGGCGGGTGTTCCTGCTCCCGCTTCGGTTGCCGCTGCTCTGCCGCCGCCTGCCAAGGTGGCCGCGGGTGCCTCGCGCGCCGTCAGCGGAGTCACCTGGCGCTGGCCCGCGGACGGTAGCGTGATCGGCCGCTTCAGCAGCGGTGACGCAATTCCCGGTATCGAGATCGCAGGCAAGTCCGGTGATGTCGTGCGAGCTGCCGCCGATGGCGTGGTGGTCTACAGCGGCAACGGCCTGGTCGGCTATGGCGAGCTGGTGATCATCAAGCACAGCGACAGTTTCCTGTCGGCGTACGGACACAATCGAAAGCGTCTGGTGAAGGAAGGGCAGCGGGTCAGCGCCGGTCAGCCAATCGCCGAAATGGGATCTACCGGTGCCACGCGTGATGAGCTGGAGTTCCAGATTCGCAAGGATGGCAACCCGGTCGATCCGCTGGGCTACCTGCCGCCACGATGATCGCGCTGCTTCCGCGCTGCCCGGTCCCAGAAGGGGGGGGGCGGATCAGGTCGGAGGCAGGATGAACCCGGCGACGACTCGTCTTCCCTCACCAGCGAGCAGGTTGTACGTGCGCGCCGCGGCCGCGTTGTCCATCACCTCGATGCCGATGCCTTTGCGCAGAAACCCGGCCAGAAACACCGCTGCCGGAAAAACCTGTTGCGGCCCGGTGCCGAGGATGACCAGTTCCGGCTGCAGTGACAGCAGGGCGTCGACATGCCCGGCATCCAGCGCAGCGGCTGAATCGACTAACCACTCCAACGCCTGGTTGGGTGCCAACAGGAAGCTGCGGGTGAGTTCCCGATCGATCAGCGTGATGCTGTTTGCATCGACACGACGCACGAGCAGGTAGCCTTCGGGACGATCCAGTGACAGATCCATCCGCGCGTCCTAGCGGGGCAGGGCGATTTTCGGTTCATCGGCGTTACGCCGGAACAGCACTACCACGTGGCCGATCTGATGGATCTTTTCGGCCTGGGTGCCGCCGGTCAGCACGTCGATCTGCGCCTGCCGCTCATCCTTGTCGCCACCGGACAACTTGACCTTGACCAGTTCGTGAATGTTCAGCGCCTGGCTCAATTCCTTGACCACCGCCTCGGTGGCGCCTTTGTTGCCGAGCAGGACAACCGGGCTCAGGTCATGGGCAAGGCTGCGCAGGTAACGGATCTGCGAGGAGGACAGAGGCATGCGGTAGGGCTCGATTCGCGGTAAATGAACGGCAAAGGGTATCATGAGCCATCCCGTTCCCCAATCAAGATGACCCCACGATATGGCCCGCAGTAAAAGCAGTGCAGTCTGGCTGCGCGAACATTTCAAGGACGAATACGTCAAAAAGGCCCAGGCCGAGGGCCTGCGCTCGCGTGCGGTGTACAAGCTGGAAGAGCTGATCGAACGCGACCGCCTGCTCAAGCCGGGCATCAATGTGGTCGATCTGGGGGCTGCGCCGGGTAGCTGGTCACAATTGGTTCGCAATCGGCTGGGCGATACTGGCAAGGTGTTCGCGCTGGACATCCTGCCGATGCAGAGCATTGCCGGCGTTCAGTTCCTGCAGGGCGACTTCCGGGAAGAGTCGGTATTGCGCGAACTGGAGGCTCTGCTCGAGGGTCACATGGTGGATCTTGTGCTGTGTGATCTAGCCCCCAATATGAGTGGAGTAGCACTGGCCGACCAGATTCGCGCGATTGCATTGGCTGATCTGGCGCTGGAATTCAGCAGGCAGTGGCTCAAGCCGGGCGGTTCGTTCCTGATCAAGTTGTTTCAGGGAGTTGGCTTTGATGAATACTTGCGTAGCTTGCGCGCGGACTTCACCCGCGTGACCATGCGTAAACCTAAGGCCTCGCGCGCACGTTCGCGTGAGGTATACGCGCTGGCAATGGGACGCAAACCCACCACAGTGACACCGGGCGAGAATCGTGCATGAATGAAACAGCGAAAAATGTGTTGCTCTGGGTAATCATCGCGGTGGTTCTTTTTACCGTGTTCCAGAGCTTCAATCCGCACGGCGCGGCCTCCACCGATCTGCCCTACAGCTCGTTTGTGCAGAGCGTGGCTAGCGGCAACGTTGCCAGCGCCACGATCAGTGCTGATCAGCCGGCCACCATCAGCGGCAAGCTGAAGGATGGCAGCTCGTTCCGTACAGTCGCCCCGATGCTCGGTTTCTCCACCAATGCGGTGGTGAAGCAGATGCAGGACAAGGATGTCGAGGTCCGGCAGGATCCCTCTGAGGGATTTTCGCTGATTGGCCTGCTGGTCAGCTGGCTGCCCATTCTGGTGATCGTCGGTGTATTCATCTGGTTCATGCGTCAGGCGCAGTCCGGCGGCGGTGGTCGCGGAGCGATGAGCTTCGGTCGCTCGCGGGCCAAGTTGCAGGGTGAGGATCAGATCAAGGTCAACTTCAGCGATGTTGCCGGCTGTGATGAGGCGAAGGAAGAAGTTGGTGAGCTGGTTGAGTTCCTGCGCGATCCCGGTCGATTCCAGAAGCTGGGTGGCAAGATTCCGCGCGGCGTGCTGATGGTCGGTCCGCCCGGTACCGGCAAGACCTTGCTGGCCAAGGCCATTGCCGGTGAGGCCAAGGTGCCGTTCTTTGCCATCTCCGGCTCGGACTTCGTCGAGATGTTTGTCGGCGTGGGCGCCAGCCGTGTCCGCGACATGTTCGAGCAGGCCAAGAAGCATGCGCCATGCATCATCTTCATCGATGAAATCGACGCAGTCGGCCGTCATCGTGGTGCCGGCCTGGGCGGTGGTCACGACGAGCGCGAGCAAACGTTGAATCAGTTGCTGGTCGAGATGGATGGCTTTGAGGGCACCGAGGGCATCATCGTGATCGCCGCGACCAATCGCCCTGATGTGCTCGATCCAGCCTTGCTGCGTCCTGGTCGCTTCGATCGCCAGGTCGTGGTGGGCTTGCCCGACGTGCGTGGGCGCGAACAGATCCTCAAGGTGCACATGCGCAAGGTGCCGATTGCCAGCGACGTGAACGCCATGACGATTGCGCGCGGCACGCCCGGTTTCTCCGGCGCCGACCTCGCCAATTTGGTCAACGAAGCGGCCCTGTTCGCGGCACGTGAAAACGCCCGAGAAGTGCGCATGATTCACCTGGACAAGGCGCGCGACAAGATCCTGATGGGTACCGAGCGTCGCTCGATGGCCATGAGTGAGGATGAGAAGAAGCTCACGGCCTATCACGAGGCAGGTCACGCCATCGTCGGTCGATTGGTGCCCGAGCATGATCCCGTCTACAAGGTCACCATCATTCCGCGCGGGCGTGCACTGGGTGTCACGATGTATTTGCCCGAGGGGGACAAGTACAGCATCAATCGGGTGGCGATCCAGTCGCAGCTATGCTCGCTTTACGGTGGCCGCGTCGCCGAGGAGTTGATCTTTGGTGCCGACAAGGTCACCACGGGAGCCTCCAACGACATCGAGCGGGCCACCAAGATGGCGCGCAACATGGCAACCAAGTGGGGCTTGTCCGATGAACTGGGGCCGATCACCTACGGCGAGGATGAGGACGAGGTCTTCCTCGGGCGTTCAGTGACGCAGCACAAGAGCATTTCGAACGAGACGGCGAGCAAGATCGATGAGGTGGTGCGGGGCATTCTTGATCGTGCCTATGCGCGAACCAGGGAGTTGCTCACCGCGAATCTGGACAAGCTGCACACAATGGCCGAGTTGCTGCTGCAATACGAGACCATTGACGCACACCAGATTGACGACATCATGGCCGGTCGTGAACCGGGTCCTCCCGCGGACTGGACCAAGAGCGCTTCGTCCCCCACGGGTTCGACGCCGCCTCCGCCTCCGCCCAAGAGTGATGCTGGCTCGCCGGTAGGGAAGGTGGGTGACCCTGCGGCGCAGAGTCGTGCAGGTCTCGAGGGCTGAGTTCCTGCTTCGGCGATCAGCAACGGTCGGACAGGTAGATGAGGGCAGCCACTGGTCGCCCTCATTGCATCTTGGCGTCGCGATCGTCAGCTGCGTCGAGACTTGATCACGAGCGGGTCACGAGGGCTCCATTCGGTGCGAATCTCGACCCGAGATAAATTTAATTCAAGAAAAGGGTTGACGCATGCGAGCGGAATCTGAATAATTCCGCTTCTGGCTTCAACGCCTCGACACCAAGGTGTCAAGGCGGTGGAGTTGAAAGTTTTCAGTGCGCCCGTAGCTCAGTTGGATAGAGTACCTGGCTACGAACTAGGTGGTCGGGAGTTCGAATCTCTCCGGGCGCACCATTTTACAAGGCGAGGCGGAGTGCTTGCACTCCGTTTTGTTTTCAGGGCTCGACTTGGTTGAGTGAGAGTCCTGAAAATAAAGGTTATGATGTATGGTGTGCTTCGATACGGATTGACTGGGCGAAGCATCACCCGTAACATTTGAAGGCTTCGGTGGCGCAAACGATCGCGGATTCGAAAGCGGGGTATAGCTCAGTCTGGTAGAGCGTTGCGTTTGGGACGCAAAAGTCGGGGGTTCGAATCCCTCTGCCCCGACCAGCGACGTCTTTAGATGGTTGTGACTGCGCCTGTAGCTCAACCGGATAGAGCATCGGCCTTCTAAGCCGACGGTTGCAGGTTCGAGTCCTGTCTGGCGCACCAGTTTCAAGATTTATGGTGGGTGTAGCTCAGCTGGTTAGAGTCCCGGATTGTGATTCCGGTTGTCGTGGGTTCGAATCCCATCATCCACCCCAGTTTCATTGGGCCGTTAGCTCAGTTGGTAGAGCAGTTGACTCTTAATCAATTGGTCGAAAGTTCGAATCTTTCACGGCCCACCAATAAAACAAAGACGCCGATCGCTTGCGGTCGGCGTCTTTGTTTGTGTTACGGGAGCCCTTGTTCGGATGGCTTGCTGCGGCGTCCGATACGGTGATATCGCTTGTGCTGCGAGGTCCGGCAACCGTAAAATGGTCTGCTTTCGTACAAGGGAAAGCATCGACTTGGACGGGCATGGCGCTGATGTCTCGTGGGCCTGCCGGGCGTTGTCTGGCGGCCAACGAGGGTATCGGGATCCTGCGTTTGTTGCGCGTTCGATGAGGGTGGCAAGGCGAGAGTGGCGGAATTGGTAGACGCACCAGATTTAGGTTCTGGCGGTTAACCCCGTGGGGGTTCGAGTCCCCCCCCTCGCACCACGCTCCATTGATTCCCTGTTTTTAGGCGGCGATGCCGCCATGGCGCCTGTGGCAGGCCCACAACATTGGTAGTACCAGGAGACGTCATGCAGGTTTCGGTTGAAAACATCGGCACGCTCGAGCGCAAGCTCACCGTGAAATTTCCGGCGGAGCGGTTCGAGAAGCAGGTGAGTGCGCGTATTGCTGAAATGGGGCGTACGGTTCGCTTGAAGGGCTTCCGTCCGGGCAAGGTGCCGGCGGCGGTGATCACGCAGCGCTTTGGTGACCAGGTGCGAGGTGAAGTGCTCTCCGATCTGATTGGCAGCACGCTGCGCGAAGCGGTCGAGCAGGAGAAGCTGCAACCGATCGCCAATCCGGCGATCAATACGACCGGTCGCCCCGAGAATGGCGAAATTGCCTATACCGCCACCTTCGAGATCATGCCGGAGTTTCCAGCTGTCGACGTGGCCGTCCTGGAAATCAATCGTCCGGTCGCGGAAGTGACCGATGCCGACATCGAAAAAATGTTGGAAACGTTGCGCCTGCAGAGGCGCACGTTTGAGGAAGTCGAGCGCGCGTCGGCCGAAGCGGACTTTGTGATGTTCGAGTACTCGGCCGTGGCAGGTGACTATCGGTTCCCGGCTGAGGGTCTTGAGCGTGCGGGTAGCGTGATCGGATCCGGCACGCTGTTCAAGGCACTGGATGACGCGCTGACCGGTCGCAAGGCGGACGAGAGCTTTGAAAGTGAGGTCGCTTTTCCGGGAGATTTCCGTAACGAGGAACTGGCTGGCAAGACCGCTCAGGTCAGTTTCAAGATCATCAAGGTGCAGGAGCCAAAGCTGCCCGAGATTGATGGTGAATTTGCCAAGCTGTTCGGCATCGACGACGGCAACCTGGACACTTTTCGCAAGGAAGTACGCGCCAATCTTGAGCGCGAGCTGAAAGCAGCGCTGATGGCGAAGTTGAAATCGGAAGTGGCTGAAAAGCTGGCCGATGCCCATGCCGGGCTGGACGTACCCAAGATGATGGTGCAGTCCGAGGCGCACAACCTGGCTGCAGGCAGCGTGCCGCAAGGTCAGCAGCCGCCACCGCAGTTGATTGTGGCCGCCACGCCGATTGCACGCAAGCGGGTCGTTGCCGGGTTGTTGATGGGCGAGATCGCCCGCAAGCAGGAGCTGAAGATCGATCGCAAACGCATTGCCGAGCAGCTCGCCGCGATCGCCTCCACCTACGAAGAGCCCGAGAAGGTCATTGAACTCTACAACGGCGACCCCCAGTTGATGTCTGGGTTGCAGAATCGCGTGATGGAAGATCAGGTCGCTGAGTGGGTGGCGGAGCATGCCAAGACCACCCAGCTGGAGCTGAGCTTTGATGACGTGATGCGCCCGGCTAACGCCTGAGCCATTCGCCAGGTCAACCAATCGGAGAGCTGCAATCATGGCCATGGATCAGATCCAGAACCTCAATTTGGTACCGATGGTCGTCGAGCAGACGGCTCGCGGCGAGCGCTCCTACGATATCTACTCGCGGCTGTTGAAAGAGCGGGTGATCTTCCTGGTCGGCGAAGTGAATGATCAGGTGGCCAACCTGATCGTTGCGCAGATGCTGTTCCTGGAGTCGGAGAATCCGGACAAGGACATCAATTTCTACATCAACAGTCCCGGCGGGGCGGTCACCGCCGGCCTCGCGATCTACGACACCATGCAGTTCATCAAGCCTAACGTCAGCACCATGTGCATCGGTCAGGCGTGCAGCATGGGTTCGTTCCTGTTGATGGCCGGCGCCAAGGGCAAGCGTTTCGCGCTGCCTAATTCGCGCATCATGATCCACCAGCCCTCGGGCGGTGCGCAGGGGCAGGCCACGGATATCGAGATCCAGGCTAGGGAAATCCTGTACATCCGCGAGCGTCTGAACAAGCTCTATGTGGAACATACCGGCCAGCCGCTCGAAAAGATCGAGCTGGACATGGAGCGCGATCGTTTCATGAACGCGGTGGACGCCAAGACTTACGGCCTGATCGATGAAGTGCTCGACAAGCGCGCAGGCGAAACGGTGAAGTCGGCCTGACTTGGCAGTTTTGCCCCGGAGTCACGAGACGGGCTCTACGTCTGCAGGCAGACGTGGAGCCCTGTGTTATTCTCGCGACGCATTCAGTTTTATAGCGGGATCCAGAGTATGAGTGACGATCGGCAGGGGCGTTCCAGCGATAGCGGCAAGATTCTCTATTGCTCCTTCTGTGGCAAGAGCCAGCATGAAGTGCGCAAACTGATCGCGGGTCCGTCCGTGTTCATTTGCGACGAGTGCGTGGAGCTGTGCAACGACATCATTCGCGAAGAGCTGGAAGAGAAGGCGGCCTCCGGGCGGACCCATCTCCCCAAGCCTCGCGAAATCCGCGAGTCGCTTGACCAGTACGTGGTGGGTCAGACTCGCGCCAAGAAGGCGTTGGCGGTGGCTGTGTACAACCACTACAAGCGGATCGAGTCGCGCCAGAAGAGTGATGACATCGAGCTGGGCAAATCCAACATCCTGCTGATCGGCCCAACAGGATCGGGCAAGACCCTGCTGGCTGAAACACTGGCTCGCCTGCTCAACGTGCCGTTTACGATCGCTGACGCTACCACGCTCACCGAAGCGGGCTACGTCGGCGAGGATGTCGAGAACATCATCCAGAAGTTGTTGCAGAAGTGCGACTACGACGTCGAAAAGGCTCAGTCAGGTATCGTCTACATCGACGAAATCGACAAAATTTCTCGCAAGAGCGAAAACCCATCGATCACTCGTGATGTATCGGGCGAAGGCGTGCAGCAGGCGCTGTTGAAGCTGATCGAAGGCACGCTGGCCTCGGTGCCGCCGCAGGGCGGTCGCAAGCATCCCCAGCAGGAATTCCTGCAGGTCGACACCAAGAACATCCTGTTTATCTGTGGCGGTGCTTTTGCTGGTCTGGAAAAGGTCATCCAGCAGCGCTCCGAGAACACCAGCATCGGCTTTTCGGCCGAGGTGCGCAGCAAAGAGCGCACCGAGAACCTGGGCAAGGTGTTGTCAGATGTGGAACCTGCCGACTTGGTGCGCTTTGGCCTGATTCCCGAGTTCGTCGGGCGTCTGCCGGTGGTGGCGACGCTGGACGAATTGGACGAAGCGGCGTTGGTGAAGATTCTCACCGAGCCCAAGAACGCCGTCACCAAGCAGTTCAAGAAGCTGTTCGAGATGGAAGAGGTTGAGCTTGAATTCCGCCCCGAGGCATTGCAGGCGATCGCGAAGAAGGCGCTCAAGCGCAAGACGGGAGCGCGTGGTCTTCGCACCATCCTGGAGCAGGTTCTGCTGGACACGATGTACGAGCTGCCCTCGCTGGAGCACGTAAGCAAGGTCGTGGTGGACGATGCAGTGATCGAGGGGCAGGCCGAGCCTTACCTGATCTACCGTGGCAACCTGCAACAGCGTGTTGCCAGCGATGGTGGCGACGCCGCCTGAAGCGTTTGTTTCACGCCTGACATGAGAACGGCTCCGGTGATTTCACCGGGGCCGTTCTGTTTTATACGTCTGCCACACCTTGAGTGCGCGTCCGATTGCCTCCACTTGACGTGTTAGCTTGCCCGGCGCAGTGTCGGGATGAACCAGATCCAACTCGAAGGGACCTTACTTCCATGGCCAAGAACGCCCCCCACGCTGCTTCACTGGACGCTTTGCCGGTGCTGCCGCTTCGCGACGTGGTGGTTTACCCCCACATGGTCATCCCGTTGTTTGTCGGTCGGGACAAATCCATGCGCGCCTTGGAGCGCGCGATGGAAGGTGAGCGGCAAATTCTTCTGGTGGCGCAGAAAAGCCCGGATATCGATGATCCCGAGATTGCCGACTTGCATCAGGTAGGCACGCTCGCCGGTGTGCTTCAGCTGCTGAAGTTGCCCGATGGCACTGTGAAGGTGCTGGTCGAGGGGCAGTCTCGCGTCGCCGTCGATGCCTTCGAGGAGGAGGGCGGCATGCTGATGGCTCGTTCACGTCTGATCGAGCCGGTATACAACGCCAAGGAACGCGAGCTTGACGTGGTCTCGCACACGCTTATTTCGCTGTTCGAGCAGTTGGTCAAGCAAAGTCGCAAGTTGCCTCCCGAGGTGCTGGCCAGCCTCTCGGGCATTGATGATCCATCGCGCGTGGCTGATTCCATCGCGGCGCATCTGTCTGTCCGCATGGCGGACAAGCAGAAGGTGCTTGAGACAGCCGATGTTGGCCAGCGGCTTGAGTTGCTGATCGGCCTGGTTGATGGCGAGATGGATCTGCAGCAGGTGGAGAAGCGCATCCGCGGCCGGGTCAAGTCGCAAATGGAGAAAAGTCAACGCGAGTACTACCTCAACGAGCAGATGAAGGCGATCCAGAAGGAGCTCGGCGACAACGAGGAAGGTCCGAACGAGGTCGAGGAGCTGCAGAAGAAGATCGAGACCTCCGGCATGCCCAAAGCCGTGCTGACCAAGGCGCGGCAGGAGTTCAACAAGCTCAAGCAGATGTCGCCGATGTCGGCCGAGTCCACCGTCGTGAGGAATTACCTCGATTGGCTGGTAGGCGTGCCGTGGAAAAAACGCAGCAAGGTGCACAAGGACCTGCAACTGGCGCAGGAAGTGCTCGATGCCGATCACTTCGGTCTGGAGAAGGTGAAGGACCGCATCCTTGAATACCTCGCGGTACAACAGCGAGTTTCGGTGATGAAGGGCCCGATTCTTTGCCTGGTAGGCCCCCCTGGTGTGGGCAAGACCTCGCTGGGGCAGTCGATCGCCAAGGCGACCAATCGAAAATTTGTGCGTATGAGTCTGGGTGGTGTGCGTGATGAGGCCGAGATTCGTGGCCATCGGCGCACCTACATCGGCTCGATGCCAGGTCGCATTGTGCAAAACCTCAACAAGGTGGGTGCCAAGAACCCGCTTTTTGTTCTGGACGAGATCGACAAGATGTCGATGGACTTCCGCGGTGACCCGTCCTCGGCATTGCTGGAAGTTCTCGATCCGGAACAGAACCATGCGTTCAACGACCACTATCTCGAAGTCGATCTGGATCTGTCCGAGGTGATGTGGATTGCCACGGCAAACTCGTTGAACATCCCCGGCCCATTGCTGGACCGCATGGAGGTCATTCGCATCCCCGGTTACACCGAGGATGAGAAGCTCGGCATTGCTCAAAAATACCTGTTACCCAAGCAGCTCAAGGCGAACGGCCTGAAACCCGAGGAACTCAGTGTCGACGTGGAAGCATTGCGTGACGTCGTGCGTTACTACACGCGTGAATCCGGTGTGCGCAATCTTGAGCGGGAGATTTCCAAAATCTGCCGCAAGGTAGTGAAGGAGCTCACGCTTGCCGAGGTAAGGAAAGCCAAGACCAAGTCATTGCCCGCCAAGACGGCCAAGGCCGCAAAGGCAGCAAAGGCAAAACCGAAGCCGGACTCCGGGCGGTTGAATGTGGATTCGTCGAATCTGGAGCAATTTCTGGGCGTGCGTCGCTTCGATTTTGGACGCAAGGAACTGCAGAACGAGGTCGGCCTGGTGACCGGACTCGCCTGGACCCAGGTGGGCGGCGAGTTGCTCAGCATCGAGGCTTCGGTGGTTCCCGGCAAGGGCCGGCTGGTGCATACAGGCCAGCTCGGTGATGTCATGAAGGAGTCGATCCAGGCGGCCCTTTCGGTCGTACGTGCTCGCGCAGACCAACTCGGCATCGATCCCGATTTCCATCAGAAGCTCGATTTGCATATCCATGTGCCCGAAGGCGCCACGCCCAAGGACGGCCCCAGCGCGGGTATCGCCATGTGTACGGCCCTGGTGTCGGTACTGACCAAGGTGCCTGTTCGTTCGGAAGTGGCCATGACCGGCGAGATTACGCTGCGGGGTCGTGTGCTTCCGATCGGAGGCCTGAAGGAAAAGCTGTTGGCGGCGCATCGGGGAGGAATCACCACGGTCATCATCCCGGAGGACAACAAGAAGGATCTGGCTGACATGCCAGCCAATATCACCTCGTCGCTGGAAATTCATCCCGTGCGATGGATCGACGAAGTACTCGATATTGCGCTTGAGCGCCCATTGATGCCCAATCCGGCAAAGGAGTCACCACCGGCGGCTGTTGCGGGGGAGTCCGGTGAAGGACACTCATTGACGCATTGATTGCGGCAGGATACCTTTCGCGCCCATCTGAAAATGCATCCTGTCCGGGTGGGGTGCGTGTTGCGTGTTCGGCGAGTCACCTAGTCCTCTGGCGTCCGTTTTGCAAGTGAATTCAGTCGAGGTCAATCTTCCGCAAGCCTTGCTGCAGCTTGTGTTGCGGATTCCGGTAAGGCACTGGTATAAAGGCGTTACCGTAGTCCCGGCGTTATACATGAGCGCAGCACTTCGGGGTTGCGTTAAGCCGCCAAGCGAAAGCCAACCATCCATGCTCGCGTTGTCACGTCTTGCTGACCGACCACGCGGGCGAAATTCGAACAAGGGAGTTTTTCAATGAACAAAACCGATCTGATCAATGCAATCGCCGAGAAGGCCGAGCTGACCAAGGCCGACGCTGGCCGTGCTCTTGAAGCCTATCTCGAGGCCGTGCAGAAGTCGTTGAAGAATGGCGAGGACGTTTCGGTGGTTGGCTTCGGTACCTTCACTGTGCGCAAGCGTGCCGCCCGTACCGGTCGCAACCCCCGCACAAACGAAGCGATCAAGATCAAGGCATCGAAAGTGCCTGCGTTCAAGGCTGGCAAGACCCTCAAGGATGCCCTAAACTAAGCGGCTGACGCTTAGTTTCGGGTGCTTAGCTCAGCGGTAGAGCGTCGCCCTTACAAGGCGGTGGTCGTAGGTTCGATCCCTACAGCACCCACCAGATAGTGCGGAGTGGTAGTTCAGTTGGTTAGAATGCTGGCCTGTCACGCCGGAGGTCGCGGGTTCGAGTCCCGTCCACTCCGCCATGGTTCGCAAGGGCGCCCGCGTGGCGCCCTTGTCATTTGAGTCCAGCGTGTTCGCGCGGTAAACAAGCGAGCGAATACGCGCCTGTGAGGCGACCTGTGCCTCGCACGCACCACGCGCTCAAGGCGTTCTCAATCACGTTGCGGGAAGACTTCAATGCTGCAGGCAATGCGTAACAAGATGCATGGATGGCCGTCCATCATCGTGCTTGGTCTCGCTGTTTTGGCGATGTCGCTGTTTGGCATGGAGAGCTATTTCACCTCGCACAACGATTCCTTCGTGGCGAAAGTGGGCAAGCGTGAAATCAGCCAGAACGCATTCCAGGAACGGATGAACCAACTGCGGCAGCAGGCAAGCGCCCAGCAAGGTGCGAACTTCGACTCCAGTATTTTCGAAAAGCCCGAAACAAAGTCGCGGGTACTGGATGCGCTGATCGACGAGCAGTTGTTGCTGCAGGCGAACGCCGACTGGGGCATGCGGGTATCCGATCAGGCGATACGCGACTACATCGCATCGATCCCCGCATTCCAGGTCAATGGCCAGTTTGACGCCACCAGCTACCGTGCGTGGCTAGTCGGCCAGCGCAAGACGCCGGATATGTTCGAGGCAGAAATTCGCTCCTCGCTGGCAGCTCAGTTGCTGCCCTCGGCTATAAGCGACAGCACGATCACCGGCGATGCACAGGTGGACCAGTTTCTCAGTTTGCTGACACAGCGCCGTGACCTGCGCTACATCCTGCTGCCCAAGCCAGTACTTGCCGACAGCCAGGTCAGCGATGCCGAGGCGCAGGCATGGTACAAGGCGCACCTGGCGGACTATATGAGTCCGGAACAGGTTTCGGTGAAATACATCGAAGTCGACGGCGCGAACCTCAAGGCGGATACAGCGCCGAGCGACGAAGAACTCCAGAAGCGCTACGCCGACGAAAAGCAGCGGTTTGTTCAACCTGAGCAGCGCCTGGCTTCGCATATCCTGATCAACGTGCCCGCCAATGCCACGCCGGATCAGCAAAAGGCGGCGCTGGCAGAGGCCGACAAGATTGCTGCGCAGGCCAATCCCTCGGACTTCGCCAAGCTTGCCGAGCAGGACTCGCAGGATCTGGGCTCCCGGCGTCAGGGTGGTGACCTCGGCTGGCTGGAAAAGGGCGTGACTAACCCGGCGTTCGATACTGCCTTGTTCTCTCTCAAGAAAGGCGAGATATCCAAGCCGGTACTGTCCTCTGACGGCTATCACATCATCTGGCTGCGCGACGTTCGCAGCGGCGATTCCAAGCCGTTCGCGGAAGTCCGCGACCAGCTGGTGAAGGAAGCCACCGCGGCCGATCGCGACCGCAAGTACAACGATCTTGCCGGCAAGATGGCTGACAGCACGTACCAGAATCCTTCTTCGCTTGAGCCGGCTTCCGTCGCCTTGAGTTTGCCGATCAAGAGCTCCGGCCTGTTCTCCCGCACGAGCGGGAAGGGCTTGACTGCCAACCCCAAGGTGGTTGCCGCGGCGTTTGGGGATGATGTGCTGGCCCAGGGCAACAACTCGGGCCTGATTGACTTGGGCAACGACCATTCGGTAGTGATCCACATCGACAAGCACATCCCCGCGGCGGCACGACCCTTCGCGGAAGTCGGCGCTGAGGTAAAGAAGAGCATCCTGGACGAACGAGTTGCGGCGGCAGCCAAGAAGCAGGCGGATGAAGCGCTGGTCCGACTGGTCAAGGGCGAGCCCATGGAGACAGTCGCGAGCTCGCTCGCTGGCAAGGTGGTCAGTGTGAGCGAGGCGGTGCGCGGGCGTGCTGTTCAGGTGCCTGCGCCGGTGTTGACGCAGGCATTCCTGTTGCCGCACCCGACGGGTGAGGGCAAGTCGCAGTTTGCAGCCGTGGACATGCACGATGGCAGTTACTCGCTGCTGGCAGTCGACAAGGTGCAGGGTGGCGATTTGTCCAAGGTTCCCGCCGATCAGCGCGATGCGCTGCGACAGCAGATGGCGCAGGCATACGGCTCGGAGGCAACCCGCGAACTACTGGAATTGCTCAAGAGCAAGACCGAAATCAAGATCAACAAGAACCTGATGTAAGACCTGTCCCAAAACAATTGGGGTAAATTGCACATCACTGCTTGGAGGTGAAAGTCCTCTATCCACCCGGCAAGGGGAAGGATTAGCGGAAGGCAAGGGCATCTCAGGTGACTGGGTGTCTGGAGGAAGCTGGAAGCAAAACGCTGGCCTGACGAACAGGAAGCGGATACGAGGCGACGTGTTGGGGTGAGGTAGCCAAAATTGCCAAAGCCCGGTACTTGCACGGAACGACACGGCGTATATCCGACAGGCATAAGCGGGAAGGCAGGTGCGTTATACCCGGGAAGATCTCGCCTCATACCTGAAAGGGCGACGCCGCAAGGCGGAGCGAAAAGTCAGCCGAGGCCATAGTAGGTGCGGTATGACCGAAGGACCGAACCTGTCACGAGTGGTAAGTCACGCGTGCTCTCTGCGCGTCTTGGGCAGAAGTTCCGGTGCAAGCCGGGAGCCTTGATCAGAGCTGGACGGGCCGGAAGTCCGGAAGGTGATCGGGGTGTCCATAGGACGACAGGCGACACGACGAACGAAACAAGCTCAAGGCCTCGAAGTTCGCATGAACTACATGGCCGACAGGAACCGCCGTATGCGGAACCGCACGTACGGTGGTGTGGGAGGGGCCGGAGGATTCCGGCTCCCTACCCGATGCTGGAGCCATGCCCGGTCAGACAGGGCATGGCCTCTGCTGGCTCCGTGCAAGTTATCCGGGTGCGCTTCCGGTTGCCGCTCGGGAGGCTGTCAGTTCACTTCACCAAGCTGCAGCACCTGGCCTGGTTTCAATACGTGGCCATGCAGGTGATTGAGCTCTTGCAGCTGGCTGACTTTCACTGAGTAATGGCGTGCAATTTGCCACAGGCTCTCCCCGCGTCGGACAACGTGCGTCCTGTGCAGATTGGCTTTTGCGGGGTCGGCGATGATCGGATCGGCAGACGAATTGCCATCGGTTGATGTCTGGGCTTGCTGTGACAGTGCATCGCGGAATTGCTCGGCATGGTCGGCAGGCAGCACCAGATAGGAAGACGCCGAGGCGTCGGCCTGATTGCCGCGATAAGCGGCATTGAGGTGTTTCAGCGTTTCCACCGATATGCCGGCGTTATCGGCGGCCCGTGCCATCGGCATGGAGTGGGGAAGGTCCACTTTGACCAGATGCTTGTCGTCGCTCAGTTCGGGCAGGCTGACGTTGAAGCGCTCCGGCTCGCGGATCACACAGGCCATTGCAAGCAGCTTGGCGAGATGTTCCCGGGTCACGTTGCGCACCGGCAAGTTGGGGATCGTTGGCAGATCGGCGGGCATGCCATGTTTGCTGATCAGTTTGCGAACGCTGAATTCACCCGCGTTGTAGGCATAGTCAGCGAGCCGCCAGTCATGCAGCTCGTCGTGGTATCGCCTGATCATTTTCATGACGGCATGGGCCGCGGCAGGCATGTCGAGACGACCGTCGTAGCGACTGTCGACGCGTAGGCCCATCGCTCTTGCGGTCGCTGGCATGATTTGCCACATGCCCGCGGGGCGGCGCCTGTGCGACGCTGTGACGGGTTGAAAGCGACTCTCGACCCAGGGCAGCAACGCAAACTCGCCAGCAACGTCGTATTGCGCTGCAACCCCTTGCGCATAGGCCAATCCCGGCAGGGCTTGCCGCAGGGTGTTCTGGAATTGTTGTGGATTGCGGGTGAATTGCCTGGCCCACTTCATGATGGCCGGATCGGCATCGCAGTCGGCCATGGCAAAGCTGCCGCGCAATTGATCCCACAGGTCTTGTTCGAGGGGTGGACTGACGGTATCAGCAGGAGGCGTTGTGGTGACAGGGGCGGGGATAGGCTGGGCCTGCCCTTTCGGGCTTGGCGGCAGGCGCCCGTTTTGCGACGGCACCGTGGAGCAGGCGGCAAGCAGGACCAACGAAGCCAGCAGTAATTTTCTGAGTTGCCTTTTCATCCGCGGAAGTTGTCCTTCGCGTTGCGCACCGCAGCGAAACAGGCTATTCGATCGCTCGCAACGCCTTGGGCTGCACACCAGTGGCGAACCGCAGCGCTGTCGATACGCAGGAAAGGATTGCTAGCCAGTTCGCTGGCAAGCGTGACCGGCAAGCTGGGCTCGCCTTGCGCTCGCAGCTGGGCGACCTCCATTTGCCGCCGGTGCAGGTCGGCGTTGTCTGGTTCGATACCGTGAGCAAAGCGCCCGTTGGCTTCAGTGTATTCGTGGCCGCCGCAAATCAGGGTGTCTCCAGGCAATGTTGCCAGCCGATCAAGGGACGCGAGCATTTGCGCCGGCGTCCCTTCAAACAGTCGACCGCAGCCCAGACTGAACAGGGTGTCCCCGCAAAACAGGATGCCTGCGCCGAAGTAGGCAATGTGGCTGAGTGTGTGTCCTGGAATATGGATGACCTGAAAGTCCAGCGAGGGCAGCGCCTGCTCGATTCGGTCGCCGTCATGCACCTGCCGCGTCTCGATCGGGATACGTGCATCGACGGGTGCATAGACCACTACGTCATGCTTGTCCAGCAGTGCAGCAACGCCACCAAGATGGTCATGGTGATGATGGGTGAGCAAAATTGCACGCAGCTGCAGGCCTCGTGACATCAGCACTTGCTCGACAACGTCGGCTTCCCCCGGATCAACGACCAGGGCATGGCCTTCATCGTCGTGTAGCAACCAGATGTAGTTGTCGGCCAAGGCCGGTAACGGTATGAGATGCAAGACCAGCTCCGCTGCGTGTGAGAGGTACCCGATGGAGATCAGATACTTGCTCGGGTCAACAACAGATGCCGCCATCCTCGGCACGCATCCAGCGGCAGACTATAAGCCGGCCTCGGCGCTCGCTCGTTATCAATGCGTTAATCGCGCGGGCGGCGGTTACGTGGTGTGAATCCATGCCAACGCCTCTCCGTTCCCGATGCTTGAGCGACTACACTTGAGCTCTCGATGGATCCCGGGCTGTTGCATGCCATCACATGATCAGGACATCTACGCCAGTCTGCCCCTGCGTCAATTGCTGGATGCGCAGACGCGTGTGCTTATGCCTGACTTGCAGCGCTGTTCTGGCAGTCATGCCTTGCTGATTGGAACCGCTTCGGATACGCCGCCAGCGTTGCCGATGCTGCCATGCTGGACCTGCCTGCATCCGCAGGGTAGCCACTATCGTGGGGACCTGCTTGCGGCTGCCGATGAGCGGCTTCCCTTTGTTGATGATGCCTTCGAGCTGGTGTTGCTGCGCCATGTGCTTGAAATGGCAGCTGCGCCATTGGCTCTGCTTGGTGAAGCGGTGCGGGTATTGGCGCCGGGTGGCATGCTGGTGCTGACTGGAATGCATCCGATTGGTGGCTGGTCGCCGTGGTTCTACTGGCGTGCGCGGGGGCAGTCTTGTCGATTGCAGATGCCATGGCGTTTGCGGCACAGCCTGCGAGAGGCCGGGTTGCAGATGCAGCGAATACAGCGGGTGGGCAGTTTGCTGCCTGGTCGCCACATGAGGGATGCCGCGCCAGCGAGCCTGGTCGGTGGCGGTTATGTGTTGATCGCGCGCAAGCAGCCCCGCATAGTCACTCCCCTGCGCATCAGACCGGTACCGGTACGAATGCTTTCCAATGGCCAGTTGTCGCCGGGGACCCGGCGGCATGCGGCACTGTAAGAAAATCTGAACGACGCGAGCAATATGAGTGAAGTGGAAGCTTTTACCGACGGTGCCTGTCTCGGGAATCCCGGGCCAGGTGGCTGGGCCGCTCTCCTGCGGGCAAACAGCAACGAGCGCATGGTGGCGGGCGGTGATCCGGCGACCACCAACAACCGCATGGAATTGATGGCTGCCATTGCAGCGCTGGAAGCCTTGAAGCGGCCTTGCCAAGTCCGGCTCACTACTGATTCTCGCTACGTCATCCAGGGGATCGAGGAGTGGGTACCCAAGTGGCGCGCCAATGGCTGGCGTACCGCCGACAAGAAGCCGGTCAAGAACCAGGATCTCTGGCAGCGATTGTCCGATGCCGTCAGTACCCACCAGGTGCGCTGGAAGTGGGTGCGTGGTCACACCGGTCATGTCGAGAACGAGCGCGTCGATCAGGCCGCTCGGGCGCAGGCAGAGTTGCTCCGGGGCAAGTCGTGAGGCAGATCATTCTCGATACCGAAACTACTGGCCTGGAAGTTCGTCAGGGCCATCGACTGGTGGAGATAGCCTGCGTTGAAATGGTCGAGCGAAGGCTCAGCGGGCGCCATTATCAGACATACCTCAACCCAGATCGCGCGATCGACGAGGGCGCTCGTCTGGTAACGGGTATCGAGGACGAATTCCTGCTCGACAAACCGCGTTTCGCGGAGGTTGTCGATGAATTCCTCCGCTTCATCGACGGTGCCGAGCTGGTCATTCACAACGCGAGTTTCGATATCGGATTTCTCGATGCGGAACTGACGCGTCTGACGGGCGGCTACGGCAAGATCGGCGATCGTTGTAGCGTGCTGGATACCTTGGCGATGGCGCGCGAACGCTATCCGGGCCAGCGCAACAGCCTCGATGCGTTGTGCAAGCGCCTGGGCGTCGACAACTCACGGCGTGATCTCCATGGTGGCCTGATCGACGCCCAGTTGCTGGCGGATGTCTATCTGGCGATGACATCGGGGCAGGTGGGGTTTGACCTTGGCTTTGAAACCGGTGCCGAACAGAACGATGTCATGGTATTGGCACCCGTGGTATTGCAGGCGCGCCCCCGCGTACTGGGCGCAACAGCGGAGGAATCACTGTTGCATGAGCAGCGACTGGACGCGTTGACCAAAAGTGCGGCCGATGGCCAGAGTGTGTGGCGTCGGCTAGGCTGAAGCGGTCCGGTGTGCGAAACGCTCAGCAACTGCGAACGATAATCGCGGTGATATTGTCGTCACCGCCGGCATCAAGGCCTGCCAGGATCAACTGATCGACGCACTCCTGCGCAGCCAGATCCGTTCGCGCCATGTGGCGCTCAATCGAGACATCTCTCACACCCTCGGTCAAGCCGTCGCTGCACAGCAGAAAAACCGTGCCTGGCGGTATTTGCCCGCGAGCCATGCCGATCTGCAGTTGCTCGATGGCGGTTACGCCCAAGGCTTGTGTGAGCAGGTTGCGCTGCGGATGTTGAGACGCCAGCGCAGGATCAAGCTGACCACTCTCGACCAGTGCCTGCACCAGTGAGTGGTCGTGGCTGATCTGTTTGAGTTGCTGCTGCCAGACATAGATACGGCTGTCACCGACCCAGGCAACCTCATAGCGGTCGTCCAGAGTGCGCAGCGCGGCGATGGTCGTGCCCATCGGCAGGATGTCGTCACGCTTGCTGGCATGAGCCAGCAGCCGCGCTGCTGCTCCAAGCACAGCGCTGACCAGGTTGCTTCCCTGGCTGACCAGTTCGACCACCACATCGCGGACCAAAGCAGAAGCCACCTCGCCATGCTGGTGTCCACCCATGCCATCGGCGACCAGGAACAGGCCCAGGCCGGCGTCGGCGTAGTAGGTATCTTCATTGCGCATGCGGCGCAGGCCGACGTGCGTTCCGTGTCCGAATTCGATCATGGGCGTTCAGTTGGAGTAAGCCACTGCAGCATGCCGTAACAACAGGTTGTTGTCACGGCAAGTTCGCTCGCGTATGATTCCCGGCTCGCATGAGCCACCATGCAGCCCTTTGGAGAGGTGGCAGAGCGGTCGAATGTACCTGACTCGAAATCAGGCGTACGTGTAAGCGTACCGTGGGTTCGAATCCCACCCTCTCCGCCAGAAAAGCAAAACGCCCCCATGTGGGGCGTTTTGCTTTTCTGGCGGAGACGACTGAGTGTGAGTCCATCCGGGTTCGACGAATTCGACCGGAGCGAATTCGGACAGCCGAAGGCTGGCCCTGGAGTACTTGACGCGGAAGGGCGAGTCCCATGAATGGGACGAGCAATCCCACTCGTCGCGCAGCGGGATCTTCCGTTAACGCGTGGGGTTTCGGCGGTGACGCCCGAGTGAAGGCCACTTGCGTTCGGCGAAAGGGTCGAGGGTGAATGCGGATGGCCGAGTCGCTGGTCCCAAGGCGCGTGACGCGGAATGATGACTCTCGCGGTCAGCCATCGACAATGACGTGGCGCTTCAAAATTTACCAGTTCCACCAGGCCAAAAAAAACAGGGGCCGCATGGGGCGGCCCCTGTATCGATCACAAGTCAACCAGAACTCAGAACTTGTAGGTGCCTGTCATGCTGAGCACGTCGCCGTGGTCCTTGAACTTGCCGACCATGGTGCCGGCGCCAAGGCTGACCGGGTTGGTCTGGTTGACCGACGTATCGCCGACGAACTGATGCTGGTAGCCCAGATCGATCGTCATGTGCTCGGTGGCCTGGTAGCCGAAGCCAAAGCCGACCAAGGTGCGCGAGCCGTCCGGGATACGCGGGTCACGGCTGATGATGTTGGTCGGGGTCTCGTCATAGCCGACACCAGCGCGCAAGGTCCACTGGTCATTGAGCTTGTAATCGCCGCCGATCGAGTAAGCCAAGCTGTTCTTGTACTGCTCGGGCAAGCTGACCAGCGACTGGCCATTGGAGGTCAGAGTGAGGTTCTTGAAGCTGGACCACTGGGTCCACTTCACCGACCCGGCGATGCTCAGCTTGTCGTTGAACGCATGCAACCAGTCGAGGCTGGCAAAGGCGGGCGTATCCAGCGTGGCGCTGGCCTGACCGCCAGCGGGGTTGAGCAGCGGCAAGCCGGCAGTCGGGAACTGCAATGGTCCCCCCTGGATCAGGGCCATTGCAGTCCCGCCGCCGTACAGCTTGTAGTTACCGCTCAGCTTCTGACCGATACGCGAGTGGTAGCTCAAGCCGATCGAGTCGGCCGTGGTGGGTTTATATTCAAACCCGAAGAAGTAACCGACCGCATTCTTCTTGACGTTCACGTTGAGCTGCGCATCGGCACTCTGTGGTGGGCCATACAAGGGGATGGTGGCTCCGCCCGTCAATGCGGCGGCGGTGCCGGTGGTATCCAGCATGGTGTTCAACTGAGCCTTGGTGCGCTGGCCGACGATGCCTGCGCCGATGGCAAATTGATCATTCACCTTGAAGCCGGCGGACAGGCTGATCGCGATCGACTGCACGCTGGTCTTGGTACCGAAATAGCGGCCCTGCCAGGTAGGGTTGTATTCGCTCACCAGACCGTAAGGCACCGTGAGGCTGCCACCGATGGTCAGGCGATCATTGACCGGCGCGGCGAATGCCATGTTGGGAAACGGTACGAACTTGCCGAAGCCGTTCGGGTTGTTGCCGCTGACAGGGTTGCCCTGCGAATCCTTGAACTGGCCCTCAAACTGCGCGCTTGGGCGAATGCCGGTCGCGGTGACCTGCAGCACGGGGCCGGTGAAGAAAGCCATCGCGGCCGGATTGTTGTAGACGGCGGTGGGGTCATTTGCGAACAACGAGCCACCGGCATTGGCGCGCGCCCAGCCGGCGGCATTGTCCGTGGGCAGCTGGAACGAGCCAGCTTCGGCGCGCATCGGTACCGTCAGGGCGGCCGCTACGGCCAGGGCGAGGCTGGCGGGGGCGGCAAGTTGGATGAGGCGTTTTGAATAGTGTCGGTTCACGTAGGTTCTCCTGTGACAAAGTCCGTGTTGGATGCCCGTGGCGTTGGGCAGGTGCTTTCGCGCGGACTGTAAGGGCGGGTATGGGGCCGGCGTTGCCGGAATTCGGTAACGGCTGGTATTTACTTTTTAGGAGGCCAGCCTCCCTTCCTTGATCCATTGTGGAGCGCCGGATTCGCCGGCGATGTGTGAGGTGTCTGCCGCACGATCGATTCGTGCCGTAGACCTGTCAAGGTCCAGCAGCTGTTCGATGACCTTGACCTGCGCCGGTGTGCCGAACGGGGCGGTGAGAATGGGGGACAGCAGGGAGATCAGCCGAGCGAGCAACTCGGCATCGTTGATCGTTGCGCCCTTGTTGATGCTGGTGATCAGCTCCTGCATATCCTCACCGGCCAACATGCCGGAAAGGGCCTTGAGCGCGAAATGAAGGCGCAGGCCGAGTTCCTGGCGAGGTAGCGCCGGTAGCGCGCGCGAGAAAGCCTCGAAGAATCGCCCGGAGATCGGTCGGTAGTGATCTTGCAGGTAGCCTCGGATAAACAGCGACGGATCACTGTAGACGCGACCCAGCAGGCGTATGAAAGCGGGGCCGGAGGTGTTGCCATGGCTTAGTCGAAACGCGGGAATGAACAGCATGCCCAGTACCGCGGCGGCGCCCAGTCCATCCGGGTGCTGCTGTTCGCAGGCGCTGAGCAATTGCAGGCGGTCGAGATTGAGCGGGTCCAGACGTTGCGAAAGCAACTCCTGCATCAAGGCTTCCTTGCTGCCGAAGTGATAATTCACCGCTGCCAGGTTGGCGCCGGCTCGCGCCGTGATGTGGCGTAGCGACATGGCCTCATACCCGCCCTCTATAAACAGCCACTCGGTAGCTTCGAGTAACCGCTTGCGGGTGTCGCCATGGCCGGTGCGCTGGGTCTTGTTCAAGAAATTACCCTGTAGCGCGCGGCACTCGGGATGCCGACGCGTGCTTCAAATCACGGATTGAAACGTGTGTATGAACGCTACCGTCGGGCGTGCTTCTGGGCAAGCTGCAGCGCAAGGTATGTAAAACAGATGTTCAATCAAGGTGATGGATTGCCGCTTGTGCGGGCGGGAATCGTTGTCTGGCAGGCGCTGGCGGGCGTTTCTCTGGGCGGTTACTCAAACAAAAGGGCCGGAACACTCCGGCCCTTTTGTTGCACTGCAGTGCGATTCATCGGCCGGGTCCATTGATGAATCGGTCAACTGGCCTTCTTTTTCGCCAGACGCAGCCAGGTATCCACCACGGTGTCGGGATTCAACGACAGTGATTCGATGCCCTGTTCCATCAACCATTCGGCAAGGTCCGGATGGTCAGATGGACCCTGTCCGCAGATGCCGATGTATTTGCCCTTGGCGCGTGCGGTGCTGATCGCCATGGCCAGCAACTTCTTGACGGCGGGGTCACGCTCGTCGAACAGATTGGCGACAATGCTCGAATCGCGATCAAGTCCAAGCGTCAACTGAGTGAGGTCATTGGAGCCGATCGAGAACCCATCAAAGATATCCAGGAACTCATCGGCGAGCAGGGCGTTGGATGGCACTTCGCACATCATGATCACCTTGAGCTCATGCTCGCCCTGCTTGAGGCCATTCTTTGCCAGCACTTCGATTACCTTGCGCCCTTCGCCCAGGGTGCGCACAAACGGAATCATGACCCAGACATTGCTCAGGCCCATCACCTCGCGTACCCGCTTGACCGCCTTGCACTCCAGCGCAAATGCTTCGGCGAAACTCGGGTCGATGTAGCGGCTGGCGCCGCGGAAGCCGATCATCGGGTTTTCCTCATGCGGCTCGTAGCGTGCACCACCCAGCAGGCCAGCGTATTCGTTTGACTTGAAATCGGACAGCCGCACGATGACCGGCTTCGGGTAGACCGAGGCTGCGATGGTGGAGATGCCTTCAACCAGGCGGTCGACGTAAAAGCTGACCGGGTCGGCGTAGCCGGCGATGCGCTCGTCGATCTTGGCCTTGATCTCGGCATCCTGCTTGGCATATTCCAGCAGCGCCTTGGGATGAACGCCGATATGGCTGGCGATGATCATTTCCAGGCGGGCCAGGCCGATACCGGCATTGGGCAGCATGCCGAAATCGAACGCGCGCTCGGGGTTGGCGACGTTCATCATGATTTTCAGCGGTGCCTCGGGCATGTCACCAAGGTCAGCGGTGACGCGTTCAAACTTCAGGATGCCCGCATAGATGGTGCCGGTGTCGCCTTCAGCGCATGACACCGTAACCTCGGCGCCATCGGGAATCAGATCCAGCGCGTTGCCCGTGCCGACCACTGCCGGCACGCCCAGTTCGCGCGCGATGATGGCCGCGTGGCAGGTACGGCCGCCGCGGTTGGTGACGATGGCAGAGGCGCGCTTCATCACCGGCTCCCAATCGGGATCGGTCATGTCGGCGATCAGTACATCGCCTGGCTGTACCTTGCTCATGTCACTCAGGGAGCGGATCACGCGCGCCCTGCCTGCACCGATCTTCTGGCCGATCGAGCGACCTTCAGCCAGTACCTTGCCTTTTTCCTGAAGGTGGAAGCGCTCCAGCTGGGTGGTCTGTGAACGCGACTTCACCGTTTCCGGTCGTGCCTGCACGATATATATCTTGCCGGTATGACCGTCCTTCGCCCACTCGATATCCATCGGGCGGTCGTAGTGCTTCTCGATGATCAGTGACTGGCGTGCCAGTTCCTGAACGTCATCGTCGTTGATGCAGAATCGGTTGCGCATCTCGACCGGGGTATCTTCCGTTTTTACCCGTTCCCCGGGGGCGCCGGAATAGATCATGCGCAGTTGCTTGGCGCCGAGGTTGCGGCGCAGGACGGCCGGTTTGCCCTCGCGCAGAGTGGGCTTGAACACATAAAACTCGTCCGGGTTGACTGCACCTTGCACGACCATTTCGCCCAGGCCGTAAGAGCCGGTGACGAACACCACGTCGCGGAAGCCCGATTCGGTGTCCAGCGTGAACAGCACGCCCGAGGCGCCCACGTCCGAACGCACCATCAACTGCACGCCAGCGGAGAGGAACACGTCCTCGTGCTTGAAGCCTTGATGCACGCGGTAAGCGATGGCCCGATCGTTGTAGAGGGAGGCGAAGACCTCCTTGATCTTGATCAGCACATCGTCGATGCCGACCACGTTGAGGAAGGTTTCCTGCTGACCGGCGAAAGAGGCGTCCGGGAGATCCTCGGCAGTGGCCGAGGATCGCACGGCAACGGCAATATCGTCCGCTCCGGCGTCCTTGCACAGCTTGATGTAAGCCGCGCGGATCGCCTGTTCGAGTTCGTCGGGCAGGGCAGTGTCGACGATCCAGCTGCGGATTTCCCTGCCGGCGACGACCAAGGCCTCGACGTCGTCGACATCCAGCGAGCTCAGTCGATCCTGGATGCGCTTGGCCAGGCCGCTTCTCTGCAGGTAGTGCTGGAACGCCTGTGCCGTGGTCGCAAAGCCACCGGGGACGGACACGCCGAGTTTGGCGAGGTTGCCGATCATCTCGCCAAGCGAGGCATTCTTGCCGCCAACCTTGCCCAGGTCGGTCATGCGCAGTTGGTCGAGCCAAAGCACCAGGTCGTTCAAGGGTGTCTCCTCGGTAAGCACAAAAGGTAGCGGAAGGGATGTTGCGTGCCGTCGGGAACGGGCGGCAAAGAACTGGTATTGTCCGCTGCCGATGGTGCGAAGCACAAGAAGACCACTGCCGGCCGCAGTCATTCCAACCGCATACCAGTCAGCTCGAGCTCAACTGGCGACAGTATTTTTTGCATGAGCTAAGGTGCACACATCCGTATTTGGGTGATCAGGATTTTCCATGCTGCGAACGGTTTTTTTCATTTCCGACTCCACTGGTATTACCGCGGAGACCATCGGCAACAGCATCCTGGCGCAGTTCGAGGGCGTGCAGTTCGAGAAGCATCGATTGCCCTTCATCGACAGCGCGCAGAAGGCGGAGATCGCCGCGTTGCGCATCAAGACCCACTACGCGAAGTCGGGTCAGCGACCGATTGTGGTCAACACCCTGGCCGAGCGAGCGCTTTGCGACATCGTGGCCGGCAGCGGCGCGTTGATGCTGGACGTGTTCGCCCCCTTTATCGGTCCACTGGAGGATGAGCTGCAGACGCGGCGTTCCGGCGCCGTCAATCGCGCGCATGGACTGGTGAATTTCGAGAAATACGAAGAGCGCATCAACGCAACCAACTATGCGCTCACACATGATGACGGTCTCGATGTGAACTACGCCGACGCCGACCTGATCCTGGTGGGCGTGTCGCGTTCGGGCAAGACGCCGACCTGCCTCTACATGGCCTTGCATTACGGCGTCAGCGCCGCCAACTACCCGTTGACCGAGGAAGATCTCGAAAAACTCGAGTTGCCTGTGCGTCTGCGTCCCTACAGGGAGCGGCTGTTCGGCTTGACGATCGATGCCACCCGGCTGGCGCAGATTCGCGAACAGCGGCGGGCGGGCAGTCGCTATGCCACCATCAAGCAGTGCCGCTGGGAGCTGGAGCAAGCTGACCGGTTGATGCGTCAGTCCAGCATCCCTAGTCTCAACACCACGCACGTGTCGATTGAGGAAATCGCCAGCAAGATTTTTGACCGCTTCGGGATCGAGCGGACCCTGTTCTGAATTCTTTGCCGGAGTTTTCGCGTTCAACATGAGTGCCGTACTGGACGACCGCAGCAGCCTGTTACCGGGACGATTCGAGTTCCTGATGGGTTTGTACGCGGAAAATTATCATCGGCTGACGCGGTTGTTCGCGCCGCAGCAGTTGGGGCCGGGTCGTTTTGTTTCGGTGGTGGACGACGGCCTGGATGTGCATCTGCATCTGCAGCAATGCCATCCCTATACGCTGGAGCTTGAGCTCACCTACGATTTCGTCGATGCGCATACGGGTGAACGTGCGCCTGCGGCGCAATTGCGCATGTATACCGATGCGCACGTGGCCGAGGCGCAGCATTGCCATCCCGGACGCCACATGTGGCAGGTGCTGGGGCCTTTTCCCCCGGCATCCAGCGTATTCCAGCATCGTCTGCGCATGAACAGCTTCCTCTGCCGCTGGCTGGAGTACCTGGCCGAGCAGGGGCATTCAACGAATACGCTGACTCACCTCGATTGAGCGCGGCTCGTTTGAGCGTGGATTGATGGTCGCTGCGCGAACGACAGACAACAAAAAGCCCGCGTAGCGGGCTGTTTGCATGAATAGTGGCGGAGTGGACGGGACTCGAACCCGCGACCTCCGGCGTGACAGGCCAGCATTCTAACCAACTGAACTACCACTCCGCATTTTTCCAGCTTTGCGAGCCAACTTGGCGTCCCCACGGGGATTCGAACCCCGGTCGCCACCGTGAAAGGGTGATGTCCTAGGCCTCTAGACGATGGGGACAATTCAAGTTGGTGGAGCCAGGCGGGATCGAACCGCCGACCTCCTGCATGCCATGCAGGCGCTCTCCCAGCTGAGCTATGGCCCCGCCGCTGGAAGCCGAGAAGAATAGGTGTGAGGCGGATATCCGTCAAGCTTTTTTTACAAGTATTCGCGATCGCGTTGCTGGTGATGTGCGATCAAGGCTGCGGTTCGAACATGCTCTTGTCACGGTCTCGTTTAAGCTGCGGTGACTTGGCGGATGGGCGGGGTTTGGTGAATGCATGAAATAGGCTTCGTACGCGATCTTGCCGTGGTAATGCTGGTAGCCGGTGCCACCACGATTCTGTTCCAGCGTCTGCGCCAACCGGTCTTGCTCGGTTACATCCTGGCTGGCGTGCTGATCGGTCCGCATACGCCCGGCGTGTTGGTGGACGACCCGAAAGCGATCGACGACATCTCCAACCTCGGTGTGGTCTTGTTGATGTTCACGTTGGGTCTGGAGTTCAGCGTGCGCAAGCTGCGCGAGGTCGGCATCGGGGTGCTGGCCGTGGCCATCGGCGAGGTCAGCCTGATGCTGTGGATCGGTATCGGTATCGGTGGATTGTTTGGCTGGAAGGGTATGGATGCGCTGTTCCTGGGCGCCATCATTTCGCTTTCCTCCACCATGGTGGCCACCCGCACTCTGGCTGAGGGCGGCCAGCGACAAGAGTCGTTCGCCAAGCTGGTAGTGGGTTTGCTGGTGGCCGAAGACATGCTCGCGATCATCATGCTTACCCTCCTCACCGCCGTGGCCATCGGTGGCTCAGTGCAGGCAGAGGTTGCATTCACCCTTATTGGCCATCTGGGGCTGTTTGTCGTGGTCGGGATGATCCTCGGCCTGCTTCTGCTGCCACGGCTGGTCGATTATGTAGCGGGATTTGGCCGGGATGAGACCTTGCTGGTCAGCGTGCTCGGGATCTGTTTCGGCGCCAGTCTGCTGGCTGCCTGGATGGGCTTCAGCGTGGCGCTGGGAGCCTTCCTGGCTGGCGCCGTGGTGGCTGAATCGCGCAGCGTGGCCCGGGTCACCCACCTCGTGGAGCCGTTGCGTGACATGTTCGCCGCGCTGTTTTTCGTGGCCATCGGCTTGAAGATCGACCCGCTGATGCTGTGGCAATACGGTCTGCCTGCCCTGGTGATCGCCTTGGCAGTGATCGTCGGCAAGACACTGGCTTGCAGCCTTGGCATTTTCGTCGTGGGACACGACCCACGTACCTCGCTGCGGGTGGGATTGGGGATGGCGCAAATCGGCGAATTTTCTTTCGTCATCGCCACCCTGGGGCTTTCGCTCGGGGTCATCAGCGACTTCATCTATCCCATTGCCGTCGCCGTTTCCGTCTTGTGCATGGCAACTTCGCCTTATCTGGGGCGTTCAGCAGACGGGCTGGCCAACGGCCTTCGCCGCGCCACACCGCGTTCATTGCGGTTGCTGGCGACCAGCTACAGCGGCTGGCTGGAAAACCTCAAGCCGGTCAACGAGAACGCGGCCATGGCGGCGATCTTTCGGCGGCTGCTGTGGCATATCGCGGTCAATGTTCTGCTGGTGGTGACACTTTTCATGATCGGGGCTTACATCAATGCGCACAGCTGGAGCTGGTTCTCGATGCTGGGCGTGGGACGCGATCTACGGCATACGCTGATCTGGGCCGGCGCGTTGTTTTTGTCCTTGCCGATGCTTATCGCGGTATATCGCAAGGCCGAGGCACTCGGCATGCTGCTTGCCGAGATCGGGATACGCGAGTCTCTTGCGGGGGCCAATACAAGGGCCATACGCAACGTGCTGGCGCGACTCATTCCCTTGGCGACCTTGCTGGTGCTGGCGCTACTGGTAAGCGCGCTGGGCTCGGCGATTCTGCCGCCGCGCGGGGTGGTTCTTTCGCTGTTGCTGGTGCTGGTAGTGCTGGCGGTTGTCCTTTGGCGAGGACTGGTAAAGATGCATGCGCGTCTTCAGGCGGCGCTCAAGGAGACTCTGGAAAAGCCAGACCCGGCGGACGGTTCCGGTTGAATGGCGGGCCCGCGATCAGCGTCCCTGTTGAACCTTTATGCCAACTGACGGTCGTACCACCCGATCGTTGCCAAGACCGGACAAGCACCGCACAATGCGTGGCCTGCCTCCATTGGGGGGGCCCGGCCGGCAGCGCCGGCATATCCAATATACGAGGGAGTTTCGAATGAAGCATTTTCTGCGTCCCACGCTGACGGCTGTCGCACTGGCCGTTGCGCTTGGCATGACGGCGAACGTTTGTGCCCAGACCGCGAAGGCGGGGGCGACGGTAGCGGTCGACAAGGCCAAGGCTAGCTACGTGTTTGGCTACTACAAGATGGGTGAGAGCATTCCGCCGATCGTGCGCAATGAACTGGATCCGGCTGCGGTTGCCCGTGGCGTGCAGGCTGCGCTGTCCGGTCAGAAGTCGACCGTGAGCGAGGCTGATGCCAAGCAGCAGTACGAAGCCTTCATGACCAACGTCCAAGCCAAGTACCAGGCCGAAATGATCAAGCTGGCCGCCAAGAACAAGGCCGAAGGCGAAGCCTTCATGGCCAAGAACAAGACGGCGCCGGGTGTGAAGACCACGGCCTCGGGTCTGCAGTACAAGGTGATCACCCAGGGTACCGGTGCACGTCCGGGTCCGAACGACACGGTCGAGATCAACTATTCCGGTGCGTTCCTCAATGGCGAAGTGTTTGATGCCTCGGCCAAGCATGGCCCGAATCCGGCGTCGATCCCGCTTGCTGGTGTGATTCCGGGTTTTCGTGAAGGTCTGCAGTTGATGCAGGTGGGTGGCCACTACAAACTGTTCATCCCGGCGTCCCTGGCTTACGGTGCCGAGCCGCAGCCGCCGATGCCGCCGAATGCCACCCTGGTGTTCGACGTGACCCTGGTCAAGACCGGTGCGACGCCTGCTGGCGCCGCCGCAGCTGGTGCGCCCAGCGGTCAGTAAGACAGAAATCGCGGGCAGCTTCTGCTGGCCGTGACAAGACAAAAGGGCGCGAAGTCATTCGCGCCCTTTTGCTTTTTGAGGGACTCCGCAGCGGCTGATGGTTAGAATACGCGCCTGACGTTACGGACAATGGCATCGCAATCATGAAGGTCACAATTTTCGGCACCGGTTATGTGGGACTGGTCACCGGTGCCTGCCTCGCTGAAATGGGTAACCACGTGCTTTGCGTCGATGTCGATACGGCCAAGGTCGAGAGCCTGAAGCGTGGCGCGATCCCCATTTACGAGCCGGGGCTGGAATCCATCGTGCGGCGCAATCACGCCAGCGGGCGTTTGGATTTCACCACCGAGGCCGCACCGGCCATTGCCCATGGCGAGGTGATTTTCATTGCAGTGGGAACGCCCCCTGATGAAGATGGCAGCGCCGATCTGAAGTACGTGCTGGCGGTGGCAAAGTCCATCGGCCAGCATCTCGACCGGTATGCCGTGGTGGTCAACAAGTCGACCGTGCCGGTGGGTACCGCGGATCGGGTGCGTGAGGCAGTGGCCGCCGAGTTGGCCACGCGCGATGCGGCGGTATCGTTCGATGTGGTGTCCAATCCGGAGTTTCTGAAGGAGGGTGCGGCGGTGGAGGACTGCCTGCGGCCCGACCGCATCATCATCGGAGCCTCCAGTGAGCGGGCGGTTGCGGCGTTGCGCAAACTGTATGCGCCCTTCAATCGCAACCATGAGCGCATCGTGGTGATGGATGAGCGCTCGGCCGAACTGACCAAATATGCCGCCAACGCGATGCTGGCGACGAAGATCAGCTTCATGAACGAGATCGCGAACATCGCCGAGCGGGTTGGTGCCGATGTCGAGCTGGTGCGGCAGGGTATCGGCTCGGATCCGCGGATCGGTTACCACTTCATCTACCCCGGTGCGGGCTATGGCGGCTCCTGTTTTCCCAAGGATGTGCAGGCACTCGAGCGCATGGCGCACAGCCATGGCTATGAAGCGCGGTTGCTCGGTGCGGTCGAAGCGGTCAACCGGCGACAGAAGAGCAAGCTGTTCGAATTGATCTCCGGTCATTTCAACAGCCAGCTCGCAGGCAAGACGGTTGCGGTATGGGGCCTTGCCTTCAAGCCGAATACCGATGACATGCGTGAAGCCTCCAGTCGGCAGCTGATGGAAGCCCTGTGGGAGGTCGGCGCGAGCGTGCGGGCGTTCGACCCGGAGGCGCGAGAGGAGACTCATCGGCTGTATGGCGATCGTGACGATCTGGTGTTGTGCGAGCAAGCCGACGATGCGCTGAAAGGCGCCGACGTACTGGCCGTGGTGACCGAATGGAAAGCTTTTCGCAGCCCTGATTTTGCGGCCATTCGAGCCGCGTTGGCGGAGCCGGCGATCTTCGATGGTCGCAATCTGTACGATCCTGTCATTGTCGAAGAGGCGGGTTTGGCCTACTACGGTATTGGTCGTGGTCGCAGTCTGAGGGTGGCTGGATGAGTTCCGCCGCGGACGCGTTGGAGCTGCGGCTTGACGAGATGGAGGTCAAGCTGACCTTCATTGATGATGCGGTACAGGCGTTGACCTCGGCCGATGCCGAACAGTCGCAGCGGATCGCCGTGCTCGAACGGGCCTTGCGTGACCTGCACCGTGAGTTGTCGTCGATGCGCACGTCGCAGGCAGACGACCCGCAAAGCGAACCACCTCCGCCGCATTACTGACAAGCCGTTACCGACCCTATTACCAATAATCTGCACGATCACGGAACACCAGCATGGCCGATTCCCTGCGCGATCAGCTGCTCAAGAGCGGCATCGTCAAACAGGTTCAACAAGAGCGCGTTCGCGAGCCCAGACGCCCGCCGCCGACGGGCAAGCCAGCGACGCGACCGGGCGGGGCAAAGGGTGGAGCCAAGGGCGGAGCGATGCCGTCGAAAGGCGCAGTATCAAGCCCGCGAAGCCGCGAGGAGATCGACCTGGCCAGGGCCTACGCAATTCGCGCGCAGACGGAAGTCCGTGAGCGCAAGCTCGCCGAGCAGGAGGCCGCCGAGCAGGCCAGGCTCAGGCGCGAGCGCAAGTTGCAGGTTCAGCAGTTGCTCGATGGCAAGGCCCTGAACAAGGCGGACGCTGATCAGGTACGCAATTTCGAATACGGTGGCAAGATTCGTCGCGTGCATGTAGACGCCGCGCAACTGGTCGCGCTCAATGCGGGTGAGCTCGGCGTGGTGCAGCAGGCGGGTCGCTATCTGCTGGTCAGTCGTCAGATCGCCGAGCAGGTTCGCGCGATAGATTCGCAGTCCGTTGCGCTGCTGGTCGAGCCGGGCGCCGCCGGAGTCGATGACGACGGCGTTCCTGACGATCTGATGTGGTAGCCCGACCGCGAAGGAGTGGAGACCGGCGAGAGGTGTGATGGATGCTTGCCTGAAGTTCTTCCGCCGAAGGTTCAGATTTCGCTTTCTGACCTCAATGCAGGGTGATCCCAGCCATTTTTCGGGCTGAACCGTTCGCCGTGGCGCTGGGCCATCTGCTGCAGTTTCAGCTTCAGTTTGTCCGCGCCTTCCGTGCGCGCGTACTGGATCGGACCGCCGCGAAACGGCGCGAAGCCGGTACCAAAGATCACACCAGCATCGAGCAGGTCGGCATCGTCGACGACGCCGTCGTCGAGGCAGGCGATCGCCTCGTTGACCATTGGCAGAATCATCCGCTCCTGCACGTCTGGCGGCATCACATAGTCCTGTTCGACCTGGGGCTTTTGCGGCTTGCCGTCCTGCCAGACATACAGACCCTGGCCATCCTTCCTGCCGCGTTTGCCGGCCTCGAGCTTTTCATCGAGGCCCGGTGGCAATTCCAGCCCGAGGAAGGGTGCCAGCTCCTTGCCGACCGAGGCGCAGACATCCAGGCCGACGGTATCGGCCAATTCGATCGGCCCCATCGGCATGCCGAATTTCCTCGCCTCGCGATCCAGTACCGGGCCAGGTACACCCTCGCTGTAAAGTCGTAGTGCTTCGAGCAGGTAGGGCATCAGGATCCGGTTGACCAGAAAGCCCGGCGTACCCTTGACCGCTACCGGCAGCTTGCCGATGGTCTTGCAGAACGCCAGCGCGCGTTTCTCCACGGCCGGATCGAGCTGGTCGTGGCGGACCACCTCGACCAGTGGCATCTGCGCCACCGGGTTGAAGAAGTGCAGGCCGAGGAACCGCTGCGGCGCCTTGAGCCCCACGCGCAGCTGATCCAGCGGGATGCTGGAGGTATTGCTGGCAAGTATCTCGTCGGCCTGGAACAGGGGTTCGATCCGGCCATAGAGCTCACGTTTGGCTGGCGCATTCTCGTAGATGGCCTCGATGGCCAGGTCGGCCGAGGCGACACCATTGCCCTCGACATCGGCGCGCAGGCGCTGCAAGGCCGCGGCAACCTTCTCGGGTGTCTTCAGCCTTTTCTCGTACATTGCCCGGGCGCGATCCAGTGCAGGCTGGATGAATTTCATCTCGCGATCCTGCAGAGTCACATCGAAACCCTTGAAGGCGGCCCAGGCGGCGATATCACCACCCATGACGCCAGCGCCAACGACATGAACGTGCTTGATGTTGGCGTCGATGCCGCTGCCCTGGCTCTTGAGACGCTCCTGCAGGAAGAAAATACGGATCAGGTTTCGGGCGGTGGGGGTCTTGGCCAGCGCCGCGACCGAGCGCGCCTCCACTTTCAGTCGCTGGCGAATGTCGGAGCCGCCGCGCTTCCACACGTCGATCATGGCGAAAGGTGCCGGGTAGTGTTCCTTGCGCACTTTCGCCGCGGTCTGCTTGACCACCATCGGCGCGAGGACCTGTCGTGCCAGCCAGGTGTTGCTCGCCCACGCCTTGGCGCGACGGGCAAGCGGGCGGACTGCCGGGTGTCGCAGCAACACACGTGCTTCCACCAGCAGCTCTTCCGGGCGTGCAATCCGGTCAATTACGCCAAGGCTCAGCGCGCGTCTGGCGGAAAGGGACTTCCCGGTAAGCATCAAGGGCAGCGCTTCGGTGGCGCCAATCAGGCGTGGCAGTCGTGCGGTGCCGCCCCAGCCGGGGTGGATACCCAGCATGACTTCGGGCAGGCCGATGCGGGTCGTGTCATGGTCAGCGGCAATCCGCTGCTGGCAGGCGAGCACCAGTTCCGTGCCGCCGCCCATGCAGGCGCCGTGCACTGCGGCGACTGTCGGGCAGGGCAGGCGTGCCAGTGCCTCGTAGACGCGCTGGCCGTGCTCGATGTTCTCCAGTACCGAGTCCTGCCGGGCGTATTCGACGAATTGCTTGATGTCGGCGCCTACGGCAAACCCTGATGCCTTGGCCGAGTGGATGATGACCCCCGCTGGCTTGTTGATGGCCAGCCGTTCAATGATCTGCTCCAGCTCGTCCAGCACGGCGCGCGAGATCGCATTGACACTGCTGTTAGCGCGGTCGAGCGTCAGCGTGATTACGCCATCGTCCTCGCGCGTCTTCCAGTGGTTGAAACGAAGTCCTTCAAACATGGTTATGCAGAGGTGGTGGCAGATGCATTGAACCATACCTTTCCGTCGCTCTGATTGCGAGATGTGACCGGCTTGCTTGACCGCGGCGAGGCGCCGGTGTGAAATCGAGTGGCTGCAGGAAGGGAGCAGGGTTTTGGCCCGGCGCCGCAACAAACGACGGCGCTTGGGTCAGTTGCCGAGCAGCAACCGGAGGATGCATCATGTTTTCGTACGCAAGGGAAGTCGGCGCTATCAATGATTGGCTGGTGAAGCCACCACAATTGCCATGACGCCGCAGGGCGGGGACGTAATGAATTCCGTGATGGCCTCCGCTCCACCGCAAGCCGGTGCCGAGATATTTGACAAGATCGTGGCTGCCCCGGGCGGTCTGGTCGTGCTGGACAGCAAGGATGTGCACGGTCTGATCGACCAGTTTCGCGCCATAGCCCGTCATACCGGACAGGCGATGTACCTTTGGCAGCCCGATACCGGGTTGGGCAGTTTGCGGGATGCGCATGTGCGTGTGCCGGATTGTCAGCGCTTGGGCAATGCCCTGCGCTATATGCAGCAAAGCATGCATTTCGGCGTCTATTTTCTGCTGGGGCTGGAATTGCCACTGTCGGCCATGGACGCCACTCTTTTGCGACAGTTGGCTCGCTCACCCAAGGAGCACCTGCGCAGGGTCGTGCTGATCGATGTCCCTGCGGCACTGGCTGAGCACCTCGGTGATCTGGCGATGCGCCTTTGCGGCGAAGATAGCCAGCCGCGCCGGTTGCGTCTGCGTGATGGCCGTTGGCTTGTTTGAGGCGCGAAAGCAGATGAATCCCGGTATTTTGGTTGTCGCCGCCGAGCGCGAATTGCGCCGCAGTCTGTTTGATGCGCTCGATCAGGCGGGCTATTCACTGGTCCACAGTGCGCGCGATGTGGTGCATGCGGCGATCTTGCTGGAGGGGCAGTCGACGCCCCTTGTGCTGCAATTGATCGTGGTGGTGCTGTCAGGTGATGAGCAGCAGGTGCGGGGAAGCTTTGAGCGGTTGCGCCGGCTGCCGGGTGTGGCCGGCACACCATTGATGGTGGTGTTGCCGGAGGGCTCGCCGTTGAGTCCGGCCGACCTGCCATTGGGTATCACTGACTGGCTGAGTGCCCCTCAGATTGGTACCGAGCTGGTGGCTCGTTGGCGCCGATCACAAGCGGCCAGTCTGGCTCGTCGCAAGCCGGCAGAAGCAACGGCCGTGGCTGCTGCCCCGGAGGCTTCCCAGGGGGACTATCGCTACGTTTTCGAAGAGGGTGAGAGCGAGTGGTTGATTGTCGATGCGCAGACCACTCGCGTGCTGGAAGTCAGCCCGATGCTGGCCCGGCACAGTCGTCTGCATGCCAGCCAGTGGGAAGGTCTGCCATTGACCGAGGTGTTGCGTTTCGAGGGCGTGGGGATCAGTCAGGTGCTTGTCGATGCCGATCGCCACTGGTATCCCTGCCAACGAAAGTCGGCGCAGGGCGTTGACGTTGGCCAAGCCAATGTCCGCCGTATCCAGCATGCCGGTCGTCCGGCATTGGCATTGATGTTTCGCAGTGACCGCGCGGACCTGCGTGCGGAGGCAGCGTTGTCGCTGCTGTCGCGGATATTCGTCTCCAGCAGTGGGGTTGATGCGCAGATCGCCGCCGGGCGACTGTTGTTCGATGAGCTGGGGCTGGACTATCTGGCGGTATGGTCTGTTCGCCAAGACAGCACTGAAGCACCGACGCAGATGCTGCAGTTGTGGAGTGGTGAGGAACGCACCTGGCCACCAGCGCAGTCGCAGAGCTCACTGCAACTCGTCCTGGCTGGCAAAAGTATCCTGTATCGAGCTGATGCCAAGCGCCTCGCCGTCATGGACCCGTTGCTGCAGCAACTGGACCTGGCCGGGTTTGCCGGCTTGCCGTTGTACGACGAGCGGCACACCGTCATAGGCGGGATGCTCGCTGGCAGTCGCCGGGGCTTTGGCGAAATGAGCATCATCGAGCCAGTACTGCGCTGCGCGGCTGCGCGCTTCGGCCAGATGCTGGAGTTGGGGCGGACTCGCGAGCAGGGGCGCGCTGAAGGGTTGGTGGATTCGCTGACCGGCCTGCCCAATCGGCTGCTGTTCAACGATCGCCTGGAGACGATCATCCGCGAGGCCGTCCGCAACGGCGAGTGCTTCGCTGTCCTGTTTATTGACCTTGATCGCTTCAAGGTCATCAACGATACCTATGGCCATGCCGCTGGCGATCAGGTCCTGCGCATGGTCACGCAGCGTCTTGGCGGCAGCATTCGAGCGTCCGATACGGTGGCGCGCTATGCCGGCGACGAGTTCACGATCGTGTTGCGACACATTGTCAAGAACGATGACGTGATGCGTGTCGCCGAAAAGATCGTGCAGGTCATGGAGTTGCCCCTGTATCTCGATGATGGCACCGAGTTGCAGGTCACGGTATCGATGGGACTGAGTTTCTTTCCCGATGATGCAGGCGACGCCGAGACCCTGCTCAAGCACGCCGACGAGGCGATGTACGCGGCCAAGCATCTGGGCCGCAACAATTTCCAGGTTTACGAAGTCAGCCCGGAGTACGCCCAGCAGCATGGCATGGCGTTGAAGACGCGCTTGCGTCATGCCGAGGGTAATGGCGAGCTGCGGGTGGTCTACCAGCCGCAGGTCAGTGCCGAGACCGAGGACATCGTGGGCATGGAGGCGCTGGTACGCTGGGAGCACCCCGAGCTGGGCATGATCAGCCCGGCTGTTTTCATCCCGCTGGCCGAAGAGACCGGCCTGATCGTGTCGATCGGTGAGTGGGTGATGCGCACCGCCTGCCATCAGGCCAGGGATTGGGAGAGGCGCTATGGCCTGCGCCTGCGCCTGGGAGTGAACCTTTCCGCGGTCCAGCTGATGGAGCCGCAATTGCTGGACACGGTGGCAACGGTGTTGCAGGAGACGGGGCTGGACCCGACCCTGCTCGAGATGGAGATCACCGAGAGCATCAGCATCAAGGAGGCGCCGAACTTGGTCGAAAACCTGCATGCGCTGCACCGACTGGGCTGCCATATCGCGATCGACGATTTCGGCACGGGCGCGGCCTCGCTTGACTATCTGCGTCGGTTGCCGGCGGACCGCATCAAGATCGACCAGAGTTTCGTGCGCAATATCGGCGTGGACCCGGATGACGAGGCGATCGTGCGCGCCACCATCGAGATGGCGCATCGGCTGAAACGTGCCGTGGTAGCAGAAGGCGTGGAGATCGAGCAGCACATGGAGTTCCTGCGCGAGCACGACTGCGACGTGCTGCAGGGCTACCTGTTCAGTCGGCCATTGCAGCCCGTCAGTTTCGACAAATTGCTGGCCGAACGGAAGCGACTGCTGGATGAGCGGATGGTTGTGCCAGGTTGAGCGAGTCGATGGCGCCCCCATAACTGTTGGCGGTAGGTGTGGGGTGACTTGCCGGCCAAAATTGGTCAAGCACACTGGTATGCGATATTCACGCAGACTGAACTCGGGCGCGCGAACGCGGTCTGAGCGGCGCGTTCAGTTCAAAACAAGTACCCGCAGCGGAATGACGGCATTGACGATGGATACGGCCCGGATGGGCGAAAATGAACTGGATCGCGCGCTGGTCGAGCGGGTTCAGAGCGGCGACAAGCATGCTTTTGACTTGCTCGTGCGTAAATACCAGCACAAGCTGATCGGGCTGATTTCCCGTTATGTGAGGAGCCATGCCGAGTGTGAGGACATCGCGCAGGAGTCGTTCATCCGCGCCTGGCGTGCTATCGGCGCGTTCCGCGGCGACAGCGCCTTTTACACCTGGCTGTACAAGATCGCGGTGAATACCGCCAAGAATCATCTGGTGGCCCAGGGACGGCGACCGCCCTCCGGCGATATCGATGTCGATGATGCCGAGTTCATGTCTGGCGGCGAGCGCATGCACGACAGCGCCACACCCGAACGTGAATTGATGCGCCAGGAAGTTGAACAATCTGTGTTTTCCACTGTCCAAGCGTTGCCCGAAGAACTGCGGACCGCTATCACGCTGCGTGAGGTGGACGGTCTCAGTTATGACGAAATCGCGGTGGCGATGGGCTGTCCGATTGGTACGGTGCGTTCGCGTATTTTCCGGGCACGAGAAGCGATCGACGAAAAGCTGCGGCCCCTGTTGTCGGACCGCGAGGACAAGACATGAATCAGGCAGGCATGAATCAGAATATTCCGGAGAGTCTCTCCGCCGGCATCGATGGTGAGCTGTCCAAAGAGGAGCTTCGCTTTCTCTTGCGCCGACTCGAACACGATGCCTCGTTGCAACACACCTGGGATCGCTATCACGTCGCCCGCGACGGTCTGCGCCGGGAATTGTCGCCATTGGCCAGCCCCGGTTTTTCCGAGCAGGTGATGTTGGCCATTGAGCAGGAGTCCCGTCCCGCGGTCACTGCCAGACGCAATCACTGGTTGCGCTGGTCTGCCGGTGGCGCGATTGCTGCCAGTGTGGCCGCAGCGGCCCTGATGATCGCTCAGCCCAGCGGTGATGCTGAGCGGATGGCAACGGCGGCTTCCCGCTCCCAGCAAGCCAGGGGCAGCGACATGGCCGAGCTGGTGCCCGCATCCAAGTTGCCGACCGCGCCTGCCGCTGTGCCGCCGTGGTTGAGTGGAAACTCTGCGGGATTGCTCAGTCAGCAGGCTTCGGCCACGCTCGGCGAGACGTCCTTCGGAAGCAATACTCCGCTGTATTCGGAGCGTATGCCGACCAATCAGACGATGCGCGGTTATCGCACGCTTGACAACAATGACGGCACCTATTTGTTGCTGCTCGATCCCGTGCAGCAACAGGGTACTGTCAGCACGCGTCGATCGGCCGCTATCCCGCAATAGGTCCGGGGGAGTCGCGTGTGATTGCCCGCAGAGCCCCCCCGCACTGAGCTTGCCCGCATCAACCCGCCCTCCGGGCCGTAGCCGCGTGTCCGCTCAGGGCTGTTTTTCCTGATCAAAGTCATTCGTCAGCCTGAATCGGCTGGCTGAAGTCAAACCAAGGAGGAGCCATGAATCAATCCATCTTGCGCCATCTGGCATGCGTTGCCGTGCTGGCCGTTGCCAGCGCTGTGCCTGTCTGTGCCCAGTCGGCACCGGCGGCACCGGCGACAGGCACCTTGCCGGATTTCACCAGCATCGTGCAGAACAACGCGGCGGCCGTGGTGCACGTCGAGGCCAAGTATTCCGGCGAGCCACAGGCCATGCAGCAAACCACCCGGGGGCAGATGATGCCTGGTCAGGGCACGCCCGGCGATCCGGGGTCAGAGATGCTTCGTCGCTTCTTCGGCATGCCGATGATGCCTTCACCCGAGCAGCAGAAACACACGTCGCTGGGTTCGGGCTTCATCATCTCCAGTGACGGCTACATTCTCACCAATAATCACGTGGTCGATCACGCAGACAAAATCACGGTGCGGCTGCAGGATCGGCGCACGCTCACCGCAAAAGTGGTTGGTACCGATCCCACTTACGACATCGCCTTGCTCAAGGTCGATGCGGGCGGCAAGCTGCCCGCAGTAACCATCGGTGATTCGCGCAGCCTGAAACCGGGGCAGTGGGTGCTGGCGATCGGCTCGCCATTCGGTTTTGATTACACCGTGACCCAGGGCATCGTCAGTGCGGTGGGACGTAACCTGGGGCAGCGTGATCAGCCATATACCTCGTTCATCCAGACTGACGTGCCGATCAATCGCGGCAATTCCGGCGGCCCGCTGTTCAACCTGCAGGGCCAGGTAGTGGGCGTCAATTCGCAGATTTACTCCAATACCGGCGATTACATGGGCGTGTCGTTCTCGATTCCGATCGATGTGGCGATGAGCGCGGTGGAGCAACTCAAGAGCAGGGGCTATGTGATGCGCGGCATGCTCGGCGTCACCGTGCAGCCGGTGGATGACGACATGGTCAAGGCGTTCAAGCTGGACAATGGAGTTGGTGCCGCCGTCGTGGACGTGACCCCGGATAGTGGTGCGGCGAAGGCGGGCATCCAGCCAAGCGACATCATTCTTTCCTACAACGGCCGGGTGCTGCAGCAGGCGGCTGATCTGCCGCCTTTGGTCGGCATGACCAAGCCGGGCAGCAAGGTGGCGGTGGAGGTTCTTCGCAACGGCAAGCGGCAGACGCTTGAGGTGACCATTGGCGAGGCGAAGCGCGACAGCGGCGCGGTCGACAACCAGGCAGGCACGGCGTCCTCGGTGCATGGTGGTTCGGCCGCCCTGGGGCTGACGGTGCAGTCGCTGGACAACGATACCCGCAGCCAGCTCGGCCTGAAGCCGGGGCAGGGTGTGGTGATCGCGGATATCACCGGCCCGGTCGCCGCCCAGCAAGGTCTGCGGGCGGGTGACGTGATCCTGATGGTCAACCAGCGCAAGATCGGCAGCGTGGCCGATTTCAAGGCCGCTACCAGCGATGTGAAGCCGGGCACCACGGTGCTGTTGCTGGTGCGTCGTGGTGACCAAAGCAACTTCGTCGGCTTGACGGTCCCGGCGGCCAGGTAAGCGCACACGCCGGCAGCGGACAGCGCAGCTGGCCAATCCAAGGGAGTTGCCCCAGTCGGGCAACTCCCTTGTTCGTTGCGCGGTGCGGTGGAGGCAGACGGTTCCATGCGATAATTCAAGGTTAGCGTCGCTCAACGGTGATGCGCTGCCATACATGGTGTGTGGCAGCAGATCCAAGCCCGACAGGTCGCCAGCGTTCCATGGAATTGATCCGCAACTTCTCCATCATTGCCCACATCGATCACGGCAAGTCCACCCTGGCCGATCGCATCATCCAGATCTGCGGTGGCCTGGCGGACCGCGAGATGGAAGCGCAGGTGCTGGATACCAACCCGATCGAGCGTGAGCGCGGAATCACCATCAAGGCGCAGTCGGTCTCGCTGCCGTACACCGCGCGCAACGGCAAGACCTACCAGCTCAACTTCATCGATACGCCCGGTCACGTGGATTTTTCCTACGAAGTCAGTCGCTCGCTCGCCGCCTGCGAGGGTGCGCTGCTGGTGGTGGACGCAGCACAGGGCGTCGAGGCGCAGTCGGTCGCCAACTGCTACACCGCAGTGGAGATGGGCCTGGAAGTGGTACCGGTGATCAACAAGATCGACCTGCCGACCGCCGATGTGGAAAAGGTGAAGCTCGAAATCGAGGCGGTGATCGGTGTCGATGCCACCGATGCGGTGGCGATCAGCGCCAAGACCGGGCTGAACGTGGTCGAGGTGCTGGAGGCGATCGTTGCCCGCATCCCGCCGCCGACGCCGCGCGACACCGACCGCCTGCAGGCGCTGATCATCGACTCCTGGTTCGACAACTATCTGGGCGTAGTGTCGCTGGTGCGCATCATGCAGGGCGAGATCAAGCCCGGCGACAAGCTGCTGGTGATGTCGACCGGTCGCACCCACGAGGTGGGCGATGTCGGCGTGTTCACCCCCAAGCGCAAGAAGCTGGACAAGCTTGGCGCTGGCGAAGTGGGCTGGATCAATGCCTCGATCAAGGATGTACATGGCGCGCCGGTCGGCGATACGCTGACTCACGCGGGCAAGCCCGCCGACAAGGCCTTGCCGGGTTTCCAGACCATGCAGCCGCGCGTGTTCGCAGGCCTGTTCCCGGTGTCATCGGATGACTATCCGGCGATGCGCGAGGCACTGGACAAGCTGCGCCTCAACGACGCTGCACTGTTCTTCGAACCGGAGTCGTCCGAGGCGATGGGCTTCGGCTTCCGCTGCGGCTTCCTCGGCATGCTGCACATGGAAATCGTGCAGGAACGGCTGGAGCGCGAATACGATCTGAACCTGATCACCACCGCGCCGACCGTGGTGTACGAGGTGCTCAAGAGCGATGGCACGATCCTGATGCTGGACAACCCGGCCAAGCTGCCGACCAACTCCAGCCTGGTGCAGGAGATCCGCGAGCCGATCATCATCGCCAACATCCTCACCCCGCCGGAGTACATCGGCAACGTGATCACGTTGTGCGAAGAAAAGCGCGGCATACAGCGCTCGATCCAGTATCTGGCAACCCAGGTGCAGATCAGCTACGAGATGCCGCTGGCCGAAGTGGTGATGGATTTCTTCGATCGGCTCAAGTCCGTCTCGCGCGGTTACGCCTCGATGGACTATCACTTCGATCGTTTCGAAGCCGGCCCGTTCGTGCGTACCGACGTGCTGATCAATGGCGAGCGCGTCGATGCGCTGAGCCTGATCATGCATCGCACGCATGCCGAGCGACGTGGCCGTGAACTGGTCGAGCGGATGAAGGATCTGATCCCGCGGCAGCAGTTCGACGTGGCGATCCAGGCGGCCATCGGCGCGCAGATCGTTGCGCGATCCACCGTGAAAGCCCTGCGCAAGAATGTGCTGGCCAAGTGCTATGGCGGCGACGTCAGCCGCAAGAAGAAGCTGCTCGAGAAGCAGAAAGAAGGCAAGAAGCGCATGAAGCAGGTCGGCCGGGTGGAGATTCCGCAGGAAGCCTTCCTCGCCGTCTTGAGAGTAGACAAATAAGCGCGATCAGCGATGATCTGCCAGGCAACCTGGAGTTAATGCATGGAATTTGATTTTTCGGCGATTCTGCTTGGCCTTACCGTGCTGTTTGGCGTGGTATGGGGGCTGGATCGGCTGTTTCTCTACAAGAAGCGCAAGGCCCGCCTGGACGCCGCTGGCGATGAATATAGCGACCCGATGCCGGTGGACTGGGCGCGTTCGCTGTTTCCGGTGGTGCTGGTGGTGCTGCTGCTGCGCACCTTCGTGGCCGAGCCGTTTCGGATACCTTCTGGCTCGATGATGCCGACCCTGGATGTGGGCGATTTCATCCTGGTGAACAAGTTTGCCTACGGCCTGCGTCTGCCTGCGTTCAACAACAAGTTCGTCGACCTGGGCGAGCCCAGGCGGGGCGACGTGGTGGTGTTCCGCTTTCCCGGTTATCTGTGCTTTGACGGCAGCAAGCTGGTCCGCAGTGGCGACATGAGCTGCGCTGACCCGAATGCGCCGGTGCCGCAGCAGAACTGGATCAAGCGGGTGATTGGCCTGCCCGGTGACAGCGTCGAGGTGCATGGCTCGGAGTTGTTCGTCAATGGCAAGCAAGTGAGCGCCGATGAAGTAGGCCCCTACCAGGGCAACCCGGAGCGCGCGGTGGATGATCTCATGTTGAACATGGGCGCCACCGTCTGGACCGAACATTTGCGGCGTGAGGATGGTCGAGTGATCAACCACATGATTGCGAGCATGCCGGCATACAACACCCCCAACTCGATTCCGAATGACCGCGTGCCTTCCAAGGTGCCACCGGGCTGCTATCTGGTGATGGGTGACAACCGCAATGACAGTCTGGACAGCCGCTGGTGGGGCTGCATGCCGGAGAAGAATCTCGCCGGCAAGGCCTTCCTCATCTGGATGAGCTGGAAGGGCTGGGGCACGGGCGGGGTTGATTTCTCCCGGATCGGTCGCCTCATCCATTGAGTTCGGTGCACTGAGGTGGGTCAGCGGGGCAAGCGCGTGACCAGATCTCGCTTGTCCACAGCCATGGCTCAACAGTGCGAGAATGCGCAGGCATAATCGTCAGGCAGGATGCGCGCGCTGCGGAACGATCCGGCAGCGTTCGGATTCCGCTGAATCCAGATGATCCACAAGACAGGCAAGCCGCTTGGGCGGCATAGCGAGGGGACTATGAAATCGAAGCAGACGGGCGTCACCCTGATCGGGTTCTTGATGATCATGGCCATCGTGGGTTTTTTCGTCTACATGGGCATGAAGCTGTTGCCTTCGTACTCCGAGTACATGGGAGTGAGCAAGGCGATGAATCAGATTGCCACCGAGGGCACCAATGGCAAGTCGCTGGACGACATCCGTCGCAACCTGATGTTCAAGATGGGCTTTCAGTACGTTGATGACGCCACCATCAAGCCCAGCGACATCACGATTCAGCGCGATCAGGGCGGCGCGAGCACGCTCCAGGTCAGCTATGACAAGCAGATTCCCTTCATGTACAACATCGATTTCCTGCTGCACTTCAACAAGAGCGTGCCGTTGCAGGGCAATGTGGGTCAGTAATTCTTGAAGCTGAACTATCGTTTTCGCGACCCGGCGCTGGCACAGCTGGCGCTCACCCATCGCAGCATCGGCAAGCCGAACAACGAGCGGCTGGAGTTTCTCGGCGATGCCCTGTTGGGGGCGATTGTCGCCGAGATGCTCTACGAGGCTCACCCGAAGTCGAACGAGGGTGAGCTGTCGCGCTTGCGGGCGCAACTGGTCAATGGCCAGGCGCTGGCGGTGGTGGCGCGCGAGCTCGAGCTGGGTGACGATCTGAAACTCGGACCTGGCGAGCTGAAGACCGGCGGCTTTCGGCGTGAGTCGATCCTAGCCGATGCCTTCGAGGCCATGGTGGCGGCGGTTTACCTGGATAGCGGATTCGATGGTTGCCGGCAGGTCGTGCGCGAGCTGTTTGGTGAGCGCATTGCGGCGCTGCGGCGATCCTCCAAGGACGCCAAGACCCGACTGCAGGAGCATTTGCAGGGTGGTGGCTGGCCGTTGCCGCAGTACGAGCTAACCGCCAGCCATGGCGAGGACCACGCCAAGACCTTCGATGTCAGCTGCAGCATCAACGAACCTGTGCCGCTGTCCGCCGCCGCCACGGGGGGCAGCCGCCGGACTGCCGAGCAGGATGCCGCTGAAACCGTGTTGAACCAATTGCTGGAACATCAGCGCAAACCCTGAATGCGCTGGCTTCGCTGTCGGTGTAAGCGCGTGAGGGCCGGGCGGCCGAGCTGCTCCAGCCATGCGCGTGCCTGCGTTGGGCATGTCTGTTCCGTCGAAGCACTACACTTGTCATCCGACTTGCCGAGCACCTGACGTCATGAATACCCCTCTGGACCCCGCCGCCGGCATCTTGCCGCACGAAAATTTCCGCTGCGGCACGGTGGCCATCGCCGGTCGTCCGAACGTCGGCAAGTCGACCTTGCTCAACGCGCTGATCGGCTTTCGCCTGTCGATCATCAGCCCGCGGCCGCAGACCACCCGCCACCGCATCCTCGGCATCAACACCAGCGAGGCCGGGCAGATCATGTACGTCGATACGCCGGGGCTCCATCGCGGCGCCAAGCGCGCGATGAACCGCAGCCTCAACCGGGCCGCGCGTTCGGCGATCAGCGACGTGGATCTGGTGGTGCAGGTGATCGAGGCCGGCCGCTTCACCGACGAGGACGAGGCGCTTTACACCGCTCTTCTCGAGCAATCGTCGCCGCGCCTGCTGGTGATCAACAAGGTCGACCTGAACAAGGACAAGACCGTGATGCTGCCGTTCGTCGCCGAGCTGGTGGCCAAGCACACGTATGACGAAATTCATTACGTCAGCGCGCTCAAGGAGCAGGGCCTGAAGGAGCTGGAGCAGGCGATCCTGACGCGTCTGCCGGTGCAGCCGCCGATGTATGGCGAGGACGAAGTCACCGATCGAAGCGAGCGTTTCCTGGCCGCCGAAATGGTGCGCGAGCAGCTCATGCTGCGCCTTGACCAGGAGTTGCCCTACGCCACCACCGTGGAGATCGAACAATTCAACGACCGCCCCGATGGCATTGCCGAGATCCACGCCATCATCTGGGTTGAGCGCGATGGCCAGAAGGCGATCGTGATCGGGCACGGCGGCGCCCAGTTGAAATCGATCGGCAGCAGCGCGCGCCGCCACATGGAGCGCATGTTCGAACGCAAGGTGTTCCTGAAGTTATGGGTCAAGGTCCGCGAGGGCTGGGTCGACGACGAGAACATGCTGAAAAAATTCGGCTATACGGATTGAGAACGGGGAACGGGGAACGGGGAATGGGGAATGGGGAACATGTAGGCTGGCGCGAGCCAGTGATGCCGGTACCGGTTGGGCTTGGCGCTAGCATGGCGAAGTGCGAGACAGGCTGAGCTGCCGGCTTACGCTTTTCCCCGTTCCCCGTTCCCCGTTCCCCGTTCCCCGTTCCCCGTTCCCCGTTCCCCGTTCCCCGTTCCCCGCCCTGCACCCTGACCTATGCGTATCGAGCAGCAAGCCGCCTTCGTCCTGCACGCGCGACCCTATCGCGAGACCTCGTTGCTGCTCGAATGCCTGACCCGCGAGCACGGCCGGCTCGGCGTGGTGGCGCGAGGTGTGCGGGGCGAGCGGGCACGCTTGCGGCGTGCCCAGCTTGAGCCGTTCCAGCCGCTGGTGATGGATCTGCTCCTGCGCGGCGAGATGGCCACGCTCACCGCGGTGGATGTGACCGGCAACACCGCGCGTTTGACCGGCGATGTCAGCCTCGCCGGCCTGTATCTCAACGAGCTGGTCGTGCGCCTCACCGAGCGGCAGGATCCATCCCCCGTGCTGTTCGATGCCTATGCCCGCACCCTGCGGCGCCTGGCCGCCGGCGAGTCACTGGCGTGGAGCCTGCGCCGCTTCGAGCGCGATCTGCTTGAGGCCAACGGCTATGCCCTGCAATTGGGTTTTGACACGGGCAGCGGCGAGCCGCTGTCGCCCGACGGCAGTTATCGCTATCTGGTGGATGAAGGTGCCGTGGCCTGCGCCGCCGGTCATCCCAAAGCCTTGCGTGGTGCGGACCTGCTGGCGCTGGATCGGGATGTGATGCCCGACAACACCGGCCTGAAGGCGCTGCGCGACATGATGCGCGACGTCATCCGCTTCCACCTTGGCGGCGGCGAGCTGCGCGCGTGGCGGGTGCTGTCGATGGCGGTGTCACGAAGGAAGGACTAACCGTTCAGCGCCTGCAGCGTCGCCATCAGTGTCTTGCGGAAGCGCTCCAGTGCCTCCGGCGTGACCTGTGCCTGCAACACCTGCTGCTCCAAGGATATGGTTTGCTCCGCCAGGGCGGCTGCGCCACAGAAACCACACGAGGAGCGCAGGCGGTGCAGTCGATCAGCGAGGCCGGCGTGGTCGTTGCCCAGTGAATTCAGCTCCCGCTGCAGCACCACCAACTCCTCGCGCAACAAGCCGCGCAGTGCCCGCATGGTGGTGATATCGCCGCTGCTGCTGAGCCCCGCCTGATCGTCCAGCATGCAACGCGACGGGTCGTCCCCTTGCACGATCGCCAGCATCCGCTGCAGGTCGGCCAGTCCACAGGGTTTGAGCAAGGTGTCACTGAAACCGGCGTTCAGCAGCTGGCGGCGATCATGCGACCCCAGCTCGGCGCTGGTCGCCACGGCGGTACTGGCGGCAGAGGCCGCACGCTCGTCCCGGCGCAGCTCGTTGAGAATGTGCAGCGCACCGCCACCGGGCATGCGGCAATCCAGCAACAGCAGGTCGAATGTCTGCTGACGCGCCCGTTCCAGCGCGCTGCCGCTGTTTGACCAGGCCTCCGCCTCAACGCCCAGTGAACGCAGACCGTCACACATGAAGCGGCAGCTGATAGGGTCGTCGTCTGCAACCAGGACGTGCAATGGAATCGGCTTGGCCGGATACGGCCCTGAACCGAAGGGTGAGTTGCTCATGACGAAATCCGTATCGTTCATCGTAATTTGGCAGAATGGCCTGACATGCGCCTGACTTCAAGCCATCTTTTGCTGTGCTGTGTACTGCTGCTCGCCATCGTCTGGATGCCGGCCGCGCGGGCGGACGTGGTGCTGGCGGCCAAGTCGATCAGCTTGCCCGGCGTGCGCCTGCAGGCGGTGACGGTAACCATCAGCGATGATGCGGCCGGCGCCGTGCATGTGCAGCTGCATGCGGGGCAGGTCGATGTGCCGGCGATGGGCTGGCGACGGCTGGGCCTGAGCCTCAATGGCAACCTGCAACGCGACGAGCGCCTGCGCTGGCTACTGGACGCCAACGCCCGCCTGTCCGGTGCCCCGGGTGCGGCGTTCAGCAATGCCAAAGTCCAGGTGGTAGTGAGCGAAGCTTCCAATACGTTGCAGATCGACCTGAGCCAGGGCAGCGCGTTGGCAACCGCGGCCCTGCCGCTGGATCAGCCGACCCACGCCCAGATCAAGCTGGACAATCTCCCCGCCACCTGGCTGCAGGGGTTGCTTGGCACGGTGTGGTCAGGTCGTGCCACCGGTGGCAAGCTCGATGCCGAGTTGGCGTTGGACGTGCGCGAGAGCGGCTTGCAGTCGTCCGGGCAGTTCAGTCTGGCTGGCGTCGGCTTTGATACCCCCAGTGGCACGCTGGCCGCGCAGAAGCTGATCGGCAGCGGTCGTTTCAATCTGGACACCACCAGCGGACCAACCCAGATCGATCTGGACAGCAACCTGCGCGGCGGCGAGCTGCTGCTCGGGCCGATCTACGCCAAGCTGCCCGACCATTCGGTGCAGCTAGGCCTGCGTGCCAGCGTCAAGGACGGCGCCTTCGAACTCAGCCGGTTGCGGGTCAACGACCCTGACGCGCTGCAACTCGAAGGTGCCTTGGCATTCGACGCAAAAAGCGAATTGAAAGCACTGCGCCTGGATCACCTGGATGCTAGCTTTCCGTTGGCCTACGAGCGCTACGGGCAAGCCTGGCTGAGTGCGCTGGGATTGCGCGACATGCGCATCAAAGGTGAATTGAGCGGCAGTCTGGACCTGCGTGCGGATGGTCCGCGCAGCTTTGAATTCAACACCGACGGACTGGATCTGGCCGATGCCGATGGTCACATGGCCATCGATGACCTGAAGGGCGGGCTGGATTGGTCGGCCCAGGGCGAGCGTCCGCTGACCAGTCTCAGCTGGCGCAGCCTGCAGTTCTATCGCATCACCAATGGCGCGGTGCAGTCACGCTGGCAGAGCAGCGCCGGCACGCTCAGCCTGCAGCAGCCGCTGCTGGTGCCGGTGCTCAAGGGCCAATTGCGCATCGGTGCACTCGATTGGCGTCCGGCGGCGGTGAAAGGCGAGCGGCTGTCGACCTCGCTGGTCGTCACCGGGGTCGACATGGCAGCCTTCAGCCAGGCCATGGGCTGGCCGGCGTTTCCGGGCACGCTGGGCGGGGCGATCCCTTCGCTGCGCTGGGTGGACGACCACTTTGAACTGGACGGCGGCCTCTCGGCCAGCCTGTTCGGTGGCTTCGTGGACATCACCCGGCTTTCGGTGCAGAACCCGTTTGGCGCCAGCCCGGTCCTCAATGGCGACATCGCGCTGAAGCAGCTGGATCTTGCCGCCATCACCAGCGTATTTGATTTCGGCAGCATTACCGGTCGTCTCGATGGCTCGATCAACGACCTGCGCCTGGTCAACTGGAATCCGGTGGCATTCCAGGCCAGCCTGCTCGCCGGCAGCGGCGGCCGGATCAGCCAGCGTGCCGTCAACAACCTCACCTCGGTCGGTGGTGGCGGTATTGCCGGCGGCATCCAGGGGGCCGTGCTGAAGTTGTTCAAGACCTTCGGCTACAAGCAGATTGGCCTCAACTGCTCCTTGCAGGGTACCGTATGCAAGATGAGCGGGCTGGAAGCTGCCGGCGACGGCTACACGATTGTCGAAGGCAGCGGCCTGCCGCGATTGCAGGTGATTGGCCATCAGACCCAGGTCGACTGGTCGACCCTGGTGCGCCGCCTGCGTGAGGCGGTGAACGGCGCGGCGCCGGAAATTCATTGACACCGCTTCACATCGACCTTTTTTTCAATCTGTCTCACAGCTGGAGTACACCATGCGCAAGCTCGCCTACGTCTTTCTGACCTCACTGGCCGTGGCGTTGGTCGGTTGCGTCACCATCAACGTGTACTTTCCCGAGGCCGCCGCGCAGAAGGCTGCCGACCAGTTCATCGGCAACGTGCTCGGCCCGGCTGGCGCGAATGCCGCACCGGCACCGAAAGAGCAGAAGCCCGTGCCAAAGGGCGATGGTTCGCAGCCCTCGGCGATGCTGCTCGATCTGCTGATTCCCGCCGCGCAGGCGGCCGATGTGCCGGATATCCGCATCCAGACCAGTGCCACCGCCGCCATCAGCAGCCGCATGCAGGCGCGTTTCCAGGGGCCGTTGGGTCAGCTGCTCGACAGCGGCGCCGTGGGCTTCACCCACGATGGCATGGTCGCCATGCGCGATGCGGCCAAGGTGCCGCTGAGCCAGCGTGCGCAGGCCAATGCCACGGTGGCCGACGAGAACCGCGATCGCACCGCGCTGTACCGCGAGGTGGCCAATGCCAACAATCATCCGGAATGGGAGTCGCAGATCCGCGCCACCTTCGCCAAGAGCTGGATCGAGAAGGCGCATGCGGGCTGGTACTACCAGAACGCCGCCGGCGCCTGGCAGAAAAAGTAGTGGCAGGAGCGCACCCTGTGCGCGATGCTCTTGATGTCGACAAGAGCAAAAAGCATCGCGCACAGGGTGCGCTCCCACAGCTGTCGGCATCTTCACCGGGGCGGAGCGTGGGCTGATCTGTGATAATTGGCGGCCATTCCCCGCCTTTCGTGCACCATGTCCCGATCCAATACCGTTTCCCAGAAGCCGTTCGAAGCGACCATCACCGACCTGGGTCATGACGGTCGCGGCGTAGCCCGCGTCGATGGCAAGACGGTGTTTGTCAGCGGTGGCCTGCTGGGCGAACAGGTGATCGCGCGACTGCGCAAGCGCCACCGTCATTTCGACGAGGCCGAAGTGGTCGAGGTGCTCACCGCTTCGCCGCATCGCGTGCAGCCGCGTTGCCGCCATTTTGAAGATTGCGGCGGCTGCTCGATGCAGCATCTGGACGCCGCCTCGCAGATCGCTGCCAAGCAGCGCGTGCTGGCCGACAATTTCGAACGCATCGGCAAGGTCGCGCCGGCCAGCTGGCTGCCGCCGTTGACCAGCGAGCCGTGGGGCTATCGGCGCAAGGGCCGCTTGTCGGTGCGTAACGTGGTGAAGAAGGGCCGGGTGATGGTCGGCTTTCGCGAAGAGCGCAATCCGCGCCTGGTCGCGGACATCCAGCAGTGCGAAGTCATGCATCCGTCGCTGGGGCCGAAGGTCGGCTTGCTGGCTGACCTGATCAGCACGATGGACGCGATCGACACCCTTCCGCAGATCGAATTCGCCGCCGGCGACGACACCATGGCGCTGGTGTTCCGCCACATGCAGCCGTTGAGCGAGCGTGATCTGGCGGCGCTTGCCGCGTTTGGTCAGCAACACGAGCTGGCGATTTACCTGCAACCCGGCGGCAACAGCAGCGTGCATCCGCTGTGGCCCGAACAGCCGCGGCTGGCCTTTCGCATCGCCAGCGACGATGTGCGTTTCGACGATGTCGAGCTGGAATTCCAGCCGCTGGATTTCGTGCAGGTCAACGCGGGCATGAACCAGCTGATGATGGCGCGCACGCTGGAGCTGCTCGACCTGCAGCCCGCAGACCGCGTGCTGGATCTGTTCTGTGGCCTGGGCAACTTCACCCTGCCGATCGCCCGTCGGGTGGCCGAAGTGGCGGGCGTGGAGGGCGAGCATGGTCTGGTCGAGCGTGCCGCGCAGAACGCCGCGCGCAACGGCATCGACAACGCCACGTTTCATGTGGCCAACCTGTTCGAAGACCAGCGCAGCACCGACTGGGCGCGCCAGCCGTGGGACAAGATCCTGCTCGATCCGCCGCGCGCCGGCGCCGACAAGGTGCTGGAATACCTGCCACACAAGCAGACCCGCCGCATCGTCTACGTCTCCTGCCATCCCGCCTCGCTGGCACGCGACGCCGGCATCCTGGTCAACCAGCACGGCTTCAAGCTCAGCTCCGCCGGCGTGATGGACATGTTCCCGCATACCGCACATGTGGAATCCATCGCGCTGTTCGAGCGCTGAAAGCGAGGAACGAGAAGTGAAGTGGGAGAAGTGAGAAGCGAGAGAAAGCCGGTGACTGATCCTCACGGCACGACGCGGCCAACGCTCTCGCCATCTCTCACTTCTCACTCCTCTCCACTCACTCTTTCCCTCACTCCTTCCATTGACTGGAACCGCCATGGCAATAGAGATAGAACGCAAATTCCTGGTCAGCGGTGATGACTGGCGCCGTGACATCGAGCGCAGCGAGTCGATGGCGCAGGGTTATCTGGTCGGCGCGCAGGCCTTGCGCGATGGCACGGCGCGGGCCTCCGTGCGCGCGCGGGTGGCGGGTGATCAGGCGTGGCTGAACATCAAGGCGGCGACGGCGGGTATCGCGCGCACGGAGTTCGACTACCCGATTCCGCTGGCCGACGCCCGCATTCTTTTGGACAGCCTGTGTGATGGCGTGCTGGAAAAAACCCGTCACCATGTTCGCGTCGATGGCGTGCTGTTCGAGATCGACGAATTCGCCGGCGACAACCACGGCCTGATCGTGGCCGAGGTCGAGTTGCCCCATGTCGATGCCGCGTTCCCGCGTCCGTCGTGGCTGGGTCGCGAGGTGAGCGACCTGTTTCGCTATTACAACGTCAACCTGATCGCGCACCCGTACCGGCAGTGGTCGCCGGCCGAGCGCGCGGCGGAGGACGCAGCATGCTGATGATCGGTGTGGCCGGGCTGCAGCTGGCCGAACACGAAAAGCGCTGGCTCACCGCGCCCGGCGTGGCCGGTGTGCTGCTGTTCTCGCGCAACTACCAGTCGCGCGAGCAACTGGGCGCGCTGTGCGAGACGATCCGCGAAGTCGGTGGCGAGCACCTGCTGATCGCGGTCGATCAGGAAGGCGGTCCGGTACAGCGCTTCCGCGAAGGCTTCACCCGGCTGCCGCCGCTGGCCGCGATCGGCGCCGCATACGAGGCCGATCCGGACGAGGCGGTGCGGCTGGCCGAGGAGCACGCCTGGGTGATGGCCAGCGAGCTGCGCGCCAGCGGCGTCGATTTCAGTTTTGCGCCGGTGGTCGATCTGGCCCGCGGCAACGCGGCGATCGGCCTGCGCGCGTTTCATGCCGATCCGGCGATCACCGCCGAGCTGGCGCAGGCCTATGTGCGCGGCATGCACCTGGGCGGCATGGCGGCGGTGCTCAAGCATTTTCCCGGGCACGGCTCGGTGGCGGCCGACACGCACAAGGCGCAGGCGATCGACCCGCGCAGCCTCGATGTCATCCGCCGCGACGACCTGCTGCCGTTTGCCCACTGCATCGAGGCACGGGTGGAGGCGGTGATGATGGCGCATGTCACCTATCCGGCCGTGGACAGCCGGCCGGCCGGCTACTCGCCGCTGTGGATCGGGCAGATCCTGCGCGGCGAGCTGGGCTTCACCGGCGCGGTGATCAGTGACGACATCAGCATGGCCGCCGCCGGTGCCGCAGGCCGTGTCGGCGAACGGGTACGCGCACACCTGGATGCCGGCTGCGACCTGGTATTGGCCTGCTTCCCCGACGTGGTCGAAGAGGCACTTGCCGCTGTCACGGGCGCGGAGCCCGACATGCCACTCGCGCTCGCCGCCCTGCGCGGGGCGCTGGGTGCCAGCTGGGAAGGCTTGACCAACAATCCACAGCGCGACCGCTTCATCGCGCGCATCACGGCACTCAACGCCGAACGGGGAACCGCATGAACACACCAACACCTGCACTGGTCGATGCACTGGCCCAGTCCGACCTGCTGCACGAACGCGCCGAGCTCGAGCGCGTGATCCAGCAGATGGGCGCGAAAATCGATCTCGCCCTGGCGGGCGAGCGGGCGGTGTTTCTCACTGTCATGAACGGCGCGCTGATCTTCGCCGGCCAGCTCGCGCTGGCGATCCGCACCGATCTGGAATTCGACTACGTGCATGCCACGCGCTACCGCGGTGCCACTTCCGGCAGTGAGCTGCACTGGCTGCGCGAGCCAATGGTGTCGCTTGAGGGGCGGGTGGTGCTGCTGGTCGACGACATCCTCGACGAAGGCCACACGCTGAAGGAAGTGCGCGAGGACTGTTACCGCCGCGGTGCGAAACGGGTGCTGATCGCCAGCCTGTGCACCAAGCGCCACGATCGTCTGGTCGCAGGCATCGCCTCGGACTTCAACGGCATCGAGCTGCCCGATCGCTACGTGTTCGGCTACGGCATGGACTACCACGAGCAGGGCCGCAATCTGCCCGCCATCTACGCGCTGAAAGAAGCCAACACATTGTAGGAGCGCACCCTGTGCGCGATGCTCTTGCTGAGCATCCATCAGAGGTCAGGTGAAAGCCTGGAGCGAAAGGCTTCGCGCACAGGGTGCGCTCCTACAGCAAGGCGGCGGTGAATGCGGTACTGCCGGCGCCCCCGACCACCATCTGCAGACGGATCAAAGCAATGTCCCTCCCTGAGCCAACACTCATCGATCTCGCCGTCATCGGCGGCAGCGGCCTGTACAACTTCCCGGGGCTGGAAAACATCACGCGCCACACGGTGGACACGCCTTACGGCGCGGCTTCCGGTGATGTGGTGCTGGGCGATTTCGCGGGCATGCAGGTGGCCTTTCTGGCGCGTCACGGCGAGAGTCACAGCCTGCCGCCGCACCGGGTCAACTACCGCGCCAACCTGTGGGCGCTGCACAGCCTGGGCGCGCGGCGGGTGGTCGGCGTCAACGCGGTGGGTGGTATCCGCCACGACATGGGGCCGCAGGTCATCGTGGTGCCCGAGCAACTGATCGACTACACCCACGGCCGCTACACCAGCTACTGCGATATCGACGGTGCCGAGGTCAAGCACATCGACTTCAGCGAGCCGTATACCGAAAGCCTGCGCCGGCAATTGCTCGCCGCGGCAGCCACAGCTGGCATCGCGGTGATTGGCGGAGGCTGTTATGGCGCCACGCAGGGGCCGCGACTGGAAACCCGCGCCGAGATCGCACGCATGAAGCGCGACGGCTGCGACCTGGTCGGCATGACCGGCATGCCCGAAGCGGCCCTGGCGCGCGAGTTGGGGCTGGATTACGCCTGCCTGGCCCTGGTCGCCAACTTCGCCGCGGGCTGCGGTGACGAGGCGGAAATCAGCATCGAGGAGATCTTTGCGCATCTGGCCGCGGCCACCGCCAAGGTGCCGGTTATTCTCGCCGCCATCCCGAAAATCTGAGTCGGGCGTCGGGCTTTGAATCGCCCCTGCCATTTTTCGTATTGCGCTGGCCCTTCACATCTTGCTAAGTTCCATCGGGCCAGGGCGGCGAACCGGGGGGATGAGCCGCACCGAGCCTGGCGCACCATTCCATGGATCCAGAGGTTCACGCAATGAGTTTCGGTACGGTTAAATGGTTCAACGACGCCAAGGGTTTCGGTTTTATCGCGCCTGAGGATGGGGGGGCGGACGTTTTCGTCCATTTTTCAGCGATCACCAGCAAGGGCTTTCGCAGCCTGCAGGAAGGTCAGCGAGTAAAGTTCGTGGTGACCCAGGGGCCCAAGGGCGCCCAGGCATCCGAGGTCGAAGGGGCTGAAGCCACCGCCTGACCGTTCGGGCCGAGTCATCCGCGACAAATGAAACCCTGCATCCTGTGCGGGGTTTTTTGTCTGCGCCGCCGGAGAGTGCAATGACTGATCGCAGGCGTTTTCTCAAGGCATCCGTGCTGGACGCTGTCGAGCTCGGTGCCCAGGTCCGAGTCGGACCTGAAGAACCACAGCGTCGGCAAGGGCGGCTATCCCGATCGCGACGGCCACGTCAGCCTCGACGCCAGCATCATGGATGCCGATGGCAACTGCGGTGCCGTCGCCGCGCTGGAGCACATCGCCCATCCGATCGCGGTGGCGCGCCGGGTGCCGCACGTGTTGCTGGTCGGCGAGGGTGCGCTGCAGTTCGCACTGGAGCAAGGCTTCCCGAAGGAGGAACTGCTCACGCCGGAGGCCGAAAAGGCTTGGCGCGAATGGCTGAAGACGGCGAACTACCAGCCCTCGATCAACAGCGAAGTGCACGACTACGGCAAGGGCGGCAGCACCGGCATGCCCGGCGGCGCCAACAACCACGACACCATCGGCATGCTCGCCATCGACGCGCAGGGACGCCTGGCCGGCGCCTGCACCACCAGCGGCATGGCCTGGAAAATGCGCGGCCGCGTCGGCGACAGTCCGATCATCGGCGCCGGCCTGTACGTCGACGGTGAAATCGGCGGCGCCACCTCCACCGGCGTCGGCGAGGAGGTGATCCGCAACGCCGGCAGCTTCCTGGTGGTCGAGCTGATGCGTCAGGGCCGCTCGCCGCACGAAGCCTGCAAGGAGGCGGTGCTGCGCATCGTCAGGAAACGCCGCGAAGCCTCCAGGACCATCCAGGTCGGCTTCCTCGCGATGAACCGCGCGGGCGAAGTGGGCGCCTACGCGATCCAGCACGGCTTCTCCTACGCCGTGTGCGATGCGAAGAAGCAGGACACTCTGATCCCCTCGCAAAGCGTCTACACCACGAGCTATTCGTGATACTGGAAATCGCCGCCAACTCGGTCGCCTCCGCACTGGCCGCCCAGCAGGGTGGGGCCGGGCGGGTCGAACTCTGCACGGCGCTGGAACTGGGCGGACTGACGCCGTCACATGCACAGATCGCGCTGGCCCGCGAACGCCTGCTCATCCCGCTGGTCGTGCTGGTTCGCCCGCGTGCTGGCGACTTTCTCTACAGCGACCTCGAATGCGAGGTAATGCAGCGCGACATCGAAACCTGCGCGTCGCTTGGTTGCGATGGCGTGGTGCTCGGCGTGCTTGACGCTGATGGCAACGTGGACATCGCCCGTTGCCGCACGCTGATCGCCGCCGCCGGAAAACTCGGCGTCACCTTCCATCGCGCCTTCGACCTCAGCAATGATCCGGCGCAGGCGCTGGAAGATATCGTGACGCTCGGCTGCGAACGTCTGCTGACCTCGGGCGCGCAGGCCAGCGCGTTGGACGGTGCAGCGCTGATCCGCGAGCTCGTGGTGCAGGCCGCGGGACGCATCGCCGTGATGCCGGGCGCGGGCGTCACCGCGCAGAACATCGTCGCGCTGGCCGCCGCCACCGGCGCGCACGAATTTCACGCCTCCGCCAAGCGCCAGCTGCCCTCGGCCATGCAGTATCGGCGCCCACTGCTCGGCGACATGGAAGGCGGCGAGCTGCGCAGCGATATAGCCCAGGTGCGTGCCCTGGCCATCGCGCTACAGGCCTCACCTTTGTAGGAACGCACCCTGTGCGCGATGCTCTTCGCCATGTGACAAAAGCAATCGCGCACAGGGTGCGCTCCTGCCCACGGGTCCAGCCACGCTATTCAAGCAGCCTCGCAGCGAACCTCGGACAACTTCTCAACCGAGTCGCTCCCTACGGCAGCGCATGGCCGCCCGCTTGGTTAAGATGGCGAATTGTCGAATAGCCGCAGGAGCCTCCCGAGTGATCATCAAGCCCAAAGTCCGTGGATTCATCTGCATCACCGCCCACCCGGTCGGTTGCGAGCACAACGTGCTCGACCAGATCAAGGTCACCCAGGCCGCGGGCCACGATGTCAGCAAGGGGCCCAAGCGCGTGCTGGTGATCGGCGCCTCCACCGGCTACGGCCTGGCCTCGCGCATCACCGCCGCGTTCGGCTACGGCGCCGCCACGCTGGGAGTGTTCTTCGAAAAGCCCAGCAGCCCCGAGAAAACCGGCACCGCCGGCTGGTACAACTCCGCCGCATTCGACAAGGCCGCCAAAGCCGCCGGCCTGTACAGCAAGTCGATCAACGCCGACGCGTTCGCCCACGAGACCCGCGCCAGGGCCATCGAGATCATCAAGAACGAAATGGGCGGCCCGATCGACCTGGTGGTCTACTCGCTGGCCTCGCCCGTGCGCAAGCTGCCGGACACCGGCGAAGTGGTGCGCTCGGCGCTCAAGACCATCGGCGAGCCGTTCCACAACACCTCGGTCGACACCAACAAGGACACCGTGATCGAGGCCACCGTAGAGCCGGCCACCGAGCAGGAGATCAAGGACACCGTCACCGTGATGGGCGGCGAGGACTGGGCGCTGTGGATCGACGCGCTGAGCGCCGCCGGCGTGCTGGCCGAACACGCCAAGACCATCGCCTACAGCTACATCGGCACCGAGATCACCTGGCCGATGTACTGGCACGGCACCCTGGGCCAGGCCAAGCAGCACCTGGACAACACCGCCAGCCAACTGCGCCGCCGCCACCCCGGCCTGGAAGCCTACGTCGGCGTGATGAAGTCCGTCGTCACCCAGGCCAGCGCCGCCATCCCGGTGATCCCGCTGTACGTCTCCATCGCCTTCAAGATCATGAAGGAGAAGGGCATCCACGAGAATCCAATCGAGCAGGCCAACCGCCTGTTCCACGACCGGCTGTACCGCGCCGACGGCGCAGCGCCGGCCACCGACGGGGAAGGGCGCCTGCGGCTGGACGACTGGGAGCTGCGCGACGACGTGCAGGAGCCGTGCAAGACGCTATGGCCCACCGTCACCACCGAGAACCTCAAGCAGATCACCGACTACGCGGGCTACAAGCACGAGTTTTTGCAGTTGTTCGGGTTTGATCGGGGGGATGTGGATTACGAGCAGGATGTTGAGGCGGATCGGCGGTTTGATTGTCTGGAGGGGTGATATTGCGCAAGTCGCTGTCGTAGCTGCGCAACTGGAGAAGTGTCCGCTTTCACTCAAAGCGGACTTTGTGATGTTTCGCTATTCATTGGTCATGGCCGCTCCGCGGCCTTAAGCCAGTCACTCACGCCATTGACTCCCAAAGCCAGCAGCGCATCCTGCATTGCGACCACTCGCTGCAGCATCACACCGCAGTCTGACTCTTCCTGTTCTTCGGCTTGCGCGAAAAGGCGGGTCAGTAGTTGCGTGAGGTTGTTATTGTGATCGTACACATAGGGTTTTGTGCGCCGAACAAAATCAAGGTAAATTTCGGCAGCTTCCAGTGCATTCGTTGGGTCGCGAAGTGCAGTGGCGTTCAGCCATGCATCGACGCCATAGATATCGCTTCGTCCAGAAGCTTCGGTCTCGAGCAAGCGGAAGCAACGCTGGATTAATTCAATGGGTACAGCAACCAGCGGCTCTTCTTGCCGGAAGAGATTGCGAAATCTGCGTGCAACCGCAACGGCATGTTGGTTTTCTGCACTCAAGCCGGCCTCAAGACCAGCCAGGCACTGCTCCCGATGCTGCTGCATATTGCCGGCGTTCGTCCAAACGCTCGCTGCACCATGCCATGCTTCGGCGGCTTCTAGTGCTTTGATCTCTGCGAGATAGGCAGAAAAATCCAATTGCTTCGAAAGAGCTGCTAGGGCAGAAATGCGCCCCCAGGTCTCAAAATCTTTGCCGCTGCCTTCGCGGTAGATGCGTGCGAGCCACGGGGCGACGATTTCAAAATTTTGATGGTAACCATAGTACAGGCAAGGTTCGGCCACGGGCCAAAGCTCGGGGACATTTTCTTGCATGGCTAAGCCAAACAACTCCCAGCCAAGTTCCGAGTGATGACTTTGCAAATAGGGCATGCGTCGCACCAGCAGAGCGCGAATAGCATGATGCGCGTCTGCCGCAAATAGGCGCAGCGCGTTTGGTAGCAATTCGGGCCACAGCACACCGTTCTTTTCAAGCTGATTGGCCACAATCATCAAGGCTTCCGCTGCGTTACCACACGCCATATTTATGCCGATGGTGAGCAAATCAACGGAGTTTCCTGAGATGGGGCTCTCCTCATGCAGCGTTGAAAAATCCATAGCCAAGGTCACTAGCCGGGTAGCAGCCTGTGCCTGTTTAACTACGTGTGCGGAGCCCTCTATCGCCTCGGATGCGGCGCGGTTGTGATGCCAGTGGCTCGAATGCCCCTCCAATTCGTCAAGAATTTTGTGTGCGAGTACTTCCGCATCGGGTTCCTCTTTGGGAGACCAGGCGCCATTTGGCTGCCGATTGCCGTAGCGGTGCGCAAGATAGGTAGCAACACCGGCCATGATGTTGTCGCGAAAGTGACCCGATAGCCGGTCCCAATGTGCTGACAATAGGTCCAAAAACCGGATCGGGTGGCGCGAAGCTGCCTCTTGCAGTTGTGAGCCAACCTCTCTTTCACCACCCACCAGAAAGTCGTCAAAAGAGTGTAAGCGTTTGCCCGCCACATCTTGAAGGTCGCCGTTGGCTATGCGAGCGGCAACAGGCTCTCGATGTCGCGATCTTTGGTGGTGGGCAGGCGGGTGAGCACGTCGGTGAGCCAGGCGTGGGGTT